>NZ_JBIRFY010000004.1:0-686942 GCF_044327745.1 Streptomyces sp. NPDC018026
ATCGAGCCGGGTCGTGCGGCGTTCGTGGAGACGCGGCTGAAGCCGAAGCAGATCATCTGGTTCGGTGCGAAGGAGGAGCGTCCGTACACGCTGGCGGTGCGGCGTTCCGGGGTGGACCCCACCGAGGTCGAGGGGACGTATGTCCAGCGTGGTTTTCTGCCCCGCTGGCTGGCGACGTTCTTCGGGATTTTCCTGGCGTTGGCGATCGCGTTCGTGATGATCTGGATCGCGTACAAGCCGCAGGTCCGTACGAGTGCGACGGAGCAGACCGAGCAGGCCGGTGCCGCGCTGGCGCCCAGTCCGAGTGCGACTCCGGAGACGCTGCCCAGCAGTGCCGAGTCCGCGCCCGTCGAGCAGCCGCAGGTGCAGCAGCCGCCGGCCACCCAGGAGCCGGAGAAGGACAACGGCGGAGGCGACGGCGGCGACAAGGGCGGGGAGGCCAAGAAGCCCGCCAAACCGGCCGTGAAGCCGGTGGTCCCCGCCCAGAACATCCTGCTGCGGAACACCACCAGCCACATGTGTGCCGAACTCCCCGGGCGGGAGAAGGGCGAGCTCGACGGACCCGTCCAGCAGGCGGTCTGCGACGACACCGACGGGGACAACCAGATCTGGAACCTTGAGGTGAAGTACGCGAAGGCCGGCCCCGGCGGGACGGACCTCTTCCAGATCCGGAACATCAAGGACCAGTACTGCATGGACCTGCCCTACCATGGTGCCGCTGCCGTGGGGACGCCCGTCACCGAGTTCAAGTGCGACAGCACCAGCGCGACCGACAACCAGTTCTGGTGGGTCGACAAGCAGGAGAGCGGGGCCTACTGGATCCGCAACTTCTCCAGCAACCAGAAGTGCCTCGGCGTCGAGGGCGCGAACGGCGGCGCCCTCTTCTCCAAGATGGTGCTCGACAATTGCAGTAACGTCGACGACCAGGAGTGGGAGATCATCCACCCGAAGAAGGGGTGACGGCCGGAGGCGGCCCGGCGGCCGTCACCAGCCGCCTTCCCCCGGGACCAGTCTCCCGGCCTTGCGGTACTCGCGGCGGGCGCCCTCCAGGAGGTCGTCCGCCGTCACCATGTCGTCGCGCCCGGCGGCGAGGTACGCGGCCGTGACGACCGCGCTGCGGATCGAACCGCCGGCCAGCTCGAAGTCCCGCGCCAGCACCCCCGGGTCGATGCCGTCGGAGGACGGGACCCGCGACAGGCTGTGCCGCCACAGCGCCAGGCGCTGCTCGACGTCCGGGAACGGGAAGTCGACGACCAGGTCCAGGCGCCGGGTGAACGCCTCGTCGATGTTGGCGCGCAGGTTGGTGGTGAGCAGGGCGATGCCGTCGAAGGACTCCAGCCGCTGGAGCAGGTAGGCGCTCTCCATGTTGGCGTACTTGTCGTGGGCGTCCTTGACCTCGGAGCGCTTGCCGAAGACGGCGTCGGCCTCGTCGAAGAGGAGTACGGCGTCCGTGCGGTCGGCCTCCGTGAAGATCCGCTCCAGGTTCTTCTCGGTCTCGCCGACGTACTTGTCGACGACCGACGACAACTGGACCACGTACAGGTCGAGGCCCAGGTCGGCGGCGACCACCTCGGCCGACAGCGTCTTGCCGGTGCCGGACTCGCCCGCGAACAGGCCGAGCACGCCCCGGCCCCGGCCACCGCCCGCGCTGAGCCGCCAGTCGCCGAGGACCCGGTCGCGGTGGCGGGCGCGCAGGGCCAGCTCGCGGAGCTGGACCAGGGGTTTGTGGGGCAGGACCAGGTCCTGCCAGTCCACGTCCGGCCGGATCCGGCGGGCGTGGCTCTCCAGCCCGGAGGCCGACTGGCGCCGGGCGGCGAGCCGGACGTGCTCGGCGCCGACCGGGGTGCCGTCGAAGGCGGCGAGGGCCTGGGCGGTGTGCGCGGCCCGCTGGATGCGGTCGCCGCCGAGCCGGTACGGGGCGACGGCCGTGGCCAGGTCGAACCCGTCGGCGTCGGCGCCCAGCGCGGCCCGCCAGACGGCCACGCCACCGGCCCGGCGGCCCGGGGCGTCCAGGACGAGCGGGTCGGCCGGGGCCCAGTGGGGGTCGTAGGGGCGCGGGTCCGTCATGAGCACGGTCACGTCGGTCGCGGCGGTCAGCGACCGCACCAACGGGCCCGGCTTCTCGGGCAGACCCGACACCACGATCGCCCGGCCGCCGAGCCGGGCCTCGCGCAGAAGCTCGGGCACGTGGTCCTCGGGGCCGGTGCAGCGCAGTGCGTCGATGCCCGCGGCGTCCAGGACGGTGGCGAGGGCGGCCAGGCCGTCGCCCTCGCGCGGTTCGCGCAGATAGGCGGTGAGCGGGCCGTCCTGCAGCCGGGCGGCCAGGCGCCGGACGAAGACGTCGGCGTCGCCGCCCGCGGCGGGCAGCGGGCCCGGCATCGGGAGCAGCAGGCCGAGGAGCGCGGCGTCCGGGGTGTCGTCGCCGAGGAGGTGGGCGACGAGCCGGTCCGGGACGCGCAGCGAACGGGTCAGGAAGGGGCGTTCGGGTTCCTCGACCTCCAGCAGGCCCAGGGCGCGCAGCGGGGCCGAGGTGTGGAAGCGGGCCCGGGCCGTGGCCATGTGCGCGGGCACCCCGCACAGATCGAGGGCGAGGCCCACGGTGGCGCGCCGGCGGCTCACGTCGTTGTTGAGGTAGCCGTAGAGCGGCTCGAACGTGCGGTCGACGTCGGGGGCGAGGGCGACGAGCAGGGCGGCGGTGTCCAGCTCGGTCAGCCCTGTCTGCCCGGCCAGCCGGGCCAGCCGGTCCGCGAGGCCGGCCGGAGTGCGGGCGGCGGCGGGCGCCACGGGGACGCCCACGCCCACCGGCTCGGCGCCGGCGGACGGCCAGGTGCGCAGCAGGTGCTGGACGGCCTCGTCGGGCAGGTACAGGCCACGCAGCGGATCGTCGGCCGTGGGGTCGTCGGCGGTGCGGTGCTCGACCAGCGCGGCCACCCGCTCCCGCAGGACGTCGAGCCGGGCGAGCAGTGCCCGGCCGGAATCGCCGGGCGGGGCGGCGCCCGGTGTGCCGGTGGTGGAGGCGGTGGCGGCGTCGGGAGTGCGGGTGTCGGCGGTCGTCACTGTCGTCACTGTCGTTTCGTGCGGCCGTCCGTCACGGCCTTGCGGGCCGCGCGGGCCGCCACCACCTGGTGCGGCCGGTGCGAGCGGCCCTCGGACATCGGCGGGTCGCCCTCGACGCCGCCGATCCGGACCGTCGCGCCCTCGGTGACCGGGGGCCCGGCGTCGTACTCGGGGTAGGCCGGGAAGGGCGCGGTCACCACCAGGTCGAGGGACGGCTTCAGCTCGCCGCCCAGGGCGGACCAGATCTCGGCGAGGGAACGGGACTCGGTCTGGACACCGGCCACCGTCATCGGCACCGGGAGACCCATCGAGCCGAGCGCGCCGGGGAGTTCGTAGGGGGGCAGCTGCTCGCGGGGCAGCAGCGTCGCGAGTACCGCGGACAGCAGCCGGTGTTCGTCCTGCGGGGTCTTCGTCCAGGCGGTCACCAGGTACGACAGCCGGAACCAGCGGGGCGGCTGGCGGCGCTTGACGACGATGTCGTCCTGGTCGCGCACCGCCACCTGGCCGCGGTGCCGACGGCCCACGTCCTCGCGGATGTCGTACAAGTAGGCGTTGACCACGGGCGCGTTGCGGCGGGCCGCCCAGTCACGGGTGGGTGCCTCGAAGGCCACGTCGATGCCCGAGTCCGTCAACGCCCCGCCCTTGAGCAGGGTCTTGAGGACCTCGTCCACCTCGTGGATCACGCTAGCGCTCCCGCCCTGCCCGCACTCCAGTCCGCGCGGCCCGCCCGCTGCCGCCGGTCACCGGTGCCGGTCACCGATGCTCTCACCGATCGTTCCTCCGGCCCGCCCTGCCCGCACGCGCCCCGGGGACGACGGACGGGCAGGATGCCGTGCCCGCGCGGACCAATGGGTCCGCCCTCGATTGCCCGTTCGGTCAGATGTAGCCTTCCCGGAGGGCATAGGCCACGGCGTGGGCGCGGTTGCGCAGATGGAGCCGCGTGGTGAGTCCGTGCATCACGTTCTTGACGGTGCGTTCGGAGTAGGACAACTTGCCGGCGATCTCTCCGGTGTCGAGACCCTCGGCGACCAGCCGCAGGACGTCCACCTCTCGGGGTGCGAGGCCCAGCGAGGGGGCGCCGGGGCGACCCGCCGCGCCCCGGTGCAGCGTGCCCACCTGGCTGATGAGCCGGCCCAGCAGGTCGGCCGGCAGGTCGCCGTCGCCGCGCGAGGCGGCCAGTACGGCCTGCACCAGCCGGTGGGCGGTGGCCTCGTGCCGCCAGACGATGGCGCCGACGCCGCACTCGACGACGTCGAGCAGTTCGCTCTCGCGGATCGCACCGATCACCAGCACGGCGCGCGCGCCCTCGCTGCGCACGATCCGGCGCAGCCGGGTGAGCGCCGCGTCGTCGAGCGCGTCCTCGATGAGCAGGGCCACCGTGCCGGGCCCCGACTCATCGCGCAGGTCGATCTCCGGGTGCCGGCGCAACTGGCTGACCGCGCCCTCGCGGCTGATCGGGTCCGGAGCGGACACCGCCACCGGGACCCGCCGGTCGACGACGCCGACCGGTTTGCCCGGCCCGTGCGCGGACGCCGTGGACGTCGTGGATGTGGCGGATGTCATGGATGTGGTGGTGTTCCGGGGTGAGTTGAGCAACCGTTTCCCCCCTGTTCACGTGCCCGCACTCCGGCACAGGCCGGTAGCGGATGTGCGTGTTCCACACTTATGGGACTGCTGGGACTTCGCAATCGTGGAGCACCACGAGGCACACCACGAGACCAGTGCGCCGACCGCCACGAGCGGCCGTCGTGCGGTCGTCCCGGCAGGTCAGAGGGGCTCCGCAAGGACGTGGGGGCCCGTGGAGGCGGCCGCGGACCACCGTGACCCGCGCCACTTCGCACCACCGTTCACCGCAGTCGTTCGTCTCACACACCGGGGGAGCACCATCCACCACAGGAGGCACCGATGACCGGACCGCTCCGTGAACGCGACGACGCCCACGCGCTGTTGTCCGCCGAGATCGAGCGCGCCCGGGCCGGCACCGGCCGCCTCGTCCTGCTGCGCGGCGCCAGCGGCACCGGACGCACCGCCGTACTGGAGACCGCCGCCCGGCACGCCGAGGACCGCGGCCTGCGGGTGCTGCGCGTGCGCTGCTCGCCCGAGGACACCTCGGTGCCCTTCGCCATGGTCCTCCACCTCCTCGGGCCGGTACCGGAGTTCACGGACACGGCGCCCGGCGGCGACGACCGGGGCAGTGCGGCCCGGCTGTGGCGGCTGCTGCGTTCGCACGCGGCCGAGGGCCCGGTGCTGGTGGCCGTCGACGACGTCCACCTCGCCGACGACTCCTCGCGCCGCTGGCTGACGGAGGCGGCCCGGCACGTCGACCGATTACCGGTACTGCTGGTCGCCACCGAGCGCAGCCAGTACGACGTCGACCCGCGGCCCGCCGGACTCACCCAGGCGCTGTCGCCGTCCCTGGTGCGCACCCACACCCTCGCCCCGCTCAGCGACTCGGCGGCGGCCGGGCTGGTCCGCGACGCCTTCCCGGACGCGTCCGCGCGCTGGACCGAGGAGTGCGTACGGGCCGGTGCGGGCAGCCCGCTGCTCCTGCACGCCCTGCTGGACGACCTCGGCGGCACCCCGCACCCCGACGGCGTCCCGCCGGTGCCGGACAGCTGCGCCGCGCTGTACCCCGGGTCCTACCCGGCCGCCGTCTCCTGGTGGCTGAACAGCGCGGGCCCGGCGACGGCCGACGTGGCGCGCTGCCTCGCGGCCCTGGAACAGGCCTGGCCCACGGGCCCGCCGGACCACCGGGCCGCACTCCGGCATGCCCTCCCACACCCGCAGGCGTCCCCGCCGGGCGCCGCGTACCGGCAGGCACCGCCGTCGGACGGCGTGTACCGGGAGGCGTCGCCGTTGGCCGGTGCGTACGGGCAGGCGCCGCCGCTGGACGGAACGGCCCGGCCGGCGTCGTCGCGGGATGCCGCGTACGCGCAGGCGTCCGCGTACGGGCAGGCGCTGCCGTCGGACGGTGCGTACCGTCAGGGCCCCGCGTTCGGCGCCGTGCGCCGGCACACCCATGAGACGCCGACCGCGCGGACACGTCGGCCCCGGGACATCGCGCCGGGCTGCCGGGACGTGTGGAGCGCGGACTCCGGAGGCGGCGCGGATCCGCGGACCCCGCCGCCCGGCGCGGAGCTTGTGGAGCACGGCCCCTATCCGCACCCCGACGAACCCGCCGGATTCACCGACGGGGCACCGTACCCGGCGTCCTCGGTCCACGGGCCGTACGACGCCCACGCGCCGCACCGCACGACGCTGTGGCGCACCCCGTCCCCGCCCCCGGCGCAGGGGTCGGCCGGGGACCCGGTCGACGTGCTCGCCGAGGCGGCCGGCGCCGATCCCGCGCGGATCGAGGGCTGGCTCGCCGCCATGACGCGGCTGGGTCTGCTGCGCCCCGACGAGGGCGGCCGCCCCCGCTACGCGCACCCGTTGCTGCGCGACGCCGTGCTGACCGGCTGGCCCCGGCCGCGCCGCGAGGCCGTGCACCGGTCGGCGGCGGAGGCGATGCTGCGCCGCGGCGACCGCGTCGAGGCGGTCGCCCGGCATCTGCTGCGCACTCCGGCCGTCGGCCTGTCCTGGGCGCTGCGCGTCCTGCGCGACGCGGTGACCGTCGCCGTGCACGACGCCCGTCCCGCCGACGCCGTCGGCTATCTGCGCCGGGCGCTGGACGAGCCGGTGTCCGACGATCTCAGGCAGCGGCTGCTGACCGAACTGGGCTCCCTGGAGTACGCGTCGGCCGACACCCCGGCCGCCATCGCCCGGCTCGCCGAGGCCCAGCACCTGCCGGCCGAGCCGCGCAACCGGGTGCGTACGGCCGTCGCCCTCGGCACCGCCCTGGCCGGGCGCGGCGAGATCCGTACCGCGATGGAGGTACTGCGCCGCACCGAGGGCCGGCTGTCCGGCCACCCCGGCCTGGCCCGCACCGTGCAGACCGCCACCGCGCTGCTGTCCGACGCGGACCTGGCGACCCGGCAGGAGGTGTACCGGTGGCTGTGCGAGACCGGCCGGGTCTCCCCGGAACTGGTCGGCACCGCCGGACAGGCCCTGCTGGTGCGGTACGCGGCGACGGCCGCGCTGATCTCCGCCGACGAGGCGATGGTCCGGGTGCGGGACCTGCTCGCCCAGCCCACCGACCCGCTGGCCGAACCCTTCCTCCTCGGCACGGCCGCCGCGGTCGCCCAGTGGGCCGACGAACTCGACGAGGCCGAACGGCTCGTGGAACGCGGCCTGGCCGGACAGCACCCCGCCCTGCTGCACCCGATGCAGCACGCGCTGCTCAACACCCGCGCCGACATCGTTGCCGCCCGCGGCGACCACGCCCGGCTGCTCGCCCTCGCCGCCGACCGCGGGCCCGGACCCGGCTCCGGACCCGGCAACCGGGACGCCCACGCCCTGATGGCCCTGGTGCACACCGGCCGCACCGACGAGGCCCTGCACTACGCCGCCCGCTTCGACCTGCGCGAGGTGCCCGAGAACTGGGAGCTGAACCGCTACCTGTACGCGCGGGGCGTGCTGCGCGCCGCCACCGGCGACCCGGCGGGCGCCCTGCACGACTTCCTGGAGTGCGGGCGGCGCCAGGCGGCCCGGGAGGTGATCAGCCCGGTCGTCACCCCGTGGCGGACGGCCGTCGCCGAATGCCGGCTGGCGCTGGGCGGCGGCCCGGAGGCGCTGGCCCTGGCGACGGAGGAACTGCGGCTGGCCCGGGTGTGGAACACCCCGCGCACCGTGGGCCGCGCCCTGCGTGTGCTGGGCACCGCGACCGGCGGGCGCCGCGGCCTGGAACTGGCCGAGGAGGCCGTACGGACCCTGCGGGACGCGCCCGCCGACACCGACATGGAGCTGATCCCCGCGCTGCTCGCCCAGGGCCGCCAGCTCCTCGGCGCGGGCGAGCGCGGACGCGCCCGGGCCCGGCTGCGGGAGGCGGCGGAACTGGCCGAACGCAAGGGCGCCCTGCGCTGGCTCACCCTGGCCGGGCAGGCCCTGCGCGAGGGCGGTGCCCGCGGCCCGGTGGCGTCCCGCACCGGCGCCGGCGCACTGACCGGCAGCGAGCGCCGGATCGCCGAACTGGCCGCCGACGGCCGCACGAACACCGAGATCGCCGACCTGCTGCACCTCGCCCGGCGCACCGTGGAGACCCACCTGACCAGTACCTACCGCAAGCTGCGGATACGGCGCAGGACGGAACTGCCGGCCGCCCTGGAGCGCGGCGGGCGCCGGGAACGGGAGCCGCGCCCCGACAGCCGGCGCTGAGGACCGCCGGTGATCGGCGCGGTCCTCACAGGTCGCGCAGCAGCCGCCCGATCTCCAGCTGCTCCGTCTCCAGCGGGTCGCCGTCCTCGACGTTCCACAGGCTGTTCTGCAGCACGCGGCCCAGCGACCAGGCGCGGGCCCGCTCCCGGTCGAGCCCGAGGACGTCGGTCATGGCGTCGAAACGCCACCGGGTCTCGCCGGGGTCGTAGCGGTTGTCCAGGGCGGGCAGCAGGTCGAAGCCCGGGTCGCCGGCCAGCGGCTTGGGGTCGATGGCGATCCAGGGGGCGCGGTCCGCGGCCAGGACGTTCTCGTAGTGCAGGTCCCAGTGCAGCAGCCGGTCGCCCGGCTCGTCGGCGACCTCCCGCACGGCGGCGGCGCAGTCGGCGACCAGCCGCCGGTCGGCCGGGTCGGGGATGCGCTCCAGGGTGTTGGGCGTGCGCTCCAGCATGCCCCGCGCGATGTCGCCCAGACGGCGCACGCCGGGCGGTGCGGGCGTCGCGGTGAGGTGTGCGAGCAGGCGGGCGATGACCAGGACGGCCTCGCGGGAGTCCGCGACGTGGCTGAGCATGCGGCCGGCGTCCAGGCGCTCCAGGAGCATCGTGCCGGTGGCCGGGTCGTGGTCGAGCAGCCGCACCGCGCCGTCCCCGTCCCACACCCGCAGGGCGATCGGCTCGCCCTCGGACTCGGCGTCGACGATCTGGAGCTTCAGCGCGGCCTCGGTGCCGTCGCGGCGCACGACCGGCAGCACCAGCGCCGCCCACCCGTGCATCGACGGTCCGTCGAGCCGCAGTTCCCACCGCTCCAGGAACCCGGCCGCCAGCGCCGGCAGCCCCTCGACGAAGGCGCGTCCGGCCGCCCCGTTGTACTTCGCCTGCGCGGTCGCGAGTCCCTCGGGCACATCGATCACATCACCGGACGCTACCGGCGGGCGCCTTCGCGGTCACGCGGATTTCCGCCTCACCTCACCGGCTCCGGCACCGGGCGTTCGGCCGGGGTGCCGTGCTTCGGCGCCTTGGCCGTCACCATCACCCCCGCGACCACCCCCGCCAGCAGCATGATCCCGGCAGCCACCCAGATGGCGACCGTGTAGCCGTGCACGATGCCCTCCCGGACGATCAGTTCCCGCTGGGAGGGGTCGGTGAGGTGGGCGGTGATCCACGACGCGCTCGTGCTGGTCGCGATGGTGTTGAGCAGCGCCGTGCCGATCGAGCCGCCCACCTGCTGCGAGGTGTTGACCGTCGCCGAGGTCACGCCGGAGTCCTTCGGGGCGACCCCGGCGGTGGCCGTGGAGAACACCGGCATGAAGGTCAGGCCCATGCCGAGGCCCATCAGGAGCAGCGCCGGGAGGATCTCGGAGACGTACTCCGAGTGCACGGTCATCCGGGTGAGGATCACCATGCCGCCGGAGGCGAGGAGCATGCCGGGGACCATCAGCATCCGGGGGCTGACGTGCGGCAGCAGCCGGGCCGAGATCTGGGTGGAGCCCACGACGATCGCGACGGTCAGCGGCAGGAACGCCAGGCCGGTGCGCACGGGGGAGTAGCCGAGGATGACCTGGAGGTAGTAGGTCATGAACAGGAACAGCCCGAACATGCCGATGACCGCCAGCATCATCGTCAGGAAGCAGCCCGCGCGGTTGCGTTCCCGGATGACGTGCAGCGGCAGCAGGGGCGTCGGCGCCCGGGTCTGCCACCACACGAAGGCGGCCAGCAGGACCACGGCCAGGCCGAACAGGGCCAGCACCAGCGGGTCGGTCCAGCCGCGGGGCTGGGCCTCGCTGAAGCCGTAGACGAGGGCGACCAGACCGCCGCAGCCGAGGACCACGCCGGGCACGTCGAGCCGGGCACCGGCGTGCCCGGGCCGGTCGTGCAGCAGGGCGAACGCGCCGATCACCGCGATGACCGCGATGGGGATGTTGACGTACAGGCACCAGCGCCAGTTCAGGTACTCGGTGAGGAAGCCGCCGACGATGAAGCCGATCGCGGAGCCGCTGCCGGCCAGGGCGCCGTAGATGCCGAAGGCCTTGCCGCGTTCCCGCGGGTCGGTGAACGTGGTCGTCAGCAGGGACAGCGCGGACGGCGCGAGGACGGCGGCGAAGACGCCCTGGAGGGCGCGGGCGCCGAAGAGCATCGCAGAGGTGGTGGCGGCGCCGCCGATCGCGGAGGCCGCGGCGAAGCCGATCAGCCCGATGACGAAGGTGCGTTTGCGCCCCGCCAGGTCCGCGACCCGCCCGCCGAGCAGCAGCAGGCCGCCGAAGGCGAGGGTGTACGCGGTGATCACCCACTGGCGGTTGGCGTCGGACATGTCCAGGTCGCGCTGGGCCGAGGGCAGCGCGATGTTCACGATCGTCGCGTCGAGGACGACCATCAGCTGGGCCAGGGCGATGACGACCAGACCCCACCAGCGGTGGGGATCGGTCTCCCCGGGCGCGGCGGGTCCCCCTGTCCGACCTGTCCGGGAGCCACTCATTTCGCCAGAAGAACACGATTCGGGACGGGTCGCATCCCGTTGCCCGGGCCGCCGGGCGGATCGGTGCGCCGGCCGCCGGTCATGGTTCGAGGACCACCTTCCCGGTCGTCCCCCGGTTCTCCAGGGCGCGGTGCGCGGCGGCGGCGTCGGCCAGCGGGAAGCGCCGCACGGCCGGGACGAGCCGGCCCCCGGCGGACTCGGCGAGGGCGCGCAGTTCGAGGGTGCGTACGGGATCGGCGCCGCCTGCCCGCTCCATCATGACCGGGCCGAGGACCTGCTGGGAGACGCCGTCGACGAGGTACGGGGTGCCGTCGTGCAGGCCCTTGCCCGACCAGCCGAAGACCAGGTGGCGGCCGCCGGGACCGAGCAGGGCGACCGCCTCGCGGGCGATGTCCCCGCCGACGCCGTCGAAGACGACGGTGGCCTCCCTGCCGCCCAGGTGGGCGCGGACCTTCGCGGGCCATTGGGGGTCCGTGTAGTCGACGGCGAGATCGGCGCCGTTCGCGGCGACCAGCGCGGTCTTGTCCGGCCCGCCCGCGAGGCCGATCACGGTGGCGCCGGCGTTCTTCGCGTACTGCACCAGCAGCGTGCCGATGCCGCCCGCGGCGGCCGGGACCACGGCCACCGAGCCGGGTCCGAGGTCGGCGAACTGCAGGATCCCCATCGCCGTACGGCCCGTGCCGATCATGGCGACTGCCTCGGCGAAGTCCAGGTTCGCGGGGATCTCGTGCAGGCGGGCGGCATCGGTGACGGCGAGTTCGGCGTAACCGCCGGGGGCGAAGCCGAGGTGGGCGGCGACGCGCCTGCCCAGCCAGCTCTCCGGCGTCCCCTCCCCGAGGGCGTCGACGAGGCCGGCGACCTCGCGGCCGGGGACGGTGGGCAGCTCCGGAAGCGTGGGCGCGGGCCCCTGGATGCCCTCGCGCAGGGCGGTGTCCAGGAGGTGGACGCCCGCCGCGCGGACGGCGACCCGGACCTGGCCGGGGCCCGGCGCCGGGTCCTCGACCTCGTCCAGGACGAGGTTCCCGGCCGGGCCGAAGGCGTGCAGTCGGATGGCGTGCATGGCGAAACCCCCAGGGTGAGGAGCGGAGCTGTTGCTGGCCCCACTCAACGACCTCAAGCTCGCTTGAGGTCAAGCACCCTTGAGGTCGAGCTCGCGCCGCCCGAGGGCGAGGGAGACCGCCGTCAGCGCGCTGTTGAAGGAGACCTCGGACAGCAGACCGGGCGAGGCGACCTGGTCACCGGCGAGGTAGACGCCGTCGCCCCGGTCCACGGCCGGCCGGTCGCGCCAGGTGCTGCCGGGCAGGTCGACGGCGCCGGTACGGCCGTTCGCGACCGCCTCGCGCCGCCAGGTCAGCCGCTCGCGCCAGCCGGGGAAGCCGAGGTCGAGCAGCTGCTCGGCCCGTGCGGTGCCGTCGCCCTTCGACTCGTGCGGCGCGATGGGGATCTGCCCCTGGATCAACTGCTCGCCCGCCGGTGCGAGCGTGCGGTCCTGCGCCGTGAACCGCTCGATCCACCCCGGCGCGTCCAGGTCGGAGACGGCGAAGGCGTCGCCGCGCCGGGTCCGTACCGCCAGGTCGACCAGGGTGGTGCGGCCGCTCGGCCAGGTCAGCGCGGGGTCGTCCAGCAGCCGGCGGGCCGCGTCGAGGGACGTGGCGACGATGACGGGGGCGTCGGTGGGCAGCGTGTCCACGCGGGACAGCGTCTCCATCCGCACCCCGAGGTTCCAGGCCAGGGCGGCCATCCGGTCCACCACCCCGGCCCAGCCGCCGCGCGGGTAGTGCGCCTCGGGCGGCAGCTTGGCGGCCCGGCGCAGCCGCTCCTGCACGAAGGCGGCGGACAGCGACCCCGGATCGTGGTGGAAGAGGGCGACCGCGCAGTAGTGGGCGGCGGCCCGGGCCCCCTCCTCACCCGCGATCCCGGTCGCCCAGGTCAGGAAGTCGACGTCGACCGGCGCGGGCCCGACACTCCGGCGCAGCAGCTTCAGCATGGCGAACGGCGGGGTGCGGCGCAGCGCCCCCTTGTGCCGCAGCCGCAGCCGGGCCGCCTCCAGCGGCGGGATGGGTGCGAGCGGACCGATCAGGTCGCGCCGGCGCAGCCAGGCCCAGTGCGGGCCGCCGTTGTAGAGGGCGTGCGGCCCGTCATTGGTCCGGTAGGGGCCGTCGGCCGTCCGGGCCCGCCCGCCGAGCGTGTGGTGGGCCTCGTGGACGGTGACCTTGGCGCCCGCCTCGGCGGCGGTGATGGCCGCGGTCAGTCCGGCGAAGCCGCCGCCGATGACGGTGATGCGATGCATGGCTCGGGTTCTCCCTCGGTTCGGGGTCGCGGTCGGGTCGCCTGGCACGGCGCCTGTCTGCCCGTACGACGGCCGAGGGGGTACCGGATGTGACATCCGGCCGGAGGCAGGGAGATTTCCGCAGGTCGGAGAGGATTGTCAGTGGCGCGGTGCAGCATGGGCCCATGGCGAGGAGAACGGCGCGAACGACGAGTACGGCGGGAACGGCGGGCGGGCGCGGCACGACGACGGTACGAGGGGCGAGACGCCCGGAGCTGCGCCTGCCGCCGCTCACGCCGTACGAGGACGGCGGCGGCCTGGAGCCGGACGGGGACTACGACGCGCTGGACTTCCGGGAGACGGACCTGACCGGCCAGGACGGCGCGGGCGCCCGCTTCATGGACTGCGCGCTGACCGGCTGCGCGCTGGACGAGGCGTCACTGCGCGCCGCCCGGCTGCTGGACACGCGCCTCACCGGCGTCCGGGGCGTCGGCACGAACCTCGCGGAGGCGACGCTGCGCGACGTGGAGCTGCTCGACGCCCGCCTCGGCGGCACCCAGCTGCACGGCGCCGTCCTGGAGCGGGTCCTGATCCGCGGCGGCAAGATCGACTACCTCAATCTGCGCCGGGCCCGCCTCAAGGACGTCGTCTTCGAGAGCTGCGTCCTGGTCGAGCCGGACTTCGGGGGCGCCCGCCTGGAGCGGGTCGAGTTCGTGGACTGCGCCCTGAAGCAGGCGGACCTCAGCGCGGCCACCCTCACCGATGTCGACCTGCGCGGCGCCGCCCCACTGGACCTGTCCCGAGGCGTGGACCGCCTCTCGGGCGCGGTCATCAGCCCCACCCAACTCCTCGACCTGGCCCCGGCCCTGGCGGCGGAGCTGGGGGTGCGGGTGCTGGGGGAGGAGTAGAGCCCCCGCCCCCGGGAATCCGGCCCGCTCGGGGACCTCCGCTCCGCACCGCTCCCGCAACCCCCTGGGGTACCGCGCGGGTCGACCCGCGCAGATTCCATTGCCCCGCACTCGCCCGCTCACCACAAGGGGCAGACGTGAAGCGGCCCCGGACCGACGACGGGTGACGTCGATCCGGGGCCGCGGTGAGCGGTCAGGGCTTGGGCGGGGACACGAATCCCCGGACAGGCCGCTGCTCCTTCGGGTCACGCGTGGCGGGCTGCTGCGAGCGTCTCCACGCTGCCACCAGTTCCGCGTAGCGTGGGTCGATCCATTCGGACACGGTGCCTCCCTTCACGGGCAGGCTACGCCGCCCCGGGCTTGGGCTTGGGCGTGATGATGATGGTGCACTCCGGGGCGTGCTGGCACTTCGCCGCTACCGAGACGAGGGTCTCGTCCGACGGCGGCCCCCACAGCTCCGGGTCCGCCTCCCAGCCGAGCGCCGCGATGGTCTCGCGGGTCCGGTCCAGGATCGGCGGGTCGTAGCTGATGGGGTCGTAGCCCGGGGAGTGGTGTACGAACGTGCCCTCGCCGCCGAGCCGCTCGCACAGGCCGGCGTACATGTGGGTGTGCAGGATCAGGGCGTGCCAGCCCTCGTCGACGATCCGCGACGGGGCCAGGCCCACGCCCGGGTTGGTCGCGCAGACGGCCACGAACTTGAGGCTCTCGTCGACGATCCGGCCGGCCATCTCCTTGGCCATGTCCGGGTTGGCGTCCATGACGGTGCCGCGGACGCCGGCGAACTGCTGGTCGGTGATGAGCATGCGCACGAGGGCGGGCAGCGCCAGGGCGGGCGGCGGGGTCGGGCCCGGAGGTATGGTCACGGGATCTCCTTCGCTCGTTGCGGATGGGGATGGCCCGCCCGGGTCGGGGCACCTTGCCGGGTCTGCCCGGCCTGGGCGGGAGTCTGTGGGCGGCCTACGACGCGCGACCCAGGGCCTGGTGGTGGTCGGCGAGAGCGTTCGCGGTGCGGGCCATACGGATGGCGGCGGACAGGCGCACCCGGTCGGTGTCGCCGTCGCCGAGGCGGAGCCGCATGCGGGCCTCTCCGATGCACGCCAGTGCGCACGCCCGGGGAACGTCGTCCTTGGGCAGTGCTCGGGTGAGGGCCTCCACCGCGGTGATCAGCCCGGCGATGTCCTCGCGCAGCCGAGCGGTCATCTCCGCGACCTCCGCGGCCTCGAACGACTCGGCGTCAGCCGCGAGCAGCCGGCGCGCCGTGGCGCGGACCGTGGCGATGTCCGGCGGGGCCGAGGCTCCCCCCGCTTTGGTGGCGGCCGGGGTTGTAGCGTTTGCCATGTCGACGCTCCTTGCAGCGTTGGCCACGACCCGGGTCCGTTCGCGCGGTCGCCGGGGTCTTCCAGCCCATCGTGATGCCCCATCAGGCCCTGATCGGCGCGGGCGGGCAGACAGTTGGGGCGTAAGGGCGCTAGCTTCGAAAGCGTCCAAACGTCCACAGGGGGAGCCTTGAATACGGCCTTACGATCAGCTATGGATTCCGCCGGGCTCTCGCCGCGGCAGCTCGCGCTTCGCGTCGGTGTCTCGGGGAAGACGGTGGAGCGCTGGATCGCCGACGACGAGCTGATCCCGCACGCACGGAACAGGGAAGACGCATCGCAGGCGTTGGGAGTTGAGCCAGACATGCTGTGGCCCAAGGCCGTAAGGGACCGGCTGAAGACGGGCGGGGACCGCGAAGTCGTCCAGACGTACCCGTACCGATCTGCCTGCCCGTCGACAGTCTGGGCAGGGCTGATCGCTGACGCGTCCGAGGAACTGCTCTTCGCCGGGTACACCAACTACTTCCTGTGGACCCAGGTACCGGCGATCGCGGCGACGCTGCGGCAGAAGGCGGCGGCCGGGTGCCGGGTGCGGTTCCTGCTCGGCGACCCCGACGGCGACGTCACCAGGCAGCGAGAAGCCATCGAGGGCGTGGCGCTCACGGTGTCCACCCGCATCCACATGTCCTTGGAAGAGCTGGCCAAGCTGGCTGACGTTCCGCAGATCGAGGTGCGCTGCACGGCGGCCGAGGACGCAGTGAACCACGTGAGCCTGTCCGTCTTCCGCTTCGACGACCAGGCGCTGATCACCCCGCATCTGGCGCGCGTCGTCGGCCACGACTCCCCGCTGATGCACGTGCGGCGCCGAGGGCAAGGCGGACTGTTCGACCGGTTCTCCGAGCACGCCGAAGAGCTGTGGGGCCGAGGTATGCCGGTTCCCGGCGTCGCCGTCCCCGATCAGGCGTAGGGGTCTCGCTCTAACCGAAACCCCTGGACGCACGAAAGCGGCCCCGCCCTCGGAACGCCTACGGGCCGACCTGGCGAGACGCCTGACCAAGTCCGGCGTCCTGCGTAGCGCGAAATGGGCGGCGGCTGTCACGTCGGTTCCCCGGGAGTCGTTCCTTTTCCCGCGGCTGGTTCGAGTCCGAGGACGGCGGCTGGTACCGGCCGGCAGCCAGTCGGGGCCTCCCCGGAGGGCCTCGCGCGGATCTACGAAGACGACTCCCTCGTGACGCAGGTGGCCGGAGGCGTCTTCCCCGATCAGGTCGAGGGGCGCATCGCCGCGGCCCCCTCGTCATCGTCCACCCTGCCGAGTCTTGTGGTGCGGATGCTTGAGTACCTGCGGGCGACTGAGGAGAGTCGTGTCCTGGAGATCGGCACGGGCACCGGCTACTCGACCGCGCTGCGGTGCCATGCCGTGGGCGAGGACGTGACCACGGTCGAGGTCGACGCTGAGGTGTCCGCCCGTGCCGGGATGGCGCTTGCGGGGGCCGGGTACTGGCCCGAGCTCGTGGTCGGTGACGGCTTGGCGGGACACAAGGAGGGCGGTCCGTACGGTCGCGTGATCGCCACCTGCGGCGTGCACACGGTGCCGTACGGCTGGGTCTTCCAGGACGGCGCGCGGTGGATGGTGCGACAGGGTGGCCCGGTGCGGCTGTGGGACGAGATCACCGAGCGCCTTGCGCGGTGGCGGACCGACGGGCGCCCGTCGGCCGGCCGCATGCGGCTGCACGTCGGCCCCGGTGGGCAGAACCTCACCTGGGTGTGACCGCTGTCAGACGTCGCCCTCGTTACCAGTCGAGGCCGAGATGTTCCGTGTGGACACCTTTGCTTCGGTGAGGGCCCGCTGCCTGAGGTCGCCGAACAACACCATCGTGGTGGCGGCCAGGACGTCGTCCCTGCCGACGGTCCGCCGGTCTCCCGTGCGGGTGGACAGGGCCCCGAGGACATCCTTGGGGAACGGGGGCGCGGCCGCTTCGTCCGGCGTCCCCAGGACGACCGTGCCGAAGCGTGTGACCCCGCCCTCGCGGACGACCACGGCCGCGCCCCGGGCGAGGTCCGTCAGGAACACGCTCGCGATGCCGTCCAGGTCGCGGACCATCGCCGGGACGGCCGGCGCACCCCGGCTCCGCAGCAGCTTCCTGACCCCGGCCTCGAACCGGTGGGCTCCGGCCACGGCACTTGGGGTGCGCGTCCCCCTGCGCTGACGAAGGGGTACGAGGACACCGTCGGCGTCGTACAGGTCACCGGTCCGACTTCGGAACGTCGGGCTGTGGACGTACCACGTGCCCCCCACTTCCAGCTCGACATCGCGGTCGGTCGCCGAGATCAGGTCCCCGGGTATCAGCTTCCTCCGGGACTGCTCCGCCGCCACCCTCCTCGCGCCCTCGATGATCTCCGTCAGCACCGTCCGCGTCACCGACGCGGCGGCCCACGCGGCCGACCGGGAGACGTGCAGCGGGGTCACGTCCCGGAACACCGCTTTGACGAGGGAAGGCTTGAACGGCGCGGGTTGTGCGGTCATCGGAAGTGACTCTCCCTGCTGTCTAGTCGGAGGGCATCCGCGGGAAGCGGGCCTGGAGGGTCCAGATGGCCGGGTTGTCCGCGAGGTCGTCGTGGAGGTCGGTGAGGTCGGCGAGCAGGTCGTGGAGGAAGTCCCGGGCCTCGCGGCGCAGTTCGGTGTGGGAGAAGGACAGCGGGGGTTCGTCCGCCGGGAGCCACTCCGCCTCGATGTCGACCCAGCCGAAGCGGCGCTCGAAGAGCAGGCGGTCGGTGGACTCGGTGAAGTCCAGCTCCGCCCGCTGCGGCCGGGCGGCCCTGGAGCCCGCCGGGTCCCGGTCGACGTGCTCGACGATGTCGCACAGCGCCCAGGCGAAGTCGAGCACCGGCACCCATCCCCAGGCTGTGGACAGCTCCCGGTCCGCCTTGGTGTCGGCGAGGTACACGTCCCCGCAGAACAGGTCGTGCCGCAGGGCGTGGACGTCCGCGCGCCGGTAGTCCGTCTGCGGCGGGTCCGTGAAGCGGGTGGAGAGGGCGTAGCCGATGTCGAGCACGCAGGAGATGGTGTCACGGACCGGGGCGCGGAGACGGACCGGACCGCTCCGCGGCCACGGGCGCGGGCCGTGCCGGGCTCAACTGCACTGGGAGCACTGGCTTTTCCATGCGCCGCCGCTGTCTCTATCCTCGTCCCCAATCCCGGTGCGCACGGTGTCGCCGGGGGAGAGGGAGCAAGATGGACGGGTTGAAG
Organism: Streptomyces sp. NPDC018026; assembly: GCF_044327745.1. NCBI lineage: Bacteria > Bacillati > Actinomycetota > Actinomycetes > Kitasatosporales > Streptomycetaceae > Streptomyces > Streptomyces sp. NPDC018026. Next base: position 18,520 of record NZ_JBIRFY010000004.1, read on the forward strand.
CCGGACGATCCCGAACGGATCGGCAGGTACCGGTTGCTCGGCAGGCTCGGTGAGGGCGGCATGGGCCGGGTGTACCTGGCCCGCTCCGACCGGGGCCGGACGGTGGCCGTCAAGACCGTCCGGGAGGAACTGGCCCGCATGCCCGACTTCCGGCGGCGCTTCGCGCAGGAGGTGAAGGCGGCGCAGCGCGTCGGCGGCGAGTGGACCGCGCCGGTGCTGGACGCCGACACCGAGGCGGCCACCCCCTGGGTCGCCACCGGGTACGTCGCCGGGCCCTCGCTCGCCGAGGTCGTCGACCGGCAGTACGGGCCGCTGCCCTCCGCCACCCTGCGGGTGCTGGCGGCGGGGCTGACGAGGGCGCTGCAGGCCATTCACGCCGCCGGGCTGGTCCACCGCGACCTCAAGCCCTCCAACGTCCTGGTGACGATCGACGGCCCCCGCGTCATCGACTTCGGCATCGCCCGCGCCCTGGACGCCTCCACGCGGTCCGCCGAGGGGCTCACCAAGGCCGGCGCCGTCGTGGGGTCGCCCGGCTTCATGTCCCCCGAGCAGGTGCGCGGGGAGAAGGTGTCGTACGCGAGTGACGTCTTCTGCCTCGGCGCGGTGCTGGCCTACGCGGCGACCGGCCGGATGCCCTTCGGTACCGACGAGGGCGGGCTGCACTCGCTGCTCTTCCGCATCGCCACCGAGGAGGCGGACCTGACCGGGGTCCCCGAGCCCTGGCAGGGCGTCGTCTCGGCCTGCCTGGCGAAGGAGCCCGAGAAGCGGCCCACGCCCGAGGAACTGCTGACGTCGATCGAGGACATGGGGGGCGCCGACGGCACCCCGGGCGGCGCGTGGCTGCCCGGCGAGGTGCTGGCGGAGCTGGGCCGGCACGCCGTGCAGCTGCTGGACAGCGAGGACCCGGAGGACAGGGTGCCGGTCGGGGCGGCTCCCGCCGCGGGCTTCGGACCGCCGCCCGCCGCGTACGGTCCGGCGACTCCCCCGTGGCAGGGCGGCTCGCCGCTCGGGGCGGGACCCGGAGCCGCTCGGCCCTCGCCGTACGCCACCCCGCCCCCCGCGGCGGTACCCGTCGCCCCGTCGCCGTACGCCTCGCCGCCCGTACGTCAGGCGAAGGGGCTGGCCACGGCGCTGAACGTGCTGCTCATCCTGTTCGTCGTGCCGGTGCTGTTCGAATTCAACGTCCTCATGGCCGTCCGCGACGAGCTCGACGGGCGGCCCGGTTCGTCGTCTCCCAGGGGCATCGACGACTTCAGGGCGCTGCAGGTGACGAGTCTCGTGGCCGAGGGCCTGGGCCTGCTGGTGCTGCTCGCGGCGGCGGCCGTGTGGGTGTGCTGGTTCCGCCGGATGCGGCAGAACGCCGAGTCGTTCGCGCCGGGCCGCGTCCGCTACAAGCCGGGCCTGGCGGTGGGCTCCTGGTTCATCCCCGTCGGCAACTTCTTCCTGCCCAAGCAGATCGCCAACGACATCTGGACCGCGACGACCGGCCGCCCGGCGGGCGCCGGACGGTGGCTGATGCACACGTGGTGGTGGCTCTGGGTGCTCCACCTCGCGACAGAACTGAGCGCCTACCGGACCTGGGACGAGGAGAAGACCGCGGACGACGCCATGGGGACCGTCATCAGCGCCCTGGGCGGCGACGTCGTCGCCGTCGTGAGCACCGTGTTCGCCGTGCTCTTCGTCTCCCGGCTCACCAGGCTCCAGGGGGACCGGGCCGCAGGCGGCGGAGCGGCCGGGGCCCGCTGAGGTCAGTGGGGTGACGTGGCGCGGCGGACCGCGTCGCGGAGCAGAGCCCGACGGCGTTCGTGCACGTCGTCGGGCTCGTCGGCGGTCGCCGCGTAGACGTTGCTGACCGGTGACCAGGCCATGGACATGGCGATGACGAGGGCCAGCACGTCGAACGGGTCGCCCGGCCGCACCCGGCCCGCCGCCTGGGCCTCGGCGATGGCCCGGAGCTTGGCGTCGTCGCGGCGGTCGGCGTCGTCGACCAGGTGCCCCGCCGGACGCCGCTCCAGCCGCGCCCAGGTGGCCAGCCGGATCAGGTCGGGGCGGCGCAGATACTCGTCGTAGAGACGCACGGCCCAGTCCGCGAGGTCGCCGGCGTCGATCGGGACGACGTTCACGATGCGGTCCAGCGAGCCGAAGAAGATCGCGTCGAACAGCCCGTCCTTGCTGCCGAAGTACGCGTAGAGCTGCGCCTTGTTGGTGCGCGCGGCGGCCACGATCCGCTCGACGCGCGCCCCGGCGATCCCGTGTTCGGCGAACTCCCGGGTCGCGACGTCCAAAATCCGCCGGTGGGTGGCGGCGCCGCGGGAGGTCAGGGGCTGGTCGGGAATGCGGTCGGGAGCGCGGTCGGGCATGGTCTCAGGGTATCCCACGGCCAAACAGAACAGTTGGTTTGCCTCAGTGCGGCAAACGTGCCTACTCTCAAATAGACCGAACAGTCTGTCTGAGGAGCTGGAAAGAGCCATGAGGACCACAGTGGGCTGGCAGGCGGAGCCCGCGAACGCCGCCGCGACCACCCCGGCACTGCGCCGCGCCCCGCTGGAACGGCGCGAGCTGCGCCCCGACGACCTCGCCGTCCGGGTCGACTACTGCGGCGTCTGCCACACGGACCTGCACGCCCTCCGGGCCCGCGGCGGCACGGACGGCGGGCCGGACCCCCTCGTCCCCGGACACGAGTTCACGGGCGTGGTGACCGCGACCGGGACGGAGGTCAGCCGGTTCCGGGCCGGTGACCCGGTCGCGGTCGGCAACATCGTCGACTCCTGCGGCGCGTGCGCCATGTGCCGGATCGGCCAGGAGAACTTCTGCCACGCCTTCCCCACCCTGACCTACGGCGGCACCGACCGCGTCGACGGATCCACCACCCTCGGCGGCTACTCCCGTGAGTACGTGCTCGGCGAACGGTTCGCGTACGCCCTCCCGGCCGCTCTGGACCCGGCCGCCGCCGCCCCGCTGCTGTGCGCCGGGATCACCGTCTGGGAGCCGCTGCGCGCCCTGGGCGCCGGACCCGGCACCCGGGTCGCCGTGGCCGGTCTCGGCGGCCTCGGCCACCTCGCCGTGAAGTTCGCGGTCGCGCTCGGCGCCGACACCTCGGTGATCAGCCGGTCGCCGGACAAGGCCGAGGACGCGCGCGCACTGGGCGCGCGTGAACTCGTCGTCTCGACGGACCCCGAGCAGATGGCCGCCGCCCGCGACCGGTTCGACATCCTCATCGACACCGTCTCCGCCCCGCACGACCTCGGTGCCTACCTCCGCCTGGTCGCGCTGGACGGCACGCTCAGCCACCTCGGGCACCTGGGACCGGTCACCCTGGAGACCCTCGACCTGCTCATCGGCCGCAAGAAGCTCAGCTCCGCGGGCAGCGGCGGCCGGAAGGGCACCGCCGAGATGCTGGCCTTCTGCGCCGAGCACGGCATCACCGCCGACATCGAACTCCTCCCCTCCGCCCGCGTGAACGAGGCCCTCGACCGGCTGGACCGGGGCGACGTCCGCCACCGCTTCGTCCTCGACCTCTCCGACCTGGACCGGTCCGGGCCCCAGCGCCCCGCGGACGGATAGGTTGCCCGGGTGATCCTCACCCCGCTCGCCCTCACCCCCGACCACGACATCCCGGGCCCCGTTCTCACCGAACTCACCGCCCTCTACGCCTCCCACCGCGCCTTCCACGCGCTCAGCGGCGACTTCCCCGACCCGGCGGACATCCGTCCGGAGCAGGTCGCGACCGCGCTCGCCGACGAACTGGCGCGGCCCGGCGCCGAGGTGCTGCTGGCCAGGGACGCGGGCCGGCTGGTCGGGGTCGCGGTGACGCTGGCCCGGCATCCCGACCCGTCCGACCCGGACCCGTGGATCGGGCTGCTGATGGTGGACGCGGCGCTGACCCGGCAGGGACACGGCAGCCGGCTCGTCTCCCTCGTCGAGGACCGCTTCCGCGCCGCGGGCCGCACCGCCGTACGGCTCGCCGTCCTCGACGGCAACACCGACGCGCTCGCCTTCTGGACCGCCCTCGGCTACACGGCCGTCGACCACCGCCGCGACCTCCGGTCCGACCGCCCCTGCGCCGTGCTGCGCAGGGAGCTGGAGAGCGACCGGCCGCGCACCCCGCGCCGCGCCGCCCGCGTCGCCGTGCTCGACCCCGAGGGCGCCGTCTTCCTCCTGCGCTACGACAACGTGGAGGTCGGCGTGCACTGGGCGATGCCCGGCGGCGGCCTGGAGGCGGACGAGAACCCCCGCGAGGGCGCCCTGCGCGAGGTGCGCGAGGAGACCGGCTGGACCGACCTGGAACCGGGCCCGCTGCTCTGCACCTGGGAACACGACTTCACCCACCTGAGCGTCGGCCCCGTCCGCCAGTACGAGCACGTCTACGTCGCCCAGGGGCCCCGCCGGGAGCCCACCGGCCCCCACCTGGCCGCCGCGCACGCCGCGGACGGCATCCTCACCTGGCGCTGGTGGAGCCGGGCCGAACTCGCCGCGGCGCCCGAACCGCTCTGGCCGCCGGACCTGGCCCTGCTGCTCGAAACCTTCGGGGGCCACGGGGGGTGAGGCGGCGGCTGGGCGAAGCGGCGGCTCACGGCGCGTCCTGGCGGCTCACGGCTCGTCCGGCCGGCCGTCCCCGCGCAGCCAGTCGGCCCAGATCTGCGAGAAGTCCTCGTCCGGCGCCGACTTCTCCACGTACGCCGTGAAGTCCTCGGTGTCCGCGTTGCCGTGGCGGTGGGCGGCGGCCCAGCCGTGCAGCAGCTCCCGGAAGGCGTCGTCGCCGACCGTCTCGCGGATCTTGTGCAGGACCATGGCGCCCCGCTGGTAGACGGGGCTGTCGGAGAGGCGCGCCGCGTCCGGCGGGTCCGCGGGCGGGAACGCCCAGATCGAGTCGTTCGCGGCCTCGTCGTCGTAGTACGTCCCGTCGTAGAGCGCCTCGAAGGTCTCCCGGGCGGTGTCGCCGCCGTGGTCCTCCTCCCACAGCCACTCCGCGTAGGTGGCGAAGCCCTCGTTGAGCCACATGTCCCGCCAGGTCTTCGGGCTGACGGAGTTCCCGTACCACTGGTGGGCGAGTTCGTGGACGAGCAGGACGGTGTCGGGGGCGCCGGGGAAGTAGGGCCGGTTCTGGGTCTCCAGGGCGTACCCGGCGTCCTCGTCGCGGTCGACGATCGCGCCGGTGGAGGAGAAGGGGTAGGGGCCGAAGTTCTCCCGCGCCCAGTCCATGATCTCGGGGATCCGCTTCAGGACCTTCCGGCTCGCACCGGCCTGCGTCGGATCGACGGCCGTGTACACCGGCAGACCGTCGTCCGTGGCGGAGCGGGCGGTCTCCCACTCGCCGACGGCGACGGTGACGACATGGCTCGCCATCGGCTCGGCGGTGTGCCAGGTGAACGTCGTACGGCCGTCCCGGGTCCGCTCGTCCCGCAACTCGCCGTTGGAGACCACGCCGAGGCCCTCCGGCACGGTCATCGCGAGGTCGTACGTCGCCTTGTCGGAGGGGTGGTGGCTGCCGGGGAACCAGGCCATCGAGCCCGTCGGCTCGCCCAGCCCGACCGCGCCGTCGGCGGTGGGCAGCCAGCCCTCCTCGGAGTCGTCGGGGTCGGTGATCGTCTCCGGCTCGCCGGAGTACCGGACGGTCACCCGGAACGTCTCCCCGTCGTTCAGCTCCTCGGCCGGGCGGACCGTCAGTTCCTGTCCGGCCCGGTTGAACCGGGCGTCTTGGCCCTCGACCGTGACCTCCTCGACGTCCAGGCCCTTGAGGTCGAGGTCGAAGGCCGACAGGTCGCGGGTCGCACGGGCGGTGATCGTCGCGGTGCCGGTGAGGTGCCCGGCGCCGGCGTCGGCGTCGAGGTCGTAGTCCAGCTTCAGGTCGTAGTGGCCGATGTCGTAGCCCCCGTTGCCCGCCTTGGGGAAGTACGGGTCGCGCACACCCGAGCCGCCGGGGGTGCCCTCGACCGCGCCGCCGCCACTGCACGCCGCGAGGGCGACGACGGTGGCGGCGGCTGCGAACAGACGGGGGACGGGGGTGCGCACGACGTGATCCTATGGGGCGTTTCACGTGAAACGCCTGCTGGGACCGGCTGTGGGGACCGGCTACTGGGACCCGGCCACCGGGACCGGCTAGTTCAGCGCATCCGCACCGGCCTGGGCGAACTTCTCGTCCAGGGCGCCGGACGGGGCGCCCGCGACACCGATACCGGCGATCGGCGCCTTGCCCGCGGTGACCGGGACGCCGCCGCCCAGGAACAGCGTGCCCGGGATGTCCTTCAGGTTCGGGGCGTTCTCCAGACGGCCCTCCAGCTCGCTGGTCGGGGCGTTCCAGGAGACGGCCGTGTACGCCTTCTTCTCGGCCGACTCGTAGGACTGCGGACCGGCGCCGTCGCCGCGCATGGTGAGGATCGTGTTGCCGTTGCGGTCGACGACCGCGACCGTGATCCGCTGGCTCTCCTTCTTGGCGGCCTTCAGCGCGGCCTGCGCGGCCTCGGTGGCAGCGTCGATCGTCAGGTGGGTGGAGGTGGTGGTGTCGCGCTTGCCGGCCGCGGCGGCCGGGGCGGCCGACACCGCGGAGTCCTGGGCCGCCTCGGGGGCGGAGGCGTTCGCGGCCACCGTGCCGAAGGTGCCGGCGGCGACGGCGGCGAGCACGGCACCGCCGGTGGCGATGCGGGCACGACGGGAGAGGGTCTTCTTCATGGTGGTCTGCTCCTGCGGGTGAGGCGGTCGGCTTCGTGCTCTCCACTCTCCGGCCCGCACCGGAGGCCCACGGTCGCCGTTCCGGCTGCTCGTGGGCGACGGAACGGGCGACGGAGGGGTCGTCCGATCGGTTGACCCGCACGGCGTCCGATGGGGGCACCATGGGAATGTTCGTGCAGCTCAGCGGTCTTCTGCGGCACGTTGTAGGACAGCAAAAGCGGGAGCGACGGGCGAGAGGAGGCGGGTGCCGGATGCCGAAGCCGTACGACTCCTACGCCTCGAACAACTCGAACAACTCGAACAGCACGGCCGACGCGGACAGCCGGTGGCTCGGCGCCGTGATGCACATGGCGTTCTTCCTGCTGCTCGGCGGTGCCCTCGCCCGCTTCCTGCTGCGCCACCCCGGTGAGCCCCGCACCCCGTGGATCCTCGCCCTGTCCGTCACCCTCGCGGTGCTGCACCTGCTCGGGCCGGTCCTGAGCGGTCCCGGACCGTCCGGTCCCGGCACTCCGGCCGCCCGGCGACGGCTGGTCCGGCTGGGCCTCGTGGTCGTGGTGTGGATGGTGCTCGTCGTCCTCGCACCCAGCTTCTCCTGGTGCGCGGTGCCCCTCTTCTACACCGGCCTGCGCACCTTGCCCGCCCGGGCGGCGCTGGTGCTGGTCACCGTCCTGACGGTGTTCGTCGTCGCCGCGCAGTTCCGTCTCGCCGGGCGTTTCGACCCCAATCTGCTGCTGGCCCCGCCCGCCGTCGCCGCGATCGCCGCGGCCGTGTTCCTGCACACCGAACGGCAGGCGGCCCGGCAGCGCGCCCTGATCGACGACCTGATCCGCACCCGCCGCGAACTCGCCGCCTCCGAACGCCGCGAGGGCACCCTCGCGGAGCGCCAGCGGCTGTCCATGGAGATCCACGACAGTCTCGCCCAGGGCCTGTCCAGCCAGCGGATGCTGCTCCAGGCAGCCGAGCGGGTCTGGGAGTCGGACCAGGACAAGGCCCGTACCCACGTGCGGGGCGCCGCCTCCGTCGCCGAGCACAACCTGGCCGAGGCCCGCCGCTTCGTGCACGACCTGGCCCCGGCCGACCTCGCCCGCGGCGGCGGTCTGGAGGCGGCGCTGCGGGCCCTGGCCGCCCGGGAGTCCGGCGACCACCTCACCGTCCGCGTCCACGTCGACGACGGGACCCGCGTCCCGCCGCTGCCCGACCGCGTCCAGTCGGCCCTGCTGCGCATCGCCCAGGGCGCCCTGGCCAACGTCCGGGAGCACGCGGGCGCGTCCACCGCCGCGCTCAGCCTCACCCTCCTCGACGACGAGGTCGTCCTGGACGTCACCGACGACGGGCACGGCTTCGACCCCGCCGAGCCGTCCGACGCCCCCGCCGGGACGCGCGGGCACGGGCTGCCCGCCATGCACGCACGCCTGCGCCAGCTCGGCGGCACCCTGACCGTCGAGTCCGCGCCCGGCGAGGGCACCGCCCTGTCCGCCGCGATCCCCCTGGACCCGCCCCGAACCGACCCGGCAGCTCCGGCCGGCCCGCAGGAGGCCCCCCGATGACCGACCCCGCCGCCCCCGGCCCGGCCTCAGCCCCCGTGCGCATCCTGGTCTGCGACGACCACGTCGTCGTACGCGCCGGGCTGCTCGCCCTGCTCGACAGCGCCCCCGGCATCGAGGTGGTCGGCGAGGCGGGCACCGGCGAGGAGGCGCTCGCGCTCGCCGCACGGCTGGCGCCGGACGTGGTCCTGATGGACCTTCAGCTCGGCCCGGGCATCGACGGCGTGGAGACCACCCGCCGCCTCACGGCCGCCACCGGGGCCGCCCCCGCCCGGACACCGCACGTGCTGGTCCTGACCACCTACGACACCGACGCCGACATCACCCGCGCCATCGAGGCGGGCGCGACCGGATACCTGCTGAAGGCCGAGCGCCCGGAGGAGCTGTTCGCGGCCATCCACGCCGCCGCCCAGGGCCGTACGGCACTGTCCGGGCCGGTCGCCGGCCGGGTGATGGCCAACCTGCGCAAGCCGCGCCCCGCCCTCACCGACCGCGAGCGCGACATCCTGGCCCAGCTCGCCACCGGGCTCGGCAACCGGGAGATCGCCCGCGCCCTGTTCATCAGCGAGGCCACGGTGAAGACGCATCTGCGCCGCATCTACGACAAGCTCGGCGTCGACACCCGGGCCGGTGCGGTCGCCGTGGCCAAGGAGCAGCGCCTGCTGCCATGACGCCCCGGCCCCGGCCCCGCGCCGCCCCGACCGTCCGACGGCACGCCGAAGGCCCCCCGGCCGGACGTCCGGGGGGCCTTCGTACGGAACCGACGGGCGGATGAACCTCAGACGTTGACGCCGAAGTCCTGGGCGATGCCCGTCAGGCCCGAGGCGTAGCCCTGGCCGACGGCGCGGAACTTCCACTCGGCGCCGTTGCGGTACAGCTCGCCGAAGACCATGGCGGTCTCGGTGGCCGCGTCCTCGGACAGGTCGTAGCGGGCGATCTCGGCGCCGCCGGCCTGGTTGAGGATGCGGATGTAGGCGTTGCGCACCTGGCCGAAGTTCTGCGAGCGGTTCTCGGCGTCGTAGATCGAGACCGGGAAGACGATCTTCTCGATGTCGGCCGGGAGGCCCGCCAGGTTGACGTTGATCGCCTCGTCGTCGCCGGCGCCCTCGCCGGTGCGGTTGTCACCGGTGTGGACGATCGTGTTGTCCGGCGTCTGCTTGTTGTTGAAGAAGACGAAGTGGGCGTCGGAGTAGACCTTGCCCTGCGTGTTGACCGCGATCGCGGAGGCGTCGAGGTCGAAGTCGGTGCCGGTGGTGGTGCGGACGTCCCAGCCGAGCCCCACGGTGACTTCGGTCAGGCCCGGAGCCTCCTTGGTGAGCGAGACGTTGCCACCCTTGGACAGGCTTACAGCCATTGTTGGGAGTCCCTTCCCTCGTTTACGTACGGCAAGAAAGCTACAGCTACCACCATGAACGTCGAGAGGGGTCCACAAGGTTCCGCCTCTCTTTACTTTCTTTACCAAGAGCGGGATCAGGATATTCGAGTGACGCGGGCCGCCCGCGGACGGGAACATGGAGGGCATGTCCGGTCCCCATGTCATCCGCGGCTCCGTCTCCCTGCCCGAGGCCGAGCTGGTCTGGCGTTTCTCGCGCTCCTCGGGGCCCGGCGGACAGCACGTCAACACCACGGACACGGCGGTGGAGCTGCGCTTCGACCTGGCGCGGACCGAGGCCCTGCCCGAGGTGTGGAAGCAGCGGGCGCTGGAGCGGCTGGCCGGGCGCCTGGCCGACGGGGTCGTCACCGTCCGCGCCTCCGAGCACCGCTCCCAGTGGCGCAACCGGGAGACCGCCGCCGTACGCCTGGCCGCCCTCCTGGCCGAGGCCACCGCGCCCCCGCCCAGGCCCCGCAGGCCGACCCGCATACCGCGCGGCATCAACGAACGCCGGCTGCGGGAGAAGAAGCAGCGCTCGGACACCAAGCGCGGGCGCTCCGGGCGGGGCTGGGACTGACCGGGAGGGAGCGCGGCTCAGTCCAGCCCCAGCACCCCGACCGTCTCCTCCTCGGCCTTCTCCCCGTTCGGACGGAAGCCGAGGCCCAGGTAGAAGTTCTCCGGACCGTGCTCGCCGGGGTGCCAGGTGACGAAGCACTCCGTGCCACCGCGGCGCCGGATCTCGCCGGTCACCGACTCCACGGCGAAGCGGCCGTATCCCCGGCCCTGCTCCCCGGCGGCGATGTTCAGCCGCCACAGGCCGGAGCGCAGCGCGCTGCCGTCGTCGTACCAGTCGACGCCGAAGAAGCCCATGAGGAAGCCGACCGGGCGGTCGCCGTCGAGGATCAGGCGCGGCCAGGCCGTGTGGGGGTGGACGTAGGCCTCGGCGAGGGACTTCACCACCGGGTCGACGGCGAACTCCTGCTCGGGGCGCACCCGTATGGCGAGGGCGGCCTCGAGGTTCGCCGGAGTGATCGGCTCCAGTCGGGGCCCGGTGCTGGTCGTCATGCCCGCACCCTAGGCGGGCGCCCGCCCGCCGGACGAGCGGATTACCGCTCAGCCCAGCTGCCGGTACCGGCCCCGGAAGTACGTCAGCGGACCCCCGTCCGAGCTCGGCAGCGTCGCGGTCAGCACCCGGCCGATCACCAGCGTGTGGTCGCCGGCCGGCACCCGCTGCTCGGTGCGGCACTCCAGGGTCGCCAGGGCGCCGCCGGCCAGGGGCGCCCCGGTCGCCTCCCCCCGCGTGTACGGGATGTCCGCGAACAGGAGGCGGTCGCTGACGCGGCCCTTCATCGCGAAGCGGCCCGCGATGTGCCGCTGGCTCTCGGAGAGGACCGACACGGCCCACAGGGGCTGTTCGTCCAGCAGGTCGTCCATGCGGGAGCCCTCGCGCAGACCGACCAGGACCAGCGGCGGGTCCAGGGACACCGACATGAAGGCGGTGGCCGTCATCCCGACGTCCTCGCCGCGCGGCGCCAGCGGGTCGTCCGGGTCCAGCGGCGGCTCCTGCGCGGTCACCAGGACCACGCCCGAGGCCAGCCGGGACATGGCGGCACGGAACTCCTCGTTGCTCACCCCCTCAGCATGCCCGGGGGCGGGCGACGGCAACGGGGACGCGGGGGCCGCGGGGGACCCGGGATACGTGAGAGGCGGAGTGTTCGGCACTCCGTCACGCTAATGTCCGGGGCGTGGGCCGGGCATCGGGCCCCGGTCCCAATCAGGACCTAGGACCACGGGAGGAGGCGGGGAGGCGGGCGAGGAGGAGACGTACGCATACCCACAAACTTTGCGTTCGGTAAACGCGCAGGGAAAAGCAGAAACCCCACTCAATTGTTCATGTTTCGTTGTGACTTGAGTCACAAGGGGCGGTAATTGTTGACCCTGTGTACCGAGTGGAGAGCGCGCTGTGATTCAGTGGCGGGGAACCTGCAAGGGCACCATCAGTAAAGGCGCCGAAGAGAACCCTTGATTCACTGCGAGGTCTCGGGGGGAGGGCGAGCATGGAGACCGACTCGGAGCCCTATGTCCGTCTTGCCTCCCTGCGGCAGCTGCACCAGGCCATGGCCGACATGAACAAGGCCCGCAGCCTGGCCGACACCCTGCAGGCCGTCGCGGACGGCGTCGTCCAGGCCCTCAACTACGAGCTGGCGTGCGTCAACCTGGTCGGACCCGACGGCGATCTCGTCGTCGCCGCCTTCGCCGGCAACCAGGCCGCCGAGGCGCTCATCACGGGCCGCTCGGGCTCCCGCGAGTCCTGGGACCGGCGCCTGGGCATGGGCGAGCAGTGGGGCGACCTGATCTTCATACCCCACACCGAGGGCTGGGTCCTCGACGACGACGACGTCCCGCAGTGGTACACCGACGGGCCCGCGCCCCGCTTCGAGGACGAGTGGCACCCCTCGGACCGGCTCTTCGCCCCGATGTACGCGCCGGGCCCGCAGGGCGGCGGCAACAGCGGCGAGCTGATCGGCGTCCTGTCCGTGGACCGGCCGCGCAACGGCCGCCGCCCCGGCGCCTGGGGCCGCGAGGCTTTGCAGATGTACGCGTTCCAGGCCGCCATCGCGATCAGCAACGCCCGGCTCCGCTCCAACATGCAGCGCGCCCTGGTCCGCCTGGAGCGCGACCAGCAGGCGCTCAGGGCCAGCGAGGAGAGCTTCCGGCAGGCCTTCGAGTACGCCCCCTCCGGCATGGCCATCGCCGAGATGGGCGGCGACCAGCACGGCCGCATCCTGCGCACCAACGACGCCCTGTGCCGGCTGCTGGGCCGCCGGGCCTCCTCGATGCGCCGCTACGCCTTCTCCGACCTCGTGCACCCCGAGGACATCGGCACCCTGCTGCGCACCTCCGCCGAGGGCGGCCGGGCCGAGCTGCGCCTGGGCCGCCGCGACGGCACCTACGTCTGGGTCTCGCTGCGCAACAGCGTCGTCGCCGACGCCGCCGACGGACCGCGCTTCCTGCTCACCCACGTCGAGGACATAGAGGAGCGCAAGCGCCGCGAGCTGCACCTCGCCCACCGCGCCTCCCACGACTCCCTCACCGGCCTGCCGAACAGCGCCGAGCTGCGCTCCCGGCTGGCCGCCCGGCTCTGCCAGCGCCCGCAGTCGTCGCACGCGGTGGCCGACGCCATGGACGCCGCCTACGGGAACTCCGCCGTGTTCGACTCCGGCGGCCACACCTTCGACTTCTCCGCCGCGGCCGAGCCGTACGGCGCCTTCGACCACCACGTGCACGCCGTGGCCCCCGAGGACGGGCGCGACGACGGCACCAAGGGGCTCGCGGTCCTCTTCTGCGACCTGGACGGCTTCAAGTCGATCAACGACCGGTTCGGGCACAACGCGGGCGACGCCGTCCTCATCGAGGTCGCCCGGCGGCTCAGCGGCGGCGTCCGCGACGGCGACACCGTGGCCCGGCTCGGCGGCGACGAGTTCGTGATCCTCGCCAACGGGCTCGGCCGGGCCGACGCCCAGGACCTCGCCGTACGGCTGCGGGGCGAGATCATCCAGCCGATCCGGGCCGAGGGCCGGGCCGTCCGGGTGGGCGCCAGCTTCGGCATCGGCTGGGCCCACTGCGGCATGACGGCGGACGAGGTGTTGAAGTCCGCTGACGAACGGATGTACGTCGAGAAACGATCTCGTCCCAAACAGCACCGCCGCGCCGGATGATCACCAGGTCAGCGCGTTGATGCGGTCCGAGTCACCCTTTTGGGTCAGTGGTGGGGGTCCCCCCGTTCGAGCGAATTCGAGAATGGGGGAGGGTAGGCTCGCCCTCTCACGACCCGTACCGCACCACGCACCGCATCTGGTTAGGAGACCTAGGGATGACGCCCGGCAACAACGGCGCGAGCACGCCCGAGGACGACGACCCCTTCGGCTACCTCTACGCCGACGGGCAGGCCAACGGGGCCCAGCCGCCGTCCGGTGGCTACGGCTATCCGAACTCCGTCAACCGGGTGCGTCCCGTCGGTACACGGCAGTACGGGGCACCGCAGGGCCAGGGCGCGCAGACCGCCGCCCACGGCCAGGCAGCCCCGCCCCAGCAGGGCGCCTACGGCCAGCCGAACGCGCACTACGCCGCGCCGGAGACCTTCCCCGGCGGTGGCGGTCCCGGGAGCCCGCAGCAGCCGTCCGGGCACGGCGGGGGCGGCGGACGCCGCGGCCCCAACACCAAGGGCCTGCTGATCGGCGCGGTGGCGGTCGTCGCCGCCGTCGTCATCGGCATCGCCGTGGCCATGACGAGCAGCGGCTCCGACGACGACAAGGGCGGCAACGAGGCGGGCGGCGACCCGACCCCCACCCAGTCCGAGAGCACCGAGCCCAGCCCGTCGGCGAGCGAGGGCGCCGAGGAGGAGGTTGAGCTGCCCGCGACCGACGCGAAGGCCCTGCGGCTGTCGCCCGGCATGGGGACCGCCTCCGACTTCGAGGGCGCGGAGTCCGACGGTGGCGTCTACGTCACGGGCTTCAACCAGGTCGGCGCGAAGGTCACCTGGACCGTCGACGGCATCGAGAAGGCCGGCGGCTACCGGCTCAACGTGCGCTACGGCATCCCGGGCAAGGACGCCGACGCGACCCTGGTCATCAACGGCAAGGCCTCCGCGCGCCCGCTGAACATGAAGAACTTCGGCGGCACGCCCGAGGGCGACTGGGAAAAGGGCTGGCAGACCACCTGGGCCAACGTGAACCTCAACGAAGGCACCAACACGATCGAGTTGGCGTGCAACGAGGGCAACAAGTGCGACCTCGTCCTCGACACGCTCTCGCTCCAGTCCGAGTGACCGGGCGGGCCCGGGCAACCGCACCCGGGCCCCGCACTCAGGCCGCGCCCGCCTCCGCCGTCACCGCGACGCCGCGTCCGAGCAGCTCCTCGTACGCCGCCCGGTCGAACTCGCCCGCCACCGGCGCCAGCACCGTCGCCGCCGACAGGGCGACCGCGCGGGCCAGCCGGTCCGGCCAGGGCAGGTGCTCCACCAGACCGGAGAGCAGGCCCGCGACCGCGGAGTCGCCCGCACCGGTCGGGTTGCCGCGCACATGGGCCGGCGGGGCGGCCCGCCAGCGGCCCTCCGGGGTCACCGCGAGCAGCCCCTCGGCGCCGAGCGAGGCGACGACCGAGCGGGCACCGCGGCGCCGGGCGGCCTGCGCGGCCCGCTGCGGCTCGTGCGAGCCGGTCAGCTCGGCCAGCTCGTCGGCGTTCGGCTTGATCAGGTCCGGGCGGGCGGCCAGCCCCCGGCGCAGCGGCTCCCCGCTCGTGTCCAGGAGCACCGGCACGCCCGCGGCCCGCGCGTCCCGCACCAGCCCGGCGTAGGCGCCCACCGGGACGCCCGGCGGCAGGCTGCCGCACAGCGCCACCGCGGCCACGCCGGCCAGCAGCTCCTCGTACGCCTCCTGGAAGGCGTTCCACTCGGCGGGCGACACGGCCGGGCCCGGCTCGTTGAGCTGGGTGGTGTCGCCGGTGCGTTCGTCGACGACGGCGACGGTGCGCCGCGTCGCCCCCGCGACCGGCACCAGCGCGTCGGTCACCCCGGGGACGCCGGTCAGCCCCTCGCGCACGACGCCCCCGGTGGTGCCGCCCGCGAAGCCGGTGACCGTGACCTCGTGGCCGAGGGCCGCCAGCACGCGGGCCACGTTCAGCCCCTTGCCGCCGGGCCGCTCGGTCACCTCGGTCACCCGGTGCGAGGCGTGCGGCCGCAGGCCCGGCACGCGGTAGGTGATGTCGAGCGCGGTGTTGAGAGTGACGGTGAGGATCACCGTGCCGACCTCCCCCGATCGTCTGCGGCTGGGTGTGCCCGCGGAGCCGTGCTCCACGACACGATCATGCCAAACGGGAGGCGGTCGGCCCAGCCCCCGGACCCGGAGCGGGCTCGGGGACGGATCAGCCCAGTCGGGGATCGACCACCCATTCGCCCCGGCGCATCACGCCCACCAGGTCGAACGCGTCGTTCAGGACGACCAGGTCGGCGTCCTTGCCGGGCTCCAGCGAGCCGATCCTGTCGTCCAGGCCGAGGAGCCGCGCCGGGTTGGCGGAGATCGCGGCGACGACGTCCCCGACGGGCAGCCGGTCCACCGTCACCGCCCGCTTGAAGGCGCGGTCCAGGGTGAGCGTGGAGCCCGCGATCGAGCCGCCCTCCACCAGCCGGGCCACGCCGTCCGCGACCTCGACCTCCAGCGGGCCGAGCCGATAGCGGCCGTCGCCGAAGCCGGCCGCGTCCATCGCGTCGGTGATGAAGGCGACCCGGGCCGCGCCCGCGTGGTGGAAGGCCAGCTGGAGCGCGGCCGGATGCAGGTGCGTGCCGTCGTTGATCAGCTCGACGGTGATCCGCTCGTCCTCCAGGAGCGCCGTGATCGGACCCGGGGCGCGGTGACCGACCGGGGGCATCGCGTTGAAGAGGTGCGTGGCGACGGTGGCGCCCGCGTCGATGGCCTGCACGGTCTGCTCGTACGTCGCGTCGGTGTGCCCGACGGCCGCGATCACGCCGTGCTCGACCAGCAGCCGTACGGAGTCCAGGCCGCCCGGCAGCTCGGTCGCCAGCGTCATCATCTTCGCGTGCCCGTGCGCCGCGTCGACCAGCTTGCGCACCTCGGCCGGGTCCGGGTCGCGCAGCAACTGCTCGTCGTGCGCGCCCTTGCGGCACGGCGAGATGAACGGCCCCTCGAAGTGGATGCCAACGATGTCGCCCTGCTGCGCCAGCTCGGCGAGCATCCCGGCGTGCCGGGCGAGGAAGTCCAGATCACCGGTGACGGCGGAGGCGACCACCGTGGTGGTGCCGTGCCGGCGATGGGTCTCGACGCCCTTGAGGACCTCCTCGGCGGTGCCGCCGGCGAAGGAGGCCCCGCCGCCGCCGTGGTTGTGGATGTCGACGAAGCCGGGGACCACCCAGTGGCCCGACACGTCGACGGTCTCGGCCTGCGGGGGAGCCGTGTCCGCGATCCGCGCGCCGTCGACGATCACGCGGCCGTCGTTCACGGTCCCGGTGGGCAGTACCACCCGGGCACCGGCGAGAACCTTGCTTGGGGCCATCAGGTGGTTACCTCCGGGGGAGTCGCGGCCGTGGCGGCCGTGGAAGCTGTGGAAGCCGGACCGGTCGGATCAGTCGGACCGGTCGGAGCAGACGGAGCAGGCGGAGCAGGCGGGGCAGTGGTGTCGAGCAGGTCCCAGGCCATCAGCCCGGCACCCAGGCAACCGGCGGTGTCCCCGAGCGCGGCGGGGACGATCTCCGGCAGTTTCTGGAAGGTGACGCGCCGCCGGACGGCGTCCCGCAGCGGTGTGAACAAGGTTTCCCCCGCCTCGGCTAGGCCGCCACCGATGATCAGGACACGTGGGTCCAGCAGGGTGAGCGCGGTGACCAGCCCGTCGGCGAGCGCGTCCACGGCGTCCTGCCACACGGCGAGCGCGCGGGCGTCCCCCGACTCGACGGCCTTGGCGCAGTCGGCCGCGTCCGCCCCGGGGTCGCCGCAGGCCTGGGCCCACGCCTGGCTGACCGCCGACGCGGAGGCGAACCGCTCCAGGCAGCCGCGCTGACCGCACGGACAGGCGATGCCGCCGGGGCGCACGACGACGTGGCCGATCTCGCCCGCGAAGCCGTGGGCGCCCGCCTCGACCCGGCCGTCGATGCCGATGGCGCCCGCGATCCCGGTGCCCAGCGGCACGAACAGGAAGCGGTCGGCGCCCCGGCCGGCCCCGATCCGGCCCTCGGCGAGCCCGCCGGTGCGCACGTCGTGCCCGAGGGCGACCGGAATGCCGCCGAGCCGCTCGCCGAGCAGCGTCCGCAGCGGCACGTCGCGCCAGCCGAGGTTGGCCGCGTACACGGCGACGCCGCGCTCGGCGTCGACGATGCCGGGGACGGCGACACCGGCGGCGCGGGCCGGCTCGCCGAACCGGTCCGCGCCGTAGGCGCGCAGCTCGGCGGCGAAGTCCAGGATGCCCGCGACGACCGCCTCGGGTCCCCGTTCGCGGCCGGTGGCCCGGCGCGCCTGGTGCAGCAGCTCGCCCCCAGGCCCCGCCAGGGCGGCCTTCATCCCGGTGCCGCCCACATCGAGGGCGATGACATGTCTCACGGGGACAGTGTGGCCCGTGCACCCGGGAGAGGTCTAGTCCACTGCGGTGGTGTAGACCTTAATTCGGTAAGCGAACGCGCGAACGAGCAGTCAGGGTTGGGGAACAGGGTGCAGCGGCGTAGGACAGGAATGATCGCGGTGGTGTCCGCGCTGGGCATGACGGCGGTCCTCGGCGGCTGCGGTCTCACCGGCGACTCCGACGGGGTGACCCTGAAGCTCGTCGCCGCCGACTACGGCGACAGCAAGGACAACAGCTCCCAGAAGTACTGGGACGAGCTGGCCAAGTCCTACGAGGCCAAGAACCCCGACGTGCGGGTCGACGTCAGCGTCTACTCCTGGAACGACGTCGACCGCAAGGTCCGCGAGATGGTCGAGGCGGGCGAGGCGCCCGACATGGCGCAGATCGGCGCCTACTCCGACTACGCGGACAAGGACCTGCTCTACCGGGCCGACGACGTGCTCTCCATTCCGGTCCAGGCCGACTTCGTCTCCCAGCTGGCCGCCGCGGGGCAGGTCAACGGCGTGCAGTACGGCCTGCCGTTCGCCGCCTCGACCCGCGTGCTCTTCTACAACAAGACCCTCTTCGACAAGGCCGGGGTCCAGCCGCCCAAGTCCTGGGACGACCTCGCCGAGGCCGCCGAGGCGCTCAAGGACAAGGGCGTGAAGTACCCCTACGCCCTGCCGCTGGGCGCCGAGGAGGCGCAGGCCGAGACGATGCAGTGGATGCTCAGCGGCGAGGGCGGCTACACCGACGACGTCGGCACCTACTCCGTCGACTCCCCGCAGAACGTCACCACCTTCACCTGGCTGCGGGACGAACTGGTCGGCAAGGGCCTCACCGGCCCCGTCGCCCCCGGCAAGCTCAACCGCGCCGACGCCTTCGCGGCGTTCGCGGCCGGCGACGTGGGCATGCTCAACGGGCACCCCTCGCTGATGAAGATGGCGTCCGACAAGGGCGTGAAGTACGGCATGGTCACCACCCCCGGCATCGACGGCGAGAGCAAGAGCACCCTCGGGGTCTCCGACTGGATGACGGCCTTCAAGAAGAACGGCCACCAGGACGAGATCGGCGACTTCCTCGACTTCGTCTACAGCGAGGAGAACGTCCTCGACTTCTCCCGCGAGTACGACCTGCTGCCGGTGACCACCTCCGCCTCCCAGACCATGAGCGCCGCGGCGGAGGACGAGAACCTCAAGCCGTTCCTGGACGAGCTGCTGCTCTCCGAGCTGTACCCGGTCGGCAAGACCTCCTGGGCCTCGGTCAGCGCGGACGTCAAGAAGCGCATCGGCCAGGCGGTCGCCCCGGGCGCCAGCCCCAAGGAGGTCCTCGGCCAGATCCAGGCGACGGCGATGAAGGCGGGCAGCGCGGAGTAGCGGCCGCTGTCGGCGGCGGGCGCTACGGTGCCGTACATGGACCCGGGAGAGCTGGCCGAGCGGGAGCGGAGCATCCTCGCGCTGGAACGCCGGGGCTTCACCGGCCCCGGCGCCAAGGAGCGCGCCATCCGGGAGGAGCTGGGCCTGGCCCCCGTCCGCTACTACCAGCTCCTCAACGCCCTCCTCGACGACCCCCGCGCCCTGGCGACCGACCCGGTGACGGTCAACCGCCTGCGCCGCATACGGGAATCCCGCCGCACGGACCGCTGAGTCCCACCCCGCCGGGTGGGACTCGGCGCGGGTCCGCGTCGAGTGCCGTGGTGCGGGGGCGGCCCGCACCATCCGGTCACCGTGCGAGCCGGGACACCGCCCCGGCCCGTGTGGGTCACCGGGACCGCCCGCCAGGGCCGGGCCGCCGCTCCGGCCGGTTGCCGCGCCGGACGAGCCGCCGCGCCGGACGAGGCGCCGTGCCGGTTTCCCCGAGACGCCGGTGATGGGCGGGACGCCGGGCCGGGCGGGGCGGGGCTGCGTTCCGGAAGAGGCCGCCCCGGGACCATGGGTCCGGCCGCGCCGGCACGCCGGGAGCCGGCCCTCGTGACGCGGCTCGCGCGCGACGCGTGGGCCCGGCCTCGGGGGGATAGGTTCGCGGTATGGGCAGCCACCAGGACTCCACCCGAGACGACTCCCCACCGCCCCTGCCGACGCCCGCGACGGCGGCCGGACGCGAAGGGCTCGACGCCCTCCTCGCCGACCCCGGCCGCGCGGTGGTCGCGCTCGACTTCGACGGCACGCTCGCCCCGATCGTGCCCGACCCCGACCGGGCCCGCGCCCACCCGGAGGCCGTACCGGCGCTCGCGGCCCTGGCCCCGAAGGTCGCCTCGGTCGCGGTGATCACCGGGCGCCCCGCCGAGGTCGCCGTCCACCACGGCGGCTTCGCGGACGTCCCCGGCCTCGACCACCTCGTCGTCCTCGGCCACTACGGCGCCGAGCGCTGGGACGCCGCCACCGGGACCCTGACCACGCCGGAACCGCACCCCGGCGTCGCCGCCGTGCGCGCCGGGCTGCCGGGGCTGCTGGAGCGGTCCGGGGCCGCGGCGCAGGGCACCTGGACGGAGGACAAGGGCCACGCGGTCGCCGTCCACACCCGCCGCGCCCCCGACCCGCAGGCCGCCTTCGACGCCCTGCGCGCCCCGCTCACCGGCCTGGCCGCCCGGCACGGCCTGATCGTCGAGCCGGGCCGCATGGTCCTGGAACTGCGCCCACCCGGCATGGACAAGGGCGCGGCGCTGCGGTCGCACGTCCGCTCCCTCGACGCCGGCTGCGTCCTCTTCGCCGGTGACGACCTCGGCGACCTCCCGGCCTACGCGGCCGTCGACACCCTCCGCACCGAGGGCACCCCGGGCCTCCTGGTCTGCAGCGGCAGCGACGAGGTGACGGAACTGAGGCAGCGCGCGGACGTCGAGGTGCCCGGCCCCGCCGGAGTGGTGGCCCTGCTGGCGGCCCTCGCGCGGCGGCTGGCCTGAGACAACGTCACGGACGGTTCCCCCGCCTGTCACAGGCGTGTCCGGACGCCGGGGGCGGGGCAACCCGGGCCGCCGCCTTCGCTGTCTTGCCCGCCGTAAGGCCTGCTCAGTGAGGCCCACGACCGTGGAGGAACCCGCCATGTCCGCTCGGAAGACCCCGATGCTCGCCCTCGCCGCCGTGGCCCTCGGCCTGGCGCTGACCGCCTGCGGCAACAGCGGCGACGGCGGCAACGGCGACGTCAACGTCGACGCCGCCCCCACCGCGACCGCGCCGAGCACCGCACAGTCCCCCGCCGCGGACGCCGGGACCGACACCGGCGGCGCGTCCTCGCAGCCCCCGGCGGCCTCGAAGCCGGACCGGGAGGCGGGCGAGAAGTGCACGGACCAGCGGGACTACGCCGGTGACCCGCGGTCGAACGCCGAGATCAACTCCATCGGCGCGGACACCGGCACCTGCCCCGAGCCGCAGTCGGGCAACGCCCCCTCCGGCACCCCCAAGGAGGACGGGGTCAAGTGCACGGACCAGGTGAACTACGCCGGTGACCCGCGGCCGAACGCCGAGATCAACTCCATCGGCGAGGAGACCGGCACCTGTCCGCCGGTGCAGGACAAGTAGCCCGCCTCAGCCCCGCAGCGCCTCCAGCTGCGCCAGGAACCACCGGGCCGGGGGCAACGCGGTACCGGCGGCCGCCAGCCGCTTCGAGCGCTCGGCCCGGTCCTCCACCGACAGGCCGAGCGCCGCGTGCAGCGCGTCCGCCGTGCCCACCACGTCGTACGGGTTGACCACCACCGCGTCCTCGCCCAGCTCCTCGTACGCGCCCGCCTCCCGCGACAGCACCAGCGCGCACCCCGCGTCGGAGACGACCGGCACCTCCTTCGCGACCAGGTTCATCCCGTCCCGGACGGGGTTGACGAGCGCCACGTCCGCCAGCCGGTACGCGGCCAGCGACCGCGCGAAGTCGTCCTCCAGATTCAGCAGGACCGGCGTCCACCCCGGCGTGCCGAACTCCTCGTTGACCGCCTCCGCGACCCGCCGCACCTCGGCCGTGTACTCCCGGTACACGGCGAGATCCTGCCGCGAGGGGTAGGCGAACGCGACGTGCACGACCCGCTCGCGCCACTCGGGCCGCCCGGCCAGCAGCTCCCGGTAGGCCAGCAGGCCCCGCACGATGTTCTTGGACAGCTCGGTGCGGTCCACCCGCACGATCGTGCGGCGGCCCTGGCCGATCTGCTCCCGCAGCTCCGCCATCCGCTCCTCGACGTCGGCCTCGTGCGACCGCTTGCGCAGGAAGTCGCCGTCGGCGCCCAGCCCGTGCACGCCGATCTCCGTGCCGCCGAGCCCGCCCACCACGGCGTCGCAGCAGGCGGTGAACGCGTCGGCCCAGCGCCGGGTCAGGAACCCGAGCCGGTCGGCGCCCAGCATCCCGCGCAGCACCTGCTCGGCGATGTCGTCCGGCAGCAGCCGGAAGTAGTCCACCGGGGCCCAGGGCGTGTGCGAGAAGTGGCCGATGCGCAGATCCGGACGCAGCTCGCGCAGCATCCCCGGCACCAGCGTCAGGTGGTAGTCCTGCACGATCGCGACCGCGCCCTCGGCGGCCTCCTCGGCCAGCGCCTCGGCGAAGGCCCGGTTGTACGCCTCGTAGGAGGCCCACTGCCGCCGGAACTCCGCGTTGAAGACCGGCTCCAGGGGCGTCTGGTAGAGCATGTGGTGCACGAACCACAGCACCGAGTTGGCGATCCCGTTGTACGCGTCCGCGTGCACGCCGGCCGGCACGTCCAGCATCCGTACGCCGTCCTCGCCGACCCCGCGCCGCACCGCCTCGCGGTCCCCGTCGGACAGCGCCGAACACACCCACAGCGCCCCGGCGTCGGGACCGATGGCCGACAGCCCCGACACGAGCCCGCCACCGCCCCGCTTGGCGTGCAGCGACCCGTCCTCCCGCACCTCGTACGAGACCGGCCCCCGGTTGGAGGCGACCAGCACCTGAGCAGCACCGAAGCTTGAAGCCATACGCCTCAACCTAGCCCGGCCCCTCCCACCTCAAACGTTTCCCGGTGTCACCTCGGCGGCGATTCGGTCACGCGTCTTGTGTGGAAACTGTGAACAGGTCGAGGATGTGCGGTGCGCATTTCAACTTCTTGGGGGGCGGGCGAACCATGCCCATACGCACACGTAGGCGACACCCGCGCGGGGGCGGACTCACCGGCACGGCGGCCCTGATCGCGGCCTGCGCGCTGGCCCTGGCGGGCTGCGGCGACGGCGGCGACGCGAGCACGAAGGCGGACGGGACACCCGCGGCGGCCACCGCGACCGCCGCCGCCACGCCGAGCAGCAGCCCCACCCCCGAGGCGTCCCCCACTACCGAGGCGTCCCCCACTACCGAGGCACCGCCGCCCACCCCGACCGCCGTCACGCTGTCGGACTTCACCGGCCGCACCATGGGGGCGGCCGTCCTCGCCGCCAAGAAGGCGCACGTCGACTACACCGTGCTCCTCCAAGGGACCGGGCGACAGGCCTCCTCCTGGGGCCTCGACGAGAAGGTCTGCGAGCAGAGCGGCGGCTCCGGCACCGTGACCTTCACCGTCCCCCGCGACGGCCGAGACTGCGCCGGGCGCCTGCTGCACACGCCGAAGCCGGTCCCGAAGCCGTCGAAGACCCGGGCCGACGGCACCGGTGGCACGAGCGGGGGCGGCGGAACAGGCGGCGGCACCGGCGCCTGCGAGCTGATGAGTCCGGCCGGCAACTGCTACGCCGACGGCCAGTTCTGCGCCAAGAAGCACCGGGGCCTGAGCACCCACGGCCGCGGCGGCGAGTACCTGACCTGCGAGCCGGACTCCGACGGCAGGTGGCGCTGGTCGGACGGCGTCTCCGGCTGAGCCCCGGGTCAGGCCACCTTCCGGGCCGCGTACTCCGCGATCTCCGTCATCGGGGGCCGTTCCTCGGTGTCCACGGCGTAGGTGCGCGGCTCGAAGCCGTCGACGCCGCGCTCGAACTGGGTGAGGGCCGGGCGCACCAGGTGGCCGCGGGCCAGCCGGAGCTGGGCGGTGCGGTAGATCGCCGCGGCCATCCGGCCCAGCGCCCGCCCGTCCTGGTGGCGGTGGACGCGGACCCCGACGTCGACCTGCGCGAGCGCGTCCAGGCCCACCAGGTGCAGGGCGTCGACCAGCATGCCCAGTTCGACGCCGTAGCCGACCGGGAAGGGGAGCCGTTCCAGCAGGGAGCGGCGGGCCGCGTACTCGCCGCCCAGCGGCTGGACGAAGCCGGCCAGCTGCGGCCAGTGCATGTTGAGCAGCGGGCGGGCCATCAGCTCCGTGACCCGGCCGCCCTGCCCGGCCGCCCCGGCCAGCGGGCGGTCGTACATGGCCTTGACGAGGTGCACGTCCGGATCGGTGAGCAGCGGGCCCACGATCCCGGAGACGAAGTCGGCGGAGAACTCGCGCAGGTCGGCGTCGACGAAGCAGACGATGTCCCCGCCGGTGACCAGCAGCGAACGCCACAGCACCTCGCCCTTGCCGGGCACGGCGGGGATGCGGGGGAGGATCGCGTCCCGGTGCACGACGCGCGCGCCGGCCGCCGCGGCCACCTCCGCGGTGCGGTCGCTCGACCCGGAGTCCACGACCACGATCTCGTCGACGAGCGGGTGGCGGAGCACCAGCTCGCGCCGGATCGCCGCGACGATGTCGCCGACCGTCGCCTCCTCGTCCAGGGCGGGGAGCACCACGCTCACCGACTGCCCGGTGGCGTGCTTGGCGGACAGAAGGTGCTGGACCGGCCGGTCCGCGGCCGACCAGGAGCGTGCGTTCAGCCAGCGCTCGACTTCTTCCAGCACGTCCCGTGGTCTCCTTCGTGATCCATTGTGATGCATCTCGCGGTACGGACGACTATCTCAACCGTCCTGGCCTTCGGTTACAGTCTTGAACAACGCGTGGGACCACCGCATGCCGGGGTCGCCGCGTGCACCACCGCGAAACAACTTCATACCGCTCATCCAGAGGGGCAGAGGGATACGGCCCGATGAAGCCCCGGCAACCCTCCAGTCGGTTCTTGTCACACGGACGTGGCGAGGCTCCCGGCTAGGGAAGGTGCCAAATCCGTCTCACGGCGAGATGCGTCGTGAGGAAGATGAGGAGAAAGGGCCTCGCCTCCATGGCTGTGCAGACTGCCGAAACCGCCACGAACCCCGCCGACCCCGCCGTCGACCTCGGCCCCGCCGCCGCGCTGAGCTGCCGGGAATGCGGCCACCGGGTTCCGCTCGGACCGGTCTTCGCCTGCGAAGAGTGTTTCGGCCCCCTCGAGATCGCCTACGACTTCTCGGACTACGACACCGAGGAACTGCGGGGGCGCATCGAAGCGGGCCCGGCGAACATCTGGCGCTACGCCCCCCTGCTGCCCGTCCCGGCCGACGTGGCGACCAAGCCGAACATCAATCCCGGCTGGACCAAGCTCGTCAAGGCCGACAACCTCGCCCGCGAACTGGGCGTCACCGGTGGGCTGTACGTCAAGGACGACTCCGGCAACCCCACGCACTCCTTCAAGGACCGCGTCGTCGCCCAGGCCATCGAGGCCGCCCGCGCTTTCGGCTTCACCACCCTGTCCTGCTCCTCCACCGGCAACCTCGCCGGTGCCGTCGGCGCCGCCGCCGCCCGGGCCGGCTTCCGCTCCTGCGTGTTCATCCCGCACGACCTGGAGCAGGGCAAGGTCGTCATGGCCGCGGTCTACGGC
The DNA here is from genome assembly GCF_044327745.1 of Streptomyces sp. NPDC018026. Taxonomy (NCBI): domain Bacteria; kingdom Bacillati; phylum Actinomycetota; class Actinomycetes; order Kitasatosporales; family Streptomycetaceae; genus Streptomyces; species Streptomyces sp. NPDC018026. Next base: position 43,830 of record NZ_JBIRFY010000004.1, read on the forward strand.
GGCGAGCTGGTCGGCATCGAGGGCAACTACGACGACGTGAACCGCTTCTGCTCCGAGCTGATCGGCGACCCGGCCGGCGAGGGCTGGGGCTTCGTCAACGTCAACCTGCGCCCCTACTACGCGGAGGGTTCCAAGACCCTCGCCTACGAGATCTGCGAGCAGCTCGGCTGGAGGCTGCCCGACCAGATCGTCGTGCCGATCGCCTCCGGCTCCCAGCTGACGAAGATCGACAAGGGGCTCAAGGAGCTGATCGAGCTCGGTCTGGTCGAGGACCGGCCGTACAGGATCTTCGGCGCGCAGGCCGAGGGCTGCTCGCCGGTCTCCACGGCGTACAAGGCCGGGCACGACGTGGTCCGCCCGCAGAAGCCCAACACCATCGCCAAGTCGCTGGCCATCGGCAACCCGGCCGACGGCCCCTACGTCCTCGACATCGCCCGCCGCACCGGCGGTGCCGTGGAGGACGTGACCGACGAGCAGGTCGTGGACGCGATCAAGCTGCTCGCCCGCACGGAGGGCATCTTCGCGGAGACGGCGGGCGGCGTGACGGTCGGCGTCACGAAGAAGCTGATCGACAACGGCGTCCTCGACCCGTCGCTCACCACCGTCGTCCTGAACACCGGCGACGGCCTGAAGACCCTCGACGCGGTGGCCGGCACCGGCCTGACCGCCACCATCCGCCCGAACCTGGACTCCTTCCGAGAGGCTGGCCTCGCATGAGCGTGACCGTTCGCATCCCGACCATCCTGCGCACCTACACCGGCGGAAAGGCCGAGGTCAGCGCCGACGGTGCCAACCTCGGAGAGGTCATCTCCGACCTGGAGAAGAACCACACCGGCATCGCCGCCCGCGTCCTGGACGACCAGGGCAAGCTGCGCCGCTTCGTCAACGTCTACGTCAACGACGACGACGTCCGCTTCGAGCAGGGCCTTCAGACGGCCACCCCGGACGGCGCGGGCGTCTCGATCATCCCGGCGGTCGCCGGCGGCTGATACGTGTCGTAGCGTTGATTGCCCTCTCCGTAAGAGAAACGGAGGGGGCAATTCCATGTGGTTGAGCGCGGTAGAGTTGGGGAACGCGCTCCCGATCGGCACAACGGGAACCGTCAATTCCTGCCGCCCGCCCGACAAGAAGTAGCCAAAGTGCGAGCGTATTCTGCGGCTTTTGTTCCCTTTGCGTGACCCGACTTGACCCGAATTCAGGCGAATTCTCGCTACATTCCGGACCGGGTGCGTCCAGATTTCTCGTCCGATTGACCTGTTGCAGACGGCAGTTGGACAGATACATTCAGCCGCGGTCGACGCGTTCCGGCGCACGCCCCCAGTCGTGAGGGGGCGAGGTCTGACCCGGATCCGCGAAGTGCGGATCTGTGCAAGGGCCAGTAATAGGGGAGTTAGGCATGGCTCAGGGCACCGTCAAGTGGTTCAACGCGGAGAAGGGGTACGGCTTCATCGCGGTCGACGGTGGTGCGGATGTATTCGTCCACTACAGCGCGATTCAGATGGACGGCTACCGCACCCTCGAAGAAGGCCAGCGGGTCGAGTTCGAGATCTCGCAGGGTCAGAAGGGCCCGCAGGCCGACATGGTTCGCCTCAGCGCCTGAGACGCGCGGCCGCCGCAGCACCCGGTCTTCATCCGAAGGGCCCGTACCCGCTGGGTACGGGCCCTTCGGCCTGTTCGCGGGTGGCTGACGGGGCGGCCCGATCCCCGAGAGGCGCTTGCACTCGACCATGCCGAGTGCTAATCATTGGCGTTAGCACTCTGAAGGTGAGAGTGACAACGAAGGACCGGGTCGGTGAGGCCCGCAGGCCGGGTGGGGAAGGAACCACAAGGCCGGCGAGCCGTCCGTCGCGGGCGCGGGCGCGGTCCGAAGGAATCACCCCCAGTCCTGGAGGGACCACTTCACATGGCCAAGATCATCGCGTTCGACGAGGAGGCGCGGCGCGGCCTCGAGCGCGGCATGAACCAGCTCGCGGACGCCGTCAAGGTGACGCTCGGCCCCAAGGGCCGCAACGTCGTCCTCGAGAAGAAGTGGGGCGCCCCCACGATCACCAACGATGGTGTCTCCATCGCCAAGGAGATCGAGCTCGAGGACCCGTACGAGAAGATCGGCGCCGAGCTGGTCAAGGAAGTCGCCAAGAAGACGGACGACGTCGCCGGTGACGGTACGACCACCGCGACCGTCCTCGCCCAGGCCCTGGTCAAGGAAGGCCTGCGCAACGTCGCGGCCGGCGCCAACCCGATGGCCCTCAAGCGCGGTATCGAGAAGGCCGTCGAGGCCGTCTCCGCCGCCCTGCTGGAGCAGGCCAAGGACGTCGAGACCAAGGAGCAGATCGCCTCCACGGCCTCCATCTCCGCCGCCGACACCCAGATCGGCGAGCTCATCGCCGAGGCCATGGACAAGGTCGGCAAGGAAGGCGTCATCACCGTCGAGGAGTCCCAGACCTTCGGTCTGGAGCTGGAGCTCACCGAGGGTATGCGCTTCGACAAGGGCTACATCTCGGCGTACTTCGCCACCGACATGGAGCGTATGGAGGCGTCGCTCGACGACCCGTACATCCTGATCGCCAACTCCAAGATCGGCAACGTCAAGGACCTGCTGCCGCTCCTGGAGAAGGTCATGCAGTCGGGCAAGCCGCTGCTGATCATCGCCGAGGACGTCGAGGGCGAGGCCCTGTCGACCCTGGTCGTCAACAAGATCCGCGGCACCTTCAAGTCCGTCGCCGTCAAGGCCCCGGGCTTCGGCGACCGCCGCAAGGCCATGCTCGGCGACATCGCCATCCTCACGGGCGGCGAGGTCATCTCCGAGGAGGTCGGCCTCAAGCTGGAGAACGCCACGCTGGACCTGCTGGGCAGCGCGCGCAAGGTCGTCATCACCAAGGACGAGACCACGATCGTGGACGGCGCCGGCTCGGCCGACCAGGTCCAGGGCCGCGTCAACCAGATCCGTGCCGAGATCGAGAACAGCGACTCGGACTACGACCGCGAGAAGCTCCAGGAGCGCCTGGCGAAGCTGGCCGGCGGCGTGGCCGTCATCAAGGCCGGTGCCGCCACCGAGGTCGAGCTCAAGGAGCGCAAGCACCGCATCGAGGACGCCGTTCGCAACGCGAAGGCGGCCGTCGAGGAGGGCATCGTCGCCGGTGGTGGCGTGGCCCTGCTCCAGGCCTCCCAGGTCTTCGAGAAGCTGGAGCTGTCGGGTGACGAGGCGACCGGCGCCAACGCCGTGAAGCTCGCCCTGGAGGCCCCGCTGAAGCAGATCGCCGTCAACGGCGGTCTCGAGGGCGGCGTCGTCGTGGAGAAGGTCCGCAACCTGACCGTCGGCCACGGCCTGAACGCCGCCTCCGGTGAGTACGTCGACATGATCGCCGAGGGCATCATCGACCCGGCGAAGGTGACCCGTTCCGCGCTGCAGAACGCCGCCTCCATCGCCGCGCTGTTCCTCACCACCGAGGCCGTCATCGCCGACAAGCCCGAGAAGGCCGCTCCGGCGGGCGCCCCGGGCGGCATGCCGGGCGGTGACATGGACTTCTGATCGACCGGTTCCGGTTGATCGACCGTCCAGTACGGACCGAGGGCGGCACTCCCCGACAGGGGGTGCCGCCCTCGGGCGTTTCCGGCTGTGGCCAGTCTCACATCCGGGCGCCGGACGGAATGGCCCGGCGGGGCGGCCCCGTTCCCGTAGGAGTGCGTTGCATGCGCGTGCACATACCAGCCGGTACCCACCTCAGGAGCCCCCACGTGACCGTCACCCCCACCGAGGTCGCCACCCGCGCCGCCCGACTCCTTGCCCGCCCGGCCACGATCAACGGCCTCACCGTGCCCAACCGCATCGCGATGGCGCCGATGACCCGCATGTTCTCCCCGGGCGGCGTCCCCGGCGAGGACGTGGTCTCGTACTACTCCCGCCGCGCCGCCGCCGGAGTCGGACTGATCGTCACCGAGGGCACCTACGTCGGCCACGAGTCGGCCGGGCTGAGCGACCGCGTCCCGCGTTTCCACGGCGAGGAGCAGCTCGCCGGGTGGGCGAAGGTCGCCGAGGCGGTGCACGCGGGCGGCGGCACGATCGTGCCGCAGCTGTGGCACATCGGCATGGTCCGCAAGGCCGGGGACCAGCCCTTCCCGGACGCCCCCGCCGTCGGCCCGTCCGGCCTGCGCATCGGCGAGGACGAGCCCACCGGCACCGCGATGACCCAGCGCGACCTGGACGACGTCATCGGCGCCTTCGCCGAGTCCGCCGCGGCCGCCGAGCGCATCGGCTTCGACGGCGTGGAGATCCACGGTGCCCACGGCTACCTCGTCGACCAGTTCCTGTGGTCCGGCACCAACCGCCGCACCGACGCCTACGGCGGCGACCCCGTGTCCCGGACCAGGTTCGCCGCCGAGATCGTGGCCGCCGTACGGGAGACCGTCTCCCCGGACTTCCCCGTGATCTTCCGCTACTCGCAGTGGAAGCAGGAGGCCTACGACGCCCGTCTCGCCGAGACCCCCCAGGAGCTGGAGGCCGTCCTCGCCCCGCTCGCCTCGGCCGGTGTCGATGCCTTCCACGCCTCCACCCGCCGCTACTGGCTCCCGGAGTTCGAGGACTCGGACCTCAACCTCGCCGGCTGGACCAAGAAGCTCACCGGCAGGACCGCCATCACCGTCGGCTCGGTCGGCCTCGACGGCGACTTCACCAAGGCGTTCCAGGGCGAGGGCGCCCCGGTCGGCAGCCTCGACAACCTCCTCGACCGCATGGAACGCGACGAGTTCGACCTGGTCGCCGTCGGCCGCGCGCTGCTCCACGACCCGCGGTGGGCCGAGAAGGTCCTCACCGGACGCCTCGACGAACTCGCCCCGTACGACGCGGCATCGCTCAAGACCCTCAGCTGAGCGCGGTGCGCACCACGGCGTAGGGTCCGGAGGATGACGATCCCTGAACCTGCCGAGTCAGTGGAACCCGTGGTGCGCACCTCCTCCGGCGCGGTGCGCGGCCGTACCGAGGACGGGCTGACCGTCTTCCGCGGCATCCCCTTCGCCCAGCCCCCGGTGGGGGACGCCCGCTTCGCCGCCCCGCGCCGCCCCCGCCCCTGGGACGGCGTGCGCGACGCCCACGCCTTCGGCCCGCCGCCCCCGCAGGACCTCGGCGTCGCGGGCGCCGCCGGCGGCCCGGCCGCCCCCGAGGGCGACGACTGGCTCACGGTCAACGTCTGGAGCCCCGTGCCCGACCCGGCCGCCCACCGTCCGGTCATGGTCTGGATCCACGGCGGCTCATACAAGATGGGGCACTCGGGCAGCCCCGCCTACGACGCCCGCCGCATAGCCGTCGACGGCGACCTCGTCGTCGTCACCCTCAACTACCGCGTCGGCATGGAGGGATTCGCCCACATCGAGGGCGCCCCCGCCAACCGGGGCCTGCTCGACCAGATCGCGGCGCTGGTCTGGGTGCAGGAGAACATCGCCGCGTTCGGCGGCGACCCCGACCGGGTCACCGTCTTCGGCGAGTCGGCCGGCGCCGGTTCCGTGGCCTCCCTGCTCGCCATGCCCCGCGCGGCCGGACTCTTCCGGCGGGCCGTCGCCCAGAGCGTGCCGGGCACGTTCCTCTCCACCTCCCTCGCCGCCGACATCGGCGCCGCCCTCGCCGCCGAGCTGGGCCTGCGCCCGACCGTCGAAGACCTCTCGGAGGTCACGCCGGACCAGCTCGTCAAGGCGGGCCAGGCCCTCGCCCCGAAGATGCCGGGCAACGTCCCCCGCTGGGGCCGGGCGGCGCCCACGGTCACCCCGTACGCGCCGGTCGTGGACGGGGAGTTCCTGCCGGTCGCGCCCTGGCAGGCGCTGGCCTCCGGTGCGGCCCGGGACATTGAGCTGATGGTGGGTCACAACCGGGACGAGAGCCGCCTGTTCACCGCGCTGGCGGGCAAGCTCGGCGAGATCGGCGAGGACCGCGCGAGCGCCGCCCTGCGCCTGTACGCCCCGGGCGGCGAGGCGGCCTACCGCGCCGCCTTCCCGGACGCGTCGGCCAACGACCTCTACGAACGCGTCCAGACCGACTGGCTGTTCGCGATGCCGTCCCTGCACCTGGCCGAGGCCCACCTCGCGGGCGGCGGCCGGGCCCACGTGTACGAACTCACCTGGCCGGCCCCGGCCTACGGGGGCGCCCTGGGCGCCTGTCACGCCCTGGACATCCCGCTCCTCTTCGGCACCTTCCAGGCGGACCTCGCGCTGCTCCAGTTCGGCGGCGCGGAGCCGTCCGAGGAGGCGCTGGCCCTGTCCGCCCGCTTCCGCTCCTCCTGGACGGCGTTCGCCCGCACCGGCGACCCGGGCTGGCCCGCGTACGACACCCAGCGGCGCTCGGTCCAGGTCCTGGACGCCGAGCCGGCGGTCGTGCCGTACCCGGAAGAGGCCTCCCGGCGCCTGTGGGAGGGCCACGAGTTCGCGCCGCTGCCGCTGCTGGGAACGGGGGAGTGACCGGGCGGGGATACCTGCTGGCCCTGTTCGTCGTGCCGGTGGTCGCCGGCGTGTACCTGCTCTGCGAGCCGGCGCTCCGGAGCAGCACCCCGCAGTGCGACGGCATCATCGAGGAGTACGGGGACGCGGAGCGCTCCGGCCCCATGAAGCCGGGGCAGACGTGCAATCTGTACGACTTCGCCGACGGCCGCTCGGCGGGCACGCGGACGTACGAGCAGCAGAAGAAGGCGCAGGACGAGGAGGCGAGGAGCGACTACCTGACCGGGGGCTGGTGGCTGGTGTACGGCGCGGCGGGCCTGTTCGCCGTCTCCCGCCCGGGCCGCAGCCGCCGCTCCTGAGCCGCGGGTCCGGGCGGCGCGTCAGGCGGATGATGCGCCGGGCGGCGCTGCGTCAGGCGGGTGGCCAGGTGCGCAGGGCCGTGTCGGCCACCCGCTGGAGGTCCTCCCGGGTGGCGCCCCCGGCGGCCTGCACGGAGATGCCGTTGGCGAACGTCATGAGGTAGCGCGCGACGTGCAGCGGATCGGTGCCGGGCGGCAGGTCGCCGTCGTCCACGGCCTGCCGGAACCGGTCGCGGAGCTGGTCGACGCCCCCTTCGCGCCAGTCGGCGAGCAGGTCCCGGGCGGAGCGTCCGGTCTCGCCGGCGGCGAGTGAGCCCTGGACGCCCAGGCATCCGGCCGGGCAGTCGGGGCGGGTGCTGACCTGGACGGCACCCTTCAGGAACGCGGTCGCCACCTCGCGCGCGGTCGGTTCCCGCAGGGCGCGGGCGACGTAGGAGGCGGGCCCCTCCTCGTAGCGTTCCAGCGCCTTGCGGAACAGGTCCTCCTTGTTGCCGAAGGCCGCGTACATGCTGGTGCGGGTGATGCCCATGGCGCCGGTCAGGTCGGTGAGGCTGGCGCCCTCGTAGCCCTGTTCCCAGAACACCAGCATGGCCTTCTCCAGGGCCTCGTCGGCGTCGAAGCCCCTCGGCCGGCCGACCGCCCCCTTGTGTCGCGTCTCCATGCCTCCAGTCTACGCCTTCCGTATCGATCGGTACTGATGTGCTACGGTCGTTTTCAGTACCGATCGGTACTGAATCGCGTCGGACATCGCGGAGGTCTTTCACCATGGGACAGCTCGAAGGCAGGACGGCCGTCGTCACCGGCGGCGGCACGGGTATCGGCCTGGCCGGCGCGGTGCGGCTGGCGGACGAGGGCGCGCACGTGTTCATCACCGGGCGGCGCAAGGAGGCCCTGGACGCGGCCGTGGAGATCATCGGTGCGGAGCGGGTCACGGCCGTGACCGGTGACGTCTCGGACCCGGCCGACCTGGACCGGCTCTACGACGCGGTCCGCGCCCGCGGCCGGGGTCTCGACGTGGTCTTCGCGAACGCGGCGACCGCCTCGCTGGTACCGCTGGAGGAGATCACCCAGGAGCGCTTCGAGGAGATCTTCGGCGTCAACGTGCGGGGCACGCTCTTCACCGTGCAGAAGGCCCTGCCGCTGCTCAACGACGGAGCCTCGGTGATCCTCAACGCCTCCACCGCCGCCGACAACGGAGCGGAGGCGTTCAGCCTGTACGCCGCCTCCAAGGCCGCCGTGCGGACCTTCGCGCGGGGCTGGGCCAACGAACTCAAGGGCCGTGGCATCCGGGTCAACGCGATCTCGCCCGGCCCCGTCGACACCCCCGGAATCACCAATCTCTTCGGCGCCTCGAACGCGCCCACCGTCCACGCGAAGCTCGCCGGGGACACCGCGATCGGCCGGATGGGGCGCCCCGAGGAGGTCGCCGCGGTGGTGGCCTTCCTGGCCTCGGACCAGAGCAGCTTCGTCCTCGGCGCCAACTGGTACGTCGACGGCGGCGAGAACCAGATCTGACCCGGCGCGGCCGGACGGACGCCGGTGCGTCAGTCGCAGCTGTCGCAGCTGTCCATGAGCGTGGCCAGCGCGTCCTCGACGTACGGGCCCTCCTGGCCGGCCGGCACCAGCGCGTGCGACCGGCGCAGGAACTCGGCGGTCTCCCGGGCCGGCAGTTCGAGGCGCGCGGCGCCCGCGGCCGATCTCACGACGACGGCGACGGCGTCGCGGTGGCACCGGTGCGGCGGACTCACCAGCACGTTTCCGAGACCGGCCGGGCGGCGCATGCCCTCCTCCAGCAGCGAGCGGGCGAAGATCCAGTCGACCGGCTCCGGTGCCTCGGGTGCGCCCAGGGACAGCCGCACGGCGTAGGGGTCGGTCATGTCGTAACGCAGCTGCGCGGCCAGCAGTACGGCGGGATCCCCGGGGATGCCGACGGCCACGGTCACCGGGCTCACGACGGTGGTGGCGGGCTCACTCTGGTCGCTCATGGCGTCTTCCAGTCCTTCTTCTCGACACCCGGCCGACGTGCGCGAGGCCGCGGTGTCCGCGGCGCCGGAGCGTCACGGACACCCGTCCGGATCCAGGTGTCAGCCGTTGGTGTAGCGGCCCGCCTGGGCGAGGATCAGGTCCGCCTCGTCGACCGGCGGGTAGATCCACGCGGCGTTGACGTTGCGCTTGAGGGTCTTGGCGTCCTCGCCGGTGGCCACGACCTGGCGGTCCCAGCCCTGGGTGAGGACGGCGCCGGCCGGGCCCAGGTCGAGGCAGGTGCCGTAGGGGTCGGGGGCGAACGGCAGCAGGTCGCCGCCCAGGAGCTCGGCCGCCACGTTGTGGCCCGCGAACTTGCCCATCGGCTGGGCGTGCTGGCAGGACTGCGTGGTGGTCCGGCCGTCCTCCGCCGGGGCGTGCGCGGTGTCGCCCGCGGCGTACACGTCGGGCACGCCGACGACCCGGAGCTGCGGGTCGACGACGAGCCGTCCCAGCCGGTCGTGCTCGCCCGGGATCTGCCGCGTGAGCGGGCTGGCGATCATGCCGGCGGTCCACACCACGGTCGCGGTGGGGATCACCTCGCCGTCGGAGAGCGTGACGCTGTGCGGGGTCAGCGTGGCCACGGTGCGCCCGAGGCGTCGGTCGATCTTGAGCTCGTCCACGGCGGCGTCGATGACGGGCCGCGGCCCCGCGCCCAGCTCCGGGCCCAGGACGTCGGCACGGTCGACCAGGACGACGCGCGCGCTCTCCGCGTCGCCGTGCGGCTCGGCGAGCAGGCGCAGCCGCTCCACCAGGGCGGTGGCGATCTCCAGGCCGGTGAATCCGGCACCGACCACGACGGCCGTGTAGCGGCCCTCGGCCGGCCCCGTCTGCGGCAGCTGCCTCAGGTGGTGGTCGAGGCGGGCCGCGGCGGGCAGGGTGTCGACGTCGAAGAGGTGCTCGGAGCCGGGCAGTTCGGGCTGGACGAGCCGGCTGCCGGTGGCCAGGACGAGCTTGTCGTAGGACAGGTCGAGTTCCTCACCGGTGCGCGCGACGGCGCGGACGGTGTGTGCCTCGGTGTCGATCCCGGTGACGGTCGCCGTGATGCGGCGCACGCCGATGGGGCCGAGGACGCGGTCGAGGGGGACCCGCATGCCCTCGGGGTCGGCCTCGTACATACGAGGGCGGACCACCATGTCGTCGCCGCCGCTGACCAGGGTCACGCGCAGCGCGTCCGCGGCGACGCCCGCCTCGCGTGCGGCGCGGACGGCGCCCGCCGCGCTCCAGATGCCGGCGAAACCGCCACCGATGACGAGGATGTCCTTCATGGGCCTCTCTCCACTCCGTCCCGAGTCCGCCGGTCCGGTGAGTCCGTGGGTCCGGCGGGAACCCGAGATCCGGGATATTCGATATCCAGGACTTTAAATATCCTGGATATCTGATGTCAAGAATGAGCGGAGAGGGAGGCGAGAGGGGTGAGAGGGGTGCCGGGGTCTGTACCAACCTTCTTCTTGGACCTGTAATGTCCTGGATATGCGGATGTCGAAGGGGGTCGAATGGGCCCTGCACACGCTGATCAACCTGGACGTGATCGGGGGCGGCCCGATGCACAGCGGGCGGCTCGCCGAGGCCCACGGCCTGTCGCCGTCCTATCTGACGAAACAGCTCCAGCAGCTGGCCCAGGCAGGTCTGGTCTCCTCCGTGTCGGGTCCGCACGGCGGTTTCCGGCTGGCCAGGGCCCTGGAGGACATCACGCTGCTCGACGTGGTGGAGGCCATCGAGGGTGACGTCAAGGCCTTCCACTGCACGGAGATCCGCTGCGAAGGGAAGATCGGCGCGCTCTCGCCGCCGCCCACCCGTACCTGCGCGGTCCACGCGGCCATGCGCCGCGCCGAGGACGCGTGGCGGCAGGCGCTGGCCGCCCAGACCCTCGCCGGCATCAGGGCGGACCTGAACGTCACTCCGGCGGCCGCCCGGCTGGTGCGCAAGGCGTTGGACTGACCCGCGCGGCGGACCGACCGCCCGTAACTACTCCCCGAGCACCCGGCGCCAGGCGCCCACCGCGTCCGCCGACACCGGCCCGCTCCACCCGGCCGGCCGGGCCGCGCCGCCGATGTGGAAGCCGTCGATCCCCGCGTCCAGCAGCCCCGGCACGTGGTCGAGGCGCAGTCCGCCGCCCACCAGCAGCTGCTGCTCGTACCCCGGCTCGCCGCGCCGCCGTGCCTCCGCGCGCAGTACGTTCAGGCCGTCGTCCACGCCGCCGGCCGCCCCGGCCGTCAGATACGTGTCCAGGCCCGGGAAGTCCGCGAGCTGCTTGCGCAGCGCGTCCCGGCTCGCGGCCCGGTCGATCGCGCGGTGGAACGTCCACCGGCACCCGTCCAGCACCTCGGCGAGCCGCTCCACCGCCCCGAGGTCCACATCGCCCTGCGTGTCGAGGAATCCCAGTACGAACTGCGTGGCCCCGGCCTCCCGCATCTCGCATGCGACGCGCGACAGCCGCTCGATGTCCCCGGCGGCGAACCCGTCCGCGAGCCGCAGCATCACCCGTACGTCGATGTCGACGGCGGCCCGGATCGCGGCGACGGTGGCGGCCGACGGGGTGAGTCCGTCGGCCGCCATGTCGGTGACCAGTTCGAGGCGATCCGCGCCTCCGGCCTGGGCGGCGACCGCGTCCTCGGCGTCGAGGGCGATCACCTCCAGGACTGCACGCTTGCTCATGGGACCCCATTCGTCGGCCTGCTACAGGTCTAGTCCAATCTAAGACTACGCCCCGACGGCAGGCCGAGGTGCCCGCGCCGCCGCTCAGTCGCCGAAGATGTTCAGCTCCGCCGCCTCCACCCCGGCCAGCTCGTACGCCGTCGCGCCGTTCACGCCGCCCGCGTCGTCCGTGCCGTCCAGGGGGCGGCCCGAGTAGAGCCGTACGAGGGTGGCGGCGTCGCCGATGTACCGGCCCGGCGGCCGCTCACCGCTGGCCTCGCCCAGTTTCAGGGGCTCGTCGAGGTCGTCCAGGTCGGCGTGGAGCGGCAGGTGACCGCGCGCCCGGGTGACCGCGCCGAGCAGCGCGAGCGCCTCCGGCAGCCCGCGCCCGCCGTACGCCCCCGGCTCGCCGAAGGCCACCCGTACGTCACCCGCGTGCACCCACTCGCCCAGTGCCACGGCGTCCAGCACGCCGCCCGCCCGCGCGATCGCCGGGCCCGCCTCCGTCATGCCGCGCTCCAGTTCGTCGACGATCCGGGCGTTGCTCCAGTCGGCCCGTTCGGCGATGTCGCGGTCGTTGGACTCGGGTGAGTAGACACCCTTCTCGAAGCGTTTCTCCACCACCCGGATCAGGGCGCTGGAGCAGTGCGCCAGTACGTCGCGCACGGTCCAGCCCGGACACGCGGCCACCGGCAGGGCGAAGTCCGCGTCCGCGCGGGAGCGCAGCAGCGGGACCAGGTCGTCGCGTTCGAGGATCAGCAGCCGGCCGGGCAGCTCGGGGTCGCGTACGTCGCGCAGGTCTGCGGGAGTCGTCATGAGCTCCACGTTAGGGGCCCAGCAGGTCCTTCAGTTCGGCGTCGAAGAGAAGAGCGGGGTCGAAGCCCATGCCGGTGAACTGGCCGGCGAGTTCCAGGGACAGGACGCCGTGCAGCCGGGACCAGAAGGACAGGGCGCGGTGGAGCGCGGAGGACGGCGCCGGGTGGCCGCCCGCCCACTGCCGGTGGGTGTCGAGGTGCGCGTCCAACGCCGCGTCGGTGCCGTCCGGCGCGGGCAGTGCGGCACAGGCGTCGACGATGACCGCCATGGTCTCGGCGGCGATCTCGGTGATGTCGTCCGGCGCGTGGTAGCCGGGGACGGGGGTGCCGAAGACGAGGAAGTAGCGCTGCGGGTCGTCGAGGGCCCAGGCGCGCAGGACGTGCGCCAGGCCGGCCAGGTCGGCGCCGGACCCGGCGGCCGCCCGGAAGGCGTCCGCCTGGCTGCGGTAGGCGTCCCGGACGAGTTCGGTGATCAGCTCGTCGCGGCCGTCGAAGTAGCGGTAGAGCGCGGGTCCGCTCATGCCCATCCGCTTGGCGATCGCGTTGAGGGAGAGCGCGGAGGCCCCGGCCGTGGCGATCTGCTCCCACGCGTGGTCCTTGATCTCCGTACGCACCTGGGCGCGGTACCGCTCGCGCGGGGTGCTGGTGCGCGCCTGAGGCATGGTCCGCCCGCCGCCTTTCGAGTCCTGCCCGGCCCGCCCGCCGGGAACGCGGGCACTTTGGTTAGAAGCTATCACGAACATTATCTGGGAGAATGCGCCCCATGGCCGACCTCGACGCCCTGCGCTCCCGATTCGCCCACGCCATGGCGGGTGCCACCGCCGCCGCCCCCGCTGCCACCGCCGGTCCCGCCTCCGGTTCCGGTCCCGCCTCCGGTTCCGGTTTTGACCCCGCGCCGTACGCCGACAACCTGCTCGCCCGCTGGCAGGAGCCCCAGCGGCGGTACCACACCCTCGCGCACCTCACCGCGGTCCTGGACCGGATCGACGTCCTGGCGGAGCACGCCGAAGACGTGGACGTCGTACGCCTCGCCGCGTGGTTCCACGACGCCGTCTACCAGCCCGACCGGTCCGAGAACGAGGAGCGCTCGGCCCGGCTCGCCGAGCGCGCGCTGCCCGAGGCCGGGGTACCGGCGGCGAAGACCGCCGAGGTGGCCCGGCTGGTGCGGCTCACCGTCACGCACGCCCCGGCCGGCGACGACCGCGACGGCCAGGTGCTGTGCGACGCCGACCTGGCGGTCCTCGCCGCGCCGCCGTCGGCGTACGCGGCGTACGCGGCGGCCGTCCGCGAGGAGTACCACTTCGTGCCGAACGAGGCCTTCCGCGCGGGCCGGGCCGCGATCCTGCGGCAACTCCTCGGCCTGCCCAGCCTGTTCCACACCCCGCACGGACGACGGGAGTGGGAGGCCACCGCCCGCCACAACCTCACCGGCGAGCTGGAAATGCTGTCGCTCCCGGACAGCCCGGGCGTCTAGCCTGCCCGGCATGCGGACACTGGGCGGGGAACAGGTGGAAGAGGCCGTCGCGGGCGCCGTCGCGCTGCTGCGGACGGCGACGGACCGGGACTGGGAGTCGGTACGGGCCGGACGGCTGGAGTGGAGCTGCCGGTACACGGCGGAGCACGTCGCGGGCGACCTCATCGCCTACGCCGGTCAGCTGGCCGGCCGCGCCACCGAGGCGTACGTGCCCTTCGAGATCACCCTCGACGAGGGCACCGGCAACGAGGACGTGCTCCAGGTGATCGAGACGACCGGCGCCCTGCTCGCCGCCACCCTGCGCACCACCCCGCGCGAGGTCCGTGCCTTCCACCCGTACCCGTTCCGCAGCGCGAACCGCGAGGGCTTCGCCGCGATGGGGATCGCCGAGGTGTTCCTGCACACCCACGACATCGCCGAGGGCCTCGGGCTGACCTACGCACCGCCCGCCGAGCGCTGCGCGGACCTCCTCGCCCGGCTCTTCCCGCACGTCCGGCCCGACACCGACCCCTGGCGCACCCTGCTGTGGGCCACGGGCCGCGGCGACCTGCCCGGCCGCGCCCCGGTCACCGAGTGGCGCTGGCGCAACAACCTGGTGATCCCGGCCGAGCGGCTCACCCTCCAGGGCGTCACGCCCGCCGCCGCCGCCGACCTCGCCGCGGGCGGCGACGGCGGCTTCGCGTGGGTCGACGGCGGGCCCTTCCAGGGCACCCGGGACGCCGCCGGAATGCTGGTGAAGGCCTACGAGACGGGGGCCCACCGCCCGGCGTGGGGGGTCTTCGTCCTCGTCCGGCGCGAGGACGGGCGCGCGGTCGGCGGCATCGGCTTCCACGGGGCGCCGGACGAGAAGGGCCGGGTGGAGATCGGCTACGACCTCGTCGAGGCGGCCCGGGGCAACGGCTACGCGACCGAGGGACTGCGCGCGCTGTCCGCATGGGCGCTGGGGCGGGAGACGGTGACCTCCGTGCGCGCGACGACGGATCCGGAGAACACGGCGTCGCAGGCGGTCATCGCCCGCGCCGGGTTCACCCGGGTCGCCGGGGACTCCGCCGAGGGCGGTGCGGGCGGTACGGGCGGCGAGGGCGCCGGGCAGTTCGCCTACGAGCTGCGCGGCTGAGCATCCGGGGCGGTACGGGCGGCCCCCTTGCGGCGGCGCAGTCCCGCCCCGTGCAGCAGCCGCACCACCTCGCGGCTGCTGACCTCCAGCGCACCGGCGGCCACCGCGTCGGCGTACCGGTGGGCAGGCAGGTCGTAGTGGTCGCGCTCGAAGGCGCGGCGCGGCACGCCGAGGGCGGCGGCGAAGGCGTGCAGTTCGGCGTAGGAGGCGTCGCTCACCAGGTGGGACCAGAGGCGGCCGTGGCCCGGCCAGGTCGGCGGGTCGATGTAGAGGGTCATCCGGGAGTCCTCACGAGGGCGCTCCTCCGGTGGTCACGAGGGGGCTCCGCCGGTGGCCGCGCCCAGCGAGCCGACCGCCGCGACCTTCACGCCCGCCTTGCCGCACACCCAGTGCGGGTCGGGACCCAGCTCGGGCTCGACGTCCAGCGCGTGCGGGTCGCCGGAGCCGCACACCGGGCACAGCGGCCAGCGGCCGTACCGCTCCAGCAGCGCGTCCTGCACGTCCTGCGCGACCAGCCCGGCCACGAACTCCACGCCCTCGGGCCACTGCTCGACCCACCAGCGCCGCTGCACGACGGACTCCTCGACCAGCGAGACGACGTCCGGTTCGGCGACCTCGCCCGCCACCAGGTCGGCGAGGACGAGGGCGCGTGCGGCGTGCAGCGCCTGCTCCAGGGGGCTGATGGGGTTCATGCACCCATTGTGCGCACTCTTGACCCGCGGACCGAAACGAAAATATCTTTCATGAGTGACCGATGAAGTGAAGGAAACTTTCGTGAATGCTTCCGGGGGCCGCCGAGCCACCGGCGGCGGCAGCGCGCCACCCGCACCACCCGCGCCCGCCGCCCTCGCGGCCAAGGTCCGCACCCTGGCGCCGTCGATGACCCGTTCCATGCAGCGGGTCGCCGAGGCCGTCGCGGGCGACCCGGCCGGCTGCGCGGCCCTCACGGTCACCGGCCTGGCCGAGCTGACCGGCACCAGCGAGGCGACCGTCGTACGCACCGCCCGGCTGCTCGGCTACCCCGGCTACCGCGATCTGCGCCTCGCGCTCGCCGGGCTGGCCGCCCAGCAGCAGTCCGGCCGCGCGCCCGCCATCACGACGGACATCGCGGTCGACGACCCGATCGCCGACGTCGTCGCCAAGCTGGCCTACGACGAGCAGCAGACCCTCGCGGACACCGCCGCCGGTCTGGACACCGTCCAGCTCGGCGCGGCCGTCGCCGCCCTGACCGCCGCCCGGCGCACCGACGTGTACGGCATCGGCGCGTCCAACCTGGTCGCCCAGGACCTCACCCAGAAGATGCTGCGCATAGGGCTCATAGCCCACGCCCCGGGCGATCCGCACCTCGCCGTCACCAACGCGGTGCAGCTGCGCGCGGGGGACGTGGCTCTGGCGATCACGCACTCCGGCTCCACGGGGGACGTCATCGAGCCGCTCCGGGTCGCCTTCGAGCGGGGCGCGACGACCATCGCCATCACCGGCCGCCCCGACAGTCCCGTCACCCAGTACGCCGACCACGTGCTGACCACGTCCACCGCCCGGGAGAGCGAGCTGCGACCGGCGGCCATGTCGTCCCGGACCAGCCAGCTGCTGGTCGTGGACTGCCTCTTCGTGGGGGTGGCGCAGCGGACGTACGAGGCGGCCGCGCCGGCTCTGGCCGCGTCCTACGAGGCCCTGGCGCATCGGCACGGGGCGCTCCGCGCGGGGGCGGGGGACCGTAGGGCTTGAGCTTTCGCGGGTGGCTGCGGGCCGAGTGTGGCTGGTCGCGCAGTTCCCCGCGCACCTGGGTTAGTACAGGCATCGCAAGTTGAAAAGGGCCGCATTCCTATGACCTCCACCCCCCATCACCCCGATCTGCGTTCCCAGTTGGAGACGCTCACCACCGAGGCGTTCCGGCCGGAGCTGGCCGAGATCGATCAGTTGCCCACCCTCGACATCGCGCGGCTGATGAACGGCGAGGACGCCACCGTGCCCGCCGCCGTCGCCGAGCGGCTGCCGGAGATCGCCGCCGCCATCGACGCCGTGGCCGTCCGGATGGCGCGCGGCGGGCGGCTGATCTACGCCGGCGCCGGTACGGCCGGACGGCTGGGCGTGCTGGACGCCTCCGAGTGCCCGCCCACCTTCAACACCGACCCCGGGCAGGTCGTCGGCCTGATCGCGGGCGGCCCGGACGCCATGGTCACCTCCATCGAGGGCGCCGAGGACTCCCCCGAGCTGGCCCGCGCCGACCTGGACGCCCTCGCGCTGACCGCCGACGACACGGTGGTCGGCGTCTCCGCCTCCGGCCGCACCCCGTACGCCGTCGGCGCCGTCGAGTACGCCCGCGCGCGCGGCGCCCTGACCGTCGGTCTCGCCTGCAACCGGGGCAGCGCCCTGGCCGCCGCGGCCGAGCACGGCATCGAGGTGGTCACCGGGCCGGAGCTGCTCACCGGCTCGACGCGGCTGAAGGCGGGCACGGCGCAGAAACTGGTCCTGAACATGCTGTCGACGATCACGATGATCCGGCTCGGCAAGACGTACGGGAACCTGATGGTGGACGTGCGCGCCTCCAACGAGAAGCTGCGGGCCCGCTCGCGCCGCATCGTCGCGCTCGCCACCGGCGCCGCCGACGACGACATCGAGCGCGCCCTGACGGCGACCGACGGCGAGGTCAAGCACGCGATCCTGGTCCTGCTGGCCGACGTGGACGGCCCGACGGCCGGCCGCCTCCTGACCGAGTCCGGCGGCCACCTGCGGGCGGCGCTGACGGCGGCGCTCGGCTGACCGGCGCGGCATCCCCTCCGGGCGCGGGCCCGGGGCCGTCGGCGCCGTGTGCGATTCTGAAGGACATGAACCACGCCCAGCTGACCGCCCTGGGCCGCGCCCTGCGTCTCCTCGGCGAGCACGGCGAGGCCCTGACCGCCGACACGCCCGAGGCCAAGCTCCACGAGGTCCGCGCGGACCTGAAGCGCGCGCTGGACCAGCTGGAGGAGAGCGTCACCACGACGGCCCCCAGCACCCGCTGCCCGGAGCACCCGAACGGGCCGGTCGACCAGGCCGCCCCCGACCTGTGCCTGCTCTGCGAGACCCGCCGCCGCACGGCCCGCCGCGCCGAGTACAACGGCGGCCCGCTGCCGGCCCGGCCCACCGAGCCGGTCCAGTCCCGCTACGGCGTCCGGGGCGACCGCCCGCAGCCCCAGCAGCGCTGGCTGCCCGAGCTGTGGAACGGCCAGGCGTGGCAGCTGTGCGGCACCCCGCGCCGCGACCGCCGCGAGGCCGAGCTGTACATCGCGGCCCAACTGCGCGGCCCGCACGCCGCGATGGCGTACCGGCTGGTCCACGAGTTCACCGACTACGAGGTGCTGCGGATGTGGGGCACGCCGGTACGGGTGGACATCGAGCCGATGGGCGGCCCGTGACATGGTGAGACGCAACGACCAGCGCCGCGCCGCCCTCGTCGACGCCGCGATCGAGGTACTGGCCGCGCAGGGCGCCCGGGGCCTGACCTTCCGGGCGGTGGACACCGAGGCGGCCGTCCCGCCCGGCACCGCGTCCAACTACTTCGCCAACCGCGACGACCTGCTCACCCAGGCGGGCGCCCGCGTCTACGAGCGGCTGCGCCCCGACGAGGCCACCATCGCCCGGCAGCGCACGGCCGGCCGCGACCGGGACACCTACGTCCAGCTGATGCGCGAACTGGTCGACCGCGTCGCCTCGTTCCGCACCGGCTACCTCGCCCTGCTGGAGCTGCGCCTGGAGGCCACCCGGCGCCCCGGCCTGCGCGCGGTGCTGACCGAGCGCATCCGCGAGGACGTCGCCGCCAACGTGGCCTACCACGAGGCGTCCGGCCTCCCCGGCGACGCCATGGCCGTCAAGCTGCTCATCCTCGCCCTGAACTGGCTGATCGTCGAACAGCTCACCCTGCCGGACGTCTTCACCCCGGCCGAGCGCGACGAACTGGTGGCGGCGGCGGTCGAGCGCATCGTGACGCCGGGGGGCGTACTCGACCGTCCCTGACCACATGACCTGCCCGGATTGCCGCGCCGTGGGTGCCGTGACTCCGGGGCGCCGCGTGTCCTGCCTACGCCAACTGCGGCGGCAGCCCGGCCGCGTGGATCACGACGAGGCCCGAGACCGCTCGCGTCAGCGCCACGTACAGCCGTCGCAGCCCCGTCCGTTCGTCCGGCTCGCCGTCGACCACGGCCCGCGGCTCGTCCAGGACCACGTAGTCGTACTCCAGGCCCTTGGCCAGCGAGGCCGGGACCAGGGTCAGGCGGGTGGCACGGGTGGTCTCCTCGCCGGGGCCGACGTGGCCGATACCGGCCGCCGCCAGGGCCGCCGCCAGCTCCGGCACCCGCGCGTCGGCGGCGATCAGGCCGACCGAGCCCTCCCGTTCCAGCAGCTCGCGGCACGCGGCCAGCACGTCCGCCGGGCCCGCGTCCGCCGCCTCACGGATGTCGAAGAAGCCCGGGTTCTCGCGGATCGACGCGACCGGCGTCAGACCCGGCGCGATGTACGGCAGCAGCCGGGACGCGTACGCGATGACGTCCGTCGGCACCCGGAAACCGGCCGTCAGCTCCTCGACCACCGCCTCGCCCTTGCCCAGGTGCCCCAGCGCCTCCGCCCAGCTCCGGGTCGCCCACGGCGTGGTGCCCTGCGCCAGGTCGCCCAGGACGGTCGCCGAGCCGGTGGTGCAGCGCCGGCCCACCGCGCGGTACTGCATGGGGGAGAGGTCCTGCGCCTCGTCGAGGACCACGTGCCCGAGCGAATGGGTGCGCTCGATCAGGTCGGTCGCCTCGTCGATCAGCACGGCGTCGGCCGGCGACCACTTCGCGGACTTCACCGAGCGGGCCGGCTTCACCCACAGCACCGCCTTCTGCTCGTCCTCGGTGAGGATCCCCTCGGCGTGCTTGGCGAGGAAGTCCGCGTCGGCCAGCAGGCGCAGCACCAGCTTGGCCGGGTCGACCTGCGGCCAGACCGACTTCACCAGCGCCTTCACGGCGGCGTTGCGCGCCACCGCGTTCTGCACCCGGTCGTCCGGCGCCTCGCCCGCCCGCTCCATCTGCACCAGCACGGCGTGCGCCACCCGCTGCGGCAGCGCCTCGCGGGCGGCGCCGTAGCGGATGTCACGGGCGAGCAGCTCGCGGACGATCTCCTCCAGCTCGTACACCGGCACCCGCCAGCGGCGCGAGCCGCGCACCACGACCACGCCCTCGGTGGGCGGGACGACGTGGGAGTAGAGGGCCCGGCGCAGCACCTCCGCCATCCGCGCGTCGCCCTTGATCACCGCCGTCGCCGCCTCGTCCGCGCCGCGCACCTCGACGTGGGCGACCAGGTCGTCGACCGTGGCCTGGCGCACCGTCAGCTCGCCGAGCGCCGGGAGGACCTGCTCGATGTAGTGCAGGAAGGACCGGTTCGGGCCGATGACCAGCGTGCCGGTGCGGGCCAGGCGCTCGCGGTGCGCGTACAGGAGGAAGGCGACGCGGTGCAGGCCGACGGCGGTCTTGCCGGTGCCGGGGCCGCCCTGCACGCAGACCGAGCCGGCCAGCCCGGCGCGCACGATCTCGTCCTGCTCGGGCTGGATGGTCGCCACGATGTCCCGCATCGGTCCGACGCGGGGCCGCTCGATCTCCTGCTGGAGCAGCCTGCTGGTGGTCGCCGCCTCCGCCGGGTCGAGCAGGTGCTCGTCCTCGTACGCGGTCAGGTCGCCGCCGGTGTAGCCGAAGCGGCGGCGCAGCGAGACGTCCTGCGGGTCCTTCTTCGACGCCCGGTAGAACGGCTGGGACACCGGCGCCCGCCAGTCGATCACCATCGGGTCGCCGTCGGCGTCGTGCACGTGCCGCCGCCCGACGTAGAAGCGCTCCCCGTCCCCGCCCTCCGCCCGCTCGGCGCCCGGGGCGTGCAGGTAGTCGAGCCGCCCGAAGAACAGCGGGGTCTCGCTGAGGTCCGCGAGCGCCTTGATGCGCTGCTCGATCTGGCTCTCCAGGACGGCGGCGTTGACCCAGTTCGCCGTCACGTCGGTGATGTCGAGGGACTCGACGTCCTCGCGCATGGCGCGCAGCGCGGAACGGGACGCGGCGAGGTGGGAGCGCTCTTTGGAGAGGGGGTCGTCGTGGACGGGCGTGGACAAGGGGGTGCCTCCGGATGACCTGCGGTGTGGTGGGCGCGGGACGCGCGGGGACCGACCGGTTTCCGTCCGGACGGAAAAGTCACTGCGGCCCGTTAGGGCCTCGGTTGAGGGTGGTGGTGGGAGACGGGCGGGCACTCCGTGAGGGGAGGCGGGCAAGAGCGGAGATTCTAGGGTAGGGCGTGCGGCGCGGGCCAACCGTTTTTCTCCGCCCCGCGCCTTGCCCCGCGCCGCCCCGCGCCCCGCCCCGCGCTGGACCCCTAGGGGATCACGTCATCCGCGCTGGGGGATGCGCTCCCTCCAGGGTTGTAGCCGAGGCGTGCGGGGATTGGGTCCGTAGACCGATGCCGGTCGGGGGGTGGCGGTCGCACCATGGAGACATGAGCGCAGCAACCATCTCCCCCGCCCCGGCACCGGGCCGCGCGTCCGGTGCCACGCCCGTGGCCGGCAGCCACCGGCACCGGCTCGGTGACACCCTGCGCGCCGTCAGGGTGTTCGCGGGCGCCGCCTTCGACGTGGTCGTTCTCGGCGAGTACGGCGAGGAGGCCGGCGTCCGCCGTCACTGAACGTCAGCCGAGGACCTCGTCCGCGTCCATGATCCGGTAGGCGTAGCCCTGTTCCGCCAGGAAGCGCTGGCGGTGGGCGGCGAAGTCCTGGTCGAGGGTGTCGCGGGCGACGACCGAGTAGAAGTGCGCCTGGTGGCCGTCGGCCTTCGGCCGCAGCACCCGGCCCAGGCGCTGGGCCTCCTCCTGCCGGGACCCGAAGGTGCCCGACACCTGGATGGCGACCGTCGCCTCCGGCAGGTCGATCGAGAAGTTCGCGACCTTCGACACCACGAGGACGCTGATCTCGCCCTGCCGGAAGGAGTCGAAGAGCTTCTCCCGCTGGGCGTTGGACGTCTCGCCCTTGATGACCGGCGCGCCCAGGTGCTCGCCCAGCTCGTCTAGCTGGTCGATGTACTGGCCGATGACGAGGATCTGCTGCCCGGCGAACCGCCGCACGATCGCCTCCGTCACCTTCCGCTTGGTGTCGGTCGTCGCGCAGAAGCGGTACTTCTCCTCCGTCTCGGCGGTGGCGTACGCGAGCCGCTCCGAGTCGGTGAGGTTGACCCGGACCTCCACGCAGTCGGCGGGCGCGATGTAGCCCTGCGCCTCGATCTCCTTCCACGGCGCGTCGAACCGCTTCGGCCCGATCAGCGAGAACACGTCCGACTCGCGGCCGTCCTCGCGGACCAGGGTCGCGGTCAGGCCGAGGCGGCGGCGGGCCTGGAGGTCGGCGGTGAACTTGAAGACCGGCGCGGGCAGCAGGTGCACCTCGTCGTAGACGATCAGCCCCCAGTCCCGGGAGTCGAACAGCTCCAGGTGCGGGTAGACGCCCTTCCGCCGGGTCGTCAGCACCTGGTACGTGGCGATGGTGACCGGCCGGATCTCCTTGCGGGTGCCGCTGTACTCGCCGATCTCGTCCTCGGTCAGCGAGGTGCGCTTGACCAGCTCGTGCTTCCACTGCCGGGCGGAGACGGTGTTGGTGACCAGGATCAGCGTCGTCGACCTGGCCTGGGCCATCGCGCCCGCGCCGACCAGCGTCTTGCCCGCGCCGCAGGGGAGTACGACGACGCCGCTGCCGCCGTGCCAGAAGTTCTCCACCGCCTGCTTCTGGTACGGGCGCAGCGCCCACCCGTCCTCGGCCAGCTCGATGGGGTGCGCCTCGCCGTCGACGTACCCGGCGAGGTCCTCGGCGGGCCAGCCCAGCTTGAGCAGCGTCTGCTTGATCTGCCCGCGCTCGGAGGGGTGCACGGCCACCGTGTCGGGGTCGATGCGGTTGCCGACCAGCGGCGCGATCCGCTTCGACTTCAGCACTTCCTCCAGGACCGGCCGGTCGGTGGTCGTCAGGACCAGGCCGTGCGCCGGGTGCTTGGAGAGGGTGAGGCGGCCGTAGCGGTCCATCGTCTCGGCGATGTCGACCAGCAGCGCGTGCGGCACGGGGTAGCGGCTGTACTCGACGAGGGCGTCCACGACCTGCTCGGCGTCGTGGCCCGCCGCCCGCGCGTTCCACAGGCCCAGCGGGGTGACCCGGTAGGTGTGGATGTGCTCCGGCGCCCGCTCCAGTTCGGCGAACGGCGCGATGGCCCGACGGCAGTCGGCGGCCTGCTCGTGGTCGACTTCCAGGAGCAGGGTCTTGTCGGACTGGACGATCAGCGGACCATTCACGGGCGGCACCCTTTCGCGTGCGTACGGCCGGACGACGGCTCGGCCAAACGTCAAGTGTGCCTGATCGCGGGGCGGGGCCTACCCGAGAGCGATGCTGATGTTGTTGATGAGCGGGCCCTCCAGCGCGGCGGCCTTCGGGGCGAGGGCGCCGAACAGCGCCGCGGCGGTGATCAGGGCGGCGACGGAGACGGCGACGGCGGAACGGGCGGCGGAACGGGCGGCGGTCCGGTCGGCGGACCGGTCGGGACCTGGGGCGGGGGTCTTGCCACGCATGGGGGGCCTTTCGGGGTTCTCGGGGGAGGGGGGAGAGAGACGGCGGGCCGGGTCCGGAAGGGCCGCGTCCCCGGCCCGCCGCCGGGGACGCGGTGGGCGGACGGTCAGAGGGTGAGGCCTCCACCGAGGTCGATGCCGACCGCGGCGGCCTCGGCGGCGAACGCGGCGACCAGCGTCGCGGTGGAGGCCAGGACGGTGGCGAGACGGCGAACTGCAGTGCGCATCGGGCTCTTCCTTTCGCTTCGGTGCAGGACAACCGGTGGCTGCCCGAGCCCCGACGGCTCGATGCGGTTTATGAAAAAAGCTCCCTCTCAGGTGCGAATCACCCGGCGTGGCGTGCATGGATCACGCCGTACACCCGAAAGAGCGCACCGTGCGCAAGAACTCAGGTCAGCCCGCGTCGTCGGCCAGCTCGGCCACGCCGGTGACCCGGTGCAGCGGATAGGTGCGCACCTCGTCCGCCGTGTGGTCGTACGCCGTGACGAAGCCGCCCTCGACCCGGATCGGCGCGATCACGCGCTGGCTGGCCGCGCCCTCGGCGTTCACGTAGCCGATCCACAGCGCCTCGCCGGTCAGGACCGCCGCCTGCATCGTGGCCAGCGTCTCGGCGGCGCCCGTGCGGGGCAGCGTGCCGCCGGGCGCGCCCGCCTCGCCGCCGCCCTCGCCGTCCCCCGGGACCGGCTTGCGCGGGGTCGTGGAGGCCAGGTCACCGGCGCGCACGGCCCGGATCGCCGCCGTCAGGAGCGTGTCGTCGGGCGCCGGCGGACCGTCCGGGACCGGCTCGGGCGCCGCCCGCGGCGGGGTGCGGTGCGAGTCCGCGCGGGCGATCAGCACGTCACCGGCGGCGGACTCGGCGGCCGGCGCGAACCCGATCGCGCGCAGCCCCTCCAGGAGCGCCGCCGGGTCGGCCTGCGCCGCCAGCACGGTGGGCGCCAGCCGGCGCAGGCCCAGATTGGCGGCCCGCTTGTCGGCGAGGATCTCGTCCAGCGTCGCGTCGTCGTCGCAGCGCACGTACGCCGAGGCCGCGCCCACCCGCAGCCGCCCGTGCCGCCGGGCCACGTCGTCGATCAGGTACGTCAGGGGCTGCGGCACTGGCGTACGGGAGTGCCGGGCGAGGAACGCGTGCAGGTCGGCGGCGCTCTGCCCGGCGTCCAGCGCCCGGCGCACCGAGCCCGGCGTGAACCGGTAGACGGTCGCCCCGCCCTTGGACTCCACGTCCGCGAGCACCCCCAGCACGTCGGCAAGCCCGCGCTCCAGCGGCCCCGGCGCCACCGCCGTCAGGTCGGCCTGGAGCAGCACGTGGTCCAGCGGTTCGGGGAAGAGCGGGGCGAGCAGCCGGGCGGCGGTCGCGGTGGCCGCGGCCCGCTCGGCGGGGGTCGGGGGAGCGGTCACCGGGGGCATGCGGTGGTGGTGGACGGGGAGCTTGTCGCCCGGACCCGCGGGCTCCGACTCCTGGGCCTCCGCCGGACGGGGCACCTCGGGCGCGCCGATCAGGGCCCGCCCCGGCGCCGCCAGCGCGCCGCGGCCGGTGACGCCCAGCAGCTCGGCCTCGGACAGCGTCCACCGGGCGACGCGGCCGCGCAGGTCGTCGTCCCGCGCCTGCCCCGGCTCGCGCTGCTCCCGCTGCTCGCGCCGGGGGCCGCGCAGCGGGCGCTCCCAGCGCAGCCGGGCCAGCAGCGACTCCTCGATCGGCGAGGCACCCTCGGGCAGCCCCGCGAGCAGCGCCAGCACCCGGTGCCGCACCTCCGGCGCCGCCGAACGGTCCAGGTTCGGGCCCAGCGCGGAGAGCGTGCGGTCCTTCGCGTCCCGCCCGCCGACCACGCCCGGCGTCCGGGTCGCGGTCAGCCACACCGCCGCGAGGTGCGCCCAGCGCTCGGCGGGCGGCAGCTCGCGCCACTCGTCGTACGCCGGGGTCGCCGCGTACCGCTCCTCGGCCGCCCCGTCGGAGGCGATCAGACCGGCCCCGTAGGCCAGCTCGACCCAGAACGCGGCGACCGGCTCGGGCACGTCCAGGGCGACGGCGGTCCGCTTCAGGTCGCGCACGCTCAGGCCGCCGGCCCGCAGCACCGTCGGACCGCCCTCGTCCCACTCCTTCAGCAGCTCGTCGACGGTGGCCAGCGCCGCCAGCGCCTGGCCGGCCGCGGTGGCGTCCACAACCTGTGGACGGTGCGTGGCGGCCGCCTCCACCGGCGGCGGCACCGGCTCGGGCGCCCGGTGCGCCCGGCCCGCGCGCAGGTGCAGGGCGACCTCGCGGGGCAGCACGACCGTGCCGGGCGCCGTCGGCAGCAGCAGACCGCGGTCGAGGAGCGCGCGCAGATGTGCCGCGGGATCGTGGGTGACCTGGCCGTACGGCGGCCCCCACACCAGCCGGTCCAGCACCTCCCGGGACTCCCCGGGCAGTTCGGCGAGGAGCGCGGCCATCCGCCGCCGGTCGGCGAACAGGCCGCCGAGCGCGGACACGGCCGAGACCGAGTCGTGCGTCGAGGGCAGGCCGACGGCGGCGAGGATGTCCTGGATCCGGCCCGGCGACATCCCCGCCGTCGCCTCCCGCACGGTCGGCCCGAGCCCGGTCGGGGACGGGTGCTGCGGGGAGGGCGCGAGCAGCTCACGGGCGGTGCGCACCAGCCGCAGCCGGTCGTCGGCGCCCCACACCAGCGCCTGCTCGCGCAACAGGGCGGCGGCCCGGGGCAGCGCCGCCGCGACGACGGGATCCTCCTCGTCACCGCCCATCAGGGCGAGCAGCTCGCCGTACGACGCCGGCTCCGGCGCCACAGCCAGCGCCTCGGCCGTCTGCAGCGCGAACCGGTCCAGCCGCTCCAGCGCCCGTACGACGGAGGCGCGGGTGCCGGCGCGGGTGGCGAGCTGGGTGAGGTCGGTCGGCACGGGGGTGATGAGGTCGGGGCGGCTGCGCAGGAGGGCGGCCAGCGAGACGTCGTCCCGGACGCGGAGCGCCTCCGCGAGGGACCGGGGGGCCGCGGACTTCTCCTCGGTGCTCATCCGGTCCACGTTAGCGGGTGCGTGCGACGGCGGAGGTGTGCCCGCGACGGTGCGGTGCCGTCGGCCGGACGCGGAAGATTCGGTACCTTCGTCCGACGGGGTACGACAGGGCACGACGGAGTACCGCAACGCACCGCCCCGGAGGGGAACGTGGGGATCGAGAGCGACCAGGTCGTCTTCGAGTATCTGAGCCGCGTCGGCGACGTGGCCCAGCAGCGGCAGCTGCCGTCGGCCACCCGGATGCGGCTGGTGTCGGAGCTGCGCAACGAGATCGACCGGCACCGTGCGAAGACCACCGTGGACAGCCCCGCCGCGGTCCGCCGCATCCTGGACCGGCTCGGCGAGCCCGACGACATCGTCACCGCGGCGGGCGGCACGAGCGGCGTACGGCAGCAGGCGGCGGCGCCGTCGCCCACCGCGGTGCCCGAGCAGCGCGACACCGGTCCGCGCGATGCCGGTCCCCGCGACGCCGGGCGGCGCAAGGGCCGGCGGAAGCCCGCGCCCGAAACCCCGGCCGCGCCTCCCGCCGCCTCCCCGCCCCACCTGGCGAGCGCCCGGGAACTGGGCGACGTCGGCGACGGACAGCCGGACTGGTGGCGCGTCGACGACGGCCCCTTCGCCGGCGGGGGTCTCGGCGACAGCGTGCCCGGGTTCGTCGGCGGCGTCGAGATCCCGGAGCTGCTGAGGAAGCCGCCGGGCGCGCTGGACGAGGCGGGGAGGACGGAGCCGGCCGCACCGGAGCCGCCCGTGGAGGAGGCCGAGGAGCCGACCGCCGTGCCCGCCGGGAAGCGGGAGGGCCGCCGCCTGCCCCGCCTGTGGCCCGAGGGCGGCTGGAACAACCCCCTCCTCCTGCTCGCCGCGGCCCTGCTGCTCGCCGGTGCGGTGCTCGGCAGCCTGGTCCCCCTCGGCCTGGGCTGGCTGATCGCCTACCTCTCCCGCCGGCTGACCCCGGCCCAGTCGAAGTGGGCCGTCCTGGGCCTGCCCGGCACGGTCGCCGCCGCGGGCGTCGTCTGGCTGTGGGGCCGCACCGAGGGCCGCTGGGGCGACCCCGTCGCCGAGGGCCACATGAACGACGCGATCACCGAGACCTGGCCCTGGGTCCTGCGCACCGCCGCCGTGGCCACCGCCCTCTATCTCCTCTGGCGGTCCCGCCGCCCCCGAGGCTGACCGGCCCCGCGGCTGACCGGCCCTGCGGCCGACCGGCCCCGCGGCCGACGGCACCCGCCGGTGGCCCGGCACAATGGGAGCCATGGCCTCCACCACCCGCCCCGCGCCCACCGTCGGTTTCGACCTCGACATGACGCTGATCGACTCACGGCCCGGCATCCGTGCCTGCTACCTCGAACTGAGCGCCCGCACGGGGACGTACGTGGACGCCGACCTGGCCGTCACCCGGCTCGGGCCGCCGCTGGCCGAGGAACTGGCCAACTGGTTCCCGGCCGGGGAGATCGACGCCGTCGCCGACCTGTACCGGGAGATCTACCCGGTGTACGCGATCGAGCCCACGCTCGCGCTGCCCGGCGCCCGTGAGGCGGTGGCCGCCGTGCGCGGGGCCGGCGGGCGCGCGATCGTCGTCACCGCCAAGTACGAGCCGAACGCGAAGCTGCACCTGGCGCACCTCGGCATCGAGCCGGACGCCGTGATCGGCGGCCTGTGGGCCGAGCAGAAGGCCCTGGCACTGCGCGAGCACGACGCGGACGTCTACGTCGGCGACCACGTCGGCGACGTACGCGGAGCCCGCGCCGCCGGTGCCCGCTCGGTGGCCGTGGCCAGCGGGCCGTGCGACGCCGGGGAACTGCGCGCGGCGGGCGCCGACGTGGTCCTCACCGACCTCACCGCGTTCCCGGAGTGGCTCGCGGCCTACCGGGACGGCGAGGGCGACACCGAGGGGCTCGACGCGGCCCGCGCCTGACGCCGCCCGGCGGCGACCGACCGGAGCACCCCGGCACCGGCGACCAGGAAGCCCACTCCCATCAGCATGCTCAGCCCGAACATGTAGGTGGGGAAGGGCGTCGTGTCCAGCAGCAGCGGGGCCACCGTGACCAGAGTGGCCACGGCGCCGACGAAGAAGACGATCGCACCGGCGCGGATCAACCGGTCACCGGGAGCGGCGGAATTCGTTTGGGTTTGTTCACGCACTCGACCAGGGTAGTTCCCAGGTCTGGAGAACAGCCGGGGGACGTCTTGTCACCCGTCTGAAGACCCATAGTCTTGGTACCGGCGGGTCAGGACGACCCGCCCGAGTGCTATCAAGAGCCGTTTTCGAGCATATTTCCGAGCAGTGTTCCCGACGAGTACGAGGACGAGGACAGACGTGCCTACCGGCAAGGTCAAGTGGTTCAACAGCGAGAAGGGCTTCGGCTTTCTCTCCCGCGACGACGGCGGTGACGTCTTCGTCCATTCCTCGGTCCTCCCCGCCGGAGTCGAGAGCCTGAAGCCGGGACAGCGCGTCGAGTTCGGTGTCGTCGCCGGGCAGCGCGGCGACCAGGCACTGTCGCTCGCCCTGCTCGACCCGGCCCCCTCGGTCGCGGCCGCGCAGCGCAAGAAGCCGGACGAGCTGGCCTCCATCGTGCAGGACCTGACGACCCTCCTGGAGAACATCACGCCGATGCTGGAGCGCGGCCGCTACCCCGAGAAGACGGCCGGCAAGAAGATCGCCGGGCTGCTCCGCGCGGTCGCGGACCAGCTCGACGTCTGATCGCCGTCCCGCCGGGGGAGCCCCCGTTACGGGAACGCCAGCGCGTCCGGGCCGAGGGCCGGTACGAGTCCCTCGGCCGCCGCGCGGGTCAACAGTCCCCGGATCGCCGCGTAGCCGTCCTCGCCGAGGTCGGCGGTGAACTCGTTGACGTACAGCCCGATGTGCTGGTCGGCGACGGCCGGGTCCATCTCCTGCGCGTGCTCCATGACGTACGGCCGGGACGCCTCCGGGTCGTCCCAGGCCGCGCGGACCGAGGCGCGCACGGCGTCCGCGAGCCGGGTCAGCGCCGGCGCGCCCAGCGAGCGCTTCGCGATGATCGCGCCGAGCGGGATCGGCAGCCCGGTGGTGTGCTCCCAGTGCTCGCCCATGTCGGCGAGCTTGTGCAGCCCGTAGTTCTGGTACGTGAAGCGGGCCTCGTGGATCACCAGGCCCGCGTCGACCTTCCCGTCCCGCACGGCCGGCATGATCTCGTGGAACGGCATGACGACGATCTCGCCCACCCCGCCGGGCACGGTGTCCGCCGCCCAGAGGCGGAAGAGCAGGTAGGCGGTGGAGGTCTCGCTGGGCACCGCGACCGTGCGGCCCCGCAGGTCGGCGTCCGCCTCCCGGGTCAGCACCAGCGGCCCGCAGCCCCGGCCGAGCGCGCCGCCGCAGGGCAGCAGGGCCCAGTCGTCGAGGACGTAGGGCAGCACGGCGTACGACACCTTCAGCACGTCGAACTCGCCGCGCTCGGCCATGCCGTTGGTGATGTCGATGTCCGCGAAGGTCACGTCGAGGGCGGGGGCGCCGGGGACGCGGCCGTGGGCGAGGGCGTCGAAGACGAAGGTGTCGTTCGGGCAGGGGGAGTACGCGATCTGCAGGGTGTCAGCGCTCATGCGGTTTCCAACTCTCAAGGACGGGTGCGAGCTTCCCGAAGGCGTCCGTCAGGGCCGCGAGCGCCTCGCCGATGCGCCAGGCGGCGCGGTCGCGCGGTCCGACCGGATTGGAGACCGCGCGCAGTTCCAGCACCGGCACGCCGTGCGCGGCGGCGGCCTCGGCGACGCCGAAGCCCTCCATCGCCTCGGCCAGGGCGTCCGGGTGGCGCTCGCGCAGCAGTGCGGCGCGGGCCGCGGTGCCGGTGACGGTGGACCCGGTCAGTACGGTGCCGGGCCGGGCCCCGGTCGCCTCGGCGGCGGCGCGGACCAGACCGGTCGGCGGCAGGTGGGTGACGGTGCCGAAGCCGAGGTCGGTGACCGGCAGGAAGCCGTCGGCGGTCTCGGCGCCCAGGTCGGCGGCGGTGATCGCGTCGGCGACGACCAGTGAGCCGACGGGCGCCCCGGGCGCGAAGCCGCCGCCGATACCGGCCGAGACGACCAGGTCGTAGGGCGTGGCGTCGAGGGCGGCGGCGGTCAGGGCGGCGGCCGTGGAGGCGGCGGCGCGGGCCGGGCCCACCCCGGCGGCCAGCAGGTCCCAGCCGTCCGGCAGCCGGTGGAGGGTGACCCCGGGCCGGGACACCTCCGCGCCCGGCGCCGGGAACGCCCGAGCCACCGCGTCCCGTTCGACGGGGACCGCGGTGGCCACGAGGAGGTGCACGGAGGACGTGGGCGGTCAGTCCTTCTTCAGCTCGAAGACCCACACACCGGTGATGTTCTGGCTGTCGTCCTTGCCGTCCCGGACCGCGACGGCGACGTTCGTCGAGTCGCCCTGGGCGCCGTACTGGGCGTTGAAGAACACGCTGCCCGGCACGGTGCGGTACGTCTTGTCGCTGTCCTCGACGAGCTGCTGACCGTTCATCAGGATTGTCCAGTGCTTGTCGGCGATGTCCGGGTCGACACCGAACCGCACGGTCTCGTCCTGGTCGACGGTGATGGACTTCGCGTCCTTGTCCTTCAGGCACTTGTCGATCTCTTCGGGGGAAAGGTTCTCGCCCTCTCCGCCGCAGGTGGCCTCGGAGCTGACCGAGTCACTGCCGACCGTGATCGTCGCGATCGGGGTCGGCTCGTCACAGGCCGACAGCAGGAGAAGTCCGGCGGACACGGCGCCGACAGCGGCGACGGCGCGGCGGCGTCGCACAACGCGGTGTCCGATAGCGGCGGTGCCGCGGGGCAACGTGGTCATGGCGGAAGGCTATACGGCGCCCGAGCCCCGTCCCCCACCTGGGTACGGCGTGGCGTGGTCACGCCACTCTCGGCCGAGTCCGGCCCCCGTGCCGTGCCGAGTCGAGCAGCCCCCGTACGGTCGTCAGCCACCCGGTGGCGATGATCGCGGCGGCCACCGACAGGCCCAGCGTGCCGTTGAGCGGCAGCACGATGCCGACCGCGCCGCCGAGCACCCAGGAGACCTGGAGCAGCGTCTCCGAGCGCGCGAACGCCGACGTGCGCACGTGCTCCGGCACGTCCCGCTGGATCAGCGCGTCCAGGGACAGCTTGGCCAGCGCCTGCGCGAACCCGGCGACCGCCGCCAGGCACGCCACCAGGAAGGCGCTGAAGAACACCGCGGCGACCACCGCCGCGCCCAGCACGATCACGACCACCGTCACGATGATCACCTCCGGTGCCCGGGACCGCAGCCACGCCCCGACGGCCGTGCCCAGCGCGTTGCCCGTACCGGCCGCGACGCCCACGATCCCCAGCGACACCGCCGCGCTCTGGCCGGTCATCGGGTGCACCCGCAGCAGGAACGCCAGGAAGAAGATCAGGAAGCCGGTCAGGCAGCGGATGGCGGCGTTGGCGGCCAGCGCGTGGGTCACCGCCGGGCCCACCGTGCGCAGGCCGGGACGCTTGCCCCGCTTTCGCAGCGGTCCCGGCAGGTGGCCCTCGTCCGCGGCGAGCAGCGCCCGGTCCTCGCCGCGCGCCGAGTCCACCTTCCGCGGCAGCGTGAACGACAGCACGGTGCCCGCCACGAAGATCACGAAGGCCCCGTACAGCGGCCAGCGCGGCCCCACCTGCTGGAGGCCCGCACCGATCGGCGCGGCCACCCCGGTGGCCAGCAGCCCGCACAGCGTGACCCGGGAGTTCGCCTTCACCAGCGAGACCCGGGGCGGCAGCAGCCGCGGCACCACGGCACTCCTGACCACGCCGTACGCCTTCGAGGAGACCAGTACGCCGAGCGCGGCCGGGTACAGCTCGATGCCGCCGGTGACGACCGCGCCGGACAGCACCAGCGCGAGCACCGCGCGGGCACCCATCGCGGTCGCCATCGCCGCGCGGCGGCCGTGCGGCAGCCGGTCCAGGAGCGGGCCGATCACCGGCGCGAGGAGCGTGAAGGGCGCCATGGTGATGGCGAGGTACAGCGCGACCCGCCCGCGTGCCTCGTCGGTGGGGACGGAGAAGAACACGGTGGAGGCGAGCGCGACGGTGATCATGACGTCGCCGGCGCCGTTCACCCCGTGCAGCTCGATCAGCTTGCCGAGGCCCGACTCGCCCGCGCCGTGCGCGTGCGTCGCCCGCCGGATGCCGCGCGCGGTACCGGTCACCGGCAGGCGCAGGGCGCGGCCGACCGCACGGAACCGGGAGCCGGGACCGCGCCACCGGCTCCCGCGCTTGAATTCCGTCCGTGCGGCTGCCACCCCGTCATAGTGCCCCGTCAGAGGCGGCTGTAGCGTCGATACGGCACGGATGGCGGTGATCGAGTCGGGCGCGACCCGCCCGGGAACGCGTGGCCGTACCCCGCCGAAATCCCCGTCGGTGTAGGCCCAGGGCACATGAGCAGGTAGCGTGCGTAGCGCGCCGTGGCGAACGTTCTCGGCCGCGCGCCGTACGGCCATCCCGCAGAATGGATGACGTAGGTGCGCCCGAGCGCGATCGGGCGCGGACGTCGACGCGGTCCACAGGTCCGCTCCGTCCGCCCCTCGCACACAGCGGCGCACTCGTGAGACGGCGTATGGAGAGAAGCGATACCTGTGAGCGCAGCGACAACGCGAAGCCGCACCCCTGACCGCCTGTGCGCCGAGGCCGTCGACCTCGCCCGGGCCGCGGCCGAGGAGGCCGCCGCACCCGGCGTCGTCGGCGAGCACGAGGGCCTGGTGTCGGAGGGTGACCGGGTCGTCACCCACTACTTCGCCTGCAAGGAGATGGGCTACCGGGGCTGGCGCTGGGCCGTGACGGTGGCCCGCGCCTCCCGCGCCAAGATCGTCACGGTGGACGAGGCGGTGCTGCTGCCCGGCCCCGACGCGCTCCTGGCCCCCGAGTGGGTGCCGTGGAGCGAGCGGCTGCGCCCCGGCGACATGGGCCCCGGCGACCTGCTGCCCACCGACGCGGAGGACCTGCGCCTGGAGCCCGGCTGGACCGGCGAGGACGAGCCGCCGCCGAACTCCGCCGTCTCGCACGAGATGGCCGACCTGGTCGAGGCCGAGGACGCCGAGGTGACCGCCGGGCCGCCCGCCGAGCTGCCGACCGTCCCGGCCCGCGGCACGATCTCGGCGGTCGCCGAGGAGCTGGGCCTGCGCCGCACCCGGGTGCTGTCCCGGTACGGCCTGCACGTCGCCGCCGACCGCTGGGAGGAGGGCTACGGCCCGAAGACCGCGATGGCCCAGGCGGCCCCCGCCTCCTGCGTCAGCTGCGGCTTCCTCGCCCGCATCGGCGGCTCGCTCGGGCAGGCCTTCGGCGTGTGCGCCAACGAGTTCTCCCCGGCCGACGGGCACGTCGTGTCGCTGGCCTACGGGTGCGGCGGGCACTCCGAGGCCGCGGTGATGCCGAAGCCGCCGCGGGTGGCTCCGCCGGTGATCGACGA
This sequence comes from Streptomyces sp. NPDC018026, assembly GCF_044327745.1. Taxonomy (NCBI): domain Bacteria; kingdom Bacillati; phylum Actinomycetota; class Actinomycetes; order Kitasatosporales; family Streptomycetaceae; genus Streptomyces; species Streptomyces sp. NPDC018026. The sequence goes on from NZ_JBIRFY010000004.1 coordinate 77,665, forward strand.
GACGCGGGTGGACCCGTTCCCGCTGCGGCCGGCCGCGGATTCGGGGTCGGTCCCGGCGACCGAGGACCAGGCGGTGGCGGAGCTGGGGCACTCCTGAGGCCCGCCGTGGGTGGCTGAGGTCCCTGGGGGCTGCGCCCCCAGACCCCCCTTCGGCCTTGACGGCCTCGTCCTCAAACGCCGGACGGGCTGGATGGTGCCGGCCGGGGCCACAGAGCATCGGACGGGCTGGATGGTGCCGGGCGGGGGCACACGGCATCGGACGGGCTGGATGGTGCCGGCCGGGGCCACACGGCATCGGACGGGCCGCGTGGGCGGTACCTTCGTGGTCCGTCGATGAGGAGAGTCACCGTGAGCATGTTCGTACGGCCTGCCGCCGAGGGTGCCGATCCGTTCGGTACGGCACGGCTGCGGCGCGGGGTGCTGGACGCGTGGGCGACGAGCCCGGCCCGGTTCCGTGAGGACGCCAACGCGGAGGAGGACCTCGTCCTCGGCGGCTACCGCGACCGGCTGGTCGTCGAACTCGCGCAGAACGCCGCCGACGCCGCCGCCCGGGCCGGCGTGCCCGGCCGGCTCCGGCTCACCCTGCGCGACGGCGTCCTCGTCGCCGCCAACACCGGCGCCCCGCTCGACGCGACCGGCGTCGAGTCGCTGTCCACCCTGCGCGCCTCCGCCAAGCGGGACGCGGTGGACGGCTCGGTCGGCCGGTTCGGGGTCGGCTTCGCCGCCGTCCTGGCCGTCACCGACGAGCCCGCCGTCGTCGGCCGGCACGGCGGGGTGCGCTGGTCCCTGGCCGAGGCCCGCGACCTGGCCGCCGACACCGCCCGGCACAGCCCCGGCCTGGGCGACGAGATCCGGCGGCGCGACGGGCATGTACCGCTGCTGCGGCTGCCGTTCCCCGCCGAGGGCACCGCCCCGGACCCGTACGACACGGCCGTCATCCTTCCGCTGCGCGACACGGCCGCCGCCGACCTCGCCGAACGGCTCCTGCACGGCGTGGACGACGCCCTGCTACTCGCCCTGCCGGGTCTGGAGGAGGTCGTGATCGAGGCGGGCGACGAGGTGCGCACCCTCTCCCGCCGCGCCGAGGGCGCCCTGACCGTCGTGGAGGACTCCCGGCAGGGCGTCACCCGCTGGCGCACCGCCGCCGCGCACGGCCCCCTCACCCCCGACCTCCTCGCCGACCGGCCGGTGGAGGAACGGCTGCGGCCCCACTGGTCCGTCACCTGGGCGGTGCCCGTCGACGCCGACGGCGCTCCCGCCCGCCCCCGCACCAGCCCGGTGGTCCACGCGCCCACCCCCAGCGACGAACCGCTCGGCGTGCCCGCCCTGCTCATCGCGTCCTTCCCGCTGGACTCCACCCGCCGGCACACCGCGCCGGGACCGCTGACCGACTTCCTGACGGAACGGGCCGCCGACGCCTACGCCGGGCTGCTCGCCGACTGGCGGCCGGTCACCGCCGGTCTCATCGACCTGGTGCCCGGCGCGCTGGGCCGGGGCGAACTGGACGGCGCGCTGCGGCAGGCGATCCTCGACCGGCTGCCCCGTACGTCCTTCCTGCCGCCCGCCGTCCCCTCCGGGGGCGAGGAAGCGGAGGACGACCTTCCGGAGTCCCTGCGGCCGCGCGACGCCGAGGTGGTGGAGGGCGCGGGCGCCGACACCGTGCGGGTGCTGGCCGAGGTACTGCCGACCCTGCTGCCCGCCGGTCTGGAACGCCGCGCCGAACTGCGCACCCTGGGCGTGGCCCGGGTGCCGCTGACCGACGCGATCGACCGGCTGGCGGGGCTGGAGAAGGCACCCGCCTGGTGGCGCAGCCTCTACGACAGCCTCGCCGGGGTCGACCCCGACCGGCTGTCCGGGCTGCCGGTGCCGCTCGCCGACGGACGCACGACCATCGGGCCCCGGCAGGTGCTGCTGCCCTCCCCGGAGGCCGCCTCCCTCGACCCGGAGGTCCTCACCCGGCTCGGCCTCAAGGTCGCCCACCCCGACGCCGCGCACCCGCTCCTGGAGAAGCTCGGCGCCCTCCCGGCCACCCCGCGCGCCGTCCTCACCACCCCGCAGGTGAGGGCCGCCGTCGCCGCCTCCCTGGACGACGAGGGCGGCACCAACTGGGAGGAGGACGCCCTCGACGCCGAGGAGCTGGCCGACACCGTGCTCGGCCTGGTCCGCGACGCCGGGCTCGACGCCGGGGACGAGCCCTGGCTGGGCGCCCTCGCCCTGCCCGACGAGGACGGCGAGCTCTCCCCGGCGGGCGAACTCGTCTTCCCCGGCGGTCCGTTCGCCCGGGTCATGCGGGAGGACGAACTCGCCGCCGTGGACGCGGAACTCGCCGAGAAGTGGGGTCCCGACCCGCTGGCCGCCTGCGGCGTCCTCGTCACCTTCGCCCTCGTCCGCGCCACCGACGTCGTCCTGGACCCCGACGAACTGGAGCCCCGCGAGGGAGACTTCGCCGAGCCCGACGACGCGGGACTGCTCGACGCCGTGGACGTGTGGAGCGAGGACGTCCTCGACCGCTTCCCGGACACCCCCGTCCCGCCGGTCGCCACCGAGATCGTCGCCGTGCGCGACCTCGACCTCGTGGACGACGACCACTGGCCCGAGGCCCTCGCCCTGCTGTCCCGGCCGCCGCTGCGCGACGCGCTGGTCCAGCCCGTGCGCGTGCTGCTGCCCGACGGCACCCACGAGGTCGTACGGCCGTACACCGCGTGGTGGCTGCGCGGGCACCCGGTGCTCGGCGGACGCCGCCCGGCCGGTCTGCGCGCGGCGGGCGGCGACCCGCTGCTGCGGGGCCTGTACGACGAGGCCGACGCGACCGGCTTCGAGGACGAGCAGGTGCTGCGGGCGCTCGGCGTGCGCACCTCGGTCGCCGCGCTCCTCGACGAGCCCGGCGGCGCGGCCGAACTCCTGGACCGCCTCGCCGACCCGGACCGCCCGGTCACGGCCGCCCAACTGCACGCCCTGTACGGCGCGCTGGCCGAGCTGGACCCCGAGCAGGTCACCCTGCCGGACGAGGTGCGGGCCGTGGTCGACGGCGAGGTGCGCGTCGTGGACGCCGCCGACGCCGTCGTGGTCGACTCGCCCGACCTGCTGCCCTTCACCTCCGGCGTGCCGCTGCTGCCGGTCCGCCCGGCCCGGGCCGCCGAGCTGGCGGAGCTGTTCCAGGTGCGGCGGCTGAGCGAGTCCGTCACCGGCCGCGTCGACTCCGAGGGCACCGAGCACGACGTACCGGAGCCGGTGCGGGTGCTGCTCGGGGCGCGCACCCCGGCGTCGTACGTGGAGCACGGGGAACTGCTCGTCGACGGCGTGGAGATCGACTGGCGTCTGACCGACGACGGTGCGCTCCACGCGGCGACGCTGGAGGGCGTGGCCGCCGGCCTCGCCTGGGCGGCGGGCCAGTGGCCCCGCCGCTTCGAGGTGGCGGCCCTCCTGGAGGACGAGTCACGCACGGAGGAACTGGCCAGGGACCGCTGGTTCGACTGACGGGCGGTGCCATCTGGTCGCGCGGGGCTGTGTTCGATATGCGGCTCCGCCGCGTGGGCGCGACCAGCCACGACGGCGCCGCGGCAAACAACGAACCGTCATACGGGAAACCGCCGGTCCACCCACCTCCAGGTGAACTCCAGAACCCCGGCGCCAACCACCGCAATGCCGACGGCAGTCCACGGCATCGTCGCCCCCACCAGCTTCAGCGCGAAGAAGTCCTGCAACCACGGCACCGCCAGCACGATCACGAAGCCCAGCCCCATCGCCGCCACCAGCAGCACCCGCCACCACGTGTACGGCCGGGCGATGATCGCCAGCACCCACATCGAGATCAGGAACAGCGTCAGCGTCGCCGCGCTGGTCTCCGCGTCCAGCGCGCCCGGGCCGGTGTAGTGCTGCCGGGCCACGAGGTACGTCACGAAGGTCGCCGCCCCCGCCACCACCCCGCCCGGGATCGCGTACCGCATCACGCGCCGGACGAAGTGCGGCCTGGCCCGTTCCTTGTTCGGGGCGAGGGCCAGGAAGAAGGCCGGGACGCCGATGGTGAGCGTCGAGAGCAGGGTGAGGTGGCGGGGCAGGAACGGGTACTCCACCTGCGAGCAGACCACCAGGATCGCGAGCAGCACCGAGTACACGGTCTTGACCAGGAACAGGGTCGCCACGCGCGTGATGTTGCCGATGACGCGGCGGCCCTCGGCCACCACCGACGGCAGTGTGGCGAAGCTGTTGTTGAGCAGCACGATCTGCGCGACCGCCCGGGTCGCCTCCGAGCCGGAGCCCATCGCGACACCGATGTCGGCGTCCTTGAGGGCGAGGACGTCGTTGACGCCGTCGCCGGTCATCGCGACCGTGTGGCCGCGTGACTGCAGGGCGCCCACCATGTCCCGCTTCTGCTGCGGGGTGACCCGCCCGAACACCGTGCCCTCGTCCAGGGCGCCCGCCATCTCCTCCCGCTCGGCGGGCAGCCGGCGCGCGTCCACGGTGGCTCCGGACAGCCCGAGCTTGGCGGCGACCGCGCCGACCGACACCGCGTTGTCGCCGGAGATGACCTTGGCGCGCACGTCCTGGTCGGCGAAGTAGCGCAGGGTGTCGGCGGCGTCCGGGCGCAGCCGCTGCTCCAGGACCACCAGGGCGGTGGGCTCGACGCCCTCGGCGACCTCGGGGTCGTCCAGGTCGCGGGCGGCGCGGGCGAGCAGCAGTACGCGCAGGCCCTGTTCGTTGAGCCGGCCGGTCTCGGCGAGCGCCGGGTCGTCCTCGGGCAGCAGCACGTCCGGGGCGCCCAGCAGCCAGGTGCCGGTGGCGCCGTCGCCCTCGTCGAAGGCGGCGCCGCTGTACTTGCGGGCGGAGGAGAAGGGCAGCACCCCCGTGGTCCGCCACGCCCCGGCGGACCCGTCGGCCCCGGCGGACCCGTCGACCGGGTAGGTGTCGATGATCGCCTGGAGGGAGGCGTTGGGGCGCGGGTCGGACGCGCCGAGGGCACCGAGCACGGCGCGGACGTGACCCTCGTCGGCGCCGTTGAGCGGGCGCAGGTCGGTGACGTCCATGCCGCCCTCGGTGAGGGTGCCGGTCTTGTCCAGGCAGACGGTGTCGACGCGGGCCAGGCCCTCGATGGCGGGCAGCTCCTGGACGAGGCACTGCTTGCGGCCGAGCCGGACGACGCCGATCGCGAAGGCGACGGAGGTGAGCAGCACGAGGCCCTCGGGGACCATGGGCACGATGCCGCCGACGGTGCGCGCGATCGAGTCGTCCAGTTCGTTGTCCTTGGCGAGCAGCTGGCTGAGGATCAGGCCGATCGCGGTCGGGACCATCATCCAGGTGACGTACTTGAGGATCGTGGAGATGCCGGAGCGCAGCTCGGACTGGACCAGCGTGAAGCGGGAGGCCTCCTCGGCGAGCTGGGCGGCGTAGGCCTCGCGGCCGACCTTGGTGGCCCGGAAGGCGCCGCCGCCCGCGACCACGAAGCTGCCCGACATGACCTGGTCGCCCGGCTGTTTGACCACGGGGTCGGCCTCGCCGGTCAGCAGGGACTCGTCGATCTCCAGCCCGTCGGCCTCGACGCACACCCCGTCGACGACGGCCTTGTCGCCGGGGCCGATCTCGATGACGTCGTCCAGCACGATCTCGGACGTGCTGATCTCGGCGGGCTTCCCGTCCCGGCGCACCGTCGGGCGGACCTCGCCGATCAGGGCCAGTGAGTCGAGGGTCTTCTTCGCCCGCCACTCCTGGATGATGCCGATGCCGGTGTTGGCGAGGATCACGAAGCCGAACAGGCTGTCCTGGATCGGCGCGACGAACAGCATGATCACCCAGAGCACGCCGATGATCGCGTTGAACCGGGTGAAGACGTTGGCGCGGACGATGTCGGCCAGGGAGCGGCTGCTGCGCACCGGCACGTCGTTGACCTGGCCGCGGGCGATCCGCTCGGCGACCCCGGCCGCCGTGAGCCCGGTAGCGGGCGAAGGGGCGTCAACGGCGTGCGCGGGTTGCCCGGGGTCGAGTCTGTCCGCGTCGAGATGCGTCATGGATTCGACGGTACGTGCGGATTTACGGCTCCACCCATCGAGTGCGGCGAAGATCCGACCTGGGTACGAGACGGGCGGGCGCGGTGTGCTGCCCTGGTACTAGTTCTCCGCCCTGGCTGCCTCGGCGGCCTTGGCGGCCGAGTCCCGCTTGATCGCGGCGTCGCGTCCCCGGACGTACCAGATGCCGATCAGGCCGAGACCCGCGCCGGCCAGGCAGGTCCACACCCACCAGGTGTGCCCGTGGTCGTCGAACCAGCCGTAGAAGGGCAGCTGCACCAGGAAGAGGACGAACCAGAGGATGGTGCCGCCGACGATGGTCGGAACCACGGGGCCCTCCAGGGGCTCCGGCGCCTCGTGCGTGGGTGTCCACTTCGTCATGCGTACAGCTTACGAGGAGCGTGCGAACGGGTTGACGGCGCGCCGCCACACGGTGATTCCGCGGGTCTACGCGCGGAGATAGCGATCAGGGGCTCATACGTTCATACTGAACCCGTTTGTCTCTGACCACTTTCATTCGTAGAAAACACCAATAGGAACACCGACAAGGCCGTGGGGGAACCTGTTGGTGATGAGGTCCCCGCATGTCCACCTCGGCCTCCGCCAAGGTCCCCCCGTCCCCCGAGTCGCCGGAAGACCGGCGGCCCCCGCAGAACGGCCTCGACCGCTACTTCAAGATCTCCGAGCGCGGCAGCACCCTGCCCCGTGAGATCCGCGGCGGCTTCGCCACCTTCTTCGCGATGGCCTACATCATCGTGCTGAACCCGATCATCCTGGGCAGCGCGAAGGACATGTACGGCAACCAGCTCGACAACGGTCAGCTGGTCACCGCGACCGCGCTGACGGCGGCGTTCACCACGCTCCTGATGGGCGTCATCGGCAACGTGCCGATCGCGCTCGCCGCCGGTCTCGGCGTGAACTCCGTCGTCGCCCTCCAGCTCGCCCCGCGGATGTCCTGGCCGGACGCCATGGGCATGGTGGTGCTGGCCGGTTTCGTCGTCATGCTGCTGGTCGCCACCGGGCTGCGCGAGCGCGTGATGAACGCCGTGCCCTACAGCCTGCGCAAGGCCATCGCGATCGGCATCGGCCTGTTCATCATGATCATCGGTCTGGTCGACTCCGGCTTCATCACCCGGATGCCGGACGCCGCCCAGACCACGGTCCCGATCCAGCTCGGCACCGGCGGGCACCTCACCGGCTGGCCGGTCCTGGTCTTCGTCCTCGGCGTGCTGCTGACCCTCGCGCTGATCGTCCGGAAGACGCCGGGCGCCATCCTCATCTCGATCGTGGTGATGACCGGCGTCGCGATGATCGTCAACGCCGTCGCCGACATCCCCTCCTGGGGCCTGACCACGCCCGAGTGGCCCGGCAACCCCGTTGCCACGCCCGACTTCGGGCTGGTCGGCGAGGTCAGCCTGTTCGGCGGGTTCGAGAAGGTCGGCGTCCTGACCGGCGTGCTGTTCGTCTTCACCGTGCTGCTGTCGTGCTTCTTCGACGCGATGGGCACGATCATGGGCGTCAGCGACGAGGCGAAGCTGACCGACGGCGAGGGCCAGATGCCGGGCATCAACAAGGTCCTGTTCGTCGACGGCGTCGCGGTCGCCGTCGGCGGTGCCAGCTCCGCCTCCGCCACCACCTGCTTCGTGGAGTCCACGGCCGGTGTCGGCGAGGGCGCGCGCACCGGCTTCGCCAACCTCGTGACGGGCACGCTGTTCGCCCTGGCGCTGTTCCTCACGCCGGTCGCCACCATGGTCCCGTCGCAGGCGGCGACCCCGGCGCTGATCGCGGTGGGCTTCCTGATCCTGGCCGGTTCGATCAAGGAGATCGACTGGTCGGACTTCACGGTCGCCATCCCGGCCTTCGTGACGATGCTGATGATGCCGTTCACCTACTCGATCACCAACGGCATCGGCATGGGCTTCATCACCTTCTCGGTGCTGCGCCTGGCGGCCGGACGGGGCCGCGAGGTGCCGGTGGCGATGCACGTGGTGTCGGCGGTCTTCGCCTTCTACTACCTGATGCCGGCCCTGGGCCTGACCTGATCCCGCGGGGGTCCGAACCGGGCCTTCCGGCTCACGGCACCCCGTAGAACCGTTCCGTCTCCTCCACGGCGGACTGGAACCGCTCGTCGAAGTCATCGCGGATGAGCGTCCGGACGACATAGTCCTGGACGCTCATTCCTCTTTTGGCCGCATGGTCCCGGAGCCGGTCGAGCAGCTCCCCGTCCATCCGCAGGCTGAGCACGCTGGTCCCCATGAGGACGAGGGTCGCCCCGGCCGACCGGGTGATGCCTCCATTTCCGGAAACGACTCACTCGTACGGGTGAACTGCGGGTTTCAGTGGCGGGTGTCACGGGGCACCGGGGTGACGTGCGTTGGTATTTCGCCAGACTAATGAGTTACGCTAAGGAACATGCCGGACCTCAAGCATGGCGACGACGCCGCCGCCGTGAACTCCCTGCGCTCCGCCGTGATGCGGCTGTCCCGTCGGCTCAAGCACCAGCGGGTCGACGAGTCGCTCAGCCCCACCGAGATGTCGGTGCTGGGCACCCTGTCGAACTGCGGCAGCGCGACCCCGGGCGAGCTGGCCCGCAAGGAACACGTCCAGCCGCCCTCGATGACCCGCATCGTGGCGCTGCTGGAGGCCAAGGGCCTGGTCAGGCTGGAGCCGCACCCCGAGGACCGGCGCCAGAAGGTCGTGACGCAGACCGAGCAGGCCGTGGTGATGCTTGAGGAGAGCCGCCGCAAGCGGAACGCGTTCCTGGCCACGCTGGTCGAGGGCCTCGACGAGGACGAGTGGGCGAAACTGCGCGCCGCCGCCCCCGTGCTGGAGAAGCTCGCACACAAGTAAGCAGTTCTCGCGAGGAGGCGAACCCTTTTGAGTACGGGATCCGGAGCAGCTTCCGCCCCCGCACCTGACGGCAACGACAACCCGACCACCCCGGACGGTCCGACGGGCCCCGCCGCCCCTCGCAGGACCTCGATGTTCGCCTCCCTGAAGGTCAGGAACTACCGCCTGTTCTTCATGGGCCAGGTCGTCTCCAACATCGGCACCTGGATGCAGCGCATCGCCCAGGACTGGCTGGTGCTCAGCCTCACCGGCTCCTCGGCCGCCGTCGGCATCACCACCGCCCTGCAGTTCCTGCCCATGCTGCTCTTCGGCCTCTACGGCGGCGTCCTCGTCGACCGCCTGCCCAAGCGGCCCACGCTGCTGGTCACCCAGACCGCGATGGCGCTGACCGCGCTCGCCCTCGCCGTCCTCACCCTGAGCGGACACGTCCAGGTCTGGCACGTCTACGTCGCCGCCTTCGCGATGGGCCTGGCCACCGTCATGGACAACCCGGCCCGCCAGACCTTCGTCTCCGAGCTGGTCGGCCGCGACCAGCTGCAGAACGCGGTCAGCATGAACTCGGCCAACTTCCAGTCGGCCCGGCTCGTCGGCCCCGCCGTCGCCGGTCTGATGATCACCGGGGTCGGCACCGGCTGGGCGTTCCTCGCCAACGGCCTGTCCTTCGTCGCACCGCTCACCTGCCTGCTGCTGATGCGCGCCCGCGAACTGCACGCCGGCCGGCCCACCCCGCGCGGCAAGGGCCAGCTGCGCGAGGGCCTGCACTACGTCGCCGGCCGCCCCGAGCTGATCTGGACGATCACCCTGGTCGGGTTCATCGGCACCTTCGGCTTCAACTTCCCGGTCTTCCTGTCCGCCTTCGCCGACGACGTCTTCGACGCGGGCGCCGGGGCGTACAGCCTCTTCAACACCCTCATGGCCGTCGGCTCGCTGGCCGGTGCCCTGCTCGCCGCCCGGCGCGGCACCGCCCGGCTGCGCGTCCTGATCGCGGCGGCCCTCGGCTTCGGCGCCCTGGAGATCGTGGCCTCGACCGCGCCCGAGCTGTGGCTCTTCGCGCTGCTCATGGTCCCCATCGGCGTCTTCAGCATGACGGTCAACGTCACCGCCAACACCAGCATCCAGATGTCGACCGACCCGGCCATGCGGGGCCGTGTGATGGCCCTGTACATGATGGTCTTCCTCGGCGGCTCCCCGGTCGGCGCCCCGATCGTCGGCTGGGTCACCGACACCTACGGCGCCCGGATCGGCTTCGCCGCGGGCGGCGCGGTGGCCGCCGGCGCCGCCCTCGTCATCGGCCTGGTCCTGGCCCGCGTCGGGAACCTGCGCCTGTCGGTCGGCTGGCACCGCGGCCACCCGCAGGTCCGGTTCGTGCCGCGGGAACGGCAGGAGGCCCTGGCACCGGCCGCGTAGGGGTGGAAATCCAGGGGTCCGGGCGGCGGGGCTCTGCCAGGCTGGCCCCATGAGACTGTTCGCCGCCGTACTGCCGCCCGAGGACGTCACCGCCGCCCTCGCCGCGGAGGTGGCCGTGCTGCGGGGGCTGCCCGGCGCCGACGGGCTGCGCTGGACCGGCCGTCCGGGCTGGCACCTCACCCTCGCCTTCTACGGCGAGGTCGACGACGCACTCGTCCCCGACCTGTCGGCCCGCCTGGAGCGCGCGGCCCACCGCACCGCGCCCTTCGAACTGGCGCTGCGCGGCGGCGGCCAGTTCGGCCGCGGCCGGGCGCTGTGGGCGGGTGCGGAGGGCGGCCTGGCGACCCTGCGGCTGCTGGCCGACCGCGCGGAGGCCGCGGGGCGCAGGGCGGGCGTCGGGACGGGCGAGCACCGCCGCTACCGGCCCCACCTGACCCTGGCCCGCGGCAGACAGGCGTTCGACGTCCGCCCCTACGTCGAGGCGCTGTCCGGCTTCACCGGCCCCACCTGGACCGTGACCGACCTGGCGCTGGTCCGCAGCAACCTGCCGGAGTCGGGCGTGCCGGGCGAGCGGCCCCGTTACGAGGCGGTCGCCCGCAGCCCGCTCGGCGCCTCCGGTTAGGCTCGGGTGCGTGGACCCGAAGACCCGAAACCGGATCATGGCCGGTGTGCTCGTGCTGATGCTCGTGGTGGTGGCGTTGGCGGCGGCCCTCGGCTGACCGGCCCGAGGCGGCCGCCGCCCCGCTCACCACCTCACGCCGCTACCAGGCGAAGGCCTCCGGAGAGGGCCCCGGCCCCGGGAAGACCTCGTCGAGCCCGGCCAGCAGCTCCTGCGACAGCTCCAGCTCCACGGCCCGCAGTGCCGACGCGAGCTGCTCGGCGGTGCGCGGACCCACGATGGGACCGGTCACGCCGGGCCTGGTCAGCAGCCACGCCAGCGCGGCCTCGCCCGGCTCGACGCCGTGCTTGTCGAGCAGGTCCTCGTACGCCTGGATCTGCGCCCGCTTCGCCGGGTCGGCCAGGGCGTCGGCCGCCCGTCCGGAGGCCCGGCGACCGCCCTGGACCTCCTTCTTGATGACCCCGCCGAGCAGCCCGCCGTGCAGCGGCGACCACGGGATGACGCCGAGGCCGTACTCCTGCGCGGCCGGGATCACCTCCATCTCGGCGCGGCGCTCGGCCAGGTTGTACAGGCACTGCTCGCTGACCAGGCCGATGGTCCCGCCGCGCCGGGCGGCGGTCTCGTTGGCCTGCGCGATCTTGTACCCGGGGAAGTTCGAGGACCCGGCGTACAGCACCTTGCCCTGCTGGACCAGCGCGTCGACGGCCTGCCAGATCTCGTCGAAACCGGTGGCGCGGTCGATGTGGTGGAACTGGTACAGGTCGATGTGGTCCGTCCGCAGCCGCTTGAGGCTGGCGTCGACCGCACGCCGGATGTTCACGGCGGACAGCTTGTCGTGGTTGGGCCACGCCTCGCCGTCGGCGCCCATGTTGCCGTACACCTTGGTGGCGATGACGGTCCGGTCGCGCCGGTCGCCGCCCTGGGCGAACCAGTTGCCGATGATCTCCTCGGTACGGCCCTTGTTCTCGCCCCAGCCGTACACGTTGGCGGTGTCGAAGAAGTTGATACCGGCGTCCAGCGCCGCGTCCATGATCGCGTGACTGTCGGCCTCGTCGGTCTGCGGACCGAAGTTCATGGTGCCGAGGACGAGCCGGCTGACCTTGAGTCCTGTGCGTCCCAGCTGCGTGTACTCCATGGTCCCCAAGCCAACGACTTGGAGTGCGCTCCAGGCAAGCGGGGACGCTCAGTCGCGGGGGAAGACGTCGGTCCTGAGAGTGAGGCCGAGGACCGTGTCGGTGAGGTCCAGGTCCTGCCCGAAGGCGACCCTGGTCTCGGTGGTGTACTCGCCGTCCTTGGGGTGCGTGAAGATGTGGCAGCGGCCCTGGTACGGGTCGGCGATCAGGTAGAGGGGGACCTCTGCGGCCGCGTAGGCGGCCTTCTTGGGGCCGTAGTCGTTGGCGGCGGTGCCCTGGGAGATGACCTCGGCGACGAATTCGACGTCCTGGTAGCGCCAGCGGCCCGTGTCGTCCGCCTTCGTACCGTCGCGCATCTTGACGACGTCCGGGCAGAAGCCGTTCTGGTGGCCCGGAAAGTCGATGCGGACATCGGAGAGCACCTTGGCACGCCTCCCGAAATGGGACCGGATGTCCCACGCGAGCTCGAAGATGATGTCCCAATGGGTGCCGCGCTGCGGTGTCATGTGAACGGTGCCCCCGACGATCTCGGCCCTGAATCCTTCGGGGACAGGCATCCGTTCAAGCCGCTCGAACCACTCGTCCAAACGCTCAGTGTTGACGTCGGCCATGGCGATCCTGTCGTCTACGACGGTCATCGTGGCGCTCCTCCCCAGCTGACTCAACGACGAGTACAGCCGCGCGGTACAACGATACGCACGGCGCCCAGGACACGGGAGGACGCGCATATGCCAGAGCGGGACCGGGACCGCACCGATCACCTCGTCGCCCTCGTCCGGCGGCACCTCGACGAGGACGGCGACGTGCTCGGCGTCTACGCGCACGGCTCGGCCACCCTCGGCGGGCTGCGCCCGTACAGCGACCTCGATCTCCTCGTCGTCCTGGGACGCCCGACCACGTACGGTCAACGCGAGCGGCTCACCGGGGAGTTGCTCGGCGTGTCCGGCGGTGAGGGGCGCCCCGTCGAGCTGATCGCCGTCGTGCGGGACGAGGTCCGGCCCTGGCGGTATCCGCCCCGCCGGGAGTACCTGTACGGCGAGTGGCTGCGCGACGAATACGAGCGCGGCGCCGTCCCGGAGCCGGCGGACGACCCCGACCTGGCGCCGCTGCTGACGATGGTGCTGCGCGCCGACGCCCCGCTGTACGGCCCGCCGCCCGCGGCCCTGCTGGACCCGGTGCCGCACGGCGACCTGCGGCGGGCGATCGCGGCCGGGGTGCCGGAGCTGCTGGCCGGGCTGGAGCCGGACACGCGCAACGTGCTGCTCACCCTCGCCCGCGTCTGGAGCACGCTGGTCACCGGGGACATCCGGTCGAAGGACGCGGCGGCGGACTGGGCCCTGGGGCGGCTGCCCGCCTCGTACCGGCCGCCGCTCGCCCACGCGCGCGCCGTCTACCTCGGGCAGGAGACGGAGGACTGGAGCGGCCGGGCCGTGCGGGCCTGCGCCGACCGGCTGGTCCGGGAGATCCGGGAGATCCGGGCGGCCTACGGGGACGAAGGGCCGGGGGAGTAGGGCCCGCCGAGCCCCCACTCCTCGGCCATCGCCGTCGCGAAGGCCTCCGCGATCCGGTGCTCGCCGCGCTGGTTGGGATGCGTGCCGTCGTAGGTGTCGGTGTGGAAGTCGTACGCGGGCGGCGGCGGGACGAGCAGCAGCGGGGAGCCCTCGTCGTCGAGGTCGGCGACGGTCTTCACGAGGAGTTCGTTGAAGTGGGCGACCTGCTCGGCGAAGGTCTCGTCGGCGTCCACCCGGATGTTGTGCAGCACCGGCAGCACCGCCACGCGCACGCGCGGGTTCGCCGAGCGCGCGTTCGCCACGAAGGCGCGGACGTTGGCGGCGGTCTGCTCGGCGTTGGTGTAGAAGCCCAGATCGATGAGGCCCAGCGAGACCAGGAGCACGTCCGCGCGGCAGGACCGTACCGTCTCCGCGATCAGTGGGGCCATGTGGTGCCAGCCCTCGCCCCAGCCGGCCAGGTGGGCGCGGGGGAAGCCGGGTTCGGCGTAGGCGCACGAGGTGGGGGCGTCCGTCCCCTGGTCGTGGAGGGTCTCGCGCGGGCCGACGAAGGTGAAGGGGCGGCCGCAGGAGTCGCGCAGGTGCTGCCACAGCCGGAAGCGCCACGTGTGTTCGCCGGCGCTTCCGATCGTCATGGAGTCACCGACGAACATGAACCTGAGCATCCGCTCATCATGGACGATCGGCCTGGTCGACGCGATGTGAGCCCGACCACGCAGGGTGACCGAGGGGTGGCCGCCGACGTGAACGCCCGCGCGGGATGGCAGGCTTGGCGCATGCGCCGACCCTTCGCCCTCCTCGCCTCGGCCCTTCTCGTGGGTGCGCTCGCCGTGCCCGCCTCCGCGGCGGACGGGGGCGACGGGCCCGCCGGGAGCGACGGGTTCACCATCAAGGACCCGCGCATCACCGAGTCCAGCGGCCTCGCCGCGTCCCGTCAGCACCCCGGCATCTACTGGACGCACAACGACCAGGACACCGGCCCGTACATCTACGCCGTGGACGGCGCCACCGGCGAGACCGTCGCCCGGGTCGCGCTGTCCGGCGTCGGCACGCCCCGCGACGTCGAGGCGATCGCCATCGGGCCCGGCAACAAGATCTTCGTCGGCGACATCGGCGACAACGACGGCGTGACCTGGCCGTACGTGTGGATCTACGAGCTGCCCGAGCCTACGGACCTGAAGGACCAGACCGTCAAGGCGACGCAGTACGTGGTGAAGTACACGGACGGTTCCCGCGACGCGGAGTCGATGGTGGTCCACCCGAAGACCGGGCGGGTCTACATCATCGACAAGAACGAGGACGGCGGGCACCTGTACGAGGGTCCGGCCAAGCTCTCCCCCTCCGGCACCAACGTCTTCAAGCCCACCGTCCCCGTCGACCTCTGGGCCACGGACGCCGCGTTCTCCCCGGACGGCGAGCAGCTCGCCGTGCGCGGCTACCTCGGGGGCATCTGGTACGACTGGAACGGCGGGAAGATCAAGCGCGGGGAGCGGATCAGCGTGCCCCTGGGGCAGGGCGAGTCCGCCACCTACACCACCGACGGCAAGAAGCTGCTGCTCGGCATGGAGGGCGTCAACAGCCCCGTGAAGGCCGAGGACGTGCCCGGGAAGGGCGGTGGTCCGGGCGGGGGCGGCTCCGGCGCATCGGACGGGGACTCCGCCGGGTCCGACGGCCCGGGCGGCATCACGCTCAAGGTGGGCGCGGTCGGGCTGCTCCTCGCGCTCGCCGCGCTGTTCGGGCTACGCCGGCTGTTCCGGCGCCGCTGAACCGTCCGCCGCGCGACGTGAGGTCACCAGCACCTCCAGCCCGTCCAGGATGCGCTGGAGCCCGAACTCGAAGTGGTCGAAGCCGGTGCCGAAGGCGTCCTCGGAGAGGGAGGAGAGCACCGGGTAGCGCCCGCTGGTCATGGCCTTCACCAGCACCGGTTCCTGGGCCGCCCAGAACTGCGCGTCCGTCAGCCCGGACCTGCGCTCGGCCTCCCGCTCGTAGACCTGCGTGCGTGCGGCCCCGACGACGTACCCGTCGATCATGACGATCGCCGAGACCAGCTCGGGGTCGGTCAGGCCCATCGGCTTGATCCGGGCGAGCACCTTCTCCATGCCGTCCAGGGCGGACGGGCCGAGGACCGGGCGGGACTGGTTGACCTCCAGCAGCCAGGTGTGGCGGCGGTAGAGGGCGAGCGTGGCGTGGCCGAGGGCGTGCAGCGCCGGGCGCCAGCCGCCGTCGCCGAGGTCGGCCGGGTTCTCGGACGGGCGCTGCACTCGGTCCAGCATCAGGTCGAGCAGCTCGCCCTTGCCGGGGACGTAGCGGTACAGGGACATCGTGCCGGTGCCCAGCTCGGTGGCGATCCGGCGCATCGAGACCGCGCCCAGACCGTCCCGGTCCGCGACCTCGACGGCGACCTCCACGATCCGCTCCAGCGTCAGGCCCGGCCTCGGGCCCCGGCTGGGGCGTCGGCCGGTGTCCCACAACAGTTCGAGGGTGCGGCCGATGTCGCCGCTGCCGCTGGTCTCCGTACCGCTTGCCATGGGGTCAGTTTAAGTCCGCGACGAAAAACTGAGTACGGTGTACGCGCAATCGGGTACGGTGTACTCAGTTAGGGAATGGAAGGGGGACTGGGACCCATGAGCGAGCGACACGCGGTACGGGCCGAGGGTCTGGAGAAGCGCTACGGCGACAAACGCGCTCTGGACGGCTTCGACCTGAGCGTCCGCGAGGGCACCGTGCACGGCCTGCTCGGGCCGAACGGCGCGGGCAAGACCACGGCCGTGCGCATCCTGTCCACGCTGATCAGGCTGGACGGGGGACGGGCCGAGGTGGCGGGCCTCGACATCGCCCGGCAGGCACGCGAGGTGCGGGCGCGGATCGGCCTCACCGGCCAGTACGCGGCCGTGGACGAGGTGCTCACCGGCCGGCAGAACCTGGAGATGTTCGGGCGCCTGTTCCACCTGGGCGGCAGGCGGGCCCGGGCCCGCGCGGTCGAGCTGCTGGAGCAGTTCGACCTGACCGACGCCGCCGACCGGGGCGTGGGCAAGTACAGCGGCGGCATGCGGCGGCGCCTCGACCTCGCCGCGTCGATGATCCTCGCCCCGTCCGTCCTGTTCCTGGACGAGCCGACGACGGGCCTGGACCCCCGCAGCCGCGGCGAGGTCTGGGAATCGGTCCGCGAGCTGGTGGCGAGCGGCACGACGGTCCTGCTGACCACGCAGTACCTGGAGGAGGCCGACAAGCTCGCCTCCCGCATCACCGTCATCGACCGGGGCCGGGCCATCGCCGACGACACCCCGGACGGGCTGAAGAACCTGGTCGGCGGCGACCGGATCGAGGTCGTGGTCGCCGACCGGGCCGAGATCCCACGGGTGGTGAAGACGGTCGCCCGGGTCTGCAAGGGCGAACCCGAGGTCGAGGAGGAGGCGCTGCGCGTGCACGCCCCGGTCACCGACCGGGTGTCGGCCCTGACGGAGGTGGCCCGCACCCTCCAGGACGAGCGCGTCGCCGTCGAGGACATCGGCCTGCGCAGGCCGAGCCTCGACGACGTGTTCCTGCGCCTGACCGGCCACCGCACGAGCGTGGAGCCCGCGCGGAACGCGGAGAAGGAGACGGAGAAGGGCAACGGCAAGGGCAAGGAGAAGGAGGCGGTGGCCGCATGAGCGCCCTCGGTGTCGACAGCGCGGCCGGTCCGGCGACGGCCCCGCCCGAGCGCGGCCGCCTGTACTGGCTGCTCGCCGACTGCGGCAACATCGTCCGCCGCGGTCTGACCCACTACCAGCGCCAGCCCGTCAACATCGCCTGGCAGCTGGGCTTCCCGATCCTGTCGGTCCTCCTCTACGGCTATGTGTTCGGCAGCGCGATGACGGTGCCCGGCGGCGGGGACTACAAGGACTTCCTGATGCCGGGCATGTTCGTGATGACCATGGCGTTCGGCTTCATCAACACCGCGACGGTCGTCGTCTACGACTCCACCAAGGGCGTCATCGACCGTTTCCGCTCCATGCCGATGGCGTCCTCGGCGGTGGTGGCCGGGCGCGGGGTGACCGATCTGGTCGTGGCCTGCGCTGAGTTGGCCATCATGATGCTGACGGCGATGGCCATGGGCTGGCGCCCGGACGGCGGCTGGGGCTTCCTGGCCGCGTTCGGACTGCTGCTGTGGCTGCGGTTCGCGCTGATCTGGATCGGCGTGTGGCTGGGCCTCCTGGTTCCCAACCCGGAGGCGGCGGGCGGTCTGTTCGCGGTGGCCTTCCCGCTGACGATGATCTCCAGCATCTTCGTCGCCCCGCAGCTCATGCCCGACTGGCTGGGCTGGGTGGCCGCGTGGAACCCGATCTCGTCCACGGCGGCGGCGGCCCGCGACCTGTTCGGCACGCCGGTCGGCGGCGGCGACTCGTGGGTGGAACAGCACGCGCTGCTGATGGCGGGCGTGTGGCCGGTGATCCTGACGGCGGTCTTCCTGCCGCTGGCGGTCCGCAGGTTCCAGCGGCTCAGCCGGTAGCGGCGCGCAGGACGACCGGGCCGAGGGTGGAGACCGGGGGAGCGAGGGATCTCCACCCCCGGCTCCACCCATGGGTCCAGGTGTCGCGGGCCTGGTCGGAGCAGCCTTGAGGGCATGACAACGACTGAGTGGATCACCGACATCGCCCTCGTTCTCGTCGTCTTCCGGCAGCTGCGGGAAGGCCGGCTCGACCGCAGGACGTTCCTGATCCCGCTGGGGATCGTGGCCGTCGTGGCGTACTCCTACCTGGACTCCGTCCCCACCGGCGGCAACGACCTCGTACTGATCGCGGCCCTGGCGGGCGCGGGCGCCGTGCTCGGCGTCGCGGGCGGCGTCTACACCCGGATCCGGCCCCTCGACGGGCACCTCATGATCAGGGCGGGCGCCGTGTCGGCGATCCTGTGGGTGCTGGGCATGGGCGCCCGCATGGGCTTCCAGGTCTGGGTCGAGCACGGCGGCGGCGCCGACGACGTCGCCCGGTTCAGCGTCGCCCACCACATCACGGGCGACCAGGCGTGGGTGACGGCGTTCGTGCTGATGGCGGTCACCGAGGTGGTCACCCGAGTGGCCACGATCTACGTACGCAGCCGCGTCCGGGCCGGGGCCGGGGCCGTGGTCCCCGCCGCTCCCGTCCTCGACCGTACGGCCTGACCGTGCGCTATGTTCGGCCGGTGTCCGCCACCGAGATCACCGCGCCCCCGAACCCGGGGGCGGACCCGCGTCCGCTCCCCGGCCGGGACCCGCGTGTGCAGTGGGCCCTGAGCCTCGCGGTCGTCGCCGTGGGGGCGCTCACGATCCGGCCCATGGGGTTCACCGGCCAGGGTCTGGCCGTCGTCGTCCTCTTCGTGCTCAACTCCGCGGCGCTGCTCGGCCGGGGCCTGCCCGAACACCGGGTCTCCGCGCGGGCGGCGCTCACCTGGCTCACCCTCGGTGTCGTCGCGGCGGCCGCGCTGCTCGGCGTCAGCGGCAGCGGTACGAGCTACCTGTTCGCCTTCTTCCTCGCCGGCCACATCGGCTACCGCCTCGACACCGGCCGGGCCCTCACCCTCGCGGCGGCATGCTCCCTGCTCTGCGCGGCCGTCCTCCACTTCGACCTCGGGCCGGGGGACCCGGAGCTGCCCTGGGTGCTCGGCCTCACCACCGGCGTCCCGGTCGTGGTCGGCATCCTCAACCGCGCCCAGCGCAAGGCCGTACGGTCGGCGCTCTCGGCCGCCGAGTCGGCGGAACGCGCCGCCCGTGCGGAGGCCCGGACCGCCGTCCTCACCGAGCGCGGCCGGATCGCCCGGGACGTGCACGACGTCCTCGCGCACTCCCTGGCCGGGATCAACATGCAGCTGGAACTGGCCGACGCACTGCTCGACACCGGTGACCTGGAGAGGGTCAGGGAGGCCACCACCAAGGCCCACGGCCTGGTCAAGGAGAGCCTGAAGCAGGCCCAGTGGACCGTGCACGCGCTGCGCGAGGACGCGCTGCCGCTGCTGGAGAGCCTGTCCGCGATGGTCGAGTCGTCGGGCCACCACGACGCCCTCACGGTCACGGGAACCGTCCGGGAAGTGCCGGCCCAGGTGACCCAGAACCTGCTGCGGATCGCCCAGGAGGCCCTGACCAACGCGGCCAGGCACGCTCCCGGCGGACGGGTCGAGGCGGAGCTGACATTCACCGCCGCGTCGATCACACTGAGGATCCGCAACCGGCCCGCCACCCGTGCGGTGACCCCGGGCGTCGGCAGCGGCATGGGTCTGATCGGAATGCGCGAGCGCGTCGCCCTGCTGGGCGGGAGCGTCACCGCCGGGCCGGTCACCGAGGGACCGGACCGGGGCGGCTGGCAGGTGGAGACGGTGATTCCAGGATGAGCGAACAGACCGGGGGGCCGACGCGGTTGAAGGTGATCGTCGCCGACGACCAGGCCGCCGTGCGGGAGCCGCTCGCCGCGGTGCTCGGCCTGGCCGAGGACATCGACGTCGTAGCGGCGGCCGCGGACGGCACCGAGGTACTGGCGGCGGTCGCCGCCGGCCCCGTCGACGTGGTGCTGATGGACCTGCGGATGCCCGTGCTGGACGGCATCGAGACCACCCGCCGCCTGACCGAGGAGCACCCGGAGGTGGCGGTCGTCGTCCTGACCACCTTCGCCGACGACGACTCGATCCTGGGCGCGCTCGGTGCGGGCGCCCGCGGCTACCTGACCAAGAACGCGGGACGCCAGGACATCACCCGCGCGATCCGGGCCGCGGGCGCGGGCCAGTCCGTACTCGACGGCGAGGTCCAGGCCCGCCTGCTCGCCACGGCCAGGGCGAAGGCACCCGCCCCCGACCGGGCGGCGGCCCGTCAGCCCCTGCCGGGCGACCTCACCCCCCGCGAACGCGAGGTCCTCGCCCTGATTGGCCAGGGCCTGTCCAACCGGGGCATCGCCGAGCAGCTCTTCATCAGCGAGGCCACGGTCAAGACCCACATCAACAACCTGTTCGCCAAGGCCCACATCCGCGACCGCGCGGACGCCGTCCGGCGCGCCATCGGGGCGGGGCTGGCCTGAGGGGCGTGGGTGCGTGACCCGCCGTCAGGCCGGGCGGTGTGCGACCGCCTTGAAGAAGGTGTAGCAGAACACTCCGTCGGGTTCAGCCGTGCGCCGTAGGGCGGCGATGCCCGCGTCGAAGGTGTCCGGGTCGATCAGCCCCGCCGCGACGGCGGGCTCTCGGACACCGGAGACCATCGCGGTGAAGGTGCGTCTGGTGAAGCTGTCGGCGAGGTCCGGCCGGCTGCCGTCGACGTAGACGGTGCGCGGGGTGACGCTGATGTCCGACCAGTCCGCCTCGTGCAGCAGGGGGAAGAGCCGCCGCCCGATGAGGGCGTCGCCGCCGGCGTGGCGTTGCAGCGTCACCTGGCACGCGATGGCCGCGCGCGCGGCCTCGTCGTCCGGATGGAAATACGTTGAGCCGTGATCGCCCTCGACGACGGTGATCGTGCCGCCGGGCCGGACGAGGCGGCGCAGCCGTCGCAGCGCGTCGGCCGGAGCGGGCAGGTGCTCAAGCAGGAAGCACACGAAGACGTGGTCGAAGGACGCCTCGGCGAAGTCGCCTTCCGGTTCGGGGAGCGCGAACACGTCCTTCTCGACGAACTCGACATTCGCCAGACCGGCGGCGGCGACGCGGCGCGAGGCCGACTTCAGCGAGTCGGGGGCGACGTCGGCGGACACGAAGTGCGCGTGCGGGCTCTGTGCGGCCAGGGTGGTCGTCTGAGCACCCACGCCGCACCCCATCTCCAGGACCCGTTCGCCGGGCCGGAAGCCGGTGTCTCCGTGCAACAGCTCGGCGAGGGCGTCCGCCTGGTCCGCGAGACGTGTGCTCTCCTCGGAGCGGTAGCCGTGCACGTACTGCTCGAACATGGTCATGGTCTCGATCACCTTCATCAACTGGTCCGGCTCCGCACTCTCGAGCGCGGCCCGGAGTCGGTCGCGGAGTTGGCTTCGCCGTCGGAGGTCCTCCTCGACGTCGTCGAGGTGGGCGCGCAGTGTCGCTGCCGGGTCCGGGTCCTCGTGCGCCAGCAACGCGGCGATCTGCCGGAGCCCCAGGCCGGTCCGGCGCAGGGCCGTCGCCCGGTAGAGACGCGTGACGTGCGCGGGGCCGTAACGGCGGTGGCCGCTCGGCGTCCGCTCGGGAGACACCACGCCCAACGCGTCCCAGTGCCGCAACACCCGCACCGACACCCCGGTCGCCAGCGCCAGCTCGCCGACCGTCCACCACGCCGTCCCGTCGTCCACGGCGGCAACGCTAGGTCCTCACACCATGTCAGTTTCAAGAGCGGGTGCGGCAACACGATTCAAGGCATGCGGCAGGGCAGGGCGCGGGTCCCGTCCTTCGGGGAGCAGGCCACCAGGGCGAGGGAGAGAAACGTGGAGCGCCCGGCGGGGGATCCGCCGGGCGCCCAAGGTCGTTGTACGACGAGACGCGGCTACAGCTTCTCGATCACGTAGTCCACGCACTTCGTCAGCGCCTCGACGTCCGCCGGGTCGATCGCCGGGAACATCGCGACGCGGAGCTGGTTGCGGCCGAGCTTGCGGTACGGCTCGGTGTCGACGACGCCGTTGGCGCGCAGCACCTTGGCGACGGCGGCCGCGTCGATGTCGTCGGAGAAGTCGATCGTGCCGATGACCTGCGAGCGCTGGGCCGGGTCCGAGACGAACGGGGTGGCGTACTTGGACTCGTCGGCCCACGTGTACAGGCGGGACGAGGAGTCCTTGGTGCGAGCCGTGGTGAAGTCCAGGCCGCCCTGGCCGTTCATCCAGTCCAGCTGCTCGCCGAGGAGGAACAGGGTGGCCAGCGCCGGGGTGTTGTACGTCTGGTTCTTGCGGGAGTTGTCGATCGCCGTCGGCAGCGAGAAGAACTCCGGGACGTGGCGGCCGGACGCGTGGACGCGCTCGGCGCGCTCGATCGCGGCCGGGGAGAATACGCCGATCCACAGGCCGCCGTCGGAGGCGAAGGACTTCTGCGGGGCGAAGTAGTAGACGTCGGTCTCGGTGATGTCCACCGGGAGGCCGCCCGCGCCGGACGTCGCGTCGACCAGGACGAGGGCGCCCTCGTCGGCACCGGCCACGCGCTTGATCGGCATGGCGACACCGGTCGACGTCTCGTTGTGCGTGAGGCCGTACACGTCCACGCCGGCCTCGGCGCGCGCCTCGGGGTGGGTGCCGGGGTCGGCGGAGACGACGGTCGGCTCGGCCAGCCACGGGGCGAGCTTCGCGGCCTTGGCGAACTTGGAGGAGAACTCGCCGAAGCTCAGGTGCTGCGACTTGTTCTCGATCAGGCCGTGCGTCGCGACGTCCCAGAACGCGGTGGAGCCGCCGTTGCCGAGGATGACCTCGTAGCCGTCGGGGAGCCGGAACAGGTCGCGGATGCCCTCACGGACCTTGCCGACCAGGTTCTTGACGGGCGCCTGGCGGTGGGAGGTGCCGAGCAGGGACGTACCGGTGGCGGCCAGGGCGTCCAGCGCCTCCACCCGCACCTTGGAGGGACCCGCGCCGAAACGACCGTCCGCGGGCTTCATGTCAGCAGGAATCTGGATCTCAGCCACGAGCCGGAGGGTATCGCCTCGGCCAAACCGGACGAAGACATGTCCGTCCGATGAGACGAGATCTCCGCCGTGCGGACCTGTGCGGAGCTACGAGAGCCCATGCTGGAGGCATGACCGATCTGGAGGCAGCACTGCGCAGGGCCGTCCGCGGCGAGGTCGGGTTCGACACCACGTCCCGGGCGCTGACCACCATGGACGCGTCGAACTACCGGCGGGTCCCGCTCGGTGTCGTGGCCCCGAGGGACGCCGACGACGTGGCGGCCGTACTGGAGGTGTGCCGGGAGCGCGGGGTGCCGGTCGTGGCGCGGGGCGGCGGTACGTCGATCGCCGGGCAGGCGACGGGTACGGGGGTGGTGCTGGACTTCACCCGGCACATGAACCGGCTGGTCGGGATCGACCCGCAGGCGCGTACCGCCGTCGTCCAGCCGGGGTTGGTCCTCGACCGTCTCCAGGACGCCGCCGCGCCGCACGGGCTGCGTTTCGGGCCCGACCCCTCCACCCACAGCCGCTGCACGCTCGGCGGCATGATCGGCAACAACTCCTGCGGCTCCCACTCGGTGGCCTGGGGCACGACGGCGGACAGCGTGCGCGAGCTGACCGTGCTCACCGCGCGGGGGCGGCGGCTGCGGCTCGGGCGGGAGTGGGCAGGGGCGCCGGAGGGCCTGCGCGATCTGGTGGACGGCGACCTGGCCCGCCTGCGCACCGGCTTCCCCGACCTCCCCCGCCGCATCTCCGGCTACGCGCTGGACGCCCTGCTGCCGGAGAACGGCGCGGACGTGGCCCGGTCCTTCTGCGGCTCGGAGGGCACGCTCGGCGTGCTGACCGAGGCGGTCGTCCGGCTGGTCGAGTCGCCCCGCGCGCGTGCGCTGGCCGTGCTGGGCTACGCCGACGAGGCCGGGGCGGCGGAGGCGGCGGCCGGGCTGCTGCCGCTGGGCCCGCTGACGGTGGAGGGCATGGCGGTCGACCTGGTGCCGTCCACGGAGGGACTGCCGAGGGGCGGTGCCTGGCTGTTCGTGGAGACCGGCGGCGACACGGAGGCGGAGGCGCGGGCGCGTGCGGAGGCGGTCGTACGGGCGGCGGACGTCGTCGACGCGCTGGTGGTGACCGACCCGGCCGGGCAGCGGACGCTGTGGCGGATCAGGGAGGACGCGAGTGGTACGGCGACGCGGATGCCGGACGGCTCGGAGGCGTGGCCGGGGTGGGAGGACTGCGCGGTGCCGCCGGCCCGGCTGGGCGGCTATCTGCGGGACTTCCGGCGGCTGCTCACCGCCCACGAGCTGCGCGGCACGCCGTACGGGCACTTCGGCGACGGCTGCATCCACGTACGCATCGACTTCGACCTGCTGACGGAGGCAGGGGTGGCCCGCTTCCGCCGCTTCTCGGAGGAGCTGGCTGACGTGGTCGTGGCGCACGGGGGTTCGCTGTCCGGGGAGCACGGGGACGGGCAGGCGCGCGCGGAGCTGCTGCCGAGGATGTACGGGGAGGAGACGGTGGCGCTCTTCGAGCGGGCCAAGGCCGTCTGGGACCCGGACGACCTCCTCAACCCCGGCATGCTGGTCCGCCCGGCGCCGCTCGACACCAACCTGCGCTTCTCCGTCCTGCCGCGCGAGCCGGTGGACGTGGAGTTCGGCTACCCGGCCGACGGCGGCGACTTCTCGGCGGCGGTGCGCCGCTGCGTCGGCGTCGCCAAGTGCCGTACGACGTCGGTGTCCGGGGCGGGCGTGATGTGCCCGTCGTTCCGGGCGACGGGGGACGAGGCGCACTCCACGCGCGGGCGGGCCCGGCTGCTGCACGAGATGCTCGCCGGGGAGTTGGTGACGGACGGCTGGCGGTCGACGGAGGTCCGCGACGCCCTCGACCTGTGCCTGTCCTGCAAGGGCTGCCGCTCCGACTGCCCGGTCGAGGTCGACATGGCCACGTACAAGGCGGAGTTCCTGCACCACCACTACGAGGGGCGCCGTCGGCCCGCCGCCCACTACGCGATGGGGTGGCTGCCGGTGTGGCTGCGCTGGGCGGCGCGGACGCGGACTGCGCCGGTACTCAACGCGCTCGCGTCGGTGCGGCCGTTGGCCGCGGTGGCGAAGCGGCTGGGCGGGATCGCGGGGGAGCGGGAGGTGCCGCGGCTGGCGGGGGAGACGTTCAGCAGGTGGTGGCGGGGGCGGGGCGGACCGGTCGGGGGTGGGGACCTGGTCGTCCTGTGGCCGGACACCTTCACCGAGCACCTCTCGCCCTCCGTCGGCCGGGCGGCCGTACGGGTGCTGGAGGCGGCGGGGCTGCGGGTGGTGCTGCCGCCGACGCTGCGGGAGCGCGGGGTGGTCGGGGACGGTACGTCGAGGTCGGCCCTGGCGCTGCTGACGGCCCGCCGGGGACAGGTGTGCTGCGGCCTGACGTACGTCTCGACGGGCCAACTGGACCGGGCCCGCGCGGTGATGCGCCGCACGCTGGACCTGATGGCCCCGGTGCTGGAGACCTCCGTGCCGGTCGTCGTCCTGGAGCCGAGCTGTGCCGCCGCCCTGCGCACGGACCTGCCCGAGCTGCTGCACGACGACCCGCGCGCGGCCCGCCTCGCGGCGCGGGTGCTCACCTTCGCGGAGGCGCTGGAGCGTCACGCCCCCGACTGGACCCCGCCGGCCGTGAACCGTCCGGTCACCGGTCAGACCCACTGCCACCAGCACGCGGTTCTGGGCGACGCGGCCGACCGGCGCCTGCGCGAGTCGGCGGGCCTGACCGGTGAGCTGAGCGGCGGCTGCTGCGGCCTCGCGGGCAACTTCGGCTTCGAGGACGGCCACTACGAGGTGTCGGCCGCGTGCGCCGAGGACCAGCTCCTGCCCGCGGTGCGCGAGGCCCCGGACGGCGCGGTGGTCCTGGCGGACGGGTTCTCCTGCCGGACCCAGCTGGAGCAGCTGGCGGGGGTGCGGGGGCGGCACCTGGCGGAGGTGCTGGCGGAGGGGCTGGCGGAAGGGCTGGCGGAGGGGCTGGCTGAGGGCCTGGAATGACGGTCCCGTCGGGGTCCGCTACGGCCGGTGGTGGAATCCGACCTCGGGGTAGGAGGACGTGGGGCCGAGGAGGAGGGGCTGGGCGATTCCCCGGAGGTGGAGGTCGAAGAAGGCGCCGACGTAGTCGCGGGTGATGTACCAGCCCCGCTCGCCCGAGAGCGGCACCTCCGGATCGGGCAGCCCCAGCTGCTCCGCCAGCCACGGGATGTCGGTGAAGGAGAAGTGCCCGGCCCCCGCCACGCTCAGCCAGCGTTTCCAGCCGTGCAGGCGGTCGTAGGTGGCGGCCCAGTCGCTGGCGGTGTTGCCGGGACCGTGGATGGACTCGGCCCCGATCATCATGAACGGACGCCCGCCGATGCGGTGTCCCGCGTCCGGCACGAAGAAGCCCCCGTCCATGTTGACCCCCGCCCGTACCCGGCGGTCGGCCGCCATCGTGGCCATGGCGGCCGCTCCGCCCATCGAATGCCCGGCGGCGCCGATACGGCCCGGGTCGATCATGCGTGCCAGTGCCCCCGCTCTCCGGCGGTCGGTCAGCTCGTCGATCACGAAGGAGAGGTCCGCCGCCCGGCCCCGCACGACCGTCGCCTCGTCGACGTCGACGCCGACACGGTCGCAGGCCACGCACGGCGGTACCCGGCCCCCGGGGAACTCCGTCCCGACGGACTCGTAGGCGTGGTCCACGGCGGCGACGACGTAACCGCGGGCGGCCAGTTCCCCGGCGAGCGCGGTGAGCGTGGTGCGCGACACGGAGAAGCCGGGGGACAGCAGCACGAGGGGGAAGCGACCCGGCGCAGGGGGCGCGTCGGCCTGCGCGTGGGTACGCGTCCCCGCGACCGTCGCGGCCGGTACGACCCCGGCCAACCCCTTGAGTTCCAGGAGCCGCTGCGCCTCCCTCTCGGTCATGTACGCCGCCGCCGGGCGTCCGCCGGACGAGCGTGCCGGGTAGGACACGGACACCATCAGCTCCCTGCCCCGCGCCGCCGGCACCCAGGGGTCGCCGCGGTGCCGGTCGACGAGGTGCAGGGTGCGGCGGCCGACGGGGCGGGGGCCGGTGGGCGAGGGCAACTCCAGCACGCCGGCGGGTGCCGACGACGCGGGGGCGGCCCCCAGGAGGGGGACGGACACGGCTCCCGCGAGCAGTGCGGTCAGGACGGTCCTGCGTGAGGTGCGTGATCTGCCGGTCATGCGGACGACGTTAGGTGTCCGGGTGCGTTCAACGCGTCGGAGCAGGGGGGTACTCGGGCGTACGACCGGAGTCTGACGACCGGCGGCGCGATGGCACCGTGGGATCGGTTCGGGCCCCGGAGCCGGAGTTGGCGGCCGTGCGGGGGAGGAGACCGTACGCGTGGGCGAGCGGTTCCGCTGTGAAGACCAAGTTGAACTGCGCCGGACGAAAGGCTTACCCAACGAGGAAGTCGATCATCTGGTACGGGACCATGAACAAGCCGAGGCCGAGGAGCGGCACCCCGATGGCCAGGGGGCCGGAGATCCGCGCAGCGAAGTGTCGGCCCGGCGCCACGGGCGCGGCCCGGGTAGGACGCAGCGGGTCGAAGACAACCGCGAGCCGGGTGTAGTCGCCGCCGTAGTGGCGCGACGGCAGGCCCGGAAGGATCTCCCGCTCTACACCCTGCAGATCGACGTAGGCGAAGTGGCTCCTGCTCTCGAACCCCCGGGCATGCCTCGCCATGACGGAGACGCCGCGGCGGTTCAGCACGGTCCAGTCGTACCACCAGGTCATACCCAAGGACAGCAGGAACCCCCCGGAACCGAGGGGCAGGACACCGATGCCCCACAGCATCGCCCGCCCTATGTCGTCCACGGCCACGAAGACCGCCAGGCCGACGAGGTAGAGCAACGCCGACACCGCTATGAGGAGGCGGCTCCTCCACCTGCCGGCGTGCGCCGGGGGCCTCGCCGCAGGTGGGACATTCCCGAGCACCTCAACGAGTTGCTCCCCGTCCCGCACGGGCGCCCCCGGCATCCGCCGCGGCAACGCCTCGTTGACCGTGCGCGCGAACTGGTCCGCCGCCCTTGGGGCACCGCCCTCCAGCCGGTATACCGTCGGGGGCGTGCCTGGACTCGCGGTCAGGACAACCTCGACCGCCCCTTCCGGTCCCACGCCGAGCCGGATCTCTTCGATCGCGGTGAGTGGTATCCGGCGTTGCGATCCGTCCTGCGTCAGCCGGACCGCCGTGCCCTCCAGCCACACGCTCCCGTCCCGCCCGCGCACCGCGACGGACGCAACGGATCGTCCTGATGTCTGGTCCATGACCCCCCTCGATCACGTGTGCGCACAGTACTGCAAGGCGCCGGAGACGGGGCCCCGGAGCCTACCCCGCGTTGTTGGCGGCGAGTTCGCACCTGCTTGCCGTCGGGCGTCGGCCCGTCCGAGGCGTCGGAACCGCGTGCCGCGAGTAGCGCGTGATCGTCCGTATGAACGGTTCGGGAGATCAGGTGGAGGCGGCGTCGCGGTGGCGGGGCGGTAGGCGGCCGTGGGTGGTCGGGGGCGGCGCGGCCCTGGTCGCCATGGCGGTTGCCGCGGGTCTGGTGATCGCCGACGACGGGCCCGCCGACATCGCCGCGCCGTACGGCTGCGGGACCGGCGGCGCTCACGGCACCGCGGCCGCCTCCCCCGCGTCGGACCGGCCCGCGTCGGACCGGCCCGCGTCGGACCGGCCCGCGTCGGACCGGCCCGCGTCGGACGGCGCCGCCGACTTCGACGGGGACGGGCACCCCGACCTGGCGTTCGGCTCGATGGGGGACGTGCCGGGCGGGTACGGCGGGGGGAGCATCGAGGTCGTGTACGGGGCGGGGGACGGGACCGGGATCGACCGTTGCCAGTACCTGACGCAGGCCGACGCCGGGATACCGGGCAAGAACCGGGACGAGTCGTTCTTCGGGACGGACGTGGTGGCGCGGGACCTGGACGGGGACGGATACACCGATCTCGCCGCATCCGTCTTCGACTGGGAGCGGAGCGTGATCATCATGTGGGGGTCCGAGGACGGGCTCTCGCGTGCTGTCCGGGTGCCGGGGACGGACGGCAGCCACGTCCCCTGGGGCGAGGACCCGATCCTGGACGAGCAGCTCGCCGCCGGTGACTTCGACGGGGACGGGCACCCCGACCTGGTCTTCGGGCTCGGCTCCGACAAGGGCCTGCTCAAGGGGCCCTTCGGGCGGGACGGCACCCCCGCCGGGACGGGCCGCGTCCCGGCTCCGCGCCGCCCCGCCCCGGACGTCGAGGGCGCGAACTACGACGACCTCCTCGCCGGGGACCTCGACGGCGACGGCGTGGACGACCTGGTGAGCATCCACGACGCCGACACCGGAGGCGAAGTGCCCTGGCGGGACCGGACCCAGCCGGTGAGCTACCTGCGCGGCGGCCGGGACGGCTTCACGCAGCCCGGGGACGTCCGGCTCCCCGGCGCGGGCGAGGGGGCGATCGGCGACGTGGACGGCGACGGCGTCGACGACCTGGTGCTCAGTCCCCGAGGCGGCGACGCGAGCCGCAGCTCGGTGACGGTGGTGTACGGGTCGGAGGGCGGCCCGGGGAAGCGGAGGACGACCGTCGACCGGGACACCCCCGGCGTGCCCGGCGACGAACCCCAGGACGAGGACGCCGTCTTCACCGGCCTGGACACCGGGGACGTCAACGGCGACGGGTACGCGGACGTGGTGGCCGGGGCTCCCCGGTGGGACGTGTACGGGGAACCGGGGCCCGAGCAGGTGCTGTTCCTGGCGGGCGGGCCGGACGGGCTCAGCGGTGCGGGCGCCCGGCTGTTCGACGGGGACGACCTCGGGGCCGCGCCGGACGGGGCGGCGGACTTCGGCGCCGCCGTGGGCCTCACCGACCTGGACGGCGACGGCCGGGCCGACCTCGTGGTGACCGCGCCGGGCGGCGACACGGCCGAGGGCGTCGTGTACCTGCTTCGGGGCACGGCGAAGGGGCCCTCCACCGAGGGCGTCAGCCGGCTGCTCGCGCGCACCTTCGACGACACCAGGGGGCTGGACATGCTGATGGGCGGCGGAGAGATCGCCCGCTGAACCAGGGGGATAACCCCCCGGCAGCCCTTGGGGACAGCGCATCGGAGGGTCTGGGGGCAGCCGGATGGGCCGGCCTGCCCTCCGCTGGTGCAATGGTCGCCGACCACCTCAGGGGAGGGAGCCGTCATGCACGGGTTGAGAAGGCGCCGGAGGGACTTGCTCGTCCTGACCGGTCTGGCCGCGGTCGTCCTCGCCGCGTCGACCGCACCCACCGCGGCGGCGGGGGCGCCGCGCCCGGCCGATCCGCTCCAGCGGCAGGTGGAGGCGATCCACGACACCGGGGCCGTGGGTGTGCAGGCCGAGGTGAACTCACGGGGCGCCCGTGACAGCGCGTACGCCGGGACGGCCGCGGCGGGCACCGGCAGGCCGATGCCGCGGGACGGCAGGTTCCGGATCGGCAGTGCCACCAAGACCTTCACCGCCGCGGTGGTGCTGCAACTCGTCGGCGAGGGGCGGATGTCCCTGGAGGACACCGTCGAACGGTGGCTGCCGGGAGTGGTCCGCGGCAACGGCAATGACGGCCGCCGGATCACCGTGCGACAACTGTTGCAGCACACCAGCGGTGTCCCCGACGTGGTCCCGGAGATACCCGCGCTGCGGAGCCCCGAGGGCTACCGGGCGGAGCGGTTCCGCACCTACAGTCCGACGGAGCTGGTGGGCACGGCGATGCGGCACGCCCCCAACTTCCCGCCGGGCGAAGGCTGGTCGTACTCCAACACGAACTACACGCTCGCCGCGATGATCATCCACCGGGTCACCGGCCGCAGTTGGGCACGGGAGGTGACGGACCGGATCATCCGGCCCCTGCACCTGAGGGACACCGGTACGCCGGGTGCCTTCCCGTTCATCCGGGGGCGGCACGCCCAGGGGTACACCGCGTTCGGCACCGGCACCGGCGCGGGCACCGAGGTCACGGAGCTGAACTCGACGATGGCCGTCGGCTCCGGCTCGGTCATCAGCACCGTCCATGACCTGAACCGGTTCTACGCCGCGCTGCTCGGCGGCCGCCTGCTGGCTCCGGCGCAGCTCGCCGAGATGACGCGCACCGTGGCGGCGCCCGAGCTGGGCGTGCGGTACGGACTCGGTCTCGCCGAGATCCCGTTGCCCTGCGGCGGCAGCTGGTTCGGTCACCGGGGCGAACTGCTCGGCTACGTCACCTGGGCCGGCGCCACCCGCGACGGGGCCCGGAGCGCGGCGGTGTACATCAACAGCGACGGTGGCCGGGGCACCCAGCAGGCCATGACCGGACTCGTGGGTCGGGAACTGTGCCGTCCCTCTGCCGCCGGCTGACGATATAGGACACGATCAGGCCTAGATCGCTCCTAATGTGGTCCTCGTTCGACGGAGCAAGAGCAAGGCGGAGCAAGACCACCGGAAGGCGGAGACCCCCATGACCACCACCGAGCCCCTCACCGGCGAGCGTGCCGACCTGCTGGAGACACTGGCCAAGCACCGGCACTTCCTGCGCTTCACCACCCGTGACCTCACCGACGAGCAGGCCGGGCTGCGGACCACCGTGAGCGAGCTGTGTCTGGGCGGCCTGATCAAGCACACGACCGCCGCCGAGCGGAACTGGACCGGCTTCATCGTGAACGGCCCGTCCGCGATGGGCGACTTCGCGACCATGACCGAGGCCGACTGGGCGCGGCGGGCCGACGAGTTCAAGATGCTGCCGGGCGAGACGCTGGCCGGTGTGCTGGACGACTACGCCGAGGTGGCCCGCCGGACCGAGGAGCTGATCGCCACGCTGCCCGACCTGGGGGCCGCCCACCCGTTGCCGAAGGCGCCGTGGTTCGAGGCCGACACCGAGTGGTCGGCGCGCCGGGTGCTGATGCACGTGATCGCCGAGACCGCCCAGCACGCCGGCCACGCCGACATCATCCGAGAGGCCCTGGACGGCGCCAAGAGTATGGGATGACCGGCCCGGTCAGGGTGCCGTTTCGCCCCGTACCAGCGGACGGCAGACCGGTTGGGCGTCCTCGGGCAGTTCGTCCGGGCGGCACCAGCGGGCCTCCAGGATCTCGAAGGGGTCGAGGCGCAGCTCGCCGCCCAGCAGCCGGGCCTCGTAGGCCACTTCCAGGCGGGTGCGCAGGCCGCTGTTGAGCATGATCAGCCGGCCCGCCTCCACGTCGAGCCCGGTCTCCTCCCTGACCTCCCGGACGACGGTCTGCCGGAAGTCCTCGCCCTTGTGCGCGAAGCCGCTCGGCAGACCCCACTGGCGGCCCGGCGCCCACAGCCGGTGCTTCAGCATCAGGACCCGCCCCTCGTCGTCCCGCACGACGCCGGTCACGCCGACCACGAACTTGGCGTTCACCAGCCACATCAGGCGGCTCTGGACGGGGCGCAGCAGGCGCCACAGGCGGGTCAGGAGTCGTCTCACCCGGTGGACGCTACCCGCTCGGTGCGGGGCCGGGCAGGGGTGGTCCCGGCCCGCCTGGCGGACGTGCGTTGACAGCCGGACACCCCGGCCCCGACAGTTGCGTAAAAGTGCTACGTGCCTGACATGGTCCATTACTGTGGACCGCGCAGTGCAGTACGCTGAACGACGTCCGTCCGCACACCGTCCCGGAGCCTCCGTGAGTACCCCCAGCGCCACCCCCGGCACCTCGTCCCCGGCCGCCGCGCCCGCCG
Organism: Streptomyces sp. NPDC018026; assembly: GCF_044327745.1. Classification (NCBI taxonomy): domain Bacteria; kingdom Bacillati; phylum Actinomycetota; class Actinomycetes; order Kitasatosporales; family Streptomycetaceae; genus Streptomyces; species Streptomyces sp. NPDC018026. The sequence goes on from NZ_JBIRFY010000004.1 coordinate 110,405, forward strand.
CCGCGCCCGCCGTCGGTCACGCGTCCGTGCCGGACGGTGCGCCGGGCGGACGGTTCGGTGCCCTCGGCCCCGTCGGCCTGGTCCTCGCCGGTGGCATCTCCGTGCAGTTCGGTGCCGCGCTGGCGGTGAGCCTGATGCCGCGGGCCGGGGCGCTCGGCGTGGTGACCCTGCGGCTGGCCGTGGCCGCCGTCGTCATGCTCCTGGTCTGCCGCCCCCGGCTGCGCGGCCACTCCCGGGCCGACTGGGGCACGGTCGTCGTCTTCGGCATCGCCATGGCCGCCATGAACGGCCTCTTCTACCAGGCCGTCGACCGCATCCCGCTCGGCCCCGCCGTCACCCTGGAGGTGCTCGGCCCGCTCGCCCTGTCCGTCTTCGCCTCCCGCCGTGCGGTCAACCTGCTCTGGGCCGCGCTCGCCCTGGCCGGCGTCTTCCTGCTGGGCGGCGGCGGCTTCGGCGGCCTCGACCCGGCCGGTGCCGCCTTCGCCCTCGCGGCGGGCGTGATGTGGGCGGCGTACATCGTCTTCAGCGCCCGCACCGGACGCCGTTTCCCGCAGGCCGACGGGCTGGCGCTGGCGATGGCGGTCGGCGCGCTGCTGTTCCTGCCGCTCGGCATCGTGGAGTCGGGGTCGAAGCTGATCGACCCGGTGACGCTCGCGCTGGGCGCCGGGGTCGCCCTGCTCTCCTCCGTCCTGCCCTACACCCTCGAACTCCTCGCGCTGCGCCGCCTTCCCGCGCCGACCTTCGCGATCCTCATGAGCCTGGAGCCGGCCATCGCCGCGGCGGCCGGTTTCCTCATCCTCGACCAGGCCCTGACCGCCACCCAGTCCGCCGCCATCGCCCTGGTCATCGCGGCCAGCATGGGCGCGGTACGGACCCAGGTGGGGCGGCGGCGGACGAAGGCGCCGGTCCCCGAGCTGCCGTGACCCGCGCCGGTGACGCCCGGTGTGCGTGACCGCCCGGTGACGGCCCCGCCGCGCGTGGCCCTCACCCGCAGCGCATAGGCTGCGTACCTGGTCAGCTCATCGGGACCATGGGGAGGAAACCGATGACTCACTCGGCCGAGGTCTTCCAGCCCTTGCAGGACGACGATCCGCGCACGGTGGCCGGTTACCGTCTCGCGGCCCGGCTCGGCGCGGGCGGCATGGGCCGGGTCTATCTGTCCCACACCCGGGGCGGGCGGCCCGTGGCCATCAAGGTCGTACGCTCGGAACTGGCCGACGACGAGACCTTCCGGCGGCGTTTCGGCCGGGAGATCAAGGCGGCCCGGAAGGTGAAGGGCGCCTACACCGCCGAACTGATCGACGCCGACCCGGACGGCACCCCGCCCTGGCTGGCCACGCTGTACGTGCCCGGCCCCGCACTGTCGGACGCCGTCGCCCGCAGCGGGCCGCTGCCGGTGCCCGCGGTGCTGTGGCTGATGGCGGGCGTCGCCGAGGCGCTGCAGGCCGTCCACGGCGCGGGGATCGTGCACCGGGACCTCAAGCCGGCGAACGTCCTGCTGGCCGCCGACGGGCCGCGGGTCATCGACTTCGGCATCTCGCTCGCCGCCGACAGCACCGCGCACACCGCCACGGGCACCACCATCGGCACGGCCCAGTACATGGCGCCCGAACAGGCCTCCGCCGGTGCCGTCACGGCGGCCACCGACGTCTTCTCGCTCGGGCAGACGGCCGCGTTCGCGGCACTGGGCAAGCCGCTGTACGGCGACGGACCGGCAGCCACCGTGCTGTACCGGATCGTCCACTCGGAGCCCGACCTCTCCGAGCTGCCCGAGCGCCTGCGCGACCTGCTCGGCCGGTGCCTGGCCGCCGACCCCGCGGAACGGGCCGCCCCGGCGGAGATCGTCGAGTGGTGCCGCCGGGAGCTGGGCCGGGACGCGGGGGAGGACACGGGGCCCGCCGTGTGGCGGGAGATCGCCGGGCCCCCGGTGACGGTCCCGCCGCCGGTCGCGGCCACGGGGGCGGCGACCGCCGCGACTCCGGTCGCGGCCCCGGGCCCGACCGCGGCGCACACCGCGCCGTGGACCGCCCCGCAGGGGACCGTCCCGCAGGGGATTGTCCCCGCGCCCTGGCCGGGCGCCACGGGACCCGGCGGCCCGTTCGTGCCGCGGCGGCCGGACGGGCCGCAGGAGCGCAGGCGCCGCCGGAGAAACGCCGTCCTGATCACGGCCGCCGCCGCCGTCGCGTGCGGCCTGGTGATCGCGGCGGGAACGGCCCTCCTGGACGCGGCGGGGCGCGGCCTGGACCGGGCCCGGGACGCGGCCGAGTCGGCCTCGACGTCCGAGTCCGCGTCGGCGTCCGGTACGCCCCGTCCGGTGGCGGAGGGGGCGGCGTCGGGCGAGGAGGCGGCCGCGTCGTCGGCCGGAACGTCGGACACGGAGGCCGACGGCCCCACGGCGGGGACCACGGCGCCGGTGGCCCACGCCTACTACGTGCCGCTGCTGACCGGCGACAACTCGCTGATGATCCGCAGCGGCAAGGAAGGCAAGGGCCGCGAGGGAGACATCCGCTTCGGCTGCGAGTCGGCGGGCTGTGAGCTGACGAGTGACACGAGCGTGATCGTTCAGGTCCCCGGCGAGCCGGGCGCCACCTACGAGAAGTGCCGCGACCTGACGGCCGGCCCAAGCGTCCCGCACGAGCTCCCCCTGGCCGCGTCCGCGGCCGGAACCGAGATTTGCGTCAGGCACCGCAGCGGCGACATCGCGCTGCTGGTCATCCAGACCAAGTCGACCGCCATGCCGGAACACGGCTTCCTCGACGTGGATCTGACGGTCTGGCCTGCGGGCTGACCGCGCGGGCCGACCGGGTGGGCTCGAAAGCGTCGTGACCGGGGCGCCCGCCCGTCGCGCAAAATCATGCAAGCGTGCTTGATTGTTACCGGCCACCCTGCCATGCTCCTCCCCACACCGCCCCGCACATCGCCGTGCCCGAGGGGAGCGCCCCGTGTCCGACCCGACGCCCGTGATCGACGACCTGCGCGAGGAGAGCGAGGAACTCGACGCGCTGGTGGCCAAGTTGAGCCCCGAGGAGTGGCGGCTGGCCACCCCGGCGCCCGGCTGGACGATCGCTCACCAGATCGCGCACCTGCACTGGACCGACCGGGCCGCCCTGGTCGCCGTCACCGACGCGAACGGCTTCCGGGCGCTGGTCGAGCAGGCGCTCGCCGCACCCGACCGGTACGTCGACGACGCCGCCGAGGAGGGCGCCGAGCAGGCCCCCGCCGACCTGCTGGCCGCCTGGCGGGACGGCCGCGCCGCCCTCGACGAGGCGCTGCGCACCGCCGCCCCCGGCGCCCGCTTCCCCTGGTACGGCCCGCCCATGGCCACCGCCTCCATGGCCACCGCCCGCCTGATGGAGACCTGGGCCCACGGCCTGGACATCGCGGCCGCCCTCGGTGGGTCCCGCCCGCCCACCGACCGGCTGCGGCACGTCGCCCGCATCGGCGTCCGCGCCCGGGACTTCGCCTACGCCGTCCACGGACTCACCCCGCCCGCCGAGCCGTTCTGCGTCGAACTCACCGCGCCCGGCGGGGACGTGTGGGCGTACGGCCCCGAGGACGCCACCCAGCGCGTCACCGGCCCCGCGCTCGACTTCTGCCTCCTGGCCACCCAGCGCGCCCACCGCGCCGACCTCGCCCTCACCGCCGAGGGTCCGGACGCCGACCGCTGGCTGGACATCGCCCAGGCCTTCGCCGGACCGCCGGGAGCCGGACGCCAGCCGGGAGCCGGACGCCCGGGGCAGGGGGAGCCCCGGTGAGCGTGCTCCGCGTCGGCAACGCCTCCGGCTTCTACGGCGACCGCTTCGACGCCATGCGCGAGATGCTCACCGACGGCCCGCTGGACGTCCTCACCGGCGACTACCTCGCCGAGCTGACCATGCTCATCCTGGGCCGGGACCGGCTGAAGGACCCCGGCGCGGGATACGCCCGCACCTTCCTGCGGCAGTTGGAGGAGTGCCTCGGCCTCGCCCACGAGCGGGGCGTGCGGATCGTCGCCAACGCGGGCGGCCTCAACCCGGCCGGACTCGCCGACGCCGTACGGGCACTGGCCGAGCGGCTCGGCATCCCGGTGCGGGTCGCGCACGTCGAGGGCGACGACCTCACCGCCGCCCACCCGGGCGCGCTGGCCGCGCACGCCTACCTCGGCGGCTTCGGCATCGCCGCGTGCCTGCGGGCCGGTGCGGACGTGGTGGTCACCGGCCGGGTCACCGACGCCGCGCTGGTCACCGGACCCGCCGCCGCGCACTTCGGCTGGGGGCCCACGGAGTACGACCGGCTCGCGGGCGCGGTCGTCGCCGGGCACCTGCTGGAGTGCGGGGCGCAGGCGACCGGCGGCAACTACGCCTTCTTCCAGGACGGCGACGTACGGCGCCCCGGCTTCCCGCTCGCCGAACTGCACGCCGACGGCACCTCGGTCGTCACCAAGCACGACGGCACCGGCGGCTTCGTCGACGTCGGCACGGTCACCGCACAGCTGCTGTACGAGACGGGCGGCGCCCGGTACGCCGGACCCGACGTCACCGCCCGGCTGGACACCGTACGGCTGAGCCAGGACGGGCCCGACCGCGTCCGCGTGGAGGGCGTGCGCGGCGAGGCCCCGCCACCCACCCTCAAGGTCGGCCTGAACCGCCTCGGCGGCTTCCGCAACGAGGTCGCCTTCGTCCTCACCGGCCTGGACATCGAGGCCAAGGCCGCGCTGGTGCGGGACCAGATGGAACCGGCGCTCGGCAAGGTCGCCGACGTCCGCTGGGACCTGGCCCGCACCGACCGGCCCGACGCCCCCACCGAGGAGACGGCCGGCGCCCTGCTGCGGCTCGTCGTCCGGGACGCCGACCAGCAGGCCGTGGGACGGGCGCTGAGCGGCGCCGCGATCGAACTGGCCCTCGCGAGCTATCCCGGATTCCATGTGCTCGCGCCACCCGGAAAGGGCGCGCCCTATGGGGTCTTCGAGGATGTGTACGTCCCCCATGGGGCCGTCGACCATGTGGCCGTCCTCCATGACGGGCGGCGCGTGAGCGTGTCACCACCACCGGCCCAGGACCCCGCCGTACCGGCACCGGCACCGGCACCGGTGCCGGAACCACCCCTCCCGCGGCCGCTCCCCCCGGGACCCGTCCGCCGCGCCCCCCTCGGCCTCGTCGCCGGTGCCCGCAGCGGCGACAAGGGCGGCAACGCCAACGTGGGCGTGTGGGCCAGAACCGACGACGCCTGGCGCTGGCTCGTCCACGCACTGACCGCCGACCGGTTCCGCGAGCTGATCCCCGAGGCCCGCGACCTGCCCGTCACCCGGCATCAGCTCCCCCACCTGCGCGCCCTCAACTTCGTCGTCGAGGGCATCCTCGGCGAGGGCGTCGCCGCGCAGGCCCGTTTCGACCCGCAGGCCAAGGCGCTCGGCGAATGGCTGCGCGCCCGGCACCTGGACATCCCGGAGGTCCTGCTGTGACCGTCCCGCCGTACGTTCCGGAGGTTGTGCCGTGACCGTCCTGCCCTCCGCCCTCGACCCCGCCGACCCCGGCCACCGCGCGCACCGCGAGGCCATGCTCGGCAGGCTCGCCGAGCTGGACGCCGAACACGCCAAGGCCCTCGCGGGCGGCGGCGAGAAGTACGTCGCCCGGCACCGGAAGCGCGGCAAGCTCCTCGCCCGCGAGCGCATCGAACTGCTCCTCGACCCGGACACGCCCTTCCTGGAGCTGTCGCCGCTGGCGGCCTGGGGGAGTGAGTACACCGTGGGCGCGTCCCTCGTCACCGGCATCGGTGTCGTCGAGGGCGTCGAGTGCCTGATCACCGCCAACGACCCGACCGTGCGCGGCGGAGCCAGCAATCCCTGGTCGCTGAAGAAGGCCCTGCGCGCCAACGACATCGCCCTCGCCAACCGGCTGCCCTGCATCAGCCTGGTGGAGTCCGGCGGCGCCGACCTGCCCTCGCAGAAGGAGATCTTCATCCCGGGCGGCGCGATCTTCCGCGACCTCACCCGGCTGTCCGCGGCCGGCATCCCCACGATCGCCGTCGTCTTCGGCAACTCCACGGCCGGGGGCGCCTACATCCCCGGCATGTCTGACCACACCATCATGGTCAAGGAGCGCGCCAAGGTCTTCCTCGGCGGCCCGCCGCTGGTCAAGATGGCCACCGGCGAGGAGAGCGACGACGAGTCGCTGGGCGGCGCCGAGATGCACGCCCGCACCTCCGGCCTCGCCGACCACTTCGCCGTCGACGAACCCGACGCCCTGCGCCAGGCCCGCCGCGTCGTCGCCCGGCTCAACCACCGCAAGGCGTACGCCGACCCGCCCCTCGCCGAGCCGCCCAAGTACGACCCGGAGGACCTGCTCGGCATCGTCCCCGCCGACCTGCGCACGCCCTTCGACCCGCGCGAGGTGATCGCCCGAATCGTCGACGCCTCCGACTTCGACGAGTTCAAACCGCTGTACGGGACCAGCCTGACCACCGGCTGGGCGGCCCTGCACGGCTATCCGGTGGGCATCCTCGCCAACGCCCAGGGGGTCCTGTTCAGCGAGGAGTCGCAGAAGGCCGCCCAGTTCATCCAGCTCGCCAACCAGCGCGACATCCCGCTCCTCTTCCTCCACAACACCACCGGCTACATGGTCGGCAAGGAGTACGAGCAGGGCGGCATCATCAAACACGGCGCCATGATGATCAACGCCGTCTCCAACTCCCGCGTCCCGCACCTGTCCGTCCTGCTCGGCGCCTCCTACGGCGCCGGGCACTACGGCATGTGCGGCCGCGCCTACGACCCGCGTTTCCTCTTCGCCTGGCCCAGCGCCAAGTCCGCCGTCATGGGCCCGCAGCAGCTCGCCGGCGTCCTGTCCATCGTCGCCCGCCAGTCCGCCGCCGCGAAGGGGCAGCCCTACGACGACGAGGGCGACGCCGCCCTGCGCGCCATGGTGGAGCAGCAGATCGAGTCCGAGTCGCTGCCCATGTTCCTGTCCGGGCGGCTCTACGACGACGGCGTCATCGACCCCCGCGACACCCGCACCGTCCTCGGCCTGTGCCTGTCCGCCGTGCACACGGCCCCCTACGAGGGCGCACGCGGCGGCTTCGGCGTCTTCCGCATGTGAGGGTGAGAGACCAGTGATCACTTCCGTACTCGTCGCCAACCGGGGCGAGATCGCCTGCCGCGTCTTCCGCACCTGCCGCGAGGCGGGCATCCGCACCGTCGCCGTGCACTCGGACGCCGACGCGAACGCCCTCCACACGCGCGTGGCCGACGCCGCCGTACGCCTGCCGGGTGCCGCCCCCGCCGACACCTACCTGCGCGGCGACCTGATCGTGAAGGCCGCCGTCGCCGCCGGAGCCGACGCCGTCCACCCCGGCTACGGCTTCCTCTCCGAGAACGCCGACTTCGCGCGCGCGGTACGGGACGCGGGGCTGGTCTGGATCGGACCGCCGCCCGAGGCCGTCGAGGCGATGGCGTCCAAGACCCGCGCCAAGGAACTGATGGGCATCGCAGCCCTCACCGGCGCCACGGACGTCACCGAGGCCGACCTCCCGGTCCTGGTCAAGGCGGCGGCGGGCGGCGGCGGACGCGGCATGCGGGTCGTACGCCGCCTCGCCGACCTCGACGCCGAACTGACGGCCGCCCGCGCGGAGGCCGCGAGCGCCTTCGGCGACGGCGAGGTCTTCGTCGAGCCCTACGTGGAGAACGGCCGCCACGTCGAGGTGCAGATCCTCGCCGACACCCACGGCACCGTGTGGGCCCTCGGCACCCGCGACTGCTCCCTCCAGCGCCGCCACCAGAAAGTGATCGAGGAGGCCCCGGCACCCGGCCTGGCCCCCGGGCTCACCGCCGAACTCCACGACCTCGCCGTACGCGCCGCCCGTGCCGTCGACTACGTCGGCGCGGGCACCGTGGAGTTCCTCGTCGCCGACGGCACGGCGCACTTCCTGGAGATGAACACCCGCCTCCAGGTCGAACATCCGGTCACGGAGGCGGTCTTCGGCATCGACCTCGTCGCCCTCCAGCTCCGGATCGCCGAAGGCCACGCCCTGGAAAACGATCCCCCGCGCGCGCGTGGCCACGCCGTCGAGGCCCGCCTCTACGCCGAGGACCCGGCGAACGGCTGGGCCCCGCAGACCGGCCGCCTGCACCGCCTCGCCGTCCCCGACGGCATCCGCCTGGACACCGGCTACACCGACGGCGACGACATCGGCGTCCACTACGACCCGATGCTCGCCAAGGCGGTCGCCCACGCGCCCACGCGCGCGGAAGCCGTCCGACGCCTCGCCGGAGCCCTGGAACGGGCGGCGATCCACGGCCCGGTCACCAACCGCGACCTCCTCGTCCGCTCCCTGCGCCACGAGGAGTTCACCTCCGGCTGCATGGACACGGGCTTCTACGACCGCCACCTCGCCGACCTCACCGAGCCGGCCCCCGACCCCCTCGCCCCGCTGGCCGCCGCCCTCGCCGACGCGAGCACCCGTGCGGGACGCTTCGGCGGCTGGCGCAACCTGCCCTCGCAACCGCAGGTCAAGCGCTACGCCGTGGCGGGCGAGGAACACGAGGTCCGCTACGGGCACACCCGCACGGGTCTCACCGCCGACGGCGTCCGCGTCGTCCACGCCGCCCCCGACCGGGTCGTCCTCGAAACGGACGGCGTACAACGCCCCTTCGACATCGCCCGCCACGGCGACCACGTCCACGTCAACACCACGCGCCTCACCGCCCTGCCCCGCTTCCCCGACCCCACCGCCCAGCACGCCCCCGGCTCCCTCCTGGCCCCCATGCCCGGCACGGTCGTCCGCGTCGCGGAGGGCCTGACCGAGGGCACCACCGTCCAGGCGGGCCAGCCGTTGCTGTGGCTGGAGGCCATGAAGATGGAACACAGGATCACGGCCCCGGTGACAGGCACGCTGGCCGCGCTGAACGCCGTACCGGGACAACAAGTGACGGTCGGCTCTCTACTGGCGGTAGTGCAAGCAACCTAGGGGCGCGGGGAACTGCGCGAGCAACCACACACAACCCGCACCCGAAGGAGCACAGTGACCACCCTCATCGAATCCGAAGAGCACAAGTCCCTCCGCGCAGCGGTATCCGCCTTCGCACAGACCCACCCGCACACCACCAACGCCGAAGACAACACCCGCCTCTGGCAAGCCGCGGCCAAGCTCGGCTACATCGGCGTCAACCTGCCGGAGGCATACGGCGGAGGCGGCGCCGGTATCACCGAACTCTCCCTCGTCCTCGAAGAGCTGGGCGCCGCGGGCAACCCCCTCCTCATGATGATCGTCTCCCCGGCGATCTGCGGCACCGTCATCGCCCGCTTCGGCACCGAGGAGCAGAAGCGCGAGTGGCTCCCGCCCCTCGCCGACGGCAGCCGCCTCATGGCCTTCGGCATCACCGAACCCGACGCCGGTTCCAACAGCCACCGCATCACCACCACCGCCCGCCGCGACCCGGCCACCGGGGACTGGATCCTCACCGGACGCAAGGTGTTCGTCTCCGGCGTCGACCTCGCCGACGCCACCCTGATCGTCGGCCGTACCGAAGACGCCCGCACCGGCAGGCTCAAGCCCTGCCTCTTCATCGTCCCGCGCGACGCCGAGGGTTTCGAGCGCCGCCCCATCGACATGGAACTCAACGCCGTGGAGCGGCAGTTCGAGCTGACCCTCGACGACGTGCGGCTGCCCGCCGACGCCCTGGTCGGCGACGAGGACGCGGGGCTCCTCCAGCTCTTCGCGGGCCTCAACCCCGAGCGCGTGATGACGGCCGCCTTCGCGATCGGCATGGGCCGCCACGCTCTCGCGAAGGCCGTGGAGTACGCCCGTGAGCGCACCGTGTGGAAGACCCCCATCGGCGCCCACCAGGCCATCGCCCACCCCCTCGCCCAGGCGCACATCGACCTCGAACTCGCCCGCCTGATGATGCAGAAGGCGGCCCATCTGTACGACGCGGGCGACGACGTCGGCGCGGGCGAGGCCGCCAACATGGCCAAGTACGCGGCCGGGGAGGCCTGTGTGAAGGCCGTCGACCAGGCGGTGCACACCCTCGGCGGCAACGGCCTCACCCGCGAGTTCGGGCTCGCCCGGCTGATAACGGCCTCGCGCGTGGCCCGTATCGCCCCCGTGAGCCGGGAGATGATCCTCAACTACGTCTCCCACCAGACCCTGGGCCTGCCCAAGTCGTACTAGGCCAGTACGAGGCCCAGTACAAGGCCCGGTACAAGATCCAGTACGAGGCCGTATCCAGCCCGCGTTGGAGGAACCGTGTTCCGCAGCGAGTACGCAGACGTCCCGCCCGTCGACCTGCCCATCCACGACGCCGTGCTCGGCGGTGCCGCCGCCTTCGGGGACACCCCGGCGCTGATCGACGGCACCGACGGCACCACCCTCACCTACGAGCAGGTGGACCGGTTCCACCGGCGCGTCGCCGCCGCCCTCGCCGAGACCGGCGTGCGCAAGGGCGACGTCCTCGCCCTGCACAGCCCCAACACCGTCGCCTTCCCGCTCGCCTTCTACGCCGCCACCCGCGCGGGCGCCTCCGTCACCACGGTGCATCCGCTCGCGACGGCGGAGGAGTTCGCCAAGCAGCTGAAGGACAGCGCGGCCCGCTGGATCGTCACCGTCTCACCGCTCCTGTCCACCGCCCGCCGGGCCGCCGAACTCGCGGGCGGTGTCGAGGAGATCCTGGTCTGCGACAGCGCGCCCGGTCACCGCTCACTCGTCGACATGCTGGCCTCGACCGCGCCCGAACCCTCCGTCGGGATCGACCCGGCCGAGGACGTCGCCGCCCTGCCGTACTCCTCGGGCACCACCGGCACCCCCAAGGGCGTCATGCTCACCCACCGGCAGATCGCCACCAACCTCGCCCAGCTCGAACCGTCGATGCCGTCCGCGCCCGGCGACCGGGTCCTCGCTGTGCTGCCGTTCTTCCACATCTACGGCCTGACCGCCCTGATGAACGCCCCGCTCAGGCTCGGCGCCACCGTCGTCGTGCTGCCCCGCTTCGACCTGGAGCAGTTCCTCGCCGCCATCCAGAACCACCGCATCACCAGCCTGTACGTCGCCCCGCCGATCGTCCTGGCCCTGGCCAAACACCCCTTGGTCGCCGACTACGACCTCTCCTCGCTGAAGTACGTCGTCAGCGCCGCCGCCCCGCTGGACGCCCGCCTCGCCGCCGCCTGCTCCCGGCGGCTCGGCCTGCCGCCCGTCGGCCAGGCCTACGGCATGACCGAGCTGTCCCCGGGCACCCACGTCGTCCCGCTCGACGCCATGGCCGACGCGCCGCCCGGCACCGTCGGCAGGCTCATCGCCGGGACCGAGATGCGCATCGTCTCGCTCACCGACCCCGGCAAGGACCTCCCCGCCGACGAGTCCGGGGAGATCCTCATCCGCGGGCCCCAGATCATGAAGGGCTACCTCCGCCGCCCCGACGCCACCGCCGCCATGATCGACGAGGACGGCTGGCTGCACACGGGGGACGTCGGACACGTCGACACCGAGGGCTGGCTGTTCGTCGTCGACCGCGTCAAGGAACTGATCAAGTACAAGGGCTTCCAGGTGGCCCCCGCCGAACTGGAGGCCCTCCTGCTCACCCACCCCGGCGTCGCCGACGCCGCCGTCATCGGCGAGTACGACGACGACGGCAACGAAGTACCGCACGCCTTCGTCGTCCGCCAGCCGGCCGCACCCGGCCTCGCGGAGGGCGAGATCATGATGTACGTCGCCGAACGCGTCGCCCCTTACAAACGCGTCCGCCGGGTCACCTTCGTGGACGCCGTCCCCCGCGCCGCCTCCGGCAAGATCCTCCGCCGACGGCTGAGGGCGCAGCGGTGAGCCCGGCCGCCCGCGTCGACCGCACGCGCGCGCGGGGCGTCGCGACCCTCACCCTCGACTCGCCGCACAACCGCAACGCCCTGTCCGCCGCCCTGGTCGACGGCCTGGCCGACGCCCTCGCCGCGGCGGGCGACGACCCCGGCGTCCGCGCCGTCGTCCTCACCCACACCGGCAACACCTTCAGCGCCGGCGCCGACCTGCGCGACCCGCCCGACCCGGACGCCCTGGTCGGCCTGTTCCGGCGGATCGCCGAGCTGCCGAAACCGGTGATCGCCCGGGTCGCCGGGCACGTCCGCGCGGGCGGGCTCGGCCTGGTCGCCGCCTGCGACATCGCGGCGGCGTCCACGGAGTCGACGTTCGCCTTCACCGAGGTCCGCATCGGCGTGGCGCCCGCCGTCATCTCGCTCACCCTGCTGCCCCGCGCCGACCCGCGCGCCCTCGCCCGCTACTACCTCACCGGTGAGCGCTTCGACGCCGCCGAGGCCGCCCGCACCGGCCTGGTCACCGCGGCGGGCGACGACGTGGACGCCGTACTCGAACCCGTCCTCGACGGTGTGCGCCGTGCCTCACCGCAGGGCCTGGCCGAGACGAAACGGCTGCTCACGGCTAGGGTGCTGGAGGCCTTCGACCGGGACGCGGCCGATCTGACCGCGCTCTCGGCCCGGCTGTTCGCCTCCCCGCAGGCCCGCGAGGGGATGACGGCCTTCCTCGAACGACGGGATCCGGAATGGGTGGTGTGAGCGGCGCCGTGAACGCGGCCGACCGCGCGGAGCGCGTGCCCAAGCAGGACCGCAGCCGGGCCACCCGGCAGCGGCTCCTGGAAGCCGCCGTGGCCTGCCTCGCCGAACGCGGCTGGGCCGGCTCCACGGTCTCCGTCGTCGCCGAACGTGCCGGAGTCTCCCGGGGAGCCGCCCAGCACCACTTCCCGACCCGCGAGGACCTCTTCACCGCGGCCGTGGAGTACGTCGCCGAGGAACGCTCCGGCGCGCTGCGCGCCCTGTTCCCCGAGGGCGCCGGAGCCGACGACCGGCGCTCGGTGGTCGCCGCCCTCGTCGACCTCTACACCGGCCCGCTCTTCCGCGCCGCCCTGCACCTGTGGGTGGCCGCCTCCAACGAGGAGCAGCTGCGCGGCCGGGTCACCGAGCTGGAGGCCCGCGTCGGCCGGGAGAGCCACCGCATCGCCGTCGACCTCCTGGGCGCCGACGAGAGCCGGCCCGGCGCCCGCGAAACCGTCCAGGGCCTCCTGGACATGGCCCGCGGCCTGGGCCTGGCCAACCTCCTCACCGACGACGGGGCACGGCGGGAACGGGTGGTGGAGCAGTGGGCACGGCTGCTGGACGCGGCGCTGGACTGAGACGGCCGGTCAGCCGTCGCGAAGGTCGATCAGCCCGCAGCGGATGTGCGGGGCTCCCGCGAACTTGGCGTCCACGGTGACGAGCCCGGCGTCCAGCGTCTCGGCGAGTGCCACGTACGAGGCGTCGTACGGCCACATGTCGTGACGCAGTTCCCAGATGCGCGGGAGCAGTGGAGCGTGGTCGTACCGCGTGAGCTGCATGCGTCCCAAGAGCTGGAGAGCGCGTTCGGCCTCGCCCTCGGGGAGCTTCCCGCCCCGCACGAGACCGCGGAACAGCGAGGCGCACTCCAGGTCCACGGCGTGTGGCGCGGCCAGCCGGTGGTCCGCGACGCGGGCCCGCACCCGGTCGGCGAGCGCGTCGCCGCCGACGAGGAACTCCACGAGCGCGGAGGTGTCCAGAACGAGAACGCTCACGCTCGGGCCTCGCGAAGGTCGCGGAGGGCGTCCGTGACGTCGTCCGCCGTGACCTGCGCGCGCGAGGCGATCGCCCGCGCCTCGTGCGCCGCCTCGGCAGGAGTCAGTGTCGCGGCCTCATCGGCGCATTTTAGTCCCTGAGCCAGCATGATGCCTCCAGCTCACGGACTCAGCCGCTCCACCCGCCAGCCCCCGCCCGCCGCTGCCGCGTACCGCAGCCGGTCGTGCAGCCGGTTCTCGCGGCCCTGCCAGAACTCCACCGCCTGCGGCACCACCCGGAACCCGCCCCAGTGCGGCGGCACCGGCACCTGCTCGCCCTCCGGGTAACGCGCCGCCAGCTCGGCGTACGCCGTGTCCAGGGCCCGCCGCCCGGCCACCACCGTGGACTGCGCGCTGGCCCAGGCACCCAGCTGGGAGCCGTGCGGCCGGGTCCGGAAGTACGCGGCGGTCTCGTCCCGCCCGGTGCGACGCGCGACGCCGGTGACCACGACCTGCCGGGCCATCGGATGCCAGGGGAACAGCAGCGACACGTGCGGGTTCGCGTCCAGCTCGCGCGCCTTGCGGGAGTCGTAGTTGGTGTAGAAGACGAACCCCCGCTCGTCGAAGTGCTTCAGCAGCACCGTGCGGGAGCTGGGCCGCCCCTCGGGGTCCGCCGTGGAGACGACCATGGCGTTCGGCTCGAACAGGCCGCCGTCCGTCGCCGCCTGCTTGAACCAGCGCGCGAACTGCTCGACGGGCGTCGCCGCCAGCTCGGTCTCGGACAGCCCCTCGGCCCGGTACTGCTTGCGCATCGAGGCGAGATCGAAGGGGACTGGGTCGGCGGCGGGGACGGTGGAATCGGCTTCGCGATCGGTCACGCCGCCCATCCTGCCCCATCCGCTCCACCACCCGACCGGGGGTGGCACCCAGTGCCGCACCCACTGCCCAAAGCGGGCACACGGGGATATGGTGCTTGGTCCCGCCGCGGCCGGATGACCGACGGCCGTACGGGGCATCACAGGGGTGACCGCCGGGACCGCGAGTCGGGCACACGACCGTGGATCCATGGAGGCGCCGCACCGTCTCCGCACAGGTCGCCGTACGCCACTGATCACGAGGAGCCGCCTGATGTCCGACTTCGTACCCGGGCTAGAGGGAGTCGTCGCGTTCGAGACGGAGATCGCCGAACCCGACAAGGAGGGCGGCGCCCTGCGCTACCGCGGCGTCGACATCGAGGACCTGGTCGGGCACGTCTCCTTCGGCAAGGTCTGGGGCCTGCTCGTCGACGGGGCCTTCAACCCCGGCCTGCCGCCCGCCGAGCCCTTCCCCATCCCCGTGCACTCCGGCGACATCAGGGTCGACGTCCAGTCCGCCCTCGCCATGCTCGCCCCCGCCTGGGGCCTCAGGCCGCTGCTGGACATCGACGCCGCCCAGGCCCGCGACGACCTCGCCCGGGCCGCCGTCATGGCCCTGTCCTACGTCGCCCAGTCCGCGCGCGGCCAGAGCCTGCCCATGGTCCCGCAGCGCGAGATCGACAAGGCCCAGTCCGTCGTCGAACGCTTCATGATCCGCTGGCGCGGCGAACCCGACCCCAAGCACGTCGCCGCCGTCGACGCCTACTGGACCTCCGCCGCCGAGCACGGCATGAACGCCTCCACCTTCACCGCCCGGGTCATCGCCTCCACCGGCGCGGACGTCGCCGCCGCCCTCTCCGGGGCGGTGGGCGCCATGTCGGGACCTCTGCACGGCGGCGCCCCGTCCCGCGTCCTGCACATGATCGAGGAGATCGAGCGCACCGGCGACGCCGAGGCCTACGTCAAGAAGACCCTCGACGCGGGCGAACGCCTCATGGGCTTCGGGCACCGCGTCTACCGCGCCGAGGACCCGCGCGCCCGCGTCCTGCGCCGCACCGCCCGCGAACTGGGCGCCCCGCGCTACGAGGTCGCCGAGGCCCTGGAGAAGGCCGCCCTGGCCGAACTGCACGCCCGCCGCCCCGACCGGGTGCTGGCCACCAACGTCGAGTTCTGGGCCGCCATCATGCTGGACTTCGCCGAGGTCCCGGCGCCCATGTTCACCTCGATGTTCACCTGCGCCCGCACCGCCGGCTGGTCGGCGCACATCCTGGAACAGAAGCGCACCGGCCGGCTGGTCCGCCCCTCCGCCCGCTACACGGGCCCGGGCAGCCGCGACCCGCGCGAGATCGAGGGCTACGCCGACATCGCGGGCTGACCGCACCTTTCGGCCTCTGAACGCAGGCGACCCGCGAGTCTGGTTCCTCCGTGGAGGAGCCGGCCGGACGTACCGGCGACTCGCGGGTCGGGTGACTGCTTGGGATTGGGCCGGCTGCACGCGTCTGTCACGCGCTGGTCCGGCGCCGCACTCCGTGTGGTGCCGGGCCGCTAGCCCGCAGCCACCTCACGCGTCCGGATGTCATACATTTGCCGAACCACCTCCCTTCTGTGTACGCACCACCCTAAGAACCGGTCGGCCGCCGATCAATCGAATTTCCGGGTGGATTCGTCGTTGATCTCCCATGGACGCGTCTTCGCTGGTCACCTACGGTTTCGCTCATGACGAAACGACTGGGGGAGGCGCCGGCCAGGCGGGCGGTGGTCAGCGGGTCGACGTTCGAGGAGCGGATCGGTTACGCCCGCGCCGTCGTCGACGGCGACCGGGTCCACGTGTCCGGCACGACCGGATTCGACTACGCGACGATGACGATCTCCGGGGACGTGGTGGAGCAGGCCGAACAGTGCCTGCGCAACATCGGGTCCGCGCTGGCCGAAGCGGGATGCACGTTCGCGGACGTGGTGCGGGTGCGGTACCTGCTGCCCGCGCGGGAGGACTTCGAACCGTGCTGGCCCGTGCTGCGGCGGGCGTTCGGGCAGGTGCGGCCGGCCGCGACGATGATGGTGTGCGGCCTCGCCGACGAGCGGATGCGGATCGAGATCGAGGTGTACGCGCGCCGGGGAACGGTCGCGGGGACCGGAGCGGGCCCGGCGCTGCGGATCGAGCCGGTGGACGGGGACGCCATGGTCGAGGAGTGGCGGCACGTGCACAACGTGATCGTGCCGCCGGCCGCCATGACCCTTGACGAGGCGCGGGAACGCGCCGGACGCAACCGTCTGGCCAACGCCTACCTCGACGGCGTGCTCGTCGGCTGCTCCACCGTGCGGCCGCCCGGGGGCGAGGAGCGGGTCGCGACCGTGATCGCACGGACGCTGCCGGCGTACCGGGGACGAGGGATCGGTACGGCGCTCTACGAGGAGGGGCTGGCACACGCGCGCGTGCTGGGTGCCGGGGCGGTGGAGACCGTGGTGCTGGCGGCCAACACCGACGGGTTGCGGTTCGCCGGGGCGCGCGGGTTCGTGGAGAAGGAGCGGTACGTGCTCGACGGCGAGCACGACGAGTGGGTCGATCTGAGGCTCGCCGCAGCCCGCCCGGCACGACCGGCCGCGCCCCCTTCATGACGGGGGCGTATGCCGAGTTTCCGCAGTACAACGATTTCCGCGAACTTGCGGGAACCCGATGTGTGCTGCATCACGTTCGAGTTGAATGAAGGCCAGTGAGCGAACCGACGTACCGTACGGCGGACGCAGCCTGCAGGGGGTCCGGGTGAGTGCTTCGCGGCGTAGTGGGACCACCGACGAGCTGGGGCCGGACGAGCCGGAGCAGCCCGAGCGGGACGGCGCGGACCTGCTGGCCGCCCTCCTCGACGGCATGGACGCGGCCCTGTGCGCCTTCGACGCGGCCGGGGTCGTGACCCACTGGAACCGCGAGGCGGAGCGGATCCTCGGCTGGAGCGCCGCCGAGGCCGTGGGACGGCAGGGCTTCGCGGGGTGGGCCGTGCGCAGCGCGGACGCCGGGGAGGTGGAGGACCGGCTGCTGTCCGCCATGCGGGCGCCGGGCCGCCAGGTGAACGAGTTCGCGCTGCTGACCAAGGACGGCGGCCGGGTGCTGGTGCGTACCCAGTCCGCGGCGGTGCGCGGCCCCGACGGGCGGCCCGCGGGGGTGTACTGCGCGTTCAGCGAGGTGCACGCGCAGATCGACCTGGAGCGGTCCATCGCGCTGAGCGAGGCCCTGCTGGAGGACGCGAGCTGGGGTGTCGTCCTGGTCGACGCGGACCTGCGGCCCGCCGTGGTCAACGCGCACGCGGCACGGGCGCTCGGGGCCGGACGCACGTCCGTGCTGGGGCGCCCGCTCGGCGACCTGCTCGCCCAGGGCGTCGAGGAGCTGGAGAACGCGCTGACGCACGTCCTGGCCGAGGGCGCGCCGCCCGCGCCCGCCGAGGTGTGGGTGAGCCTGCGCACCCCCGAGGGGGAGCGGCGCCGGTGCTGGCGCAGCGGCTTCGTGCGGCTGGCCTCGCCGCTCGCGGAGGAGCCGGTGCCGCTGGGCGTGGGCTGGCTGTTCCAGGACGTGACCGAGTCGAAGCAGGGCGAGCAGGAGGCGGCGCTGCTGCGCTTCAGGGCCAACCAGCTGCACCGGGCGGCGCGGGCCGCGGCCGAGTGCGAGGACCCGGCCGAGGCCGCGATCGTCCACCTGGACTTCGCGCTGGCCGGGTTCGCCGACCACGCCCTCATCGACCGCGTGGTGGGCGGCGCGGCCTCGGACACCGACACCGACGCCGCGGAGCAGGTGCGGCTGGTCCGGGTCGCGGCCACCCCGTCCGGTGCGCCCGGGCCCAGCGTGCCGTCCGGGACGTCCGGGATGCCGGTGCGCTACGGCGAGGGACACCCCGCGGTGCAGTGCGTGGAGCGGGCGGGCTCGGTGCGGGCCAGCGCCGGTGTGCGGGCCGTCCCGGCCGAGCAGGTGCGCCGGTGGGCCACGGCCCGGCAGTGGCCGGAGGACACGGTGCACGGCCTGTGCGCGGTGCTGCGCAGCCGCGGCCGGACGCTGGGCGTCGTCACGTTCCTGCGCGGCGCGGGCCGCAGCGCCTTCGAGCGGCCGGACGCGATGTACGCGGAGGACGTGGCGGTCCGGATCGCGACCGCGCTGGACCTGGCCGGCGCGGTGGAGCGGTCCTAGGCCTACCGGGCGTGTTCAGCGGCGGTAGAAGATGCGCTCGCCGTACTGCTCCAGTACGCGGCGGTTCCATTCGTGGCCGCCGTCCACGTTGCCCGAGCGCAGCAGCGGGGGCTCGATGCCGCGGTCGGCGAGGGTGGCGGCGGCCGTGGCCGTCACGGCCTGCATCAGGGCGGCGGTGACGACCGTGGAGGCGGGCGCGAAGGGCGCGGGGACGGTGTCGAGGGTGAGTTCCGCGTCGCCGACGGCGATCCTGGAGTCCAGCACGATGTCGCAGTGGTCCTTGAGGAAGGTGCCGGAGGTGTGCCGCGACGTCGTCTGCGACGCGTACGCCACCGAGGTCACGCCGATCACCCGCAGGCCGAGGGCGCGGGCGTGCATGGCCATCTCCACGGGCAGGGCGTTGCGCCCGGAGAGCGAGATGATCACCAGGGCGTCGCCCGCGCGGAGCGGCGAGGAGTCCAGCACGGCGCTCGCGAGGCCGTCGACCCGTTCCAGGGCGGAGCCGAGGGTGGCCGGCATGACGTCGACGCCGACGACGCCGGGCACGGTGAGCAGGTTCATCAGGGCGAGCCCGCCGGCGCGGTACACGACGTCCTGGGCGGCGAGCGAGGAGTGACCGGCGCCGAAGGCGAAGAGCCGGCCGCCGTTCTGCACGGTGTCGGCGAGCAGCGTGCCGGCCGCCTCGATGCTGTCCGCCTCCTCGTCGCGCACGCGTCGCAGGAGGTCGATCGCCGCGTCGAGGAACTGACCGGCCGGCTTGTGGTCGCTCATGCGGGGCCCCTTCGGAGTGGCTGCGTCGCGGATCACGGTGCGGTCTGGACCAGTGCGGTGTCAATACGGCGTCAACGCGGCGGGGCGGGCCCGGACAGGCCAGGACGGGCCCGCGGGGCCCGGCTTTTCGCGGCGAGGCACGGTTGTCGGTGGTATGCGTCAGAATTGGTTGCAGGGCCAGCGCACACGCCGGTGGGCCGCAGCCTCCGGCAATCTCATCGAGGGGCACGTATGTCCGGACTGATCGACACCACGGAGATGTACCTCCGCACCATCCTCGAGCTGGAGGAGGAAGGTGTGGTCCCGATGCGCGCCCGGATCGCCGAGCGGCTCGACCAGAGCGGCCCGACGGTCAGCCAGACGGTGGCGCGGATGGAGCGCGACGGGCTGGTGTCCGTGGCGGCGGACCGGCATCTGGAGCTGACCGACGAGGGCAGGCGGCTGGCGACGCGCGTGATGCGCAAGCACCGGCTCGCGGAGTGCCTGCTCGTCGACGTGATCGGCCTGGAGTGGGAGCAGGTGCACGCGGAGGCGTGCCGCTGGGAGCACGTGATGAGCGAGGCGGTGGAGCGCCGCGTGCTCGAGCTGCTGCGGCACCCGACCGAGTCGCCGTACGGGAACCCGATCCCGGGCCTGGAGGAGCTGGGCGAGACCGACGGGGCCGATCCGTTCCTGGACGAGGGGATGGTCTCCCTGGCCGACCTCGACCCGGGGCTGGAGGGCAAGACGGTCGTCGTGCGCCGGATCGGCGAGCCGATCCAGACGGACGCGCAGCTGATGTACACGCTGCGCCGGGCCGGGGTGCAGCCCGGCTCGGTGGTGAGCGTGACCGAGTCGGCGGGCGGCGTGCTGGTGGGCAGTGGCGGCGAGGCCGCCGAGCTGGAGGCGGACACCGCCTCCCACGTGTTCGTCGCCAAGCGCTGACCGCGCCCGGAGGAGACCGTCGTCCGGGGCGCGTTGATTCGGGGTCCCTGTGCGCCGAATCGCAGCGGCCGGGCGGTTCGCGTGCGAGGCTGTCGCGTGAGGCACCGGACATGAGGGGCTCTTGGCCGCGGCTGACAGCGATGTCGCCGGGCCGGAGAGGGGGAGGGGCATGCCGGAGAGACGGAGAGGGCCCCGGCGCCGTGTGGCGCCGGGGCCTGTCCTCCCCTGTGCTGACCTGGAGCCCCGAGCTCTCAAGGTCAATCCCCTCGGACCGTTTTCCCCGAGCGGTCCGCCTCCCGTTGAAGATCTCCCCTGGGCGGCGGCGATCAATCCCTGAGCGGTGTCACTCGAATGAGGGGTGTTGCTCGGCGGGACGGCTTTTTCGAATGGGTATTCGATAAGCTTCGATACTCTGCACGGCAGGCAGGACACGGTTCACAGGACCGGCCGGACCGCGAGGGCGGGCGGGTCCGAGCGGAGCTTGGGGGTGCCAGGACCTATGGCGCGGCGCATCGACGTGACCGGCGCGGGCGGCGTACGCCTCGCGGCCTGGGAGTTCGGCGACCCTCCCAAGACCGACCGGGGCCACGACCCGGCCACCCCCGCGTCCGGCGCCCAGGACCGGCCCGGCGTCCTGTTATTGCACGGCCTGATGGGCCGCGCCTCGCACTGGGCCCCCACGGCCCGCTGGCTCTCCGCCCGCCACCGCGCCGTCGCCCTCGACCAGCGCGGCCACGGCCGCAGCGACAAGCCCCCGCGGGCCGCCTACACCCGGGAGGCCTACGTCGAGGACGTCGAGGCCGCCCTGGAGCAGCTCGGCCTCGGCCCGGCCGTCCTCATCGGCCACGCCATGGGCGCGCTGACCGCCTGGCAGCTCGCCGCCAAACGCCCCGACCTGGTCCGCGGCCTGATCATCTGCGACATGCGGGCCTCCGCCCTCGGCGCCGCCTCCCAGCACACCTGGACCGAGTGGTTCCGCGCCTGGCCGGTCCCCTTCGCCACGCTCGCCGACGTCCGCAAGTGGTTCGGCGAGGACGACCCGTGGGTGGAGCGGCCGAACCCGGCCCGCGGCGAGTTCTACGCCGAGGTGATGGCCGAGTCCCCGGACGGCTGGCGCCCCGTCTTCGAACCCGGGCAGATGCTGCGCTCCCGCGAGACCTGGGTCTACGACGCCCACTGGGAGGAGCTGGCCCAGGTGCAATGCCCCACCCTGGTCGTGCGCGGCCTGGACGGCGAGCTGGGCCGCGCCGAGGCCCAGGAGATGGTCCGGGTCCTGCCGAGCGGCCAGTACGCGGAGGTCGCCGACGCCGGTCACCTCGTCCACTACGACCAGCCGGAGGCATGGCGGGCGGCCATCGAGCCGTTCCTGAACGCCCTCGGGGACGCCTGAGCGCCCGTCACCCCTTGCTGACCGCCGTGAGGATCTCCGGCAGCCGCCCGGCCGTGCGCGGCGCGGCCAGCCGCAGGCCCAGCAGCGTCAGCACCGCCCCGTACACCGCGCCGACCGGCAGCAGCACCCAGGCCGTGTCCGCGGCGCCCTCGCTCACGTTCAGCCAGATCGTCAGCGCGATCACGGGCGCGCACAGCAGGGCCGCGCCGATCATGCCGCCGAAGATCGAGACCCAGGCCAGCCCGACCTGACCGGGGGCGACGTTCTTGTAGCCCTCCTGCGGGATGGAGTACGGGAAGCGGGCCGAGGTCCAGGCGCCGGTCGCCAGCATCGCGCCGAGCAGCGCGAAGGACAGCCCGAGCGCCTCGGGCAGGGCCCGCCAGTCGTCGAGCAGCGCGGTGGTCAGCACCGTGACCAGGGTGGCGTACGGCAGCGTGATCAGCAGCAGCGCCAGCGCGCGGGCCCGCAGCTCGACGTAGGCGTCCCTGGTCGAGGAGATCGTCATCGCGACCATCCAGAACGCGGACGTGTCCTGCCCGAACTGGTTGTACATCTGGATGCCGAGCATCCCGGCCGCGAAGCAGGCGAAGTAGACCGAACCGGTGCCCTGCCAGGCGTTGAACACCGGCACGATCAGGCCGATGGCCAGCGAGGTCACCCACGCGGCCTTGGTCTTCGGGTCGCGCCACACATAGCGCAGGGTGCGCTCCATGGTGGTGCCGGTACGGCCGGCCGGAAGCCACCGGGCGAGACCGGCCGACCCGCGCTCGCGCACCGGCCCGGTGTCGCTCTGGAGCGTGGAGCCGTCGGGCGCCGTCATCAGCCGCGTCAGATGCCGGGCCCACACCCGCAGCAGCAGCACCAGCGCCGCCGCGGTCAGCGCCAGCTGGGCCAGCGCGGTGCCGTACGACCCGTCGCTCGCCGCGTCCATCGCGCCGACCGCCGACGCGGGCGGAATCCAGCGCACCACGTCGGCCACCGGATCCAGCTCGCCGAGCCCCGCCGAGCCCAGCCGCTGCGCGCCGAAGTTGACGAGCTGCGCGCCGACCGCGACGACCAGCCCGCTCAGCACCGCGAGATCGCGCCCCTTGCGGCTGGTCAGCAGCCGGACGTTGGCGGCCGCGACGGCCCGCGCGAGGGTCACGCACACCAGCAGCGCGAGGGCCGCCCCGACGACGCCGACGGCGTAGGCCGCCTCGCCGTGCGCGACCGCGACCACGGAACCGGCGAACACGCACAGCGTGAACAGCGGCCCGATGCCCACCAGCGAGGACGTGAGCAGTGCCCGCACCAGGGGCCCCGGCCGCAGCGGCAGCATCACCAGCCGGGTCGGGTCGAGCGTCTCGTCGCCGCCGGGGAAGAACAGCGGCATCACCGCCCAGCCCAGGGCGAGCACCGCGGCGAGCAGCACGACCAGCGAGTCCACGTGCGCGTACCCGCGCAGCGCGATCAGGCCGACCAGCTGGAGCGCGGCGAACAGCAGCACGAGGACGGCCGAGGCGATGTAGGCGGCCCGCCGCCCGCCGGACTGCCGCAGCCCGTTGCGCAGCAGCGACAGCTTCAGCCGTACGAAGACGGGCGTGATGGAGGAGCCGGACGGGACCGTCGGGCGCTGCGGTCCCGGCGGGACGGGGGCGGCCGGTGTGGTCCGCGTGCTCATCGGGACCCGCCGCCCAGCCAGTCCAGGTCCGACCCGGCGTCCCGGCCGCCCGCACCGACGAGTTCGAGGAACGCCTCCTGCAACGAGGCTGCCCCGCCGCGCACTTCGGCGAGCGTGCCGGTGGCCCGGATGCGGCCGGCGGCCATCACGGCCACCCAGTCGCACAGCGACTCCACCAGCTCCATGACGTGCGAGGAGAAGACGACGGTGGCGCCGGAGGCGGTGTAGCGCTCCAGGACGCCCCGGATGGTCTGCGCGGAGACCGGGTCGACGCCCTCGAACGGCTCGTCCAGGAACAGCACTTCCGGATTGTGCAGCAGTGCGGCGGCCAGGCCGATCTTCTTGCGCATGCCGGTCGAGTAGTCGACGACCAGCTTGTGCTGGGCCCCGGCGAGGTCGAGCACGTCGAGGAGCTGGGTGGCCCGCTTGTCGACCTCGTCGCCGGGCAGCCCGCGCAACCGGCCCGTGTAGCCGAGCAGCTCCCGCCCCGACAGCCGCTCGAACAGCCGCAGTCCCTCGGGGAGCACCCCGATCCGGGCCTTCACCTCCACCGGATCGCGCCACACGTCGTGCCCCACGACCTCGACCGTCCCCTGATCGGGGCGCAGCAGCCCGGTCACCATGGAGAGCGTGGTGGTCTTCCCGGCCCCGTTGGGCCCGACGATCCCGATGAACTTCCCGGCCGGCAACTCCAGATCGATCCCGCCCACGGCCACTTGCTGCCCGAACCGCTTCCAGAGCCCCCGAACCCGCACGGCGCTGTCGCTCACCACATCTCCCTCCGTCAACGAGAACCCTACGGGGGAGCAACGCCCCTGAAAGGGGCGCGGGGCTGTGTCGGTATGCGGCTCCGCCGCGTGGGCGCGAGCAACCACGAACCGGCCCGCAGCCGCCAAAAGCACAGCAACCCGGCAGAGGAAAGGGTGCCCCCTAACGATCCCTGCCGCACGCATACGCCAACGGCGAGACCAGCTCCTCCACGTCCGGCAGCCACCGGTTCACCGCGGTCGGCCGGCAGGCCCACTGCACGGCCCCCCGCGTCCCGATCCGCGTAGGCGGCGCCGCCACATACGCGCCCTCCCCGAGCACGCCCAGATCGAGGGCCCGGGGCGCCCACCCCAGCCGCCGCACGAGATCCGGCACCTTCGCCCCCGCCCCCGGCAGAACGAAGAACCGCATCCGCCGGTCCGGCGCCAACGTCACCGGCCCCAGCGTCAGCTCCATCCGCTGCATCCGGGCCAGCGCCAGGAACCCGGCCGTCTCGGGCACGTCGATCGCGTCGAACGTCCGCCCCGTGGGCAGCAGGATCGACGCCGACTGCTGCTTCTGCCACATCCGCCGTGCGACGGTCGCGCTGCCCGTCGCCTGCGCCGCCCAGTCCTCGCGCGCCGGGTGCGCGCCCGGCGCGGCGCACGCCGGGTCCCCGCAGGAGCAGTGCTGCACCCCGTCGCCGGGCACCAGCCAGGTGCCGGGAAACACGTCCCAGTGACGCTCCTCGGCGTAGCGAACGGCGGTCTCCAGCAGCGACGTACCGCGCTGCTGCCGGATCTGGGCGGCTTCGGTGCCGGGGATGGTCTCTTCCACGTGGAACTCAACTCCCGGGCCCACCAGGGGTTACGGGGGCGGCGCGCGCGGGGGAGGTGCATCGGTACGGCATTCGGGGCGCATGGGTGCATACGTGGGGGCGCGCAGGAGGATTCACCGCGGGAGCTGGGTAGCCAGGACTGGGGCCGGCACCGGCCGTTACCCCGGCAATCCTCGCAAGCTTCGCAAGTCTCGCATTGTTGGCACATCGACGGGGCATTGATCTTCACGGGCCGGATCCTCTTCGTCCAACGATCCGCCGGGACAGCACCGAGACCGCATGAGACCGCATGGGGGTTACGCCATGGCCGCAAGGCCTCTCGTCGCGCGGCAGCCGAACGAACGACTGCAGGCGCTCATTCAGGAAGCGGGCTGCTCGAACGCGGGCCTCGCCCGCCGGGTCAACGTGTGCGGGGTCGAGCACGGTCTCGACCTGCGGTACGACAAGACCTCCGTGGCCCGCTGGCTGCGCGGACAGCAACCGCGGGGCCGGGCACCGGCGATCATCGCCGAGGCGCTCGGACGCAAGCTCGGCCGCACGGTCACGATCGACGAGATCGGCATGGCCAACGGCAAGAACCTCGCGTCCGGCGTCGGCCTCCAGTTCTCGCCGACGGTACTGGGGGCCATCGAGCAGGTCTGCGAGCTGTGGCGCAGCGACGTGGGGCGCCGGGACTTCCTGTCCGGTTCCTCCGTCGCCGCCTCGGCGCTCGTCGAGCCCAGCCGGGACTGGCTGATTTCCGCCCCCGACCCCCAGGTGTCGCGTTCGGCGGGACCGCGGGTGGGCCACTCCGACGTGGCGGCCGTGCGGGCGATGACGCAGGCCCTGACGGACCTGGACCACCAGTACGGGAGCGGGCACGTGCGCCCCGTTCTCGTGCACTACCTGAACAGCGTCGTCTCCGGGCTGCTGGCCGGCTCCTACCGGGAGGCGGTCGGACGGGAGTTGTTCGCCACGGTCGCGCGACTGACCGAGCTGGCCGGATACATGGCCGTCGACACCGGCCAACCCGGCCTCGCCCAGCGGTACTACATCCAGTCGCTGCGACTCGCACAGGCGGCCGGGGACCGCGGCTACGGCGGGTACGTGCTGGCCGCCTCCATGAGCCACCTCGCCGCGCAGCTCGGAAACCCGCGCGAGATCGCGCAGTTGGCGCGGGCGGCGCAGGAGGGCGCACGCGGGCGGGTCACGCCGCGCGCGGAGTCGATGTTCCACGCCGCCGAGGCCCGCGGCCACGCGCTCCTGGGCGACGTTCGGGCGGCCCACGAGGCGGCCGGGCGGGCGGTCGGCGCGATGGAGTCGGCCGATCCGGCCGCCGGGGACGACCCGGTGTGGATCGCGCACTTCGACGAGGCCTATCTCGCCGACGAGTTGGCGCACTGCCACCGGGACCTCGGCCAGGCGGACGCGGCCGCCCGCTACGCACGGCAGTCCCTGGACGGGCACCCCGAGTCGCGGGCGCGAAGGCGGGCCATCGGCCATGTGCTGTTGGCCACGGCCCAGGTGCAGCAGCGGGAGATCGAACAGGCCTGCAGCACGGCGACGAGGGCGGTGGAACTCCTGGAGACCCTGCGCTCGAACCGGGGCGCCGAATACCTGGACGACTTCCAGGCCCGGCTCGAGCCGTACCGGGAAGAAGCGGTGGTCAGGGAGTTCGGCGCCCGGCTCGATCTGCAGGCCGCCGCGTGAGCGGCCGGGGCGCGGAGTGAGTGAACACGCGTGAAACTCCGCCGCGGTGAGCGGAAAGGGACATCAACAGCGTGGCGCGTCCCGGTTTTGTTACGGCTGTCACAGGGAAGGAGTTGTCGCCCCGGGCGGCGTGGCAGTGGGCTCGGGGGACCCGGTAGCGTGAGCCGACGATTCCGAAGGTCCCCCATTCGTAGGAGTCCCGGTGACGCAGAGTGGACAGGGCGAGGAGCCCTCGGCGCGGCAAGCGCACGAAGGCATCGTGCTGCCCTCGGACGGTGGCGAGCCCTTGCTGCCCGGCCTGGCCGGCGCTGCCGCCGGCCCCCAGGGCGGTGGCCCGGCACCCGCCTCGGCGCCGCCCGGTGGCCAGGCCTGGGACCGGCCCTGGGGCCCCGAGCAGCAGCAGAGCCCGGCCCCCGGCCAGGAATGGCCCACGCCGCCCGCGGCTCAGCCCTGGAACGCTCCGGAGCACCCGCGGCAGCCCGCACCGCAGGCCTGGGCGCCCGCACAGGGCGCACAGTCACCGGCCCCCGGCGCGCTGCCGCCGCAGGCCGGACCCGGCCCGCTGCCTCCGGAGGGCGCGCTCCCCCCGTCGTACGGGACGCCGCCGGGCGACCAGTCCTACGGCGCGCAGCCGCCGTACGGGCAGCAACAGCAGCAGCAACAGCACTCGTACCAGCAGTACCCGCAGCACGGCGCGGGTGTCGCGCCGCTGCCGCCCGCCGACGAGGGCGCCACGCAGTACATACCGCCCGTCGCGCCGCCCGCCGACGAGGGGGCCACCCAGTACATACCGCCCATCGCGCCCGCGGGACCGGGTGCGCTGCCGCCGGAGAGGCCCGCGCAACCGCACGCCGCCGAGTCGACGCAGTATCTCGGCCAGGCACCGCAGTACCCCGTGCAGCCCACGCCCGCCGCACCCGCGCCCCATCCCGACGCCGAGGCCACGCAGTACATCGCGCCCGTGCCCGGCGGCCCCGCCGGCGCCCCGTTCGGCGCCGGGCCCGGACCCGACGAGGACCGCCAGCCGCCCGCCGAGTTCGACAACCTCTTCCGCGGTGCCCCCGGCGCCGACGGCCCGGCCTCGGCCACCCAGCAGATGCCCCGCTTCGACGCGCCCCAGGCGCCGTACCCCGGCGACCAGCCCGGGTACGCCCCGCAGGGCCCGGTCGGCGGCGGTGGCGGTGGCAGGCGGCGCGGTCCCGACGACGGCGCCGGCGGCGGGCGCGGCGGCCGTACCGGCTCGCGCCTGCCGATCCTCGCGGCCGTCGGCGTGGGCATCGCCGTCATCGGGGTCGGCGCCGGAGCGATGATGGCCGGCGGGGGAGAGGACGAGGACAAGGGCGGCAACCAGACGGTGTCCGCCACGGCCCCCGCCTCCGAGTCCGCGTCCGCCGAGGCCTCCCCGACGGTCGATCCGGTCCGGCAGCAGGCCGTCGAGCTGGACAAGCTGCTCGCCGAGAGCGGCACCGGACGCACCACGGTGATCAACGCCGTGGGCGACGTGAAGACCTGCGACAAGCTTCCCCAGGCGGCCAAGGACCTGCGCGAGGCCGCCAAGCAGCGCAGCGGGCTGGTCGACAGCCTGTCCAAGCTGTCGGTGGACAAGCTGCCCCGGCACACCGAGCTGACCACCGCGCTCACCAAGGCGTGGCAGGCCTCCGCGTCGGCCGACAACCACTACGCGGCCTGGGCCGACCGGACGGCCGGCAAGAAGGGCTGCAAGAAGGGCAAGGCCGCCACCCAGCCCACGGCGGCCACGCGGGCGAGCGGCACGGCCACCAAGGAGAAGGCCAAGGCCGCGACGCTCTGGAACGCCATCGCCAAGAAGTACGGCCTGACCGAACGGCAGCCCACCCAGCTGTGAGCGGGCCCTCGCTCAGGCCACGTCCGCGTTCTGCAGGGTGCGGGTGGTGTCCACGGCGCCGCCGCGGGCCGAGACCAGGCGGCCCTCCCGCACGACCTGGAGGGTGACGTCGGCGTTGACCAGGCGGGGAAAGCCGACCGAGGCCAGCTTGTCGGCGAACGTCCACCGGAGGTCGGGGGTGAGCCCGCCCGTGCCGATCTCCGGGCCGTCGTCGAGGGCCCGCCGGACGGTGTCGGCGCTCACCTCGCCGTCGCCGAGCGACTCGACGACCTGCTTGAGCACGGTGTACGCGATCCAGGTCGTCTGCACCCCGGCGTCGGCCGCGTCGACGTCGTTGTCCTCGAACGCCTGCTCCTTGATCAGCCGCTTCAGACCGTCCCAGGCCGGGTCGCTCACCGCGGGGTACCAGCCGGTGACGTACGCCCCTTCGTAGGGCCCGGACGCGCCGCCGCTCGCGTTGATCGTCGTCTGGTCCACGCTGCCGAGCACGGTCGCCGTCCGGACGTCGGTACGGTCCTCGCGGGCCCGCCGGAAGGAGTCCATGAAGGTGCCGGTGCGGTCCCCGAGGACGGGCACCACGCACCCCGGCTCCGCGGGGTCGCCGCCGCTTCGCGCCAGCGCCCGCTCGGCCTGGTCGTCGTACGCGGTGGCGTCCTCGGCCGCCCGCTGGTCGTGGGACCGCTCGTGGCCGCCCGAGGTCAGCCCCGAGTCCAGCAGCGCGGCCAGCTGGTCGCCCGCGATCGTGTCGGGGCGGACCAGCGTCACCGGCCCGCAGGAGTCGGCGAGCGCGTCGCCGAGCCCCGCGAGCAGCGCCGGCTGGCCCCCGTTGACCGGGTACGACAGCGGGCTGGTGAACTCCGTGTTGGTGAGGCCGTACCCGCCGATGTACGGGATGCGGGCGCCCTCGAGGATGGGGAAGAAGGAGTCGGCGTACTGGCTGTAGGAGCCCACCACGGCGACCGCGTTCTCCTTGACGGCACGGCGGGCGCACTTCGCGGCGGCCACGCTGTCGTTGTGGTCGTTGCAGGTCAGGACGTTGAGCTTGCGGCCGCCGAGGCCGCCCTGGGCGTTGATCGAGCGGGCGTAGGCCCGGGCGAGCGCGGGCATGCCCGGCTTGTTGGTCGCGCCGGTGTCCTGCGGCGCCCAGGTCATGACGGTGATCGGGTCGTCCCCGGAGCCCCCCGTGGCACCGGGGACGACCCCGCAGCCGACGGCGAGTGACGCGCACGCCACCAGCGCGCCCGCGGACAGGACGCCGGTGCGGGTGGCCCGGGAGCGGCCGCGGGGGCCGCCGGGGGGAGTGCTGCGGATGGGTCGCCTGCCGGTCATGTACCCGCACGATTCCGTCACGCGGCCAACCGGGGAGTGACCTGCGGTCAACGTGTGGTGACGCGGAGGTGAATTGCGGGGGCCGGCGAGGCGCGGCGAAGAGGAACGTAGGATCGATGACCGTGCAAGGTTCGGAGAACTCTTCCCGTCGCGGCCGTCGCTCCACCACCATGGGCGGCATGCCACTCAACGACATGCCGTGGTGGCGCTGGCGCAGTCAGGTGCGCTCCGCGCTGCACATGCTCTCCGCCCCCGCCTTCCAGCAGGACGTCTGGCTGGCCGGCGTCGAGGGCTACGGAGACGTCACCGATGCCGTGTACCGCCTGGTGGAGGACACCTGGCTGGACCACTGGTCGGCCGAGAAGTACGTGGGCACGGTCTTCCGCGACTCGCAGGAGGCGGCGCTGGTCGACACCGCCGTGCTGCGGGTCCTGCGGATCATGCACCAGGTCGGGCCGGACGCACCGGTGACCGCGTACCTGGAGCACGCGGACTGGCCGGAGGCGGTGCGGGCGGCGCGCGACGCGCACGTACGGCTGGCCACCAGCGACGGCGAGGACCCGGAGGCGCAGCCGCGCACGCTCGAGGTGCTGCAGATCCTCACCCGGTCCGCCTGACGGGACGGCAAGCGGTCCGGGAGGCCGGATATGGGACCCTGTGCTGCATGAACGCGCAGTCCTCCGCCGCCGTCCCGTCGGCCGACGTCCCGGCCGACCAGTACGTCCTCACCCTGTCCTGCCCCGACAAGCAGGGCATCGTGCACGCCGTCTCGAGCTACCTGTTCATGACCGGCTGCAACATCGAGGACAGCCAGCAGTTCGGGGACCACGACACGGGTCTGTTCTTCATGCGGGTCCACTTCTCGGCCGGTGAACCGGTGACCGTGGACAAGCTGCGCGCCAGCTTCACCGCGATCGGCGACGCCTTCCACATGGACTGGCAGATCAACCGGGCCGACGCGAAGATGCGCGTCGTGCTCATGGTGAGCAGGTTCGGTCACTGCCTGAACGACCTGCTCTTCCGCGCCCGGATCGGCGCGCTGCCCGTGGAGATCGCGGCGGTGGTGTCCAACCACACCGACTTCGCGGAGCTGGTGGGGTCCTACGACATCCCCTTCCACCACATTCCCGTGACGAAGGACACCAAGCCGGAGGCCGAGGCCCGGATCCTGGAGATCGTGCGCGAGGAGAACGTCGAACTCGTCGTGCTGGCCCGCTACATGCAGGTCCTCTCGGACGACCTGTGCAAGGCGCTCAGCGGCCGGATCATCAACATCCACCACTCCTTCCTGCCGAGCTTCAAGGGCGCGAAGCCGTACCACCAGGCGCATGCGCGGGGAGTGAAGCTGATCGGTGCGACGGCGCACTACGTGACGGCCGACCTCGACGAGGGGCCGATCATCGAGCAGGAGGTCGAGCGGGTCGGCCACGACGTCACGCCCGATCAGCTGGTGGCGATCGGGCGTGACGTGGAGTGCCAGGCGCTGGCGCGGGCCGTGAAGTGGCACGCGGAGCGGAGGATCCTGCTCAACGGCCGCCGGACGGTCGTCTTCGCCTAGGACCGGTCCCACCGGCCCCAGGCGATCGACGGTCGCTCCGGTCGCTCCGGTCACTTCGGGTCGCTGTTGAACTTCGAGGTCGCCCAGACGTAGCCGAGCACGGTGAGGGCGAGGCACCAGACGAGGGCGAGCCAGCCGTTGTGGCCGATCCCGGTGCCGAGGAGGAGGCCGCGCAGGGTCTCGATGGCGGGCGTGAACGGCTGGTACTCGGCGATCGGCTGGAACCAGCCCGGCATCGAGTCGATGGGGACGAAGGCGCTGGAGATCAGTGGCAGGAAGATCAGCGGCATCGCGTTGTTGCTGGCGGCCTCGGCGTTCGGGCTGATCAGGCCCATCCCGACCGCGATCCAGGTCAGCGCCAGCGTGAAGAGCAGGAGCAGCCCGAAGGCCGCCAGCCACTCCAGGGCGGTTGCGTCGGTGGAACGGAAGCCGATGGCCACACCGACGGCCCCGACGAGGATCACGCTCAGGATCGACTGCACCACGCTGCCGACGACGTGCCCGACGAGTACGGAGCCGCGGTGGATGGCCATGGTCCGGAAGCGGGCGATGATGCCCTCGGTCATGTCGTTGGAGACGGAGACCGCGGTGCCGATCGTGGTGGACCCGATGGTCATCAGGAGCAGGCCGGGCACGAGGTAGGAGACGTAGTCGGAGCGGTCGCCGCCGCCGATGCCGGCACTCATCGCGTCCCCGAA
Organism: Streptomyces sp. NPDC018026; assembly: GCF_044327745.1. NCBI lineage: Bacteria > Bacillati > Actinomycetota > Actinomycetes > Kitasatosporales > Streptomycetaceae > Streptomyces > Streptomyces sp. NPDC018026. The sequence goes on from NZ_JBIRFY010000004.1 coordinate 142,429, forward strand.
GACGTAGACGAAGAGGAGGAGCAGCATGACGGGTGTGAGCAGGAGGTTCAGGGTGAGGGAGGGGTAGCGGCGGGCGTGCAGGAGGTTGCGGCGCAGCATGGTGGAGGAGTCGCGCACGGCGAGGCTGAGATTGCTCATCGGAGGGTCTCCTTCAGTGGGTGGGTCTGGGTGGGGACGGCGGTGGGGACGGTGGCGGTGAGGGCGAAGAAGACGTCGTCGAGGTCGGGGGTGTGGACGGTGAGTTCGTCGGCCTCGATGCCCGCGTCGTCGAGGCGGTCCAGGACGGTGCGCAGGTCGCGTTGGCTGCCGTTGCTGGGGATCTTCAGGGTGAGGGTGTCGTTGTCGCCGGTGCCGTGGGGCAGGGCGGTGGTGGCGTCGCGGTAGGTGGTGGGGTCGGTGAAGCGGAGCCGGACGTGTCCGCCGGGGACGATCCGTTTGAGTTCGTCGGCGGTGCCTTCGGCGGCGATCTTTCCGTTGTGGAGTACGGCGATGCGGTCGGCGAGTTCGTCGGCCTCTTCCAGGTACTGGGTGGTGAGGAAGACGGTGACGCCGCTGGTGACGAGGGCGCGGATGATCTGCCACATGGTGTGGCGGGAGCGGGGGTCGAGGCCGGTGGTGGGTTCGTCGAGGAAGATGATCCGGGGGGCGCCGACCAGGGTCATGGCGATGTCCAGGCGGCGTTTCATGCCGCCGGAGTAGGTGGCGGCGGGCTTGTTCGCGGCCTCGGTGAGGTCGAAGCGCTCCAGGAGTTCGGCGGCGACCCGCCGGCCCTCGCGCCGGGGCAGGTGGTGCAGGTCGGCCATGAGGAGCATGTTCTCCTCGCCGGTGATCAGGCCGTCCACGGCGGAGAACTGGCCGGTGACCCCGATCGCGCCGCGCACGGCCTGCGGAGCGGCGGCGAGGTCGTGGCCGCCGACGCGGATGTCGCCGGCGTCGGGGGTGACTAGGGTGGAGAGGATCTTGACGGCGGTGGTCTTGCCCGCGCCGTTCGGGCCGAGCAGGGAGAAGACCGTTCCTTCGGGGACGGCCAGGTCGATGCCGTCGAGGACGGTCTTGTCGCCGTAGGACTTGCGCAGTCCGTTCGCGGTGATGGCCGGGCTGGTCATGACTGCTGCTCCTCAGAGGCTGCGGGCGGTGATGTCGCCGTGGGCGGTGGTCGCGTGGATGGTCAGGCCGGGGGTGCCGGCGGTGTTCCTGAGCGCGTTGTGGACGCGGCCGTAGGAGGTGCCGGCGTCCAGGGAGGCGGAGACCCCGGCGGCGGCGCCCACCGAGAGGTCGCCGGACCCGGTGCGCAGCACGACCTCGCCGCGCACGGCCTCGGCGATCCGGATGTCGCCCTTCTCGGTGCGGATGTCCGCGGAGCCGTCCAGACGGCCGACCGAGATGTCACCGGCGGCGGTGGCGAGGCGGACGCTCGCGGCCTCGTCGAGCTTGACCGGGCCGTGCGCGCCCTCGAAGCCGACGTCGCCGAGCCGTCCGACGCCCCGGAGTTCGGCGGCTGCCGCCTTGGCCTCGACGCGGGAGCCGGCGGGCAGCCGGACCGTCACCTCGACGGCGCCGGAGGCGCCCATGAACTGGTGCCGCACCGGGGTCTCGATCCGCAGGACGCCGTCGCCGAACTCGACCCTGGTCTGCTCGGCCACCTTCACGTCGCGCCCCTTCGAGGCGTCCGCGGGCAGGACCTCGACCGTGGTGTCGGTCCGGTCGGCGGCGATGAACCGGATGCGGCCCGCCGGGACGTCGAGGAGGGCGGAGATCGGTGCGGGGGTGTCGAAGGTCTGCATGGTGGTCTCCCGGTTTCGTTGCCCGTCGTTCTTTCTGACATGAGAAACGCTACGTTGCGTTCAAGGATCACTCAAGAGACTTGTTGCGATGGAGTGGCAACTGTGCAGGTCAAGCAGACTATTTCGTTGCAACGGTTTGAAAAGCAATGCAACGTCAGCTCATCTGTCGTTGCAATGAAGTGGGAGTGAACGCTATAGTCGCAGGCATCACGGGACGCGAAGGAGATCACGATGCCGGGCGGCAGGCTCACTCAGCAGGAACGTCAGCAGATCGCGCTGGGGCTGGCCGACGGCCTCGCCTACGCGGAGATCGCCAGGCGCCTCGACCGCCCCACCTCGACGATCACGCGCGAGGTGATGCGCAACGGCGGTCCCACGGCGTACCGCGCCGACCTCGCCCACCGGGCCACCGAGCGCCGCGCCCACCGGCGCAGGCAGGCGGCTCCTCGGGGGCCGCAGGCGCTCCCGTCGGCCCACGGGCGGGACGCCGAGGCGGTGCGCGAGTACGAGGAGACGCTGACCACCGTCTTCATACAGCAGGGCACGCCGAAGATGATGGCCCGGGTGATGGCGTGCCTCTGCGTCAGCGACACCGGCAGCCTCACCGCGTCCGAACTCGTCCGGCACCTCCAGGTCAGCCCGGCGTCCGTCTCCAAGGCGGTCGCGTTCCTCGACGAGCAGGGCCTGGTCCGCCGGGAACGCGACGCCTCGCGCCGCGAGCGCTACGTCATCGACGACGACGTCTGGTACCAGTCCATGGTCGCCAGCGCCCGCGGGACCCTTCTGGTGGCCGAAACCGCGCGCCAGGGCGTCGGCGTCCTGGGCTCCGGCACCCCGGCGGCCGAGCGCCTGGAGAACATCGCCCGCTTCCTCGACTTCATCTCCGAGAGCATCGTCCGGGCCGCGGACCAGGCCCGCGAGGTCCTCCACACGGCGCCGACCGCTTCCCCGGAGGGCGCGGCTACATCCGGCTCAGATCGGCCGCCGCGAACAGGACGTCCCTGATCGCCTCCCGGTCCCCGACCTGGCCCGCCGCCGCCTCCGCCGGAGGCACATGGCCCGCCGCCAGCCGGCAGAACTCCACGCCGTCCAGGGCGACATGCGCCACCTCGTGGTCGGCGGAGCCGACCGCGCCGGGGGAGTCCAGCGGGATGAGCCACTCGCCGCCGCCCGAGCCCTCGATCTCCAGCCGCAGGCTGCGCCCCGGCCCGCCCGCGGCGACCAGGTGCGGACCGCCACCGGGCGTGGCCAGACCGGCCCGGCGGCGCGCCGCGAGGACGCCCGGCAGCATCCGGGCGGCGAGGTCGATCATGCCGTTGAGATGGCGCGCGGACGGCGGCTCGTAGGGATAGTCCACCGCCTCGGCGATGTCCTCCCCGTGCACCCAGCACTCGAACGCCCGGTCCAGCATCGCGTCCCGCAACGGCAGCTCGAAGTCGCCGTACGAGACCGGCATCCCGCCCGTGTCGCCGGTGAACGCCACCGTCCGGACGATGTCGTGGCTCTGCTCGCGCCAGGGCGCCCGCACCGCGCGGGTGGGCGGGTAGTGCGAGGCCCGCCAGTACGCCTCCGTGCGGGCGGCCGGCGTGCGGCCGGGCGCGGTGATGTCACCCAGCGGGTCGTCGAGGCCCAGGCCGGCGGCGACCGTGCCGTCCACCGTCAGCAGGTGCGCGATGACCCCGGCGACGGTCGTACGGCGGCTCGCGGGGCCGTCGTCCTCGAACCAGCGCAGCCGGACCGGGGCGTGCCACTCGGCGTCCCCGAAGTCCTGGAGCAGCGCGTCCAGGCGCGCGGTCTCGGCGTCGTAGGGCGTGGCCCACTCGGGCACCGGGATGCGGGGCGGACGCCGCTCCAGGCACCCGTCCAGGACCCGGGTGCGCAGGGCCGGGTCCAGGTCGAGGCTCTCCGGCCGCTGGAGCAGCGTGACGGCCTCGCGCAGGCGCAGCGCCTCTTCGGCGCAGCTCTCGCACTCCTCAAGGTGCTCCTCGACGGCCGCCGCCTCCTGCGCCGAGCAGGCGGCCAGCGCCCACGCGCCGAGCAGCGACGTCAGCACCTGGTGCTCCAGTGCGGCCGGCGCCGCCTCGGGCAGCGCCCGGCCGCCGTCCTCGACGGAGGCGCGGGGCAGCGGTATGCGTGCCCCGGTGCCGGTGCCCCCGTCGTCGCTCTCGTCGTTCTCGCCGTTTCCACCGTTCGCGCCGTTCTCGTCGTACGCCTTCATGCCGCACCCCCGTACCCGGGCGGAGCCCCCGGTGGGCGCTGGGCGGTGCCGGCGTCGTGGGCGGTGGACAGGAGCTGGAGACCCAGGCGGAGGCGGCGGCGGGCCTCGTCCTCCGTGACCCCGAGGTCGGCGGCGGTCTGGCGGTAGTCGCGGCGCTGGAAATAGGCCAGCTCCAGCGCGGCGCGCAGGGGAGCCGGCATGGACTGGACGATGTAGTCGGCCCGGGCGGCGACCGAGGCGTGCCGCACCTTGGTCTCCAGCTCCTCCGCGGTGCCCGGCCCGCCCCGCACGAGGGCCGCGGTCTCGGTGGCGCGCAGCCGCTGGACGGCGAAACGGTGGGTGAGGGTGGCGATCCAGGTGCGCAGCGGGCCCTGCCGGGGGTCGTAGGCGTCGGGGTGCTCCCAGACGTGCGCGAAGACGTCGCGCGTGATGTGGTCGGCGGCCCGCTCGTCGTCGAGCACGCGGTGCGCCAGGCCGTGCACCAGCGAGGCGAACCGGTCGTACAGCTCGCCCAGGGCGGCGGCCTCCCCGCGCGCGAGCCGCTGCTGCATCTTGCGGTCCCAGCGCAGCGGCACGTCCCTCTTCGCCATGCGGTCCCTCCGCCCCCTCCTCGGTCCCAGCCTGCGGCCACCCTCTCCCCGAATGTAGTCGGCACGTCCGACAGCGCACGCCCCTTTGTTCCAATGTGCGCCCCCGGGCGGCCGGAGGTGATATGCGCCTCCACTACCCTCTAACGTGCGACCAAAGTCGATCGAACAGGATCGAAACCGTCTGAAACAAGCCACTTCCGACCGGCTCCCGTTTCCGCCGCGGCGTTTGCGGGAACGGCCGGTGGGCAGGCGCGCCGCCAAGAAGCGTAGGCACGGCTTCCGTTTCGGGTGAATCCCGAAGGTTCCAGACGTTCCGACTAAGGAAGGGCATGGTGGTGACGTTCAACGTGACCGGCGGCGAGCGGGGCCAGTGGGCCGTGCTCCAGGTGTCGGGCGAACTGGACCTGGTGACGTCACCGGTGCTGCGGCAGCGCGTGCACGACGAGGTGGCGGAGGGGCGGCACAGCCTCGTCCTGGACCTCTCCGACGTCCTGTTCTGCGATTCCAGCGGGGTCGGCGTCCTCATCGCGTCCCGGCGGCTCATCCGCTCCTGCCAGGGCAGGCTGCGCCTGATACTGCCCGCCCAGGGCGCCGTCGACGGCTCCCACGTCAACCGGGTCCTCGGCGCGCTGGGAGTGCGCCGGCTCTTCGACTGCCACCCCGACCTCGCCTCGGCGACCGGGGACGAGCCGCGGCCCCTTTCCGCGTAGCCCGCGTAGCCCGCGCAGGCCGCGCAGACCGCATGCCACGCGGGACATCACGGCAAGTCCGGTCCGCGGCCGCGTCCGGCGACGTACGCTCCGGGCGAGACGTACCCCGAACACCGACGTGAGGCGGCCGGAGAGAACCATGGTCAACAGCGAGTACGAGCGCAGGATCGCCGCGCGGTTCACCACCTTCGACCAGGACGGCAACGGCCACATCGACCGTTCCGACTTCAGCGGGGTGGCCAAGGCGCTGCTCGCCGAGTTCGGCGTCGCCGCCCGCTCGGACAAGGGCCAGGCCCTGTACGGCGGTGCCGAGGCGCTCTGGCAGGGCCTGGCCGGCATCGCCGACCGGGACGGCGACCAGCGCATCACCCGCGAGGAGTTCGTCACCGGAGCGGTCAAGCGGCTGCGGGACAAGCCCGACCGGTTCGCCGAGATCGCCCGCCCCTTCCTGCACGCCGCCCTCGGCGTCGCCGACACCGACGGTGACGGGGCGGCCACGGTCGCGGACACCGCGCGGGCGCTGACCGCGTTCGGCGTGCCCGAGGACCTCGCCCGGCAGGCCGCCGCCGCGCTCGACACGGACGGCGACGGCAAGGTGGGGGAGGCGGAGATCGTCCCGGCCTTCGCCCGCTACTTCACGGTGCCCGAGTAGCGCGTACCCGAGCAGCGCGTACCCGAGTGACTCGTACCCGAGCAGCGCGTACCGGAGCGGCGCGTACCGCGGGCGGGCGCCCGCCCGGGTGTCGCGGATCGTGGCGGTACGGCATCACAGAGCGTTGATACCGGCTTGTGTCCGCCGAGTCGCCCGTTACGGCCCGGAGTCGGTGCCACGCTCCGGTACCTTGGGTGGGATGCGAGTGGTCCCGAGCGCCAGCCGTGCCGGAGTTGCCCCTGGGGCGGCTCCGGAACCGGCGGTGTGCGCCTTGCCCCGCAGGGCGGAACGGCCGTCGGCCGCCGCCTGTTCGACTCCCCGGAAAGCGCGTCGCACAGTATGCCGTACGCGTACTCCTTCGCGCTGGAATATGCCCGAAGCGCTTGTTGACGTGACTGTCCGTCAACCATGCTGTCCCACAAGGGATTCACGTTCCGTGAACCCTGCCCCGGCCGTTGTTCTGGCCATGCTGGAAATGGCTACGATCGTGGCCCTCATGAGGCGCGAGCCTTGGTGTCCGCCGGTTCGGATGGTGTGAGCGGTGCAGGTGCTTCAAGTGCAGCTGGAGGTCCGTCCAGACCCCTCGGAAGTGGGGCGCGCCCGGCGTTGGGCGCGTTCCCGCCTCGCCGGATCGGGGATACGGGCCGACGAACCACTCGCCGAGACGCTGGTTCTGCTCGTCTCCGAGCTCGTCACCAACGCCGTGGTGCACACCGGGCGTTCGGCGGTGCTGCGGCTGGTGCTGCCGGGCGCGGTGACCGAGGAGACCCAGGAGGCGACCGTCCGCCTAGAGGTGGACGACGCCAGCGACCGGGCCCCCGTGCCCCGTTGCGCGGGCGGCGAGTCGACGGGCGGCCGGGGCCTCGCCCTCGTGGACGGCCTCGCCGACCGCTGGGGCTGGAGCCGGGAGGGCACCGGCAAGCGCATCTGGTGCGAACTGGACCGGCGCGCCGCGGGCGAGGAGGCCCCGCCCGTGTGCGGGAGCGGCGATGGCGCGCTGGCGTACGAGGGATTCGCGTACGAAGTGGTGTGACGGCCGTGCGCCGGGGTGTGCTTCCGTGCGCGTCCCGGCGAAGCGGGATACAAGGGAGGAAAGCTCCCCTGCTGGTTGACGGATCGTGACCGTTTCCTCACGCTTGTAGCGACGATTCGCCGCGAGGGGACGCCGAGGGCCCGGTGACGGGGCCCTCGACGAGCGTGGGTCGTGTCGGCGGCGGTTCCCTCGGGGGCGACGGGAGCCGGGCGGGAGCGCCGGAGTCGGGTGGCGGCGCGCGATGCCGTGCTCGGGGCGGACAACGCCGCGCCGCCGGCCGACGGTTCCGGGACGGATCCCGCTCATGCGCCGGTCATTCCCTGCTCATTCCCCGCTCATTGTCCACAGGCTGTGGACAACTCCGCGCGGAAGGTCCGCCGGTACCCGGTCGGTGTGACCCCGAGCGCGGCCTGCAGATGCTGCCGCATCGACTGGGCGGTACCGAAACCCGCGTCCTGGGCGACCTGGTCGACCGAGAGCGCGGTGGACTCCAGCAGGTGCCGGGCCCGTTCGACGCGCTGCCGGGTGAGCCACTGGCCCGGACTGACCCCGACCTCCTCGCGGAAGCGGCGGGTGAAGGTGCGTACCGACATCGACTCCTGGGCGGCCATGTCCCGCAGCTGGATCGGCTCGTGCAGCCGGCCGAGCGCCCACGCGCGGGCCGCAGTCGTGGACGACTGCTGCGGATCGGGCACCGGCCGCGCGATGTACTGGGCCTGCCCGCCGTCCCGGTGCGGCGGTACGACAGTGCGGCGGGCCACGTCGTTGGCGACGGCGGTGCCGTGGTCCCGGCGCACGATGTGCACGCACAGGTCGATCCCGGCCGCGACCCCGGCCGAGGTGAGCACGTCGCCGTCGTCGACGAACAGCACGTCGGCGTCCACCCGCACCTTCGGGAACAGCCGCTGGAAGTGCTCGGCCGAGGCCCAGTGCGTGGTGGCCGGGCGGCCGTCCAGATACCCCGCCGCGGCCAGCACGAACCCGCCCGTGCAGATCGCGACGAGCCGGGTGCCGGGTCGCATGTGGGCCAGCGCGGCACGCAGCTCCCCGGTCAGCGCGCCCTCCTCGTAGACCGGGCCCAGCTCGTAGGAGGCGGGGACGACGACCGTGTCGGCGGTGGCCAGTGCCTCGGGGCCGTTCCCGACCAGGATCTCGAAGTCGGCGTCCGTGGCGACCGGGCCCGGTGGCCGGACCGAGCAGGTGACGACCTCGTACAGCGGGCGCCTGTGCTCGTCCCGGGCGAGGCCGAAGATGCGCGGGGCGATGCCCAGCTCGAAGGGGAGCAGGCCGTCGAGCGCGAGGACGACGACACGGTGCGGGCGGTCGGCGGCGCCGGGGGTGCTGCGGGTATCGGGGGCCATGACCCGATCTTATGGCCCGATCCTAGCGAATGGTGTCCTTCGGGCCACTCGCCCGCGTGGAGCCCGCTGCGGAGACTCGATGACGTGACCCAGACAACCGACGCCGACGCCGCCGCAGCCGCTTCCGAGGCACAGCCGGAGCCCACCCGACCGGGCCGCCGCACCCGGGCGCACCGCGCCTGGTGGGTCGCCGCCGTCACCTTCGTGACGATCATCGGGGCCGCCGCCTTCCGCTCCCTGCCCGGCATCCTCATCGACCCGCTCCACCAGGAGTTCGGCTGGTCGCGCGGCACGATCGGGGCCGCCGTCTCGGTCAACCTCGCGCTCTACGGGCTGACCGCCCCCTTCGCCGCCGCGCTGATGGACCGCTTCGGCATCCGGCGGGTGGTCGCCGTCGCCCTGATGGTGATCGCGCTCGGCTCCGGCCTGACCGTGTGGATGGACTCCGCCTGGCAGCTCATCCTGTGCTGGGGCCTGCTGGTCGGCCTCGGCTCCGGCTCGATGGCCCTGGCCTTCGCCGCCACCGTCACCAACCGCTGGTTCACCGAGCGGCGCGGCCTGGTCACCGGCGTCCTCACCGCGGCGTCCGCCTCCGGGCAGCTGATCTTCCTGCCGCTGCTGTCCTGGATCGTCGAGACGTACGACTGGCGCCCGGCGGCCGTCACCGTCGCCCTCGCCGCCCTGGCCGTCGTCCCCTTCGTCTGGCTCCTCCTGCACGACCACCCGGCCGACGTCGGCCAGAAGCCGTACGGCGCCCAGGAGTTCGTACCCAAGCCCGTCCCCGTGCCCGGCGCCGCCCGCCGCGCCCTGACGGTGCTGTTCTCCGCCGTGCGCACCGGCCCGTTCTGGCTGCTGGCCGGCACCTTCGCGATCTGCGGCGCCTCCACCAACGGCCTGATCCAGACCCACTTCGTGCCCGCCGCCCACGACCACGGCATGCCGATCACCGCCGCCGCCTCGCTGCTCGCCGTCATCGGCGTGTTCGACGTGGTCGGCACGATCGCCTCCGGCTGGTTCACCGACCGCTTCGAGCCGCGCCGCCTGCTCGCCGTGTACTACGCCCTGCGCGGCGTCTCCCTCCTCTTCCTCCCCATGCTGCTCGCGCCGAGCGTCCACCCGCCGATGATCTTCTTCATCGTCTTCTACGGCCTCGACTGGGTCGCCACCGTCCCGCCCACCCTCGCCCTGTGCCGCGAGCACTACGGCGAGGACAGCGCGATCGTCTTCGGCTGGGTGCTGGCCTCCCACCAGGTGGGCGCCGCCCTCGTCGCCTTCCTCGGCGGCGTGGCCCGCGACAGCTTCGGCTCCTACGACGTGGTCTGGATCGCCTCCGGCGCCCTGTGCGCGGCGGCGGCGCTGATGGCCCTGGTGATCCGGCGGCGCCCGGCTCCGGTGGCCGCGGCGGCCTGAGCCGGCCGTGGGGTGCGGGCATGGGGCGGGAGGGAGCGGTCGCCCGGACCGTTCGCGCTGTTCGCGCCGTTCTGCGCCCCGGACGCCGGTGACCCGCTGATCCTCACCCGGAGCTAGGGCCTGTCCGGCAGCCGCGACACTCTGCCCGCTGCCTTCTTCGCGACCGCCCCGGCGATTCGCTCCGCGTCGATCGCCAGCTCGCGGAGCATGCCGCTGATCGGGTTGGTGAAGCCGGTGAAGTACAGGCCGGGTGCGGCGGCCGGGGTGCGGCCCCCGTGGGCGACCGGCCGGCCGGTGCCGTCGAGGACGCCGAGGTGCCCGACCAGCCCCTCCAGGCCCCGCCGGTACCCCGTGGCCGCGATCACCGTGTCCGGGGCGATGCGGGTGCCGTCGGCCAGCAGCACCTTGCCGTCCTCGAAGCCGTCCATCGCGGCGACGACCTCCACCCGGCCGGAGCGCACCGCGTCGATCAGGCCCACGTCCTGCACCGGGATGGCACCCTCTGTCACCCGGCTGTAGAGCCCGGTGCCGGGGCGCGGCAGCCCCCGCGCCGACAGGTCCGGCACGCTGATCCGGGCGAGCGGCCGGGCCAGCCGGTCCACCAGGGCGACCGGCAGCCGCCTGCACAGCACACCGGTGTACTGGGCGGCCCACCCGGCGGTCGAGCGCCGGACGATGTGCGGCGCCGTGCGCACCGCGAGCCGGACCCGGGCGGCCCCGCCCTCCACCAGGTCCACGGCGATCTCGGCGCCGGTGTTGCCCACCCCGACCACCAGGACGTCGCGGCCGGCGTACGGGGCCGGGGCGCGGTACTCGGCGGCGTGCCGGAACTCGCCGGTGTACGTGTCCCGGCCGGGCCAGTCCGGGACACGCGGGGTGTGGTTGTAGCCGGTGGCGACCACCACCGCGGCGCCGGTCAGCTCCCGGCCCCCGGCGGCGTGCAGCAGCCAGCCGGTCCCGTCGGGCGCGGGCTCGACGCGGAAGACCTCGACGCCGGTGACGATCTCCAGCTGGTGGCACTCGGCGTACTTCTCCAGGTACCGCACCACGTCGTCCCGGGCCACCCACCGTCCGAAGCGGCGCGGGATCGGCAGGCCGGGCAGGGCCGACAGGCGGCGGGTGGTGTGCAGCCGCAGCCGGTCGTAGTGGCGCCGCCACGAGGAACCGACGTGGCCGGCCCGCTCCAGGACCACGGCCCGCAGTCCGCGGGCGCGCAGCGCCTGCGCGACGGCGAGACCGCCGGGACCGGCGCCTATGACGTACACGGGACGGTCCGCGGGGTGGGCGGGCCGCTGCGGTTCAGCGGACACTGTGGAGTCGGCCATGCGGCGAGCGTAATCGCGCCCCAGATTGATGGGTCTCGGTCAAGACCGGAATCGGTTGCGGATCGGTCACGACCGGGACGGGTCGGCTTGAATGGGTGGATGGCCCACACCCCGATGTACACCCTCGACCCCTCCCTCTCCCGAGTCGAACCGCGCGGACACGGCCTGCGCCTGGGCGCCTGGGACGCCGGCTCGGACGCCGACGCGCACGCCTGGCTGCGCGGCCACCTGGACCCCGACTTCCAGCGCTGGAACACGCCGCTGAAGCTGTGGACCGACCTCGCCGGGGCCCGCGAGTCGCTGCGCGGCCGGGCGCGGGACGCGGCGGACGGCAGGTCGGCGTCGTTCCGGATCGCCGACGACGAGAGCGGTACGACGCTGGGGCACATCGGCTTCGGCGAGATCAGCAGGCAGCTGCGGACGGCCAGGGTCGGCTACTGGGTGCTCCCCGAGGCCCGGGGCCGGGGCGTCGCCACCCGGGCGCTGCTGCTCGCCTCGCGCTGGGCCTACGCGGAACTCGGCCTGCACCGCCTGGAACTGGGCCACGCCACGGGCCACGACGCCTCCTGCCGGGTCGCCGAACGAAGCGGCTACGTCGCCGAGGGGACCCTGCGCCAGGCGATGTTCGAGGCCGGCCGGCACGACGCGTTCCGGGACGTGCACCTGCACGCCCGGCTGGCGACGGACGAGGAGCCGACGCCGCCCGGCGCGCGGTGAGCACGCGTCACGGCCACAGCATCCGCCGGTCCCAGCCGCCCTCCTCCGTGCGCCGGTAGGCCAGCCGGACGTGGCGGCGGCGGGCCTCGCCCTGGAAGAACTCCACCTCGTCGGGGCGCAGCCGGTACAGCGTCCAGGACGGGACCGGGGCGTCCGGTTCCCGCTCGGCCCGCTCCCAGGCCGCCCCGGAGGCGCGGGCCAGTTCGTCCGCCGAGCCCAGCTCCGCGCTCTGCCGGCCGGTCAGCGCGGCGGCCAGTGCGCCGGTCGACCGCGCGTGCAGATCGGCCCGCGCCTGATCGGCCGGGGCGACGGCGACCGGTCCGCGCAGCCGCACCTGGCGGCCCAGCACCGGCCAGTAGAAGACGAGCGCGGCATACGGGCGGGCGGCCAGGTGGCGGCCCTTGCGGCTGTCGGCGTGGGTGGCGAAGGCCCAGCCGTCCGCGTCCGCGCCGTGCAGCATCACGATGCGCGCGTCCGGCAGGCCCTCGTCGTCCGCCGTCGCCAGCGACACCGTGTGCGGCTCCCGTTCACCGGCCGCGACGGCCTCGGCGAACCACCGGGCGAACAGCTCCAGCGGGTCGCCGGGTGCTTCGGCCGGGTCGAGGGGCGGCAGTTCGGTGACCGCCGGGTCCCACACCCGCAGCGACCTCAGCAGTTCGTGCAGATCGGTTCCCATGCCTGCCCGGGTCTCACAGGGAGCCGAGGTCGGAGGAGACCCAGCGCTCGGGACGCATCCGGACCACGACCTGCTCACCGTGGTTGGCCGAGGCGAAGGCGATGTAGCCGTCGACCTTCTCCGCCGGGAGGTAGCGCGCGGAGATCTCCCGCAGGTGCTCCGCGGTCGCGGCGACGGTCTCGACGACCGGCCCTTCCACCGACACGTAGCGGATGGTGGGCTCCAGCCGGTCGACCATCAGCGAGAACCGGCCCGCCCTGCTGATCAGCCGGTTCTTGCGGCTGTCGAGGCCGGTCATGATCCACACCTCGCCGCCGGGCGCGTACTGGTACCAGATCGGCACGGTCAGCGGGCCGCGGCCCTCCCCCGCGTCGACCGCGAGCGCGGCGATGTGCGGCTCGGCCAGGAACGTCTCACGCTCTTCGCGTGTCAGGGCCACGGCGGTCTCCTCCAGCGGATGCGGATGCGGTTGTGGATGCGTGCGGATACGGATGCCGGACACAACGTCGGCCGGGTGGGCGGCTGTTCCCCCGGCCGGGGCCGTCACGGTGCTGAACTTCGAGGCGCTGGACGTCGTGCCGGTGCGGCCGAGGGGCCGGGGCACGGTCGCCGAGTTCGAGCGGTCGGCCGACAGGGGGCGAAAGGCTGGATGCGCGGAGGTGCGGAGGTGCGGATGCGCGGAGGTGCGGAGGTGCGGAGGTACGACGGGCGGCGACGCGGCGCAGCGGAGATGACAGGCTGCCGCGCGGCGTACTACTTGACGGGCTTCTTTCCGGTGATGCCGAGATACGTCAACAGGGCGAGATGGGGCTTGAGTTCAGCCTGTTTCACACCCCACGAGGAGAAGCCCTTCTGGTGCGAGGCGGCGGCCGCGAGCATGACGACCAGTGACCCGGCGATCGCCGCGGGGTTCACGTCCTTGTCGACCTTGCCCTTTGCCTGGAGATCGGCGACGGATTCCGTGAGGGGGGAATTCACCGAGTTAAGGATCTTCATGCGGATTTTGGCGAATCGCTTGTCGCCCTCCGCCGCACCGAGATCCACGACACGCAGAATGGCGTCGTTCTTCCGCCAGAACTCCAGGAATCCGTCGACGAGTTCCTGCGCCGTCTGCCAGCCGGCCTTGCCGACCCACGAGCGGCCCGCCGTCAGCTCGGCCAACGAGGAACTCTCGGCGGCCATGCGCTCGGCGATCTCCAGTACGGCGCCCTCGACGTCCGGGAAGTACTGGTAGAAGGTCGCGGGCGACGTGCCCGCCTTGCGGGCGACATCGATGACTTTGACATCGCGATAGGGGGAGGAGCTGAGCATTTCGCTGAGGCAGTCGAGCAGTTTCTGCCTGGTCGCCTGCCCACGCCGACCGGCCACGCGGCCGTCGACGGTACGCACTTGTCCTGTCATGCCGTCAGCTTACCGACGGGTGATCCGAGCGCGATTCGGCCGACTGCAAATGGGGTGCGGGACGGGAAAGTGACGGGTGTGCCTGGTCTGCGCGGTGCGGGTGACACGGTTACTTTGACGGCATGGCCGAAAACGGGGCATTCGAGAAGAGGCGGGAGGGCGTCCCCTGCTGGGTGGACGCCCAGCTCTCCGACGTGGCGGCGGGCAGGCGTTTCTACGGCGAGCTGTTCGGCTGGACCTTCCAGGAGGAAGGGGAGGAGGAGGGGGAGGCCGAGGGGAGCCCCTACCGTCCGGCGGGGGAGTTCGTACGGGCGTGCCTGGACGGGGAGCCGGTCGCCGCGCTGGTCCGCAAGACGGACGGCCGGATGCCCACCGTGTGGTCGGTGTACTTCCACACCCCGGACGCCGCGGCGCTCACGGCGCGGATCCGGGCGGGCGGCGGTCAGGTCGTCACCCCGCCGCACCCGCTCGGCGACCTGGGCACCGCCGCCCTCGCCGCCGACCCCGACGGTGCGGTCTTCGGGCTCTGGCAGCCGGGTCGCCGGGCCGGCTTCGGGCACCGGCGCGAGCCCGGCACGTTCGCCTGGGCCGAGCTGTACACCCGGGACACGGAGGCCGCCAACGCCTTCTACGGCGACCTGTTCCACGAGGCGCTCTTCGGCCCGGACGCGTCTCCCGACTTCGGCCGCGCCCGGGTCTCCGACGTCTTCCCCGCCGCGATGCCGCCGCACTTCCTCGTCCACTTCCAGGTCGAGGACGTGGACGCCGGGCTCGCGGCGGTGGCCCGGCTCGGCGGGCGGGTGCGGGTGCCGCCCTTCGGGACGTCGTACGGGCGGGTGGCCGTGGTCTCGGACGACCAGGGGGCGTCGTTCGCGCTGCTGCGACGCTGACCCGGCGGCCACGGCGGCCACGGCGGCCACGGCGGCCACGGCGCGGAATGGGGCCGGGAACGGTATCGCGGGGGTTCTTTGCCCGGAATCAGGCAAGACACCCCGATTGTCGCCAGGTTCGCCACCAGCGCCTCGGACAGGAAGAATCGGGGTGCGTGGCGCCACGCAGGTGCGGTGGTGAGACGCTGCACTTCGGTCGCGTACATATGTGGGTGGCGCGGCCCGTACGGGGAGGTGGCAGGCAAGTGGTGGATCAGCTGACACAGCACGATCCGCGGCGGATCGGGCCGTTCGAGGTGCTGGGGCGGCTCGGCGCCGGCGGCATGGGGCTGGTCTATCTCGCGCGCTCGGCGTCCGGGCGGCGCGTGGCGATCAAGACGGTGCGCACGGAACTGGCGGAGGACCAGCTGTTCCGCGTCCGCTTCACCCGCGAGGTGGAGGCGGCCCGCGCGGTCTCGGGCTTCTACACGGCGGCCGTGGTCGACGCCGACCCGCGCGCCGCCGTGCCCTGGCTGGCCACGGCCTACGTACCCGCACCCTCCCTCGAGGAGATAGTGAACGAGTGCGGGCCGATGCCGGCCCAGGCGGTGCGCTGGCTGGCGGCCGGCGTCGCGGAGGCGCTCCAGTCGATCCACGGCGCGGGCCTGGTCCACCGCGACCTGAAGCCCTCCAACGTCCTCGTCGTCGAGGACGGCCCCCGTGTGATCGACTTCGGTATCGCGTCCGGCGTTTCGAACACCCGTCTGACCATGACGAACGTGGCCGTCGGCACCCCCGCCTACATGTCCCCGGAGCAGGCGAAGGACTCCCGCAGCGTCACCGGGGCCAGCGACGTGTTCTCGCTCGGCTCGATGCTGGTCTTCGCCGCCACCGGACACCCGCCCTTCCACGGCGCCAACCCGGTCGAGACGGTCTTCATGCTGCTGCGCGAGGGCCCCGACCTGGAGGGCCTGCCGGACGAGCTGCGGCCGCTCATCGAGTCCTGCATGCAGATGGAGGCCACCGGCCGCCCCAACCCGGCCGACCTCCAGGCCCAGCTCGCCCCGCACCTCTTCGGCTCCGGCTCGGACGACAGCGGTACGGCGTCGGCGTGGCTGCCCGAGCGGGCGGTGGGCCTGATCGAGGGGCGGCGCAACGGCCGCCCCGCGGCCAAGCCCGCCACCACGGCCGGCGGCCGCGGCCACGGCCACGGTCCGTCCGGCGCCCGCGCCCCGGTCCACGCGCCCCCGCTGCCGCCCCCGCCCGCGCACGACCCCGTCGTACCGGCGCCGCCCCCGCACGTCCCGGCGGTGCCCGCTCCGGTCGGCGCCCCCGACGGCGGGCCGGTCCGGCTGCCCGGCGCGGCGGTGCCCATCGGGCCCGGCCCGCGCGTCGCCGACATGCGCGCCGCCGCCGTCGCCGCGCCCCCGCCGGAGTCCGCCCTCGCCGCGTCCTGGTCCCGCCCGCGCCCCGGCGTCAACGGCGCCGACCCCGCCGTACCGGCCCCGTCGTCGGTGGCGGCCCCCTCCCCGGAGGCCTCGCCGGCCGGGTGGCGCCCCTGGCGGTTCCGCATGTCCAACGACGTCTGGGGCACGCCGCGGGTCGCCGAGGACCTGGTCTACGTCACCTCCTTCGAGGTGCACGCGCTGGACGTGGCCACCGGACGCCGCCGCTTCAAGACCCGGGACGTCGCCTGGTCGATGGCGGTCGCGGACGGCCGTATCCACGCCTCCGACGGACCCACCCTCTTCGCCCTGGACGCCCGGGAGGGCACCGACCTCTGGCGCGTGCAGACCGACGCCTGGGTGTACTCGCTCCAGGCCGACCGCGGCACCGTCCTCACCGCCACCCGCGGCGGCGGCGTCCAGGCCTGGGAGGCGTCGGCCGGCCAGAAGCTGTGGGAGGTCACCGGCGCGCAGACCGACTTCGAGTCCGCCGAGGCGGGCGCCGCGCTGCACGACGGCACGGCCTACGTCTGGCAGGACGCCCGCCTGCGCGCCCTGGACGCCCGTACCGGCGACGAGAGGTGGTCGTACCCGATCGGCGACGCGGCCTCCTGCGGCGGCGTCCCGGTCCGCCTCACCCAGGCGCCCGACGGCTACGTGTACGTCGCGGCCGGCACCCGGGTGCTTGCCCTGGAGGTCGCCTCCGGCCACGTCCGCTGGCACTTCGAGGCCCCGGCGGTCTTCCTCGCCCCGCCCACCTTCGTGCCGGGCCCGGCGGTGACCGGCGGCGGCGTCTACCTGGCCGACTACCTCGGCACCGTCTACGCCCTCGACGCCACCGACGGCCGCGACCGCTGGCGCATCGCGACCGAGGCCCGCTCCTCGACCGACCCGGTCCTGGTCGCCGCCGGCCACGTCCACGTGGGCAGCGGCAAGGGCCTTTACACCCTGGACGCGGTCACCGGCACGCCCAAGTGGCGCTTCCAGGCGGGCGGCGACATCGTGGGCGCGCCCGCGGTCGCCGAGGGCCGTATCCACTTCGGCTCGTCCGACCACCTGCTCTACACGCTGAAGGCCGACGACGGCCGTCTGCGCTGGAAGCTCGCCACCGGCGGCGAGATCACCGGCTCCCCGGTGGTCCGGGACGGCATCGTGTACGCGTGCAGCAAGGACCGCTGCGTCTACGCCCTGGACGCGGAGAAGGGCACGGGGACGGCCCGTACGGCGTGACGCGGTACGGGCAGCGGCGGCAGCGGCGGGGTGGACGACGCCGTCCTGAAGCACCCGTCGCCGGAGCCGGTCTCCTGGCCCCCCCGGACACACGTCGGCCGCGGCGGCTTCCCCTCCGCGCCGCCGCGGCCGATCCCCGTGCGGGAAAAGGGTCTACTTGCCGTCGCCGTCCAGGTCCAGGGCGGGCGGGGCCGGCATGGGGTTCTCCATCGTCCTGACGTCGGGCTTGGCCGGTCCGCTGGGCATGGGGTTCTCCAGCGTGGTGACGGCCCCGTCCTTCGGCGGCGCGGGCATGGGGTTCTCGAGCGTCGTGATGGTCTCGTCGGTGGCCGCCTCGCCCGTGGCCGTGGTCTTTGTGTCCTTCTGGTTCTCGCTCATGGGCTTGGTCCCTCCGCTGTAACGACATGTGGCGAACGCCCGCCCGGGGGCTCCCCCGTGGGCCGCCGGACGGGCGTTCGGAGCCGCACCATAACTGGTCGCGCTCCGTGTCAGACCGTCTGCCCCCCGACGCGACGGTGTGACGGGTACGACAATGCCGGGGGGCGATAAACGAATGCTGAACGCCCGTCGTACGCAGGCGGTTCAGGCGGCGGAAGCGGGCCTGAGCAGGGCCCTCGCCTCCCTCGCCTCCTCGGCGCCCTCCTGCTCGTACAGCCGCAGTGCCTTGCTCCAGCAGGCCTTGGCCCGGTCCGTCTGCTCCAGGCCGGACAGGGCCCGGCCCAGCAGGGTCAGGACGTTGCCCTGCATCCGGTCGCCGCCGATGCAGCCGAGCGCGAGGGCCTGTTCGGCGTGCTGGGCCGCCTGTGCGGGACGCTGCGCCGCGAGGTGGACCTCGGCGATGCGGTAGTTCGTCGTGCCCTCCCACAGCCGCTGCCGGTGCGCGGTGAAGATCGTCAGGGCCTCGGAGAAGTGTCCGAGGGCCTCCGTGTGCCGGTCGGCCCGGTTGAGGGCGATGCCCAGCGCGTAGTGGCTGTTGGCGAGGCGCACGGTCCTGCCGAACTCGGCGTGTGCGTCCAGCCCCCGCCTCGCGAAGTCGACGGCCTGCGCGACGTCGCCGGCCCCCAGGTGGGCCCGCGAGAGGTTGCACAGGGCCGTCGCCTCCGGGGGACGGTTGGCCAGGGCCCGGTATCCGTCGATGGCCCGCTCGAAGAACGGCTTGCTGTCGTTGTGCCGCCCCTGGTGCAGGCAGATGAGGCCTAGGCTGTTGGCGACCCAGCTCACCGCGACGGCGTCGTCGACCGACTCCGCGAGCCGCATGGCCAGCCGGGACTCCTCCTCCGCCTGGGGGATGCGGCCGCTCACCAGCAGGACGTCGGTGAGCACCGTCCGTGCCCGCCCCTCGGCCAGGGGGTCGCCTGCCGCGCGGGTGGCCTCGCACATCCCCCTGGCGGTCGTCTCGTACTGGTGGGAGTTGGCACCGGACTCGGTGAGGTCCTTGGCGGCCCACAGGAGGTCGACGGCGCGCCGCAGCCGGGACGACTCGGCCGCCTGGCGCACGCACGCCAGCAGCGGCGCGGCCTCGGAGTACAGCCAGTCGAGCGCCGCCGATCCCTCGGTGAACGTCAGCCCGGGGTACTCCGTCGGCTCCAGGCCGTCCACCAGCCGGTCCCCGGGCCGCTCGATCGCGTACACCCCCGCCGCCGTCGCCAGGTAGAAGTCCAGCAGCCGCGACAGCGCCGCCCCCCGCTCGCTCGGCCGGTCCCCGTCCCGCTCCGCGCACGCACGCGCGTAGAGGCGGACCAGGTCGTGGAAGCGGTACCGGCCCGGGGCCGCCGATTCGAGCAGCGAGGTGTCGACGAGGGACTCAAGGAGGTCCTCCGTGTCCTCCGACGGGAGGTCCAGCACGGCCGCCGCGGCGGCGAGGGAGATGTCCGGGCCGTCGGCCAGGCCCAGCAGCCGGAAGGCGCGGGCCTGGGCCGGTTCCAGCTGGCCGTAGCCCAGTTCGAAGGTGGCCTCGACGGCCTGGTCGCCGGCCTGCAGCTCGTCCAGTCGGCGTCGTTCGTCCGCGAGCTTCGCGGCCAGCACCGAGACCGTCCAGGTGCGGCGGGCGGCCAGCCGGGACGCGGCGATCCGGATGGCCAGCGGCAGGAAACCGCACGCGCCGACCACGTCGAGCGCCGCCTGCCGCTCCGAGCCGACCCGCTCCTCGCCCACGATCTTCGTGAAGAGGGCCAGCGCCTCCTCGGGCGACATCACGTCCAGGTCGACGAGGTGCGCACCGGCCAGGTCCACCATCCGCACCCGTGCCGTCACCAGCGCCGCGCAGCCGTCCGTGCCGGGCAGCAGGGGCCGCACCTGGGCGGCGTCGCGGGCGTTGTCCAGCAGGACCAGGACACGGCGGCCGTCCAGGACGGAGCGGTAGAGGGCGGCGCGATCCTCCAGGGAGTCCGGGATGGCCGAGTCGGCCGTGCCCAGGGCCCGCAGGAAGGAGCCGAGCACCGTCTCCGGCTCCGCGGGCCGGGCGCCCGCGCCCTGGAGGTCGACGTACAGCTGCCCGTCCGGGAAGGCGGCCCGAGCCCGGTGGGCGACGTGCACGGCGAGGGTCGTCTTGCCGACGCCGCCGATGCCGGCCAGCGCCGAGACCGCCATCACGCGGCCCGACGCCGACTCCCCGGACGCGGCGGACAGTACGTCGCTCAGCTCCCGGACGAAAGCCGCGCGGCCGGTGAAGTCGGGCACGGTCGCGGGGAGTTGCGCCGGGCGTACCGGGGCTGTCGCGGTCTCCGCGGTGGCCGCCGAGGGCTCGGCCAGGGCCGGGTCGGCGCGGAGGATGCGCTGCTGGAGTTCCTGAAGGCCGGGGCGCGGGTCGACGCCCAGCTCGTCGGCGAGCAGCCGGCGCGTGTCCGCGTAGACGGCGAGGGCCTCCGCCTGGCGGCCGCTGCGGTACAGGGCCAGCATCAGCAGCTCGCGCAGGCGTTCGCGCAGCGGGTGCGCCGCGGTCAGCGCCGTCAGTTCCGAGACCGCCTCGGCGTGACAGCCCTGGTCGAGGTCCATGTCGAGGCGCGTTTCGAGGAGTTGGAGCCGCCATTCGCCGAGGCGGACGCGCTGCGTCTCCGCGTACGGTCCGGGCACGCCGGCCAGCACCTCGCCGTCCCACAGGGCCAGCGCCCGGCGCAGCAGGTCACGGGCGTGGCACAGGTCCCCGGCGCTCCTGGCCTTCTCGGCCTCCGCGGCCAGGTCCTGGGCCCGCGCCAGGTCCAACGCCCCCTCGGCGAGGCCCCGCACGGCGTATCCGCCCGACTCGCTGACCAGCACCCCGGGGTCGAGGGCCTTCCGCAGCCGGGACGCGTACGTCCGCACCGCCGCCAGCGCCTGCGACGGCGGTTCCTCGCCCCACAGGGCGTCGATCAGCTCGCCCGCCGTGGCCGTACGGCCCTCGCGCAGCAGCAGGGCGGCCAGCAGCGCGCGCTGCTGCGGGGAGCCGGTGGCCAGCGTCTCCCCGTCCCGCCAGGCGCGCACCGGCCCCAGCACGCCGAAGCGCAGCGCGCCCGATTCCTCCTCTTCCGCCGGGAATCCGGGACGCCGCTGCTCCGGAACCCGCGGTCCACCGTCCATGCCGTCCCCCTAGACATCCTGAGCAACCACGTCAGTTTGCCTTGTTCATGCCGACCACGTCAGCCGTGGGAGACGCCGATCACAGGTTCTTCATCAGGTTCTTTACCCTTGCCCCTCCAACTCCACCCGTACCGTGAGCAGCCCCGTCCCGACGCCCATCGCCCGCACCGCCATGCTGTTGAAGCGGGGGAGGCGGCGCAGGCGGGCGAGCGGGTCGTCGTCGGGCAGGAGGTGGGCCGTCCCCGGGTGCCAGCGGCCCCGGATGCGCACCCGCACCCGCGGGTCGGCCCGGATGTTGCGGACGTACTGCGAGCGCTCGCCGAACTCCGAGACCAGCCAGAAGGAGTCGCCCTCCCAGCGGCCGCCCACCGGTGTGCGGCGGGGGAGACCGGAGACGCGGCCGGTGGTCTCCAGCAGGGTCTGGCCGGGCAGCCGGCGCACGACGGCGTTCAGCCTGCGCTGGAAGGCCGTGACGGTCCGGTACTTCCGTTCGGGGTTCGGCGGGTTCGGCATCGTGGGTCCGCGCTCCGTCTCGCTCGGGGGCTCCGCGGTCGGTCCCGGAGCCCGGTGGCCCTTTGGAGACTAACTCCCCAGGAAGACGGGATTGGTGAACGCCGCCAGCGCCCCCGGCAGCGGGCCCGCCGCCGCCTCGTGCCGCACCTCCGCCCGTACGTAGGCCGCGTACGAGGCGGTCGTGCGCCACTCCACCGTGCCCGCGCCGGACACCGGCAGCGGATCGCCGGTGAACAGCACGCCCTGGTCCGTGACGAGGCGCACCGTGCAGCGCGGGGCGCCCGTCACCTCCAGGCGGACGGTGACCGGGGTGTCGTCCGCGACGCGCAGCCGCTCGCCGATCCCGGCGTGTTCGCCCCGGCCGCCGGACGCGGTGAGGGACAGGGACACCTTCGACGACTCGGCCACGTACGACCGGCCCGCCCGGATGCCCTCCTGGATCGCCTCGCGGGTCAGGTCGTCGGCGAGGACGACGGTCTGCGGGCGGCCGATCACGTCGGGGGAGCGGTGCGAGTCGCTGCTGCCCATCGCCGGGAGCCAGTCCCGCCGCCCGTCGCGCGCCGAGGCGACCAGCATGCCGTCCCAGTCGGCCAGCGCCACCTCGTCGTCGGGCGTGTAGGCGCCGTTCCACACCTCGACCGCGTCCGCCTCCCCGAACCCGAACTTCCAGTTGCAGCCGATGCAGGTGGCGTGCGGGTGGGCCGGCACGACCAGGCCGCCGGCCCGGCGGATCTGCCGGGCGAACCGGCCGAAGCGGTTGTCGCGGGCCCGGTAGCGCCAGTCGACGAAGGTGCCGGGATCGGTGCCGAGGGCGACGACGTGGCCGTTGCGGGTCGTCACCTCTTCGCCCAGCATGATCAGCAGGTCGTCCCCGGCGTGCTCGGCCCAGTGCGCGTGCGCGGAGTGCGTGTTGTGCTCGGAGGAGTTGATGAAGTCCAGGCCCGCCGCCCGCGCCAGCTCCGCGATCTCGGCGAGGGTGTAGCGGCCGTCGGAGTACTCGGAGTGCAGGTGGCAGTCGCCCCGGTACCAGGCCCGGCCCCGCCCCCTGGCCCGCTCGGGCGGGTACACCGGCCGCGGCGCCTCGTCCTGCTCGCCGTGGGTCAGCGTGACCGTGAGCTCGTAGGACAGCCCCTCGGGGGCCACCGTGTACGGGCCGAGCGCGATGTGCCAGGTACCCGCGCGCACCGGCCCCGGGACGTAGCCCGGCGTGGCGGCGTCCGCGCGGACGAAGAACTCGGTGCGCGCCCCGCCCGACCAGCCGCGGAAGCCCCGGCCGCCCAGGTCGGTGCCGCGTTCGTCGAAGAGGCCGATGTCGAGCGCGTTGCCCTGGGTGCCGGCCGGGACGGTGGGACGGTCGTAGGTGTAGGCGACGTGGATCTCGCGCACTCCCCGGGGGACTTCGACCGGGACGTACACGAAGTCGGGGGAGCCGGGCGGCAGGGTGCCGCGCACGGTCCTGGTCCGCGGGCCCGTACCGCCCGCCGCTGAAGCGAAGCTCACGGTCGACAACGTAAGCGCGGCGGCGGCTCCCGTCACGAACACCGCGCGTCTGCCGATCCCGGTCCGGTCGTGCTCGTGCTCCTGCTCGTGGTCGTGCCCGTGGTTGTCCTCGCACATGCTGCTGCTCCCCAGGTGTCGTCGATGACATGGCATGGGTGGTGCAGGGGTTGGTGCGTGCAACCCTCGTATTGAGCCGTGAACTGCGGGGCAAGGGAAGGGGGGAGGCGGATGGAGGACCGGAAACCGCGCGGTGGGTCACCGGGACGGGACAGCCGTGCTGATCACGCCGCTCGTATGCTCGAAGGATGACGACTTCCGCGACCTCCGGAACCGGACCCGCCGACCCCGCAGGGCCCACCGAGAACTCCATGCGTCGCGCCCTCAAACGCGCCCGGGACGGCGTCGCCCTCGACGCGGCCGAGGCCGCCGTGCTGCTCCAGGCGCGCGGCGCGCACCTCGACGCCCTCACCGCGTCCGCCGCCCGGGTCCGGGACGCGGGCCTGGCGGCCGCCGGGCGGCCCGGCGTCATCACGTACTCCAAGAGCGTCTTCGTTCCGCTGACCCGGCTGTGCCGGGACAAGTGCCACTACTGCACCTTCGTCACCGTCCCCGGCAAGCTGCGCCGGGCGGGCCACGGGATGTTCATGTCCCCGGACGAGGTGCTCGACATCGCGCGCAAGGGCGCCGCCCTCGGCTGCAAGGAAGCCCTCATCACCCTCGGCGACAAGCCCGAGGACCGCTGGCCGGAGGCCCGGGAGTGGCTGGACGCGCACGGCTACGACGACACGATCGCCTACGTCCGCGCCATCTCGATCCGCATCCTGGAGGAGACGGGCCTCCTCCCGCACCTCAACCCCGGCGTCATGACCTGGACGGACTTCCAGCGGCTCAAGCCCGTCGCACCCTCCATGGGCATGATGCTGGAGACCACCGCGACCCGCCTGTGGTCCGAGCCCGGCGGCCCGCACCACGGCTCGCCCGACAAGGAGCCCGCCGTACGCCTGCGCGTCCTGGAGGACGCCGGGCGCTCCTCGGTGCCCTTCACCTCCGGCATCCTCATCGGCATCGGCGAGACGTACGAGGAGCGGGCCGAGTCGCTCTTCGCGCTGCGCCGCGTCTCCCGCTCCTACCACGGCATCCAGGAACTGATCATCCAGAACTTCCGCGCCAAGCCCGACACGGCGATGCGCGGCATGCCGGACGCCGAACTGGACGAGCTGGTCGCCACGGTCGCCGTCGCCCGGCACATCATGGGCCCCTCCGCCTGCCTCCAGGCCCCGCCGAACCTGGTGGACGCGGAGTACGAGCGGCTGATCGGCGCGGGCATCGACGACTGGGGCGGCGTCTCCCCGCTCACCATCGACCACGTGAACCCCGAGCGCCCCTGGCCGCAGATCGACGAACTCGCCGCGAAGTCCCGGACGGCCGGCTTCGAGCTGCGCGAACGGCTGTGCGTATACCCGGAGTTCGTGCGGCGCGGCGAGCCCTGGCTCGACCCCCGCCTGCGCCCGCACGTGGCGGCGCTCGCCGACCCGGTCACGGGGCTGGCCCGCGAGGACGCGGTGGTCGAGGGGCACGCCTGGCAGGAGCCGGACGAGGCGTTCACCGCGAGCGGCCGCACCGACCTGCACGCCACCATCGACACCGAGGGCCGTACCTCGGACCGCCGCGACGACTTCGACGAGGTGTACGGCGACTGGGGCGCCCTGCGCGAGGCCGCCGCCCCCGGCATGGTCCCCGAGCGCATCGACACCGACGTGCGGGCCGCGCTGTCGACGGCGGCCGACGACCCCACGCGGCTCACGGACGACGAGGCGCTCGCCCTGCTGCACGCCGACGGCCCGGCGCTGGACGCCCTGTGCAAGGTGGCCGACGACCTGCGCAGGTCGGTGGTCGGCGACGACGTGACGTACATCGTCACCCGCAACATCAACTTCACCAACGTCTGCTACACCGGCTGCCGTTTCTGCGCCTTCGCCCAGCGCCGCACGGACGCCGACGCCTACACGCTCTCCCTGGACCAGGTCGCCGACCGCGCCCAGCAGGCGTGGGAGGTGGGCGCGGTGGAGGTCTGCATGCAGGGCGGCATCCACCCCGACCTGCCCGGCACGGCGTACTTCGACATCGCGCGGGCGGTGAAGGCCCGCGTTCCGGGCATGCACGTGCACGCCTTCTCGCCGATGGAGGTCGTCAACGGCGCCACCCGCACGGGGATGTCGATCCGCGAGTGGCTGACCGCGGCGAAGGAGGCGGGGCTCGACTCGATCCCGGGCACGGCGGCGGAGATCCTCGACGACGAGGTCCGCTGGATCCTCACCAAGGGCAAGCTGCCGGCGGCCACCTGGATCGAGGTGATCGAGACGGCCCACGAGCTGGGCATCCGCTCCTCCTCGACGATGATGTACGGCCACGTCGACCAGCCCCGCCACTGGCTGGGCCACCTGCGCACGCTCGCCGGGATCCAGCAGCGCACGGGCGGCTTCACGGAGTTCGTGACGCTCCCCTTCATCCACACCAACGCGCCGGTGTACCTGGCGGGCATCGCGCGGCCCGGACCCACCCTCCGGGACAACCGCGCGGTGACCGCGATGGCCCGCCTCCTCCTGCACCCGCACATCCCCAACATCCAGACAAGCTGGGTGAAACTGGGCACGGAGGGTGCGGCGGAGATGCTCCGCTCCGGCGCCAACGACATCGGCGGCACCCTCATGGAGGAGACGATCTCCCGCATGGCGGGCTCGTCCTACGGGTCGTACAAGTCGGTCAAGGACCTGATCGCGGTCGCGGACGCGGCGGGCCGCCCGGCGAAGCCGCGCACCACCCTCTACGGCCCGGTCCCCGAGGAGCGGCAGCGGGCGGCGCGGGACTCGGACGGGCACCTGCCGGAGCTGCTGCCGGTCCTGGACTGAGGGTCGCGGGCGCGCAGTACGATGATCGGGCCCCCGGTGTGTCGTGCCGGGGTTCTCGTAGCTGAGGAGATGCGTGCCCGTGCCTGCCCGACTTCCCTCATGGGCGTGGGTCTCCGGTCTGACCGTGGGCGCGATCGCGGCGGTGACCGTGCTGGCCGTGCAGGCGGACCAGGGGCCCCACCCCACCGCCGTGGCGACGAAGCCGAAACCGTCGGCGTCCGCGGACGCGCACCCCACGCCGAAGGAGACCGCGCCGGCCCCGGTGCCGGAGGGCTCCGGCACCGGTCGGCGCGTCGTCTACTCGGTCGGCAAGGACCGGGTGTGGCTGGTCGACGCCAGCGACGCCACCCGGCGCTCCTTCAAGGTGTGGCCGGGCACGGTCGACCCCGACCCCGGCAAGTACAGCGTGGGCACCCGCCGCCAGGACCCGACGACGGGCTCCGACGGGGTCCGGGTCGAGCAGATCATGTACTTCGCCCAGGAGGACGGCGTCTGGGTCGCCTTCTCCAACGCCGTGGACGGCTCCTCCCCGCCGCCGCCCGTCGACGGTGCCAAGACCGGCGGCATACGGCTGCCCAAGGCGGACGCCGACGCGCTCTGGGAGTTCGGCACGTCCGGCACGACGGTCACCGTGGTCACCTAGCCTCCGCCTCGCCGGACGGCAGGTGCGCCACGATCAGCACGACGCCGCTGAACAGCAGCACCCGCGTCGCCGCGTCCAGTCCGTTCCAGTCCTCCGACTGCCACATCGCGAACCACTCCCCGCCGATCGCGAGGAACCCGGCGCCGAAGAGCAGCATCAGCATGAGCGTGCCGTAGGTGGTGAAGCGCCGCGCGGGAGCGTGCTGCCGGCGTATCCAGAGCCAGGTCGCCCAGATCAGCACGAGCGCGGCCGCGGTCTCCCACACGATGATCGCCACGTACGCGGTGTCCTGGAGACCCTTGCTCGTGATCGCCCGCCACATCAGGTCGTCGTCCTTGAACGTCGTGTCCATCGCGAGGACGTGACGCACGTACTGCTGGTTGTTGTCGAAGTCGGTGATGTTCCCGAGGGCCACGAGGGCGATGTAGAGGGCGAGGACCGCGGTGAGCACGGTGGAGGCCAGTAAAAGGGTGCTGCGGGGGATGTTGGTCATGGCAGCACTATCCCGAAGCCGGTGGCGCGGCGAGCGGGGAGGGCCCGGAACGTGATCTCTCCGAAGCGTTCCGCCTACTCGCAGACGGCCGTGTCCACCAGGTCGAAGACGTGCTGGTGGGCCGCCATCATGTCGGCCGGTTCGGCGGCCACCGAGCTGGACAGGGCCGTCGTCGCCACCGTGGCCGCGCGGCCGTCCCGCGTGGCGCCGCCGTAGGTCTCGTAGCCGTGGATGGAGCCGCCGTGGCCCCACAGTTCGACGCCGCAGGACAGAGGGGTGCGGAAGAGGCCCAGGCCGTAGCCGGTGCCGGGCGCGGGGGCGCCCTCGGTGACCGGGACCGTGGTCTGCATCTCCGTCAGCTCGGCGGCCTCCAGGACCTCGCCGCCGAGCAGGGCGGAGAAGAAGCGGTTGAGGTCGCGCGGGGTGGTGACCAGCTGCCCGGCGGCCCAGGCCTGGGACGGGTCGAGGCGGGTGATGTCCTCCAGCGGTGCGCCGGGGGTGGCGGCGGCGTAGCCCTCGGGGTGGGCGCCCCGGATGCCGCGCTCGCCGACGCCCGGCCAGTAGGTGTCCTTCAGGCCGAGCGGGCGGATGATCCGGTCGGTGATCTCCTCGCCGAAGGGGCGGCCCGTGACCTTCTCGACGAGCAGGCCCGCCAGGACGTAGTTGGTGTTGCTGTACTGCCACTTCGCGCCCGGCTCGAACGCCGCCTTCTGGCTCAGGGCGAGGTCGATCAGGTCACGCGGGTTGTAGTACGTGTCACGGACCTCGAACGGGTCCAGGCCCAGCGTCTGCACGTAGTCGGGCAGGCCGCTGGTGTGCTGGAGCAGGTTCCGCACGGTGATCCGGCCGCCGTCGATGCCGTCGCCGCGCACCAGACCCGGCAGGTACGTCTCGATCGGCTCGTCCAGCTTCACCTTGCCCTCGCCGACCAGCTGGAGCACCACCGCCGCGGTGAGGGCCTTGGTGTTGCTGCCCGCCCTGACCTGTCCGTCGACCGGCACGGACGCGCCGGTCTCCAGGTCGCCGGTGCCCGCCGTGTAGTCGCGGACGCGTCCGTCCCGTCCCTGGTCGGCGACCAGCGCGGCGGGGAAACCGTCCTCGCGGACCAGGTCCCGTGCCCCCTCGCGCACGGCGTCGCGGTGACCGGCGCGGTCCGGGGCGCCGTAGGCCAGGGAACCGGTCACGGCGAGGCCGCCGCCCAGGACCGCGAGCGCGGCGACCACCGACAGCACACGCCCGCGTTGCTTCCTCGACTTGGAGGGGACGGAGGCGGAGGCCGTGGCGGATGCGGTGGTGGAGGCGGAGGCGGCGGTGGAAAGACGGTCGGACACGGGGGATCCTCTCAACAAGGCTGCTCTCGGAACGCCTTGAGCCTTTCGCGAACCGGCCGCCCGCTCGATGGGGCCAGGCGGCGGAAACGGGGTGTACCTTCCTCCACCCCCGACCGGCTGTCCCACTAATGGCCGGCCCGGTCCCGCGGCCGATCCGTCACCGGGCCACCCCCACGACGAGCGCCGCGGTGCCGAGCGCCAGGTATCCGAGGGGGAAGGCGATGTTGTGGAAGACCCGGGCGCGGACGTGTGCGGCGACCGCGCCGACGAAGAAGAGGACGAGGCCGACCGCCGCCGCGATGCCGAGCGGCCGGACACCCAGCAGGCCGACGAGGAGCCCGGCGGCTCCCGCCCCCTTGAGGCCGGCCAGCCACGGGAGCCACGACGCGGGGACCCCCACCTCGGCCGAGTTGGCGAGGACGAACGGGGCCCGCAGCAGGTCCGCGACGGCGATCCCGGCGTTGGCGACGATCGCCACGACGGTGACGGTCACGTAGGCGGTGTACACGGGGACTCGCTTCCTTCCAGTGGCTTTCCTCCAGGCTCACCGCAGCCCACCGCGACGTCCAATACCTGCTTCTATAACCTGGTGGAATGGATGTCGACACCCGATTGCTGCGGTACTTCGCGACCGTGGCGGAGGAAGGCAGCCTGACCCGGGCGGCTCAGCGGCTGTACGTCTCCCAGCCCGCGCTGACCAAGCAGATCCGGCAGCTGGAGTCCGCACTGGGCGGGCCCCTCTTCACCCGCTCGCGCAGCGGCATGGCCCTCACCGGGCCGGGCCGGGCGCTCGCGGCGCGGGTGCCCGCTCTTCTCGCCGGGTGGGAGGCGGCACTGCGCGAGACGAGGTCCGCGGCGCGCCGGGCGGACCGGATCCTGCGGGTCGGCTTCCTCGCCAGCGCCGCCAACGAGGCGACGCAGCCGATCATCGCCGAGTTCGCCCGGCGCCGTCCGGACTGGCGGGCCGAGATGCGGCAGGCCGCGTGGTCGAACCCGACCGCGGGACTCGCCGACTCGGACGTCGACGTCGCCCTGGTGCGGCTGCCGTTCCCCGGGCAGGAGGCGCTGCGTGTGGTGGAGCTGTTCAGCGAGCCCCGCTGCGTGGCACTCCCCGAGACCCACCCGCTGGCCGGGCGCGAGAGGATCGACTTCCGCGAGCTGTGGGACGAGCCCTTCGTGGCCGCCCCGCCCGAGACGGGCCCCTGGCGCGAGTACTGGCTGGCCGCCGACGAGCGCGACGGCCACCCCGTACGCATCGGCGCGGTCACCGAGCAGCCCGACGACTGGCTCACCGCGATCGCCAACGGCTACGGCGTCGCGCTCGCCCCCGAGTCGGCGGCCCGCTTCTACACCCGCCCCGGCGTCGCCCACCGCCCCGTCACCGGGATCGGTCCCAGCCGGGTCGCGGTCGCCTGGGCGCCCGCCGACGACGCCGACCCCGTCGTCCGAGACTTCGTCCGCTGCTGCCGCGAGGTGTGCGCGGCCGCGTGAACGTTTCCACACCGTTCCGACCCTGACCGACCACTTCTGTTCGCATACAGTGCTGGACGTCGTACGTACGGACAGTGGTGTGGGCAGTGCCGAGGGGAGGTCCAGGTGGGCGGGGCAGCCGGTGCCGTCTGGGGGCGTGCCGAACAGCAGGACTTCCGCAGCCGGGTGCGCGGGACGCTGCTCGGGGTGGCCGTCGGGGACGCCCTCGGCTCGCCCGTCGACTCTCTCGCCCTCGACGCGATCCGGGAGGCCCACGGCCCCGAAGGGCTGGCCGACCTGGCCGCCGCCCACGGCCGGCGCGGTGCCGTCACCCACCTCACCCAGCTCACCCTGTTCTCGGTCGACGGGCTGATCCGTGCCCAGGTGCGCCGCGACACCGGCGCCTGGCATCCGCCGACCGACCTGCACCGGGCCTACCGGCGCTGGGCCGCCACCCAGCGCGACTGGGGGCCCGACCTGCGGCGCAAGGACGACGGCTGGCTGGCCCACGAGGAGTGGCTGTACGTCCGCCGGGACGCCCCGCGCGCGCTGCTGCTCGGTCTCGGCGACGAGACGATGGGCACCCCCGAGGCGCCCAAGAACCCCGGCGAGCGCGGCCCCGAGGCCGCCGCCCGCTCGGCGCCGTTCGGGCTCCTGGTCGGCTGGGAGCCGCAGTTGGTCGCCCAGCTCGCCGTGGAGTGCGCGGCGCAGACCCACGGCCACCCCACCGGCTACCTGGCGGCGGGCGCGTACGCCGTGATCGTGCACGGGCTGGCGCGCGGCGAGAGCCTGGACGCCGCCGTGCAGCGGACCCTGGCGCTGCTGGTGCCCCGGCCCGGGCACGAACCCGTCACGACCGCCCTGCAGCATGCGCTGGGTGCCGTACGGCAGGGGCTGCCGACCCCGGCCCGAGTGACCGAGCTGATCGGCGCGGGCACGGCGGAGGGCCTGGTCGCCGCCGCCGTGTACTGCGCCCTCGTCGGCGAGGACGTACGGCACGGGCTGCGGCTCGCGGTGAATCACGACGGCGCCTCGGCGGCGGCCGGGGCCCTGACCGGCGGCCTGCTCGGCGCCCTGCACGGCGAGACGGCGCTGCCCCCGGCCTGGCTGGCCGAACTGGAGGGCCGCCCGACCGTGCTGGAACTCGCCGACGACTTCGCCATGGAGATGACCCAGGGCCCCGCCCTGCACGGCCCGGCGGGCTCGTCCCCCGGCTGGCTGACCAGGTACCCGCGGGGATAGCGGTCACGTTTCGAGAAGCGGTGGTCCGTGGGCCCCGGCTAGCGTGGCGGCCATGGACATCAGCATTCACACCACCGTTCTCCCGCACGACGACCCGGACGCGTCCCTGGCCTTCTACCGGGACGTCCTCGGCTTCGAGGTCCGCAAGGACGTCGGGAACGGCAAGATGCGCTGGATCACGGTCGGACCGGCCGACCAGCCGGACGTCTCGCTGCTCCTGTCGCCGCCCGCCGTGGACCCTGGCATCACCGACGGCGAGCGCCGCACCATCGCCGAGATGATGGCCAAGGGCACCTACGGGTGGATCCTCCTGGCCACCGAGGACCTCGACGGCACCTTCGAGAAGGTGCGCGCCGGGAACACCGAGATCGTCCAGGAGCCGACCGAGCAGCCGTACGGCATCCGGGACTGCGCCTTCCGGGACCCGGCCGGCAACCAGATCCGCATCCAGGAACTGCGCTGACCGCACGGCCGGTGACCACGCTCCGCGGTCACCGGCCGAGCGGCCTTCCCCTGGCGGGCGGCGTGCCTAGTCGCCCACCCGGCTGCGGCCCACCGCGTCGTCCACCCCGCCCGCTGGCGTCGGGATCGCGGCCGCCGCGCCGGTGTCGTCGTCCCCGTCGGTGTTGACGCGCTCGATGATCGCGAGCCGTTCCGGGGTGTCCTCCGGCTTGAGGTAGCCGACCAGGACGTACAGGACCAGCGAGACCGCCAGCGGGACGGAGACCTGGTACTCCAGGGGGACCCCGCCGTCCACGCTCCAGTTGATCGGGTAGTTGACCAGCCAGAACGCGACCAGGCCCAGTCCCCAGCTGGTGAGCGCCGCCGTCGGGCCGGAGCGGCGGAAGGGCCGCAGCAGACCGAGCATCATCGGGATCGCGATCGGGCCCATCAGCCCGGCGACCCACTTGATCACGACGGTGATGATGTCCTTGAACGTCGGCGAGTCGACCTGCGTCGCCACCGCCATCGAAAGACCGAGGAAGATCACCGTCGTCAGCCGGGCCGCCAGCAGCCCGGACCGCTGCCCCCAGCCGCGCGCCCGCTTCGACAGCACCGGCGCCACGTCACGGGTGAACACGGCCGCGATGGCGTTCGCGTCCGAGGAGCACATGGCCATCGTGTGCGAGAAGAATCCGACGATGACCAGCCCGAGCAGCCCGTGCGGCAGCAGTTGCTCGGTCATCAGGGCGTAGGAGTCGGAACCGTCCGCCTTCTGCGACTCCACCAGCAGCGGCGACATCCACATCGGGAAGAACAGCACCAACGGCCAGACCAGCCACAGCACCGCCGACAGCCGCGCCCCCCGCGACGCTTCGCGGGCGTTGGCCGTGGCCATGTAGCGCTGGGCCTGGTTGAGCATGCCGCCGTTGTACTCGAAGAGCTTGATGAAGAGGAAGGCCAGCAGGAACACCGTCCCGTACGGGCCGACCAGCGGTTTTCCGTGGCCCTGGAGGGCGGGTTCGTCCCAGACGCCGAAGAAGCCGCCGTGGTCGCCGAGCTTCATGACGACGGCCACGAACATCGCGACACCGGCCAGCAGCTGGATGATGAACTGGCCCAGCTCCGTCAGCGCGTCCGCCCACAGGCCGCCGATCGTGCAGTAGATGCCCGTGATGACGCCGGTGATCAGGATGCCCTGGTTGAGCGTGATGCCGGTGAAGACCGACAGGAGCGTGGCGATGGCCGCCCACTTCGCGGCCACGTCCACGATCTTCAGCAGCATGCCGGACCAGGCCAGCGCCTGCTGGGTGGGCAGGTTGTACCGGTTCTTCAGGTACTCCAGCGGCGAGGCCACGTGCAGCCGTGAGCGCAGCCGGTTGATGCGCGGCGCGAACAGCTTGGAGCCGATGGCGACGCCGAGCGCGATGGGGAACGACCACGTCACGAAGGACGTGACGCCGTAGGTGTAGGCGATGCCGGCGTAGCCGGTGAACATCACCGCGCTGTATCCCGACATGTGGTGCGAGATGCCGGACAGCCACCACGGCATCTTGCCGCCGGCCGTGAAGAAGTCGCTGACGTCGTCGACGCGTTTGTGCGACCAGACACCGATCGCCACCATGACGGCGAAGTAGCCGATGAGCACGGACCAGTCGAGACCGTTCATGTGCCCCCTTCCGGGGTCCGCCTTGTGAACTCCGCTCAGCTGGTTGGCACTTCGCACGAGCGGGGTAGGGGCGTGGCAGGCCGCGAAGTGCCCGCTCATCGTGGGTGCGTCGACGCGGGCACGACAAGGAAGCGGAAGGTCAAGAGGAAGTAAAAAGGTTCGGCTTACTGACCTGCGTTCATCTACATGAACGTCAGCGAGGGTGTCCGGGGCCCCGGGCCGAGCGCCCGGTCCGTTACTTCAGCTCGTCGGGGCACGGCGTGCCCCGCTTCAGGCCGTACGGCGCCGACAGCCGGTACGTGCCCGCCTCGGGCGCGACGAGCGTCGTCCACACGTCGCCGTCGGCGGTCTCCTCGGTCTCCGTCAGACAGCCGTTGACGTTGTCGTACGTCTTCGGCGTGCCCTCCGGGGCGTCCTTGGAGGCCTCCGTCTCCTGGGGCGGCTCCAGCTTGTTGCCCTCCTCGTCGACGAGGCTCAGCCACGGCGAGTACGGCATCCGGATCAGGATGCGGCCGGGCTCCTTCACGTCGATGGTCCACTCGTCCTGCTCGGCCCGCTGGACGACGGCGTCGGGCTCGGCCAGCGGCGTCGGGTCGAGCACCTGGAACAGCTGCCAGTTGGCGTCGCCCCACACCTGCTTCAGGTACGGCAGGCCCCGCTGCAGCAGCTCCCGCTCCCGCTTGCCGCCGTCGCCGTCCGGCTCGCCCTTGGGCAGCACCACGTAGTGCACCGCCCAGCGCTTCAGCCACTCGTGGTAGTTCGCCGAGTTGAGCGTGTCGTCGTAGAAGAGCGGGTTGCGCTCCATGTCGGCCTGGCGGGTCCAGCCGCGGGCCAGGTTCACGTACGGCGCGAGCGCCGACGCCTCCCGGTGGGAGCGGGCCGGCACGGCCTCCACCCGGCCCCGCCCCGCGCCGACCTCCTGCAGCTCGTTGACGAGCGGCGCCAGCTCGCGCGCCCAGGAGGCGGCGGGCGTGGTGTGGATGATGTCGTCGGCCGACTTGAAGCCGATCCAGCCCACGAAGCCGACGATCGAGACCACCAGCGCGTACCACTTGCGCGACTTCACCACCGTGAACGGCAGCGCCGCCACCAGCGCCACCCCGGCGAAGAGCATGGGCAGCCGCGTGATGTTGGAGCCGATCTGCGAGCTGATCAGCCAGACCAGCAGCACCGACAGGCCGTAGACCGCCGACGTGATCCGCACCGTCTTCCAGGTGCTCGGCACGAACCAGTAGATCAGGCCCGCGTACACGATCGGCAGCACCGCCGAGCCGAACCCCATCGGCTGCGTGCCGGAGAAGGGGAACAGCACCGCCGACAGCGCGACGACCACGCTCGGGGCCACGCCCAGCGCCCAGGCCCCCGGGCGGCGCTTCTGCAGGAACAGGGCGACCGCCACCAGGCCCACGAACAGCCCGGAGACCGGCGAGGCCATCGTGGACAGCGCGGCCAGCGGCGCCGCGCACAGCCCCTTGGCCCAGCGCTCGTGCCGCCACCGGTGGGGCCAGCAGAACACCGCGGCGACCGCGCCCAGACCGAACATCATGCCGAGCCCGAACGTCACCCGCCCCGACGCCGCGTTGCCCAGCAGCGCGAAGAGGCCCGCCAGCGACGCCCACAGCGGGTTGCGGACCACCCGGCTGCGGATCAGGATCATCGTCAGCAGCCCGGCCGACACCGTGCCCGCGATCATCATCGTGGTGCGCACGCCGAGCACCGACATCAGGTACGGCGAGATCACGCTGTACGACACCGGGTGCATGCCGCCGTACCAGGCGAGGTTGTACGCCGAGGCCGGGTGGCGGCCGACGAACTCGGCCCACGCGTCCTGCGCCGCGAGGTCGCCGCCGCTGTTCGCGAACGTGAAGAACCACGCTATGTGGAGCACCCCGGCCAGGGCCGTCACGGACAGCACCGGATGGCGCAGCATGCGCTCGCGCAGGGCCAGGAAGGCGGCGTTCACCGCCGAGGGCGCTTCCGGCTCGGCGGGCGGCCGCCGCCCGGCAGACCGGGACTCACCGTCGTCCCTGCGGGGCGCGGGCACGCGTGGTCGCGGGTCGGCTCCCGAACCCGGATCGGCGTCGTCGGCGCGTGTCGGCTCCGCAGTGGCCACCTGAAGGCACTCCCCGTGTCCCGTCTTCTTCTTTGGGCCGTGTCCCGTTCCCGCGACCGGCGACTGCCCCGTTTGGCGACGCTAGCACGCGCCGCCGCACCGCTGCCTCCTCCCTTTCGCCGCCTCCGGGCACGCGAACGCCCCCGCGGCCGGGTGACCGCGGGGGCGGGGAGCGCGGGGCGTGGCAGCGGCCCGGACGGGCCGGCCGTCAGCCCAGCCGCGTCAGCTTGTCCGTGAACCCCGGTTCGACGAGGTCGTCCCTCAGCGCCACCGGCACCTTCACCGCGCCGCTGGTGCCGCCGTCGCCGACCGTGAGGGTGCCCACCTTGGTCCCGGCCTTCGCCGTGTGCGGCACCTCGTCCGCCGTGAACGTCAGCTTCACGGTCAGTCCGCCCCAGCCGACGGCCTTGACGTCCTGCGTGGCGACGACCGGCGTCCGGCCGCCGAGGCCGTCGTCGACGTACCCGACGACGCTGCCCTTCTTGATGATCGTCGACGACGTCAGGGTGTCCTGCGCGGCCCGGATCAGCTCGTCGCTCGCGTCCAGCGCGGCGTCGAGGATGCCCCCGCCGACGTCCGGCTGGCGCACCACGGCCCCGACGATGGTCCGGGTCTCCCCGCCGACCTCCTTCTTCGCCGCGAAGACGAGGTTGCCGAGGGCGGAGGTGGTGGTGCCGGTCTTGATGCCGACGACGCCGTTGTGACCGACCAGCTGGTTCCAGTTGCCGTGGTTCTCGCCCTTGTAGTCGTTGTACGACATCATCGCGGCGACCTCGCGGAAGGCGGGCTCCTTCATCGCCGCCTTGGCCAGCTTCACCTGGTCCACGGCCGTGCTCACCGTCGTGTTGTTCAGCCCCGACGGGTCGGTGTACGTCGTGTTGGTCATGCCGAGGTCCTTGGCGGCGGCGTTCATCTTCTCCACGAACGCCTTCTCCGACCCCGCGTCCCAGCGGGCGAGGAGACGCGCCACGTTGTTCGCGGACGCGATCAGGATGGCCTGCAGGGCCTCGCGCTGGGAGATCGAGTCGCCCGCGAAGACGTCGACCGTCGACTCCTGACCGGCCTGCGACTGGTCCTCCGCCGCCTGGTCGATCTTGATCTTCGGGCCCTCGGCGCCGCTCTTGAGCGGGTGGTCGCGCAGGACGAGATACGCGGTCATGACCTTGGCCACGCTCGCGATCGGCACGGGCTTCTGGTCGCCGGACGAACCGAACGAGCCGATGCCCTGCACGTCGAGCGCGGCCTGACCGCTCTCGGGCCACGGGATCTGCGGCTTGCCGCCGTCGAACGAGAAGCTGTCCTGCGCCGTGAGGTCGAGGGTCGGCGCGGGCAGCGGGCGCATGGACTGCACGACGCCGAAGATGATCACCAGCAGGATGACCAGCGGCGTCCAGATCTTGACCCGGCGCACCGTCGTCCGCAGCGGGGTCTCCGGCGGCGGCGGCGTGTTCGTCAGCTCCGCCAGCAGGTCCAGCGGCGGCTTGGGCGGCAGCGGCTGCTGGGTGGTCCGGTCGGGCCCGACGTGCGACCTGGGGGCGGTCACCCCGGTGCGGGGCGCCTGCGGTCCCTTGGGCTCCGCGGAGGGGGCCTTGGGCGCCTCGGGGGCCGGGGCGTCCGGGTTCCGCAGCGCCACGAACTTGCTGGTCCGCTCGGCGTCCCCCTCGGACCGCGCGGGGCCGTCGCCCTTCTGCCCGGCCTTCTGTCCGGCCTTCCTGGCGGCGGAGGCGGCGTCCCCCAGCTTCAGCATGGTCGTCGGCTGATCGACGGCGGGCTTGTCCGGCCGCGGTGCCTTGAACACGGCGGTGGGCTGATCGACGGGCGGGACGTCGTCGCCGCCGTCACGGCGATCGCCGTCAGCGTCGCCGTCACCGTCACCGTCACGGCCACTGTCACCGCCGTCGGCGTCGGCGGCGGCGTCCCGAACGGCCCCGGCCTCCGTGCCCGGCTCGGCTTCCGGCTTCGAGTCCGACTTCGTTTCCGGGGCGCGGTCCGGGTCCGCACCGGTACCCGGGTCGGCGTCGGCAACCGAGCCCGCGCCCGAGCCGGCGCCGACGGCCGATTCCTCGCCCCCGTCCGGTGCGGAGCCCGAGCCCGAGCCCGAGCCCGAGGCCGCGTCCGAGCCCGCGTCCGGGTCGGCGCCGGGATCCGGGGCGGGGGCTGTGTCCGTGTCCGTGGCGGCGCCCGCATCCGGTGCGGTGTCTGCGTCGGAGGCGGCCGCCGGGCTCGTACCCGAGGCCGCGTCTCCGTCCGGGTCGACGCCGGGATCCGAGCCCGGGGCTGCGTCCGTGTCCGTGGCGGCGCCCGCATCCGGTGCGGTGTCCGTGTCGGGGGCGGCCGCCGGGCTCGTACCCGAGGCCGCGTCTCCGTCCGGGTCGGCGCCGGGATCCGAGCCGGGGGCTGCGTCCGTGTGCGCGGCCGCGGCCGTGTCGGAGTCCTGGTCCGAGTCCGTGCCGGAGTCGCCGTCGGCGGCACCGGCCGTCTCGGCCTGCTCGGTGTCCTGCGGGGCGTCCGCGCCGCCCTCGCCGTCCTCGACGTCCCCGGGGGAGTCGGAGTCCTTGTCGGCCTCCCGTGAAGGCTCCTCCGCGTCCCGCGCGCCCGCGAGCCGCGCGTTGGCGGCGGCGCGCTCGTCCGCGGTGGCCACCCAGGCCGCGACGGCGTCCCTGAGCCGGCCGTCGTTCCCGGCGGCGGGCGCCGCGTCAGCCGCGTCATCGGCCCCGGACACCTTCGGGGCGTCGGCGGACGCCTCGGGGGCGTCGTCCTCGCCGGAGGACTCCGGTTCCGGCTCCGGTTCCGGTTCCGGCTCCGTCTCGCGGACCGACAGCACGCGGGTGGCCGTGTCGACGCCACCGCGGGGCCCGGCACCGGTGCCCGCGGAGCGCTTCGCGTCCTCCCGGGCCACCGCCAGCCGCGGATCACGCCGCTCGCTCGCTTCGGTCCTGGCTTCGGGAACCGGACCCGCGCTCCCCGACGTCGGTTCTTCCGACGACTCGCGCTGCTTCGAACTGTCGGGGGACTCGCCCGCCACCGATGCCTCCTCCATGCGCCGCACGTCCTGTGCGCGCTGCCGAACCCGTACCGAAACCATTTACCAGTGTCCTGTGTACGGGTGGAACCCACGCGGAAGACGAGAACGACATACCTACTGGTTCCACTACGAAGCGGTCACGCACCCTCGACAGACCAATGTGAGAGGGGTCACCCTGTCTGTCATCCACGCGGGGAGGCATGGATGGGCAGGAGCCGCAGAACACTTCCGGAGGAGCTTCTGCTGCTGGCGTTGGACCCGACCACGGGTACCACCGCACAGCCGCAGTCGCTCGACCTCGGTCTGGCCGGAGCACAGCTGGTGGAGCTGGCGCTGGCCGGACGTATAGCCCCAGACGGGGATCGTATCGCCGTGGTGGCCCCACGGCCGACAGGAGATCCAACACTGGACTGCGCGTTGGAGTTGCTGCGAAGGCGTGGCGCTCCCGTACGGGCGGTCAACTGGATCGGCGGGCCCCGCCTGGGGCTGCGCCAGACCTATCTCTCGCATCTGGAGCGATGCGGCATGGTGCATGCCGTGGAGGGCCAGATGTGCGGGGTGCTGCCGACGACTCGCTACCAGGCGACGGACACGGCGATCAGCAGGGAGATCAAGGCCCGGCTGGACTCGGCGATCCGCACCGGCGTCCCGCCGGACCCGCGGACCGCGGCGCTCGCCGCGCTGGCCCACGCGGTCGGACTCGGCAAGCACCTCTACCCGGGCAACGAAGGACGCTCGTCGCGGTCCCGGCTGCGGGACCTCATCAGGCACGACCCCATGGGCGGTCTGGTGGCGCACGCGGTGATGGACGTCCAGAACGGCGCTGCGGCACAGCCACGCCGCAGTCCGGCCCCGGCCGGCCGCCAGGCCGCGGGACCAGGGGCCAGGCCCGCTCCGGAACCCGCCCGCGGCGTTCCGGCGCAACCGCGCCACGGATCCATGGCGCGGGCGGCGGTCCACTAGCCCGACGGACGCACCGCAGCACCCGCACCGCAGCACCCGCACGACAA
This sequence comes from Streptomyces sp. NPDC018026, assembly GCF_044327745.1. NCBI lineage: Bacteria > Bacillati > Actinomycetota > Actinomycetes > Kitasatosporales > Streptomycetaceae > Streptomyces > Streptomyces sp. NPDC018026. The sequence continues at coordinate 181,764 of NZ_JBIRFY010000004.1, forward strand.
CCGCACCACAGCACCATCGCACCGCCGCACCGCCAGTCCCCAAGCCCCATCACGGGAGCCGCAGGTCCGCGTGGGGCGGTGGAACCGACCGCAGGTCCGGCCCACCCGGACCGAGGAAAGGTTCCGCCGCCCCGCGCGGCCGCATGCGGGGGTGGCGCCCCGAACTGGCGTGTACGCGGCGCATATCGACCGTTTCCCAGCGGTAGAAAGCACCTTGGTGGCAGTCTGCTCAACAGCAGATACACAAAGTGGCAAGCATGAGTCACGCAGCCGGAGGTGCACGTCCCGTGGCGTCGAGTGTCAATCCCACCGTAAGGCGGCGTCGGCTGGGCCAGGAGCTGCGCCGGCTCCGTGAGCTCAAGGGCATGACGGCCGAGGAGGTCGCCGAGCGGCTGCTGGTCTCCCAGTCGAAGATCAGCCGACTGGAGAACGGCCGGCGCAGCATCAGCCAGCGGGACGTCCGCGACCTGTGCGGGGTGTACGAGGTCGAGGACCAGCGGATCGTCGACTCGCTGATGCAGATGGCGAAGGACTCGCGGCAGCAGGGCTGGTGGCACGCCTTCGGGGACATCCCGTACAGCGTCTACATCGGCCTGGAGACCGACGCGGAGTCGCTGCGGACCTACGAACCCCAGATCATCACCGGCCTGTTGCAGACCCGGCCCTACGCCGAGGCGCTCATCCAGGGCGCGTTGCCCGAGACGTCTGTCGCCGACGTGGAGAAGCGGGTGCAGGTCCGCATACGGCGGCAGGAGCGTATCTCCGCCGACCACAACCCGCTGCGGCTGTGGGTGGTCCTCGACGAGGCCAGCCTGCGCCGGGTGGTGGGCGGCAAGCAGGTGATGCGGGAGCAGCTGGAGCACGTCGCCGAGATGTCGCAGCTGCCGCACATCACCGTGCAGGTGCTCCCCTTCGACGTCGGGGCGCACCCCGGCATCAACGGCCAGTACTCCATCCTGGAGTTCGCGGACACGGCCGACTCCAGCGTGGTGTACATCGAGGGCGTGACCAGCGACCTGTACCTGGAGAAGGCGCCGGACGTGCAGAAGTACACGGTGATGTACGAGCATCTGCGGGCCCAGGCCCTGAACGTGGAGCAGTCGCGGCAGCGCATCGAGGACGTGGCGAAGGAGTACGCACGCTGAGCGGTGCGGCATAGTACACCCCTGCCGCGATGTACTGGAAGACTCGCCTGGAATATGCCATCCGGACGAGTGAATGGCTGCTCCGTACGGGAAGGCCAGCGAGTAGCGTCGATCACGCCAAAGATCAAACGTCATTGGCGTAAACCACACTCGCGACTCGCCATCGGAGCAGACATGGCAATTCTTCAGGGCGCCCAGGAATCGTGGACCAAGTCCTCCTACTCCGGAGGAAACGGCGCGTGCGTCGAAGTCAGGTCACCGCTCGTGGCGGCACTCGCCGTCCGCGACTCCAAGGTGACCGGCGGACCGGTCCTCGCGTTCCCCGCCGACGCGTGGACCGCCTTCGTGACCTCGGTCAAGGAGTAACGCCGCCACGCGTCAACCGCCGGTACCACCGACGGAGCCCTCTCGACCAGTTCGCCGACCTTGCCGAGAGGGCGCCCGCCGGGGCCCGGTTCAGCTCAGCCCAACCCCGCTCGGCTCAGCTCCGTTCAACTCACCGGGAACGCCACGTCGCACACCGGGTCCTCGGGGCCCGCGGCGTCCCAGTCGGCGAAGTACACCTCGCGGCACGGCCCCGTCACCGTCAGACCCTGTGCGGCGATCCACTCCTCCACCGCCCCGAAGGCGGCCAGGATCTGCGGATACTCCACCTGGGCCTTGGTGATCCGGGTGTAGGCCAGCCGCCCGGCCGGCTCCACCCGCACCCGCGTCTGCCACGCCCGCCCCCGCTCCTCGCTCCAGGCCCGCGCCGCCGCCTCGTCGGCGACCGGCACGCAGGACTCGGCCGGGCCGTCGCTCTCCGCCGACACGTCCGAGTGGTAGGCGACGAACGGCGCCGCCGTCACACCCCCGCAGCCCCGGGCCGCCTCCTCCAGACGCCCCAGTGAGGCACCGATCCACGCCGGCAGCTCGTCCGCCAGCAGGTGCCGGGTCTCGCTGAGCACCACCCGCTCGGGCACGTCCACCGTCTCGACCACGAACTTTCCGTACACGTCGGAATCCCTTTCCGTCAGCCGTCCACGGAGGTAGTCGACGAGCGCGCGCTGCCCGGCCACCCGGGCCTCCACGTCCGCCCAGTAGACGTCGAGCAGACCGGCGGCCCGGTCGCCGTCCGCGTGGACCACCTCGGCGATCCGCGCGAGCGGCATGTCCAGGCGGCGCAGCAGGGCCACGAGCCGGGCGCGTTCGGCCTGCCCGGCCCGGTAGTAGCGATACCCGGTCGCCTCGTCCACGTGGGCGGGCGCCAGCAGGCCCAGCCGGTCGTACAGCCGCAGGGCCTTGGCCGACAGCCGGGCCCGCGCGGCGAACGCGCCGATGGTCAGCAACTCGTCGTCCACGCCGTCGTCCACGTAGTCGTCCACGTCGTCGTCCTCCGTCGCCGGGCGGCTGTTCCGCCCGGCGACGGAGAGGCTCGGCCTTGCCCCAGGGGCAAGGTCAACCGGCGAGGCGTTCCTCGACGGCCGCCACGACCTCGGCCGCCTCCGGCTCGGTCTGCGGCGAGAAGCGGGCGGCGACCTTGCCGTCCCGCCCGATCAGGAACTTCTCGAAGTTCCAGCGGATGTCCCCGCTGTGGCCCTCGGCGTCCGCGAAGCCGGTCAGCCGGTCGTACAGCGGATGCCGGCCCTCGCCGTTGACCTCGGCCTTCTCGGTCATCGGGAAGGTGACCCCGTAGGTCGCCGAGCAGAACTCGGCGATCTCGTCGGCGCTGCCCGGCTCCTGGCCCATGAACTGGTTGCAGGGCACGCCCAGCACGGTGAACCCCTGCTCCGCGTACCGCTCGTGCAGTCGCTCCAGACCGGCGTACTGCGGGGTGAGCCCGCACTTGGAGGCCACGTTGACCACCAGCACGACCCGGCCGGTGTACTGCGAGAGGTCCGCGGCCCCGCCCTGGAGGGCGCCGATCTCGACGTCGAGGGGAAGGCTGTCGTCGTTCCGCGTGTTCGGTGAGCTCGTCATGCACCGGATGCTAGGGCCTGTCTGACAATTCCCGTCTGCCGCGCGACGCCATGCACGCTCCCCCACTGCCTTAAGGGCGTGGGAGGTACCCCCACTCGCCGCACCGGCCCCAGACCCGAGTACGGCCAGTACGCGGGTCTGGGGCCGGCACTCCCCCAGCCTTCGGCCGGGGGGACCCCCAGAGCACGCACCTGACGCCGCGCGGCCGCCCTTCGGGCGACGACGCGAATTGTCAGACAGGCCCTAGTCCGGCGCCCCGGTACGCCCCTCGCTGCCCGCCTCGACGAGGACCTCCCCGGCCGGTGTCCGTGAGTACAGCACCGAGCGGCCCGCGCGGCGGCGCTCCACCAGCCCCGCGTCGAGCAGTACCCGCAGGTGCCGTCCGACCGACCCGAGGCCCTGCCCGGTCACGCCGACCAGCTGGCTGGTGCTCATGGGGGTGCCGAGCAGCGTCAGCACGCCCGCGCGGGCCGGGCCGAGCAGCGCGCCGAGGGCGGCGGGCACGTGCCGGGCGCCGTCGTCCGCGAGGGCGCCCGCGCACGGGTAGACCATCGCGTACCGTTCCGGTTCCTCCCAGGCCACCCAGCCGTGCCGCTGCGCGGTGATCGGCACGAGGAGCAGCTCGGCCCCGGACAGCTCGCGCGGCGGGTACGGGTTCAGGTTGATCTGGAGCCGGTTGTCGCCCAGCCAGCGGGTGCCGGGCCGCAGGGCGTCCAGCACCGTCGCCCAGCCGCCCCGGCTCACCTGCGCGGTCCGCGCGACGACGTCCGCCTCCAGCACCCGGCGGCGCCGGTCCCAGTCCGGCCGTACCGCCTCGGCCCAGACCTCCTCCAGGAGCGCCGCGGCCCGCTCCGGCAGGTCGTCGCGGTCCAGGGCCGCAGGGAGCGTGCCGGACAGGGAGACGGCCAGGTCGGCGCGTGCCACGTCGGGGCGGGTCGCCCGGATCCGCGCGACGCCCTCCGCGAAGCTCCGGCCCTCGACCGGGGTGGGGGTGAGGAAGTCGGCGTTCCACTCCCGGCCCAGGCCCGAGGCCACCAGCAGCGCGGTCACCGGGTCGGCCGCCATCCGGCGCAGATGGGCGGGCCGGTGGGTGTCGAGCCAGGCCCGCTCACCGGGATGCCCGGCGACGCCCGCGTGCAGCATCTTCAGGCAGGCGAGGGTCTCGTCCAGCGGGGACACGACGAAACGGCCGCGCGCGAGGGTGTCGGCGTTGATCTCCCACCAGCCCATCCGCCCGTCGCCCTCCGCACCCCTCGTGACCTTTCGCGTCCACGCGAAACAATAACGGCGGGTCTCCCGCCCACCCCACACTCCCCGCATGCCGGACACACCCCGCAAGACCTACGCGGACCTCTTCCGTACCCCCGAGTTCAGCCCCCTCTTCCTCTCCTCCTCCGCCAACATCGCCGCCCAGACGGTGAGCGGGCTCGCGCTCGGCACCCTGGTGTTCCGGGCGACGCAGTCGCCGCTGCTGTCCGCGGTCAGCATGTTCGGCCCGGCGCTCGCCCAGGTGCTGGGCGCCACCTTCTTCCTCTCCGGCGCCGACCGGCTGCCGCCCCGCGCGACGCTGGCGGGCCTCTCGCTGTCCTTCGCCGCCGCCACCGCGGCCCTCGCGCTGCCCGGCCTGCCGGTGTGGGCGATGCTCGTCATCGTGCTCGTCGAGGGGCTGATCGCCTCGCTCGGCGGCGGCGTCCGCTGGGGCCTGCTGACCGAGATCCTCGCCAAGGACGGCTACCTGACCGGGCGTTCGCTCTTCAACATGATGAGCGGCCTCATGCAGATCGCCGGATACGCGACCGGGGGCGTCCTGGTGACCCTGCTGTCGCCGCGCCTGTGCCTGCTGCTCGCGGCCGCTCTGTACGGCACGTCGGCCGCCCTCGCCCTGCGCCTGACCCGCCGTCCGCCCCGGATCTCCGGCCGCCCCTCCGTCCGGGCCACCTGGCAGGCCAACGCCCGGCTCTGGTCGGCCCGTCCGCGCCGCCACGTCTACCTGGCCCTGTGGGTCCCCAACGGCCTCGTCGTCGGCTGCGAGTCGCTCTTCGTCTCCTACGACCCGCGCGCTGCGGGCACCCTGTTCGCCTGCGGGGCGCTGGGCATGCTCGCCGGGGACGTGACGGTCGGCCGGCTGCTGCCCGCCCGACTGCGTCCGCGGCTCGGCGTCCCGCTCCTGGCGCTGCTGGCCGCTCCGTACCTCGTCCTCTTCCTGCGTCCGCCGCTGCCCTTGACGGCCGTACTGGTCGGCCTGGCGTCGGTGGGCTTCGGCGCGAGCCTGGTGCAGCAGGAGCGCCTGGTCGCCCTGACCCCCGACGAACTCTCCGGGCACGCCCTCGGACTGCACTCCGCCGGGATGCTCACCATGCAGGGCCTCGCCGCGATCCTGGCGGGCACGGTGGCCCAGTTCACCTCACCGGCGACGGCCATGTCCGTGATGGCGCTCGCCTCGCTCACGGTGACGCTCACGCTGACGGCGGCGAGCAGGCGGGGCGCGCCCGACGGCGGACTGCTGCCGACCCGGGCGGCGGTGCGGTCCGTGTGACGTGCGGTCCGCGTGACGTGCCGTCTTCGTGACGTGCGGTCCGCGGGCGCGACTCGGCCTCGATTGGGTTAAGGACCGCCCGGAAACTCCTGCGCGCACCCTCCCTTGCCTAGGGTGAGAGGCTGGGGAGGACGCCTGAGGACAGGGAGAGGGCGGCTCTTGAGCGCTGCGACACCGGAGTAGTCATGACCGTTGAGAAGCCGCCGACGGGCTCCGCGACGGTGCTGTCCTGGATGCCCGTCGCCGCGATGGCCGTCGTCGCCGTCGTGGACCTCACGATGGGTCCCGGGGTGGGTCTGCTGCCGCTGGTGTCGCTGGGCCCGGCCTTCGCCGGACTGGTCGGCGACTGGCGGCGCACCGCGGTGATCGGACTGGCCGCGCTGCTGCTCTGCGTGGGTCTCGGCATGTACAACGGGCTCTTCGACCGCCCCCGCGGCTACACCGCCATGCTGTCGGTGGCCGGTGTGACCGGCGTCGGCATCGCGGCGGCCGTGATGCGCTCGCGCCGCGAGGCGGAGCTGGCCAGCGTGCGCTCGATCGCGGAAGCGGCCCAGCGGGTCCTGCTGCGCCCGGTGCCGCTGACCGCGGGCCCGCTGCACGCGGCCGTCTCGTACACCTCGGCGGTCGCCGAGGCCCGGATCGGCGGCGACCTGTACGAGGTGGTGGCCTCGCCGCACGGTGTCCGGGTGATCGTGGGCGACGTCCAGGGCAAGGGGCTGGCCGCGGTGGAGACCGCCGCCCGGGTCCTCGGCGCCTTCCGGGAGGCGGCGTACGACGAGGAGGACCTGGTCAAACTGGGCGAACGGCTGGAGCGCAGCGTCGCCCGGGAGCTGGAGGACGAGAAGTTCGTGACCGCGATCCTGGCCGAGATCGGCCACGACCACCGGGTGGTCCTCCTGAACTACGGCCACCCGGCGCCGCTGCTCGTCCACGGCGACGGCACCGCCGACTTCCCGGAGCCGCCCGCGTACGCCCTGCCGCTGGGCCTGTCCGCGCACGGCGGCCCCGGCCCCGAGCCCTTCCGGGTGCCCTTCCGCCCCGGCGACCAACTGCTCCTCTACACCGACGGCGTCACGGAGGCCCGCGACGAGCGGGGCGGCTTCTACCCGCTCGCCGAGCGCTCCCACTTCCTGAAGGACCCCGACATCCACCGCGCCCTGGACGCCCTGCGCGAGGACCTGGTCCGGCACGCGGCGGGGCCCCACCACGACGACGCTGCGATGCTGCTCCTGCGCTACCAGGGAGGGGCCGGCGCCGCGCCGAGCGCCCCGGTGTGACGGTGTGAGGGAGTGACCGCGCTCGGGCGGGCAGCGCCGGCGCCGACGCCATGCCGAGCCAGGTGTGCCGGTTGCCCTACCCGCGCCCCGGTGCGAGAGGGCCATGCGCGACGCGACGCCCGCCGTTCCGCCTCGACTTCCCGGTCACCGGTGCTCACGGCGACGGGAGTTGAGGCGGGCCGCCTGGCGTGTCAGGTGGTCGCGCTCGGCGAGCGCGGGGGCCTTGCGGGCCGCCTCGGCGTACAGCCGCGCGGCCGTGTCCAGGTCGCCGTCGCGCTCGTGCAGGTACGCCGCCACCGCGGTGTGGCGGGGCAGCGTGCCGTCCAGCGCCGCGAGCGCCGCCAGCCCGGCGCGCGGCCCGTCGGCCTCCCCGACGGCGACCGCGCGGTTGAGCCGGACGACGGGGTTGTCGGTCAGGCGGGCGAGCTCGTCGTACCACTCCACGATCTGCACCCAGTCGGTCTCCCCGGCGGTGGGCGCGTCGGCGTGCAGCGCGGCGATCGCGGCCTGGGCCTGGAACTCGCCCAGCCGGTCCCGGGCGAGCGCCGCCTGGAGGATCCGCACGCCCTCCGCGATCGACGCGGTGTCCCACCGGCCGCGGTCCTGTTCGGCGAGCGGCACCAGACTCCCGTCGGGCGCGGTCCGGGCCGCCCGCCGCGCGTGGTGGAGCAGCATCAGCGCCAGCAGCCCGGCCACCTCCGGGTGGTCGACCGAGGCCGCGAGCTGCCGGGTGAGCCGGACGGCCTCGGCGGCGAGGTCGACGTCACCGGAGTACCCCTCGTTGAAGACGAGGTACAGCACGCGCAGCACGGTGGCGACGTCACCGGGCCGGTCGAACCGGACACCGGCGACGGTGCGCTTGGCCCGGCTGATCCGCTGCGCCATCGTCGCCTCCGGCACCAGGTAGGCGCGGGCGATCTGCCGGGTGGTCAGCCCGCCGACGGCGCGCAGCGTGAGCGCGACCGCGGAGGACGGCGTCAGGGAGGGGTGCGCGCACAGGAAGTAGAGCTGGAGCGTGTCGTCCACGTCGGGCGCCGGGCCGGGCGCCGGTTCCTCCTCGATACGGTCCTCGCGCCGCCGGCGGGCGGTGTCGGCGCGGGTCGCGTCCAGGAACCGCCGCCAGGCGACCGTGACCAGCCAGCCCTTCGGGTCCCGCGGCGGGTCGGCCGGCCACGCGCGGACCGCCTCGACCAGGGCGTCCTGGACCGCGTCCTCGGCCGCCGCGAAGTCGGCTCCGCGGCGGACGAGAACGGTCAGCACGCCGGGCGTGAGGCTCCTGATCAGGGCCTCGTCCATTGGCGCGGTCAGTCCGTGACGGTCGGGGAGGCGGTCAGGAACGGACGCAGCTCCAGCCACTCGTGGATCGGCTTTCCGCCCGCACCCGGGGCGGCGGACAGCTCCCCGGCCAGCTCGACGGCGCGCTCGTAGCTGTCGACGTCGATCACCATCCAGCCGGCGATGAGGTCCTTGGTCTCGGCGAACGGCCCGTCGGTGACCGGCGGCTTCCCTTCGCCGTCGTACCGGACCCACGTCCCCTCGGGGGCGAGCGCCTGCCCGTCGACGAACTCACCGCTCTTCTCGAGCCGGTCCGCGAAGTCCCGCATGTACCGCATGTGGGCCGAGATCTCCTCCGGCGTCCACTGGTCCATCGGCGCGCAGTTGACCGGTTCCGGGGCGCCTCGGTAGTGCTTGAGCAGCAGGTACTTGGCCATGATGGGTGGTCTCCTCGGTGCTGGTGCGGCCCATTGTGGCCGCCTTCACCCCTGGGACGGAGCGGGACGCGCGTTCTCGACACGGCGGGCGGACCGGACGGAGAATTTATTCCGAGACGTCTCTCAGGACCCCTTCCACGCCGTGCAGGAAGGTCTCGGAGATCAGCTCGGGGTCGAAGAGGCACCCGGCCGCCATCGCACCGTCCCGGAGCATGACGAGGTGCCGCCCGGCGACGACGCCGTCACCGTCGCCGACCCGCGCGAGCAGCTCCGTGACGGTGTCCAGGAACCACTGCCGGTGGGCCAGCACGGCCCGGTGCACGGGGTGGGCCGGGTCCGGGTACTCGGCCACGGCGTTGAGGAAGGCGCAGCCGCGGAAACCGGGGGACCGGATCCCGTCCACGATGGACCGCGCGACGGCCCGGACCTGCCCGGCGGCAGACGGACTGCTGTCCCGGGCCGCGGTGATCTGCGCCCGGATGCCCCGGTCGGCCTGGTCGAGGTAGGCGAGGATGAGGTCTTCCTTGCCCGAGAAGTGCCGGTACAGCGTGGCGCGGGTGACCTGCGCCTCCGCGGTGATCCGGTCGATGCCGACGGAGTGGATGCCCTCGGCGTAGAAGATCCTCGTGGCGGTACCGAGCAGCCGGGCTCGCGCTTCGGAGGGGATGCGGGCGGCGGCTTCCGTACTCGGGCTCATGCGTCCACCGTATCAAGGTGGCGAGGTAGAACGTTCGGTCTTGACAGGAGAGGCGGGAAGCCGTTGACTGCGTGACGAGACGAGCGAGACCGAACGTTCTACCTCATCTGCTGCGTTCGATGCCTCGGATGCCTCGGATGCCTCGGGTGCTCTGCTCCGTCTCCCCTCCCGCCCGCCGCACCGAAAGGCACTCACCGTGGACACCGTCGCCGCCGCACCGCCCGCCAGCGTCCCCGTCACGCTCCGGAAGCTGTACTTCCTCCGCTTCGCGTTCGCCGCCGTGTGGGCCGCGCTGGTCTTCGCCACCGCCGACGCGCTGGGCCCGCTGAGCACGGCACTGCTGCTGGTCTACCCGCTGTTCGACGTGGCGGCCGCGGTCGTCGACGTCCGGTCGGCGAGGGCGAACGGCGGCCCCGCCGCGCCCCTGTACGCGAACATCGCGATCAGCTCACTGACCGTTCTGGCCCTCGCCCTCGCCGCGACCTCGGGCATCCCGGCCGTCCTGCGGGTCTGGGGCGCGTGGGCGGTCACCGCGGGAATCGTCCAGCTCGTCGCGGGCGCCGTCCGCCGCCGGCTGGGCGGGCAGTGGCCGATGATCGTCAGCGGCGCCATCTCCACGCTCGCCGGTCTCTCGTTCATCACGCAGGCCGGCGCCGACGACCCCTCGCTGAGCAGCCTCGCGGGCTACGCCTTCCTCGGCGGCGTCTTCTTCCTGGTCTCCGCCCTCCGTCTGGGGCGTGCGGAACGCGGTGCGGCCGCCTGAGCGGGACCGCTGCGGCGAAACGGCTTGTCCGGCACGCGGCCGTCCCGGGAAGATCGTCACTCGTGCGCCTCGACGAACTCAACGCCCAAGAACGCCGGTTGTGGGACGCCTTCCCGAAGGGCCGCCCCGTCGACCTCCGGGACGACCCCTCATCCTCGGACCCGGTGGTCCGGTCCGAGGTCGTGGCGGCCCTGCTGCTGGGCGCCAACGCCGACCACGACCCCGGCGACCGCCCCGCCCTCCGGCTCACCGGCGCGCACCTCACGGGCCGCCTGGACCTCGGCTTCACGGAGGTCGCCGTACCGGTTCGCCTCACCGACTGCCGTTTCGACGAGGCGCCGTTGCTCCAGGGAGCCCGGACCCGTGAGCTGGCCCTGACGGGGTGCGTCCTGCCCGGGTTCCTGGCCGACACCGCGCAGGTCGAAGGGAGGCTGGTCCTCTCCCACTGCACCCTGACGGGCCCCCTGGTGCTCACCCGCACCCAGCTCAACGGCGACCTCGACCTGCGCGACACGGCGGTCCGCTTCCCCGCCGGGGAGGCCATATCCGCCGTCCACGCCCAGGTGGGCGGCGACACGCTGTGCACGAACCTGGACGTCGAGGGGACGTTCCGGCTCTCCGGCGCCTCCATAGAGGGCGAGTTCGACCTGGAGGGCGCCTCGCTCCGGGCCCCGGGCGGCCACGCCCTGGACGCCTACCACGTCCGTGTCGCCGAAGACTTCACCTGCCACCCCGGCTTCAGCGCCGAGGGCCGGATCATCCTCTCCGGCGCCACCGTCGCGGCGGCCGTCGGATTCTGCGGCGCCCGGCTGAGCAACCCGGGCGACATCGCCCTGGAGGCGGTGGACGTCACGGTCGACCGCAACTTCGACCTGGGCCTCGGGCTCACGGTCGACGGCGCGGTGAAACTCGACGGCACGAGCGTCGGCACGGAACTGAGCTTCCGCGACGCCGAACTGACCCACAAGGACGGCACCGCCCTGTCCCTCCGGGCGGTCCGGGCCCGGGAGACCGACCTCCGCACCCGCCGGCCGATCGACGCGGTGGTGGACGCCCGCAACGCCCGGCTGGGCACGCTGTACGACGCGCAGGAGACCTGGCCCACCGACCTGCGCCTGGCCGACGCGACGTACGAGGCCCTCGCGTTCCCGCTCCCCGCCGCGCAGCGAGTCCGCTGGATCCGGCGCACCGCGGGCGACTACCTCCCCCAGCCGTACGAGCAACTGGCGGCGGCCTACCGGCGCCTCGGCCACGAGGACGAGGCCCGCACGGTGCTGCTGGCCAAACAGCGCCACCGCCGGGCCACCCTCCCCCCGCACACCCGACTGTGGGGCCACGTCCAGGACGTCTCCGTCGGCTACGGCTACCGCCCCCTCCGGGCCGGCCTGTGGCTGCTGGCCCTGCTGGCCTGCGGAGCCCTCTACTTCGCCCGGCACACCCCCGCCCCCCTCGAAGCGGCCAAGGCCCCGCCCTTCAACGCCGTCTTCTACACCCTCGACCTCCTCGTCCCGATCATCACCTTCGGCCAGGAGCCCGCCTTCGCACCCCGAGGCCCCGGCCAGTGGCTGTCCTACGCCCTGATCACAGCGGGCTGGATCCTGGCCACGACGGTCACCGCGGGGGTGTCCCGCACCCTGAGCCGACAGTGACCGCCGCCTCCTCGCCAAGCTGGTGGGCGGGGGACGGCGCGGAGCGTGAGCCCATGAGGCGGATCCGCCGGTGCGGGGCCGACGCCTTCGGCGCCCGCCCCGCACCGGCGTGGTGCGGTCAGCCCTTGCCGAGCAGTGCGTTCATCTGCTCGATCTCCGCGCTCTGCGAGTCGATGATCTCTCCGGCCATCTTCTTGGCCGGTCCGTGGGCGCCGTCGGCCTGCTCGGTCTTCGCCATGTCGACCGCGCCTTCGTGGTGCTTGATCATCATTTCCGTGAACGCGGTGTCGAAGGCCGTGCCCGAGGCGTTCTCGAGTTCGGTCATCTCCTCGGCCGTCATCATGCCGCCCATATCGTCCATGTCGTGGGTGGAGTGGTCCATGGCGCCCTCGGCGGGCACGTCCTCGCCCCACGAGGTCAGCCAGCCGGAGAGCGTCCTGATCTCCGGGTCCTGGGCCTTCTTGATGTCGGCGGCGAGCTTCTTCACCTCGGCCGACCGCGCACGGTCGGGCGCGAGGTCGGCCATCTCGACGGCCTGGCGGTGGTGGGGGATCATCCCCTTCGCGAAGGCGACGTCGGCGGCGTTGTGCTGCCCCTGGGATGCCGATGCCGATGCCGATGACGACGCCGGGGCGGACGGGGATGCGGTGGCCGCGTGGCCGCCGTGCCCGGCCGAGCCGCCGTCGTCGCCGCTGCCGCCACAGGCGGCCAGGACCAGTGCTGCCGCGCCTGCGGCGGCTACGGCGGCAGTACGGCGCATGAGGGAACGCTTGCGGATCATGGTGGTGCAACTCCTTGACGCGCGCCGTCGCGCGGCACGCGGTGGGAACGGATGGAGAGCGTGCGGAAGCACGGCACCCGTCACCGGCAACGGCCGGGCGCACGGGAGCCGGGCGGGCCGCTCTATATCCGCAGGAGTTGCAGCTCGGAGAGGTCGGGCGGAGCCCGGCCGTCGTGCGGCGCCCCCGGGAACGCCGCGGCGGGCGCGGGGGGCGCGGGCGCGTTCAGCAGGGCGCCGGTCAGCGCGGGCGGCGTGTACGCCGAACCGGTACCGGCCGCCGCACACGTCCCGTCGGCATGATCGAGGTGGCTCGATCCGCCGTCCGTGTGCGTGCATCCCCCGTCCGCGTGCGGCACGCCCTCCGCCGCGGTCATCACCATCTCGTGCCCGGCACCCGCCTGGCCCGGCGGCATCGCACCGGGGGCGAGGCCGTGCATACCCAGCACACCGGCCAGTACCGCCAGCACCAGCAGCACGAACAGCCGCCCGGCCGGACGGCTGCTTGATCGGGTGCTCCTGGTCACGCGCCCATCGTACGGGCCTGTCGTGGTGCGCCCCCGTAAGAGACCATCCGCTCACGCCCACACCACCAGGAGGAACCGGTGTCCCACCAAGGACCGCCCACCCCCGAGGAGGCGCTCGCCGACGCGAAGAAGCGGCTGGGTCTCCCGCACATCGTCGTGATCTGCGGCTCCACCCGTTTCATGACCGAGATGACCGAGGCCGACGTGCGGGAGACCGAGGCCGGAAGGATCGTCGTCAAGCCGGGCCGTGACATGAAGTCGCCGCACCCACTCCGGTCCGATCCAGTCGAGGCCGAGGCGCTGAAGGCACGGCTGGACGAGCTGCACCGGGCGAAGATCCGGCTCGCCGACGAGGTGCTCGTGGTCGGCGACCACATCGGAGACAGCACCCGGGCCGAAATCGCCTACGCCCGGTCCCTGGACAAGCCCGTGCGCTTCACCCACCCCGAAGCCGACCCTGCCGCCTGACCACCCGCCGCCCCGTCCCACGACTCGCCCGTCTCGCGGCGCCCACGGGAGTGGACGCGCCGGTGGCCGAGCCGGACGACCAGTACGGCGAGCGCACCGGCCGGCCAGGTGGAGACGCTCAGCGGCCCGGCGAGCAGCGGGTCGACGAGGTCGGCCGAGACGTCGCTCGTCAGCGGCAGCGCGAACTCGTTGAGCGACAGATGCGCCGCGACGGCCGCCCACACCGACCCGGTGGACAGCCGGACGGCGGAGATCACCGTCCCGAGCAGCATGGCCGTCACCACGGCCACCGGTATGCCCAGCAGCACCGGATGGCCCGGGTAGCTCCCGCCGAGCGCGGTCATCGGGACGTGCCACGCCCCCCAGACGGCGCCGCTGATCAGCAGCCCGCGGATTCTGCCGTGCCGGAGCAGCCGGGGCAGCAGGTAGCCCTGCCAGCCGAGTTCCTCGCCGAAGTACAGCGGGACGGACACCAGCGCGCTCAGCACGAGCGGCGTGATCGTGGCGGGTCCGGGCAGCCGCCCGGGGGTGTACCAGCCGGCCAGTGTGGCGAGGGCCAGGCCGCAGGCGGTGAGGCCCAGTGGGATCAGGAGGGCGACCGCGACGGAGCGGGCTTCGTGCCGCCACGGTGTGGCCCTGGTGAGCCCGAGGATCCGCACCGCCTCGCGCGGTCCCCGGCGGCGCGCGGTGAGACCGAAGGCGGTCAGCGCCGGCACCAGCATCATGAGGATCATGCACAACGCCGCCAGCGGCGTCGCCTCCTGCTCGGCGCTCGTCCGACGCAGGCCGTCGAGCCAGAGCGGGATCATGGTGACCCACGCACCGACGAAGCTGATCGCCAGGAAGGGCACGAGGCCGGGGCTCGGGCGGCCCGCGGGATTCGTTGGGTTCATGGCCCCGACGCTAGGAACGGCCGGTCGGCCGGGGCGATCGTGCACGCTCGCCGCCCCATGGTGTAGCCCGCTCCACTGCGCGGGGGAGCGACGCGGGGAAGACTGGTCGTCGTGAATATCTGGTCCACCCCGCGAGTGAGCACGGCACGCTCGGCCCGTGCCGCCGGCTACTGCGCGACCGCGTTCGTCCACGGACTGGCCCTGATCGTGCTGGTGCCCGTACTGATCTACTCGGCCGTGCTGTGCCTGGTCGGCATCGGTCTGCTCGTCCTGCCGTTCGAACTGCGGCTGCTGCGCCGTCTGGCCGACGGCGAGCGTGCCCGGCTGGGACGCTGGACGGCGGCCGCCACGGCACCGGCCGGGCCGCACGCGGGCAGGCGCCTGATGGCGGTGCTGTCGGACCCGGCGACCGGCCGCGACCTGCGCTGGGCGCCCGGCATGATGGTCGCGGGCACCGTACTCGGGCTGACCGGCGTGGCGCTGTTCCTCTTCCCGGCGGCGGTGCTCGTTCTCGTGGGCCTGTGGTGGCTGTTCCCCGCGGACGATCCGCTCCGACTGATGCTGAACGTGCCGATCGACGGCTGGGGCCCGGCGGTGTACGTCGGAGCGCCGCAGTTCCTCCTGAGCGTGCTGCTCGCCCTGTTCGGGCCGCCGCTGCTCGCCAGGTCGGCGGCTTCGGTGAGCCGGTGGCTGCTCGCCCCCTCGGCCACCGCGGTGCTGGCCGAGCGCGTGGCGACGCTGGACCGGACGCGCACCGGGGCGATCGACGCACACGGCAGCGAGCTGCGCCGCATCGAGCGGGACCTGCACGACGGCACCCAGGCACGGCTGGTCTCCCTCGCCATGCAACTCGGCCTGGCCGAAAGGACGCTCGGTACCGACCCCGCCGCCGTGGGACCGCTGCTGACCCGGGCCCGGGAGGGTGCCGAGGAGGCGATGGCCGAGCTGCGCGACGTACTGCGCTCCGTCTACCCGCCGATCCTCGCCGACCGCGGCCTCGCCGGCGCGGTCTCGGCGGTCGTCGCCCGGTGCCCCGTCCGCGCCACCGCGGAACTCGGCGAACTGGGCGACGTACCGCCCCAGGCGGAGGTCGCCCTGTACTTCGCCGTCAACGAGGCGCTCACCAACGCGGTCAAGTACAGCCGGGCCGAGTCCGTGTCGGTCGTCCTGTCCAGGTCCGGCGGCACGGTCCGTGCGGAGATCACCGACGACGGCCGCGGCGGGGCGGCGGAGGGCGGCGGCACCGGGCTGCGCGGGATACGGCAGCGCGTCGAGGCGGTCGACGGTGTGCTCGAGGTACGGAGCCCGCCCGGTGGGCCCACGGTGATCACGGCGGAGTGCCCGTGCGCATCCTGATAGCCGAGGACAACGCCCTGCTCGCGCAGGGACTCTCCGCCATGCTGGAGGCCCTGGGCCACGAGGTGCTCGCCACCACCGAGGACGCCGAGTCCTTCGTGCCGGCCGCCGTCGCCCACCGCCCGGACGTGTCCGTGGTGGACGTCCGCCTCCCCCCGACCTTCACCGACGAGGGCATCAGGGCCGCGCTGCGCGCCAGACAACGCGTGCCCGGCCTGCCGGTCCTCGTGCTCTCCCAGTACGTCGAGGACACCTACGCCCGGGAACTGCTCGCGGACGGCACCGGCGTCGGCTACCTGCTCAAGGACCGGGTCGCCCGCGTCGACGACTTCGTCGAGGCGCTGCACCGGGTGGCGGCCGGCGGCACGGTGCTGGACCCCGAGGTGATCCGGCAACTGCTCACGACGCGCGGCAACCCCCTGGCCCGGCTCACCGGGCGCGAACGCGAAGTACTCGCGCTGATGGCCCAGGGCCACGGCAACTCCGACATCGCCGAGCGCCTCGTGGTCACCGAGCGGGCCGTGCACAAGCACGTCGGGAACATCTTCCTGAAGCTCGACCTCCCGCCCGAGGAGAGCGGCCACCGACGGGTCCTCGCGGTCCTCACCTACCTCGGCGCTCCCCAGCGCGGATCCTGAGCCGCCGGAGCCGAGCCGTGGGGGTCCGTGACACTCGGCGGTCACGTCACCAGCGAGATCTCACCCTCCCCGCCCGACATCTTGACCTCCACCGTTTTCGGGATGTCCTTGACCCAGTAGGTGCAGTTGAACGTCCTGCCGTCCTCAGCAACGAGGTGGACGGGGCAGCTCACCCGGTCGGTCTCGTCGCCTATCCAGGCCTTCACCGTCTGCTCCACCGCGACGGGGTCCAACACCACGGGGTCCGGGGGGACATCGTTGGGGTCGGTGTTCATCACCTTGATCGTCACGATCACCGCACAGACGGCAACCACCACCGAGGAAGCCGCCATGATGCGACGCGCAGAGCTCCGTTGATCAGTCACCGGACAGTCCTACCGGCCCGCAGCCGAACCGGCAAGAGCCCTCGGGCCCATGCTCGTTCCGCGGTTGACCGACAGCCCGAACGTTCACCGGGCAATCTCGGCGATCAGATCCTCGACCAGGGTTTTGATCTCGTCCCGGATGGGGCGGACGGCCTCGACGCCCTGGCCGGCCGGGTCCTCCAGCTTCCAGTCGAGGTACCGCTTGCCGGGGAAGACCGGGCAGGTGTCGCCGCAGCCCATGGTGATGCACACGTCCGACTCGCGGACCGCCCCGACGGTGAGGATCTTCGGCGTTTCCGTGGAGATGTCGATGCCGACCTCGGCCATGGCCTCGACGGCGGCCGGGTTGACCTGATCGCCGGGGGTGGAGCCGGCGGAGCGGACCTCGACGCGGTCGCCGGCCAGGTGAGTCAGCCATGCGGCGGCCATCTGGGAGCGGCCGGCGTTGTGGACGCAGACGAACAGGACGGACGGCTTGTCGGCCATGGTGATCCTTCTCTCTCGTCGCACGGCGGAACTCGGCGACAAGGATTCAATCCCTGCTGATATCAGCGAGCGGTGATGTGGCAGTATCAGTGCATGCTGACTTCAGTCGATCCTGATGTGATCCGGGTGCTGGGCGATCCGCTCCGCCTGAAGATCGTGACTCTCCTGGCGCGCGAGACGCTCTGCACGACGCACCTGGTCGAGGAGACCGGAGCCAAGCAGACCAACCTCTCCAACCACATGAAGGTGCTGCGCGAGGCCGGGATCGTGGAGACCGAGCCCTGCGGCCGCTACACGTACTACAGGCTCAAGCCCGAGGTCCTGGCCGGCCTGTCCGAGCAGTTCGCCGAACTCGCCGCCTCGGCCCGCACCGCCGCCGAGAACAAGCGGGCCTGCCCGTGACCTCCACCGAGCCCACCACGTCCGTGCAGAGCGGGGGTGGCGACGACTCGATCGTCAAGAAGCTCTCCACCCTCGACCGCTACCTTGCGGTCTGGATCCTCATCGCCATGGCCGTCGGCCTCGGGCTCGGACGAGCCGTCCCCGGGCTGAACGACGCGCTGGCGAAGGTGGAGGTCGGCGGTGTCTCCCTGCCGATCGCGCTCGGCCTGCTGATCATGATGTACCCGGTGCTTGCCAAGGTCCGCTACGACCGGCTGGACGCCGTGACCGGCGACCGGAAGCTGATGATCTCCTCCCTGGTCGTCAACTGGATCCTCGGGCCCGCGGTGATGTTCGCCCTGGCATGGATCTTCCTGCCGGACCTGCCCGAGTACCGCACCGGCCTGATCGTCGTGGGTCTGGCCCGCTGCATCGCCATGGTGATCATCTGGAACGACCTCGCCTGCGGCGACCGCGAGGCCGCGGCCGTGCTCGTCGCGCTGAACTCGGTCTTCCAGGTCCTGGCGTTCGGCCTGCTCGGCTGGTTCTACCTCGACCTGCTGCCCGGCTGGCTCGGCCTCGGCGACGGCGAGCACCTGGACATCTCGATGTGGAAGATCGCCCTGAACGTGGTCGTCTTCCTCGGCGTCCCGCTGGTGGCCGGCTTCCTGACCCGCCGGATCGGTGAGCGGGGGATGGGCCGCGAGGGCTATGAACAGCGCTTCCTGCCGAAGATCGGGCCGTGGGCGTTGTACGGACTGCTGTTCACGATCGTCGTCCTCTTCGCCCTGCAAGGCAGGACCATCACCTCCCAGCCCCTGGACGTCGCCCGGATCGCGCTGCCGCTGCTGGTGTACTTCGCGGTCATGTTCTTCGGCGCCTTCCTCCTCGGCAAGGGCCTGGGGCTCGCCTACGACCGCACCACCACGCTGGCGTTCACCGCGGCGGGAAACAACTTCGAGCTGGCCATCGCGGTCGCCATCGCGACCTTCGGTGTCGCCTCCGGCCAGGCGCTGTCCGGTGTCGTCGGACCGCTCATCGAGGTCCCGGTGCTGATCGGTCTCGTCCACGTCGCGCTCGCCTGGCGAAGGAAGTTCGCCGCAGACTCGGTAACCACGGCTCCGTGACGAGGCAGGTGGCGGCGGAGGCGGAGGGCGGTCAGCCGCGCAGGTCGAGCATGGCGGCCATGGCCGCGACCACGGCCGGCGCGACCCGGTAGTAGACCCAGGTGCCACGTCGCTCGGACGTCAGCAGACCCGCCTCGCGGAGTTTCTTCAGATGGTGGGAGACGGTCGGCTGGGAGACGCCGACGTCCGCGATGTCGCACACGCACGCCTCCCCGCCCGGATGCGAGGCGATCTTGGAGAACAGACGCAGACGCACCGGGTCCGACAGCGCCTTGAACATCCCGGCCATCTTCTCCGCGTCCGCCGGGGACAGCTCCCCGGCGGTGACGGGCGGGCAGCACGGCACGACGTCCCCGCCCCGCACGACGGGAAGTTCCAGAGCCTCTGGCTTCGACATGCGTCTATGTTGACACTCGTCGATACGGGTGGCAATCTCCGAATCGAAGCGGCGTATCGACGGACATCGAAGTAAGGCGTCGCGCGCCGACCCTTTTCGCGCACGAGGAGACCGAGCGCCATGAGCACCCAGCAGCTTCCTGTCGTAGTCGTCGGAGCCGGTCCGGTCGGGCTCGCGGCCGCGGCCCACCTGGTCGAGCGCGGCATCGAGCCCCTCGTCCTGGAGGCCGGCGGCCGTGCCGGCGCGGCCGTCCGTGAGTGGAGCCACGTGCGCCTCTTCTCCACCTGGGGCGAGGTAGTCGACCCGGCCGCCGAGAAGCTCCTCGCCCCCACCGGCTGGACCCGCCCGGACCCGGCGACGTATCCGTCCGGCGGAGAGTGGGCCGAGCGGTATCTGCGGCCGCTCGCGGACGCCCTCGGCGACCGGGTGCGCACCGGGGCCAGCGTCACCGGTGTCTCCCGCGCCGGCCGCGACCGGATCGTCGACGCCGGCCGGGAGCAGCAGCCGTTCGTCGTGCACGTGGCGCACGCCGACGGCCGTGCGGAGCGCATCCGCGCCCGCGCCGTGATCGACGCCTCCGGCACCTGGACCACCCCGGCCCCGGCCGGGGGCGGCGGCCTGCCCGCCCTCGGAGAGAAGGCGGCGGCCGGCCGGATCACCTACCGCGTGCCGGACCTGAAGGACCCGGCCGTACGCGCCCGTTACGCGGGCAGGCGTACGGCCGTCATCGGCTCGGGCGCCTCCGCCTTCACCGCGCTCGCGTACCTCGCCGAGCTGGCCGAGTCCGAGGACGGTACGGGGACGCACGCGGTGTGGATCCTGCGCCGCGGCATCTCCGGCTCCACCTTCGGCGGCGGCACCGCCGACCAGTTGCCCGCCCGCGGCGCCCTCGGTCTCGCCGCGAAGGCCGCCGTCGACAAGGGGCACGCGGACGCGGTCACGGGCTTTCGCACCGAGGCGTTCGAGCGCGACGCCGACGGCCGCCTCGTCCTGGTGGGCGAGGACGGACGTCGCCTCGACCCCGTGGACGAGGTGATCGTGCTGACCGGCTTCCGCCCCGACCTGTCCTTCCTGGACGAACTGCGCCTGGGCCTGGACGAGCGTCTTCAGGCCCCGGTGGCACTGGCGCCGCTGATCGACCCCAACCAGCACTCCTGCGGCACCGTCTACCCGCACGGCCACCGCGAGCTGTCCCACCCCGAACGGGGCGTCTACCTGGTCGGCATGAAGTCCTACGGCCGCGCCCCGACCTTCCTCGCGATGACCGGGTACGAGCAGGTCCGCTCCGTCGCCGCGGCGATCGCCGGGGACCTCGACGCCGCCGACCGCGTCGAACTCACCCTCCCGGAGACCGGAGTCTGCGGCGGTGCGGGCCTGTTCGACACCCCCGGCGCGCCGCAGACCGGCGCCGACGGCTGCTGTTCCGCGCCCGGTCCGCAACTCGTCCGGCTCGCGGCGCCCGCGACAGTGGACGCCCCGGCGAAGGACGCCCCGGCGAAGGACGTCCCGGCGGGCGGCTGTTGCGGATCGTGACGGACCCCCCCCTCCTCAGGGCGTGACGATGGGGAAGTCGGGGTCGGGCTCGTCCAGGACCGACAGCAGTGTCCGGAGCGCGGAGGGGTCACCGCAGTGCTCGATGCCGTCGAGACCGGCCCGGCCCGTCACCAACCCCGCCAGCTGCCGCTTGGTCAGGGTGAGCGTCAGGCCGGTGTCTTCGGCGGGGCGCTCGGTCGCGTAGTGGACGAGGACGCCGTTGCGCAGGATCACCTGGTGGCGTTCGCCGAGGTCGGTGAAGTGCCAGTGGGTGGAGACGGTGTGCTCCCACGCCTTTGGCCCGTTGACCCGGATGGCGAGCGAGTCGAAGATCTGGTCCACGCCGAGCGCCGACGCCATGCTGCCCGCGGCGATCGGGACCTGCTTGACGCCCTCGCGCAACTCCTGGGCCGCCGTGAGGTAGTTGTTGCGCCAGGTCCCGCACTCGGCACCGTGCCCGAGCCGTTCGAAGACCCGCGCCAGCGACTCCTTGGCCTCGGTACTGTCCGGCGCCGCGAAGGTGGCGTGCTTGAGCAGCTGCGCGGCGAAGCGCAGGTCGCCGTCGTCGGCGTAGGAGCGGGCCTTGGCCAGGACGGCGTCCAGGCCTCCCATGCAGTCGACGTACCGCTCGGCGCTCGCGGTCGGCGGGTGCTCCCACAGGGAGGACGGGTGGCCGTCGTACCAGCCCATGTAACGCTGGTAGATCGCCTTGACGTTGTGGCTGACCGAGCCGTAGTAGCCCCGCGCGTGCCAGGCCGTCGCGAGCGCGGGCGGCAGCTCGATCAGCTCGGCGATCTCGGTGCCGGTGTGGCCCTGGTTGGTCAGCCGCAGGGTCTGGTCGTGCAGGTAGGCGTAGAGGTCGCGCTGCTCGGACAGGAACCGCTCGATCCGGTCGGTGCCCCAGGTCGGCCAGTGGTGGGAGGCGAACAGCACGTCGGAGTCGTCGCCGAAGAGCCGGCTCGCCTCGGTGAGGTAGCGCGACCAGACCCGGGCGTCGCGGACGACCGCGCCGCGCAGGGTCAGGATGTTGTGCAGGTTGTGGGTCGCGTTCTCGGCCATGCACAGCGCACGCCGCTCGGGCAGGTGGAAGTTCATCTCCGAGGGCGCCTCGGTGTCCGGCGTCAGCTGGAACCGGAACAGCACCCCGTCCAGCCGCTCCTCCTGCCCGGTCCGGGTGATCTCCAGCGTCGGCGGCAGCAGGCTCGGCAGCCCGTGCGAGGCGGTGAAGCCCAGCCCCACCCCGATCAGACCGTCCGGGCCCGCGGGCAGATTGCCGCCGGTGTGGTAGACGCCGCGCCGCAGCATGGCCGTCCCCGCGTAGACGTTCTCCGCGACCGCGTGCTCCATCAGCCCCTCGGGCGCGACGATCGGCACGTCCGAGCCCTCGTCGACGACACCGAGGGTGCCGCCGAAGTGGTCGATGTGCGAGTGGGTGAACAGGACCGCCGTGACCGGCCGCTCCCCGCGGTGCGCCCGGTACAGCGCCAGCGCCTCGCGCGCGCACTCCGCCGACACCAGCGGGTCGACCACGACGACGCCCCGCTCGCCCTCGATCAGCGACATGTTGGACAGGTCGAAGCCGCGCACCTGGTAGACCCCGTCGGTCACCTCGTACAGACCCGCGCGGGCGCACAGCTGGGACTGCCGCCACAGGCTCGGGTTCGCGGTCCCGGGACAGTCACCGCCGAGGAAGTCGGTGGCCCGGAAATCCCAGACCACTCGCCCGTCCGCACCGGTCACCGTCGGCGCCGCCGGCGGTGCGACCAGACCGCGGTCGGCGTCGTCGAAGTCGGTGCGATCCGCGAAGTCGGGCAGGTCGGTCGCGGCCGGCCGGTCGGAAACGCTCACATGGACCTCCTGGACGCGTGGGCGGCACGACGGGCGTTGCCGTCACCTTCGTCCGCACCATCCTGGGTACGGCGGTGGACCCCGGCCCCTGGACCGGGGCCGCTCGGGTGACCGGACGAGCCCGCCCCTCCGCGCGCTGGACGACCTGCGCAATGCCGTGGTGGCCGTCGAGACCGGATCATCGCGGTGTCGTTCCCCGCGCTCGCCGCGTACGTCACCGTCGACGCGGTCCGGGCGCCGGCCGGGAGCGGGGATGCCGAGCGCTCCGTGCCCGGGGCCTGCTCCGTGCGGTGGTGCCCTGGGTGGGTCTCGGTGAGGCGGGTCAGGAGTAGCGGAGGGTCTGGCCGCTGCCGAGTCGTCTCAGGCCCATGGACTCCAGTGACTTGTCCTGTTCCCGACGTTGATCAAAGGCGCGCAGCTCGTCGACCGCCGAGGGCGGCAGTGAGTCCGACACCTCGGCGATCAAGGCCCGGAGTGACGTGCCGAGCAGGGATGCGGCGTCGTTGAGGGCCACGAGCGGGTACAGGTTCTCGCGGGCGTCGTCGAGGCGTGCTTGCGCCATGCCGACGGCGACGAGGCCGTGGCGCAGCGTGTCCACGGACCCGGCACGGACCGCGGCCGAGGCCATGCGCTGCCCGTACACGCTGAGCACGGACGCGCTCCGCCGGTCCAGGTCGTCGATCGCCCGTTGCCGGACCGGTGCGGGGCTCTTGAGGTACGAGGTGATCACCGCATCGGCGGCGGCGTCCCGTTCGTGGGGGAGGCGAAGGCCCAGATAACCGTTGAAGCGGCGGTCCTTGAGGCAGGCCACGGGTACGGGCGGGACCCCGGGGCCCCGCCCGTCGGAGGAAGAGCGCCGGCTCAGGGCCACACCAGGCAGTACGGCTGATGCCCCGCCTCGTGCAGCCGGTGCGAGAAGTCCTGCCACTCGTGCAGCAGCTGGTACACGTTGAACGCGTCCCGCGGGCCGCCGCGGTCCGGGACCGTGGACCATATGAAGGCCGCCGCGCCGACCGCCTCCTCGCCGATGCCGCGCAGCGGGTCGACCACGGTCATCGGGAGTTTGACGACCGCGTAGTCGGGGTGCAGGACGACCAGTTCCAGCGGGGGCACCTTGTGCAGGGGGACGCCCTCGATGCCGGTGAGGACCATGGCGGCCATGGTCTCCGGCTTGATCTTGGTGAACATGCCGTTCATCCCGAGCTCGTCGCCGCCCAGTTCCTCGGGGCGCATCGAGATCGGGACGCGGGCCGCGGTCGCGCCGTCGGGCGCGCCGAAGTACTTGTAGGTCACCCCCACCCGACCACCATTCCCGCTCCCCGCCCCCAGCCGGTCGGCCCGTCGGTCGAGCCGGTCGGGCTCGCCCGGGGTGCCGTGTGCCTGACGTGCTTCGGACGCTTCCTCCGCCTCGCGTCGGTGCCTTCCCCGCCGGGCACGTCGAGGACCCAGGTCATCGGTCCCCTCGCCCAGTCCGCCACCGCGATGCATATCTCCACCCGACTGCTTTTCTAGGACGCGTGGCCCCCGCCGCGCAACCCGATCATCGTGTCAGTGACCTCCCCCACGGCCGCTCGCCGAAACGTGCGGTGCGACATATGCCCGCCGGACGGTCGGCAGCCCCGTCCGCGTCGCCCCGGTGAGCTGCGTGGATGAGTTCCAGTCTGGCAGACGGCACGGCATTGGGGGCGGTTGTCTACCCTTGACGAAGTCACCCTGGGCAACCAGAGGCCGCGCAGGGTCCGATACGTCGGAGAAGGTCGAGAAGGTCGGAGAAGTCGCAGGTCATGAGTGAACTGGCATATCCATACGAAGCACCGGCCTCGCAGGCTCTGTTCGACCGCGCCGCGGCCGTCACGCCCGGCGGTGTGAACTCCCCGGTGCGCGCCTTCCGCGCCGTCGGCGGCACGCCCCGGTTCATGGTGTCCGGCACCGGGCCGTATCTGACCGACGCCGACGGGCGTGAGTACGTCGACCTCGTCTGCTCCTGGGGACCGATGATCCTCGGGCACGCGCACCCCGAGGTGATCGCCGCCGTGCAGGAGGCGGTCGCGCGCGGTACGTCCTTCGGCACGCCCGCCGAGGGCGAGGTCGCGCTGGCCGAGGCGATGGTCGAGCGGGTCGCGCCGCTGGAGGAGGTCCGGCTCGTGTCCAGCGGGACCGAGGCCACCATGTCGGCGATCCGGCTCGCCCGCGGGTTCACCCGGCGCACCAAGGTGATCAAGTTCGCCGGGTGCTACCACGGTCACGTCGACTCGCTGCTGGCCGCCGCGGGCTCCGGCGTCGCCACCTTCGCGCTGCCCGACACGCCCGGCGTCACCGGTGCCCAGGCGAGCGACACGATCGTGCTGCCGTACAACGACCTGGAGGCCGTGCACGCCGCCTTCGCCGCCCACCCCGGCGGGATCGCCTGCGTGATCACGGAGGCGTCGCCCGGCAACATGGGCGTCGTGCCGCCGCTGCCCGGGTTCAACCAGGGGCTCAAGGACGCGTGTGCCGCGAACGGCGCGCTGTTCGTGTCCGACGAGGTCATGACCGGGTTCCGGACCAGCCGCGCCGGGTGGTACGGCGTGGAGGGGGTCGTGCCCGACCTGATGACCTTCGGGAAGGTGATGGGAGGCGGGTTCCCCGCCGCCGCGTTCGGGGGGCGGGCGGACGTCATGGCGCACCTCGCGCCGGCCGGGCCCGTCTACCAGGCCGGCACCCTCTCCGGGAACCCGGTCGCCACCGCCGCCGGGCTCGCCCAGCTGCGGCTCCTCGACGACGCGGCGTACGACACCGTCGACGCCGTGTCCGCGCAGATCCAGTCGCTGGTGACCGAGGCGCTCACCAAGGAGGGCGTCGCGCACACCCTCCAGAACGCCTCCAACATGTTCTCCGTGTTCTTCACCGAGGGGCCGGTCGTCAACTACGAGGACGCGAAGGCGCAGGAGTCCTTCCGCTTCACCGCCTTCTTCCACTCCCTCCTCGCCAGTGGGGTCTACCTGCCGCCGTCCTCCTTCGAGTCCTGGTTCGTCTCCACCGCCCACGACGAGCGGGCCGTCCAGCGCATCGCCGACGCCCTCCCGGCGGCGGCCCGAGCGGCCGCGGAGGCGACGGCATGAGCAACGGGAACCACGGGAACAACGAAGAACTGACCGTCGTCCACGTCATGCGGCACGGCGAGGTCGAGAACCCCACCGGCGTCCTGTACGGGCGGCTTCCCGGCTACCACCTCTCCGAGCTGGGCCGGCGGATGGCCGAGCGGGTCGCCGAGCACCTCGCGCCCCGCGACGTGACGTACGTCGTGGCCTCCCCGCTGGAGCGGGCGCAGGAGACGGCGACCCCGATCGCCAAGACGCACGGGCTCGACCTCGACACCGACGGCCGCCTCATCGAGGCGGAGAACGTCTTCCAGGGCAAGACCTTCGGCATCGGCGACGGCGCGCTGCGCCGGCCCGAGAACTGGAAGCACGTGGTCAACCCGTTCAAGCCGTCCTGGGGCGAGCCGTACGTCGACCAGGTGGTGCGGATGAAGGGCGCGATCGACGCCGCCCGGGACCGGGCGCGCGGGCACGAGGCCGTGGTCGTCAGCCACCAGCTGCCGATCTGGATCCTGCGGTCGTACGTCGAGCGGCGGCGGCTGTGGCACGACCCGCGCAAGCGGCAGTGCACGCTGGCGTCCCTGACCACGTTCACCTACCGGGGCGATCGGATCGTGTCCGTCGGCTACACCGAGCCCGCCCGCGACCTCGTCCCGGCCCACCTCCTCGCCGGGGCCAAGCCCGTGAAGGGGCAGGGGAAGGCGTACGGGGCCTGACGGTCGCCCCGGCCCCGGCCCCGGCCACGACCGGGGCACCTGCCCCGGCCCCTTTCTGTGGGTCCGCTGTCCGCTGTTACCCAACCCGCACAAATTTCCGGAACCCGCTCGTTCGTCGCGTCCTCTCACCTAGTGACCACCAAGGACGCGACGAACGAGGTTGCGATGCGCACTTCCAACCGCACTCTCACCCGCAGGGGAATGCTCGGACTCGGCGCGGGGGCCGCGGCCGCGGTCGGGCTCGCGGGCTGCGGCACCGGTTCCCACCCCTCGTCGGACGGCTCGCACCAGGCCGGTGACGCCGGGAAACCGTCGCCCTCCGGCAGCGGCAAGGCCCCGGCGAAGCCCATCGGCGACGGCTCCACGTCGTACACCGGCAAGCAGCCGCACCAGCCGGACGCCCCCGTGCCGCTGGAACCGGGCCAGACGCCGCCGCAGTTCGTCGTCTTCTCCTGGGACGGCGCGGGCGAGGTCGGCAACGGGCTCTTCCCCCG
Organism: Streptomyces sp. NPDC018026; assembly: GCF_044327745.1. Lineage (NCBI taxonomy): Bacteria > Bacillati > Actinomycetota > Actinomycetes > Kitasatosporales > Streptomycetaceae > Streptomyces > Streptomyces sp. NPDC018026. The sequence continues at coordinate 208,589 of NZ_JBIRFY010000004.1, forward strand.
CTTCCTGGACCTGGCCAAGGAGCACGGCGCGCACATGACGTTCTTCCTCTCGGGCCTGTACCTGCTGCCCGAGTCGAAGAAGCGCCTCTACGACCCGCCGAACAACCCGCGCGGCGCCTCCGACATCGGCTACCTCACCGACGAGCACATCAAGGCGACGCTCACCAACGTCCGCCGCGCGTGGCTCGACGGGCACGAGATCGGCACCCACTTCAACGGCCACTTCTGCGGGGGCGGCGGCAGCGTCGGCAACTGGACGTCCGCGCAGTGGCGCAGCGAGATCGACCAGGCGAAATCCTTCGTCAAGGAGTGGCGGACCAACAGCGGCTGGACCGATCTGCCGTCCCTGCCCTTCGACTACGACAAGGAACTCGTCGGCGGCCGCACGCCCTGTCTGCTCGGCCAGGACAAGCTGCTGCCCACCGCCCGCGAGCTGGGCTGGCGCTACGACGCCTCCTCGCCCGGCGGCCGCCAGGTGTGGCCGGTGAAGAAGGACGGGATCTGGGACCTGCCGCTGCAGCAGATACCGTTCCCCGGCCACTCCTTCGAGGTCCTCTCGATGGACTACAACATCCTCGCCAACCAGTCGGTGAACTCCACCAAGGCCCCCGCGCACAACTACCCGGGCTGGCGCGAGCAGGCGACCAACTCGTACATATCCGGCTTCAAGCGGGCGTACGAGTCGAACCGGGCACCCTTCTTCATCGGCAACCACTTCGAGGAGTGGAACGGCGGCATCTACATGGACGCCGTGGAGAACGCCCTCAAGCACATCGCGCGGGAGAAGGAGAAGGGCGAGGACATCCGGCTGGTCTCCTTCCGGCAGTTCACCGACTGGCTGGACGTGCAGAAGCCCGAGGTGCTCGCCAGGCTGCGGACCGTCGAGGTCGGGCAGCAGCCGGCCGGTGGCTGGAACGCCTTCCTCAAGGACACCTCCGCCCCGGGCTCGACACCCAGCGGGAACGCCGCCTGAGATGCGGGTTTCCGGCCGTGAGGGGGGTGCGCAAGATCCTCGGAACGGACATGCGAAACTTTTCACATGAGTGCCGCCAGCCGCGCCCCCCTGCGCTCGAACCGCTCGACCCGCACCACCGAGCGCACCGTCGAGCGCTCCACCGAGCGCTCCACCGAGCGCACCGCCGACGCCCGCGCCCGCGTCCGTAGCCGGGCCGCCCGGGCCGCCGTCGGCGCGGCCGCCGCGGCGCTCCTCGTGTCCGCGTGCAGCTCCGGCGGCACCTCGGGCGGCGGCGGCCAGACCGGCTTCATCACCGGCTCCGACGGCATCGCCACCGCGAAGAAGGGCGAGCGCGCCGACGCCCCCGAGCTGTCCGGCGAGACCGTCGATGGGGGACAGGTCGACGTCGCCGACTACAAGGGCAAGGTCGTCGTCCTCAACGTCTGGGGCTCGTGGTGCCCGCCCTGCCGCGCCGAGGCCAAGAACTTCGAGAAGGTCTACCAGGACGTCAAGGACCAGGGCGTCCAGTTCGTCGGCATCAACACCCGCGACACCTCCACCGGCCCGGCCCGCGCCTTCGAGAAGGACTACGGGGTCACCTACCCGAGCCTGTACGACCCGGCGGGCAGACTGATGCTCCGCTTCGAGAAGGGCACCCTCAACCCGCAGGCCGTCCCCTCCACGCTCATCATCGACCGGGAGGGCAAGGTCGCCGCGCGCACCCTCCAGGCGCTCAGCGAGGAGAAGCTGCGCAAGATGCTCGCCCCGTACCTCGCCGACGACGGCAAGCCGGAGAAGTGACGTGTCCGCAGCGATCACCCTCGCGGCCGAGGGCTACAACGGCACGGTGCTGAACGGCGCCCTGCTCGTGGCCCTCCCCATCGCCCTGCTCGGCGGCCTGGTCTCCTTCTTCTCGCCCTGCGTCCTGCCGCTCGTCCCCGGCTACCTCTCCTACGTGACCGGCGTCACCGGCACGGACCTCGGCGAGGCCCGGCGCGGCCGGATGGTCGCCGGAGCCTCCCTCTTCGTCCTCGGCTTCACCGCCGTCTTCGTCTCCAGCGGGGCGCTCTTCGGCTACTTCGGCTCCACGCTCCAGGAGGAACGCGGCACCCTGACCAAGGTGCTCGGCGTGCTCATGATCCTCATGGGCGTCTTCTTCGTCGGCCTCATGCCCTGGTTCACCCAGCGCGAGTTCCGCTTCCACAAGCGCCCCGTGACCGGCCTGGTCGGCGCGCCGCTGCTGGGCGCGCTGTTCGGCATCGGCTGGACGCCCTGCATCGGTCCGACCCTCGCGTCCGTCCTCGCGCTCTCCGCAGACCAGGGCACCGCCGGCCGCGGCGCCATACTGACCGTCGCGTACTGCGTCGGCCTCGGCGTGCCCTTCGTGCTCGCCGCGGTCGCCTTCCGCAAGGCGCTCGGCGCCTTCGGCTGGATCAAGCGCCACTATGTCTGGGTGATGCGGATCGGCGGCGCCATGATGATCGCGACCGGCGTGCTGCTGCTGACCGGCGCGTGGGACAGCATCGTGCAGGACATGCAGACCTGGTCCAACGGCTTCACTGTAGGGATCTGACCGATGAGCAAGACCACCACGGGCACGACCCCGACGACCGACGAGGAACAGGACCTCGGCGCCGCCGGCTCCCAGCTGTCCACCGCACCCAAGGAGGAGGCCCCGAACCTCCCCTCGCTCGGCGTGACCGGCTGGGCCCGCTGGTTCTGGCGTCAGCTCACCTCCATGCGCGTCGCGCTGCTCCTGCTCCTGCTGCTGTCCCTGGGCGCGATCCCCGGTTCGCTGATCCCGCAGGACGGCGTGGACGCCCTGAAGGTCGAGGAGTTCCGGGACAACCACGACATCCTGGCGCCGGTCTACGACAAGCTCGGCCTCTTCCACGTCTACAGCTCGGTGTGGTTCTCCGCGATCTACATCCTGCTGTTCGTCTCCCTCATCGGCTGCATCGTCCCGCGCACCTGGCAGTTCGTCGGCCAGCTCCGCGGGCGCCCGCCCCGCGCGCCCCGGCGCCTGGACCGGCTGCCCGCCTACACCACCTGGCGCACCGGGGCCGAGCCCGAGGAGGTCCGCGAGGCCGCCCTGAAACTGCTGAAGCAGCGCCGCTTCCGCGCGGACGCGGACGCCGCCGGTGACGCGGTCACGGCCGAGAAGGGCTACCTGCGGGAGGTCGGCAACCTCGCCTTCCACATCGCGCTGATCGTGATGCTGATCGCCTTCGCCTGGGGCCAGCTGTTCAAGTACGAGGGCAACAAGCTGATCCTGGAGGGCGACGGCTTCTCCAACACGCTCACCCAGTACGACGACTTCAAGTCCGGGAACCTCTTCGACGCGGCCCACGACCTGGCCCCCTTCAGCTTCACCCTGAAGGACTTCCGCGGCACCTACGAGGCGACCGGCCCCAACCGCGGCACCCCGCGCGTCTACGAGGCCAAGGTCACCTACAACGAGGGTGCCCACGGCGCCGAGAAGTCGAAGACCATCGAGGTCAACAAGCCGCTGGACATCGACGGCTCCAAGGTCTACCTCGTCAGCCACGGCTACGCCCCCATCCTCACCGTCAAGGACGCCAAGGGCGACGTGGTGATGGACAAGCAGGCGGTGGCCCTGCTGCCGCTGGACGCCAACGTCACCTCCTCCGGCGCCGTCAAGGTCATGGACGGCTACCGCAACGCCAAGGGCGAGAAGGAGCAGCTCGGCTTCAACGCGTTCTTCCTGCCGACGTACGGAGGCAAGGGCAGCGCGATGCTCTCCAGCTTCCCGGCGCTGATCAACCCGATGCTCGCGCTCTCCGCCTACCACGGGGACCTCGGCGTCGACGCGGGCATCCCGCAGAGCATCTACCAGCTCGACAAGACCAACCTGGAGGAGTTCAAGGGCTCCGACGGCAAGCTGTTCAAGAAGCAGCTCAAGGTCGGCGAGACCATGACCCTCCCGAACGGGGCCGGCTCGGTCACCTTCAACGGCGTCCAGGAGTGGGCCGGCTTCCAGGTCACGCAGCAGCCCGGCAGCGGCTGGGCCCTCGGCGGTGCCGTCGTCGCCATCCTCGGCCTGGCCGGCTCGCTGTTCATCCAGCGCCGCCGGGTCTGGGTGCGGGCCGTGCGCGGCGCCGACGGCGTCACCGTCGTGGAGATGGCCGGCCTCGGCCGCAGCGAGTCCGCGAAGGTCCCGGAGGAGCTGGGCGCCCTCGCCGGCGCCCTGTACGACCGGGCAGCACCCGACGCACCCGAAGCACCCGAAGCCCCCGACGCGTCCGACGCACCCGAAGCCCCCGACGGGCCCGAGAACGACGACACCCCCGATTCCCCCGACACCCACGTCGTACCTGCCGAAGGGGCTGAGAAATGACTCTCGCCGCCGCAACCGAGTTGGCCGCCGCGACCAACGAGAATCTCGCGAACGTCAGCAACACGCTGATCTACTCGTCGATGGCCGTCTACACGCTGGCCTTCTTCGCGTACATCGCCGAGTGGCTCTTCGGCAGCCGCAGCAAGGTCGGCCGCACCGCCGCCGCGCTCACCACCGAAACGGCCGGGACCAAGGCCGGCGCCAGGTCCGGTCCGGCCGTCACCGTGAAGAAGGCCGGCGGCACCGCCGTACTGGAGCGCCCCGAGGTCGTCGTACGGACCGTGTCCGGCACCCGTGACGTGCCCGACGGCCCCGGCGCGCACGGCGGCACCGAGAAGGGAGACCTGTACGGGCGGGTCGCCATCTCGCTCACGGTCCTCGCCTTCGCCGTCGAGGCGGGCGGCGTCCTCACCCGCGCCCTGTCGGTGGAGCGGGCGCCGTGGGGCAACATGTACGAGTTCAACATCACGTTCACGACGGTCGCCGTCGGCGTGTACCTCGCGCTGCTCGCCCTGAAGAAGAACGTCCGCTGGCTCGGCCTGCCGCTGACCACCACGGTCCTGCTCGACCTCGGTCTCGCCGTCACGGTCCTCTACACCGCCAGCGACCAGCTCGTCCCGGCCCTGCACTCGTACTGGCTGTACATCCACGTCTCCACGGCGATCTTCTGCGGCGCGGTCTTCTACGTCGGCGCGGTCTCCACGATCCTGTACCTCTTCAAGGACAGCTTCGAGAACAAACTCGCCTCCGGCGGCACGCCCGGCCGCTTCGCCAGTTCCGTCCTGGACCGGCTGCCCGCCGCCGCCTCCCTCGACAAGTTCGCCTACCGCGTCAACGCCGCCGTCTTCCCGCTGTGGACGTTCACGATCATCGCGGGCGCGATCTGGGCGGGCGACGCCTGGGGCCGCTACTGGGGCTGGGACCCCAAGGAGACCTGGTCCTTCATCACCTGGGTCGCCTACGCCGGCTACCTGCACGCCCGCGCCACCGCCGGCTGGAAGGGCCGCAAGGCCGCCTACCTGGCGCTGATCGCCTTCGGCTGCTGGCTGTTCAACTACTACGGCGTCAACATCTTCGTCTCCGGCAAGCACTCCTACGCCGACGTGGGCCTGGGCGCCCTCCAGTCCGTCGGCTTCTGAACAAGGCACGGCCCAAGGCCGGTTCCGGTGACCCAGGTCACCGGGACCGGCCTTTCGTCTGCCGTCCGGAGACGTGAGGTTTCCGGGGAGAGTCCGCCGTACGGGGGTGACGGGGGCACCGGCCGGGAACCGTGGGGGTGTTACCGGGAGTCCGATGCGGGGAGGGCCCGCCCGGGCGGCGGGCCGCGGCATCGCGGGTGCGGGGAGGGCGGGGCGGTGGCGTCGGTACCACTGACGGCGGGGGATCCGGTACGCGTGGGGCGGTACCGGCTGCTGGCCAGGCTGGGCCAGGGGGGCATGGGCCGGGTCTACCTCGCCCGGTCGCCCGGTGGGCGTGCGGTGGCGGTGAAGGTGGTGCGGGAGGCGCTGCTGCGGGACGAGGGATTCCGGCGGCGCTTCGTCCGGGAGGTGGCGGCGGCCCGACGGGTGACGGGGTTCTTCACCGCCGCGGTGGTGGACGCCGATCCGGAGGGCGACCCCGCCTGGCTGGCCACGGAGTACGTACCCGGACTCTCCCTCCAGGACGCGGTGGCCCGGCACGGCGTGTGGCCCAGGGACGCGGTACGCGGTCTCGGCGCCGCCCTGGCGGAGGCACTGGCCGCGGTGCACGCCGCGGACCTGGTGCACCGTGACCTGAAGCCGTCCAACGTCCTGCTGGCACCGGACGGCCCCAGAGTCATCGACTTCGGCATCTCGGCGGCGGTCGGCGACACCGCCCTCACCCAGACCGGGACGGTGATCGGCACCCCCGGCTTCATCCCTCCCGAGCAGCTGCGCCACGAGGTCTCGGGACCGGCCGGTGACGTGTTCGCCCTGGGCGCGGTGCTGGCGTACGCGGCGGCGGGCGTCGGCCCGTTCGGCGGCGGGGCGTCCCACGCGGTCAACTACCGGGTCGTGCACGAGGACCCCGACCTGCGCGCCCTGGCCCCCGCCCTCGCGGACGTGGTGGCCCGGTGCCTCGCGAAGGACCCGGCGCACCGGCCCACGGTGGCGTGGCTGCTGGACGAACTGGGCGAGTCGCAGACCCCCGCGCCGGACGGGGACGTGACGACCGCCGGGTGGCTGCCGGGTCCGGTCGCCGACTCGGCCCACCGGCTGCGGGACGGAACCCCCACCGAGCCCCTGCCCCGGCCGGGGGACGCCACCACGCGGACCGCTCCCGCCCCGGCCCCGGCACCGCCCGGCACCCGGCGCCGCCGCCTGCGGACGGTGCTCGCCGCCGCGACCGCACTGGCCGTCACCGCGACCGCCGTCGTGCTGTGGCGGGTGAGCGCCGAAGACGAGGAGCCTTCCCGGCCGCCCAACCTGGAGCAGCTCTGGACGCACACCCTGGCCGACGGACAGCGGCTGTCGGTTTCCTCCCAGGACACGCTCTACCTCGAGCACGAGAAGGGCCACCGGATCACCGCCCTGGACGTCACCGACGGCTCGCGGCGCTGGGACCGCCGGGTACGCGTCGACGACGTCGGCCAGGACACGGGCCACCTGAAGAGCGTGGGCAACGACATCCGGATCACCGGCGTCTCGGAGGGCCTCCTGTTCTACGGCAGCAACGACCACCTGTACGCGATCGACGCGGACGACGGCGACCACCGCTGGCGGTACATGGACAGCACCTTCCATCCCTCGCCGGTGGTGGTGGGCGACGCCGCCTACGCGCACCTGGACTACTTCTTCTACGTCCTCGACCCGCGCACGGGCGACAAGCTGTGGGACTACGGCTTCGACCCCAAGGCCGACGGCAGCAACATCGCCGTCACCGACGACGTGCTCCTCGTGCACAGCGGGAAGAAGCTGATCGCCGTCGATCTCCGCACCCACAAGGAGAAGTGGACCCACCAGGCCGCGAGCGACGCGGAGACCGGCCTCGTGGTGGCGGACGGCAAGGTCTACTTCGGCACCCTGGACGGCTCGCTCTACGCCGTCGACGCGCGTTCGGGCGAGGAGGAGTGGCGCCGCACGTTCGAGGGCGAGCTGTGGGACGGAAGACTCGGCGAGGGTGCGGGCATGCCCCAAGTGGCCGACGGCACCGTGTACTTCGAGAACGACGCATACGTCTCCGCCTTCGACGCCGACACCGGATCGCAGCGGTGGCGGCGGAAGCAGGAGGCCGACGAGGTGACGTCCCTGGAGGTCGTGGACGACACCCTCCTCGTCGACGCCTCGGACGGCGGACTGACCGCACTGGACACCGCCAGCGGAGAGACCGGCTGGCGGGAATCGCTGGGCGGGGGCGACGAGACGGACGTCCGGGTCATCGGCGACGTGGTGGTGACCGAGACCAACGGCCGGCTGACCGCCTACCGGGCCGCGACCTGACCCCGCCCCCGCACGGGCGGACGGCCGACACAGACCGGCACGAGGGAGGAATGGCGGAGTGCAGGCGTACGTACCGCTTCAGACGGGCGATCCCGAGCGGGTCGGCCCGTACCGGATCGTCGCCAGGCTCGGCTCGGGCGGGATGGGCCGGGTGTACCTGGCCGGTTCGCCCGGCGGCCGGGCGGCCGCCGTGAAGGTGGTGCACGAGGAACTGGCCGAGGACCCCGCCTTCCGCAGGCGGTTCGGGCGCGAGGTGGCGGCGGCACAGCGGGTCTCGGGCCCGTTCACCGCGCCCGTGGTCGACGCGGACCCGGACGCGGACCTGCCGTGGCTGGCCACCGCCTACGTGCCGGGCGTCGCGCTGGGCACGGCGGTCGCGGCGCACGGCGTCTGGCCCGAGCGGTCCGTGCGGGCCCTGGGGTCCGGGCTGGCGGAGGCTCTGGACGCGATCCACCGGGCCGACGTGGTGCACCGCGACCTGAAGCCGTCGAACGTGCTCCTGGCGCCGGACGGACCCCGGGTGATCGACTTCGGCATCTCGGTGGTCGCCGACGACACCAAGCTCACGACCACGGGGGCCGTGGTCGGCAGCCCCGGCTACCTTCCGCCCGAGCAGCTGGTCGGCCGCGAGGTGGGGCCGCCCGGGGACGTGTTCGCGCTGGGCGCGCTGCTGGCGTACGCCGCGACCGGGACCGGCCCGTTCGGCGGCGGGCCCGCGCACGGGGTCAACTACCGCGTGGTCCACGAGGAGCCCGACCTGGAGCGCGTGCCGGGGGGACTCGCCGAGGTGGTCGCCCGGTGCCTGGCAAAGGACCCGCGGCAGCGGCCCCGGGTGCCCGAACTCGTCGGGGAACTGGGCCGCTGGGAGGCGGCCGACGGCACCAGGGGCACGTTCACCGCCGGTACGTGGCTGCCCGCGCCGGTCGCCGCCGACGTCACCGCGCTGGGCGCCGAGCCGCTGCCGCAGGTGCGGCCGACCGCCTCGGCGCCCGCGGAGGCCGACCTGCCGACCGTCACGGCGGGTCCGGCGCCGACCGCCGTCGCCACGGCCCGGCTCGGCACGCCGCCCGCCGGCCCCTCGTCCGCCTCCCGGCCGGCGCGGTGGGCGGGCCGGCGGCGTACGGCGGTCCTCGCCGCCGCCGGTGCCTTCGTCGTCCTGGCCGTCGTCGGCGGTCTGCTGCTGCCCCGTGCCTTCTCGGACTCCTCCGGGCCGGGCGGCGACGCCGAGAACTCCGGCACTCCCACGGCCGCCGCGAAGCAGCCGACGGTGCGGGAACTGTGGCCGTCGGACGGGGAGTTGCGGCAGCCGGAAGTCGCCCGGGGAAAGCTGATCGGCGAGGGCGACGACGGCCGGCTGCACGCGCTGACGACCGCGGACGGTGACACCGAGTGGACGTATGACAGTCCGGAATCGGCGTACTTCGAGGGCATCGACGACGGTGTCGCGGTGGTCTCCAGCAACGCGGAGCACACGATCCAGGGCATCGACGTGGACGGCGGCACGCGGGTCTGGGAGGTGGACGCGCGGACGCACACGCCGTCCGGAACGGAGTTCAACCTCTACATGGGGGTCGTGGTCGCCGACGGCACCGTCTACCTGAACGCCATGTACGACCTGCCCGAGGAGTCCGACCGCTCGGCCATGTACGCCGTGTCCGCGGTGGACCTCGCGACCGGCCGGCTGAAGTGGACCAACAGGATCGAGAACATCCTGTCCGACGCGCTCGCGGTCGCGGACGGGGTCGTCTACGTCGGGGTCCGGGAGCCGGACGACACCTACTTCCACGCCTGGGACGGGGAGACGGGGGACCGGCTGTGGCGGTACAGCTCGAGAACGAGTCGGCCGTACCCGGGCGAGCTGTCGGCGGTCGAGGTCTCGGACGGCACGGTCTACTTCGGTGACGACCGCGGTGTCCTGCACGCCGTCGACGCCCGGCGGGGCACACGGCGGTGGACCTACGACGCGGACACCGGCGGCGTGCGGCAGTGGCTCGATCCCCTCGTGGTCGCGGACGGTGTCGTGTACGGCGGGATCGGCGGCGTCACCAGCGAATACGAGTCGGGGGCCGTGCACGCGGTCGACGCCGGGTCCGGCAAACCGCTGTGGAGCGAGCGCACCGAACGCGACCCCGAGCTGCACGGTCTGCTGGACGGCTCGGTGCTCTTCAGCACCAAGGCCGGCGCCCTGCACGCCGCGGACGCCCGTACCGGAGCGACGGCGAAGACCCGTCTGTCGTCCGGCGACCCCGACGCGGCCCTCGACGGGGACCGGATCTACTTCGACGGCGGCGACGGGCGTCTGCACGCGGGCGGCGTCTCCCTCACCGAGCGGTGAGCGGCGGCCCGAAGTCCCCGCGGGCGACGCCCGTGACGACGTTCCGCAGCCGCTCGACGTACAGCCGCAGGTTCTTGTGGGCGACGTCGGTGTCCGGGTAGCGGCTCGCGAACCACAGGCCCTCGGGGAGCCGGGTGACCCAGGCGCACACCTGGTCGCCGTACGAGACCCGCAGCAGCGCGTACGCCGTCCGGTCCGGCCAGCTGTCGGCACCGGGGACGCCGCGGGCGTCGACGTACGACACGATGGAGTACAGGTCGGGCGAGGTCGGCCGGAAGTCCGTGCCGAGCAGGCGCAGCACGCGGTCGATCGGCATGCGGGACAGCCGCCGGTTGGCCTGCAGCTCGGCGCGGACGGTGCCGAGGGCGCTGGGGAAGTCGTGGGCCCGGTCCACCGGGACCTCGATCGGCGCGCCGCCCACGTACCAGCCGACGGACTCCGCCCACTGGGACCGCGACCGGGTGTGGAAGGGCACGACCGTGCGGTAGACGGGCTCGCCGCCGATCTCGTGGACGATCAGCGCGGTCGCGGCCAGCACGCCGACCAGGCTGCCGCCGAAGGGACGGCAGTACGCCTCGAACGCGGCGGCGTCGGCCGCGTCCACCAACGGTTCGCGCAGCAGCCGCTGTTCGGGCAGCGGATCGCCGGTCCGGACGCCGAGGTCGACGGGGAAGGACGGCAGCCGCCCGTCGCAGCGCCGGATGAACTCCCGCCAGCGGGCGACGATGTCGTGGCCGCCGTCGATCCGGTCCGCGTCCGCCCGCTCCGCCTCGCAGAAGTCGACGTAGGAACCCACCCGGGGGTGCGGCACCGTCCGCCCCGCCACACCCGCGGCGTACAGCTCGCCGACCTCGGCGGGGATGCGGTAGATGGAGTAGGCGTCGACGTTGCTGTGGTCGAAGGCCATGTAGACGCTGACGCCGTCGTCGCGGACGACCGCCGTGTAGATGAGGTTGGGCCAGCGCAGCGCGTCCGCGACGTTGTCGAAGCGGTCCTGGAGGTGCCGGGCGAGCTCGGCCGCGTCCGGGAAGTCGCCGACGTCCTCGCGGTGCAGCGCCACGGCGTCCGCGTCGAGCGTGAACCGCCGCATCGTGTCGCCGCGCTCGCCGCTCCACCGGAAACCGCTGCGCAGCGTCTCGTGCCGCAGCGTCCAGGCCCGCAACGCCTCCTGGAGGACGTCGAGATCGACCGGCCCCGGGATGTCGAAGGCGGCCCCGAGCCAGGTCGGCACGAACAGGCCGTCCTCGCGCACCGAGCGTGCCGTGCGGATGTGCGACTCCTGGATGTACGCGGGCGGGCGCGCGTCCTCGGGCAGCGCCGCCGCGATGTCGAGCGTCCTGGGACTGAGCGTCCACTCGACGAGGCGCCCGGGCCGGATCTCGCAGCGCTGGATGTCGGTCATTCGCACGAGGAGGTCTCCGTTCGCAGATGTACAGACCCGACCAAGGGAATGCCGTCCGCGCGGCCGCGCACCTGCCGTGTCGGCACTGTTCAACGGAACGGATGGCCTCTCGAACGCCGATACGCCCCCACCGCCCGGCCGCCCTTCACCCTTCCCCCGTGCACCCTTCACGCCTCGCCCGTCACTCCAGGTAGGCGTGCAGGGCGCCCGCCCCCGCCAGCATCGACCGCGTCCGCGCGGTGAGGGCCCGCCCGCGCGCCTCGACCGCCGTCCGCAGCGCCTCGCTGCTCCCCGCGCGCCGCAGGTCCTCCAGCACCGGCCGGATCTGCTCGAAGACGTGGTGACTGCGGCGCAGGGTGCGCACCACCCGCGCGTCCCGTACGTCGGCGGGCCCGTACACCCGGTACCCGGTGCCGGGTTCCCGCCCGGGCACGAGCAGCCCCGCCGCCTCCCACACCCGCAGCGCGGAAGTCCGTACGCCGACCAGCGCGGCGACCTCGCCGATGCGCAGGCCGTCACCTGTTCCGGGCGGCGCCACCGGCTCCCGACCGGCCAGCGCGTCCAGCGCCTCGCCCGCGGCCCGCAGCGCCACCCGCTCCTCGTGCAGCGCGGCGTGCGCGGCGTCCACCAGCGCGAGGGCACCGGCCACGTCCCCGGCGTGCACCGCCCGCATCACCCGCGTCGCCGTCACCGCCCCGTACCCCGGCTGCAACGCCCGGTACGCCAGCAGCGCCTCCCGGTGCCGCTCCCCGAACACCCGGTACCCGGCGTCGGTGCGCCCGGCCGGGGGCAGGACACCGGCGTCCTCGCAATTGCGCACCTGCTGCGTCGACAGCCCGACGGCACGGGCCAGATCGACGGTACGCAGACGACCCTCGCGGTTGCTCACCGGCCGCAGCCTATGCCGGAGCCGTGGGCTGCTGTCGGGTGTCGGTGACGTGGGCGGCCCCGTTCGCTATCGCGCGCCCAGCAGTTCGAGAACCCGGTTCACCGTTTCCACGATCGGTACGCCCAGCGCCCCCGCGGTCGCGGCGACACCGGCGACCGCCATCAGGGCGCGGGTGCGGGCTCCGGGCTGGACCGAGGCGTCGGGCGCCAGGACCGGCAGGGACGCGTCGATCGTCTGCGCGCCCTCGGGTGAGACCTGCGGGCGCAGCGCTCTCAACTACTCCGTCAACGTCGCGACGGCGGCGCGTTGTTCGGGGTCAAGTGATGTGGGCAGTACGTTCTTCACCACGCCGGTGTTGTTCGTGCCGCCGTACATGTTGACGTTGATGTGGTCGCCGCTCATGACATCCTCATCCCTACGTTGCCCGATCCGCCGTACATGTTGACGTTGTCCCCGAAGTGGTAGTTCCGGGGGTTGACCGTGAGCGACTCCACCCTGACCTGGAACTCGATGTCGGGGTTCTCGATGGCCTTCACGACCTGGCCGACGAGTTGATGAAGGTGCTGGGTGTCCCTGCCGGTGACCAGGGCCGTCGACGCACCGGACGTCTCGACCGCCAGGACCCAGTGCGACGGCGCGATCAGGACGGACACCCAGTCCCCGACGCAGTAGATCAGCACCATGACGGTGGCCACGTTGAGCAGTTGGACGATTTCCGCCGTCTCGCTGTCGGAGACGGTGTCGGTGACGAACACCAGGGCGAGGGCGACCAACAGGATGATCCCGACGCGTTTGAAGAAGCGTGCGGTGGCGTCACCACGCCGGGGGGTGAGCAGAAACGTGTACACGCGAGTGATGTTGGCCGTCGGGTAGGCCGCGCCACCGACCCACAACAGCCTTTTGCCGACGCGCAGATCGACGCCGCCCGCCAGGTGCGGAGGCAACACCGGTGGCGGAGGCATCTCGCGGTGCCACGGCCTGTCGCTGCTCGATGGCCCGGACCGGGCCGTCGGCTGCTGCTCCGGCCGCTCCGGGCCGTCGGGTCTCTCGCTTCTCTCCATGAACCGCCTCCCCCTGCCACGGTGATGCCCGTTTGCGTGGCCACGGACACTAGCGTGCAGGAAGTGGAGCTCAACGATTGTTTTCGGGCGCTTTTCGACGGCCGTTCCGCCCCGGTGCACGGCTTGAGGCCCTGGGTCGTGGCGGGGGAAGCCACGGCCCAGGGCCGTCTGTGGGGGCAGCGGCTGCTACCGGGCGTCGGCGACGCGGTCGGTGACGCTCTGGACGGCCTTGAGGGCGAGGTCCGGGCGGTCGGTGTGGATGTAGTGGCCGCTGCCCTTGGCGGTGGTGAGCTTCGCGTTGGTGGAGAGCTGCTGCCACTCCTGCTGGCCCTTGGCCCACATCTGCTCCAGGGCGGGGCCGTACTCCGGGACCGCTGCGTACTGGGACTCGTGCTTGAGGATCTCGACGGGGATGTCCCCGGCGGAGTGGACCGGGCCGTCGGCGATGAGGAACTGCTCGGGGTTCTTGCCCTCGTTGGCCGCGATCGCGCCGTCCCGGACCTGGGTCGCGCCGCCGGTGGCGTCGGCCGGGATGGTGCGCCTCATGTCACGGGTGAGGTGGGGGACGGTGGCGTCCAGCAGGACCAGGCCCTTGACGCGGTCGGGGTGGTCGGGGGTGTAGCGGGCGGCGATGTAGCCGCCCAGGGAGTGCCCCGCCAGGACGACCGGGCGGTCGCCCGCGAGGTGGTCGAGGAGCTTGGTGAGCAGGACGCTGGTGTCGTTCACGGTCTGCAGTTCGTCCTTGGCGGGCTTGTCGCTCCTGCCCTCGCCGAGGCGGTCGTAGGAGCAGACCCGGTCCGTCTTGCTCAGGGACTTCTGCAGGGCGGCCATGTTGTCCAGGCCCTCGCCGCCGCCCGCCATCAGCATCACCAGCGGCTGGTCCGCGTCCGAGTGGCCGGAGCAGGAGACGTTGACCGTGTGGCCGTCGACGTCGATCTTCTTCGTGCCGGTGAAGGAGGCTCCCGCGGAAGCGGTGGTGTCCTTCGCGTCGGAGTCGTCCTTGCCGTATTCCTCGTTCAGGACGAGTCCCGCGCCGGCCACGGCGCAGACGACGGCGATCGCGGCAATCGTCTTGGCGAAGGTGCGGAACATGGGGGGCCTCCAGCAGACAAGGGTGGGGTAGGGACGCGGTGTTGGGGGGAGTTCTCTCAGTCGGCCTGTGGTGCTCGGCGACTGATGAAGACTCTATGGATCCACCGGTCCCGGATCGTCACCCCGCGGTGGACACCTGCCCGTAGCTCCCGCGGGGGACAGCCCCGCCGCCCCGCGCGGCCGCTACGCCCCGTCCGCGCTGATCGACCGCCAGATCCGCTCCGGCAGAATGCGCGCGGCCTCCTCCAGGTCGACGTCCCGGACCCCGGACAGGCGGCGCCGGGCGACGGCCACGACCGGACCCAGGACCAGGGTTTCCAGCAACGGCATCGGGAGCGGGGCCACTTCACCGGCGTCGATACGGGGCTGGATCCACCGGGCCATCGCCGAGACGGCCGGCTGCTGCGCGTCCCGCATCTCCTGGCCCTGGCCCAGCAGGCGCCGGTCCGCACTGGGGGAGTGCACGAGGAGGGCCGCGCCGGGGTGGTCGCGGACGAAGGCCAGATAGGCCCCGACGACCGCCCGGATTCCCTCGCGGGCGGTCTCGGTATTGGTCAGCGCGGTGACCAGCTGTTCCAGGAGCCGTCCGGTCCAGCGCTCGGTGAGTGCCGTGAGCAGGCCGTCGAGGCTGCCGAAGTGGTGGTACAGGCTGCCGAGGCTGACCCCGCTGGTGCGGGTGACGGCGGTGACGGTGACGCCCTGTTCACCCGACTCCGTGTAGAGACGGAGGGCGGCGTCCAGGAGGAGGTCGGAGGTGACCTCGCCGCGGTGCTGTTTGGGGCTCATGGGCAGACGTGCTCTCGTTTCGCATTTCTAGAACAATTTTCTAGAAGTTCCTTCCAATCCTAGGCCCGTCTGACTCAGACTGTCCCCTGCGGGACGCGCGAGTCCGCCCGGACTTCGGAGGGGAGCGGGCGGGCCGCGGGTCCCCGTTCGTCGGGACAACGGGGGGACAGGGTCGACGTGTTGGAGCTGGACGGCAGCGGGGCGGAGCCGCTGAAGGACGGGGACCCCCGGTGGATCGGGTCGATCCCGCTGATCGGACGCCTCGGCGCCGGCGGCATGGGCCGGGTCTTCCTCGGCGTCCACGAGGGCCGGTACGTGGCCGTCAAGCAGGTGCTGCCCTCCGTCGCCGCCGAGGACAAGGGCTTCCTGCGCCGCTTCGGGCACGAGCTGGACAACCTCGCCCGGCTGCCCGAGGGAGTGACCGCGCCCCTGCTGGCGGGGGACCGCGAGGCAGGCCCGCCGTGGTTCGCCACCGCGTACGTGCCGGGCATCACCCTGTCCCAGGCGCTGGACACCCACGGCGGGCCGCTGCCCGCCCGGGCGCTGTGGCTCATCCTGCGGGAAGCCGCGAAGGCGCTGGTGGCGGTGCACGCGCTGGAGATGGTGCACCGGGATCTGAAGCCGTCGAACCTGATGCTCACGGTGGAGGGCCTGACGGTCATCGACTTCGGGGTGGCCCGGGCCGCCGACCAGAGCCAGTTGACGTCGGTGGACAAGGTCGTGGGGACGCCGGCCTACATGTCGCCGGAGCAGGCGTCGGGCAGCCGGACGCCCAGCGGGGCGGTCGACGTCTTCGCGCTGGGCGGGGTGCTGGCGTACGCGGCGTCGGGGCACGCGCCGTTCGGGGACGATTCGGCGTTGCCGGTGCTGCACCGCATCCTGACGGCGGAGCCCGACCTCGGGCCCCTCAAGGACCTGGACCCCGAACTCGCCGATGTCGTCGCGTCCTGCCTGGACAAGGACCACGAGGGCCGTCCGACCGCCGCCGAACTGCTCGGGACGGCCGAGCGGCACGGGCCGTACGAGCCGCCGCCGTGGCCGCGGGCCGTGGCCGAGGTCCTGGCCGAACGAGCCGCGTTCGTCGAGCAGTTACCCCGAGCGGCGGACCTGCCCGCCCCGGAGCCCCCGGCGACGGACGCGAAGAGCGAGGGGTCCGGGCGGCGTGGGAACCGGCGCCGGACCCGGATCCTCGTCGGCGTCGTCCCGGTCGTGCTGGCGACGGGAGCGACCCTCGCCATCCAGCTCCTGCCCTACGCCGCCCACGACAAGGCGGAGGCGGGCACCGCGCCGTCCCCGTCCGTCTCCGCGGCCCTTGACCCGACGGCCTCGGCCCCGGCCTCGGCGTCCGCGCAGGACCGGCCGACCCCGAGTCCGTCGGCGTCGGACAACAGGGCCGGCAAGGACGCCGAGGACGGGAAGGACGGCCGCGACGGCAAGGACGGCGCGAGCGGCGAAGGCCCGGGGGAGGGCGACGGCGGCGGGGGAGCGGAACGGGCGGCCGGTACCGGCACGGGTACGGGTACGGGTACGGGTGCCGGTGACGCAGGCTCGGGCAGCGGCTCGGGCAGCGATTCCGGTGCTGCCCAAGACTCGTCCCGTTCCGGCGGATCGTCCGGGGCGGGTGGCTCGTCGTCCGGTGACGGATCCGGAAACACCGACACGCCCTCCTCGGGCACGTTCGCCCTGAAGAACGGCGAGAACGGCAAGTGCCTCACCCAGGTCTACGGCGCCGCCGACGACGGCTCCTGCGGCAGCTCGACCGCGACCTGGAGCTTCCGGAGCGCGGCGGACGGCGCGGTCAAGGTCGTCAACAAGTCCACGGGTGCCTGCCTGGGCGCGAACATGATGGGCCAGGCCGTCTCCACCGTCGACTGCGGCTCCTTCGGCAACGCCCACCTGTGGCGTCCCGGCTCCGGGGGCAGCCTGACGAATGTCTTCAACGACGGCTGCCTCGACCTGGCCTTCGGCGGCGGGGTCTCCTCGCAGCCCTGCCGGTCGGGAACGGCCTCGCAACGCTGGACGCGGACCTAGGGAGCGTCGTACACCGCGACCGCGAGCCGGACGAACGAGCGGATCAGCGGGTTCGGGTCGGTCCGGGGCCAGGCCACCACCACGGGGCTCGGCGGCAGACCCGTCAGCGGGACCACGGTGAGCCCCTCCGCGGGCACGTGGTCGGCGAGGGTCATGCCGACCGTGCCGTTCCACAGCACGACCTGCTGACACTCCCGTACGGTGCGCACCACCGGCCCGGGCCGCGGCTCGCCGCCGTTCCAGTACGCCTGCCACAGCGGGTCGGTGCCCTCCGGGAAGCGGAACCAGCGGCGGTCGGCCAGCTCGGCCGGTGTCAGGCTCGCCCGGCCGGCCAGCGGATCGTCGGCGCGCAGCAGGGCACCCACCGGGTCGGCGCGCAACGCCCGCGTGGTCAGGCCGGTCGGATCGAAGGGGCCGCGGGTGAGGGCCACGTCGACCAGACCGGCGTGCAGCCCGCAGGTGGGGTCGGTCAGGTCGGTCTCGCGGACGGTGACCTCGACGTGCGGGTGGCGCCGGCGGTAGGCGTCCGCCAGCCGGACCACGTCCGGGTCGGTGCTGTCGCCGAGGATGCCGACGGTGAGGGTCGCGACACCGGCCGCCGCCGCCACGCGGGCGGGTATGCGTTCGGCCCGGTCGAGCAGGGCGCGCGCCTCGTCGAGGAGCACCGCACCGGCCCCGGTGAGGGTGACGCCCGCGGAGGTGCGGTGGAACAGTGTGGCGCCGAGGTCCGTCTCCAGCGCCCTGATCGCCCGGCTCAGCGGCGGCTGGCTCATGTGCAGCCGGACGGCCGCCCGGCCGAAGTGGAGTTCCTCGGCGACCGCCACGAAGTAGCGCAGCGTCCGCAGCTCAAGCCGGTCCATCCGGTTCACCCGGTCCATCCTGCGACGATACCCGCGCGGTATCGAGGGTGCGGAACGAGTCTTGGACGCTGCCGGTGCCCCGGCGGTGGAATCGAGGCATGAGCGACGAACCGCGGAACGGCGAGAACACCAAAAACGACGAGCACAGCGAGCACAGCGAGAACAGCGAGGCGGTCGCGGGCCCCGCCGTGTCGGTGGTCGGCCCGGGAGACGGCGAGACGATCCTCCTCGGCACCACCCGCATGCGCGTCCTGGAGGACGGCAGCCACACCGGCCACCGCCTCGGCATGGCCGAGTCCGTACTCGCCCCGCACACCCCCGGGCCGCCCCAGCACCGCCACGCCCAGCATGACGAGGGCTTCTACGTCATCTCCGGCACGGTGCGGTTCACGGTGGGGGACGAGGACATCGACGCGACGGCCGGCACCCTCGTGATGGTCCCGCCCGGCGCGCCGCACACCTTCGCCAACACCACCGGCGAACCGGCCCGCATGCTCAGCACGTTCACCCCCGACCTGTACGTCCAGTACTTCCGCGACCTGGAGGAGCTGTACGCCGGCGGCCGCACCCCGACTCGGGAGGAGAGCCTCGGGACGATGAGCCGCTACGCGACCGAGCCCGCCACCGACTTCGCCCCCCTGCCCGCGCCGGCCCGGGGGACCGGGTCGTGAACGTCGCGTACTGGATCGTCGCCGGTCTCCTCGCCGCCTTCTACCTCTACGGGGGCGCGGTGAAGGTGGTGCGCGGCCGGGACGCGCTGCGGCCGATGATGGCCTGGGTGGACAGCGTGCCGATGCCCGCGGTCCGCGCCATCGGCGTGGTCGAGCTGCTCGGCGCGGCGGGGCTGGTCCTCCCGCCGCTGACCGGCGTCGCGCCCGGGCTGGCCCTGGCCGCGGCGGCCGGGTTCGTGGTCCTGCAGATCGGCGCCACCGGGGTCCACCTGCGCCTCGGGGACCGGCAGGTCGCCCTGAACCTCACCCTCCTGGTCACCGCCTCCGTCACGGTCTGGCTCGCCACGGCCTGGCTGTGACCCGGCGTCCGCCGTCAGTGGCGCGGCGGCGGAGCGCCCCTGGCCGCGTCCATCAGCCGGCCCGCGAGGTCCGCGACGAGACCGCGCAGCTCGTCCGGCCGTTCGACGACGAAGGGGCGGTCCAGCGACGCGAGGAGTCCCGGCAGCCAGTCGAGGCGTTCGGCCCGGATCTCGACCCGGCACCAGCCCTCGCCCTCGCCGTCGCCGTCCGCGTCGGCGACGACGGCCACGCTGCCCGGCAGCAGGGCGCGGATCTCCTCCGCCGTTCCCCGGACCCGCACCGTGACCTCGTGCCGGTAGGGCGCGGTGGCCAGCGCCGTCAGCACGCGCTCCGCCGGACCGGGCCCCGGCGGCGGTTCGAAGGTGCCGGGCAGGACCCGCGCGCCGTCGATCCGGTCGAGGCGGAACGTCCGGTCCGCCCCGACCGAGAGGTCCCGGCCCGTCACGTACCACCGGCCCGCGTGCGCGACGAGCCCGTACGGGTACACGGTGCGTTCGCCGCTCCCGCCGCTGTAGCGGATCGCCAGCGGCCGGTGATGGCGCACCGCGTCGGCGACCGGGAGCAGCACGACGGCCTCCGGGGCGGCCGACCCGGCGGACGCGCTCGTGAACGTGAGCGAGTCGAGCACCGCGTCCAGACGCCGGCGCAGCCGCTCCGGCAGCACCCGCCGGACCTTCGCCGCCGCCGTCTCGCCCGCCGTGCCCGCCGCCGCCGTGATCCCCGTCCGCCGGCCCGCGACCAGGCCGAGGAGTACGGCCAGCGCCTCGTCGTCGGTCAGCATCAGCGGGGGCATGCGGTGGCCGGGGGCCAGCCGGTAGCCGCCGTAGCGGCCGCGTACCGACTCCACGGGGACGTCGAGGTCGACGAGGTGGTCGACGTACCGGCGCACCGTGCGCTCGGCGACGCCGAGCCGCTCGGCCAGCTCGGCCACGGTCCGCACACCGCCCGCCTGGAGCAGTTCGAGCAGGGTCAGCACACGGGAGACGGGACGCGACATGCCCCAAGTCTGCGCTCGATACCGGCCGGATTGTGACCGGTATTGCTCCTAGCGTGGGGGCCGTAGGCACTGATCGGCCATCGGCCCCCCCCTGGAGGCACCCCATGAACCTCGTCTCGCTCCGCGTCATCACGGACGACGTCGCCCGTCTCGTCGGCTTCTACGAGCGCGCCACCGGCCTGCGCGCGACCTGGGCCACCGAGGACTTCGCGGAACTGCGCACCCCGTCCGGGACGCTCGCCATCGGCAGCACCCGTACCGTGCCGCTCTTCGCCCCCGGCTCCGCCCGCCCGGCCGACAACCGCAGCGTGATCGTCGAGTTCCTCGTCGACGACGTGGACGCCGTGCACCGGAACCTGACCGGGTTCGTCGGGGAGTTCGTCAAGGAGCCCACGACCATGCCCTGGGGCAACCGTGCCCTCCTCTTCCGCGACCCCGACGGCAACCTGGTCAACTTCTTCACGCCCGTCACCCCGGCCGCCGTCGAGAAGTTCGCCGGCGTCGCCCGCTGACGGCCCCCCTATGCTGGACCCGCCCGCAGGGGCGAGGAACCGCACGCCGGGAGGGATCTGTGTCAGCGCTGGAGCCGGACGACCCGCGCTCCGTGGGGGAGTACCGGCTGCTGAGCCGGCTGGGTGCGGGCGGCATGGGCCGGGTCTTCCTCGGCCGGTCCCCGGGCGGGCGGCTCGTCGCCGTCAAGGTGGTGCACGCCGAGCTGCTGCGCCGACCCGAGTTCCGCGACCGCTTCCGGCGCGAGGTCCAGGCGGCCAGGATGGTCAGCGGCGCCTTCACCGCGCCCGTCGTCGACGCCGACCCGGACGCGCCGCTGCCCTGGCTGGTCACCAGCTACATCGCCGGGCCGTCGCTGGAACAGGCGGTGGCCGAGCGCGGGCCGTTCGACCCGCAGGCCGTACTCACGCTGGCCGCGGGACTCGCCGAGGCGCTGGTGTCGATCCACGCCGCGCACCTCGTCCACCGCGACCTCAAGCCCTCCAACGTGCTGCTCGCCGAGGACGGGCCGCGCGTCATCGACTTCGGCATCGTCCGCAGCGTCGACGCCGACTCCCTCACCGGCAGCGGGCACATGGCGGGCTCCCCGGGCTTCATGTCCCCGGAGCAGGTCAACGGGGACGAGGTCACCTGGGCCAGCGACGTGTTCTGCCTCGGCGCGGTGCTGGCCTTCGCGGCGACCGGCGCGGGCCCCTTCGGCGCCGGACCGACACCCGCGCTGCTCTATCGCGTCGTGCACAACGCCCCGGACGTCGCCGCCGTCGCCGACCCTGCCCTGCGCTCCCTGATCGCCGACTGCCTCGCCAAGGACCCGGCCCACCGCCCCGCCCCGCGCGAGATCCTCGCCCGCATCGGCCCGCTGGGCGGCGAGAGCGCGACGGCCCTGCCGCACGCCCAGCAGTGGACGCCGGCCGCCCGTCCGACCCGCGCGGACGCCGTGCCCACCCAGATCGTCCCGCCGGTCGCGGCACCCCCGGGGCATCAGCACACCCGCGTCGACACCGCACGTCCGCCGGCGTACCCGTCGGCGCCCGCACCGGCGCCCGCACCGGCGGACGTACGCCCGACGGCGACCGGGGACGGCGGGCGCCGGAGCCGACGGGCCTTCCTGCTCTCCGGCGCGGGCGCGCTCGCCGCCCTCGGCGTGGGGACCGGGTTCTGGCTCAACCGCCCGGCGGACCCGGACCCGGCGGACGGTGCCGGATCCGAGCCGTCGCCGTCGCCCTCGTCCGCGCCCTCCCCACCCCCGGGACTGGTCGGGCTCTGGCCCCTCAACGAGGCCTCCGGCCAGGTCGCGCGGGACACCGTGGGCGGCCACGACGGCACCGTGACCGGCGTCGCCTGGCAGGGCGCCGGGGGAGGCGCCGCCTTCGACGGGACCGGCAGCCAGATCGTGACCGCCGGTCCGGTGCTGCAGACCGGCGCGGGCCACAGCTTCACCGTCGCCGCCTGGGTCCGCCTGTTGGCCGTGCCGGAGGTCTTCGCCACCGCCGTCAGCCAGGACAGCGCCGACGCCAGCGGCTTCTACCTCCAGTACTCCAGCGAGGACCAGGGCTGGGCCTTCGCCCGGCCCGGCCTGCGCGCCGTCGGCCGCACCGCGCCCGCCGCGCAGGTCTGGACCCACCTGACCGGCGTCTGCGACGGCCCGGCCCGCAAGCTGCACCTGTACGTCAACGGCGCCCAGGAGGCGGTCGTCGAGGACACCGGCCCCGCACCCGCCACCGGCGCCTTCATGATCGGCCGGGCCTCCTTCGACGGGCAGCCCCGGGACTTCTTCCCCGGCGCCATCCGCGACGTACGGGCCTTCGACCGGGCACTCGGTCCGGCGCGGGTCGCGAACCTCGCGAAACCCGTCTGACGGGGGCTCACCGGCGTTCTGCGGAGCGTTAGTTGGGGCGGTCGTGCTAAAGATGTAGCTTCCGATGAGTGGCCGCGGCACCCGCACGGAGCGCGCGGCGCCGGCGAACGGGGAGAGAGTTGAGCGGGGAAGCCGGATCCGGCCTCACGGGCAGTGGTGCCGAGCCGTTGGAGGACGAGGACCCGCGCAGGATCGGACCGATCCCGCTGCTGGGCCGGCTCGGCGCCGGCGGCATGGGCCGCGTCTACCTCGGCGTCCACGAGGGCCGGTACGCGGCCGTCAAGCAGGTGCTGCCGTCGGTCGCCGGGGAGGACAAGGACTTCCTGCGCCGTTTCGGGCACGAGCTGGACAATCTCGCCCGGCTGCCCGAGGAGGCGACCGCGCCGCTGCTCGCGGGGGACCGGGAGGCCCGGCCGCCGTGGTTCGCCACCGCCTACGTCCCCGGCCTCACCCTGCGCGAGGCCGTCGACCTGCACGGGCCCCTGCCGGCCGAGGCGCTGTGGCTCGTCCTGCGGGAGGCCGCCACCGGACTCGCGGCGGTGCACGCGCTGGACATGGTCCACCGGGACCTGAAGCCGTCCAACGTGATGCTGACCCTCGACGGACTCACCCTCATCGACTTCGGCGTCGCCCGGGCCGCCGACCAGAGCCAGTTGACCAGGACCGGCATGGTGGTGGGCACGCCCGCCTACATGTCGCCCGAGCAGGCCTCGGGGAAGCGGGCGTCCAGCGGCGTCGTCGACGTCTTCGCGCTGGGCTCGGTGATCGCGTACGCGGCGTCCGGCCGCCCGCCCTTCGGCGACGAGTCCGGGCACGCCGTGCTCTACCGCATCGTGCACGAGGAGCCCGACCTCCAGCCGCTGCGGGACCTGGACCCCGAACTCGCCGACGTCGTCGCCTCCTGCCTGGACAAGGACCACGAGGGCCGGCCCACCGCCGCCGAACTCGTCGAACGCGCCGCGGCGCACGGCCCGTCGGCGTCCGCGCCGTGGCCGCGGGACATCACCGAGCGGCTGTCCGAGCGGGCGGCCTTCGCCGCTCGGGAGCCCGCGCACCTGCCGTCCGAGCCGGACGCGGCGGCACCTCCCCCGCCGTCCGCCCCCGTGGTCACGGGCGGACAGCCGGACAAGCGCGAACGGCGGCGCCGCACGAAGGTGCTGGCGTTCGTGATCCCGGTCGCCGTGACCGGGGCGACGCTCGGCTTCACGCTGCTGCCGTACGCGATGAACGACGCGGACCAGGACGGGAACGCGGCCGCGCCGCCCGCGGCCACCGGAACGGCCGCCCCGGACCCCGCAGCCTCCGCCACCGGTCCGAGCGCCTCCGCCTCCCCCGGCTCGGACGGCGGGAAGAAGGGCGGTCAGGACGGGGACAAGGACACGGACACGGACACGGACAAGGACGGGAACAAGGGCCAGGACGAGGAGAGCGGGAAGGACGGCGACGGCGGCGCGTCCGGCACAGACGGGAGCGGGGACGCGGCCGCTGCCGCGCAGGGCGCGTCCGGCGGCGGCTCGGACTCCGGCGCCTCGGGCTCCGGGGGCTCCTCCGACGCGGGGGGATCGTCCGACTCGGGTACGTCCTCCGGCTCCGGAAGCGGATCAGGGGCGGACGGGGACGGCGGGGACGGCGGGGACGGCTCGGAGGGCGGCGGGTCCGCGTCGGGCAGCTTCATGCTGAAGAACGGATCGAGCGGGAAGTGCATGTACGTCGGCACCCCCATCGACGACGGCGCCTGCTCGGGCGACGTCGCCGTCTTCCGCTTCCAGAGCACCTCGGGCGGCGCCTTCCGCATGCTCAACGTGGGAACCGCCCAGTGCGTCCACGCCCGGAGCGCGAACGCCTGGCTCGTCAAGGACGCCTGCGGCTCGTTCGGAGGAGAGTGGCGGGAGGGGGCGAACGGCTCGCTCAGGAACCTCAACACCGGCGGCTGCCTCGACCTCAACCGGCGGGCGTCCATGATCGGCCTGACCACCACGACCTGCACCGGCTCCGCCTCCCAGCGCTGGACCAGGATCTGACGGAGCGTGACGGGGCGCAGCGTCAGGGCTCGTCCCGCCTGCCGCCGCTGCGGTCCTCGTCGTCCTTGCCGTCCTTGTCGCCCTTGCCGTCCTTGTCGTCTTCGGCGTCCTTGCCCAGCGACTTCAGGAAGTCGGGGTTGTCGTCCGGCGCCACCCACTGCCGCCGCCCGCCGCCGCCCTGCCAGGGCGAGGAGCCGGCGGGCTGCCGCTTCTTCCCGGCGATGATCCAGGAGATCGAGCCGACCAGCGGGAAGAGCAGCACGAGGATCGCCCACAGCGGCTTGGGCATGTGGCGGATGTCCGCGTCCTTCGTGCCGATGCAGTCGATGAACGCATAGACGCTCAGGGCCAGTGGTACGAGGAACATCAGCACCCGGAGCATGGGCTTCTCCAGCTCAAGCGAGGGGTGGGGACGCGTCACGGCCCCCAGGTACAGGGCCAGGGTAGCCGCTCGGGGATACTGGACGGCATGGCTTACGACGATCTTCGCTCCCTGCTCAGGGCGCTGGAGCGCGAGGGCGACCTCAAGCGCATCAAGGCCGAGGTGGACCCGTACCTGGAGGTCGGGGAGATCGTCGACCGGGTGAACAAGGCCGGCGGCCCCGCGTTGCTCTTCGAGAACGTGAAGGGCTCCGACCTGCCGCTGGCGATGAACGTCTTCGGCACCGACCGCCGACTGCTCAAGGCCCTCGGCCTCAAGTCGTACTCCGACATCTCGGACAAGATCGGCGGGCTGCTGCGCCCCGAGCTGCCCCAGGGCTTCGTCGGCATGCGCGAGGCGTTCGGGAAGCTCGGCACGATGACGCACGTACCGCCGAAGAAGGTGAAGCCGGGCAGCGCCCCCGTCCAGGAGGTCGTCCTCACCGGCGACGACGTGGACCTGGAGCGCCTCCCGGCCCTGTTCACCTGGCCGGACGACGGCGGCTCCTTCTTCAACCTGGGCCTGACCCACACCAAGGACCCGGAGACCGGCATCCGGAACCTGGGCCTCTACCGCCTCCAGCGCCACGACAGGCGCACCATCGGCATGCACTGGCAGATCCACAAGGACAGCCGCAACCACTACCAGGTTGCCGCCCGCCGCGGCGAGCGCCTGCCGGTCGCCATCGCCTTCGGCTGCCCGCCCGCCGTGACCTACGCCTCCACGGCCCCGCTCCCCGGCGACATCGACGAGTACCTCTTCGCCGGGTTCCTGCAGGGCAAGCGGATCGAGATGGTCGACTGCAAGACGGTCCCGCTCCAGGTCCCCGCGCACGCGGAGGTCGTCATCGAGGGCTGGCTGGAGCCCGGCGAGATGCTCCCCGAGGGCCCCTTCGGCGACCACACCGGCTTCTACACCCCGCAGGAGCCCTTCCCCGCCCTGAAGATCGACTGCGTGACGATGCGGAAACGCCCGCTGCTCCAGTCGATCGTGGTCGGCCGCCCCCCGACGGAGGACGGGCCCCTCGGCCGGGCCACCGAGCGCTTCTTCCTGCCGCTCCTCAAGATCATTGTCCCGGACATCGTGGACTACCACCTGCCCGAGGCCGGAGGCTTCCACAACTGCGCGATCGTCTCGATCGACAAGAAGTACCCCAAGCACGCCCAGAAGGTGATGCACGCCATCTGGGGCGCCCACATGATGTCCCTGACCAAGCTGATCGTGGTCGTCGACTCCGACTGCGACGTCCACGACCTGCACGAGGTCGCCTGGCGGGCCCTCGGCAACACCGACTACGGCCGTGACCTCACCGTCGTCGAAGGGCCGGTCGACCACCTCGACCACGCCTCCTACCAGCAGTTCTGGGGCGGCAAGGCGGGCATCGACGCCACGAAGAAGCTGCCCGAGGAGGGGTACACGCGCGACGGGGGCTGGCCGGACATGGTGCTGTCCGACCCGGAGACGGCGGCGAAGGTCGACCGCCGCTGGAAGGAGTACGGACTGTGACGTCGGCGTCCGCCGCCCTGCCGCAGCAGCCGGGGCGCACCAAGGCCTTCCTGCGCCTGGTGATGATCGAGCACTCGGTCTTCGCGCTGCCCTTCGCGTACATCGCCGCGCTGACCGCGATGTACAGGTGGGACGAGAACATCCACTGGGGCCGGCTGCTCCTGGTCACCGTCGCCATGGTGGGCCTGCGCACCTTCGCGATGGCGGTCAACCGGATCATCGACCGCGAGATCGACGCCCGAAACCCGCGCACCGCCCACCGCGAGCTGGTCACCGGCGCCATGTCGGTCAGGCACGCCTGGACCGGCGCGCTGATCGCCCTGGTCGTCTTCCTGGGCGCGGCGGCGCTGCTCAACCCGCTCTGCCTGGCCCTCGCCCCCATCGCCGTCGTTCCGATGGTGGTCTACCCCTACGGCAAGCGGTTCACGAACTTCCCGCAGGCCATCCTCGGCCTCGCCCAGGCCATGGGCCCGATCGGCGGCTGGCTGGCGATCACCGGCGAGTGGTCCTGGGAGGCCGTGATCCTCGGCCTCGCGGTCGGCATCTGGATCGGCGGCTTCGACCTGATCTACGCCTGCCAGGACGTCGAGACGGACCGGCAGGTCGGCGTGAAGTCCGTCCCGGCCCGCTTCGGCATCCCCGCCGCGATCTGGGGCGCCCGCGCCTGCCACGCGGTCACCACGGCCCTGTTCGCCTGGTACGCCGTCGCCACCGACGCGGGTGTCTTCTTCTGGCTCGGCCTGCTGATCGTCGCGGGCGCGTTCCTCTACGAGCACACCATCGTCCGCCCCACCGACCTGTCCCGCCTCAACAGGGCATTCTTCAGCGTCAACGGCTTCATCGGCATCGCCCTGTTCGTGTGCGCGCTGCTGGATCTGCTCGTACGGGGCCTCACGGTCTGAATACCCTGAGCCTGCGACTAGGCTCGGCATCATGAACCCAGGACAGACGCAGCGCGTGCCTTGGATCGTGGGGGTGTCCGGGGCCTCCGGCACCCCGTACGCCGCCGCCGTGCTGCGTGCGCTGCTCGCCGCCGGCGAGAGCGTCGACCTGGTGGTCAGCCGGGCCTCGCGGCTCACCCTGCTCGACGAGACCGGCATCTCCTTCCGCGACGCCCACTGGCAGCACGACCTGCGAGAGTGGCTGGCCCGCGGAGCCGACGGAAAGCCGGACACCTTCGACGCGGACGTCTCCGGCGTACGGCACTGGAGCGCGGGCGACCTCGCGGCCGGGCCGTCCTCGGGGTCGTACCCGACGAAGGGCATGCTGATCGTGCCCGCGTCCACGGCCTGCGTGGCCGGTGTCGCGCTCGGGCTGTCCAAGGACCTGCTCCAGCGCACCGCGAGCGTGACCCTCAAGGAGCGCCGCAGGCTGGTCGTGGCCGTACGGGAGACCCCGCTGGACGGCCGGACGCTGCGGCACCTGGTGACCCTGGACGACGCCGGTGCGAGCGTGGTGCCCGCCTCCCCGGCGTTCTACGCGGGGGCGACGCACATCCAGGACCTGGTGGACTTCGTCGCCGGACGCGTTCTCGACGCCGCGGGCGTCGGGCACGACCTGTACCGCCGCTGGCGCGGCGACCTCGGCGGGGCCCGCCCCACCGACTGAGCACCACCCCCCCACACGTTTGTTACCCACATCTTCAGAACTCTTCAGTGGAAGGCTTCGATCGCATGGACGCGGTGGACAGGCAGCTCATCCAGGCCCTGAGGGAGAACGGCCGGGCCTCCTACGCGGAGCTGGGGCGCCTCGTCGGACTCTCGGGACCCAGCGTCACCGACCGCATCAACCGGCTGGAGGCGGCCGGTGTCATCACCGGCTACCGGGCCACCGTCGACGCCGCCTCGCTCGGCCTCGGCGTCACCGCCCTGATCGGCGTCTCGCTCTCCGACGCCGCCGACCACGAGGACGTGGCGCAGCGCCTCAAGGAGCTGCGGGAGATCGAGGACTGCTGGTTCATCGCCGGTGACGACTCCTACATGCTCAAGGTGCGCGCCGCCGACGTGGACGGCCTGGAGAGCATCATCCGGCGGCTGTCGGGCACCAAGGGCGTGTCCCGCACCCGTACCACCATCGTTCTCTCCACCAAGTGGGAGAACCGCGTGGGCGAGCTGCCCGAAGAGGTCTAGCCTCCGGGACCGGCCGCCGGGCCGAGGCGTACGGTTGACCAGTCTGTCTCAGAAAGAGGTATCGCATGGACGCCGGGCTCAAGCGCGAGCTGGAGCAGAAGGTCCGCTCCGGTGAGCGGCTGACCCGCGAGGACGGCATCGCGCTGTACGAGTCGGACGATCTCGCCTGGCTCGGCGGCCTCGCGCACGAGGTGCGGACGCGGAAGAACGGCGACGTCGTCCACTTCAACGTCAACCGCCACCTCAACATGACCAACGTGTGCACCGCCTCCTGCGCGTACTGCTCCTTCCAGCGCAAGCCGGGGGAGAAGGACGCGTACACGATGCGCATCGAGGAGGCGGTGAAGCTCGCCAAGGCGATGGAGGGCGAGAACCTCACCGAGCTGCACATCGTCAACGGCCTGCACCCCAACCTGCCGTGGCGCTACTACCCGCGCTCGCTCAGGGAGTTGAAGGCCGCGCTGCCGGAGGTCTCGCTGAAGGCGTTCACAGCGACCGAGATCCACCACTTCGAGACCATCTCCGGGATGTCCGCCTCCGACATCCTGGACGAGCTGATCGACGCCGGTCTGGAGTCCCTCACCGGCGGCGGCGCGGAGATCTTCGACTGGGAGGTGCGGCAGCACATCGTCGACCACCGCACCCACTGGGAGGACTGGTCCCGCATCCACCGCCTGGCCCACGAGAAGGGCCTGAAGACCCCGTGCACCATGCTCTACGGCCACATCGAGGAACCCCGCCACCGCGTGGACCACGTGCTGCGCCTGCGTGAGCTGCAGGACGAGACGGGCGGCTTCCAGGTCTTCATCCCGCTGCGCTACCAGCACGACTTCGTGGACATGAAGGACGGCAAGGTCAGGAACCGCCTCCAGGCGCGGACCCAGATGGCGACCGGCGCGGAGGCGCTGAAGACCTTCGCGGTCTCGCGGCTGCTCTTCGACAACGTGCCGCACGTCAAGGTCTTCTGGGTCATGCACGGCGTCCAGACCGCCCAGCTCGCCCTCCAGCACGGAGCGGACGACATGGACGGCTCGGTCGTCGAGTACAAGATCACGCACGACGCGGACGACTTCGGCACGCCGAACAAGCTGACGCGCGAGGACCTGCTGGACCTGATCCGCGACGCCGGGTTCCGGCCGGTCGAGCGGAACACGCGGTACGAGATCCTCCGGGAGTACGAGGGTCCCGACCCGGCGCGCCGGGAGGCGCCGCAGCCGATGCGGGTCTGATTCGCCGCGGCAGTGCTTCGGCCGCCGGCCGGTGGGGGCCGGTCGCGCAGTTCCCCGCGCCCCTCAGGGCATGCACCCACGCTTCCTGAGAGGCGCCGGGCCTGTCCCGGCGCAGGGGCGCGGGGAACTGCGCGACCAGCCACGAACCACCCGCACCCGGCACGGACCCGAACGACCCAGGAGTCGCCGCACGAGCACTCGCGTAATGGCTACTATGGCTCGGTGTCCCTTACCTTCACCTTCGATCCAGCCGTCACCCCCGACCTCCGCGACGGCGTCCTCGACCTGTGGACCGACGTCTCCAACGCGGGCGGTTCCGTGGGCTTCGTGCCGCCGGTGACGCGCGAGGACGTCCGCCCCGAGCTGCTCAAGCACCTGACGGGCATGGCCGAAGGGCGTACCCGCCTCCTCGTCGGACTCGACGAGGAGGGCAGGGTGGCCGCCACCGCGTTCCTCGCCCTGAACACGCACCGGCTGATGCGGCACTGGCTCTGGCTCTACACGGTCATGGTCCACCCGCGCCACCAGGGCCGGGGCTACGGCCGGGACCTGATGGCCGCCGCCGCGGACGCCGCCCGCACCTGCGACGGCATCGAGGCGATACGCCTCACCTGCCGCGGCGGGCTCGGCCTGGAGCGGTTCTACGAGTCCTGCGGCTACAAGGAGGTCGGCCGGGTCCCCGGCGCGATCCGGGTCGCCCCCGGCGACGACCGGGACGACGTCTTCATGCTGCTGCCCCTGGCCTGATCCCCGGCCGCCGCCCGGCCGACCCCCCTGCAAGATCGACGGCCCGGCATGTTTCACTGGACAGTGCCTCTTTGTGCCAGAAACGGAAGAGTGGATTGAGATGCTCCGCTACACGCTGATGCGCCTCGGGATCTTCGCAGGCTGCCTCGTGGTCGTCTGGGGGCTCGTCTACGCCGGAGTGTTCCCGCGCGGCCTCGGCGACTCCAACGGCATGTGGATCCTCCTGCTCTCCCTGCTGATCTCCGCCCCCATCAGCTACGTCGCGCTGCGCAAGGAGCGGGACCGGGCCTCGGTCCAGGTCGTGGGCCGGGTGGACCGCATGAAGGCCAACCTGGAGGCCAACCGCGGCCAGGAGGACACCGCCGACGACACGGCACGGGCGCAGGGCCAGACCTCGTAACGTCCGTCACGCACCCGCACGCCCCGGCTTCCGAATTCACCGGAAACCGGGGCGCTTTGCGTTTTGCGGGCAGTAGTGCACTCCTGCCTCTCAAAGTATGGCTTTGAGTGTCTCAAAGCATGGGTGTTAAAGTCGTGTGCATGAAGCAAGCAGCCGCGCCCACCACACCACAGCGCCTCGCGCTCGTGGCGCGCCTGCACGTGGACCTCTGCCGGTGCGCGTCCGCGAACTGTCGCCCCTGACGTTCCCCCCTCACCAGTCGTCCCCACGTCAGCTCAGCGCGTCCCATCCCGCGTCCCGTCCCCCTACGGAGCATGTCCGTGTCTTCACCCTCTTCTGTGACGAAGTACCTCAAGGTGCCCTTCTGGGCCCAGATACTCGCCGGTCTCGTCCTCGGCGTCCTGCTGGGCTGGCTGGCCCGCAGCCAGGACATATCGTGGCTGGTCACCACCCTGGAGAAGGTCGGTGACATCTTCATCGGCCTGCTGAAGCTGGCCGTCGCACCGCTGGTCTTCTTCGCGATCCTCGTCTCGATCACCAACCTGCGGAAGGTCAACAACGCGGCCCGCCTGGCGTCCCGCACCCTCCTCTGGTTCATGATCACCTCGCTGATCGCGGTGGCCATCGGCCTCGTCATCGGCCTGGTCACCAACCCCGGCGCCGGCACCGGCCTCACCGCGGCCGACGGCGCCAAGCCCGAACACACCGGTTCCTGGATCGACTTCCTGACCGGCATCGTGCCCACCGACGTGATCACGCCGTTCACCGAGCTGAACGTCCTGCAGATCGTCTTCATGGCCGCCGTCGCCGGTATCGCCGCCCTCCAGCTCGGCGAGAAGGCCCAGCCGATCCTGAACCTGAGCGAGTCGATCCTCGAACTCCTCCAGAAGGCCCTGTGGTGGGTCATCCGCCTCGCCCCGCTCGGCACCGTCGGCCTCATCGGCAAGGCCATCGCCACCTACGGCTGGGACCTCATCGGCAAGTACGCCACCTTCACCGCCGACATCTACGTCGGCTGCGCCATCGTGATGTTCGTGGTCTACCCGACGCTGCTCGCCACCGTGGCCAAGGCCAGCCCGCTCCAGTTCTTCAAGGGCGCCTGGCCCGCCATCCAGCTGGCCTTCGTCTCCCGCTCCTCGGTCGGCACCATGCCGCTGACCCAGAAGGTCACCGAGCGCCTCGGCGTCCCGAAGGAGTACGCGTCCTTCGCCGTGCCCTTCGGTGCGACGACCAAGATGGACGGCTGCGCCGCGATCTACCCGGCGATCGCCGCGATCTTCGTCGCGCAGATCTTCGACATCCAGCTCGGCATCGGCGACTACCTGCTGATCGCCTTCGTCTCGGTGGTCGGCTCCGCCGCCACGGCCGGCCTCACCGGCGCCACGGTCATGCTCACCCTGACCCTCTCCACCCTGGGCCTGCCCATGGAGGGCGTCGGCCTCCTCCTCGCCATCGACCCGATCCTCGACATGATGCGCACGGCGACCAACGTCGCCGGACAGGCGCTCGTCCCGGTGATCGTCTCGGCCCGTGAGGGGATCCTCGACCGCAAGGCCTACGACGAGGCGCACGCCTCGCCGATCGACGAGCCGGAGCGGGAGAAGCAGGCGTCGGAGCCGGTTCCGGTCGCCGCCTGACCGTCCCGTCCGGGACGCTGACGTCCTGGACACCGCCGCACGGACCGTACGCTGATTCGCATGGGTGCAGGAAAGACCAAGCGGATGCCGCGTGCGGTCCGTGAGCAGCAGATGCTGGACGCCGCCGTGAGCGTCTTCGGCCGGCGCGGGTACATGGCGGCGTCGATGGACGAGATCGCCGAACTGGCGGGCGTGTCCAAGCCGCTGGTGTACCTGTACCTGAACTCGAAGGACGACCTCTTCAGCGCCTGCATCGGCCGCGAGGCCCGCGCCCTCACCGAGGCGGTGCGGGCCGGCGTGCGTCCGGGGCTGTCCGCCGACGGGCAACTCTGGTCGGGGCTGCGGGCGTTCTTCGACCACACCGCACGGCATCCGGACGCCTGGCGGGTGCTGCACCTGCACGCCCGTACGCACGGTGAGCGGTTCGCCGCCGAGGTGGCGGCGATGCGCGAGGAGATCGTCGCCTTCGTGACGCAGCTGATCGCCGCCGCCGCGCGTGACGCGCACCGGGACCCGCACCTGGCCGAGGGCGAGGTCGCCGGGCTGGCCGAGGCACTGGTCGGCGCCGCGGAGTCGCTGGCCGACTGGGCGGGCGCCACCGAGGGCGTCACCGCGAAGCAGGCGGCGGCGACCCTGATGAACTTCGCCTGGGCGGGCCTGGGCGACCTGATGGCGGGGCGGCCCTGGTCCGCGCCGGAGGATTCCGAGCCGGTGCCGGACGCCGAGCCGGTGCCGGACGCCAAGTCGGTGCCCGATGCCGAGCCGGTGGCCGATGCCGAGCCGGTGGCTCAGGCCGCCGGGTAGGGCCCCACCTCGCCGGACAGGTGCAGCCGCCGTCCTCCGTCGCCGCCGCGCAGCTCGAACCGCCCGTCCCCGGCCCCGTACGCCACCGTCCCCGGCAGCAGCACGGGCGCCCGGAACTCCGCCCGTACCACGGTCGCGTCCGGCGTCCCGTGCTCGGCGAGGCACCGGGCCACGGTCCACATGCCGTGCGCGATGGCCCGGGGGAAGCCGAACAGGCGGGCGGTGAGCGGGTGCAGGTGGATCGGGTTGCGGTCCCCGGAGGCGGCGCCGTAACGCCGCCCGATGTCACCGGCGAGTCGCCACTCGGCGCGCACGGGGAGGGGTTCCCGCTCCGCCGCGGGGGTCTCACCGGCGGCGGAGGGCCGGGCGGTGGTGCGGTGCCGGGCCAGGTAGGTGCTGCGGGACTCCCACACGACGTCGCCCCCGGCCCGGACCTCCGTGACCACCGCCGCCTCGGTGCCGCGCCGGTGCGGGGCCAGCCCTTCGACGTACACGGTGAGTTCGTACCCGGTGGTCGCGGGCATGGCGGCCCGGCGGGTGATGCCGATGGACGTGTGGACGAGGCCGAGCAGCGGCAGCGGGAAGCCCCGGCCGCTCATCAGGCGCATGGCCATCGGGAAGCCCAGCACGTGCGGATAGGTCACGGGAAGCGCGTCCGCGCCGGTCGCGAACCCGCACACCCGCTCGTACGCCGCGAGCCGCGCGAGGTCGACGCGCAGGCCGGGCAGGACCAGCCGGGTGCGGGGGAAGTCCGCGTCCGGGCGGGGGCGCTTGAGGGGCGACAGCAGCGCGCCGCGCGCGAGGAGCGGGGCCAGCGCGGGGACGCCGGTCAGGGTGCTGGGGGGCGGGGCCGCGGTGGTCATCACGCCCCCAGCAGGCTCTGGCCGCAGACCCGTACGACCTGGCCGTTGACCGCGCCGGAGGCCGGGTGCGCGAGCCAGGCGGTGGTCTCGGCGACGTCGACGGGCAGTCCGCCCTGCGCGAGGGAGTTCATGCGGCGGCCGGCCTCGCGGATGAGCAGCGGGACCGCCGCCGTCATCCTCGTCTCGATGAAGCCGGGCGCCACCGCGTTCACCGTCACCCCGTGTTCGGCGAGGGCCCGGGGCGCCAGCGAGCGGACGAGTCCGACGATGCCCGCCTTGCTCGCGCCGTAGTTGGTCTGGCCCGCGTTGCCCGCGAGGCCCGCGATGGAGGCCGTCGCCACGATCCTGCCGCCCCGGTTGACGGCGCCCGCCGCGAGCAGCGCGTCCGTGGTGCGCAGGACGCTCGCGAGGTTCACGTCGAGCACCGAACTCCAGCGGTCGGCCGGCATGTTGACCAGGCGCCGGTCGCGGGTGATGCCCGCGTTGTGGACGAGGACGTCGAGCCCGCCCGGCAGCGCGGCGGCGATGCGCTCGCCCGCGTCCGCCGCGGTGATGTCCAGCGTGAGCGCGGTGCCCCCGAGGCGTTCGGCGGCCCGGCGTGCCGCCTCCTCGGCCTGCGGCACGTCGAGGACGACGACCTGGGCGCCCTGCCCGGCCAGCGTCTCGGCGACCGCCGCGCCGATGCCCCGCGCGGCGCCGGTGACCAGGGCGGTGCGTCCGGCGAGCGGCAGCGCCCAGTCGTCGGGGGCGGCGCCCGCATCCGCCGCGGCGACCTCGATCACCTGGCCGCTGACGTAGGCGGAGGCGGGGGAGAGGAGGAAGCGGAGGGTGGACTCGGCGGGCGCCGCGTCGGTGAGCCGTACGAGGTTGACCGTCCTGCCCCGCCCGATCTCCTTGCCGAGCGAGCGCGTGAACCCCTCCAACGCCTGCTGCGCGGCGGCCTGGTGGTGGTCGGCCGGGTCGAGCGGCGCGCCGAGCACCACCACCCGGCCGCTCGCGGCGACGGACCGTACGACGGGATGCAGCGCGGCGTGCACCTCGGCCAGCGCGTCGGTGTCCCGTACGCCGGTGGCGTCGAGGACGACGGCGGCGGGGCGGCCGTCCTCGTCCCTGGGCAGGCCGGTGCGGGCCAGGACGGGCGCGAGGCCGAGCTCCGGCTGGCCGGCGGTGAGGTGCAGCAGGCCGCCGTCGAGCGCGTCCCGCCGCAGTACCGCGGGCTGCGGCAGCCCCAGCCGGCGGGTGAGGAAACGGCCCGGTGCGGTACCGGTGAAGCTGAGATAGCGGTCGGCCATGTCCTGTCTCCCCTGCGACTCTGTCGTGTCCACGCGCGCTCACGAGTGCTTACCCGAGAGTAAGGTTACCGGAGGTAATCCCGGGTGGCGGGTGGGGAGCGGGACAGGAGCAGTTCTCGCGCGGGATTCGGTCGGCCGCCGGGCGGGTGCCGGGCGGGTGCCGGGCGGGCTCTAGCTCGGTGCCGCGCCCCAGGGCACCCCGCTCGCCTCCCACGGGTTCGCGCTGAGGCCGCACAGGTACGGCGCGGCGGTGAGCGTCTGCGGCGTCAGGCGGATGCCGGTGAGGCGTTCGGCGAGGGCGAACGACGGATGGACGGTGGTGTGGGCCCAGTGCGCGGGGGTGTCGTCCTCGCCGGTGAGGTCGAAGCCGCATTCCGCCATGTCGGCGAGGAGTCCGTCCGGGGCGCTGCCCTCGCGGGAGTCGGCGAAGAGCGCGTCGAAGTCCAGTCGCAGCGTGCCGTCGACGTACCAGCAGAAGCGGTGCAGCGCGTTGGCGTTGCGGTAGTGCGAGACCACCGTGCGGCCTCGGGAGAGGGGGCCCACGGCCTCGTCCGTGGCGCCGAGGAAGCCGTTGTGCTCCACCATCACGGACCAGTCGCCGACCGCGGTGGCCCCGACGAAGAACCGCTGGTCGTCCTCGTCGTGGGCCAGTGTCAGCTCGGCCAGCCGGCTCACGCCGGTGATCCGCTCGGCGGGATCGGCGCCCAGGGCCCGCAGGAGTTCCCCGGGTGCGATCGTCCCGACGTAGGTGACGCAGTACGCGTCCACCCAGTCCTCGTGCTGTTCGGTGATCCACCGGTAGTCGTCGGCGGTGGGTTTGTCGGTCATGGCGGCATCCTGTCATCCGGCCCGGTCGCCGTGTCCGTGCGCCTGTCGCGCGTAACATCGCCTCGGGGGAGGAGAGTTGGGACCGCTGGGGGGAGTACCGCATGACCGGCAGGGCCGGACGGGTTCTCGTGGCCGACGACGACGTGAGCACACGGCGTTCGCTGGCACGGGGGCTGCGCCTGGGGGGTTTCGAGGTGACGCTGGCCGAGGACGGGCACGCCGCGCTGGAGGCGTTGCGCCGACAGCGGCCGGACATCGTTGTCCTCGACGTACGCATGCCGGGACCGAGCGGTATCGAGGTGTGCCGGGCCCTGCGCGAGAGCGGGGACGACGTGCCGGTGCTCATGCTCTCCGGTCTGGACGAAGTGGCGGACAGGATCGCCGGGTTGCAGGCCGGCGGTGACGACTACCTGGTCAAGCCGTTCGCCCTGCAGGAGCTCACGCTGCGGCTGCACGCCCTGCTGCGCCGGCGCCGTCCGGCCGCCGGTGACCGCGTGCGGGCCGGCGGCCTGGTCCTGGAACCGTCCGCCCGCCAGGCGTCACTGGACGGACGGCCCCTGCGACTGACGCTCCGCGAGTTCGATCTGCTGGAGACGCTGGCCCGCAACGCGGGCATCGTCCTGACCCGCGGCCAGTTGCTGGAGCGGGTCTGGGGGTACGACGCCGAAGTCCGCACGGACGCCGTGGACACCTTCGTCAGCTACCTGCGGCGCAAGACGGAGGCGCACGGACGCCCCCGCATCCTGCACACCGTGCGCGGCATCGGGTTCGTGCTGCGCACGGACGGGAGCGCGGACGGGAGCACCGGCGAGAGTACGCACGAGAGCACGGGCAGGAGTGCGCGAGCGGCCGGAGCCGCACCGTGAGGCTCTCCACCCGCATCGCGCTGTCCGCCGCCGTGATCGTGCCCGTCCTGGTCCTCGCCACCAACTACCTGCTGCTGGACTGGTTCACCGGCGACCTGCGCGCCGAGCAGGAGAGACAGCTGCGTTCGCGTGCCACGACCCTCACGCACAACGCCCAGGCCTATCTGCAGGCCGTCCAGGCCGGTCACCCCGTCGCCGCCAGGAACGCCCGGCGCCGACTGGTCGTCTCGTCGCCGGACGTCGGCTTCCGGCTGCGGGCACCGGGCGGCGTCGTCGCGGCCGGTCCCCGGCACGACCCGGCGCTGCCACTGCCGGACGAGGCCAGAGAGCCCGTCGTCCTGGACGGCGCGGGGCCGGGCGGCACCAAGTGGCTCGTCATGTCCCGCCGGATCACCCCGCCGAACGGCACACCACCCGACCGGCCCAACCTGTGGATGTACTCCCCGGACACCGCCTACCGGGCGCAACTGGCGCGGGTACGGCACCGGATCCTGACGGTGGCCCTGCTGTCCGCGCCCGTCACCGGGGCGATCGCCTGGCTCATCGCGAGCCGCGCCACCCTGCCGCTGCGCCGCCTCCAGCACCGGGCGAACGGACTCGACCCCCGCAGCACCGTGCTCCGCCTGGATCACACGCCGAGCGGCGTCACCGAGGTGGACGACCTCGCCGGCACGCTGAGGACCGTACTGGCCCGGTACGACGAGCAGGCCGCGCGCGCCGGGGAGGCGCTGGAGACCGCCCGGTCCTTCGCCGCGGCGGCCTCCCACGAGATGCGCAACCCGCTGACGAGCATGCGCACCAACCTGGACGTCCTCACCGAGTACCCGGACCTCGACGCGGCCGACCGCGAGGAGGTGCTCGCCGACCTGGCGCGTGAACAGGCCCGGCTGCTGGGACTGCTGGGGATGCTGCGCACGCTCGCCCAGGGCGATCTGGTCGAGGCCGACGCCTTCACCACGCTCGATCTGGGCGAGCTCGTCCGCGCCTGCGTCGGGGACCTGCGCCGGTCCCACCCCGGCGCGCGGCCGACCGTGCGGGCCGCGGACGGCCTGCTGGTCCACGCCTGGCGGGAGGGGCTGCGCTCGGCGGTGGACAACCTGCTGATCAACGCCTGGACCCACGGCCGCACCAGGACGGGCGACGCCCGCCTGGAAGTGACTCTGCGGGCCGTCCAGGGAGTCGGCGCACCGGTGGCCGTCCTCACCGTCGACGATCACGGCACGGGCGTCCCACCGGAGCTGCGCGAGGCGGTGTTCCGGCGCTTCCACCGCAGCCGGGACAGCCCCGGTTCGGGACTCGGCCTCACCCTGGTCGCCCAGCAGGTCGCCCTGCACCAGGGGCGGATCGTGGCGACCGACCGTCCGGACGGAACACCCGGAGCGCGCTTCGAGGTGCGGCTGCCGGTCACCGGCGTCCGGGACGTCACACACACCCTGCCGCTGCTCCGCCGCGACTGGCTGACCGCCGCCGACCGAGCGGGCGTACCCACCGACCGAGCCGGCGTACCCGCCGACTGAGCGGGCGTACCCGCCGGGACGGTCACAAGAATTTCACAAGATCGGCTCCTACGTTCCTCCCCACAGCAGGCTCGGACTGCTGCGGGGGAGGGATGCCGGAAGTGCCGGACGTGCGAACGCACTCGGACCAGGTGCTGCGGTCGTTGCGCCAGTCGGGCCCCCTGACCAGGGGAGAACTGGGGGAACTGTGCGGACTGTCCCGCACCACGCTGTACGAGGTCGTCAGCAGGCTCGTGGACCAGGGTCTGGTGGTCGCCACGGTGCCGGACGCCGGGCCGCGCGGACGCGGGCGCCCGGCGGAACTGCTGGCGCTGAACCCCGACGCCGGGCGGGTCCTCGGCATCGACTTCGGCCGGCGGGCCGTCCGGGTGGCCGCGATGGCGGTGCTGCACGACGACGTCGGCACCGCCGTTGAGCGCTG
Organism: Streptomyces sp. NPDC018026; assembly: GCF_044327745.1. Classification (NCBI taxonomy): domain Bacteria; kingdom Bacillati; phylum Actinomycetota; class Actinomycetes; order Kitasatosporales; family Streptomycetaceae; genus Streptomyces; species Streptomyces sp. NPDC018026. The sequence continues at coordinate 247,893 of NZ_JBIRFY010000004.1, forward strand.
TCCCGCCGACGCGCCCTGGCCGGAGCGGGTCGCCCTCGCCCGCCGGCTGGCGGACACCCTGACCGGCGGGCGGCCGCGGCTCGACGTGTTCGACGGGGTCGGGGTCTCGGTGACGGACCCGGCCGCCGGCCCGTCCGCCCCGGTGGACCGGCGGGCCCTGGCGACGCTGGTCGGCCGCAGCTTCGGCACCCGGGTCCGGCTGGACGCCGCCCCGCGGCTGGCGGCGCTGGCCGAGACCGTGCGGGGCGCGGCCGCGGGACAGCGGGACGTGCTCTACCTGGAACTGTCCGACCGGGTCGGCGGCGGACTGGTGAGCGCCGGCGCGCTGCACCACGGCGCACACGGCCGGTCCGGGGAGTTCGGGCACATCACCGTGGAGCCCGCGGGCCCGTCCTGCGCCTGCGGTGGCCGGGGATGTCTGCAGACGGTGGCGTCCACCGGGGCCGTACTGCGCGCCTACCGGGCCGCGGCGGACGCGGCGGACCTGACGGCCGCGCTGTGCGCCGGTGAACCGGCCGCCCACGCCGCGGTCCGGCGGGCGGGCACGTACGCGGGCCGGGTGCTGGCCGGCCTGGCGAACGCGCTCGCACCCGGCGCCGTCGTCGTGGGAGGCGAACTCGTCACCGCCGCCCCGGCGCTCATGGAAGCCGTACGGCGGGAACTGGGGGCGAACGTCGTGCGGTTCGGCTCCCGCCCGCCGCTGCTCGTCCGCCGCGCCGAACTGGGCGAATTCGCCGCCGCCCTCGGTGCCGTATTCCTGCTGCGGCGGCCCACCGAAGCGGGCCGGAGTAAATCCGGCCGCAGGGCATTTAATCCGGACCCGGAATATTGACGGTCCTCGACGACAAAATTGGCGGCTTTCTAAGATCCCGGTGTCCGGGTGTGCTCATTCCACCCGCCCGCAGAGAGGAACAACTCAGCATGCTCATGAATCGGCGGGTCAGAGGATTCGTCACCATAGGCGTGGCCGCCGCCCTTCTGGGCGTCGCGCAGGCGAGCCCGGCCTCCGCGGTCCCCATGGGGACGGTGCGGCAGGGAAAGGCCACGTTCTACACGGACCGCGGCACCGGAGCCTGCGGAAAGCCGGTCGACGCGGCGCACCAGTCGATCGTCGCCGTCTCGCCGAAATGGTGGACGGCGGCCAATCCGAACAAGGACCCGTTGTGCGGTCTCAAGGTGCGCGTGACCTACCGGGGAAAGTCCGTGACCGTGCCGGTCCGGGACAAGTGCGCCGGCTGCGGCCCCAACCACATAGACCTCGGGCGGCCCGCCTTCGCGAGGCTGGCCGCTCCGGCCAAGGGCGTCATCAAGGGCGTCAAGTGGAAGTTCGTCAGGTAACAGGTATCAGGTAACAGGGGAGTTCGATCCATGTCCAAGTCCCGCATACTCACCGGGCTGCTCGCGGCCCTGACACTCTCGACCCTGGCCGGACCGCTGGCCACCGCGGCGTCCGCCGCTCCCGCCGCTCCCGCCGTACAGGCCGCGCCCGCCGCACAGGCCGGATTCGTGGTCGGCAAGGCCGAGTTCAACCGCATGTTCCCGAACCACAACGCGTTCTACACGTATGCCTCGTTGACGAAGGCGATGAAGGCGTTCCCGGCCTTCGCCCACACCGGCGGCGCCGCCGTCAGAAACCGCGAGGCCGCCGCCTTCCTCGCCAACGTCTCGCACGAGACCGGTGGGCTGAAGCACATCGTCGAACTGGACAAGTCCAACTACGACCACTACTGCGAACCGGGCAGGCCCTACGGCTGCCCGGCCGGCAAAGCCAAGTACTACGGACGCGGCCCGATCCAGCTGAGCTGGAACTACAACTACAAGGCCGCCGGTGACGCCCTCGGCATCGACCTGCTGCACCACCCGGACCTGGTGCAGAAGAACCCGGTCGTCGCCTGGAAGACGGCCCTGTGGTTCTGGATGCGGCAGACCGGCTCCGGCTCCATGACCGGCCACCGCGCCATGGTGAGCGGGGCGGGCTTCGGCCAGACCGTCCGCAGTATCAACGGCGCCGTCGAGTGCGACGGCCGCAGGCCGGACCAGGTGCGCCACCGGGTGGCCCAGTACGACAGGTTCGCCCGGATCCTGCACGTCGCGCCCGGCAAGAACAAGAGCTGCTGAGGGAGCGGGAACATGTTCATGTCCCGGTACCTCGCCGCGGCCCTGACCGTCGCCGCCGCGGCGACCGCACTGTCCGCGGGATCCGCCGCCCCCGCCTCGGCGGCCGTGCCCCCGCCCAAGGCGCTGAAGGCCGACGTGCTCAGGCTGACGAACGTCGAACGGGCCAGGGCGGGCTGCCCGAGGCTGACGTTCGACGCGGCGCTCGCCAGGGCCGCGCAGCGCCACACGGCCGACATGGCGCGGCACGACTTCGTCGGCCACGTCGGATCGGGCGGCAGCACGATCGTGACCAGGGCGCGGGCCGCCGGTTACACCGGCTGGAACGCGCTCGCGGAGAACGTCGCCGCCGGTCCGAAGACCGCCGCCGCCGTGGTGCGGAGCTGGATGAGGTCCCCGGGCCACCGGGCCAACATCCTCGACTGCTCGCTGGAGCACCTGGGCGTCGGGTACGTGAAGAAGCCGGGCACCCGCTACGGGACGTACTGGACCCAGGACTTCGGCGCGAAGTTCTGATCCGCCCACTGCGAGCCGACCGCCGCGTGCGGTGTGCCGATGCCGCGGCACACCGCACGCGGCGGTGGTCTGCCGGAGGATCAGAAGGGCGTGACCGTCAGGCGCAGGCGCTGGGGCGCGTTGTCCTGGATGTACGTGGCGAAGTCACCCACGTCGTCGAAGGCGAAGCCGTACGCCTTGCCGTTGTTCACCACCGAGTGGATCGCCCGCGCGTAGTGGTTGGTGACGGGCGTCCGGTAGAAGGCCGCCGCGCCGGTCGTGGGCTGGGCGCCGGCGCGCAGCAGCACGGAGCGGTTGAACCCGGCGCCGAGCACCGCGGCCACCGGGCCGCGCAGGCCGTCGTTGGGTGCGGCGAGGCTGCCGTCGCAGAAGAGGATGTCGCGGGTGGTGGGCCGGTCGAAGGTGAGGGTGGCCGGACCGTGGAAGGTCAGCTTCCCGTTGCGTACCCGACCGGTGAAGGTGCCCGCGTTGGTGCGGACGGTGAGGTTCTGCCGCGCGTACCGCTGCCAGACCCGGTCGATGTACGGGCCGTAGTAGTTCCCCGGGAAGCGTCCGGCGTCGAGGCCGTGCCCGGGGGCGAGGGCCCGCAGGTCGCTCACCACCAGCCGGTCGAACGCCTCGTGCCGTCGCAGGGCGGCGAAGACGGCCCGCCTGCCGCCCTTGCGCACCGCGCCGGTGGTGTGCCGGCCCCGCCCGGTCAGCTGGAGGCTCATCGGGACACTGAACATGTCGACCATGGTCGTGTTGCAGAACATCCCGTCGGCGTTGTGGGTGAACTCCGCGCAGTCGTGCAGAACCGGGTGGTTGGGGTCCGACGCCACCCAGCCGGCCGGGGTCTGCAGCGCGGGCCGCCCGTTGCCGTCCCGCACCACCTTGAGCTTCAGCTTCCCGCCCAGGGACACGTAGATGCGGCCCGACATACGGGGGAGGGAGAGGTGGGTCTCGCCCTTCGCCGCGAGCGGGATCGCGTAGTCGGTGAACCCGCCGGCCCCGTTGTCCGCGAGGGCGAGCGGGACGGCGTTTCCGGCCCGGTCGACCCTGACCTGCCGGTCGTTCCGGGTCCCCACGATGTACACGTGGACCGACGCGTTCTTGAACTCGCCGCTGTTGTTGACGACGGTCAGCGGCAGTCGCCCGCCCGCCGCCGCACGGGCCGCGGGCGCGGCGGCGGAGACCAGCGGGCCGGCGAGCGCGGCCCCTCCGGCCGCCACGAGAAGTGAACGGCGCGCTATTGACCGCGGACGGTCGTGGGTCGTCATCCCGCAATTCTCCTCTGATCGGTGATCGGTGAATGGTTAAGGGTTAAGGGCCAATGGCGAAGGTGACCGTACTGCGATTCACGGCATTCTTTGATTTGTCCGGGATTTTTTCCCGTATGGGTCCGTGGTTCCTCTTCGCTCCCGCCCGGCGCAGTTGTGCGTGCGGTAGTGTTACCGCCGGTAAGTCCATGTCGCGGGTGAGGAGCGGTCCGAGATGAGCCCACTGGCACAGCAGTCCACGCGCCGCGTCGCCGTGCTCGGCGGCACGCGCGTCCCCTTCGCCCGCGCCGACGGGCTGTACGCCACCGCCTCCAACCAGGAGATGCTCACCGCGGCCCTCGACGGCCTGGTCGAGCGGTACGGGCTCCAGGAGCCGGGCGCGGTCGGCGAGTTCGTGGCCGGGGCGGTCCTCAAGCACAGCCGGGACTTCAACCTCGCCCGCGAGACCGTCCTCGGCTCGGCCCTCGACCCGCGCACCCCCGCCTACGACATCCAGCAGGCCTGCGGCACCGGACTCCAGGCCGTGATCGCCGCCGCCAACAAGATCGCCCTCGGCCAGACCGGGTCGGCGATCGCGGGCGGCGCCGACACCGCGAGCGACGCCCCGCTCGGCGTCAACGACCGTCTGCGCCGCATCCTCCTGGAGGCCCGCCGGGCGAAGACCGCCGGCGGCAGGCTCAAGGCCCTGGCCAAGGTCCGCCCGGGACACCTGGTCCCCGACATCCCGCGCAACGCCGAGCCGCGCACCGGCCTGTCGATGGGCGAGCACGCCGCGGTCACCGCACGGGCCTGGGGCATCACCCGTGAGGAACAGGACGCGTTGGCCGCCGCGAGCCACCAGCGGCTGGCGGCGGCGTACGAACGCGGCCTCTTCCGGGACCTGGTGATCCCCTTCCGGGGCCTGGCCCGCGACCAGAACCTGCGCCCCGGCTCGACGCCGGAGAAACTGGCCGCACTGAAGCCGGTGTTCGGGCTCGACGCCCCCGGTCCCACGATGACGGCGGGCAACTCCACCCCCCTGACGGACGGCGCCGCGACGGTGCTTCTGGCCAGCGAGGAGTGGGCCGAGGCCCGCGGCATCGAACCCCTCGCGTACCTCACGGCCTACGAGACGGCGGCCGTGGACTTCGCCGGCGGGGACGTGGCCGGGGGTGAGGACGGACTGCTGATGGCCCCCGCGTACGCGGTCCCGCGGATGCTGGAGCGGGCCGGGCTCGGGATCGGGGACTTCGACCTGGTCGAGATCCACGAGGCGTTCGCGTCCCAGGTGCTGGCCACGCTGGCCGCCTGGGAGAAGCGCGGCCTGACCCCGGTGGACCGGGCCCGCCTGAACGTGGCGGGTTCCTCCCTGGCCACCGGCCACCCCTTCGCCGCGACCGGCGCCCGTATCGTGGCGACCCTGGCCACCCTGCTCGCCGAGCGGGACGGACCGGGGCGCGGCCTGATCTCCGTCTGCGCGGCGGGCGGCCAGGGTGTCACGGCCATACTGGAACGAACGTGACTTACCCTCAGGTAACCCCCAACACTGCACACCTCCGGCGCGGGAAGATCGTGGAACGCGCACCAAGTCCCCACCTGGGCACCGTACGATCCCGGAACTGACCGCCGGTAACCCATGTCCGCGGAACCGGCGATGAACGCCTCGGCGCGCGAGGCACGTACGTCATGCAGCAGAGCAGCGACAGCAGAAGCAGTGTCTTTGCTGCACGTCCCAGGAGCCGCCCGTGTCCACCCCGCTTCCGTCCTTCGCCGCGTCCGCCGCCTACGCCGACTCGCCCGGCCCCACCCTGGTGGCGCCCGAGACGCGGATGCTGGACGGGACCGTACGGGAGGCGTACGTACCGCCGTTCGCGCCGCCGGTGCGCCGCGGGTCCCTCGCCGACCTGCCCTTCGACAACGCGGCGGCGGTCCCGGGCCAGGTCGTCCTCAGCCGCAGGTCGCCGGACGGCGACTGGAGCGACGTCACGGCGGCCGAGTTCGCCGGGCAGGTGCTGGCGGTCGCCAAGGGCATGATCGCCGAGGGCCTGCTGCCGGGCGACCGCATCGCGATCATGGCCCGGACGACGTACGAGTGGACGCTGCTGGACTTCGCCGCCTGGGCGGCCGGACTGGTCACCGTCCCGATCTACCCCACCTCCTCCCTCTTCCAGACCCGCTGGATCCTCCAGGACTCCGGCGCCGTCACCCTCGTCACCGAGACCACCGCACAGGCCGCGGCGCTCGGCCCCGAGCTGGACCGCATCCCCGACCTGGGGCACCTGTGGGTCATGGAGAAGGGACACGTGGAGCGGCTCGCGGAGCTGGGCGCGCGGGTGCCCGACGCGGAGGTGGAGGTACGCCGCGGCATGCTCGGCCCGGGCACGCTGGCCACCCTCATCTACACCTCCGGCACCACCGGCCGCCCCAAGGGCTGCGTGCTCACCCACGGCAACTTCTTCGCCGAGGTCGACAACGCCATCGAGCTGCTCTACCCGGTCTTCAAGGCGGAGACCGGCGAGGAGCCCTCGATCCTGCTCTTCCTGCCGATGTCCCACGTCTTCGGCCGCATGGTCGCCGTCGCCTGCGTCCGCGCCCGGGTCCGCCTCGGGCACGCGCCCAGCCTGAAACCCGAGGACCTGCTGCCGGACCTGGCGGCCTTCCGCCCGACCTGCCTGCTGACCATCCCGTACATGCTGGAGAAGGTCTTCAACAGCGCCCGCGCCAAGGCCGAGTCCGGCGGCCGGGCCTCCGCCTTCGACCGGGCCGCCTCGGTGGCGGTGCGCTACGGCGAGGCCAAGGAGGCCCGCCAGACCGGTACCGGCAGCGGCCCCGGCCGGGGCCTCAAGACCGCCCGCTCCTTCTACGACCCGCTCGTCTACCGGAAGATCCGGGGCGCCATGGGCGGCCGGGTCAAGTACGCCATCTGCGGCGGCTCCCCGCTCGGCCGCCGCCTGGCCGCCTTCTACGCCGGCGCCGGCATCGAGATCTTCGAGGGCTACGGCCTCACCGAGACCACCGCCGCGGCCACCGTCACGCCCCCGCTCAAGCCGCGCCTCGGCACGGTCGGCTGGCCGCTGCCCGGCACCCGCATCCGCATCGCCGCCGACGGCGAGATCCTCGTCGCGGGGGAGCAGGTCCTGCACGGCTACTGGGACCCGCAGGCCGGGGGCGTCGTCCAGGCCGCACCCGACGGCTGGTTCGCCACCGGTGACATCGGCAGCCTGGACGACGAGGGCTATCTGACGATCACCGGCCGCAAGAAGGAGCTGCTGATCACCGCGGGCGGCAAGAGCGTCGCCCCGGCCCCGCTGGAGAACTGGCTGCGCTCCCACCCCCTGATCTCCCAGTGCATCGTCCTGGGCGACCGCCGCCCCTACGTCACCGCCCTGTTCACCCTCGACCCGGACGGCGTCACCCACTGGCGCCGGATGAACGGCAAGCACCCCGTGCCGCCGGAACTGCTGACCGACGACGAGGACGTCCACGCCGTGCTCCAGCGCGCGGTCGACGAGGCCAACAAGCTGGTCTCCCGCCCGGAGTCCATCCGCCGCTTCGCCGTACTGCCCAGGGACTTCACCGAGTGGGAGGGCCACCTGACCCCCTCCATGAAGCTCCGCCGCGAGGCGATCATGCGGGACTTCGCGGAGGCGGTGGAGGGGCTGTACGAGGGGTAGGGGTTCCACGAGGGCCAGGGCCTGCCCCGGCGGATGCTCAGCGGCGGGCGATGAGGAACGCCTGCGGGACCTGGGCGACGGTGGTCTCCTCGGTGGTCCGTACCGTCCGGGACAGCACGGTGAACCCGGCCTGCTCCAGCAGCTCCGCCATCGGCTCCGGCCGCCGCCGTTCGAAGTCCAGGGCGACCGGGTGGCCCCACGGCCGGTCATGGTGTTTGGGCTCGTCACCGACCTGGAAGCCGAGCAGCAGATGCCCGCCCGGGGCCAGCACGCGCCGCACCTCGCCGAAGAGGTCCGGCAGCCGCTCCCACGGCGTGTGGATCGACGAGTACCAGGAGACCGCCCCCGCGAGGGCGCCGTCCGGCAGGTCCAGGTCCAGCATGGACCCCTGCTCGAACCGCAGCCCCGGGTTCTCCCGGCGCGCGATCGCGAGCATCGAGGAGGACAGGTCGAGCCCGAAGACCCGCAGGCCCAGCGAGGCGAGGTGCGCGGTGACCAGTCCGGGCCCGCAGCCGAGGTCGGCCACCTGCCCCTCCGGTCCGACCAGCTCGGCGAAGGCGCCCATCAGCGCCCGGTCCAGCGGGGCGTCGTCCAGCGCGGTGCGGAAGCGGACGTGGTAGTCCTCGGCGATGGCGTCGTAGAAGGTCCGGGTGGTGGCCACGAAGGCGGGGTCGACGGTCATGGCCGGACCCTAGCGGCAGCCACTGACAGCAGGAGTCGGTGAGGAATTCACGAAGGTTTCACGAAAGGCAGGAGCCCCGTCGCCGAAACCGGCGCGGGGCTCCTTGGGTACTGCTGTCAATCAGACAGGAGTGACATTCTCCGCCTGCGGACCCTTGGGGCCCTGCGTGACGTCGAAGGACACCTGCTGGTTCTCCTCGAGGGACCGGAATCCGGTCGCGTTGATCGCGGAGTAGTGGACGAAGACGTCGGGGCCGCCGCCTTCCTGGGCGATGAAACCAAAGCCCTTTTCGGCGTTGAACCACTTCACGGTTCCGGTAGCCATAAGCCCTCCTTGGGCCCAAAGGGTTGCCCTGCTCCAGAACCAGCAAGTGTGAAGACTTTGAATGCCGCACAACTGCATACGTCTGAGAACGACGAGAGCCCGCGGTCACATGCTCCGCAGGCTCTGTACTGCAAGGGAAACCAAACTGCAACTTGCTGTGAGCCTAGCACGCAGGCCCCCGAGCGCAACAGAGGTCAAGATCACTTCACCCGGACGTTTGAACGCCTGCGCCGTTCGGCTGACGCCGGGGGTCGCCGACGGGCGGATGCGGGCGGAGGGCTAGCCTCCCGATGTGGACAATTCTCGCACCCGGCCGCGTGTCGGCCACATCCAGTTCCTGAACTGCCTGCCCCTGTACTGGGGGCTCGCGAGAACAGGCACGCTCCTCGACTTCGAGCTGACGAAGGACACCCCGGAGAAGCTCAGCGAGCAGCTGGTGCGCGGTGATCTCGACATCGGTCCCGTCACCCTGGTCGAATTCCTCAAGAACGCCGACGACCTCGTGGCCTTTCCCGACATCGCCGTCGGCTGCGACGGCCCCGTGATGTCGTGCGTGATCGTCTCCCAGGTCCCGCTGGACCGCCTGGACGGCGCCCGGGTCGCCCTCGGGTCGACCTCGCGCACCTCCGTACGCCTCGCCCAGCTCCTCCTGTCGGAGCGCTTCGGCGTCCAGCCGGACTACTACACCTGCCCGCCGGACCTGAGCCTGATGATGCAGGAGGCCGACGCGGCCGTCCTGATCGGGGACGCGGCCCTGCGCGCCAACATGATCGACGGCCCGCGCTACGGCCTCGACGTGCACGACCTGGGCGCCCTGTGGAAGGAGTGGACGGGTCTGCCGTTCGTCTTCGCGGTCTGGGCGGCCCGGCGCGACTACGCGGAGCGTGAGCCGGTCATCACCCGCAAGGTGCACGAGGCCTTCCTCGCCTCCCGCAACCTCTCCCTGGAGGAGGTGGAGAAGGTCGCGGAGCAGGCCGCCCGCTGGGAGGCCTTCGACGAGGACACCCTGGCGAAGTACTTCACCACCCTCGACTTCCGCTTCGGCGCCCCGCAGCTGGCGGCGGTCACCGAGTTCGCCCGCCGTGTCGGCCCCACCACGGGCTTCCCGGCGGACGTGAAGGTGGAGCTGCTCGGCACCCCCTGACCCGGACGCGCCCCGGGTGCCGGCGGGGGCGGCCCACTACCCTGCTGGCAGGTACCGGCGTACGGGGGAGGGGTGGACGCCATGCGGCCGCTCGAAGTCGACGAACCCACCGTGGTGGGGCCCTACCGGCTGCTCGGCCGGCTGGGCTCCGGCGGCATGGGCCGGGTCTACCTGGGCCGCAGCGCGGGCGGCCGCACGGTCGCGGTGAAGATCGTGCACCCGCACTTCGCGCTGGACGACGAGTTCCGGGCCCGGTTCCGGCGCGAGGTGGCCGCCGCGCGCCGGGTCGGCGGCGCCTGGACCGCTCCCGTACTGGACGCCGACCCCGAGGCGCGCGTGCCGTGGGTCGCCACGGCGTACGCGGCCGGTCCGTCCCTGACGGCGGCCGTGGCGGACGGCGGCCCGCTGCCCGCCCACTCGGTACGGGCGCTCGGCGCGGGCCTCGGCGAGGCGCTGGCGGCCGTGCACGAACTGGGCCTCGTCCACCGTGACGTGAAGCCGTCCAACGTCCTCCTCACCCTCGACGGCCCCCTCCTGATCGACTTCGGCATCGCCCGCGCCACGGACGGCACCGCTTCCCTGACCTCGACCGGGGTGTCCGTCGGCTCCCCCGGCTACATGTCCCCCGAGCAGATCCTCGGCAAGGGCGTGACCGGCGCGGCGGACGTCTTCTCGCTGGGCGCCGTGCTGGCGTACGCGACGACGGGCCGGCCGCCCTTCCCGGGTGACTCCTCGGCCGCGCTCCTCTACAAGGTCGTCCACGAGGAGCCGAGCCTCGACGGCCTGGACGGGGAGCTGCGCGAGCTGGTCGCCACCTGCCTGGCGAAGGACCCGGCCGCCCGTCCGGCCCCCGCCGAGGTGGCCCGGCGCCTGGCCCCCGAGGGCGCGGCCCGCCTGGTGAGTGGCGGCTGGCTGCCGGGGGCGCTGGTGGAGCGGGTCAGCCGCAGCGCCGTACGGCTGCTGAACCTGGAGGCGGCGGAGACGGAGACGGAGACGGGGCCGGGGGCGGTCGCGGGGGAGGCGTCGGGCCCGGTGGGTTTCAGCCGGCCGTCGGTCACGGCGGGCGGGGAGAACGGGACAGGCGCTCCGCGGGGACCGGAGGAGGACCGGGCGGCGCCCACGCCCGCGGGTGCCTCCGGTGCTTCCGGCACCTTCGGTCCTCCTCCGGTGATGCCGACGCCCACGGCGCCCTCGACGCCACTCCCGCCACCGCCAACGGCCTCCTCCTCATTCGTCCCCGGCGCGGACCCGGACACGGGGCACCCGTCCGGCAGGCTCGCCCTCTCCGTCGCGGCGACCTCGACGCAGGGCGCCCAGGGACGCGGCCGCCGGATCAGCTGCACCGTGGCGCTGGCGGTGGCGGGCGCGCTGGCGGCGGTGACGGTGGGGTCGGTGTTCGTCCTGGACCTGCTGCCGGGCTCGGGCAACGACGCCAACAACGCGGGGGGCAACGAGGCCTCCCCCGAACCTCCGGCCGCCACCCCCGGCGGGCTGCCCGCGCGCTACGTCGGCACCTGGGAGGGCCAGGCCGCCGCCCTGAACGGCAAGCTGCCGCTGGGCACCTTCCGGATCACCATCAAGCAGGCGAAGGCCGGCCAGGAACTGGGCAGGCTCCGCCAGACCGACGCGCTGGGCGGCGTCTGCGTCGACGTGATCACCCTCAAGAAGGTCACGGAGAAGCAGCTCGTCGCCGGGTCGGTCGGCGCCGAGGGCAACCACGACGGCTGCAACCCCGCGCCCACCACGGTCACCTTCACCCCGGTCGGCGACGACCTCGACTACGCCTCGAAGAGCGAGGAGTCGGGCCGGCCGAAGGCACGGCTGTCGAAGATCAAGTAGCGGGACCGGGTCTCCACCCGCCCACTGCCTCCGCATCCGCCGCGCCATGCCCCGGTGATGACGCTGCCCGGTAATGGCCCTGCCCGTAATGGCCCTGCCCCCTTTGTCACTACTGTGTCTGCGATACGAGCACCGGTGATGAGATGACCGTTCGTCAAGGCGTTCGTCAAGGTTTCGCTACGGGGAAGGCCCGCCATGGAGACACTGCAGTCGGACGATCCGCGGGAGCTGGGCAGTTATCGCCTCCTGCGAAGGCTCGGCGCCGGTGGAATGGGCCGCGTCTACCTCGCCCGATCGCCCGGCGGCCGTACCGTCGCCGTCAAGGTGGTCCGCCCCGACCTCGCCGCCGACCACGACTTCCGCGAGCGCTTCCGGCACGAGGTCGAGATCGCGAAGGCGGTCTCCGGCCGGTTCACCGCCCCCGTTGCGGACGCCGACCCGGACGCGCCGCTGCCCTGGCTCGCCACGTCTTACGTCCTCGGTCCCGATCTGACCGACGTGGTCGCGGCCCATGGGGCGCTGCCCGAACGCACGGTTCGCGCACTGGCCGCCGGTCTCGCCGCGGCGCTGCGGGACATCCACGCGGCGGGCCTGGTGCACCGGGACCTCAAGCCTTCCAACGTTCTGCTCGCCGCCGACGGACCCCGGCTCATCGACTTCGGCATCGCACGGGCGGTGGACGGCAGCCGTATGACCCAGACCGGAGTGGTGGTCGGCTCGCCCGGCTACATGTCGCCGGAGCAGGCGACGGGCAAGGACGTCGGCGTCGCGGGTGACGTCTTCTCCCTCGGTTCCGTGCTCGCGTTCGCGGCCACCGGGCGGGCCGCCTTCGGCGACGGCACGACCTCGCACGCGGGGATGCTCTACCAGGTCGTGCACGGAGAACCCGACCTGACGGACGTGCCCCCGTCGTTGCTGGGACTCGTCCGCGCCTGCCTGATGAAGGACCCGGCGCAGCGTCCGGCGCCGGGTGAGATCGTCGCGGCGCTGGCCGGGCAGGGCATCGACGCCGCCCTGCACGACTGGCTGCCGTCGGCCGTCGCATCGACCATCGCGACCCATGCCGCGGGAATCCTGGACCTGGAGGCACCCGGAACGCCGCGGACCGCTCCGCAGCCGGAGAACCACCCGGCGACGGGCTTCGGCCCGGCACCGACCATGCTCGACGGCGCCTCGTCGACCGGAACGGCCGCTCATGGCACGACGCCCGGCGGCACCCCGGCACCCGCGTACGGGACCCCGCTGCCCGGCACCGTCCGACTCGGAGAGACCGCGGAAGCCGCTCCCGCCCGCTCCCGTCGTCGCGTCCTCGGCCTGGCCCTGGGCGGCGCGGCCGCCGTCGCGGTGGCCGGGGGCGGTATCGCCTGGGCGCTCACGTCCGACGACGCGTCCGACGACGCGAAGGGGACACCCGGCACCGGGACTTCGGCCGATCCGGCGGACGACGGCTTCACGACTCCGCCCGCCGGGGTGGCCCCCCAGCCGCTGTGGCACAAGTCGGCCGGGAAGGACAGCACCAGCCCGCGCGTACCGCTCCTCACCCACGACGGACTGCTCCTGGTCAGCGGCGACCCGCTCGTGGCCTACGACGTCCGGACCGGCAAGGCCCGCTGGACCAAGGCGGGCATCTGCCGGCCCGGGGCCCGACTCCTCTTCCACGACGGCAAGCTGTTCCTCGCCGACGGCGACTACGAGGGCGCTCTGGTCGCCTACGACGTCAAGACCGGCGAAGAGGCCTGGCGCAGCCGCCTCGGCAAGCAGCTGTCCGTCGAGGACACCATCGCGATCGACGACAGGAACGTCTACGTCACGGCGACCGACTACGGCCGGTCCAAGAGCGCCACCGAGTACCGCACGGCCGTCGCGGCCGTCAGTCACACCACGGGAAAGAAGACGTGGATCCAGCATCGGGACTGGGGCACGAAGGACTACGACGTCCAGGGCACCGCCTCGGGCAAGTACCTGGTCTACGCCGACTCGAACCTCAACCTCACCGTCCGGGACACCGCCACCGGCGGCCAGCTGTGGACCAAGAAGACCGGTGACGAGTGGTCCTGGCAGCCCACGGTCGCGAACGGCCTCGTCTTCCTGCCGGGCGACGAACTCGAGGCCGTCGACGTGGAGAAGGGCGAAACGGCCTGGACACTCCCCCCGGCCGGCCGCCGCGGCTTCGACAACCCGACGGTCGTCGACGGCGTGCTCTACGTCAGCGACCACGACGACGGCGTATGGGCGGTGAACGTCAGGACCGGCAAGCGGAACTGGCTCTGCGACGAACTGGACGTCGACGGCCCGGAGTCGTTCCGCCGCGTCGGCTCGACCCTGTACGGCGCCACCGGCGCCGTCGACGGCGGCATCGTCGCCCTGGAGACGCGGACGGGCAAGCTCCGTTGGACGTACACCGACAGCAAGGCCGCCGGCGAGCCGTGGCAGGTGGCCCTCGCGGGCAACCGGCTGCTGGCGACCCACGGCCAGGAGATCTACGCGCTGCCGGCGGTGTAGCGAGGACGACGGGCCGCGGAGACCTCTCGGTCCCGCGGCCCGTCGTCCTTTCCGGGTGGCCGTTGCCCTTTCCGGGCGGCCGGTGCCCGTCACATCGGCGTCGTGACCGTCAGGTGCTCCCCGCTGCCGAGGTGCAGCATGCCCTTGCCGGGAGTGATCTGGCCGCCGACCATGCTCCGGTTCGTGCGGATGCCGATCAGTTCTCCCGCGGAGCTGTCCTGCGGAGACAGCAGGATGCCGCGGCGGGCCTTCTTCATGTCGACCTGCCAGCCGGAGAAGCCGTCGCAGATCTCCTCCTCGTCACCGGCGATGACGACGGCCAGACCTTCCTCCACCCCGCGTTCGACGATGCGCTTGAAGATGTCCTCCGCGTCGCAGTCGTCGTGCACCTCCGCGTCGTCGACCAGGACGACGATCGGCTGCTCGGGACTGGCCGTCCCGACGAGCTCCTCCATCTCGTCCTCGTCGATGTCCCGCCCGGTGAAGACCTTCAGCACGCCCTCCGTTCCCTCCAGTTCACGCAGCGGGGACGGGCGGGGTGCCGCCAGGACCAGCCGTACGCCCTGAGCGAGGCAGGAGCGCGCGACGTTCAGCAGCACCGTGCTGCGCCCGGACTTCGCGGGCCCGCCGATCACGAACGCCGGGACGCCCTGGGCGAGGTCGGGGCCGAAGGCGGTGAGCTCGTCGCCGCCGACCCCGACCAGCGCCCACAGCGGGGAGGCGCTCGCCACCGGGTCGCGCATGGCCCAGGCGTCGGCGAAGGAGATCCGGCTGGGCAGGACGTCGACGCGGAACGGGCGGCGGGAGCGCGGCAGGCCGGCGTCCCGGGCGGTCGCCGCCTCACCGATCGCGGCGAGCGCGGCGGCCTGCCCCTGACCGGTGGTGTCCTCGGCGAGCAGCGCGAACTGGGTCTCGGTCGCCGTCCCGCTCGCGAAGCCGCGGCCGGGCGGAATCTCCTCGGGGATCTTGCGCGCGTTGATGTCCAGCAACGAGAAGTCGCCCCGGTCCGCGAGGCGCAGACCGTACTTGTCCTCGGTGAGGGAGGAGATCCGCCCCGTCAGCAGTTGACGGTCACCGGTGATCACCAGGTGCAGGCCGACGCTGGCCCCCTCGCGCATCAGCGCCATCACCTGGTCGGTGAGGTCGCCGTGGTTGTACTCGCCGAGCGTGGGCAGCCAGCCCTCCCAGCGGTCGAGGAGGACCACGACGTGGGGCAGTCGCTCGTCCTCGGCCGCGGCGGTCCGCTGCTCCCCGATGTCGGCGTAGCCCTTCTCGGCCAGCAGGTCCTGCCGACGGGTGAGTTCACCGGTGAGCCGATTGAAGAACCGGATCACCCGTTCCTGCTGATTGCGGCTGACGACCGCGCCGCAGTGCGGCAGCCGGGTCAGCGCGTTCAGGGCGCCGTTGCCGCAGTCGATGCCGTACAGATGGACGTCGGCGCTCGACAGGGTGCGGGCCAGCGAGCCAGCGATGGTCCGCAGCACCTGCGAACGGCCGCTGCGCGGACCACCGGCGACGAGCAGGTGCCCGAAGGTGGCGAAGTCGACGACCACGGGGCGGCGGGCCTGGTCGGACGGCAGGTCCGCGATGCCGTACGGGGCCGCCGGCAGCGCCCCCTGGCTGCGCACCTCCGCGATGTCGTCCAACAGCAGGGCCTCGTCCAGGGCGGGCAGCCACGGAGAGTGCTGGGCCGGAATGCCGAGGCTCTGGTTGGCCTCCCGGATGGCGTCGACCAGGACCTTGAGGTCGGTGATCTCGTCGTCCTCCCGCGCCTCGGTCTTGGGCTTCGTCAGCGCGGCCCGCCCCAGTTCCTGCCAGGAGAGCTGCCCGGCCCACGGGGCGAGCGCCGCCGGATCGGCGGCACCCGGGCGGCGGCCACCGACGCGGCCGGACTGGAAGGGAACGAGGGAGGCGTGGCCGAGCCGGACGTACGCGCGGCCCGGGGTGCTCTTGGCGATGTGACCGGCTTCGGGAGCGTCGATGACGTCGGTCGACTCACCGGCGTCGGTCACGCGCAGGGCGATCCGCAGGTTGGTGTTGGCGCGGATCTCGGGCGACACGACACCACTGGGCCGCTGGGTGGCCAGCAGGAGGTGGATGCCGAGGGAGCGGCCGCGCTGCGCGATGTTGACGAGACCCGTCACGAAGTCCGGCAGGTCGCGCACCATGGACGCGAACTCGTCGATGACGATGAGCAGCCGGGGCACGGGCGCGTGGGACGGGTCCCGGCGCGCCAGGTCCTGGTAGTCCTCGATGTCCTTGGCATCGGCGGCGGCGAGGATGTGCTCGCGCCGCTTCAGCTCCGCGCCCAGCGATTCCAGGGCGCGTTCGACGAGGTGCGCGTCGAGGTCGGTGACCATGCCGACGGTGTGCGGGAGCTTGACGCAGTCCTTGAAGGCGGACCCGCCCTTGTAGTCGACGAGGACGAACGTCATGTTCTCGGGGGTGTTGGCGACGGCGAGCGCGGCCACGATGGTCTGGAGCAGCTCCGACTTGCCCGAACCGGTCGTACCGGCGATGAGGCCGTGCGGGCCGTCGCGCCGGATGTCGATGCCGAAGGGACCGTCGTAGGACTCACCGATGACCGCCATGGTGGACTGCCCGCCCATGCGCCAGCGCGCGGCGACGTCGTCGCGGGTCGGGGGCTCCAGCTGGAGCACGTCGAGGAGCCGACTCGAGGACGGGAGCGCGGAGTCCTCGGTCTCGCCGCTGATGTCCCGCAGGGGCGCCAGCGCCCGGGACAGCCGGGCGCACCAGGCGGGCGAGACGAGGTCGGGCCGTACGCCGGACCGGCGCCGGGCACCCGTCTGCTCGACGCGCAGTCGCAGCTCGGGGGCCCGCTCGGCGGTCTGCTGGTTCTGCTGGGCGCCCTGGTGCCAGGCCTGGAAGGAGGGGAAGCCACCGGCGGCGGCTTGCGGGGCGTTGCCGGGCCGTGCGGCGGCGACGGCGTCGTGGGCCACCGGCTCGGCGACGACGAAAGCCTGACACTCCCCCGGCAGGAAGCGCTCCTCCTCGTCCAGGCAGATCGCGTACATGGCGACCGCAGGCCCTTCCCGCAGGAGCCGTACCACGCCCGGCAGCGACCTCAGCCGGCGCGACCCGTCCCACACGACGACGATGTCCGGGTCGGAGAAGGCGGGGCCGACACCACCGCTGCTGTTCTCCTTCAGGGCCTTCTGCCTGGCGTCGAGCAACTGCGTCAGCTCGCCGACCCGGGCGCTCACGGTCTCGGAGTCCGTCCCGATCACCACGTTGACGTCCTGGCCGCTCGTGGGGCGGGCGTGCGGGAGCCAGCGCACCCAGTCCCAGCGCGGCTGCGCGTGGTTCTCGGTGAGCACGTAGAACTGAACGTCCATCGGGCTGTGCAGTACCGCGGTCTGCGCCACGACCCATCTCGCGAGCGCCTGCGCCGAGTCGCCGGGCCCGGCGACACCGATGACGCCCAGGTCCCTCAGCGGCAGCGCGACGGGAGAATCCTCGATCTCCCAGGTGACCTGACGCTTGTGCTCGTCCTGCTCCGGGTCGTCGAGAACGACTTCGGACGACACCTGGCCGGTGCCGACCCGAAGGAGCAGATGGTCGGCGTCCGTGCGCCGCCTCTCCCACAACCGGGTACGCGGGCCGGTACCGAAGGCCAGCACGGAGGCGGGATCGGGGCTGGCGGCGCGTCGGTCGAGCCGCTCCAGCCGCAGCGCGTCCTGGGCGTCCTTCTCGATCCGCTCCTTGGTCTCCTTGTACTCCTTGACCTGCTTCGCATGGGACTTGCGGCCGTGCTTCTTGTCGTTGAAGTAGTTGCCGAAGAGCATGACCGGGCTCAGCAGAGCCATGATCAGGTAGTACCAGCGTCCGAAGATCATGACGGACACGACCGCGCCGACCAGCGGGAACAAGGCCATCAGCCAGGGCAGCGGCCGGACTTCGTACTCCCTGGGCGGAGAAGGCAGCCGGAACTGTGTCTTGCGCTCCGCCGGACGCAGTCGCGGAGGCCGGTTGTAGTCGAGCCCGGCTCCGTCCTCCGACCATTTCAGGGCGGCGTCGGGAGGGGAGTATCCGGATATCTCCAGGAGCGTGTTGCCGAGGGCGAGTTGGGACCCCAGGGGCCAGCTGCCACCCTCGAACCCCTCGCCGTCGAGCCGAGGAAGTGCCCTGTCGCCGCCGCCCTTCCCCTCTTTCCCCTCCTTCTCCTCGCCCCCGGCGTTCTTCGGCTCGATGCCGTGCAGGGTGACGTCGCAGGTGCCGTCCATGGCGATGGACAGAGTGGCGGCACGCGTGGCGAGTTCGGGGTCGTCGATGCGCAGGTGCGCGGCCGGGCCGCTGCCGATGTCGTACCGACCGACACCCAGCCGGTGCACGGCACCGGCCCCGGGACCGCCGGCCACGCGGAACTCCACGACACCCGTCGGCTCGCCGGACACGCAGCCCGCTGGATCGTGCAGGCTGACGACGGCGCCCTCGCGCAGTGGTGAGCCGACGATGTTGGCGTCAGGGTCGAGGGCGTAGCCGTCGACGAAGGCCTGCGGTGTACCGCCGGGGCCGGGTCGCCCGCCGATGGGGATGATGTCCGCACCACCGGTGACACCGACATGGCGCGCCAGCTCCCGAGTGATGTCGCCGACCGACGACTCCGGATCGGCGTCGAGCACCACATCGGTGCTGGCTCCGCCGACGGGGTCGACGACGGTCAGACTCAGGCGCACGTTCGTCCTCCTCGCTGGGCTGAGGCCGCCCCCCGGAACGCTGAACACATTGAATCCTCCCCTCCCTGGGGGAGGGGATTCCTGGCTCAGGCTGCCTCCTGGAGCGGCGCTCCAGGAGGTCTTGCGCCATCGGCGCCAGCCGGGTTGAGACCAGCCCGGACGAGCATGACGCGTGCGGAGTTCTTGTCCCGTGGGGCTGTGGTTCCGCAGGCGGTGCAAGTGTACGTGCGTTCACCCAGCGGCAGGGCGTGCTTGGCTCTCGCTCCGCACTGCGCGCAGTCCATCGTGGTGTAGGCGGGGTGGACCAGGCGGATGTCCCGCCCGTGTTTGCGTCCCATCTCGATCAGAGCGGCCTTGGTGGCGCCGATGGCGGCGTCAGCGGCCTTGCGGGCCATCGTCGACCGGGCCAGGAACTTCGGCCGGAAGTCCTCCACCGCTACGGCATCGTGGTCGCGGACGACCTTCTTGGCCCACTTGCGGCCGGTGTCCGCACGCTGCCGGGCGACCTTCCTGTGCTCCTTCGCCCGCAGCCTCTTCGCTGTCCGGTAGCCCCTCGATCCGGGCGTCCCCTTCTTCGGCCTGCGGCGGGCCATCATCCGGTCGTACCGGGTGAGTTTCCCCTTCGCCTTGCCGCCGTGCCCGGGGTGCGGCAGGTCGTGCGCGTCGGACGTGGTGGTCGCGGTCTCCTTCACACCCCAGTCGACACCGAGGACGCGACCGGTCGCGGGTAGGGGCTGGACCTGGGCGGGGACGACGAAAGAGGCGTACCAGTGTCCGAGGCTGTCCTGGTACACGCGTACCGAGGACGGCTCGGCCGGCAGCTCCCGCGACCACACCACTCTTACGACGATGCCGCCCGACAGATACAGCCGGCCGTCCTTCAACCGGAAACCGCGCCGCGTGTAGTTCAGGGTCGCCAACGCCTCACGCCGTGTCTTCCACGTCGGCATCCCGGCCCGGCGCGCCACGGGCAGACGTTCCGCGATGTCCTTGTGCGCCTTGGCGCGGGAGCGACCGAGGTCGCGGACGACCTGCTGCTGGGGAACGCAGCAGCCCTCCCGCAGCCACGGCGTCCGCGCACGGGCCCCGGTCAGTATCCGGTCCAGCTGCGCCGGACCGCACGCGGCCTTCTCACCACTCGCCCTGTTGTGCAGATGCACGGCCCGCGACTTGGCGACGCACTCGTTCCACACCCAGCGACACCGGCCCCACTCCGCCGCCAGACGGGCACCAGCCGTGGGCGACACCCGCAACCGGTACGTGTACCGGGCATGCCCGACCTTCTCACTCGCTCCCACCTGCGCCATCTAGCCCCCTTTCCGGCCACGGCCAGGACACCGTGCCGTCCCCAACCCCTGCGACCATACGTACGACAGCCGCACACGCACCCGACGATCCCGCAACCGCCACCCCGGCCAGTGATCACAGGCACACGCGTTCCCTTTGCCTTGGGGCATGCTGGTGGCCATACGGGTGCTCCGGGACCACATCCGGGCTCCGGCGACGCTCCGCGTCGCAACACCACAGCCGCCGTGCATCGCCCCCGTGCAATGGGATGCGCAGGGCCGCACTGGCCGGGATGTGCACCGGTTCACGTTTCTGCTGCTGGGCGTCCCTGTCGTCGCAAGTGCCTCGCCCGTAGGATCTTTGCTCGTGCGGACGGCCTGTGGACGAACGGCCGGGTGTACCGCGTCAGTCACGCCACGGGGGAGGGCCCTGAGGCGATGGGAGGGAGAGCTGTCATGGCGAAGGACACGGACCTTACTTATGCCGAGATGGAGAAGAAGGCCACCGACCTGATCAAGGCGATGGGCGACATGGAAGACATGTTGAAGGCCATCGAGAAGGGTGTGGAGGAGCTGGTCGCGAACGGCTTCACCACGCAGAAGGCCTCCGGTGCGTACGACGAGTCCATCAAGGACTTCACCAAGGGCGCGGCCAAGACCGTCAAGGGCCTGGAGGGCCTGTCCAAGTTCCTCACCAACGCCAAGAAGGCGTACGAGGACCTGGACGAGCAGCTGGCCAAGAGCGCCAAGGGCTGAGCCGGGACACACGCGACACAGCCCGGTGCGGCGGGGCGCGAGCGTCCTGTCGCACCGGGTCGTCTGACTGGACAAACCTCCAGAAGGTGGCCGGAATCGGCTGAGCCTCGCCCGTATCCGCACGAAAGGTCCGAGCATGACCACGCCGGACGATCCCGCTCCGCTGGATGAGACCTTCGAGTGCACCTTCGAGTTCCAGCCCGGTTGGATCGATCTCACTCTGCACGACGGTACGGAGTCCGAGGCCAAGGCGCTGGCCACGGAGGTCGTGAACCGGCTCAATCCGCTCGGCCTCGAGATCGAGAGGAGCGCGGTCTTCGACGACATGGTCGCGCGGGCCGTGGACCTCAACGACGACGTGCCCACCCTCGCGGCGGCGTATTACTCCGAGGCGGGCGAGGCCCTGGCCAATCTCACGGTCGACTCGTACGGAGACGAGGGTGTACCCCGCCCAGGCCCGGAAGAGGTTATCCCGCTGCTTCTGCAGTGGGGCAACGCGCAGGTCACGGGTGACCCCCAGATCACCCGCCTCGAGCTGGCCGCGGGGCCGGCCGTGCGCATTCAGGCGATGCTCAAGGTCAAGCGGATGCTCGGCTTCGGCCGCAAGCTGGCCGGGTTCATCAAGTACGCCGTCTTCCCACCCGGCATGGAGAGTCTCATCGTCGTCACGGTGATCTGGGAGAAGGTCGCCCTCGCGGAACAGATCACCG
Source organism: Streptomyces sp. NPDC018026 (assembly GCF_044327745.1). Classification (NCBI taxonomy): domain Bacteria; kingdom Bacillati; phylum Actinomycetota; class Actinomycetes; order Kitasatosporales; family Streptomycetaceae; genus Streptomyces; species Streptomyces sp. NPDC018026. The sequence goes on from NZ_JBIRFY010000004.1 coordinate 269,376, forward strand.
AACTGGCCGACGAAGCGGTTCGGACCATGCGCGTCACTCCGCTCCCGGCGGGAGGCGTCTCGGCCTGAACGGACGGAGGTGGCGGGGACGCTGCACTGGGAGTGAACTGCGGTGGTCCCTGGCGGGTGATAGGCGGGTGATAGGGGGCCACCGGGACTCCTTGCAGGGCCGAGGCGCCTTCACTGGCCGATATGTGCACCGCTTCACGTTTCCGCCGTCAGGCGTCCCTGTCGCCTCAACAGCTCCACCCGTAGGATCTTTGCTCATGCGGACGGCTGGTGGACGAACGGCCGGGTGGACCGCGCCAGTTACGCCACGGGGGAAGGCCCTGAGGCGGTGGGGAGGGAGAGCTGTCATGGCGAAGGACACGGACCTTACTTATGCCGAGATGGAGAAGAAGGCCACCGACCTGATCAAGGCGATGGGCGACATGGAAGACATGTTGAAGGCCATCGAGAAGGGTGTGGAGGAGCTGGTCGCGAACGGCTTCACCACGCAGAAGGCCTCCGGCGCGTACGACGAGTCCATCAAGGACTTCACCAAGGGCGCGGCCAAGACCGTCAAGGGCCTGGAGGGCCTGTCCAAGTTCCTCACCAACGCCAAGAAGGCGTACGAGGACCTGGACGAGCAGCTGGCCAAGGGCGCCAAGGGCTGATGTCGACGTCACTCCCTTGTCCGGGCGTGAGGCGGCACATACCGTGTCCAGCCGTGCCCGGACGAGGCGGTGCCTGAGGAAGAAAGTCTGAACGGGTGGCAGACAGAACTCGGCTCGACCTTGACGTGATCAAGGAATGCTCGAAGTCCCTGTACCGCATGCACCGGGAGTTCAAGGACAACGGCAACCCCGCCGACGAGTACGGCGACGCGCTGGGCAGCGACAAACTGCGGGACGTCTTCAGCGACTTCTCCGACACCTGGAAGAAGAACCGCAAGAAGCTCATGGAAGACATCGAGAACCTCGCCAAGTACACCGGTAACGCGGCCAAGGCGTATGACGAAGTCGACCACAAGCTGGCGAACGCGCTCAGGGACGCCAAGAAGAGCGGGAAGAAGGAGAAGTAGCAGTGACAGCCCGTCCGCAGGACTGGTCACCGATGTACGACTCCGATCCGGTGCCCGGCGACCCGTACGAGGTGGCGCGGCTCGGCAAGGAGCTGCGCGGCATGGCAGACGAGATCGACAAGCAGGCGCGGAACATCAAGGCGCTGGCGTCGGTCGACGGCTGGGACAGCGACGCCGGCCGGGCGTTCCACGAGATCGCGGGCGACACATCGAGTCGCCTCAAGGACGCCTACGACCGCTACGACGAAGCCGCGATCGCCATGGGCACCAAGGTCCGGGAGGGAGGTGGAGAGTCGTCCGAGTACGCCAGCGAGCTGCACCGGGCCCAGCAGTTGGCGGACAAGGGACTTCAGGAGTATCGGGACGCCGAGGTCGATTACAAGGCCGCCAACAAGATCCTGGACCCGCTCAACGGGAAAGTGCTGACGGGCGACGACGCGGTGCAGCACAGCAAGCAGCAGAAGAAGAGCGACGATGCCGCGCAGCTCATGCTCGAAGGCGAAAAAAAGATCATGAGGGCGAAGGCCATCCGCGACGATGCGGCGCGCGATGCCGCCCGGAAGATCAAGAACGTGATCCACCATGACGGGGTCAAGGACCCCGGAGGCTTCATGAACTGGATCGCGGACCACGCTGACTTGTTTTCCGCCGTGGGGACGTTTTTGGCAGTGGCGGCTTTGGTGGCTGCGGTTGTTCTTTCCGGCGGTACCCTCGCGGTGTTCCTCGTCGTTGCAGCCGGAGTGATGAGTGCCACCGCGCTGTCAGGACGTCTTTATGACTACTTCGCTCGAGGTGGAAAGCTCGACCTGCTCAAGATGGGCCTCGACGTCCTGGGTATCATTCCCGGACTCGGGGCGATCAAGGGCCTCACAGCGGCGGCAAAGGGTGCACGCCTGCTCGCCGCGAGGAACGCCATCTGGTCCGGATTCACCAACGGCTTCGCGGTGAAGAACTTCAACAAGGGAGTCGTCTGGGCCTCGAAGTTCTTGAAGAGCAAGGACATCACCAAGATCAAACTGCCGCCGGGTGGATTCAACCCTGAAGTCCTTACGCGATACATCAAGGGTGGATCGTTGGTCAATTTGGGCGTACACGGCGTGGTGAAGTTGAAGAACCGGTTCGAAGAACTCGGCGACTCGTCCAATGGGGGCAGGACACCGAACCAAGGGCCCCGGCCCGCACCGTCGCCATCGCCGCAGCCAAGCCCGAAACCGCGGTCGACGGCATTCCATTCCGCACTCGCCCCCACTGGGTAAGGAGATGACCCTGTGAGCGACTACCACGCCATGGAGCCCGGAACGTTCGTCGATGACCAGGGTGCCGTCCACACCATGGTGCCGTCCTCGGTCGTGGCCGCCGTTCCGGAAGCCAAGGCCGCCGCCGAGCGTTTCGGGCATGAGGTGCACTTCGACTTCCTTGACGACAGGGCCGTGCAATGGATGCTCTTCCAGCGGCGTGAGGACACGGAGAAGGGGAGCGTTCTTGGGTGTCTGCTCGCCCTGCCACTGTTTGTCTTCGGTGTGGGGGCCTGGCCTTTCTGGGACCTCGTCGCATCCCAGAAGCCGCGCCAGTTCCAGATCGCCTTCATCGCCGTGGACGCCATCATCGTCTGCGCCGCAATCGTTGCCATCGTCCTGGTCCGGCGGCGCAGCCTCCTCGACCCGGTCGTGCGCAATGTACGGTGCCGCGCTCGTCTGTACCGAAAGATCGTCGGCATGGCCCGCAAAGGTGGGGCCGAAATTCCGAGCATGTACCCCTATTACGGTATGTACGTCACCTCGCGGAAGTTCTTCCCCGAAGCGCCGGAACGACCCATACCTGAAAGGGAAGAGTCCCCGTGACGAGCCAGCCCGAACTCGCTGATTTCATACCCACCCACCCTGCCCCGCCCGTGCTCCGCGCAGACGATATCCAGGTGCGGTGGGTGATGCCGGAGATCTTCCACGACATCCCGATCCAGGAGACGGACGACGACGAGGCGGTCCGCCTGTTGGGCGAACTCGTGGAGAAGGCCCTTCCGGGGGCCGGGCAAGAGGCTCAGACGGCACTCGCTGTCACGTGTGCGCTGGGTGTCGACGACCTGCTGGCGGCCGGCGCCCAGTACGCCGGTCTCTGCGTCACGGCGGTCGACGACACCCCCTGCACCGCGACGATGTACGCCGCCCTGGTGGACAGTCCGGAAGCCTCGGACGTGGGTGATGCGGTGAGGGCGATCGCCGCGGACCTTCGCAAGCTCGGCGACGCGGAGGTCTCCGAGATCGAGCTGCCGTGTGGATCAGCCGTGTCGTGTATCGGCAGCCGCGATGACAAGCTGGTCGCTGAACTTACGGACTCGGGCGAGGAGCTCACCTTCCCGAACTGGTACATACGTGTCTACGTGCCGCTTCCGAACGGCACCTCTCTCATGATGGAGATGTCGACGCCCACCATGGCAGGGTGGGACGCGTTTTCGACCATGTTCGGCAACACCGTCAGCAGCATCCGCTTGTTCCGCGCCGACGGAACGCCGCTCATCACCTCCGCGGCGGCGACATGACCGGGCCCGTACCCGAATCCCCGCCCTCGGACTACCGCATCCTCGTACCCCGCGACTGGTTTCGTGTCGACCTCACACAGGAGCGCTGGCGCGGTCAGTTGAAGACTTACGTGGACAAGGAGTTCGCCGGGAGCGGGACTTCCGGGGACGTCCCCCGCAGCGTATGGACCATCCTCCGCAACACGGCCGAGAACGGCCTGGCCCGTGGTGCGCTGGAATTCTTCCTCCGCACGGAATCGTCCGAGGGCACGGCGATCGCGCCGGCCTCCCTTCTGATCTCCTGGCCACCGATGCCTCGCGGAGTTGCGCCGACGGCCGAAGCATTCGCCGAGGCGTTGAGCGAGCGCGGAAGCTCAGATCGCGACGCCGAGTCCGACGTGGGTGTCGTCGACATGCCGGCCGGGCCTACGGTGCGAGTCCGCACGGCGACGACGCTGGATCACCATGTTCGGATGCCGGGTAATGCAGGCTACCTGCACCTGGCTTTTTCGATGCCGCTCAGCGGTACCGAGGGATCCATGGGTGACCTTTGTGACGCCATGGCCCAATCCCTGCGCTGGGTTCCGGGGCGGTCACTGTAACCACAAGCACCCTTTCTTCTCCTGCACGGCGAACCCGTCCCATCAGCGATTGACCGCCTGGATTTCCTGCACCGTGACAGCCTGGGCGTTCTCGAAGATGCCGTCGGGAAGGTCGCCGCCCGCGCCGCCGGTGCCGGTCCAGGCGATCTCCCACAAAGCCTCCCGCGCCCTGCACCGCTGGTCCAATGAGCTGAAGGACTTTCAGGCCACGGTGTCGAACAGCGCCGCCATCTGGTCCGCGAGCTGATCGACGGGTGTCGAGAAGTTCAGCAGCAACCAGCGAGTGGTGGCGGGCATCGGTACGTCGGGGACGCTGCACTGGGGCTGACCTGCGGTGAGTGAGTCGGGCGAGACCACCGGTCGGGCTCCGGGGCCCCTCGCTGGGCTGAGGCCGCCTTCACTGGCCGATATGTGCACTGGTTCACGCTTGTGCTGCCGGGCATCCCTGTCGTCCCATGTGCCTCGCCCGTAGGATCTTTGCTCATGCGGACGGTCTGTGGACGAACGGCCGGGTGTACCGCGTCAGTCACGCCACGGGGGAAGGCCCTGAGGCGATGGGAGGGAGAGCTGTCATGGCGAAGGACACGGACCTTACTTATGCCGAGATGGAGAAGAAGGCCACCGACCTGATCAAGGCGATGGGCGACATGGAAGACATGTTGAAGGCCATCGAGAAGGGTGTGGAGGAGCTGGTCGCGAACGGCTTCACCACGCAGAAGGCCTCCGGTGCGTACGACGAGTCCATCAAGGACTTCACCAAGGGCGCGGCCAAGACCGTCAAGGGTCTGGAGGGCCTGTCCAAGTTCCTCACCAACGCCAAGAAGGCGTACGAGGACCTGGACGAGCAGCTGGCCAAGAGCGCCAAGAGCTGAGGACGTCGACGGCGGTCACTACGCCGTCTGGGCGCGGTGGATTGCATCGAGTGTCCTGCCGCGCCCGCTCATGTCGCCCGTGAGGATGGAAGTCTGAAGGGTGGGCTGACGGAGCTTGGTACTGCTTGGTACGACCTTGACCTGATCAAGGAATCCCCGAGGAGGGGCTCATGGGGGAGCACGACCGCCTACTGGTCGACTTCACACTTCTGGAGTCTTCGAAGAAGAACCTCACGGACATCAAGAGAGCCCTCAAGGATATCGAGGACCATCGTGATGACATTCATGACATCTGGGGTCATGACAGCATTGCCGGCAAGATGGAAGAGTTCGTCAACAATTGGGACAACTACCGGCGTGAACTCCTGGACAATGTCGAAGACTTGGGCAAGCAAGTAGACACTTCACTTAAGAGCTTCGAAAAGCTGGACCTTGATCTCAAGAATGTGACCGAGAAGAAGAACGGGAAAAACGGGGGAAGCTGACCGATGGGGACGGGTAAGGGCAGGCGCCGGCCGGTCGACTGGCATCCGCTGGCGGAGAAGGACCCGATCCCCGGCGACCCGGAGGACATCCGCGACGAGGTCACCAGGATGAAGAACCTGGCCTCGACCCTACGCGACCAGGCTGCCATCCTGCGCAAGGCCGCCGACGGCGACGCCCTGAAGGGCAAGTACGCCGACAAGATCCGGGAGAAGTCCGGCGACCTCGAGAAGCGCTTCCGCGAGACAGCGGGCCGCTACGAACGCGTCGTCGGCGACCTCGGCAACTGGGCCAATGATCTGGACGGTTTCCAGGAACGCGCCGATGGCGTCCTCCGCGCCGCGAAGCAGGCCGACGAGGAACACGCGGCCGAGGTGAAGAAGAAGGAAGCCGAAGCCAAGAAGGACGGCGACAAGAAGGCGCCGGAGGAGTCTGATCCCAACAGTCACCTTGCGCCCTTCCACAAGCAGCTCAACCAGGTCATCTCCGACCGTAATTCCCGTGCCCGGCATTACGCCGAGAAAATCGATGGTGATATCTCCGACATCATCAAGGACAGTGGGTGGGAGAACTTCAAAGACTGGGTGCACGAGCATGCGGATACGATCAAGAGTGTCATTGAAATCCTGAGTTGGGCAGCGACCATCATTGGGGTCATTGCCCTCCTCTTCACGCCCGTCGGATGGCTGGCGACACTCATCACGGTGACCGCCATCAGTCTCACGGCGCTCGTCGGGGTGGGGCACACGATGCTGGCCCTCTCCGGTGACGGGAGCTGGGCGGATGTCGCCATGGATGTCTTCGCGCTGGCGACGCTGGGATTCGGCAGTGTGGCGATGAAGGGCGTGAAGGCCGCCACGGCAGCGCTCAAGACCGCAAGTAGGGCGGGACGGTTCCAGCGGTACGCGAATCTACGCAAGCTGCTCGACAAGAACGTCATGCGGTATGGCACCGATTCGGCCCGCGGCGCGAAAGCTGTGCGGGCGAAGGGTGCGTTGCGTCAGATCGGGGCGAGGGAGACACGCCCTGGGGCTACCCGGCTTGAACGCCTGCTGGGCGGCGACGGTGAGGTCGTCAGCGCAACCAAGTTCGCCAAGGGCATGCGAGCCGAGTTCAGCGGGAATTCCGAGGTGGTGAAGGCGGCCGATGAGGTGGGAAAGGCTGCACTGAAGTTCAGGCTGAACTACGCCGCCGCCACGCTGGTGGATGTAGGCGACAAACTCGGAGAAAAGGGTCCCCTTGGTGAGCAGTACGGTGATGCAAAGGACGTCCTGACGCGTGAAGTCGGGAGCCGTTGGTGACAACTCCGAATCGTGAATCGACCAAAAATAACCAGGCGCGATGGCATTCAAAGCGAAAACCGAGGGAGCGGTGAAAGTGGCGACAATCCCGGCGAAGAGTCCACAGGAATCGCGGGCGATGAAGTTCCTTGCTGCCTGCACACTGGTGCCGATTCTCTGTTTCGCTTTTCAGGATCTCGGAAGTGAATACGGCGGAATGGACTGGCTCACCTACGGGTACGTGGCGTGGCCGATGATGATCGCGCCAGTGCTTATGCTGATCCTTTTCTTCAGAAACGGAGAACTTATCCGTAACCCGCATGTGGGCGCCAACTTCTCTCAGACGATCAAGATCGTTGCCGTGATGTATCTGTTCTGGAACATCATCGGAGCCATCGGCTACAGTTGGCTGGCTGTGATTTCCGTGCTTGCTTGCCTTGCGATCCTGGTGGCCGACTGGCAGCTCAAGAAGCGGACCGGTACATGAGCACGTCAAATTCGGAACAGCAGTCGCCCCCCGTCGAGGTGACCGCTCCCCGCGGCTATGAGCTTGTCCTGCCACCCGGTTGGGTCCGCATCCCCCTGCGCGAAGGCACCAAAGAAGCGCTCGGGAAGGTTCTGTTCTCGCATATGGGGCAAGTCCCGGAGGGAATTCCTCGGGACGACGCGATGCGCTTTCGGCTGGACATGCGTCGCCAGTTGGAGAGGCAGGCGCGTGCGGCCAGAAGAAACGGTGGCCTTGATCTCTATCTTCCGGTTCTGCCGCGCGGAGGGATCTTCCTCATGGCCTCTTTTATCGTCGCTGAGCTGCCGATCGGCCAAGCCCATGTGATCCCTCAACAGGCAGTAATCACTGAACTGGCCAACGAGGACACTCCAGACAGAACGGCGAAGCAGGTTGACGTGGCAGGTGCACCCGCCCTTCGTCGAGCCTATGGCTTGTCTCTCGAAGAGGAAGAGCCGAGCTCTGCCTCCGAAGCCGTACAGCAGGCCGCCCTGCCGACGCGACGGGTCGACTATGTGATCCCCGTGCCGGACGATCCCGGTCGCTGGATCAGCATCAACTTCTCCACGCCGGGTGATGGTGACATCGACAGCGAATTCACCGGTGTGCTGGTCGAGTTGTTCGACGCGGTGGTCGGCACGTTCAAATGGAGTTACGAGTGAGCTGGCTCAACGTCAAGCACGCCATGGATCTGTCCGCTTGGATCCGCATTCCGCTCATGTGGCCGGAACCGGGGCTTGAGGACGTCGAGGAGGCTCAGACGCCTGAGGCGTGGGCGCGCTACTTCGCCGAGGGGCTTTGGGAGGATCTGGCGTCGGAGAAGCCAGAACCCGGGGAAGTCGAGCTGCTGACCAACATCCTCTTGATGTACGCCATCAGGGCCCCCGCAGCCTATCCGGACTTCGAGGTATTCCTTCATCTCCGGCACCCACGGGAGATTCCGCTCCCGGTGTACGTCGACCTGGTGGAGATCGAGGAGGGTGAGGACCGGACAACCGCACTGCGTGAGCTGACCCACGCTGACGCGAGCTATACCGTCGAGCCGCCCATTGTCGAGGACTTCGATTCCCCCTACCTGGGGACCGGCTTGCGGGTACTGCGCTACTACCATGACGAAGACAGCAATGAGGTGCATGTCGGCCTCCGCTACGCCTGGCGTTACGAGGAGGGCACGGAAGCCGCGGACGTCCTGATCATCCTCGCCGATCCTGATGCCGGCAGGATCCTGCGAGCTCTCGACGAAATCGACGAATTCGCTCGCACTGTCCGAATCAGCCCGGATGAGGAGGCGGACGCCTGGAGTGGCAGTCGAACCTGACTGGATGTAATAGAGGGCAAATGCTGACATGCGGGGTTCTGTCAACAGGCGCCGGGTCTGCGCTGATGCTACGAGTCAGGCTATGGCCGACTATTTCTGTCAGGTGAGGAAGTCGTCAGGATGGTATTCTGTCACGCTGAGTTCGGTGCCCTCGGCGTCCATGACGGTGTTCAGGCCTGAGTGCCCAAAAAAGGCGTGGACCGTGCTGGGCGCGAGTACCTCGACGCGAAAGCAGCCGCATGTGTTCTGTTTGACGAGCGGAGGCTGGGCGTCCGGCGCCTTTGTCGAAGCGAACCGCTCTGCTGTTTCCCGCTGAGCGGTTGTCAGCGAGTCCAGGGAAAGGAAATCGAGCGGCTCGAGAAGGTAGCGAGTCAGCCTTTCTCGTTTCACGCTACTCAATCGGACCCATGAACCGTCCGCGAAGACGATCTTCGCGTCATTCCTGGCCTTGAAGTCACGCAGTTCCACACTCTTTATGCCCGACCGCGCAACGTCCCACAAGGGTTCGTCGTCGATGAGGGTGTCGTCTCCCTTGACGTACGGGAAGCCGACGATCACCAAGCGACGGTCCGTGACAACCGCGTGCGTGCGGTAGTGATCAGGAGAGGACCGGCCCGGATCCAACTGCCACGGCAAGGTCCGAGCCGTGGTGTCCGGAGCTGCCCAGATGACCGGGAAGTCCTCGACCTCGTCCGCACGATCGTGAGAGATGTCCGCACCTGTCTCTCCGGATGGCCCTCCGGCGCTCCCCCCTTGGGAGGACAGTGCCCCCCACGCCACGGTCATCGCAGCGATCGCCGTGCCTTTGAGGGTGTTCAGCGCGGTCGCCTTGGCCGCCGACCGCTCCGTGTACGTCGGTCCTTCCGGCCAGCCGGCCAGTTGAGCTTGAATGTCGTTGCGCTCTGTGTCGCGAAACCAACGCTTTCCTCTGACCCGCATGGCCGCGCCGGAGGCGAACGCCACCGGCGCGCGAGCGAGGAGGGTCTCCCCCTGAGGGGGTAGCCAGAGGGTCATGGCCGTCGTTCCTTCTCCATAGCTGACATAGGGGTGATGTGCTCCCAGGAACTCAGTCGGTCACATGCCCGTAGATCTTCGGAGCGACCTTGAGACCGGCGTCCAACGCCATCCCGGCAGCACTGAAGGAATCCAGATTCACGCCCGGTATCAGGTTCGCGCCCTTGGTCCCGATCAACTGGCCTGGGTGGTAGCCGGCGTAGGACAGGCCGCGCATGTGATGTTGGCGGATTCCTTGCCAAAGGAAAGCAGCACACGCGCATTACCGATTTCGGTGACCTTGAATCTTTTACCCAGCCGACTCGCAGTAGTGGCCGCCTTGGCCGCGCCGACGACCTTCGCACCTTTGCCGATCAGCCCAGGCCACTGGCCAGACTGCCAAGCTTCTTGGCGAGGTCGCGAGTGTCCTCGACATCTCCGGGCGTAGGGTCCCAGCCTATGTTCGGGAACGCGGGACGCGTACCGGCCACGTCTACTTCCCCTTCTTGGCCTTGGCGGTTTTGAGGGACTCGGCCAGGTCCAGGTCGAGGTCGCTGAACGTGTCGCCGATGTGTTTGATCATCTTGACGGCGCCGTGCGTGTGCTTGCCCAGATGCTTGATCCCGTAGCTCCACTCGTCCGCGAAGTCCTGGACGTCGTCGATGAGTTTCGGTTCACCGACGGCCGAGGCGTCGGTGCCGCGCAGCGTCCGGCGAGTGGCTTCCATGCGGTCGCTGATGGAGGAGAACGTCTCCTTCAAGTGCTGGAAAATGGTGTCGTCGAGTGTCAGGTCGCTCATGCGGCGTTCGGGTCCCTCCGGGCATTGGGGGCAAGCTCACTGACCGTATCGATCAGTCGCCTGATTTCGCCACCGGGAACGAGTCAAGTGCGGACGGGAGTTACTCAAGTACGGGACGCCGACTCCTCGCGCAAACCCGTCCCCCTTCGCCACACCTCAACGATCGGCCTCAGGTAGCCGGAGCGTCCGCGCGAAGTCGTCCAGCGCCTCCATTGCCGCGGCAATCACGTCCGGATCGTCGTGGTGTCCGCGGAGGCAGACGTCCGGGACGCCGGGCGGTGTGTGCCAGTGGTACGTCACCGCGGTCATCGTGATGGTGCTGTCCGCCGGGTAGGAGCGAGTGACCCGGATGCCGTTCTCGCCCAGATGCGGGGAGGCGAACGGCAGGCTGGCGGTCCGCTGTTGCCACTCGGGGATGCCCGGGTGCGGCACGGTGAACGCGGTGGACCCCTCACAGGAGGCCGTGTCAGGGGCCTCGCAGTGAATGCGGGTGGCGTGCATCACGAGGGGCATGCGGGTTAGCGGAACCGGGTGGTGGATGAACGCCTCGTCGGCTTCAAGCTTGTCCCGGAGCATGACGATCTTCTTCTCGTAGAAGCGCTTGTGGAATCGACGGAGTTTGCGGGTGAGGTCGACGCCGTGGACAGCGGCCAGGCCGGTCAGGTGCAGGTCCAGCCATTCCCCGAAATTCTTCTTGTCGATCTGGAGGTGGAGATAGCCCCAGAGATCTGGGTTGGCGTCCGTGTCGATGTGGAGCGGGGCGCCGAGGTCGGCGCTCCACAGCGTGCCTTCGGACATGAGCGCTCTCTTTCGTCGGGGCACGGCAGAAGGGGCCTTCAGACGTAAGTCCACATGTCACTTCCACGGCGTTTCTCGGGAGGACTGGCCAGCGCCGGGGGTTGGTGACTCCGGGGCGGGCAGGCGCATCACATACTTGTGGATCTCGCTGCGTGTTTCGTCGGTGATGACCGTCAGCCACGACCCGTCCGAGAACACGACACGGAGCCTGTCACTGGGATGGACACCGAGAAGCGGGTCCTCCACCCGGGCCTCAGACGCCGGAATCTCGGCAACGACGACCATGCGCTCCGACTGTCGGACGGACACCCGCTTGGGGGGAGCGGCCAGCACGATGCGCTCCGGCGTCAGTACGAGCAGGCGCTTGGGATGTGACGAGTGGCCGTACCAGCGCAGCACGAACTGTCCGGCCGCCGCGGTCCAGTCCCCGTCGAAGAGCTGGTCCAGGGCGTGGGCCTTGATGGCCCTCCTCCGCTCCTCGTCGTCCCGGGCCCGGGCGCGGGACCTGGCGCGCTCCTTGGGGCTCAGGAGCCACTCCGCCAGGTCCTCCAACGAAGCGAGCAACGCCAGGAGCGCCCCGAAGGGCCAGAGGACGGCCACCAGCGCGACACCCAGCATGCCAAGCGGCCGGATGAACGCGGGGCGTATGGGCGCCCCACCTGCGGCTTCGTGTACGTCCGCGGGTGGGTCGGGAATCCTGCTGATCCGGCACCAGGCGGCACAGTCGGCTTCAAGTCCGAGTCGTGTCTTCGCGGTCTTGGCGAGACCTGTGGTTCTCATCGGCGATTGACTGCCTGGATTTCCTGGACCGTGACGGCCTGTCCGTTCTCGAAGGTGCCGTCGGGGAGGTCGCCGCCCGCGCCGCCGGAGCCGGTCCAGGCGATCTCCCAGGTGATGGTGGCCTGGAGGTCGAAGGTGTCGTCTCCGGACGAGCGGAGGTACTTGATGCCGCAGGGCGGCGTCCGGTCGGCGTTGCCCTTGGCGTAGGGCTCGCCGATGGAGCCGTCGTCGTTGATCGTGCACTCGCCGGAGGCCGGGTAGGTCACAGCGTCCGGGGTGCCCGGCTCCAGCTTGAGCGACACGGGCTTGGCGGTGGTCGTGGCCGTGAGGGCGAAGCCAGGGGCGTCGATGGCGGCCGTGGCCCGGACCTCGTGGAAGTCGGCCTTGTCGAGCCAGGCCCAGGTCGGCAGGTTCACCTTCGTGGTCTGGGCCGGGGCGAGGGTGACCTCGGTGCCGGGCAGCTCCATGTGCTGGTACGCGAGGGCGGCGAGAATCTCCGGGGTGATGGCCTCCTCGTACTGGGGCGGCGGGGCCTCGCCGTTGTCGACCCAGAACGGGAGGTCGGTGCAGGAGTTGCGCTTCAGGTAGTCGGACTCGTTCGGATTTTCGACGCCGGCCCAGAACATTCCCTCGCCGTCCTTGGCGACGTTGTAGTCCTTATAACCGGGCGTGTCCGTCCAGCCGTACTCGTCCTCGTAGTGCGCCTTCGTCTGGCCGATCGCTGCGGCGGGGGTCCCGGTCATGCCGGGTGCACTCGCTGCCTCCTCTATCTCGGCGGACATCTTCTTCTTGAAGTCCTTGGCGCCGAGGTAGGGGGCGTACCAGCAGGGTGGGGGAGTCCAATCGACGTCGGCGGACGTCACGTTTCCGGTACCACCGTTGGGGGCGACAGAGCCGGAGTACGTGATGCGTGCGGCGGCATAGATGCCCGTTTTGTCACCGCCGCCGGATTGTTCGGTGTCGGCGCCCTGGCCGTTGCTCGGCTGCTCTCCCGCGTACGCAGGATCCGCGAGGGAGGTGCCCAGGACCAACGTCAGCGCAGCCAGGCCGGTGATGAGGGCCGTGCGCCGTGACGTCGTCACTGACACTTCGCCGCCTTCGTTTCGACGAACACCTTGGACGCCTGCCACATCCCGTCCCCCGTCGGGTACTTGGACATGACGATCTTGAAGTAATCGAAGTCCGTGATGCTGGGTGTGCCCTTCAGGACTTTCCCGGTCTTGACCTCTTTGGAGTAGAACTTGCTCGAGTCCACGCAGAACGCGACTTCCACCGAGTTGCCGTTGGGGGCGGACCGAGTGGTGGCCTGGTAGTGGCGGCGGGTGCCGGTCGACGTCCAGTCGCCTTCGAGTCGGGCGTCGATCTGCGTGCGCGCGTACTTCAGCCCGTCCCCGGTGGCGTAGGTGGCCAACGCGGCGTCCTTGGTCGTGCGCTTGTCGACGCCACGGTAGATGGCACGAACGTAGTTTGCCGCGTCGTCCATCGCGGCCGCTTCGTTCTTGTCCTTCGGCTTGTCCCAGTCGAAGACCAGGTTCATGTCCTTCGGGAGGGACAGGTCCACGCCGTCCGGCTTGTCCTCCGCCGGTGCCGCCGAGGACTCGGCTGTCGCGCTCGGGGTCGCAGAACCCTGCTCCGCCCCCGCGATCTTGTCGTTGTCGCTGGACTTGTCGTCCCCGCCCCCGCAGGCCGTCAGCAGCAGGGCTGCTGAGGCGGCGAGCGCGGCAGCAACGGGCAAAGAGCGGCGCTTCACAGTGGACTCCCCGTGAGACAGAAGTGCAGTCGAGGCCACTGACCGTATCCGCGTGCTTCCCGATTTCGCCAGAGTGCTAGGCGAGTGACGGATTCGAGGGCCAGTCGACCCCGGAGTCCCGGAGCACGCGACTGTATTTCCTGTACCTGTGCCGTGCGATGGCGAGGCCCGTCAGCCACAGGGCGGCGAAGAACAGCCAGACGGCGCCGCACACGAGCAGCGACTGGGCGCTGAAACCGGTCTGGGACAGGGGAATGAGCATGGCCACCATGAGGACCAGGAGGGCGGTCAGTCCCCGGCGTCGGTGGGTGCGGCTGTAGTCGACCATGATGCGGGCGTGCAGGAGATCGACCTCGTGCCGCACCTCGGGCAGTGGCCGCAGGCGGCTGCCCCCGGGGCGCATGCCGGGCAGCGGCCCGGCTTCCGGCGCAGCCGGGTAGTGCTGGGCGCTCCACGCCGCCCGCTCCGGCGCGTCCGGCAGCCGGCGAAAGGCGAAGTACGGGTTCGGGCTCCCCTTGGGCGACAGCGTGGACAGCCCGTCGTACCGGTATCCGTACTGCTCGGCGACGTAGGCGAAGGCGGCGAATTTCCGCCACGACCGCTGCAGGTTGCGGGCGTCATGCCGTTCGACACCCTGCGCGCCGTCCCGCAGCAGTGCTCTGAGCTGGGGCTGCAGGAACATCGGACCAACCTCCTGGGACCGGGTCGTAGCACGACGTCGGGACGCCATTACCGTGGGATCGGCGAGATGGCGCAATCACTCGCCCCACGGATAGCTTCCTATCACTGGGCCAGGCAAGCTCCCCGCGGCGGGAGGCGTTCGACACACAGGGATGCACAGGGGGACAGCAGTGGGTTCGTCCAAGTACCCGAATCTGGGATTCGATCCGGCTCCGGGAGATCTGGAGACGGTGCGTCTGATGGTGGGCGCGATCGGCAGGGTCAGCCGCGAGAGCGGTACGGCGCACACGCAGCTCAGCAAGATCGGCGCCTCCGACGGCATCTGGACGGGCAAGGCTGCCGACACGTTCGCGAAGTCGGTCGAGAAGATCCCGCCCTACCTCAAGAAGGCCCTCGACTCGGTCGGCTCCGCCCACCGGGCCCTGTCCAACTGGGAGACCAGCCTGGACGGGTTCCAGTCGAGGGCCCGTGCCTTGGAGGAAGAGGCGGCAGCGGCGGCCCGGAAAGTCGGTACGGCCAAGGGGAGCCTGGACGGCCTGCCCGATGACACGTCCGAGATGACGGACAAGGAGAAGGAAGAGTACGAGAAGGACAAGAAGGGCAAGAAGGCGGCCTACGACTCCGCGAACGGTGAGTTGGAGGCCGTGCGAGGACGGGCGCACACCCTGCATGCGGAGTACGTCACAGCGGCGGACCTGACGGCACGTACGGTCAAGGAGGCCGCGGATGACGCCCCGCCGGAGCCGGGTTGGTTCGACGACCTCGTGGACGGTTTCACCGATTTCCTGTCCGATGCCTGGAACGTCCTCAGCGACCCCAACTTCTGGAAGCTCGTCGGCGACATCCTCGCCGACATCGCCATGGTCATCGGCGTGGTGTGCCTGGTCGCCCTGATGCTGGGCACCGGCGTGGGCGCGCTGGGGCTCATCGGATTCATCGTCGGAGTCGGCGCGCTGGCCGCGCACGGTGCCGCCATGGCCGGAGGTGCGGAGGGCGTCACGTGGCAGACCCTGGCCTGGGACGCCCTCGGGGTGGTCGCGGGCGGTGCCTCCCTCGGTGGGGCGAAGCTCGCTCAGGCGGGACGGGCGCTGGTGCAGTCCGGGCGCTCCCTGCGCGCCTCGCAGGGGCTCATGGCGACGCTCGGCAGGATCGGCCCCGGAGGGTGGGGCAACATCGCGAAGATTCCCAGTGGTATGGCGAACTCCATGCGCGGGTTCGCCACGGCGGGCAAGGGCTGGGTGCACGTCGCCACGGGCAAGACCCTCGACGTCGTCGGCACGGTGACCGGTGCGGGTTTCGCGTTCGGCTCCAACACCAACGAAGGCCGGTGGCTGGACGGCGACTGGAACATCTCCGACATACCCGTGGTGGGTCCCGGAGCCGGCTTCGTCGACTACGAGGCGCCGGACAACGAGCCGAAGACGATGGCGCCCGGTCCCCTGGGCCCCCGGTTCGACAGCACCACCACGCTCACCTCGGCCGGCGAGAGCTTCACCAAGGGGCTCCAGCCCGGCAACTTCGGGACCGCCGCATGACCCGCACACCGATCGAAGCCGCCGCTGCCCGCCAGGTCCCGTACGCGTTCCGGTACACGGTGCCCGACGAATTCGTGCGGTTGCCCGACCCCGCAGCCGTCGAAGGCTGGGAGAAGGCGCTCAAACGACTCGTTCCGGATGCCGACGAGGAGCAGTTGGCCTCGGCCACGGAACAGATGAGGGCGGTGCTCCCCGGTCTTTCCGCGGGCGGGGAGGACACGGTCGATCTGGCGGCGATGTGCCTGGGCACGGAGGACGTCGCGGGCGAGGAGCGACTCTCCATGGGCCTGCTCGCCGTCACCGTGAAGCCGAGCGGGCATCATGACCGGCTGCTGACGGCTGAAGGCATCTACCGGGCGAAGCGCCACGGGTTCTTCGCCGACGAGCCCGAGCTGCAGGAACTGGACTTCGACCTGGGCAAGGGCGTGCAAGGGCGACAGGACATGCTCCTGGCGGTCAAACTGCCCTCCGGCCCGGCCGTGATGTCCACGTCATTGCGTCTGCTCACCCTGCCCGCGAGCTTCGTCGCCGAGAGCGGTCTCGCGGACGCCGTCGGCGAAGACGAGACCGTACGACCGACCCTGCCGGTTGCTTCGCTGCAGCTGATCGTCCCGGCGCCGCGCGACTACTGCGTCTACGTGACGATCTCCACGCCGTCGGTGTTCCTGCTCGACTCGTACTGCGGGCGGCTCGCCCAGATCGGCCGGACTTTCACCTTCGATGTGGAGAAGGGCGCTCATTGAGACCCGAGGTGGTGGCGGGCGTGCGAGCTACTTCTTACCCTCGTTCTGCTTTTTCTTCAGCTCGTCGTTCAGCTTCTGATCGAGCTTGGTGAACTCTTCCGAGGACTTCTTGGCGAACTTGGAGACGCCCTTGGTCAGCTTCGACAGCTGACCGAAGCCGTAGTCCCATGAGTCCGCGAAGTCGTCGCACGCGGACTCGAGGCCGCCGTGCCCGATCTGTTTGGAGTCGGCGTGCCTCATGCCCTTGGACGCGGACTTCATCTGGCCGCCGCTGGTCTCCAGCGTGCCGGCCATCCCGAGGACTTCGTCACTCGCGAAACGCAGAAAGGACAACCGTCTCTCCCCTTCCCTCCCGATGCGCGCGGTTGCCCGAGCGTACCTCGGCTCAGCGGTTGAAGGACTGGACCTGCTGGACGGTGACGGCCCGGTCGCGCTGCTCTCAGTGCACGTGCGACGGCGCCCGGACACGGCCTCGGCGGACAGGCTTGTCGCGCGTCACCTCGTCCGTCGACTTGGCGAAGGCGTACCCGTCGTCCGGCTCCTCCACCTCGAAGCCGTCGGTGTCGGTCTTCGTGACGAGCGTCGCGGCCGCGTGTTCGGCGGGGGTGGGCGCCTCGGCCGTGGAGGTGGACTTCGACGAGCCCGCTTTCGGTTCGTCGGTCGCCGGGTCTGGATCCGAACTGCCTCCGCACGCGGTGAGCGCGGTGACGGACAGCAGGGACAGGGCGGCGAGGGCAGTGGACGCGGGGCGGTACACGGGTAATCCGTTGCTCCCTGGGTGGGGGAGAGAGGTCAGTGGTGGTCGTCGAGCAGTGCGCGCAGCTGTGGGGAGAGTTCCGGTACGTGTGCGCCCGCGGCCTGTGCGGCCTCCAGCTCCTTGATGTATTTCAGGGCCTCCTCGCGCAGTTCGTTCTTCTCGTCGCCCTGACGGCTGCCCGCCAGCCAGACGAGGACGGCCACGGGGACGAGGAAGGCCGTGGCGTATCCGAGGGGGGAGCCGTCGGTGTAGGCCCAGGCGGTGCCGATCACGCCGGCGAAGATGAGGAGGCAACCTGTCTCGTCGTGCCAGCCACCCACATCTGCCATGCGTTCGTAGTCCTCGACCTTTGAGGGTTTCGGCGGTACGGGTATTGCCGGAGCGGGTGCCGATGGCTTGGGAGTGGTTTGCGGTTCCGGGCTTTCGTCGGGTGTGTCGGCGTCCTGTTCGGGCGTTGCTGGAGCGGGTGTTGCCTGCGCAGTGGCCGGTTGTACCGGCGGATACGTCGGGACGGGGGCGATGCCCTTCCCTCCGCCGGTCGACGACCGCCCCTCCAACCACGCGGGGATGTGTGTCACCGGTATCCCGTGGGCGCGGGCGACGCCCAGGGTCTCGCGGTAGCCGACGAGTACCGGGTGGATCAACTCGCGCTTCCACCTGACGCGTACGAGTGTGAGGGCCGCGATCGCGACGATCAGGAGGGGCCCCGCCGGAGCGGCCGCCAGAATCGGATCGCCGGCGAGCGCCGGGATGGTCGGGCCGAGGAACGGCCAGACGACTCCGAGTGTCAGTGTCGAACCACCCAGCCAGACGAGTGGGCCGCGTTGTGTCGCCTGCAACGCCTGCCGCCGCTCCGCCAGCAGGGCCGTCACTGCCATGTCATCGGTGTAGTCGACGCCGTGACGTGTGCCGACGGCGCGTATGACCTCTGCCGCTCTCGGGTCGGCCGACAGCGCGGCCCCGTTCACCGGGAGTAGGTCCATCGATTCCCCCACTGCTCTCCCTCTGCAACTCTCTCTGTGTACACGCCCCGTCACTGATCCGAGCGAAGATCATGGCACGGCCGGTCGGGCCCCTCGTGAGTGAATCGTGCAGGACTCATGGGCGCACCGTGACGAACCGCGCGCGGATGGTGTCGGGCTCTGGCCGTCCGTGATTCGCGCGAGCACAGTGAGAGTGGCTGCTTGTTGGGCCTCGCTCAAAGGGGCTCCACCGGTGCGAAGTTGCAGATGAGTAACGGTGGACAGGGTGTGCGGGCAGGGGAGGGCATGCCTTGAGGGGCTTATGTGCGGCTGATACGGTGCGGTGGCTTGACACTCGCCTTACTGCTGGCTATTTGCCCAGGTCGGGCGGGTGCGTACGGGGATGCCCCGGGACGCCATCGGTCGGGCGGTCACGGGTGAAGTGTCCGAAATTGCAGATGATTCTGCGGACTTGGGTGATCGGCGCCCGAGTGAGTACGTGGCAGGCAATTTTCTTGGTTGTACGGGGAGCGGTTGCGTGAAGATCCAGGAGCGTACGGGGGCGGGCGCGGGACGTTCCGCGGCTCCGGCTCAGCCGTCGGTCGGTGACCGGCTTCCCAGCCCTCCTCGCGAGCGCAAACCGGCGCTGGCCGCGCTGGCGGTGCTGCTGATCCTGCTGGGCGCCCTCGGCGCGACGATGCTGGTGCTGCAGGTCGGTGACCGGGTCGAGGCGATCCAGGTGACGGCGGACATCAAGCCTGGTGAGTCCATCACCGACGACAACATCAAGGTCGTCATGGTGAACGACGACTCCGGCGCCAACTTCGTGCGCTGGGACCAGCGCGACGGGCTGATGAAGCTCCAGGCCAAGTCCACGATCTACAAGGGCACCGTCGTCGTCGGCGAGATGTTCGCCGGCAAGTCCGGCATGGAGCAGGGCAAGGCCACGGTCGGTGTCGCCCTCAAGGAGGGCCAGTACCCCAAGGGCCTGGAAGCGGGCGACAACGTCGCCGTCTACCGCGTCGGCAACAAGTCCACCGGCGGCGGGGACCAGGAAGGCTCCTCCGGGTCCGCCGGTGCCGACAGTTCGCTGCTGGTCGAGCGCGCGGTGGTCGAGGACGCTTCCGCCGCCTCGGGCGACAGCATCACCAGCACCAACCTGCCCGTCACGCTGACCGTCGACGCCGCCGACGCCGCGGCGCTGGCGCAGGCCGCGTCCGCGGGCGAGGTCGCCGTCGTTCTGATTCCCGGCAACTAGAAGGCGACCGAAGAAGCCATGGCCCTCATCGCCCTCGCCGCCGACAAGGGTTCCCCCGGCGTCACCACCGCGGCCGTCGCCCTCGCGGCGGTCTGGCCGCGCCGTGTCCTGCTCGCCGAGACCGACCCGGCAGGCGGCGACCTGGTGTACCGGTCCGCCGCCGCGCACGGCGGTCCGCTGAACCCGAACACCGGCATGCTGTCGATCGCCGCGACCGCCCGCCGCGGGCTCGTGCCCGACCAGCTCTGGGACCACGTACAGCCGCTCAGCGGCGGCCTCGAAGTCCTCGTCGGCCTCGGCATCTCCGAGCAGGCCGCCGGGCTCGCGGGCCTGTGGCCCACCCTCGGCCGGGCCTTCGCCTCCCTCGCCGACTCCCCGAACGCACCCGCCGACGTCATCGCCGACTGCGGCCGGATCAGCGGGGACTCCCCGGCGACCGAGCTGTTCCCGCACGCCTCCCTCGTCCTCCTCCTCTCCCGCACCGAGCCGGAGGCCATCGCCCGGGTCCGGGACCGTGCCGCCGCGCTGTCCAACAAGCTGCACGGCGGATCGCGGGGCGCCGCCGGCCTCGGTCTGCCGCTGATCGGCGTCGTCCTCGTCGCCGACACCAACAACGCCGCCAAGCTCTCCGGCCAGGTCAACGACATGCTGGTGCACGCCCAGACCGGCGCTCGCGTGGTCGGCACGATCGCCGACGACCCGGCCGGCGCCGACCAGTTGGCCGGACGCAGGCGCGGGCGGCTGGAGAAGTCCCTGCTCATCCGCTCGGCCCGCAAGGTCACCTCGGACCTGTACCAGCAGTTCGGCGCCGCCTGGTCCATGCCCACCGGCCCCGGTGCCGCAGGTCCCGCCGGGCCCGGCATGTCCGGCCACGCGGGGGCCGGCCGATGACCGCTGTCGACCACTCGTTGGTCAAGCGGTTCCGGCAGGACGCCGGCGACCGCATCTCCGAGCAGCGCCGCCAGGACCAGGTCAGCGGCGTCACGCCGATGTCCACCGAGGACGAACGGCACTACGCGCGCGCCGTCATCGCGCAGATACTGGAGGAGTACGCCCGCGCGGAGATCAACGGCGGGCGTACGCCGCTGGACGCGGAGACGGAGGAGGCGTACGCGGCCGCCGTGCACGCCGCGCTCTTCGGCGTCGGGCGCCTTCAGCCGCTCCTCGACGACCCCGAGGTCGAGAACATCGACATCAACGGCTGCGACCACGTCTTCGTCGGCTACTCCGACGGGCGAGAGACGCGCGGGGAGGCCGTCGCCGAGACCGACGAGGAACTCATCGAGCTGATCCAGATCCTCGGCGCCTACTCCGGCCTGTCCTCCCGCCCCTTCGACTCCGCCAACCCGCAGCTGGACCTGAGGCTGCCGGACGGTTCGCGTCTGTCGGCGGTCATGGACGTCGCCCGGCGCCCGGCGCTCTCCATCCGCCGCGCCCGCCTGGGCAAGGTCTTCATCTCCGACCTGGTCGGCAACGGCACCCTCACCCCCGAGCTGGGCCACTTCCTGGCCTGCGCGGTCCGGGCCCGCAAGAACATCATGATCGCGGGCGCCACCAACGCCGGAAAGACGACACTGCTGCGCGCCCTCGCCAACGAGATCCCGCCGCACGAGCGGCTGATCACGGTGGAACGCGCGCTGGAGCTGGGCCTGGACACCTTCCCCGAACTCCACCCCAACGTCGTGGCGTTCGAGGAGCGGCTGCCCAACTCCGAGGGCCAGGGCGCCATCACCATGGCGGAACTGGTCCGCCGTTCCCTGCGCATGAACCCCTCCCGCGTCATCGTCGGTGAGGTGCTCGGCGACGAGATCGTCACCATGCTGAACGCGATGTCGCAGGGCAACGACGGCTCGCTCTCCACGATCCACGCCAACAGCTCGCACGAGGTCTTCAACCGCATCTCCACGTACGCCCTCCAGGCGACCGAGCGGCTGCCGATCGAGGCCAGCCAGATGCTGGTGGCCGGCGCCGTC
This sequence comes from Streptomyces sp. NPDC018026, assembly GCF_044327745.1. NCBI lineage: Bacteria > Bacillati > Actinomycetota > Actinomycetes > Kitasatosporales > Streptomycetaceae > Streptomyces > Streptomyces sp. NPDC018026. Next base: position 291,042 of record NZ_JBIRFY010000004.1, read on the forward strand.
AACTTCGTCGTCTTCGTCCAGCGGCGCAACGACTTCCAGAGCGGCGGCCGTCTCCAGCGCATGGTCACCTCGGTCCGCGAGGTCAACGGCGTCGACGGCCGGGTGCTGTCCAGCGAGGTGTTCACCGAGACGCCCGACGGCCAGGTCGTCCCGCACGCCCCCATCGCCTGCCTGGAGGAACTCATCGCCTACGGCTACCGGCCCAACGGAACGTGGGGGTGAGAGGGACATGAGCGACACGCACCACATGACGCACGACACGACCGCACTCGCGGCACTGGACTCGCTCGGCTCCATGGGCGGACTGTTCTCCACCACGGTCCTGTACGCGCTCGGCTGCGGTGTCGCCGTCGGCGGCGGCCTGGCCCTCTTCCTCGTCGCCGTACGCGGACTGCCCGCCAAGCCCGAGCACGAGAAGCGGCAGGCCAGCGAGCGCGTCAACGAGCTGATCCGGTGGGCGGGCCGGCGCGGTTCCGCCGCGGCCCTGGCCGGACTCGTCGTCCTGCTCCTGACCCGCTGGGCGGTGCTCGGCATCGCGGCCGGCGTCCTCGTCTTCTTCTGGGACCGCCTCTTCGGCGGCGCCGCCGAGGAACGCGCCGCCATGAAGCGGGTGGAGGCCCTCGCCTCCTGGACGGAGTCGCTGCGGGACACCATCGCGGGCGCCGTCGGCCTGGAGCAGGCCATCCCCGCCTCGGCCCGCGCCGCAGCCCCCGTCCTGCGCCCCCACCTGGACGCCCTGGTCGACCGGCTGCGTTCACGCACCCCGCTGCCCGACGCGCTCCAGCACCTCGCCGACGAGATCGACGACGCGTCCGCCGACATCATCGTCGCGGCCCTCATCCTCAACGCGCGCCTGCGCGGCCCGGGTCTGCGCCAGGTCCTCGGCGCCCTCGCCAAGTCCGCGCGCGAGGAGGTCGACATGCGCCAGCGCGTGATGGCGCAGCGCGCCTCGACCCGCCGGTCGGTGCAGATCGTGGTCGCGGTCTCGGTCCTCTTCGTCCTCGGCCTGTCCATCTTCAACCGGGACTTCGTCGAGCCGTACGGCTCGCCCGTCGGCCAGCTGGTCCTGGTCTGCGTGTGCGGCCTGTTCGCGCTGGGCTTCTGGTGGCTGCGCAAGCTGTCGACCATCGAGACGCCGGAGCGCTTCCTGGTCCGGGACGGCGCCGACGTCCAGTTCGTGCGCCCCCGCACACCGGGTCAGCCGGGTCACCCCGGTCACCCCGGTCAGCCCGTACAGCGCCTGCCGCAACCGTCCCAGCCGTCGCCGGCGTCTGGGGACGAGGGGGTACGACGATGAACCTGACCATGCCGGTCCTGGTCGGCGCCGTCACCGGCCTGGGCATCTACGCCCTGGTCCGTGCTCTGATGCCGAGCAGACGCAGCCCGATCCAGCAGGTCGCCCGCATCGACGCGATGCGGGCGCGCGGAGCGGCGTACGAGTCGTCCCGCGCGGCGAAGGACACCGGCCGTCTCGGCTCGCTGCGGGCCCAGGTCGGCGCCCGGGTCGCCGAGCTGTACCTCCAGCAGGGCTGGGAGCAGCGCTCGCTGCGCGCGGACCTGGCGGTACTGGACCGCAGCTGGGAGAAGTTCCTCGCGACGAAGGCGCTGCTGGCGGTGGGCGGCCTGTTCTTCGGCCCGTTCCTGTTCGCGATCGTCTGGCAGCTGGGCTTCGGGGACAGCCCGATCATCCCGGTCTGGCTGGCCCTGCTCTGCGCGGCGCTCTTCTTCTTCCTCCCCGACCTGGAGGTACGCAGGGACGCCGCCGACAAGCGCCGTGACCTGCGGCGCGTGATCGGGGCGTACCTGGACCTGGTCTCCATGAGCCTGGCCGGCGGCCGCGGTCTGCCGGAGGCGCTGATGGCGGCGGCGGAGGTGTCCGACGGCTGGGCCACCCACCGCATCCGCAACGCGCTGGCCGACGCGCGCATCACGGGCATCAGCCAGTGGCAGGCGCTGGGGCAGCTCGGCGAGGACCTGGGCGTCGAGGAACTCAAGGACCTCTCCGCCTCCCTCGCCCTGGTGGCGGACGACGGCGCCAAGGTCCGCGAGTCCCTCGCCTCCCGCGCCGAGACCATGCGGCACCGCGAACTCTCCGAGATCGAGGGCAGCGCGGGCGAGAAGTCCCAGTCGATGCTCGTGGCCCAGCTCCTGCTGTGCGCCGGGTTCCTGGTGTTCCTGATCTATCCGGCGGCGATGCGGGTGTTCCAGGTGTGACGCAGTTTCCGGCGCACCCGCCGCACCCGCCGCAGCCCCGATTCAGCAGCTCCGAGCCGCTTCGCTCCCAGAACTGACACGAGAGGACAGAACCCACCATGAACGGACGGAACCTCCGCACCGGCACCACGGGCATCGTGCCCGTCGACTTCCTGATCACCTTCCTGCGGGCCCGTGTGGAGCGCGCCCGCTCCGGCGAGCTGGACCGCGGCGCCTCCGCGGTCGAGTGGGTCATCATCTCCGCGGTCGTCGTCGCGATCGTCGGCGTGGTGGCCGCCATCATCAACGCCGCGCTCAGCGACGGCGCCAACAAGGTCGGCGACTGCATCAAGGGCGCGGACGCGGGCAAGACCTGCTGACCGGCCGTACGCGGCCGCTGTACGGCCGTGGGGCTCCAGAGCTATTGGCGCTGTGACGGGGACGACGTGACGGGACAGACGGGGACGAGGACGCCGGGCGCTGTGCGCGGCGTGCTCAAGGGCGCGCTCGGGGGCGTGCACAGACGGGTGCGGCGCAGGGTGGACGCCGCGCGGGAGGCCGCGACCACCCGCGGCGACGACTCCGGCATGACCGCGATCGAGTTCGTGCTGCTCACTCCGGTCCTGTTCTTCATGATCTTCGCGACGGTGCAGTTCGGTCTGTACTTCTTCGCGGACCACGTGGCGCAGGCCGCGGCCCAGGCGGGCGCGCGCAAGGCCCGCGCGACGGCGGACGCCCAGCCCGGCGCGTGGCGGGGCGAGGCCCAGGACGTGGTCGACAGCTACATCCGCCAACTCGGCCCGCAACTGGTCCTGTCCCCCGACGTGAAGATGGTCCAGCCGGAGCAGAACACGGTCGGAGTGGAGATCACGGCCCGTATCCCCACGGTCTTCCCGGGCCTGAACCTGACGGTGCACGCACAGTCGATGGGCCCGGTCGAGCGCTTCGTGCCGGAGGGGGGCAACTAGTGAACCTCTCCCGCCGCAGGGGCGGCCGGCCGTTGTGCGGCGAGGGCGACGACCGGGGTCTGTCCACCATCGAGGTGGTCATCCTGGCCCCCGTGATGATCCTCTTCATCCTCGTCCTGGTGGCCTTCGGCCAACTCGTCGACGGCCGCGGCGCACTCGACGGCGCCGCCAGGGACGCGGCCCGCGCGGGCTCGATCCAGAAGGACCACGGTACGGCGATGGCGGAGGCGAAGAAGGCCGCCGAGGCCAACCTCGCGGACGTGTGCTCCGGCCCGGTCTCGGTCGTCCAGAAGAGCGCGGGCTTCGAACCGGACACCCTCTTCACGGTCGAGGTGAGCTGCGAGGTGCGCGGCCTGGCCTCGATCGGCCTGAACATCCCCACGACCCTGTCGGCGACCTTCAGCTCCCCGCTGGACCCGTACCGGAGGACGGCGTGAGAACTCAGGTACGCGACTGGCTCGCGGACCGGCGCACCCGGCTGGACGACCGCGGCTCGGGCGCCGGTGCGGTCATCATCTTCGCCCTGGTCTTCCTGTCCCTCTCGGCCTTCGTCATCGACGGCGGCATGTCCATCTCCAAGCGCGAACGCGCCGCGGACATCGCCGAACAGGCCGCCCGCTACGCCGCCCAGGACATCGACCGCGAGGCCCTCTACGACGACGTGGGCGGCCCTGCCCCCATCAACTACGAGAACTGCAACGCCCGCGTCAAGGCTTTCGCCGCCGAGATGGACATGACCGGCGCGGACATCGCCGCGACCCACTGTGTCACGGCCGACGCGGCCCAGGTCCAGGTCGAGGTCCAGCTCACCTACTCGCCGGTGTTCACCGGCATGTTCTACGGCGGCGACGTGGTCGTCCACGGCGAGGCGGTGGCGGAGAACGAGGTGGGGTGAGCGAGCGGAGTCGCGGCGCTCAGCCCATGGGGATTCCGAGATCCCGCGTCAGAATCTCGACGAGCCTGCTTTCCGGGACCTCAGGTGGCCGGTGGCTCAGCTCTCTGACACGCGCGACGAAGTCCCCGGGCAGAGCCAGGTGGTACCTGCCCACGTAGTACGCGAGATCCTCCCGCCAGAGCCAGCCCCCGTCCGTGAGGAGCGAGCCGGCGCTCACCAGGACCGGCCCTTCGGGATCCAGCACGTCGGCCTGTGCGCCCATCTCCGACCAGATGCCGGAGCCTTGCCGGAGGTACTCGACGAGGCGGTGCTCGTCCGTGTCCGCCGACGACCTGACCGCGTCCCTGATCGTGCCGTCGGTGGGGAATCCCCAGCCGGGCGCGAGCTCGTCGAAGAACCCGACGGCCCGGACCGTACGTGCCGCCCGGGTGGCCTCAGTCGGGGAGGGGGAGCCCTTCGGCCCGCGCGATGGCAAGTGCTCGTTCAACGCTGACCTCCGGAGCTGAGAAACGGAGCGAGAGGGCGTGCTGGACGAAGGCCGACGGTGGTGCCACTCGGTGCTGCCGGACGTGGTCGGCCCAGGCTAGAGACCAGACCCAGCGCCCGTCGGTCATGACTCCCACACGCACGCGCGCGTCCGCCGAGTCGGAGAACGGATCCGGGACAGTGCCCGGTGAGAACAGAACGGGCTCCGCCCCCTCCAGGAATCTGGCCAGAGACTCGGCCAACTCGTCAGGGAGGGTGCCGGGGGTGAAGTCCGCCTCCGGCTGCGGTTCGCCGACGAGGTGCGGCACGGGGACCCAGGTCATCGGCTACTTGTCGCCGCCCTTGCCGCCCCGCTTGTCCTCCGTCTTCACGGCGCCGTTGACCTTCTTGGTGAGATCGTCGTCCAGCTTCTTGAACTCGCGGACCACGGCGTCCGACATGCTGGCGAGGGCGTCGAGCTGCTGGGTGATGTCCTCGCGGCCGTCCTCCCAGTTGGACTCGAAGTCGCCGAGGGCGTCGTTGACGCCGCCGTCGCCGATGTCGTCCTCGTAGGACTCGAAGAGCTTCTTCGTGTGGTTCAGCCGAGTCTTGAGCGACCGCAGCCGGCGCCCGTAGTCCTCCAGCTCGGTCAACGGCAGCGCGAGATCGCTCTTGCCCATGGCCCGAAGTCCTCTCTGCGGGTCAGACGAAACGGAACGTGCCTGTCACGGCGTCGAAGATGTCGTGGAACGCCTCGGCGAGATCCAGCACCGGGCTGGCTCCGGAGACGAGGACGACCTGGTCGGTGGTTCCGGGGACGGGGACGTACGTCTGCGTCAGCACCATACGCAGGGTACGACTGTCGCCCGGCGCCACGGGCACGTCCTCCACGCCGTACGTCCGCGCGGCCGGGCCCACTTCGGGAATGTCGACGGTCGTCACCTTCCGCCAGGCGTCCCCTTCCCGGCGCGCGGTGATCGTCCGAAGGCTGTCGGCGATGGCCCGGGGGTCGGTGGACAGGGCGACACCCTGCTGGTTCTTGGCGCCGAGGACGGACACGGTGACGGTCGCCGAGAGCGGCACACCGTCGAAGTTCTCCGCCATGCACCCCAGGTAGAGGGCACCGGAGTCATGGGCGTCCTTGGCCATCTTCCGGAGCATGGCGGTCAGGTCGGCGCGGTACGGCGCCAGCTCGGGCGTCTCGTCGAGGCGTTCATCCACCAAGGCGCGGATCGTCGCCTCCCGGCCTTCGGGACGGATGTCGAACTCCCACCACGATTCCGGGACCGACAGGGATACGCCAAGGGGCGTGGAACGTGTGGGCATCAGGCCTCGTCGTCGTAACTTACCGGGGTGTAATTCTGAACGTACTCCGTGAAGAATGCCACCGCCTCACGAGGCAGGTTCAGCGGTGCGCGAGCCACGTACTCGAGCAGCAGTTTCGGCGGGTAGTAGTCGACCGCTTCGTATTCCACGACGTCCGGCTCGTAGCGATCCGTCACGCCCAGGACGGACAGCAGGGACGCAAGGCTCAACTCCCTGACGTCGCTGCCAAGGTCGACCGGAAGACGGTACGGGACGACGTCCGAGGAAGATTGGAGAGTGGCACCGCGGGCGAGTTCAGTGATGTCTTCCAGGCGCAGACGGAACCAGGGTCCGTCGCGTTTCACCACCATCCATCGGTCGGCAACGCCGCTCTGGAATACGCAGCATTCGGCGCCGGAAAAAATCTCCGTCATGCCCAGGCCCATCCTGGTAAGGGGAGGAGGAGAACCATCCAGGCTCTCGATCTCTTCATGGCCGGCGCGCAGCATACGGGTGAACTCGTCAAAGAAGAGCCCGTTTCGATCGGACTCCGACAGGCAGGAGAAATGGAGGTTCCCGTCGAGGAAGGCGGGTTTCGGGGACCACGGATCCCGTAGCAGACGGTACCCGGCGACACCGTCGCACTGTCCCGGGATGAGTGGAGCCGGAGCACCACAGATCTGGCACTCATTCACGTCTGGCATCTTGATCGCCTGTCGGTCCGGGTTAGGGTCACTTGAATCGCGGAGGAAGGCAGGTAGTGCGTCGCTTCTTCCATCATCATAGGCCGGTCACGGGGACGATTCCGCCGCGCTCGCTGACGGGGCCGCCCGGAGGGTAAGTACCCGGAGGCAATTCCAGAACGCCCGTGTTGTCGAAGAACCGGACTTGCCCGTCGCGGCTGATGACCGCTTCCATGTGAGGGGTCCTCTTGTTGTCCAGGTCGCGGCTCATGCTGTTCTTCATGCCACGAGCGGCTTCCATCTCGTCAGGCGGCCCGGGCAGGCGGTCTTCGGGATGCGTGTGCACGGTGAACTTGTAGCCCTCGTCGCGCAGTTCCTTCGGAACGATCGTCGTAACCTCGTCCCCCTGGAAGAGACGCATCTGTCCCGAGGGGTTCTGTACGACTGCGTGCTCCACTCCGTGGAACTGCTGAAGTTCGGACATGTGAGATATGTTGACTTCGTTGGGAGTGATGGGAACGGGCCCTTTGGTCAGGTCCCTTGCCAATTGCCGCGCCTTGGGGGTGAGGGCCCGGTAGGGGATAGTGCCACCGAAGAGACGGGCAGATCCTTTGAACGGGCGGTAGATGCCGCGTAGGCCCTCTCCAGATCTCAGCTGCTGGATCTTCTTGAGTAGCCCTCCACCGATGCCCTTCATGAACCCGGTGCCCAAGGCCCGCAGGCCGCCCGCCTTCCACAGCTTGCCGAGCTTGGCGAGGCTGGTGAAGCCCTTGGTGGCGGGTATGCAGTCCAAGGCGGCCCATAGGAGATCGCCCCAGCCCGCCTCACCCTTGATGACTTTTCTTATCGTGTCCGCCATCACGACGAGCGCCGCGGCGAACACCAGCCAGCCCAACGGGCCGCCCACGATCATCACGATGATGCCGACGATCGTCACGACCCACTTGCAGACGGTGACGATCTCGTCCCAGTGGTCGGAGACCCAGTCGCCGACCTCCTCCCACCAGTGCCGGTTGGGGATACCGGCGTCGGAGGCCTCCCGGAGTTTGGCCACCGTCCGGCGGGCGGCCTCCTCGCGCAGCCCTTTCGCCTGGCCGGCGAGCTTCTTGGCCGCGTCGAGGGCGCTTTGGGCACTCTCCACGTTCCGCTCGGCCGCCGCCTGGCGGGCCTTCGCGTGCTGGGCGTCACGCGTGGCGCGGCGGACGTCGGCCTCGTCGGGCTTGGGGACGTCCTTGCCGCCGTTCTTGGCCGGGTCGTACGAGTCGCTCTTCTCGGTCGCCCTGCGCACCCAGTCCTCGGCACCGGTCAGTGCGGTCTGGGCGGTGGTGAGTTCCTCGCGGGCCTTGCGGCCGTCGCGCAGCGCCTTGTCGGCCTTCTCCTGGGCATCCTGGAGATCGGGCCAGAAGGTGGCCAGCGCGTCGCCCGCCAGGCCGTACGACTTCTTCAGCTTGCGCAGCTTCTTCGGGGCGTCCTCGAACTCCTCGGCGAACACCTTCGCCGTCTTGCCCGCCCAGGAGAGGATCTCCTCCTCCTTGGCGATGCCCTTGAGGTCGCGCAGCACGTCGGACACGTCGTCGGCGAAGTCGTTCAGGGTGCCGGCGAGTTTGCGGATGCGGGCCGGGTCGCCCGGCGTCGGGTCCTTGTCCAGGTCGAGTACGTACCAGTCCGCCGGCCTGTGCGACACCGTGTTCTCCCCCGTGCCCGTGCGATGCCCTCGCTTAGAACGCGCGTCTGAACTTATCGCACCCGATCGGGGTCCCGGTCAGACAGTTGTCGTCGTCCTGAGGCTCCGGATGAGGGCGGCGAAGGTGCCGACCGGGATGGTGAGTGTGCCCTGGGAGGGTGCCGTCGAGTCGCGTGTCGCCACGCGGAGTTCCTTCGTCAGACGGTGGATGAAGTCCCGTGACGCCGCAGGGCTCAGCGACGCCTCCTCCACCTTACGGAACAGTGTTCGAAGCTGGTTCAGTTGAGGTTCGGCATGATCGTCTCGTACGGCGTCGGGTTGGCACCCTCGATCACGGAGTGCCGCCGCATCCGGTGTTCGATCCGCGGCGTCAGTTCACTGTCGGGCAGGCCCGGCATCACGTAGGTGTACACCGCGCGGGTGTAGTCGGTGGTCTGGAGCAACCCGGGAACGTGCGTGATCACGATCTCACGCAGCGCCGTCGCATGATGTTCGACCTCGGCGGTGTCCCCGGGAACCTGGACGCGTTCACGGACGAGGAGAAGGGGCGGGGTCGCGCTCGTGCGGGCGTGTGCGGACCTGTGGGGGTGGCAGCCGCCGGCCAGGGGCGGAAACCGGGGCAAGTACGTGTGACCTCGTCGCGGCGTAGCTCGTTGATCGCGTCGTACAGGAGGGAGAGCTGATGGTCGGCTCGTCGCACGAGGCGCTGCACTGGGTCTTTCAGAAGGACCCGGCGCTGCTGACGCGGGCGTTTCAGAAGGTGTTGCACGTTCCGTTCCCGGAGCCGCGTGACTTCGCGGTTCTGAATGCCGACGTTACGGAGATTGAGCCCGTCGAACGGCGCGTGGACACGCTGATGCGGGTGGAGACGGACGAAGCGGCCTACCTTCTCGTCGTCGAGGCGCAGGGAAAGAAGGACGAGAAGAAGCGCGGCAGCTGGCCCTATTACCTCTCGTATCTGTATGAGAAGTACCGGTGCGAGCCGGTGCTCGTCGTGATCACGCAGAACAGTGCGACGGCGCGCTGGGCGGCTCAGCCCATCCGGCGGGGGCTGCCCGGCTGGGACTCGATGACCGTGCGGCCACTGGTGATCGGTCCGGACAACGTGCCGGTGATTGCGAATGAGCGAGAGGCCGAGAGGGACGTTCCGCTGGCCGTCCTGTCGGCCATGACGCACGGGCGTGGTGCCGGGGCCGCCGCCATACTGGAACCACTGGCCTGCGCTCTGCGGACCGTCGACGGTGACAGTGCGGCGGTCTTCGGACAGCTCATCGAATCGTGCCTGGGTGATTCCCGGGCCAAGGACCTCTGGAGGGACCTGATGTCGGAGATCCGCTACTTCTTCAACAACCCCGTGGCCGAGAAGGTTCGTGAGGAGGGCCGGGTGGAGGGTCGTGAGGAGGGCCGGGCCGAGGCCCGTTCCGAAATCACGCTGGAGATTCTGGAGTGGCGGGGTATTTCGGTGTCCGATGCCGTTCGAGAGCGGGTACTTTCCTGTGCCGACCCGGATCAGCTGAAGACGTGGTCCCAGCGGGCTGTTCATGTCACGCGCGCCGAGGACCTGTTCGCCGGGGACGGGGCCTGACAACCTGGCAGGCATGGTTCGGCTACAGCCGATTCCTGTCACGGCCGGGGTCCGTCTGTTGGCAGGGCCGGCTCTTGGATAGCGTGGTTCACTCCAGTTGCCCCCCACCTCAACGGGAGTCCAAGCGTGAACCGCCCCGCCCGGCTAGTGACCGTCGCGCTCACCGCATCCGCGGCCCTGCTGTTGACCGCCTGCGGCTCGGGCGACGACGACACATCGTCGGACAAGATCAAGGGTGCGGACACCAGCGGTGGAGCAACCGCCTCCGTGAGCCCTACGGCCTCTGCCGCGCCGGATGGTGTCGACCGGCCGGAGATCACGCTCCCCAAGGAGTTCCAGGCCGACTTCGAGAGCTGGACGAACAGCGATCCGAAGCTCCAGGCGATCCTGAACGACGGCCGTGAGGAGTTGCGTTCACAGTACGCCGCGGTGATCGAGGCGGACCCGGAGTCCGACGCGGTGGCGTTCTACAACTCGGACGCCACTCTGCCGACCGCCCGCAAGTGGATCAAGCAGTTCGTCGACGATGACGAAACCCTGATCGGGAAGGTCACGGTCTTCGACCCCCAGGTCAGCATCGGTGACTCCGGATCCGGTGTGCTCTTCTACTGCGTCGACGAGCGCCAGGCATCCACAAAGGACCGCAAGACCGGCGAAGTCACCAAGACCCCGGACAAGCCGGAGAGTGTGATTCAGTACCGGATCAACCTCGACAAGACGTCGCAGGGGGTCTGGAAAGCCGCGTCCGTCGACGTGGTGCCGGGAGCCTGTTCCTGATGGGGGCGCTGTCCAAGGCGGGACTCGTGCTCTTCGGTTCGCTGTGTGCGGTGGCCCTGGCCACTCCGGGTGCGCAGGCGATCGGTGACGAGGACAACCGGCAGCCGTCCACGGGCCCTTCCGGAAGCGCCGACAGCAACACACTGACCGCCTCCGCGACCACCACCGGCATCAAGGTCACACAGGTCAGTGGCAGCGGCTCCGGCACCTCTCCCAAGGCGCTCGCCCCGGTGGACCCCAACTGGGAGCCGCCCGCCTGCTGGTACGAGCCCGTGGCCACGCCCGAGCAGCTCAAGGCCGCCGTGGACCGCCTCAAGAAGGGCGGTGATCTGGTGGCTGTCACGCCGACGCTCTCCTGGGGTGAGGAGCTGATGGTGACCCAGTACGAAAAGGGTGAGGGCCGGACCGGTGACAGCGACGGCTACAAGAACTACAACATCGGCAAGGACGGCCGGTTCTGGCGCGGAGTGATCAACAAGGAAAGGGAGAACGACGCGGCGTCCTACGAATGCGACCGCACCCTGTTCTGGCAGGACGCCAACACCCTCCCGGACAATGATCACGCTCCCACTCCCGACGTCCTGGCGGCCTACGCGTACGACAAGATCAAGGTTCCCGGTACAAAGGTCGAGCTCAAGCCCGCCGCCGAGTCCAAGGTGAACCTGCCCACCTGGGTGTGGCTGGACAAGGCGACCTTCCAGGAGGTCAAGGTCCGTGCAGAGCTGGAGGCGGCCGGCGTGTGGGCGGAGACCACCGCCAAACCCGTGGCGCTGCACCTGGACCCGGGCACCGAGGATGCCGAGACGTATCCCTCGTCCGGCGACTGCGAGATCAACGCCGACGGTTCCATCGGCACTCCCTACTCCAAGGGTGCTGCCGAACGGACGCCGCCTTGCGGGATCAAGTACCTGCGTGCGAGTGGCGACGCTCCGTACCAGTTGAAGGCGTCGATCACATGGGAGATCTCCTGGGAGGGCTCCGGCGGAGCTCAGGGCGATCTGCCCGACGGCACCTTCGAGACCACACAGGACCTGGCTGTGCGGGAGATCCAGGCCGTCAACCGATAGGCCCCGTCGGTCGCCGGGCGCGGGAGACCCCTTCCTCAGGGTGGGGCAGTCCGACGGCTTTACGGGTAAAGGGGGAGAAACGGTGCAGGAGTTGCGAGCCCGGTTCTTCGGGGCCTTCTCCGCTGTCGGCGCCAGTCCATAAGATCTCTGTAGGCTCGACGAGCCCCCGACAGCTCACGCAGTTGACTCCTCCCACACTCGACACAGGACACCCGCCATGCCGCGACGCCGCACCACCAGCTCGTCAAGCTCGACGGCTCCCTCGGCACCTCCGGCATCCTCGGCTCCGAGGAACCGCACGCCTCAGCCCGTGCGGGTGCGGCGGCGGTCGTTCGGGGACTTCGTCAAGGCGTTCCTGGCCTTTGTGGTGCTGGCGGGGCTGGTCGTCGGGGTGCCGTTCGCGCTGGCCGTGACCGCGGGGTGGCCGTTCCCCGGTGGCGCGCCGAGCCTCGACTGGCTGCAGCGCGAGATCACCGTCACCACGTTCCTCCACATCCTCACCGTCATCGTCTGGCTCGCCTGGGCGCAGTTCACCGCCTGCGTGCTGGTCGAGGTCAAGGCCGCGCTGTCCGGTGTCGGCGTGCCGGGGCGGGTGCCGGGGTCGGGGCCCAGTCAGCTGCTGGCCCGGCAGCTGGTCGCCGCCCTGCTCCTCGTCGGCGCCACCGCCGCGAGCCTCACACCGGGGCTGTCGCAGCTGGGGCAGAGCCTGGAAGGGAACCAGAAGCCGTCCGTCGCCGCCGCCCAGCAGACGCCGGGGATCTTCGCCCAGCAGCAGGAACAGGCGGCCGCCACTGCCAACGCCCTCGCCGAGCAGGCCGGACAGGCGGGGCAGGCCGCAGCGCGTGCCGACGGTGGCGCCTCCGCCGCGCACGGCGACACGAAGTACTACCGGATCCAGCCGCCCGAGGGGCGTCACCACGACTCCCTCTGGGAGGTGGCCGAACGGCACCTCGGCGACGGCCGGCGGTACAAGGAGATCTTCGAGCTCAACAAGGACCGGGTGCAGCCCGACGGGTCCCGGCTGTCGGAGGCCTCGCTCATCCGGCCCGGCTGGATCATGGAGATGCCCGGCGACGCCCGCGGCGGCGAACTGGTCGAGATGCCCGACGCGGCGCCGAACGTCTCCGAGCAGGCGCAGCAGCAGATCAGCGACTACGCGCAGACCGGGGACCACGCCCAGGGCAGTGGCGGTGGCGACGCACAGGTCTCCCTGCCCGAGCAGCGGCCCGCACCCACGCCCGCCAACCCTGCCACCCCCGCCAACCCCGTCACACCGGCCACTCCCGTCCCCGGCACGGGTCAGGAGCACGCCACCCCCGCCGCCTCACCGGCCGGAGACTCCTTCGGGCTGCCCGAGGCGCTCCTCGCCGCGCCGCTGCTCGCCGCCGGTCTCCTCGGCGCCCTCGGGCGACGGCGCCGGCAGGCGATGTGGCAGTCGGCGCTCGGCGCGGTCGGCGGACGGCGCGGCATGGAGCCGCCCACGCCGACCGGCGACGCCCAGGACGTGCAGGACGCGCTGCTCGTCGGCGCCGACCCCGAGGGCGTACGCCTGCTCGACCGGTCGCTGCGCGGGCTGGCCGCCTCCCTCACCGCCGAGTCCCGCCCGCTGCCCGTCGTCTACGCGGCCTGGATGAGCGGCAACGGCGACCTGCACCTCCAGCTCGCCCAGCCGGCCGGGAAGCCGCCCGCGCCGTGGCAGCAGGGTCAGGACCAGACCTTCTGGATGCTGGCCCGCACCGACGCCGAGGGGTACGAGGAGGCCGAGACGGCCGCGCCGTACCCCGGGCTCGTCAGTCTCGGCACCATGGACGACTCCCGGCTGCTGCTCAACCTGGAGGCCGTGCCCGGCATCGTCTCGCTCGGCGGCACCGAGGCCGACCGGGCCGCCGTGTTCGCGTCGGTCGCCGCCGAACTGGCCACCAACGGCTGGTCGGACCGTATGACCATCACCCTGGTCGGGTTCGGGGACGATCTCACGCCCCTCGCGCCCAACCGGATCCGCCATCTCGACGGGTTCGAGGACCTCTTCGAGACGATGTCCGCCGAGACCCGGCAGCGGCGCGGCGCGCTCGGTGCCGCCGGGCACGACTCCGTGCTCACCGGCCGCACCGGGCCCGCCCAGCACACACGCTGGGCCCCGCACCTGGTCCTGCTGGCCGCCCAGCCCTCCGACGACGACGCGCTGCGACTGGCCGAACTGGCCGCCGACGCCGGCCGGCTCGGCATCGGCTACCTCGTCGGCACCGGGGGCACCGACCTGCCGGGTGCCGCCTGGGAGATGGAGATCACCGGCGAGGGCCGCCTGCTCGCGCCGCTGCTCGGGCTCGAACTGGACGCCCAGATGCTGCCGGCCGCCCAGCGGCGTGCCGTCGTCGAGCTGTTCACCGACGCCGATCCCGGCTCCGGCTCCGACCCCGAGGGCGGGCCCGGCCGGCCGGCCAACGCCCCGCCGTTCCTCGTCGACATCAGCGAGCAGGGCAGGCCCGCGGTGTACGCCCGGCTCGTCGGGTCGTACGAGATCATCGGCCTGGACACCCCCGACGGTGAGCGCAGCGCCCTGCTGCACGAGGCGCTGGCGCTGCTCCTGCTGCACCGCGAGGGGGTCCACCCGCGGGTGCTGTCCTCCGCGCTGTGGCCGCGCGGCGTGACGCCGGACGTACGCGACGCGCTGCTGGAGCGGCTGCGGGCCTGGCTCGGCTCCGACCCCGACGGCACCCCTCGGCTCGGCACCGACGCCACCGGCCGGCTCACCCTCGCCAAGTCCGTCGTCTCCGACCTCGACGTCCTGCGCTCCCTCTACTACGAGGCCACCCAGGGCCGCGGCGTCGGCAGCCGCCAGGTGCGCGGGCGGCTGCTCACCGACGCGCTGGTGCTGGTGCGCGGGCCGCTGCTCGCCGACCGGCCCGAGGGCCGCTACCGCTGGCTCACCCACGAGATCGTCGACGCCCAGCTCCCGCTGCTCGTCGCCGACACTGGGCTGGCGCTCTCCGAGTTCCACCTGGAGAAGAACCGTGCGGAGAAGGCCATCGAGGCGCTGACCGCGGCGCTGCGCACCGCCCCCGCCGACGAACGCCTGTGGCACGAGCTGCTGCGCGCCACCCACTCCACCGGCGACCCCGACCGGCTGCGCGCCCTCGCCGCCGACCTCGTCGCCCGCAGCGGGGCCCGCGGGGTGCCACCGCGCACCGAGGCGCTGCTCGACGAGCTGCTGCCGACCTGGCGCGAGGGCGTCTCCGCCGCCGGATGAGCATCGACTCCGCCGTCGACTCCGCCGTCGACTCCGCCGTCGACTCCGCCATCGACATCGCCCTCGACTCCCCGATCGACATCGGCCTCGTCATCGTCCTCGTCGCCGCGCTCTGGGGCGCGGCGACGGGCGCGTTGCTGCCCCGCGCGGCCTACCGGTTCGCCGCGCCCTCCGGGGAGGCCTGGCGCGAGCGGTGTCCGGACGGGCACCCCGTACGCGGCTGGCTCGGCCGGGCCCGGTGCGGGCAGTGCCCGGCCGGTCAGGCGTCCTACGGCCCCCGCACCGCGTCCCTCGCCGTCGCCACCGCCCTGGTCTGCGCCGCCCTCGCCGCCGCCACCGGCACCCGGCCGGAGGTGGCCGTCTGGCTGCTGCTCGCCCCGGTCGGCGTGCTGCTGGCCGTCGTCGACCTGAAGGTACGGCGGCTGCCCGACCCGCTCACCCTGCCGCTGGCCGGGGCCGCGCTGGTCCTGCTCGGCCTCACCGCGCTCGTGCCCGAGCACGCGGGGGAGTGGACGACCGCCCTGCTGGGCGCCCTCGCCCTCGGCGCCGGCTACCTCGTGCTGTTCCTGATCAACCCGGCCGGCATGGGCTTCGGCGACGTCAAGCTCGCCCTCACGGCCGGTGCCGTCCTCGGCTGGTACGGCTGGCCCACCCTGATGCTGGGCACCTTCGCCGGGTTCCTGCTCGGGGCGCTGTACGGCGGTGCCCTCCTCGTCGCCCGGCGCGCGGACCGCAAGACGGCGATCCCGTTCGGGCCGTTCCTCATCGCGGGCGCCTTCCTCGGCGTCCTGGCCGGGGCGTACGCGGCCTGACCACGAGCGGGCGAAGGGCCTGGCGTACGCTGGTGCGGTCCGTCCACAACCCTTACGAACCTTGCGAAAGGGACGCCGGTGACCGAGAAGGCCGACCTTCAGCCCATCCTCGACCGCGCCGCCGCCGGTGGGCGGATCACCCCCGAAGAGGCGCTCGACCTCTATCGCGACGCCCCGCTGCACGCGCTGGGCGCCGCCGCCGACGCCGTACGCAGGCGCCGGTACGCCGGCACCGAGCACATCGCGACGTACATCATCGAGCGCAACATCAACTACACGAACGTGTGCGTCACGGCGTGCAAGTTCTGCGCCTTCTACGCGGCCCCCAAGGACACCAAGAAGGGCTGGACCCGCGACCTCGACGACATCCTGCGCCGCTGCGCGGAGACGGTCGAGCTGGGCGGCACGCAGATCATGTTCCAGGGCGGCCACCACCCGGACTACGGCGTCGAGTACTACGAGGAGCACTTCGCCGCCATCAAGAAGGAGTTCCCCCAGCTCGTCATCCACAGCCTGGGGGCGAGCGAGGTCGAGCACATGGCGCGGATCTCGAAGGTGTCGGTCGAGGAGGCCGTCACCCGTATCCACGCCGCCGGTCTCGACTCCTTCGCCGGTGCCGGTGCGGAGCTGCTGCCCGAGCGGCCGCGCAAGGCCATCGCGCCGCTGAAGGAGTCCGGCGAGCGCTGGCTGGAGATCATGGAGATCGCGCACGGGCTGGGCGTCGAGTCGACGTCCACGATGCTGATGGGCACCGGCGAGACCAACGCCGAGCGCATCGAGCACCTGCGGATGATCCGGGACGTGCAGGACCGCACCGGCGGCTTCCGCGCCTTCATCCCGTACACCTACCAGCCCGAGAACAACCACCTGAAGGGCCGCACGCAGGCCACGCTCTTCGAGTACCTGCGGATGATCGCCATCGCCCGGGTGTTCCTCGACAACGTCGCCCACATCCAGGGCTCCTGGCTGACCACCGGCAAGGAGGTCGGCCAGCTCTCCCTGCACTACGGCGCGGACGACCTCGGCTCGATCATGCTGGAGGAGAACGTCGTCTCCTCCGCGGGTGCCAAGCACCGGTCCAACCGGCTGGAGATCATCGATCTCATTAGGAAGGCGGGGCGGGTCCCGGCGCAGCGGGCCACCACGTACGAGCACCTCGTCGTGCACGACGACCCGGCGAACGACCCCGTCGACGAGCGCGTCGTCTCCCACATCTCCTCCACGGCGATCGAGGGCGGCACGGCCCACCCCGAGCTGAAGCTGCTCGCCCCCAACTGAGGCCGCCGTGCTGACGATCCACGTCTGTGAAGCCTCGCCCGAGACGGCCGTCGTGGTCGACGGTGCGCAACTCGCCGCCGTCGGCCCGTACGAGGAACTGGCCGCCGGTCACCCACGGGCGCGGGTGCGCCGGTGGCCCGGCATCCTGACGCCCGGACTGCTCAACCCGTACGGCCCGGAACTGCTGGAGCAGGCGTACCACCCCGACCCGCGCGAAGCGGACCGGCTGGGCACCGAGCCGATCTTCGGGCAGCGCGGGCTCGCCCTCCTCGGTGCGGACGCGTCCGCGCGGGGCGCCAGCGCGCGCCGCGGGGTGCAGCGCATGCTGGCGCACGGCACCGTCGCCGTCGCCGGAGAGCTGCGCGGCCGCGCGGCCCAGGACGCGGTGCGCGGAGCGGGGCTCGCCCTGGCGGGGCGTCCGGCCACCCTGCCCGGGCCCGCGTCCCTCTCGCCGGTGCCGCTGGTGCTGCTGCCCGGGCTCGCTGCCGGGAAGCCCGCCCGGTTCGCGGTGTTCGACGTACCCGACCGGGCCGCGCTCGTGAGGGAGGGCGCGGCCACGTGCGTCGCCACCGTCGTGGGCGGCCGTCTGGTGTACCGGGGGCGCTGAGCGCGCGGTCCGCGGGGCTCGTCGGACAGGCCCTAGGTGCCGGGCGCCGTCCCGAACGTCCTCCCGAACGCACCGTCCTTCTGCTCCACGCCGCTGCACGTGGTGAGCGCGTCGGTGGCCGACGCGTCCTCGGCGCACCGCTTGTCCCGGAACGCCGCCCACATCGACACCCAGGCGATTCCCTTCTCGTCGGCGAAGGCGCGAACCTCGGCGGCGTCCGCGAGCGTGAAGGTCTCACCGGCGACGTCGTTGACGCCGAGCATCGAGGTGAGCGCCATGCCCCGCCAGGCGTCCGCGTCGGACGTGCCGAAGACCTTCCTCAGCTGGGTGTGCGCGGCCTTCGCGGAGGCGAGGGCGTAGTCGCCCATGTCGGCGGTGTACGACTCGCCGTAGTTCATGGTCATGAGGTTGACCGTGGAGATCTGTACGCCGTGGTCGTTGGCGGACGCCAGCAGCGCCAGGCCGTCGGTGTCCAGGCCCGTGGGCATCACCGGGAGGGTGAAGGAGACCTCCAGGCCGTCCCGTTGCTCCTGGAGCAGCGCGATCGCCTCCGAGCGCAGGGCGACGGAGCCGGTGTCGGTCAGCGCGTCGCCCTCGATGTCGAAGTCCGCCTGCGTCGAACCGGCCGCGTCCAGGGCGGTGCCGTACGCCGCCGCCAGCTGCGAGGCGCTGTCGCAGGCCGCCGCCAGCTCCGTGCCGGAGGCGCCGCCGAAGGAGACGCGGACGGTGGCGCCGGACTCCCTCAGCTTGCCGACGCGGGAGGCGACGGAGGCGTCGTCGATGTCCTGGACGCCGTTCCAGCGGGGGACGCAGTCGTCGCCGGAGGAGATGACGAACGCCAGGTTGTACGTCGTGGGGGAGCCCGCCGTGTCGGTGGCGGACGCGGTGGTGGCACCGACGTAGGGGGCGTAGGCGGTGGTGCGGTCCTGTCCTGTGCAGCCCGCGGTGGCCAGGGCCAACAACAGGGCGCACCCGGCTGCCGTGTTCCGGTGAGTCCCCATGAGCACACCCTCCCGTTCTCGTCGTCGTCCGTTGTCGCCGTCGGATCAGTGAAGGTGCCACGCCTTCCTGGGCCTTGGCTGAGGAAATGGCGCCGATCGGACCCGGCTCCCAGGCAACGGACAGGACGGGGCGCTATTCACCGGGATCTCTCAAGGAACTGCCAGTTCGCGACAGGCAACGCTCCCTAACGTCCGGGCAATGCGATCCGAGCCTGCCACCGCCTCCCGAGCCGCCCCGCGCGGTCGCCGTCGGAAACGCGGCCCCGGGCCCGCCGAGGGGCCCGTGTTCGTCGACAGCACCGGACGCCGGGCCCGGCTGCTGCGCCGGCTGGGTCTGCTGGTGGGAGCCGTGTGCGTCGGCTACACGGTCGTCCTGGGCCTGGCCTTCATGGGCGTCGGCATCTCGGTCAACCCGTCCGCGCTGCTGCCCTTCGGCGTCGGCGGTGGTGGTGGCGGACCGGAGGGCGGCCCGGGGCCCGGGGGCGGTACGCGTCCGCAGGGCGGCGTCGCTCCCACGGGCGCTCCACCGCGCACCGCACCCGCCGCCTCTCCCAGCCCGGACCCCAGCGCCACTGCTCCCATTACTGCCCTCACCACCGCCCCCACCGACTGACCGGACGCCCCCACGCTTATGACCACGCCCACCTCACCCCCCACCCCGCCCGCGCGGGGCCGCCGCCGTGCCCCCTCCCGGATGGAACGGGCCGCCGGCCGGGCCGCCGCACTGCAACGCCCGCGCGTGCTCCTCGCCCTGCTCCTCCTGCTCGCCCTGACCTGCGTGATGCTCCTCGACGGCTATCTGCGCGCCGAGGTCGGCGGCGACCAGCGCGTACGCACCGGCGCCTCGGCGAGCGACGTCCCCGACGACGTGCTCGACGGCGGGCCGATCCTGTCCTTCCCCGGCGGGCAGGCCACCACCGTCTCCGTCCCGGACAAGACGATCGTGCTGACCTTCGACGACGGCCCCGACCCCACCTGGACGCCCCAGGTGCTGGAGATCCTGGAGAAGTACGACGTGCCCGGCACGTTCTTCCTGGTCGGCTCGATGGTCTCGCGCCACCCGGGGATCGTGCGGGACATGGTCGAGCAGGGCAACGAGGTGGGCGTCCACACCTTCACCCACGTCGACCTCTCCTACCAGAGCCAGGCCCGCGTCACCCGCGAGATCGAGCAGACCCAGCTCGCGCTGGCGGGTGCGGCCGGCATCACCACCACGCTGTTCCGGGCGCCGTACTCCTCCCAGACGGATGCCATCGACAACTACAGCTGGCCCGTCTACGAGAGCCTCGGCGAGGACGGCTACACCAGCGTCTTCATCGACACCGACAGCGACGACTGGAAACGGCCCGGCGTCTCGAAGATCGTCGAGTGGGCCACGCCGGAGGACGGCGAGGGGGCCTCCGTCCTCTTCCACGACGCCGGTGGCGAGCGGTCGCAGACCATCGAGGCGCTGCCGGAGTACATCGAGAAAATGAAGGCGAAGGGCTACACCTTCACCACCGTCAGCGGTGTCATGGCCGATCAGCAGCCCACGGGCGGGCCCTCCGCCGCGGCCCCGGACACGAACGGTCCCGGCGACAGCCTCCAGGCCGCCCATCACCGGGCCACCGGCGCCACCCTCTACGAGGGCAAGGCGCTGATCGCGGCCGTCGCCGTCGCCGAGTGGACGGTCCCCGCGCTGTCGGCCGGGCTCGTCGTCGTGGGCGTGGCCGTCATGGGCCGGTTCGCGATGATGCTGGTCCTGGCCCGCCGCCATCACCGGCAGCGCAACAGACGCCGGTTCGGCTGGGGCCCGCCCGTGACCGGGCCGGTGAGCGTGGTCGTCCCGGCGTACAACGAGAAGGAGTGCATCGAGGCGACCTTGAGATCGCTGGCGCGCAGTACCCACCCCGTCGAGATCGTCGTCGTGGACGACGGTTCGACGGACGGCACGGCCGAGATCGCCGAATCCCTCGGGCTGCCCGGCGTCCGGGTCGTGCGGCAGGCCAACGCGGGCAAGCCCGCCGCCCTCAACAACGGCGTCCGGCACGCCCGGTACGACATCGTCGTGATGATGGACGGCGACACCGTCTTCGAGCCCGACACCGTACGGCACCTGGTGCAGCCCTTCGCCGACCCCGGCGTCGGCGCGGTCGCGGGCAACGCCAAGGTCGGCAACCGGCGCACCCTCATCGGCGCCTGGCAGCACATCGAGTACGTGATGGGCTTCAACCTCGACCGGCGCATGTACGACCTGCTGCGCTGCATGCCGACCATCCCCGGCGCGATCGGCGCGTTCCGGCGCGAGGCGGTCCTCCAGGCGGGCGGCATGAGCGACGACACCCTCGCCGAGGACACCGACATCACCATCGCCCTGCACCGCGCGGGCTGGCGGGTGGTCTACGAGGAGCACGCCCGAGCCTGGACGGAGGCGCCGGCGTCGCTCGGCCAGCTCTGGTCCCAGCGCTACCGCTGGTCGTACGGCACGATGCAGGCGCTGTGGAAGCACCGCCGGTCCCTGACGGACAAGGGGCCCTCGGGCCGCTTCGGGCGGGTCGGGATGCCGCTGGTGGTGCTCTTCCAGGTGGTCACGCCGGTCTTCGCCCCGCTCATCGACGTGTTCACCGTCTACTCGATGCTGTTCGTCGACTTCCGCGCGGCGCTCCTCGCCTGGCTCGCGGTGCTGGGCGTGCAGCTGGTGTGCGCGGCGTACGCCTTCCGGCTCGACCGGGAGAAGTACCGGTACCTGCTGATGATGCCGCTCCAGCAGCTCGCGTACCGGCAGATGATGTACCTCGTCCTCATCCACTCCTGCGTCACCGCCCTGACCGGCGGGCGGCTGCGCTGGCAGAAACTGAAACGGACCGGCGAGGTGGGGACGCCGACGGGGACCACGGGCACCACCGGGACCACGGGGACCGGCTGATGGGGGCGCACAGCCGGGGCGCCGCGCGCACCGTGCGGGTTGCGGAGGGTGCCGCCCCGGCGGTGCGGGACCGCTACTTCGACACCCTGCGTGCCCTCGCCCTCGTCCGGGTCGTCGCGTACCACGCCTTCGGCTGGCCCTGGGCGGGGCTGGTCTTCCCGTCCATGGGGATCATGTTCGGCCTGGGCGGCACCCTGATAGCCCGCTCGCTGCGGCGTCCCGCCGCCACGGTGCTCGGGAGCCGGCTGCGCCGCCTGCTGCCACCGTTCTGGTGCTGGGGCCTGTTCGTGGTGGGCGCGATGCTGGCGCGCGGCTGGATGCCGGGGTGGCAGATCGTCTTCTGGGTCGTGCCGCTCGGCGACCCGCCGGGCAGCGCGTGGGGCGAGCAGGCCTGGGAGATCCTCTGGTACCTCAGGACGTACCTGTGGTTCGTGCTGCTCTCCCCGCTGCTGCTGCGGGTCTTCCGGCTCGCGCCCGTGCCGGTGCTGCTGCTGTCCCTCGCGCCGGTCGTGGCGTTCCAGTTCCTCTGGCAGCCGCCGGAGAACCGCTTCGGCACCGGGCTGCTCGACCTCGCGACGTACCTGTTCTGCTGGATCCTCGGCTTCGCGCACCGCGACGGGGTGCTCGCCCGCCTGAGGCCGGCCGCCGTCGTCGCCCTGTCGCTCGCGGCCCTCGCCTACGGCGCCTGGTACGCCTTCGCGCACCGGGGCGAGTACGGCACCTACGACCTCGACGACATCCCGCTCGCGCAGGCCTTCTGGTCCGCCGGGTCCGTGACGCTGCTGATGTACGCCAAGGAGCGGCTCGGGATCGGCCTCTCGGGACTGGTCCGGCTGCGGCGGCTGGACCGGCTGGTCGCGGTGTTCAACGCCCGCGCGGTGACCGTCTACCTCTGGCACGAGCTGGCCCTCGTCCTGGCCGTGCCGCTGATCGACCGGTTCTGGGAGGTGCCCGCCTTTGAGGCGTACCTGCCGCTGGAGAGCCAGTGGTTCCTGCTCGGGGTGGGCTGGGCCCTGATCGCGGTGTTCGTGCTGCTGTTCGGGTGGGTGGAGGACGTCGCCGCGCGGAAGCGGCCGCGCCTGCTGCCGTGAGCCCGTCGGCGGCGGCAGGGGCGGGTGCTGCAACAATGGGCCCGTGACCCGCGCTTCCCTGAACAAGCAGCCGCACGAAGTCGCCTCGATGTTCGACCACGTCGCGGAACGGTACGACCTGACGAACGCCGTGCTCTCGCTCGGCCAGGACCGGGCGTGGCGCAAGGCGGTCGCCAGAGCCGTCGACGCCCGCCCGGCGCAGAAGGTCCTGGACCTGGCGGCCGGCACGGCGACCTCGTCCCTCCCCTTCGCCCGCACCGGCGCCTACGTCGTCCCCTGCGACTTCTCCCAGGGCATGCTCCAGGTCGGCAAGGAACGGCACTCCTGGCTGCCGTTCACCGCGGGCGACGCGACGCGGCTGCCGTTCAAGGACGACGTCTTCGACGCCGTCACCATCTCCTTCGGGCTGCGCAACGTCCAGGACACGGACGCCGCGCTGCGCGAGATGTACCGGGTGACGCGCCCCGGCGGCCGGGTCGTCATCTGCGAGTTCTCGCACCCGACCTGGGCGCCGTTCCGCACCGTCTACACCGAGTACCTGATGCGCGCCCTGCCGCCGGTGGCCCGCGCGGTGTCGTCCAACCCCGACGCGTACGTCTACCTCGCCGAGTCCATCAGGGCCTGGCCCGACCAGCCGGCGCTCGCCGAACGGCTGGGCAAGGCCGGCTGGTCCAGGGTCGCGTGGCGCAACCTGACGGGCGGCGTGGTGACGCTGCACCGCGGGTTCAAGAGCAGCTTCAAGGACAGCTGAGGGTCGCGCAGCGCGGCAGCTGCGTGTCCTCGCCGGGCTCGGCCAGCTCCCGCCGCAGCCCGCCGTGCGGAGGTACCGGCAGCCGCGGCTCTCGGCTGCCCCCGCCGCCCTCGCCCTCCCCGAAGTCGAACCACACGTACACCGCCGACTCCCTCGGCACCCGTGCGCCGGGCTGCGGATACTGGCGTACGACGTGGTCGACGAGGGCGAGCCGGAGGTCCGGCCGGTCCGGCGCGTGCAGGGACAGGCCCCGCTCCCGGATCGCCTCCCGCGCGTCCACGGCCATCAGGCCGACCAGGCGCGGTACGCGTACGTCGGATGTGTCGGGTACCAGGCGCACGGACGTCACCCCCCAGCGGTACCGGGCACAGTAGCCGCGCGGGGCACCACCGGGAAGCGTCAAGTGGCTTACTGTGACAGTCCGCTACCCTCCGTCACCCTTTCTGTAGGGGGAGCCGGTAGCAGTGCCCCTGCTGTCGCGAGACCGGGGTGGTGAAGACCTCGGCGAGTCGCATGCCCAGCCGCTCCGTGACCGCGATGGAGCGGGTGTTGCGCGCGTCGACCATCGCGACCACTTCCGCCACACCCGCACCGCGGACCCGCTCCAGCGTCTGCCGCGCGGCCGCCGTGACGTATCCCTTGCCCCAGTGCGCCCGGCCGAGCCGCCAGCCGATCTCGATCTCGCCCTTGGGGCCCCAGTCCCCCGGCCACGGCTGGGCGCCGGTGAACCCTATGACCTGCCCGGACTCGTCCACCATGGTCCACAGGCAGAAGCCGTGCTCGGCGTCGTGCCGGCGCTGGCGGGCGGTCAGCTCCTCGTAGACGGACAGCTCCGCCGCCCTCCCGCCGTGGAACTCCATGACGTCCGGGTCGTCGAAGATCCGGTGCCAGGCGACGGCGTCCTCGTCGGTGGGAACGCGCAACCGTACAACGGGGAGAGGTCGCTTCACTGGGCAGCCCTTCAGCCGGGTGGTCGGTGACGCTGAATAGACTGCCCATGACCAGTGCCGGTCGGCACGCAGATTCCGAACTTGGGGAGATCCCGCCGTGACCGTCGAGACCGAGCCGCTCTCCGAGAACACCGCCGACGTGATCGTCGTGGGCGCGGGGCCGGCCGGCTCCACGACCGCGTACCACCTGGCCAGGTCGGGACTCGACGTCCTGCTCCTCGAGAAGACCGCCTTTCCCAGGGAGAAGGTCTGCGGCGACGGCCTCACCCCGCGCGCGGTCAAGCAACTCGTCGCCATGGGCATCGACATCTCCGAGGAGGCCGGCTGGCTGCGCAACAAGGGCCTGCGCATCATCGGCGGCGGCTCGCGCCTCCAGCTGGACTGGCCGGATCTCGCCTCCTTCCCCGACTACGGACTCGTCCGCAAGCGCGACGACTTCGACGAGCAGCTCGCCCGGCAGGCCCAGAAGGCGGGCGCCCGGCTGCACGAGCGCTGCAACGTGGGCGCGCCGATCGTGGACGACCGCACCGGCCGCATCACGGGCGTGCACGCCAAGCTGGGCGAGGACAAGCGCGAGGTCACCTTCCACGCGCCGCTGGTCGTGGCCGCCGACGGCAACTCCACCCGGCTGTCCCTGGCGATGGGCCTGCACCGCCGCGAGGACCGCCCCATGGGCGTCGCCGTCCGCACCTACTTCACCTCGCCCCGCCACGACGACGACTACCTGGAGTCCTGGCTGGAACTCTGGGACCGGCGCGGCCCGCAGGACCGTCTGCTGCCCGGCTACGGCTGGGTCTTCGGCATGGGCGACGGCACCTCCAACGTCGGCCTGGGTGTGCTGAACACCTCCGCCGCCTTCAAGGAGCTGGACTGGCGCGAGATCCTCAAGGCCTGGTGCGCGTCCATGCCCGAGGACTGGGGCTACACCCCGGACAACATGACCGGCCCGATCCGCGGCGCCGCCCTGCCCATGGCCTTCAACCGCCAGCCCCACTACACCAAGGGCCTGCTCCTCGTCGGCGACGCCGGCGGCCTGGTGAACCCCTTCAACGGCGAGGGCATCGCCTACGCCATGGAGTCCGGCCAGATCGCCGCCGACGTCGTCGTCCAGGCCCACGCGCGGGCGACCCCGGCCCAGCGCGAGATCGCCCTGCAGCGCTACCCGCGCGTCCTGAAGGACACCTACGGCGGCTACTACAACCTGGGCCGCGCCTTCGTGAAGCTCATCGGCAACCCGAAGGTCATGCAGATCGCGACCCAGCGCGGCCTCACCCACCCGATCCTGATGAAGTTCACCCTGAAGATGCTCGCCAACCTGACGGACCCGACGGGCGGCGACGCGATGGACCGCATCATCAACGGACTGAGCAAGGTCGCGCCGAAGGCGTGAACCGAGGGGCCGGTCAGGCGGCGAAGGCCGCGGCGTTGGCGGTCCGGCGCGCGAAGACCTCCTCGCGCCGGTCCGCCGACTGCCGCAGCGCCGCCTTCCGCTCCCGGCCGGAGAGCCGGTCCAGATAGACGTGCCCGTTCACGTGGTCGGTCTCGTGGGCGAGGCAGCGCGCGAAGTAGCCGGTGCCCTCGACGAGGAGCGGCGCGCCGTCCTTGTCCAGGCCGCGCACGACGGCCCGGTCGGGCCGCGGTACGGCCATGACGGCGCCCGGCACGGACAGGCACCCCTCGCCCTCGTCGAGCAGCCGGCGCGCGGCCGGGTCGAGGGGATCGAGGACAGGATTGACGATGTGTCCGACATGTCGGACACTGTCGTCGTCCGGGCAGTCGTAGACGAACAGGCGCAGGTCGACCCCGACCTGATTGGCCGCCAGCCCGGCCCCCTCCGCGACGTACATCGTGCGGAACATGTCGTCGATCAGCGCGGCGAGGTCGGGCCCGAACTCGGTGACGTCCCGGCACGGCCGGTGCAGCACCTCCTCGCCGACCTCGGTGACGCGCCGCACCGCTCCGCGCCGTGCCTCGGGCGCGAACGGGGGATAGGAGGCGGTGGGCCGCCCCTGGACGAAGACGCTCGGCATGACGTTCTCTCCTTCGGCTCGTGGACGGGCCGGTGGGAACCGGCCCGCGCCGAGCATGCCAGGAGAGGACGCAGGGCCGCAGCCCCCGAGCGGCTGCGGCCCTGTCGCGCGTGTACGGGTGGGTGCCGGCTTACAGCACGCGCACCGCGCCGCTCGGCGGGTCGTAGGAGAGCGGCTTCTCGACGACGCCCGTGGAGGAGTTCTGCGCGCCGACGAACATGCCGCCGCCGACGTAGACACCCACGTGGTACGCGCTGCCCGCGCCGCCCCAGTAGAGGATGTCGCCCGGCTGGAGGTTGTCCAGCCCGACCTGGGTACCGGCCGTGGACTGCGACTGGGAGACGCGGGGCAGGCTGATGCCGACCTGCTTGAAGGCGGCCTGTACGAGACCGGAGCAGTCGTAGGCGGACGGGCCGGTGGCGCCGGAGACGTACGCCTTGCCGACCTGGGCCTGCACGAAGGAGACGACGGCGGCGGCCGAACCGGTCGCCGTGGACGTGCTGGTGCTGCTGCCGGTGCCGGTGGCGCTGGAGGAGCCGGTGTCCGAGGACGCGCTCAGGGTGGTGCGCTCGGCGGCGCGCGAGGCGCGCTCGGCGGCCTCCTTGCGCTCGGCCTCCTCGGCCTTCTTCTTGGCTTCCGCGGCCTTCTTCTTGGCCTCGGCGAGGTCCGTCTTGGCCTGCTTGGCGGCCTTGGCGGCCGCCGCGTCGCGCTCGGCCTGCAGCTGGTAGCTCGCGGCCGCCTGCTGCGTGACGTCCGCGGACTGGGCGACCTGAGCGGCCAGGTCGGCCGTCAGGGTGGGCAGTTCGAGGGTCTGCGTCACGGGTTCGGCCGCGTGGGCCGCCCCCGACGCACCGGCCACTGCCAGGGTGCTGAGGACGCCACCGGCAACTCCGGTCCGCATCGCGATCGTCGACGCGCTGCGGCGGGGCTTCCGGTGGCTGCGTATGTGAGCGGTGTGGGACATAGGGACAACCGGTATCAGTAGCTCCTCCATACCTTCAAGAAACGTGTGCTGCGCCACAGTTGTTCAATCGGGCCGTCGAATCCCGGGCGTGTCGCTCTTTATTGACGCCGTAACGGACATTGCGGACGGGCCGTAACCGGCCTGTGATCACGGTCTTTGATCGTTACGCCCGAATTGCCCCGCGCTTACCACTTGTTGGGACAGTTGGCCAAGCCCGGTTCTCAGACGCCTCTCATGGATGTGGCGCAGGTCACGGAACGGTTGTCCCGGCACAGGCGTCCGTCGCGTGCGAGTGCGCCACTCGACTCCCGGGGCCGGCCCGGCGGTGGCCCGCCGATGTGGATCACCGCTCGTGAATGCGTGCACGTGTCCACATCGCCCCCCGGCCCTCCCTCTCCTGTGTGAACACCTCCTCTATCAAGGGCGGGCGTCCAACGCCAATTTGCATGCAAGGGAACCATCTTGATATTGAGACGCATCCTGCTCGGGCCCTCTGGCCAGCGACGACGAGCGAAAATGTCACCTCTGGTGATCAGGTGAACGCTTCTTGTGTGAAGATCACTGCTCATCCGACTTCATGATCGTTCGTCAGGTGGTGGAGATCACAAAGCTTGTGCAATACCCCGTGTCGCAGATCACAGAGCGTCGGGCATAGGATGCGAGGCAGTTGGGCTTGTGACCTGCTTCACATGTTCGCGATCTTCGTCGGGACGGGCGGGGCTCGTGGGGCTGTTGGGGCGGCTGTGAGTCCAGTGCAACCGCCAGCAGTCAGTGCCGACTGAGAGGAGCGAGGAGCGGTGAACGCGTATGCGCCCATCCTCGTACTGGGAGCCCTCGGGGCAGGCTTTGCGATCTTCTCCGTGGTGATGGCCACGCTGATCGGTCCGAAGCGGTACAACCGGGCGAAGCTCGAGGCCTACGAGTGCGGCATCGAGCCGACCCCCACGCCGGCCGGCGGCGGGCGCTTCCCCATCAAGTACTACCTGACGGCGATGCTCTTCATCATCTTCGATATCGAGATCGTCTTCCTCTACCCCTGGGCCGTCACCTTCGACGCCCTGGGGATTTTCGGGCTCGTGGAGATGCTGCTCTTCGTGCTCACCGTCTTCGTCGCGTACGCGTACGTATGGCGGCGCGGCGGCCTGGAATGGGACTGAGGGGCCTTTGACATGGGACTCGAAGAAAAACTGCCGAGCGGCTTCCTGCTGACCACCGTCGAGCAGGCCGCGGGCTGGGTGCGCAAGTCGTCCGTCTTCCCGGCCACGTTCGGCCTCGCCTGCTGTGCCATCGAGATGATGACCACCGGCGCCGGCCGCTACGACCTGGCGCGCTTCGGCATGGAGGTCTTCCGCGGCTCGCCGCGGCAGGCGGACCTCATGATCGTCGCCGGCCGGGTCAGCCAGAAGATGGCGCCGGTGCTGCGGCAGGTCTACGACCAGATGCCGAACCCGAAGTGGGTCATCTCCATGGGGGTCTGCGCCTCCTCGGGCGGCATGTTCAACAACTACGCCATCGTCCAGGGCGTGGACCACGTCGTCCCCGTCGACATCTACCTCCCCGGCTGCCCGCCGCGGCCCGAGATGCTGATGGACGCCATCCTCAAGCTCCACCAGAAGATCCAGAGCTCCAAGCTCGGGGTCAACGCCGAGGAAGCGGCCCGCGAGGCGGAGGAAGCGGCGCTCAAGGCCCTGCCCACGATCGAGATGAAGGGGCTGCTGCGGTGAGCGACGCGAACAACACCGCGGGTGACCCGAACGAGGTCAACCCCGAGAAGGAACTGTCCGCGGAGAACCTCCCCGGCCAGCGGGGCCAGGGCGGTGAGGAGATCCGCGTCCAGCGCGGCATGTTCGGCGCCAACAACGGCGGCGACACCTCCGGCTACGGCGGCCTGGTCCGCTCCGTCCGGCTCCCCGGACCGGCGAGCCGGCCCTACGGCGGGTGGTTCGACGAGGTCGCCGACGAACTCGAGGGCGCGCTGGAGGAGCAGGGACTCCTCCCCGACAACGCCATCGAGAAGACGGTCGTCGACCGCGGCGAGGTGACCTTCCACATCGAGCGGGAGCACCTGGTCCGCGTCGCCCGCACCCTGCGCGACGACCCGGCCCTGCGCTTCGAACTGTGCACCGGCGTCAGCGGCGTCCACTACCCGCACGACAAGGGCCGCGAACTGCACGCCGTCTACCACCTGCGCTCGATCACCCACAACCGGCTGATCCGCCTCGAAGTCAGCGCCCCAGACGGCGACCCGCACATCCCGTCGCTGGTCTCCGTCTATCCGACGAACGACTGGCACGAGCGCGAGACGTACGACTTCTTCGGCATCGTCTTCGACGATCACCCGGCCCTGACGCGGATCATGATGCCGGACGACTGGCAGGGCTTTCCGCAGCGCAAGGACTACCCCCTCGGCGGCATCCCCGTCGAGTACAAGGGCGCCCAGATCCCGGCTCCGGACCAGCGGAGGTCGTACTCGTGAGCACTTCCCACGCCTCCCCCAGGGAGACGACCGAAGGCACCGTCTACACGGTCACCGGCGGTGACTGGGACGAGGTCGTCCAGTCCGCGGCCCGCGCCGACGACGAGCGCATCGTCGTCAACATGGGCCCGCAGCACCCGTCCACGCACGGCGTGCTCCGCCTCATCCTGGAGATCGACGGCGAGACGGTCACCGAGGCCCGCTGCGGCATCGGCTACCTGCACACCGGCATCGAGAAGAACCTCGAGTACCGGAACTGGACGCAGGGCACCACGTTCGTGACGCGCATGGACTACCTGACCCCGTTCTTCAACGAGGCGGCCTACTGCCTGGGCGTCGAGAAGCTCCTCGGCATCGAGGACCAGATCCCGGACCGGGCCACGATCATCCGGGTCCTGCTGATGGAACTGAACCGGCTCTCCTCGCACCTGGTGGCCATCGCCACCGGCGGCATGGAGCTGGGCGCCACCACGATCATGATCTACGGCTTCCGCGATCGTGAACTGATTCTCGACATCTACGAGCTGATCACCGGCCTCAGGATGAACCACGCGTACATCCGCCCGGGCGGACTCGCCCAGGACCTGCCGCCGGGCGCGGTGGACCAGATCCGCGAGTTCGTGAAGAAGATGAACAAGAACCTCCCGGAGTACGACAAGCTCGCCACCGGGAACCCCATCTTCAAGGCCCGTATGCAGGACGTCGGCTACCTCGACCTGACCGGCTGCATGGCGCTCGGCGCCACCGGCCCCGTCCTCAGGTCCACCGGTCTCCCGCACGACCTGCGCAAGACCCAGCCGTACTGCGGCTACGAGACGTACGACTTCGACGTCCCGACCGCCGACACCTGCGACTCCTACGGCCGCTTCCTGATCCGGCTGGAGGAGATGCGCCAGTCGCTCAGGATCGTCGAGCAGTGCCTGGACCGGCTCCAGCCCGGCCCGGTCATGGTCGCCGACAAGAAGATCGCCTGGCCCGCCCAGCTCGCCCTGGGACCGGACGGCCTCGGCAACTCCCTCGACCACATCAAGAAGATCATGGGCACCTCCATGGAGGCCCTGATCCACCACTTCAAGCTGGTCACCGAGGGCTTCCGGGTGCCGCCGGGACAGGCGTACACGGCGGTCGAATCCCCCAAGGGCGAGCTGGGGGTGCACGTCGTCTCCGACGGCGGCACCCGCCCCTTCCGGGTCCACTTCCGCGACCCGTCCTTCACCAACCTGCAGGCCATGGCGGCGATGTGCGAGGGCGGCCAGGTCGCCGACGTCATCGTCGCGGTGGCGTCCATCGACCCCGTGATGGGAGGCGTCGACCGGTGACCACCTCTTCTTCGGAGCGGGGCGTCAGCCTGGGCATGCCGGAACTGCCCGCGCCCGCCTACCCGGACGACGTCCGGGCCCGGCTGGAGACCGACGCGCGCGAGGTCATCGCCCGCTACCCGGACTCCCGGTCCGCCCTCCTGCCGTTGCTGCACCTCGTGCAGTCGCAGGAGGGACACGTCACGCGCACCGGGATGCAGTTCTGCGCGGACATGCTGGACCTCACCACCGCCGAGGTCACCGCGGTCGCCACCTTCTACACCATGTACCGGCGCCGGCCGAGCGGCGACTACCAGGTCGGGATCTGCACCAACACGCTGTGCGCGGTGATGGGCGGCGACGCCATCTTCGAGTCCCTCCAGGACCACCTCGGCGTCGGCAACGGCGAGACCACCGAGGACGGCAAGGTCACCCTGGAGCACATCGAGTGCAACGCGGCCTGCGACTTCGCGCCGGTCGTGATGGTCAACTGGGAGTTCTTCGACAACCAGACCCCGGCGAGCGTCAAGGCCCTCGTCGACGACCTGCGCGCGGGACGCCCGGTGACGCCCACGCGCGGTGCGCCGCTGTGCACCTTCAAGGAGACCGCCCGGATCCTGGCGGGCTTCCCCGACGAGCGGGACGGCGCCGTCGCGGCCGGCGGCAGCGCGGGTCCCGCCTCCCTGGCCGGCCTGAAGCTGGCGAAGGGCGAAGCGCCCGCCGCGCGCGTGGTGCACCCGCGGGACGGCGGACCGCACGACGCACCGCAGGACCGGGCCGTGCACGACCCGTCACCGACGGAACACCTCAGCTCGCACGACGCGCCGCAGGACACATCGGCATCCGACCCGGCCCACCCGGCAGGGCCTGCCGCCGAGGAGGGGGAGTGATGACCGTGGCAGCCGAGATCAAGGGCAGCAGCCCGGAGAAGCTGCTCGCACCCGTGCTGTCGGCCTTCTGGGACGAGGACGAGTCGTGGACTCTCGACGTCTACCGGAGGCACGAGGGGTACGAGGGGCTCCGCAAGGCGCTGGCGATGGCGCCGGACGACCTGATCGCGTACGTCAAGGAGTCCGGTCTGCGTGGACGCGGCGGTGCCGGGTTCCCGACGGGGATGAAGTGGCAGTTCATTCCCCAGGGGGACGGCAAGCCTCACTATCTAGTTGTCAACGCCGACGAATCGGAGCCGGGAACCTGCAAGGACATCCCGCTCCTCTTCGCGAACCCGCACAGCCTCATCGAGGGCATCGTCATCGCGTGTTACGCCATCAGGTCTTCGCATGCCTTCATCTATCTGCGTGGTGAAGCCGTCCCAGTGCTGCGGCGGTTGCACGAGGCCGTGCGCGAGGCCTACGCGGCCGGCTTCCTCGGCGAGAACATCCTGGGCAGCGGACTCGACCTCACCCTCACCGTGCACGCGGGCGCGGGCGCGTACATCTGCGGTGAGGAGACCGCACTGCTCGACTCGCTCGAAGGCCGCCGGGGGCAACCGCGGCTCCGTCCCCCCTTTCCTGCCGTCGCGGGCCTCTATGCGTGCCCGACTGTGGTGAATAACGTCGAATCGATCGCTTCAGTTCCCGCGATCCTGAACAAGGGCAAGGACTGGTTCAGGTCGATGGGCAGCGAGAAGTCCCCGGGCTTCACGCTCTACTCGCTCAGCGGCCACGTCGCGGGCCCCGGCCAGTACGAGGCCCCGCTCGGCATCACGCTGCGTCAGCTCCTCGACATGAGCGGCGGCATGCGCCCCGGCCACCGGCTCAAGTTCTGGACGCCCGGCGGCTCCTCGACACCGATGTTCACCGACGAGCACCTCGACGTCCCCCTCGACTACGAAGGAGTGGGCGCCGCCGGTTCCATGCTCGGCACCAAGGCGCTCCAGTGCTTCGACGAGACGACCTGCGTCGTGCGCGCCGTCACCCGCTGGACCGAGTTCTACGCCCACGAGTCCTGCGGCAAGTGCACACCCTGCCGCGAAGGCACCTACTGGCTCGTCCAGTTGCTGCGCGACATCGAGGCCGGCAAGGGACAGATGTCCGACCTCGACAAGCTGAACGACATCGCCGACAACATCAACGGCAAGTCCTTCTGCGCCCTCGGCGACGGTGCCGCGGCGCCGATCTTCTCCTCGCTCAAGTACTTCCGCGAGGAGTACGAGGAGCACATCACGGGCCGCGGCTGCCCCTTCGACCCGGCCAAGTCGACGGCCTGGGCCGACCGCACGGAGGTGAAGGCATGACCGTGACCACCAATACTCCCTCGGGAGGGGGAGCTGCGGCGGTCCCGCCGGAGGATCTCGTCACGCTGACGATCGACGGCGCCGAGATCAGCGTGCCCAAGGGCACCCTGGTCATCCGGGCCGCCGAGCAGCTCGGCATCGAGATCCCCCGGTTCTGCGACCACCCCCTCCTCGACCCGGCCGGCGCCTGCCGCCAGTGCATCGTCGAGGTCGAGGGCCAGCGCAAGCCCATGGCGTCCTGCACCATCACCTGCACCGACGGCATGGTGGTGAAGACCCAGCTCACCTCGCCCGTCGCCGAGAAGGCCCAGCACGGTGTGATGGAGCTGCTGCTCATCAACCACCCGCTGGACTGCCCGGTCTGCGACAAGGGCGGCGAGTGCCCCCTGCAGAACCAGGCCATGTCGCACGGCCAGGCCGACTCCCGCTTCGACGGCAGGAAGCGGACCTACGAGAAGCCCGTGCCGATCTCCACACAGGTCCTGCTCGACCGCGAGCGCTGCGTGCTGTGCGCCCGCTGCACCCGCTTCTCCAACCAGATCGCGGGCGACCCGATGATCGAGCTGATCGAGCGGGGCGCGCTCCAGCAGGTCGGCACCGGTGAGGGCGACCCCTTCGAGTCGTACTTCTCCGGCAACACCATCCAGATCTGCCCCGTCGGCGCCCTGACCTCGGCGGCCTACCGGTTCCGCTCCCGCCCCTTCGACCTGATCTCCTCGCCGTCGGTGTGCGAGCACTGCTCCGGCGGCTGCGCCACCCGCACCGACCACCGGCGCGGCAAGGTCATGCGGCGCCTCGCGGCCAACGAGCCCGAGGTCAACGAGGAGTGGATCTGCGACAAGGGGCGCTTCGGCTTCCGCTACGCCCAGCAGCGGGACCGGCTCACCACGCCCCTGGTGCGCAACGCCGAGGGCGAACTGGAGCCGGCCTCCTGGCCGGAGGCGCTGCAGATCGCCGCACAGGGACTGCTCGCCTCCAGGGGCCGCACCGGCGTCCTGACCGGCGGACGGCTCACCGTCGAGGACGCCTACGCGTACAGCAAGTTCGCGCGCGTGGCGCTCGACACCAACGACATCGACTTCCGCGCGCGCGTGCACAGCGCCGAGGAAGCCGACTTCCTGGCCGCCCGGATCGCCGGACACGGCCGCGACCTCGACGGCACCGGCGTCACCTACACGTCGCTGGAGAAGGCGCCCGCGGTCCTGCTGGTCGGCTTCGAGGCCGAGGAGGAGGCGCCCGGCGTCTTCC
This sequence comes from Streptomyces sp. NPDC018026, assembly GCF_044327745.1. NCBI lineage: Bacteria > Bacillati > Actinomycetota > Actinomycetes > Kitasatosporales > Streptomycetaceae > Streptomyces > Streptomyces sp. NPDC018026. Next base: position 325,558 of record NZ_JBIRFY010000004.1, read on the forward strand.
TCCGGCTGCGCAAGGCGTGGCGGGGGCACGGGCAGAAGGTCTTCTCGCTGGCCACGCACGCCACGCGGGGCCTGGAGAAGGCGGGCGGCACCCTGCTCCCCGCAGCTCCCGGCACCGAGACCGAGTGGCTGGACGCCCTCGCCAGCGGCGTCGGCCTGGAGGAGGGCGGCACCCAGGCCGCCGAGGCCCTGCGCGCCGAGGGCGCCGTGATCGTCGTCGGCGAGCGGCTGGCGGCCGTGGCCGGCGGCCTCACCTCCGCCGTACGGACCTCGGCGGCGACCGGCGCCCGGCTGGTGTGGATCCCACGCCGGGCCGGGGAGCGCGGCGCCATCGAGGCGGGCGCGCTGCCGTCGCTGCTGCCCGGCGGACGCCCGGCGACCGACCCGCGCGCGCGTGAGGAGGTCGCCGCCCTGTGGGGCCTGGCCGACCTTCCGCACCGCTACGGCCGCGACACCGGCGAGATCGTCGAGGCCGCGGCCCGGGGCGAACTCCAGGCGCTGCTCGTGGCGGGCGTGGAGGTCACCGACCTGCCCGACCCCACGCGCGCGCGTGCGGCACTCGACGAGGCCGGGTTCGTGGTGTCGCTGGAGCTGCGGCCCAGCGAGGTCACCGAACGCGCCGACGTCGTCCTGCCCGTCGCCGCGGTCGCCGAGAAGCCCGGCACCTTCCTCAACTGGGAGGGCAGGGTCCGGTTCTTCGAGGCCGCGCTCAAGCCCGACCAGATGACCCGCCGCCTGGCCCCCGCCGACGCCCGCGTCCTGCAGATGCTGGCCGACGCCATGGACGTCCACCTCGGCCTGCCCGATCTGCGCACCACGCGCGCGGAGATCGACCGGCTCGGCGCCTGGGACGGGCCGCGGGCCGGTGAGCCGCTGCAGACCGCGAGCGCGCTGCCGCGGCCGGCCGCCGGCGAGGCCGTGCTGGCCGGGCACCGGCTGCTGCTCGACCAGGGACTGCTGCAGCAGGGCGACGAGGCGCTGGCCGGTACCCGGCACGCCGCCCGCGCGCGCGTGTCGGCCGCCACGGCCGCCGAGGCGGGCGTCAAGGACGGCGATGTCCTCGCCGTCACCGGGCCCGCCGGAGCCGTCGAATTCCCGCTCCAGGTCACCGAGATGCCCGACCGGGTGGTCTGGCTCCCGTTGAACTCGGCCGGCACCGGCGTCGCCTCCGACGCCGGGGTACTGCCCGGAACCCTCGTCCGCATCGGTCCGGCGGCGCCCGCGGGCGCCGCCCCCAAGGAGGTGGAGGCATGAGCCCGTACCTCGCCGCTGAAGACCTGTCGATGTTCGGCACCGACCCCTGGTGGCTGGTGGTCGTCAAGGCGGTGTTCTGCTTCGCCTTCCTGATGGTGACGGTGCTGTTCTCCATCGTGTGGGAGCGCAAGGTCGTCGCCTGGATGCAGCTGCGCATCGGTCCGAACCGGCACGGCCCCTGGGGCATGCTCCAGTCGCTCGCCGACGGCATCAAGCTGATGCTCAAGGAAGACGTCGTCGTCAAGCGCGCCGACAAGGCGGTCTACATCCTCGCCCCGATCGTCGCGGCCATCCCGGCCTTCATGGCGATCGCGGTGATCCCCTTCGGACCGGCCGGCAACGAGATCTCGATCTTCGGCCACCGCACCGCCATGCAGCTGACCGACCTGCCGATCGCCATGCTGTTCATCCTGGCGGTCGCCTCGGTCGGCATCTACGGCATCGTGCTCGCCGGCTGGAGCTCCGGATCGACGTACCCGCTGCTCGGCGGACTGCGCTCCTGCGCCCAGATGATCTCCTACGAGATCGCGATGGGCGCCGCGTTCGCCTCGGTCTTCCTCTACTCCGGCTCGATGTCCACCTCGGAGATCGTCGCCCAGCAGGACGACCGCTGGTACATCGTCCTGCTGCCGGTCTCCTTCATCCTCTACATCGTCACCATGGTCGGCGAGACCAACCGCGCCCCCTTCGACATGCCCGAGTCCGAGGGCGACCTGGTGGGCGGCTTCAACACCGAGTACTCGTCGATCAAGTTCGCGATGTTCATGCTCGCCGAGTACGTGAACATGGTGACGGTCTCCGCGGTCGCCACCACGCTGTTCCTCGGCGGCTGGCGGGCCCCCTGGCCGATCAGCACCTTCTGGGAGGGCGCCAACCACGGCTGGTGGCCGCTGCTCTGGTTCGTGGTCAAGGTCCAGCTGCTGCTGTTCTTCTTCATCTGGCTGCGCGGCACCCTGCCCCGGGTCCGCTACGACCAGTTGATGAAACTCGGCTGGAAGGTCCTCATCCCGGTCTCCCTGGTCTGGCTGATGCTGGTCGCGACCGTGCGGGCCCTCAGGAACGAGAACTACGGCTTCAGCGACATCGCCCTCTACATCGGCGGCGGCGTCCTGGTCCTGCTGCTGTTGTCCTTCCTCGTCGACATGTACCGCGACAAGGGCGGCAAGGCCGCCGACCAGTCTGCCGGGACCGGTGCCGGGCCCGGGGCCGGGGCCGCGGCCGGGACGGAGACCGCCTTCGACCCGATGGCCGGCGGATTCCCCGTCCCGCCGATGCCCGGACAGCAGGTGCCGCCGGTGCCCAGGCGCCGTCCCCGCCGGGAGCGGGAGCTCATTGTCAGTGGTGGGCCCGATACTCACAGTGACGGACCTGCGGGCGGACCTACGGATGGAAAGGAGGCGTCCGATGGCTGAGGAACGCGAAGAACACAGGGACAACACGGAGCACGTGGACCACAAGGGGACCGACCCCGGTTTCATGAACCCCGTGGCCGGCTTCGGCGTGACCTTCAAGGCCATGTTCAAGAAGCGGCTGACCGAGCAGTACCCGGAGCAGAAGAAGACCACCGCTCCGCGGTTCCACGGACGGCACCAGCTCAACCGCCATCCGGACGGCCTGGAGAAGTGCGTCGGCTGCGAGCTGTGCGCCTGGGCCTGCCCCGCCGACGCCATCTACGTGGAGGGCGCGGACAACACCGACGAGGAGCGCTACTCGCCGGGCGAGCGGTACGGCCGCGTCTACCAGATCAACTACGCCCGCTGCATCCTGTGCGGCCTGTGCATCGAAGCGTGCCCCACGCGCGCGCTGACGATGACCAACGAGTTCGAGCTGGCCGACTCCAGCCGCGCCAACCTCATCTTCACCAAGGACCAGCTGCTCGCCGGCCTCGAAGAGGGCATGGTCGACTCGCCCCACGCCATCTACCCGGGCACCGACGAGCAGGACTACTACCGGGGCCTGGTCACCGAGGCCGCGCCCGGCACGGTCCAGCAGGTCGCCCACTCCAAGGGGGAGGTCGTCCAGGAGGGCGACTCCACCTTCGGCGCGACCGAGCCGGCGTCGGAGGAGGTGATCCGCCGATGAGCGCGCAGCTCGCCGCCGCGGCGACCCTCTCGGCCGGCACCTCCACCGGAGAGGCCGTCCAGTTCTGGATCCTCGGCACGGTCGCGGTGATCGGCGCCCTGTGCACCGTCTTCATGAAGAAGGCCGTGCACAGCGCGCTGTGCCTCGCCGGGACGATGATCGTCCTGGCGGTGTTCTACCTCGCCAACGGCGCCTACTTCCTCGGCATCGTGCAGATCGTCGTCTACACCGGCGCCATCATGATGCTGTTCCTGTTCGTGGTGATGCTCGTCGGTGTCACCGCGGCGGACTCCCTGAAGGAGACCATCAAGGGCCAGCGCTGGCTGGCCCTGCTGTCCGGGCTCGGCTTCGGCATCCTGCTGATCGCCGGTATCGGCAACGCCTCCGTCTCGGAGTTCACCGGCCTCGCGCAGGCCAACGCGAACGGCAACGTGGAGGGCATCGCGTCCCTCATCTTCACCAAGTACGTCTTCGCCTTCGAGATCACCGGTGCCCTGCTCATCACGGCCGCCGTGGGCGCCATGGTGCTCACCCACCGCGAGCGCACCGAGCGCGCCAGGACCCAGCGCGAGCTGTCCGAGCAGCGCGTCCGCGACGGCAAGTACCTGCCGCCGCTGCCGGCCCCCGGCGTGTACGCCCGGCACAACGCGGTCGACATCGCGGGGCTGCTGCCCGACGGCACCCCCTCCGAGCTGACCGTCAGCAAGACGCTGCGCGAGCGGGGCCAGATCCGCGACGTGTCGATGGAGGCGCTGGGCGACCTGAAGGCGCTGGAGCAGCGGGCCGAGGACCGGCTGGAACGCAAGGCGGCCGGCCCCGACAACTCCAAGCAGTCCGAGGAGGCGTCGAAGTGAACCCTGTCAACTACCTGTATCTCGCAGCCCTGCTGTTCACGATCGGTGCCACCGGCGTGCTGATCCGGCGCAACGCGATCGTGGTCTTCATGTGCATCGAGCTGATGCTCAACGCCTGCAACCTCGCGTTCGTCGCCTTCTCCCGCATGCACGGCAACCTCGACGGCCAGATCATCGCCTTCTTCACGATGGTCGTCGCCGCCGCGGAGGTCGTGGTCGGGCTCGCGATCATCGTGTCCCTGTTCCGTTCCCGCCACTCGGCCTCGGTCGACGACGCCAGCCTGATGAAGCTGTGAGGGGCTGCTGAAACGTGGAGAACCTGATTGCGCTGCTGGTGGCGGCGCCCCTGCTCGGAGCGGCGGTCCTGCTGTGCGGCGGACGCCGGCTGGACCGCGTCGGCCACTGGATCGGCACGCTGCTGGCCGCCGTGTCCTTCGTGATCGGCGTCGTCCTCTTCGCCGACCTGCTCGGCAGCGGCACCGAGGACCGCACCCTGACGCAGCACCTGTTCAGCTGGATCCCGGTGGAGGGATTCCAGGCCGACGTCGCCTTCCGGCTCGACCAGCTGTCGATGACGTTCGTCCTGCTCATCACCGGCGTCGGCTCGCTCATCCACCTGTACTCGGTCGCGTACATGGAGCACGACGAGCGCCGCCGCCGCTTCTTCGGCTACCTGAACCTGTTCCTCGCGGCGATGCTGATCCTCGTCCTCGCCGACAACTACCTGCTGCTGTACGTCGGCTGGGAGGGCGTCGGACTCGCCTCCTACCTGCTGATCGGCTTCTGGCAGCACAAGCCCAGCGCCGCCACCGCCGCGAAGAAGGCCTTCCTGGTCAACCGCGTCGGCGACATGGGCCTGTCCATCGGCATCATGCTGATGTTCCTGTGGTTCGGCACCTTCGCCTTCGGGCCGGTGCTCGGCGGCCACGGGGAGGCCGGGCTCGCGTCCGGCGCGGACGAGGGCAAGCTCACCGCGATCGCCCTGATGCTGCTGCTCGCCGCCTGCGGCAAGTCCGCCCAGGTGCCGCTGCAGTCCTGGCTCGGCGACGCGATGGAGGGCCCGACCCCGGTCTCGGCCCTCATCCACGCCGCGACCATGGTGACGGCGGGCGTGTACCTGATCGTCCGGTCCGGCGCGATCTTCAACGGCGCACCCGACGCGCAACTGGTGGTCACCATCGTGGGCGCGGTCACGCTGCTCTTCGGTGCGATCGTCGGTTGCGCCAAGGACGACATCAAGAAGGCGCTGGCCGGCTCGACCATGTCGCAGATCGGCTACATGGTGCTCGCCGCGGGCCTCGGCCCGATCGGCTACGTCTTCGCGATCATGCACCTGGTGACGCACGGCTTCTTCAAGGCCGGGCTCTTCCTCGGCGCCGGTTCCGTCATGCACGGCATGAACGACGAGGTCGACATGCGCCGCTACGGCGGACTGCGCAAGTACATGCCGGTCACCTTCGTCACCTTCGGCCTCGGCTACCTCGCCATCATCGGCTTCCCCGGCCTGTCCGGCTTCTTCTCCAAGGACAAGATCATTGAGGCGGCGTTCGCCAAGGGCGGCACCGAGGGCTGGATCCTCGGCGCCTGTGCCCTGCTGGGCGCGGCCATCACCGCGTACTACATGACGCGCGTGATGCTGATGACGTTCTTCGGCGAGGAGCGCTGGCGCAACGCCCCGACGCCGTCGCCCGCGAAGCCGGACGTGGAGCCTGCCGCAGAGACACGCGGCACGTACGAGCCCCCGCACCCGCACGAGTCGCCGGGGCTCATGACGATCCCGATGATCGTGCTGGCCGTCGGATCGGTCGGGGCCGGTGCCTTCTTCAGCATCGGCGACCGCTTCATGCACTGGCTGGAGCCCATCACCGGGCACAGCCACGGCGACTCCCCGATCAGCGCCGGGGCGGTCACCGGGGCGACGGTGGCCTGCATGGTCATCGGCGTCGCCGTCGCCTGGGCGCAGTACGGGCGCCGTCCGGTCCCGGCCGTCGCCCCGCGCGGGTCGCTGCTCACCCGGGCAGCCCGGCGCGACCTGCTCCAGGACGACTTCAACCACGTCGTTCTGGTCCGTGGCGGCGAGCACCTGACGCGCTCCCTGGTCTACGTCGACCACACCGTGGTCGACGGAGTCGTCAACGGCACGGCGGCCTCGGTCGGCGGCCTGTCCGGGCGGATGCGCAAGCTGCAGAACGGCTTCGCGCGCTCGTACGCGGTCTCGATGTTCGGCGGTGCGGCACTCCTCGTCGCCGCGACCCTGCTGATGAGGGCGGTCTGATACCGATGTCCTTTCCCCTGCTGACAGTCACGGCGGCCCTCCCGGCCGTCGGGGCGATCGCCACGGCAGCCGTGCCGGCCGCGAAACGCACCGCGGCCAAGTGGCTGGCGCTGCTGGTCTCGCTGGCCACGCTCGGGCTGGCGATCGCGGTCCTGGTCCGCTTCGACCCCGACGGCGACCGCTACCAGCTCACCGAGTCCCATTCCTGGATCGCGGACTTCGGCGTCCGGTACGAACTGGGCGTGGACGGCATCGCGGTGGCACTGATCGCGCTGACCGCCCTGCTGATCCCGTTCATCATCCTCGCGGGCTGGCACGACGCCGACCCGCTGGAGACCGGCAGCAGCCGGTGGCGGCCGACACAGGGCTTCTTCGCCCTGATCCTGGCCGTCGAGGCGATGGTGATCATCTCTTTCGAGGCCACCGACGTCTTCCTCTTCTACATCTTCTTCGAAGCCATGCTGATCCCGCTGTACTTCCTGATCGGCGGTTTCGGGGACCGGGCGCACGAGCACGGCGAGAAGACGGCGGCGACCCAGCGGTCGTACGCCGCGGTGAAGTTCCTCCTCTACAACCTGGCCGGCGGTCTGATCATGCTGGCCGCGGTGATCGGGCTGTACGTGGTCGCCGGGAACTTCTCGCTCACGGAGATCGCCGAGGCCCGGGCCAACGGCTCGCTGGACATGGCGACCAGCACCGAGCGCTGGCTCTTCCTCGGCTTCTTCTTCGCCTTCGCGGTGAAGGCGCCGCTGTTCCCGCTGCACACCTGGCTGCCCAACGCCATGGGGGAGTCGACCGCGCCGGTCGCCGTGCTCATCACGGCGGTCGTCGACAAGGTCGGCACCTTCGCAATGCTCCGCTACTGCCTCCAGCTCTTCCCGGAGGCCAGCAAGTGGGCGACGCCGGTCATCCTGGTCCTGGCGGTCATCAGCATCATCTACGGCGCGCTGCTCGCGGTCGGCCAGCGCGACATCAAGCGGCTGATCGCCTACGCGTCGATCTCGCACTTCGGCTTCATCATCATGGGCATCTTCGCGATGACCAGCCAGGGCCAGTCCGGCGCCACGCTGTACATGGTCAACCACGGCATCTCGACCGCCGTGCTGATGCTGATCGCCGGATTCCTGATCTCGCGGCGCGGCTCGCGGCTCATCGCCGACTTCGGCGGTGTGCAGAAGGTCGCCCCGATCCTGGCCGGCACCTTCCTGATCGGCGGCCTGGCGACCCTCTCCCTGCCGGGCCTCGCGCCCTTCGTCAGTGAGTTCCTGGTCCTGGTCGGCACGTTCACGCGCTATCCGGTGATCGGCATCATCGCCACCCTCGGCATCGTCCTCGCCGCGCTCTACACCCTCGTCCTCTACCAGCGGACGATGACGGGCCCGGTGAAGGCCGAGGTGAACGGGATGCCCGACCTGCGGGTGCGCGAGCTGGTGGTCGTGGCGCCGCTGGTGGCGCTGCTGATCTTCCTGGGCGTCTTCCCGAAGCCCGTGACGGACATCGTCAACCCGGCGGTGGAACAGACCATGTCCGACGTACACAAGACGGACCCCCAGCCTGAGGTGGAGGCGGCCAAGTGAGCGCATCAGCCGTCCACAGCCTGTGGACAACGGCGGCGACGGCGGCCGATCCGATCGCCAAGATCGACGCGCCGAAGATCGAGTACGGGCAGTTGTCGCCCGTCCTCATCGTCCTCGGCGCGGCGATCATCGGAATCCTGGTCGAGGCCTTCGTGCCGCGCAGGTCCCGCTACTACGCGCAGATGTTCGTGTCCGCCGTCGCCCTGGTCGCGGCGTTCGCGGCGATCGTCGCCCTCGCGGCGGACGGGTACGGCACGACCAAGGCGGGGATCGCGGCGATGGGTGCCGTCGCCGTCGACGGACCGGCCCTGTTCCTGCAGGGCACCATCCTGCTGACCAGCCTGGTCGCCCTGTTCACCTTCGCCGAGCGCCGCCTCGACCCGGAACAGCATGGCAACCGCGTCGACTCCTTCGCCGCGCAGGCGGCCGCCGTGCCCGGCAGCGAGAGCGAGCAGAAGGCGGTCAAGGCCGGCTTCACCACGACGGAGGTCTTCCCGCTCCTCCTCTTCGCCGTCGCCGGCATGCTGGTCTTCCCGGCGGCCAACGACCTGCTGACGCTGTTCGTGGCGCTGGAGGTCTTCTCCCTCCCGCTGTACCTGCTGTGCGCGCTGGCCCGCCGCAAGCGGCTCATGTCGCAGGAGGCGGCGGTCAAGTACTTCCTGCTCGGCGCCTTCGCCTCCGCGTTCACCCTGTTCGGCATCGCGCTGCTCTACGGCTACGCGGGCTCCATGTCGTACGGCACGATCGCCCAGGTCGTCGACGGCACCGTCCAGAACGTCACCCCGGCGCTCGCGGACACCATGGGCAACGACGCGCTGCTGCTCGTCGGCTCCGCGCTGATCGTCATGGGCCTGCTGTTCAAGGTGGGCGCCGTGCCGTTCCACATGTGGACGCCGGACGTGTACCAGGGTGCGCCGACGCCCGTGACCGGCTTCATGGCGGCGGCGACCAAGGTGGCCGCCTTCGGCGCCCTGCTCCGCATCCTCTACGTCGTCCTGCCCGGCCTGCGCTGGGACTGGCGGCCGGTGATGTGGGGCGTGGCGATCGTCACGATGCTGGCCGGGGCGATCGTCGCGATCACACAGACCGACATCAAGCGGCTGCTGGCGTACTCGTCGATCGCGCACGCGGGCTTCATCCTCGCCGGTGTCATCGCGACCACGCCGGAGGGCATCTCGTCCGTCCTCTTCTACCTGGCCGCGTACTCCTTCGTCACGATCGGCGCCTTCGCGGTCGTCACGCTGGTCCGCGACGCGGGCGGCGAGGCGACGCACCTGTCGAAGTGGGCCGGGCTCGGCCGCAGGTCGCCACTGGTGGCGGCGGTCTTCGCGGTGTTTCTGCTGGCCTTCGCCGGTATCCCGCTGACCTCCGGGTTCTCGGGGAAGTTCGCCGTGTTCAAGGCGGCGGCGGAGGGCGGTGCGGCCCCGCTGGTCGTGATCGGCGTGATCTCGTCGGCGATCGCCGCGTTCTTCTACATCCGGGTGATCGTGCTGATGTTCTTCAGCGAGCCGCGTCCGGAGGGCCCGACCGTCGCGGTGCCGTCACCGCTGACGATGACGGCGATCGCCGTGGGCGTGGCCGTCACGGTGGTGCTCGGCGTGGCGCCGCAGTACTTCCTGGACCTGGCGGGTCAGGCGGGGGTGTTCGTGCGCTGACGCCGCGCTCGCGGCTTTGTGGCCACGGCCCGGTACCCCCGCGAGGGTTCCGGGCCGTGGCCGTGCAAGGGCAGTCCTATTTGCCGCGCGGCCGGGCCTTGATGGCGGTCAGGTCCAGCTCCATCGGGAAGGGTGCATCGAGTTTCAGGCGCTCACGGAAGATGCCGATGCTCGTGTAAGCACCAGTCGTCGGCTCCAGCTCGAAGACGTGGACCACGGCGAATCCATTTTCGCTCTCCACCCGCCAGTAGTGGGGAATTTTCGCCCTGGCGTACTTCAATGGCTTGGTCTCGCGGTCTCGGGACACCGAGTCCGGGGAGACCACCTCGACTGCCAGCAGGACCCCATCCGCGGGAAACCGGGTCTGTGCCGACTCGGTCCAGGCATCCGCCCGGAGCACGATGACGTCCGGCTCCGGCCGGTTTTGTGCGTCGATGTCAATCGTGAACTCACGGAAGACCTCGAACTCGCCGGGTGCCAGCGACTGCAGCTGCCACTTGAAGAAGTCGACAGCTCGTTCATGAAAGGCGGTCTGCGGACTCACGAAGACCAGGCTCCCGTCGATCAGCTCCGTGTGCGGAGGCAGGTTCGGAAGCCGGTCCAGGTCGTCCGCGGTCCAGCCGCCCTCCGGCGGGGTCGGCCAGTCGGGCGTGGACGCCTTCGGTGCGACGCTCATCAGTGCTCCCATGGGACGGAGTCTCGCGGGTGCAATCAGACTATCCGCCGGAAACGGGCGGGTCTCCCGCGAACGTGTGAACGATCGTCGTGTCCTTGACGCGGGCGGTGCCGGGCAGCCTGTGGATAACTCCCGGGCTGTCGGCGCGGACCCCTATCGTTGAGGCAGTGGTCGGGGCAGGACGGACCAGACAGGCCGGACGGGCGAGGTAGTACGTACGGGGGACCAGACGATGGGCGGGACGGGCGTGATCGGCGAGATGGCAGAGACGGCGCAGGTGAGGGACGAGGACAGCGAGGCGCTGGCCACCCTGCACCGGGTCTTCGGATACGACGCCTTCCGCGGCGAGCAGGAGGCGGTCGTCGAGCACGTGATCGCCGGCGGCGACGCCGTCGTGCTCATGCCGACCGGCGGCGGAAAGTCGCTGTGCTACCAGATCCCGTCCCTGGTCAGGCCCGGTACGGGCATCGTGGTCTCGCCACTGATCGCGCTGATGCAGGACCAGGTCGACGCGCTGCGGGCGCTCGGCGTGCGGGCCGGGTTCATGAACTCCACGCAGGACTTCGACGAGCGGCGCGTGGTGGAGGCCGAGTTCCTGGCCGGCGAGCTGGACCTGCTGTATCTGGCGCCCGAGCGGCTGCGCCTGGACAGCACCCTCGACCTGCTCTCCCGCGGCAAGATCTCCCTGTTCGCCATCGACGAGGCGCACTGTGTCTCCCAGTGGGGCCACGACTTCCGGCCCGACTACCTCGCCCTGTCGCTGCTGGGCGAGCGCTGGCCGGACGTGCCCCGGCTCGCGCTCACGGCGACGGCCACCGACGCCACCCACCGCGAGATCACCGAGCGGCTGCACATGCCGTCGGCGCGGCACTTCGTGGCCAGCTTCGACCGCCCCAACATCCAGTACCGGGTCGTGCCGAAGTCCGACCCCAAGAAGCAGCTCCTGGGCTTCCTGCGGGAGGAGCACGCCGGCGACGCGGGCATCGTGTACTGCCTCTCGCGCAACTCGGTCGAGAAGACCGCGGAGTTCCTGTCGCGCAACGGCGTCGAGGCGGTGCCGTACCACGCGGGACTGGACGCGGGCACCCGCGCGGCGCACCAGTCGAGGTTCCTGCGCGAGGAGGGCCTGGTGGTGGTGGCCACCATCGCCTTCGGCATGGGCATCGACAAGCCGGACGTGCGCTTCGTCGCCCACCTCGACCTGCCGAAGTCGGTCGAGGGCTACTACCAGGAGACCGGCCGCGCGGGGCGGGACGGCCTGCCCTCCACGGCCTGGATGGCGTACGGCCTCAACGACGTCATACAGCAGCGCAAGCTGATCCAGTCCGGCGAGGGCGACGAGGCGTTCCGCCGCCGGGCCCAGTCCCACCTGGACGCCATGCTCGCCCTGTGCGAGACCGCCCGGTGCCGCCGGGGCCAGCTCCTCGCCTACTTCGGCCAGGACCCGGACGGCTCCGCCTGCGGCAACTGCGACACCTGCGTGACCCCGCCGGAGACCTGGGACGGCACGGTGGCGGCGCAGAAGGTGCTGTCGACGGTGGTGCGGCTGAAGCGCGAGCGGGGGCAGAAGTTCGGCGCCGGGCAGATCATCGACATCCTGCTGGGCAAGCGGACGGCCAAGGTGATCCAGTTCGATCACGACCAGCTCTCCGTGTTCGGCATCGGCGAGGAGCTGACGGAGGGCGAGTGGCGGGGTGTGGCCCGGCAGCTGCTGGCCCAGGGCCTGCTCGCGGTCGAGGGGGAGTACGGCACGCTGGTGCTGACCGACACCAGTGGTGAGGTCCTGCGGCGGGAGCGGGAGGTGCCGCTGCGCAAGGAGCCCAAGAAGCCCGCCGCGGCCAAGTCGGCGGGCGGCGGACGCGGTGAGCGCAAGGCGAAGGCGGCCGCCGCCGAGCTGCCCCAGGAGCTGGTCCCCGCCTTCGAGGCACTGCGCGCCTGGCGTGCGGAGCAGGCCCGCGAGCAGGGCGTCCCGGCGTACGTCATCTTCCACGACGCCACCCTGCGGGAGATCGTCACCGTGTGGCCCGCCTCGGTCGGGCAGCTCGGGGGCATCAGCGGGGTCGGCGAGAAGAAGCTGGCGACGTACGGGGAGGGCGTGGTCGAGGTGCTGGCGGGGCTGGAGGGACCGGGCTCCGCCCCGGCGCCCGCGCCCGCCCCGTCGGACGGACCGGGAACCGGTTCGGGTGCGCAGGCCGCCGGGGACGACTGGCCCGAGCACGAGCCGGAGCCCGAGCCCGACGACTGGATATAGGGACAGGACAGGACCGGGCCGGGCGGGAGGCCGGCCCTGGCGCCCGCCGCGCGTCACAGCGCCCGGGTCGCGTACGCCCTGACGTCGGCGTCCGTGTCGCCGGTGACGGTCGCGAGTGCCGTCCGGGCGTCCTCGGTGGTGGCCGTGTGCCGGGTCAGGGCGAGGACGGCCGCCTTGCGGACGTCGGCGTTCCGGTCGGCGAGGGCCTTGGCGAGGACGGGGACCGCGCGGTCGGAACCGGCCGCGGACAGCGCGGTGGCCGCGCCCGCCCGTACCTGCCAGGCGGGGTCGGACAGCGCGGTGACCGCACGGGCCGCCAGGGGGGCGGGGCAGCCCGTGTCCGCCAGGGCCGCGAGGGCGGCGCCACGGACCAGGGCGTCGGGGTCCTCGGTGAGCCGGTCGAGGGGGCTGCCGGTGCGGGGGGCCGCCCGCAGCGTCCCCAGCGCCTTGGCGACCGCGACCCGCACCTCGCGGGACGGATCGTCGGCGGCCGGGGAGAGCGACTCGGCGGCGTCCAGCGAGACCAGCCCGCGCACCGCTTCGATGCGCACCAGGGCGTCGGGGTCGCGCAGAGCGGCGGCGAACGTGTCGGCGTGGCCCAGCCGCAGGATGCGCAGCAGGTCGAGGGCGGTGGCGCGGACGACGGGGTCGGTGCGGGCCAGGGCCGCGGCGAGGGGCTCGCCCAGGGCGGGTTCGGGCGTCAGCGTCTCGGCCAGTTCACGCAGGGAGGCGGCCGCGGCGGCGCGCACCTCGGCGTCGGGATCGGACAGGGCGGCGGCCAGCGCCGGGCCGGTACCGGCCGGGACGGTCTCGGTGAGCACGGTGACCGCCGTGCGCCGGACGCCCGGTGCGGGGTCGGACAGGTACGGACGGAGGGCGGAGAGGCCGGGCTCGTTCTCGGCCAGGGCGAGCAGTTCCAGCAGCCTGGGGGATCCGGCGGCACCGGGTTCGGCGGCCGTGGTGACCGCGGGGGGCATGGTGGGCGCGGGGGGCGGGGTGGCCGTGGGGCGGGCCCCGGTGGCGAGGGGCGCGGCATCGCGGTCCCCGGCCGTCGCCACCTGCTCCGGGTGCACCTCGCCGAGGTGCCGGGAGGGGCCGCCGACCGGCGTGAACTCGTCGACGGGAACCAGGTAGGGAGCCACGGGACGTGCCGTGAACTCCATGGCACCGGAGGGGGACTTGTGCAGATCGAGGTGGTGGAACCAGGACGCGTCGTCGCGCTCGGGGATGTCGACGCGCTCGTGGTACAGGCCCCAGCGGGATTCCGTGCGGGCAAGGGAGGACCGGGCGGCCATCTCCGCGCAGTCGCGGATGAAGGTGACCTCGGCGCAGCGCATCAGCTCGTGCGGGGTGCGGGCGCCCATCGCCGCGATGTCCGTGCGCATCCGCTCGAAGGACTCCAGGGCGAGCGACAGCCGGGCACCGGACTTCGGCGGCGCCACGTAGTCGTTGACGAAGCGCCGCAGCTTGTACTCGACCTGGGGTTGCGGCGGTCCGTCGGGGTTGCGCAGCGGGCGGTAGACCAGCTCGTGCGCCTCGCGCAGCTGTTCCGGCGGCAGTTCACCCGCGTAGGCCGTGTACTGGGCGGCGTCCGCGCCCGCCAGATCGCCGAAGACGAACGCGCCGATCATGTAGTTGTGCGGCACGCAGGCCAGGTCACCGGCGGCGTAGAGGCGGGGGACGGTGGTGCGCGCGTGGTCGTCGACGCGGACGCCCGAGGCGGAGTGGCCGCCGCACAGCCCGATCTCGGAGATGTGCATCTCGACGTCGTGGGTGCGGTAGTCGTGCCCGCGGCCCGCGTGGAATGTGCCGCGCGTCGGCCGCTCGGTGGAGTGCAGGATGGACTCCAGGGCGGAGACCGACTCCTCGGGGAGGTGGCTGAGCTTCAGGTACACCGGCCCCCGGTCGCTGGCGACCTCCGCGGCGAACTCGGCCATCATCTGGCCCGACCAGTAGTCGGAGTCGACGAAGCGCTCGCCGTGCCGGTTGACCTGGTAGCCGCCGAAGGGGTTGGCGACATAGGCGCACGCCGGGCCGTTGTAGTCCTTGATCAGCGGGTTGATCTGGAAGCACTCGATGCCGGTGAGTTCGGCACCGGCGTGGTAGGCCATGGAGTAGCCGTCACCGGCGTTGGTGGGGTTCTCGTAGGTGCCGTAGAGGTAGCCGGAGGCGGGCAGACCGAGCCGGCCGGCGGCGCCGGTGGCGAGGACCACGGCACCCGCGCGGACGGTCACGAACCGCCCGGTGCGGGTGTTGAAGCCGGCCGCGCCCACCGCCCGTCCCTCCGCCGTCAGGATCCGCACCGGCATCACGCGGTTCTCGATGCGGATGCGCTCGCGCATCTCGCGCCGCCGCAGTTGCCGGTAGAGGACCTTCTTGACGTCCTTGCCCTCGGGCATCGGCAGCACGTAGGAGCCGGACCGGTGCACCTGGCGGACCGCGTAGTCGCCGTGCTCGTCCTTCTCGAACTTCACCCCGTACGACTCCAGCCGCTGGACCATGGCGAAGCCGCGGGTGGCGGTCTGGCGGACGGTGGACTGGTCGACGATGCCGTCGTTGGCGCGGGTGATCTCGGCGACGTAGTCGTCGGGTTCGGCGCGGCCGGGGACGACGGCGTTGTTGACGCCGTCCATGCCCATGGCGAGGGCCCCGGAGTGGCGGACGTGGGCCTTCTCCAGCAGCAGTACGTTCGCGCCGTGCTCGGCGGCGGTCAGCGCGGCCATGGTGCCGGCGGTGCCGCCGCCGACGACGAGGACGTCGCAGGAGAGTTCTTCGGCGTCGGTGAGGGCGGGGATCTCCACCAGGGGGCCTTTCAGGTGCCGAGGGATGTCAGGACGTCGCGCCGCAGCGCCGTGCGGGCCGGGTCGTCGTGCGCGGTGCGGTCCCGGGGGCGGGGCACGTCGCGCACGTCGGTCGGGCGGCCGGTGCCGAGCAGGGCGACACGGTCGCCGAGGTACAGGGCCTCGTCCACGTCGTGGGTGACGAAGACGACGGTGGCTCCGGTGCCGTGCAGCACCTCCACCAGCAGGTCCTGCATGCCGGCGCGGGTCTGGGCGTCGAGGGCGCCGAAGGGCTCGTCCATCAGGACGGCACGGGGGCGTCCGGCCAGCGCGCGGGCCAACTGGGCGCGCTGGCGCTGCCCACCGGAGACGCGATGCGGCAAGTGCCGGGCCTGGGAGGCGAGTCCGACCCGTTCCAGCCAGGCCGCCGCCTGGCCCCGGCGTTCGGTGCGGGGCAGGCCCTGGACGGCGAGCGGGAGTTCGACGTTGGCGCGCAGGGTGCGCCAGGGCAGGAGGGCGTCCTCCTGGAAGACCAGTGCGCGGTCCGCACCCGGGCCGTCGATCGGGCGCCCGTCCTGTTCCGCCGTGCCGGCCAGCGGCGGCAGCAGGCCGGCCAGCGTGCGCAGCAGCGTCGACTTGCCGCAGCCCGAGGGCCCGACCACGGTGAGGATCTCGCCGGGGGAGACGTCGACGTCCACACCGCTCACCGCGACGGCGTCCGGGCGGCCGAGGGTGGCTCCGCGCAGCGTGAGCCGGGTGCCGCGGGGAGACACCCCGGTTTCGCTCGCGGCCGCGGTTGCAGTCTCGGCCGCAGTAGCGGTCTCGGTCGAGGTCTCAGTCTCGGACGAGGTGCTCATCGCGTGCCTCCTCGGGACGGGCGCGGGTGTGCTTGCGTACGGCGGAGGGGGCGGCGGGCGGTTGCGCCGCCCCGGACCGCGCGGTCTTCGGGCGGGCGGCGGGACCCTGTGCCGTGCGTGGCAGCCAGTGGGTCAGGCGGCGGCCCAGCAGTTCCACGGCCGTGGACGTCAGCCAGCCGAGTACGCCGATGGTGACCATGCCGACGAAGACGCCCGGGTAATCGACGACCGTGTAGTCCTGCCAGGTGCGGTACCCCACGCCGTACTGACCGGAGATCATCTCGGCGGAGATCACACAGATCCACGAGACGCCGATGCCGACCGACAGGCCGCCGAAGACACCGGGCAGGGCGCCCGGCAGGACCACCGAGCCGAGGACCCGCCACCGGCCGCCGCCCATGGTGCGGACCGCTTCCTCCCACACGGGCGTCAGCGCGCGTACCGCGTGCCGGGTGGAGACCAGCACGGGGAAGAAGGCGGCGGTGCAGGTGATGAAGACGATGCCCTGCTCGTTGGAGGGGAACAGGAGGATCGCCACCGGGACGAGGGCGATGGCGGGTATGGGCCGGATCACCTCCAGGACCGGGCCGAGCAGGTCCTCGGCCAGCCGCGAGCGGGCCACGAGCACACCGGTGGCCACGCCCAGGACGGCGGCGAGCAGGAAGCCGGTGAGGATGCGGGTCAGGCTGTCGGTGAGGTCCGTCCAGTAGTCGGGCCCCGCCAGCCGGTCGGCGAAGGTGCGGGCCACGTCGGTGACGGTCGGGAACTGCGAGAAGCGCAGCCACAGGTCGATGTCCTGGCTGGTCAGCAGCTGCCACAGGCCCAGGGCCAGCGCGAGCGAGGCGATCCGCAGTGCGTATCGGACGGAGCGGTTCACGATGCCCGCTCCAGTGCCTCGGCGTACGGCACGACGCGCGCCCCGCCGTGCCCTGCGACATACGCCTGTGCGGTCTCCGGTGTGACGAAGGGCAGCAGGTCGCCGCCGTCGGCCACCCACACCGCCCGGTCGGCGAACCAGAGGGTGCCGGTGGTGGTGTCGGGGACGTACGCGGCGCGGACCTCCTCGCGATGTCCGGCCACGTGCCGCAGCAGCGCCGTGGGGGAGGAGAAGGCCAGGGTCTTCCGCGCACCCTTGGGCCAGACCTCGCCGGCCGGTTCCGGGGGTGCGGAGGCGAGACGCTCGGCGTACCCGGCCGGGCCGAGCGCCTTCTTCACGTACTGGTCGTCGACGAAGGCGTCCACGTCCACGTCGCCGGTGAGCTTCGCGTCCTTGAGGATCGAGACGTCCTTCTTGAGGGCCGCGACGAGCTGCGGCTTGATCGCCGGGTCGAAGGTGGCGATGCCCTGGGCGCCGTTGTAGAGGTAGACGGTCTCCGCGGGCAGACCGGTGGCCTTCGCGACCTTCTCGGCGGCGGCCACGGGGTGTGCGTCCAGGTAGTCCGTCGCCTGGGTCTGAGCCTTCAAGAAGGCCTCCAGCACGGCGGGACGCTGCTTCGCGAAGTCCTCGGCGGCGGTGACGCCGTGGAACGTGGGCAGGTTCAGCCGCGCTCCGTCGTACAGCGCCTTCGCCTTGCCCTGGTGGGCGAGCAGGCCGGGCCAGGCGACGAACTGCGACAGGGCGTCCGCGCTCCCCGAGTCCAGGGCCGAAGCGCCCACCGCGGGCTGCTGGTTGAGCTTCTCGATGTCCTCGGCGGGGTCGAGACCGGCGCGTTGCAGGGCGCGTACGAGGGTGCCGTCGGCCGCCGAGCCGACGCTCGTGGAGACCTTCTTGCCCTTGAGGTCCTTCAGGGAGGCGAGGGAGGAACCGGGTGCGACGACGATGGTGTTGAGGCCGCCGCGGAGGTTGTAGCCGGTGACCGAGACCAGGCGGGTGGGCTTGCCGAGCTGCTTGCCGCGGGCCGCGTTGATGAGCAGGGGGAAGTCGCCCATCGAGCCGATGTCGATCTTCCCGGCGGTCATCTGGGCGGTGATGGGCGCACCGGTCGCGTAGTCCTGCCAGTCGACCTTGTAGGTGATGCCGTCGCCGAGGGAGTTGAGCTGCTTCTCGAAGTAGCCGAGGGAGCGCAGCAGGGTGCCGGCGGTGACCGTGTTGATCGTCCTCGACTGGTAGCCGACGGTCACGGTGACCGTGGCGCCGTCCCCGTCGGCGGAGGCGTCGCCGCCGCAGGCGGTGACGGAGAGGAGCAGGGCCACGGAAGCAGCGGTGGCGGGAAGGGCGGGCAGGGGGAGCGTGGTGCGTTTCGGTTTCATGGGGAGTCGGCCTCTCACCGGAGCAGGTAGGGCATGTTGACCGTGACCGCCCCGGTGGGGCAGCGGGCGGCGCACGGGCCGCAGTACCAGCACTCGTCGACGTGCATGTACGCCTTGCCGTTGCGCTCGTCGATGGCGAGGGAGTCCAGCGGGCACATGTCCACGCAGAGCGTGCAGCCTTCGATGCACTTCGACTCGTCGATGGTCACGGGCACGTCGGCCCGCTGGGGCGCCAAAGGCATGGCTGTCTCCAGGGAGGGTGCGCGAAAGGGGGTGAGGGGGATTACAGGGAACGGTGCAGCAGGCCGCTCATCGCGATGCGGTCACCGCGGAAGCGGACGAACTCCAGGTCGACGGGGCGGCCGTCGGCGAGATGGGTGAGCCGTTCCAGCATGAGGACGGCCGTGCCGCGCGGGGCCTCCAGCACGGCGGCGGAGTGCGCGTCGGCGGTGACGGCCTCCAGGGTGATCTCGGCGTGGCCGAGGGGCCGGCCGGTGACGGATTCCAGGAGCCGGAAGACGTCGGTGTTCTCCAGGTCGGCGCCGAGCAGGGCGGTGCCGATGTCGAGGGGGAGGTAGGTGAGGTCAAGGGAGAGGGGGACGCCGTTCAGGCGGCGCAGGCGCTCGATGTAGAGGACGTCGGCGCCGGGTGGGACGCGGAGGCGTTCGGCGACCGGGGCGGGGGCCGGGACGGGGACCGTGGTGCGGACCTCGTTGGTGACGCGGCCGTGTTCGTGCAGGGTCTCGGCGAGGCCCATCAGACGGTCCAGCCCGTGGGCGTACTTGCGGGCCACGACCACCGTGCCGATGCCGGGCTGCCGGACCACCAGGCCTTCGGCACGCAGTAGGTCGAGCGCCTGGCGGACGGTGTTGCGGGTGGTGTCGTAGTCGGCGGCGAGGGTGTCCTCGTGGGGGAGGGTGCCGTCGGGGAAGGCGTCGTCGAGGAGCTGGCGGCGGAGCAGGTCGGCGAGTTGACGGGCCCGGTCGGCGCGCAGCCGGCGCCGCGTGCGGTGGGCGGCGACGGTGGTCGCGCCCTGGCCGGCGTGGTCTCGGATGCGGTCGGTGGGCGGCATGGCTGGAACCATACCTATCCGGTCGGATTAGTGGTGTTGCTGGAATGTTGCGCCACTCGGGGCCCCGTCGATGGCCGGGGTGAGCTGGGGTTTTCGTTGGAGGTGGGGCAGTTCTGCCACCGGGGTGTGCCGGATCGCGCGGGGTCGGCGTGGCCGTGGTGGTGGGGGCGGGGTGGGAGGTTGGGGCGGCTAGGCCAGGGCTGTCAGGCCAGGGGCGAAGGTGATGAGGAGGGGGATGAGCGGGACCAGGGCAGCCGTTGCCGTGGTCAGGGCCCGGTGGCGGCGGGGCAGGCGGGGGCGGGGTTCCAGGAGGCGGTCGACGCGTTCGCCGAGGAGGCGGTGGCTGGAGGCGCAGGAGAGGACGCCGCGGTGCTGGTTCAACTCGATCAGGGCCAGCGCGGTGGTCAGGTGGCCGCAGCGGCGGGAGGCGGTGTCGTCGGCCGAGAGCTCGACCAGCCGGTGGGTCTGGTCGCAGAAGTGGGCGAAGAGCGGCACGCTCGGGAAACCGGTGGCCAGGGCGGTCGACAGGTGCAGCAGCCAGTCGTGGCGGGCCCGGGCGTGGCCGCGCTCGTGGGTGAGGACGGCGTCCAGCTGATGGTCGGTGAGGCGGTGCAGGGCACCGGTGGTGACGATCAGCTGGGGCGGGCTGCCGGGCATCCACCAGGCGTCCGGGTACTCGTCCTCCAGGACCAGCAGCGGACCACGGGCGGCCGGGAGTCCGGCGGGCAGGTCGGGGGCGCGCTCGCGCAGGTGGGCGCGGGACCGGGCGCGCCGACGGCGGGCCTCGACCAGCTCGCGGGCCAGCATCGCGGTCGTCCAGGCGGCCCCGGCCGCCAGCAGCAGGGTGAGGGCGGCCGCCCAGACCGGGCCGGCCGAGAGGTTGTACGCGGCGGTCACCGCGGGCGGCGCCGGTGCGAAGAGCTGGGCGCGGACGGTCCCGAAGACGGCGGTGGCGCCGAGGGCGAGTGCCGTCAGGCAGCACAGCAGCACCGTCGCGACCAGGCACTGCCACACCCACAGCCCGACCACGGGATCCCGCTCCGGCCACGCGGAACGGGTCAGCGCGCGGGGCACCGGCACCGCGGCGGTCACGGCGACGACGAACAGCAGGAGCAGGCAGACGGTCATGCCACTGGCTCCGGATCCTGGTCGAAGGATGGGCGGCTCTGGCTGTACAGGGGTGGTGCTGCGCCGGGCCGTGCGCGCACACCGCCCGACGCCAGTATGACGGGGCCGGGCGGTGTGAGTCAGGTGTCGGCGGACACCGATTCCGGAACCTGGGCGTACGGTCCTTGGGCGCAGGAGCTTTGGGCACAGGGTCCTTGGGCGTACCGGCCCCGCATTCCGTCGGCCACCACGTCGGCCACCACGTCGGCCACCACGTCGGCCACGGCGTCGGGCGCAGCGTCGCGCGTACCGTCAGGCGCCCTGCCCGCCCCCCTGCCCGCCCCCCTGCCCGCCGCCCTGCCCGCCGCCCTGCCCGGCCCCCCGGCCGACCACTCGCCCGGTCACCTCTCCCAGCCCCACCCGGACACCGTCCGGTCCAGGGGCCCAGGCCGACAGGGTCACCACGTCGCCGTCCTCCAGGAACGTCCGCTTGCCGTCGGGGAGTTCCAGCGGCTCGCGGCCGTTCCAGGTCAGTTCGAGCAGCGACCCGCGCTCCCGCTCGGTGGGCCCGCTCACCGTGCCCGAGCCGTAGAGGTCGCCGGTGCGCAGCGAGGCTCCGTTGACCGTCATGTGGGCCAACTGCTGGGCGGCCGTCCAGTACATGGTGGAGAACGGCGGCTCGGAGACGACGTGGCCGTTGACGGCGACGGAGATCCGCAGGTCGTAGCCGCCGGGGTCGTCCTGGCCGGTGTCCGTGTCGTCCAGGTAGGGCAGCAGCTCGTGCGTGCGCTCGGGCGGCGCCACCCGGGCCTCCTCCAGCGCGTCCAGCGGAGTGATCCACGCCGCCACCGAGGTGGTGAAGGACTTGCCGAGGAACGGACCGAGGGGGACGTACTCCCAGGCCTGGACGTCCCGCGCGGACCAGTCGTTGAGCAGGCAGAGCCCGAAGACGTGCTCGCGGAAGTCGCCGAGCGCGACCGGACTGCCCAGTTCGGACGGCACGCCCACCACGAAGCCGACCTCCGCCTCGATGTCGAGCCGGACGGACGGGCCGAAGACGGGTGCGGCGTCGGCCGGGGCCTTGCGCTGCCCCGACGGGCGCACGACGTCCGTGCCCGAGACGACGACCGTGCCGGAGCGGCCGTGGTAGCCGATCGGGAGGTGCTTCCAGTTCGGGGTGAGGGAGTCGGCGGCCTCGGGGCGGAAGATCTGGCCGACGTTGCGGGCGTGGTTCTCGGAGGCGTAGAAGTCGACGTAGTCGGCGACCTCGAAGGGCAGGTGCAGGGTCACCGACGACAGCGGGTGGAAGAAGGGCTCCAGGGCCTCGCGGTGGGAGGGGACGGTCACCCAAGCCGTCAGCGCGCGCCGCACGTCCGACCACGTCGTGCGCCCGGCCGCCAGCAGCGGGTTGAGGGTGGGCTGCGCGAGGAGGGCCGCGTACGGCGAGCCGAGCGCGTGGGCCGCCGCCCCCGCGTCGAGGACGTGGTCGCCCAGCCGGACACCCACCGTCCGGTCCGCCCGGTCGGCCGAGCCGGGGATCGAGAACACGCCGTACGGAAGGTTGTGCGGGCCGAAGGGGTCGCCCTCGGGGACATCGAAGGGGGGCATCGGGTGCTGCCTCGCTTTCGTGCTCGCCATGTGCGCCGTGCGCGCCGTGTGTGCCGTTGTGTCACGTGATCGGGGTGCGTCACGTGACACACGCGGTCGGCCACACGTTACGGGTGACGTGCCGCTCTTGGGCAGTACCGCCGAAGGCGGCGGCGCCCGGTCCGGGTTCGGAGACGGAAGACGCCGCCGGGAGCGCCCGGAGGGCAGGTGGTGTGCCCTGCCGCTGCCAACCCGGTGCACAGGCCTTGAATCGGCTTTAGCCGATGATGTGTCAGGTTTCGGACATCATCGGACATCATCGGGCGTCGTCTTGCAACGCCGTGCGGGTTCGAGCGCACTCGCTACGCCCTCGTTCGGAAGCGGTCACGGGTGAGTCGGACGGGTGCGGTGTCCGTATTCTCTGATCATGGACCGCACCGCGTATTCACTCGTCGCCACCGACCTGGACGGCACGCTGCTCCGAGGCGACGACACCGTCTCCGACCGGTCGCTGGCCGCGCTGGCGCGGGTCGCCGGGGCCGGTGCGCGGCACCTGGTGGTGACGGGGCGGCCGGCACCCCGGGTGCGCTCCCTGCTCGACCGGCTCGGCTGCACGGGGCTCGCGGTGTGCGGACAGGGCGCGCAGGTGTACGACGCCGGCGCGCACCGGATGCTGTGGTCGGTCACCCTGGACCGGGAGCTGGCCGAGACCGCGCTCGGCAAGATCGAGGCCGAGGTGGGCCAGGTGCACGCGGCCGTGGACCAGGACGGCGTCGACGGGCTGACGCTCATCGAGCCGGGCTACCTGATGCCCCACCCGACGCTGCCCGCGGTGCGTGTCGAGCGGCGTGCCCAGCTGTGGTCCACGCCGATCAGCAAGGTGCTGCTGCGCCACCCCGACCTGACCGACGACGAACTGGCGGCGACGGCTCGCGCGGTGGTCGGCTCCCTCGCGACGGTCACCATGTCGGGGCCCGGCACGGTGGAGCTCCAGCCCTGCGGCATCACCAAGGCCACCGGTCTGGCGCTGGCCGCCGAGCACCTGGGTCTGGAGCGGCGGCGGACGATCGCCTTCGGGGACATGCCCAACGACATCCCGATGTTCCAGTGGGCGGCCCACGGTGTCGCCATGGCCGGCGCCCACCCCGAACTCAAGGCGGTGGCCGACGAGGTCACCACGACGAACGAGGACGACGGCGTGGCCGTCGTCCTCGAGCGGATCTTCGGTACCTCTTAGGCGAGGTTCAGGCGGTGTACGGCTCAGTAGGCGCTGAAGACGTTGTCCATCGAGCCGTAGCGGTCGGCCGCGTAGTTGCAGGCGGCGGTGATGTTGGCGACCGGGTCGTACGGGTCCCAGGAGGTGCCCTCGACGTGGTAAGCCTGGAAGGTCGGGTCGATCACCTGGAGCAGACCCTTGGACGGGGTGCCGTTGATGGCGTTGATGTCCCAGTTGTTGATGGCGAGCGGGTTGCCGGAGGACTCACGCATGATGTTGCGGTGAATGCCCTCGTAGGTCCCGGGGATGCCGTGCTGGGCCATGATGTCGAGCGACTCGCGGATCCAGCCGTCGAGGTTGTCCGGGTAGGCCGTGGCCGCCGTGGTGGCGGTCGTGGCGGCGGCCGGGGTGGCCGCGGAAGCGGTGGTGGCGCCGATGAGCGGCAGCGCGAGCACCGCGGCACCGGTGCCGGCCACGGCGAGCTTGCGGGCGAGGCGGCTGGTGCGGGCGGGTCGGTTCTGACCGTTGGCAGACATGCGGTGTCCCTCTCCTTACGCCTACGAGGTGAGCTGTCGGGTTCGGGCGGGGAGGTGCCCGGCCGTGCCCTGACGGGTACGGCTTCACCCCGAGCCGCTCCGGTGGTGACCGGTGCGGCGACTTACCTGGGTCCCCCGCTCCTGCCGGCGAGTTTGTTGGGTGGATGACTGTGCGACGGGCGGTGGCAGGATTCGGCGTCCACCCGACAGGCCGGGAACGTATGCGAGAGCACATGTCCGGAACAAGTGCAGGAATCACCCAACATGCCTGTTGACCTTGGTCTGAGGCGTTTGAGGCTCTTGATCCTTTGCTGCTGCCAATCCCCAACTGGCTTGCGGGGCAAAGGGAGGGCACAGGTTCCGCCGGGGTTGCCTGTGGGTTGCGCGGAGTGAGCCAACTCACTGACTTCAACAAGCACGGCAAATGGGGCATTAACCCCAACTGGGAGCCAACCGGCCGCGGGTGGGGACGGCTTCGGGTGTCGAGCGGGAGGACGCGGGCAGCGGGGGAGGGGTGGGCGTGTCGATCGGGTGACGTTCTCGAAGTGCGGGCCGTTGGGAGGAGTGATGGGATCTTCGGTGGCTGCTCCGGCCCGTTCGCCCTCCGGCTCCGGCTCGTCCCCTCTGGCGATATCAATCAAAATCTGCTCATATCACCTGATCAAAAACATACCGTTCATGATCCGATACCGACCAGCCTGTAACGGTGGGCGCTAGCGGTGATCGAAACGTGACCGGATACGCTGACTTGAGTGGTGGCAGCGACCTATCGACAAACCAGGTAATCGCCAGTAGACACCAGCAGACAGGAGACCCCTCGTGACCGTCGTCGGGCCGTTCGGGCTGAGCGTGCGGGACCAGGCTCTGGAAGCCGATGTCCAGGCCGGATTGGTTGCTGTCGAGGAAGGGTTGCTTGAGGCAACCAAAAGCGAGGTGCCGTTCATCACGGAGGCCGCCCAGCACCTGGTGCGGGCCGGCGGGAAACGGTTCCGGCCGCTGCTGGTGATGCTCTCGGCCCAGTTCGGAGACCCCTACGCCCCCGGGATCGTGCCCTCGGCCGTGGTCGTGGAGCTGACCCACCTCGCCACGCTCTACCACGACGACGTGATGGACGAGGCCGCCGTGCGGCGCGGGGTGCCCAGTGCGAACACCCGCTGGGACAACTCGGTCGCGGTCCTCACCGGTGACTTCCTGTTCGCCCGCGCCTCCCAGATCCTCGCCGACCTCGGCCCCGAGGCGGTCCGGGTCCAGGCCCTCGCCTTCGAACGGCTGGTCACCGGTCAGATCCTGGAGACGGCCGGCCCGCAGGACGGCCGCGACCCGGTCGACCACTACCTGGACGTGCTGGGCGGCAAGACGGGCTCCCTGGTGGCGGTCTCGTGCCGGTTCGGCGCGATGATGTCCGGCGCCGACGAGACGGTGGTGGACGTCCTCACCCAGTACGGCGAGCGGCTCGGCGTCGCCTTCCAGCTCGCGGACGACGTCCTGGACATCGCCTCCGACTCCGACGAGTCCGGCAAGACGCCCGGCACGGACCTGCGCGAGGGCATCCCCACCCTGCCCGTACTGCGGCTGCGCGAGCGGGCGGCCCGGCTGGGTCTCGCCGAGGACATCGCGCTGTGCGAGCTGCTCGACTCCGACCTGAGCGACGACGCGCGGCACGCCGAGGCGCTGCGCCTGCTGCGCGCCCACCCCGCGCTGGAGCAGGCCCGCCGGGACACCGTCCGGTACGCGGAGGAGGCCCGGGCGGCGCTGGCCCCGCTGCGGGAGTGCGACGCGAAGGCCGCGCTGGTGGAGCTGTGCGACGCCGTGGTCCACCGGGCCGGCTGACCGCCGCCGGACCGCCGCCCGCGGTCCGTCGCCGCCTCGTGGTCCCCGCCGGCCCCTACGGGGCGGGGGAGCCGGTACCCCTGAGTGTCATCCCGCAGGAGTAGGCGGAGTTGAGCCCGCGGTCTGACGCCTGTGCGCCGGGGATTTGGTCAGATGGACACCACGGAAAAACACCAATCCTCACCGATTCGGGTGAGAATGGCGGCTCACGGGTGAACGAGTGCGAGGTCGTGAGACAGCCGCCGCCGACGACGGAGGTAGGGCACACATGGCACCGATCGATTCCGACGACAACACGACCGCCGGGGAGGGCGAGGAGCTGCGGGCCGGACGGCGCAAGGCCGCGCGGTACGTCGTCCCGGTCGCGGTGATGGGAGTGGCGGCCGCGACGATCGGGCTCGTCCCCGCGCTCGCCGACTCCGGCGACCCCGACCTGCCGAAGGTCACGGCGGAGCAGCTCATCGAGAAGATCGCCAAGTCGGACGTCCAGCAGCTGTCCGGCACGGTGCGCATCAACACCGACCTGGGTCTGCCGGACCTCGGCGGGCTGGAGAGCGGCCTGATGTCCGGAATGTCCGGAGGTCCGGGTTCCGGCGGGGACGACGAGGGCTCCGCCGCCGACCCCTCGGCCAAGCTCACCGAGCTGGTGTCCGGCAGCCACACGCTGCGCGTCGCGGCCGACGGCCCGGACCGGCAGAAGCTGTCCCTGCTGGAGAACGCCGCCGAGTACAGCCTGATCCACAACGGCAAGGACGTCTGGGGCTACGACAGCCGGTCCAACGAGGTCTACCACTCCACCGCCGCCGACCGCGCCGAGCGGCCGGAGAAGGGCGTGCCGGGCAAGGACGTGCCGGCCACCCCGAAGGACTTCGCCGACCAGGCGCTCAAGGCGGTGGACGACACCACGTCCGTGACCGTCGGCGGCACCGCGCAGGTGGCCGGCCGGGACGCCTACCGCCTGGTCGTCGAGCCCAAGCAGGACGGCTCGACGGTCGGTGCGATCACCGTGGCCGTGGACGCCGAGACCGGGACACCGCTGAAGTTCACCCTGACCCCGGCGAGCGGCGGCGCCGCCGTCGTGGACGTGGGCTTCACCAAGGTCAGCTTCGCCAAGCCGGACGCGTCGACGTTCGACTTCACGCCGCCCGAGGGGGCCAAGGTCACCGAGGCCGACGAGGCCGGCGAGCGGGCCAAGGCCCCGGAGCACGGGCGCGGGACCGAGGGCGACCTCGCCAAGGGGATGGACGGCCTCAAGGTCATCGGCGAGGGCTGGAACTCGATCGCCACCTTCGACACCGGCGCCCAGGGCGGTCTGCCCACGGGCTCCCCGGGCAGTGACCTCGCCGGCCTCGGCGGCTTCCTGGGCTCCTTCGGCGACCAGGTCAAGGGCGACTTCGGCTCGGGCACGGTCTTCAAGACCCGTCTGGTCAACGCCCTGATCACGGACGACGGCAAGGTCTACGCCGGTGCGGTCACCAAGGACGCGCTGGTGAAGGCGGCCGACGCCGCGAAGTAGGACCCGCGCGGCATCACCACCCGTACGGCGAAGAGGACGAGAAGAGGGAGCCGATGGCCGAAGCGTCCGCCACGGAGCCGGAGCGCCCGGACCAGGAGATCGCGGATGACGCCGTCATCGCCACCCGCGCGCTCACCAAGCGCTACCGCGGCGGACAACTCGCCGTCGACGGTCTGGACCTGACCGTCCCGGCGGGCAGTGTCTTCGGCTTCCTCGGGCCCAACGGCTCCGGCAAGACCACCTCCATCCGCATGCTGATGGGGCTGATCGAACCCACCTCGGGCAGCGCCCGGGTCCTCGGCCGGCCCATGCCGCGCGCGGCCCGCACCGTACTGCCCCGGGTCGGCGCCCTCATCGAGGGCCCGGCCCTGTACGGCTTCCTCTCCGGGCGCGACAACCTGCTGCGCTACGACGCCGCCGACCCGACCGCCGACCCGCGCACCCGGCGCGAGCGCGTCGCCGCGGCGCTGGACCGGGTGGGCCTCGCGGCCGCCGGCGGCAAGAAGGCGAAGGCGTACTCGCTCGGCATGAAGCAGCGGCTGGGTCTCGCCGCGGCGCTGCTCCAGCCGCGCCGACTGCTCGTCCTGGACGAGCCGACCAACGGACTCGACCCCCAGGGCATGCGCGAGATCCGCACCCTCGTACGCGAACTGGCCTCCGACGGCACCACCGTCTTCCTCTCCTCCCACCTGCTGGACGAGATCGAGCAGGTGTGCACCCACGCCGCCGTGATGGCACAGGGACGGCTGATCACCCAGGGCCCGGTCGCCGACCTGGCGGCCGGGGCACGTGGCCGGCTGGTGGTGACCACGCCGGACCCGGGCGACGCCGCCCGGGTGCTGAAGGAGCAGGGGGCCGCGGACGTGGTCGTCGACGGGGACCGGGTGACGGCGGAGCCACCGGAGCGCGACCTCGCCGAGGTGAACGCGGCGCTGGTCGCGGCCCGCGTCCGGGTCCGCGGCTTCGTGGTGGAACGGGCCTCGTTGGAGGACGCGTTCGTGGCGCTGACCGGGGAGGGCTTCGATGTCGCGGGCTGATGTGCGGGACGAGCCGGTGGGGGAGTCCGCCGGCGGTGCGCAGCGCCCGGGTACGCACCCGGGCCCAGGTGCCGCACGGACCCCGAGTCCGCTGTGGTCCCTCGGACTGTTCCGCAGTGAACTGCTGACCACCTTCCGGCGCTGGCGCACCCTCGCCCTGCTGGCCGTGCTCGCCACCGTGCCGGTCCTGGTCGGCATCGCGGTGAAGATCGAGACGAGCGACGGGTCCTCGCTCAGTGGCGGTGGCGGCGGTGGCGAGGGACCGGCGTTCATCTCGCAGATCAGCAACAACGGGCTCTTCCTGGTCTTCACCGCGCTGGCCGCGACCCTCCCGTTCTTCCTGCCGATGGCCATCGGCGTCGTCGCGGGCGACGCGATCGCGGGCGAGTCGAACGCGGGCACGCTCCGCTACCTCCTGGTCGCCCCGGCCGGCCGCTCCCGGCTGCTGCTCACCAAGTACGCGACGGTGATCGCCTTCTGCCTCGCCGCCACCCTGGTGGTCGCGGTCTCGGCGCTGGCGGTCGGCGCGCTGCTGTTCCCGGCCGGAGACCTGATCACCGTCTCCGGGACCCGGATCACCTATGCCGAGGGGCTGGGCCGGGCGCTGCTGATCGCCCTGGTCGTGGCCGCCTCACTCGTCGGTATCGCGGCTCTCGGCCTGTTCGTCTCCACCCTGACGGGCAGCGGCATCGCGGCGATGGCCACCACGGTCGGCCTGCTGATCACCGTCCAGATCCTCGACCAGATCCCCCAGCTCGACGCCCTCCAGCCGTACTTCTTCTCGCACTACTGGCTCTCCTTCGCCGACGTGATGCGTGAACCGGTCTACTGGGACGACCTGGTGAAGAACCTCGGCCTCCAGGCCCTCTACGCGGCGGTCTTCGGCTCGGCGGCCTGGGCCCGGTTCACGACGAAGGACATCACCGCGTAGTCGGGACCCGGTCATGGCGCCGTCACGGCGCCCGCCTGCTCGTACGGGAACCGCGCGAACGGCGCCTCCCGCGCGAAGAAGGTCTTGGCGCGGGCCAGCGCCTCCGTGTCCCGCAGGACGTCACCGGGCTTGCTGCCGTTGCCCAGCAGCACCCCGCCGAAGCGCATGCCCATGTACGCGGCCGAGTTGCTCAGGGCTCCGATCAGCGGGTCGGCGACCTCCCGCTCCTCGTGGGCGAGCGCGGTGACGCCCCACAGGGTGCGGCCGGCCAGGGTCGCCTTGAAGTCGAGGCCGGGGGTGCGCAGCCAGCCGGACCAGTGGTCGAGGTAGCGCTTGACCGGTGTGGACAGCGTGTACCAGTACAGCGGCGAGGCGATCACGATGTCCGTGGCGGCGAGGGTGGCGTCGAGCAGCAGGCGCGCGTTGCCCTCCGTGGGGCGCGTGTGGTCGCTGTCGTGCCGCAGGTCCTCGAACTCCGGCAGGGGGTGCCGGGCGAGGTCGATCCAGCGCTGCTCGACGTCCGCGGGCAGTTGGTCTGCGGCGCGACGGGCGAGCAGCTCGGTGTTGCCGTCGGGGCGGGTACTGCCCGGCAGGAAGAGGAAGCGGCGCGTCATGAGGACCCCCAGGGTCGATCGGCGACAGACGGTAACCTGCGCATGCATTATATGCATGCGCATCTGCCTGTCCATGGGGGAGCGGTCATCGCGCGGCGTGACCTCCTGGAACGAGCCTGTGACACCCCGGTGACGTGAGAATCGGGAGCGAGCGGAGAGACTCGAAGCAGGTGCACGACAGGCATGACAGGCTCTGGACGGCAGGGAACGGAAACCGCCGACGGAAGCCGCCGATGAGTGGGGGAACGATGTCTCGACTCGGCCGCGACAAGCAGCGGGAACACGAGCGCGCCGAGGGCTCGCCCGGTCCCGCGACGACGCCGATCGACGTCCACGTGCCGGACGGCGACCGGGGCGCACGCGGTGCCTCGGTCGACGGTTCGCGGGTCGTCGCGGCCCCCGGCGAGGAGATCCAGAACGCCGTCCTGAACCGCCTCCACCGCCTCGCCCTCGCCGCCGGCCGTCCCGTCCTCGCCACGATCCACGACCGGCGCATCGGCTACTCCGTCCCCCTCCGGGTCGACCCGGACGGCTCGAGCCACCTCGCCGCGGACCCGGTGCCGACGGCACCGGAGGGGGCGCACGAGGAGGCTGCCGTGAAGTCCACCGTCGAATCCCCTGCCGAGTCCCCCGTCGAATCCCCCGACGAGTCCCCCGCCGAGTCCCCCGTCGAGGCGCCCGCACGGCACGACGGGCCCACGCACGTCCTGCGCGCGGTGGCACCGGCCCGGGACGGCATGCCGACGTTCCCGCTGCCGGCGGTGCCCGGGACGGAGCGGGAGCGGTCCGGCAGCGCCTCCGCGCCGACCTTCACGCTGCGCGCCCTGCCGGAGCCGGCCCGGGCGACGCCGCCCGGCACGGTGGCGCCGCCGACGGGTGCGTTCGGGCCGCCGCCCCGCATGGACGGTGCGTCCACGGCCGGTGCCGCGCGAGACGCGGCGCCGCGACCGGCGTTCGGCCCCTTCGCCGTACCGGAGCCGACCTCGGCACCCGAGCCGGTTCCTGGGCCGGTTCATGAGCCGGTTCCCGGGTCGACTCCTGAGTCGATGCCTGAGCCGGAAGCCGCGCCCGCTCCCGCCGCCACGCCCGCCCCCGCCCCCGCTCCCAAGTCGGTCCCCGACCCGTATTCCGACCCCGATCCCAAGCCCACCCCGGCCCGCGGCTTCGACGCCGTGGCCGAGGCCGTGCTCGGGGACGCGCCGCTCACCGTTCCCGGCGACGCCACCACCCCGGCCCTGCTCGCGGAGCCGACGGCCCGTATCAATGAGGCCGTCAAGGAGGGACGTACGGAGGCCGCGGCGCGGCTCGCCGAGCAGACGCTGACGGAGGCCTCGGACACGCTCGGGCCGGAGCACGCGGAGGTGCTCCGGCTCCGTGAACTCACCGCGTACATCGCCTACTTGTCCGGCGACCCGGGCCGTGCCTTCCAGCTCTCCCTCGACCTGGCCCGGATACACCGGCGCTCGGGCGACGCCGAGGCCGCGTACGGCAACGTCCAGAGCGCCGCCACCGCCTGGCGTGCCGTACGCGACCCCGCACGGGGCCTGGAACTGGGGAACGACCTGGTCGGCCTGTGGTCCGAACTCGCCGCCGAGGACGGCCCGGCCGCCGAGGACGCCGAGCAACTGGAGTCCGCCCGCACCCGCATGGGCCGCCTCGCCGAACGCGCCCGCGCCCAGGCCGGCTGACGTCGTCGGCCGGTCGGTGTCCGCGCGGGGACGCTCGCCCTACTGCGACACGCCTACTGCGACAGTTCCCAGACCGCGTAGGCGATGGCGTCGCTGTTGCGGTCCAGGGCCGTGTCGTCGATGTTGGCGGTCGTGTCGCAGGACGAGTGGTAGCAGCGGTCGAAGGGCTGGCCCACGGTGCCACCCCACTTGGCCGCCTGCGCGGACGTCTTGCGGTAGTCCGCGCCGCTGAAGAGGCCGCCCACGGGGACGCCCGCGTTCTTGAAGGGTGCGTGGTCGGACCGTCCGTCGCCCTCGGTCTCGATCTCCGTGGAGATCCCGATACCGGAGAAGTAGTCCTTGAACGTCTTCTCGATCGTGGGATCGTCGTCGTAGACGAAGTATCCGGGGTTGGGCGAGCCGATCATGTCGAAGTTCAAGTAGCCGCTGATCTTCGCGCGTTCCGCGGAGCCGAGGCTGTTGACGTAGTGGCGGGAGCCGACGAGTCCCAGCTCCTCCGCGCCCCACCAGGCGAAGCGCAGGTGCTTTGCCGGCTGGTAGCCGGACCGGGCGACGGCGAGGGCGGTCTCCAGGACGGCCGAGGAGCCGGAGCCGTTGTCGTTGATGCCGGGCCCGGAGGCCACACTGTCCAGATGTGACCCGGCCATGACAATCTGATCGGCGTCGCCGCCGGGCCAGTCGGCTGTCAGGTTGTACCCGGTGCGGCCCGAGGCGCTGAACTGCTGGACGCGGGTGGTGAAACCGGCGGCGTCCAGCTTGGCCTTCACGTAGTCGAGGGAGGCCTGGTAGCCGGCGCGGCCGTGAGCGCGGTTGCCGCCGTTCGCCGTGGCGATCGACTGCAGCTGCGTCAGATGAGCCTTGACGTTGGCTATAGGTATGTCGGGCGCGGCAGCGGCAGTGGTAGCGCCGGTGGGGGCGGCGGGGTGTTCGGGCGCGGACGCCGCACCGGCGGCGGAACCGCCGGCCATCAGCGTGGCGGCGGCGACGGCTCCGGCCGTCAGCGCGCGCCCGGAATGGAGGAGCTTCATGTGGGGGGCTCCGAAGTCCTAGGAGGTCCCTGGGGAGGGGACCCCGCAGTGAATGGGGTGCCTGGATGGTGCGGGCGTGACTGACCGCCCGTCAAGACCGCTATCCGGCCACGGCATCACACATAACGGAAGCCCCCTGGTCGCGCCCTGGCACGTCAGGCCCCGGGTTTGGCCCGCCCTGTCGGTCCTAGTGAACGCAGAACTCGTTCCCCTCGGGGTCCGTCATCACCACCCACTCCCCGCCCGGCTCCTTCACCTGCCGCTGCACGCTCGCTCCCAGCGCCCGGAGCCGGGCGACCTCCTCCTCGCGCCCGCCGTCCGGCGCGTGCACGTCGAGGTGGACCCGGTTCTTGACGGTCTTGGCCTCCGGTACGCGCTGGAACAGCAGTCGGCGTCCCAGCCCGGTGCCGCTCTCCTCCTGGAAGGGGTCGTCCGGGTGGCGCACGGCGGCCAGATCCCGCCAGGCGCGGCGCCCGTGGGACTCGACGGTCAGCTCCGCCGGCACCGCCCCGAAGCCCAGCAGTTTCTCGATGAGCGCGCTGTTGTCCTCCACCTCGTAGTGGAGGGCCGAGGCCCAGAAGTCCGCCTGCGCGTGCGGGGCGGCGGCGTCGATGACGATCTTGATGTGCAGGGGAGCGGGCCTTGAGGTCGATGTCATGTAACCACTTATACTGGTTGCATGAGCGAGCGGGTAGAGGAAGCGCCGGAACCGCCCGAACCGCCGGAACCGCCGAAATCTCCGCGACGGTCGAAGGCGGCCGCGGACCGTCCCCCCGGGCTGACACTGGTGTCGCACGAGGGCAGGTCGTACCGCTTCGACCCGGGTGCGCTCTGCCTCGAACTGCTGACGACGGGAGGGCCGGGCGCCTTCGCGCGCTGGGAGGTGCTGCACGAGCCCGCCGACCTGATGAGCTGGGCCGGGCGCAGCCGGCTGGCGGACGGGCTGGACCTGTCCGTGGACCGGGCGGACGTGGCGCGGACCAGGGCCCTGCGCGACGCCCTCTTCCTCCTCGCCGCCGACCGCGCCCACGGACGGCCGCTGCGGCGAGACCAGCTGGAGGCCGTCAACGCCGCCGCGGCCGAACCCCCGCTCGTCACCCGCCTCGAACCGGACGGCACGCGCGGCTGGGCGCCGGGCGCCACGGGGTCCCGCCTGCTGTCGACGGTCGCGCGCGACGCGATCGAGCTGTTCACCGGCCCGTACGCGGACCGCATCCGTGAGTGCGGTGCCCACAACTGCTTCCTGCTGTTCGTCGACACCTCACGGCCCGGTCGCCGCCGCTGGTGCGCGATGGAGCACTGCGGAAACCGGGAGAAGGTCCGCGCGCACCGCGCCCGGCGGGCACCCGGCACGCGCTGACCCGGGAGCGTACGAAGGGGCCGTTACGGCTTCCCGGCCCCCGCCGCCGGAGTCCCGGAGGCCACGACCCCCGGCTCCCGCGCGGCGGCGGGACCCTTGAGCGGCGGTACGCCCGCGCCCGCCCGGTCCAGTTGTTCCCTCAGCGCCCGTGCGGTCCGGCGGGCCGTGCGCAGGGCGTCCCAGGTGAGCAGCGTCAGCGCCAGCCAGACCAGCCCGAAGCCGGCCCAGCGCTCGGGCGGCATGGCCTCGCCGAAGTAGAGGACGCCGAGCAGGAACTGGAAGACCGGTGCCAGGTACTGCAGCAGCCCCAGCGTGGACAGCGGAACGCGGATCGCCGCCGCGCCGAAGCAGACCAGCGGGATCGCCGTGACGACGCCGGTCGCGGCGAGCAGGGCAGAGTGTCCGGCGCCCTCCGTGGTGAAGGTCGACTCGCCCTGCGCGCCCAGCCACAGCAGGTAGCCGAGCGCCGGCAGGAACTGGATCGCCGTCTCGGCGGCCAGCGACTCGACACCACCGAGGTTGACCTTCTTCTTCACGAGGCCGTACGTGGCGAAGGAGAAGGCGAGGCAGAGCGAGATCCACGGCGGCTGGCCGTAGCCGACGGCGAGCACGAGCACGGCCGCGAAGCCGGTGCCGACCGCCGCCCACTGCGCGGGCCGCAGCCGCTCCTTGAGCAGCAGCACACCCATGGCGATGGTGACCAGCGGGTTGATGAAGTACCCGAGCGAGGCCTCGACGACATGGCCGCTGTTCACGGCCCAGATGTAGACACCCCAGTTGACGGTGATGACCGCGGCGGCCACCGTGACCAGGGCGAGCCTGCGCGGCTGTCGCAGCAGCTCACCGGCCCAGGCCCAGCGCCGTACGAAGAGCAGGGCGACGGCGACGAAGGCGAGCGACCACACCATCCGGTGGGCGAGGATCTCCCCGGCCCCGGCGGGCTTGAGCAGCGGCCAGAACAGCGGGACGAGCCCCCACATCCCGTACGCCGCGAAGCCGTTCAGCAGGCCTACTCGCTGATCACTCCTGGACGACCCGGCCACGGGCACCTCCTTCTCGCACACGGCATGCCGGGGACGGGGAGGCATGCCAGGACGAAGGTAGCGCCGCACCCGGCCGCGTGTCATGCCCGTATCGGAATACGGTCATGACAGGCGGGGCGAGGCGAGGCGGGGTGGGGCAGGGCGAGGCCGGGGTCCGGGGAGGGTGGAGGTCAGCCCTTGAGCGCGACGGCGACGGCCTCGGCGAGCGGTGTCGTCGGGCGGCCGGCCAGCCGGGACAGGTCACCGGTGGAGACGACCAGCTCGCCCTTCTCGATGCCGGCCTCCACGCCCGCGAGGATGCCGGGCATCGGCTCGGGCACCCCGGCCCGGGTGAGGAAGGCGGCGTAGTCCTCGACGGAGACGGGGTTGTAGGCGATCTCCCTGCCCGTCTGCCGGCTCAGCTCGGCGGCGTACTCGGCGAAGCTCCAGGCCTCGTCGCCGCCCAGCTCGTACGCGGTGTTCTCGTGGCCCTCGCCGGTCAGTACGGCGACCGCGGCGGCCGCGTAGTCGGCGCGGGAGGCGGCGGAGATCCGGCCCTCGCCGGCCGCCTGGACGACGGCGCCGTGCTCCAGGACCGGGGCGAGCTGCTCGGTGTAGTTCTCGTGGTACCAGCCGTTGCGCAGCAGCGTGTACGGCACGCCCGAGCCGACCAGCACCTCCTCGGTGGCGCGGTGGTCGTCGGCGAGTGCGGCCGTGAGGCTGCTGGGGGCGCTGGTGTAGGCGAGCAGGGCGACGCCGGCCTTCTTCGCCGCCTCGATCACGACCGTGTGCTGCCGTACGCGGCCCTTGGCGAACTCGTTGCCGGAGATCAACAGGACCCGGTCGCCGGTCGCGAACAGGGTGTCGAAGGTCTCGGGGGAGTTGTAGTCGGCGACCGCGAGCCGTACCCCGAGACCGGCGAGGTCGGCGGCCTTGTCGCGGTTCCGGACGACCGCGGTGACCTGGTCGGCCGGCACCTTCTCCAGCAGCTGCCGCACGACGTGGCGGCCGAGGCGTCCGGTGGCTCCGGTGACGACGATGCTCATGGTTTCAGTGCTCCTTGTGGGGGTGCGTTGTCACTAACCCTAGAAGCTGCGCTAACCATTGGAAAGTGCCTACTTTGAAGTAAGGTACTTACCTGTAGGTAATCAGGAAGGGCCCGGACGGAAGTCGTCCGGGCCCTTCTGGTGTGCCGTTCTGGTGTGCCGTGAGGCGGCTGGCTCGTCAGCCGACGACCGTCCAGGTGTCGTTGCCGGCCAGCAGCGCGGCGAGGTCGCCCTTGCCGTCTCTCTCGACGGCGGTGTCGAGCTGCTCGGACATGAGGGTGTCGTAGACCGGCCGCTCGACCGAGCGCAGGACGCCGATCGGGGTGTGGTGCAGCGTGTCCGGGTCGGCGAGGCGGGAGAGTGCGAAGGCCGTGGTCGGGGACGCGGCGTGGGCGTCGTGGACCAGGATGTGAGCCTCGTTGTCCGCGGTGACGGTGACGATCTCCAGATCACCGGTGCGCGGATCCCGTACGACGCCCTTGGCGTTGTCGGTGCCGAAGCGGATCGGCTGCCCGTGTTCCAGGCGGATCACCGCTTCCTCGGCCTGCTGCTTGTCCTTGAGGGCGTCGAAGGCGCCGTCGTTGAAGATGTTGCAGTTCTGGTAGATCTCGATCAGGGCCGTGCCCGGGTGCTCGGCGGCCTGGCGCAGTACCTCGGTGAGGTGCTTGCGGTCCGAGTCGACGGTCCGCGCGACGAAGGTCGCCTCCGCGCCGAGGGCGAGGGAGACCGGGTTGAAGGGCGCGTCCAGGGAGCCCATCGGGGTCGACTTGGTGATCTTGCCGACCTCGGAGGTGGGCGAGTACTGGCCCTTGGTCAGGCCGTAGATCCGGTTGTTGAACAGCAGGATCTTGAGGTTGACGTTGCGGCGCAGCGCGTGGATGAGGTGGTTGCCGCCGATGGAGAGGGCGTCGCCGTCGCCGGTGACGACCCAGACCGACAGGTCGCGCCGGGAGGAGGCGAGGCCGGTGGCGATGGCGGGGGCGCGGCCGTGGATGGAGTGCATCCCGTAGGTGTTCATGTAGTACGGGAAGCGGGAGGAGCAGCCGATGCCGGAGACGAAGACGATGTTCTCCTTCGCCAGTCCGAGCTGGGGCATGAAGCCCTGCACGGCGGCGAGGATCGCGTAGTCGCCGCAGCCGGGACACCAGCGCACTTCCTGGTCGGACTTGAAGTCCTTCATGGACTGCTTGCCCTCGGCCTTGGGGACGAGCGGGAGCAGTGCGGTGGCGTCAGCCATCGATGGCCTCCTTCAGGACCGTGGCGAGCTGTTCCGCCTTGAACGGCATGCCGTTGACCTGGTTGTACGACTGGGCGTCGACCAGGTACTTCGCCCGGATCAGGCTGGCGAGCTGACCGAGGTTCATCTCCGGGACCACCACCTTGTCGTACCGCTTCAGCACCGCGCCCAGGTTGGGCGGGAAGGGGTTGAGGTGGCGCAGGTGGGCCTGGGCGATCTGTTCCCCGGCACCGCGCAGCCGACGCACGGCGGCGGTGATGGGCCCGTACGTCGAGCCCCAGCCCACAACCAGCGTCCGCGCGCCGTCCGGGTCGTCGACCTCCAGGTCGGGGACGTCGATACCGTCGATCTTGGCCTGCCGGGTGCGGACCATGAAGTCGTGGTTGGCCGGGTCGTAGGAGATGTTCCCGGTGCCGTCCTGCTTCTCGATGCCGCCGATCCGGTGCTCCAGGCCCGGTGTGCCCGGCACCGCCCAGGGGCGGGCCAGGGTCTGCGGGTCCCGCTTGTAGGGCCAGAACACCTCACTGCCGTCGTCCAGGGTGTGGTTGGGGCCCTGCGCGAAGCGCACCGTCAGGTCCGGCAGTTCGTCCGGCTCGGGAATCCGCCACGGTTCGGAGCCGTTGGCGAGATAGCCGTCGGAGAGCAGGAAGACCGGAGTGCGGTACGTCAGCGCGATGCGGGCGGCCTCCAGGGCGGCGTCGAAGCAGTCGGCCGCAGTGCACGGGGCGAGGACCGGGACCGGTGCCTCGCCGTTGCGCCCGTACATCGCCTGCAGCAGGTCGGCCTGCTCCGTCTTGGTCGGCAGACCGGTGGAGGGGCCACCACGCTGGATGTCCACCACCACCAGCGGCAGCTCCAGACTCACCGCGAGCCCGATCGTCTCCGACTTCAGCGCCACCCCCGGACCGCTCGTCGTCGTCACCGCCAGCGAACCGCCGAAGGCCGCACCCAGCGCCGCGCCGATCCCGGCGATCTCGTCCTCCGCCTGGAAAGTGCGCACACCGAAGTTCTTGTGGCGGCTCAGCTCGTGCAGGATGTCGGACGCCGGGGTGATCGGGTACGAGCCCAGGAAGAGCGGCAGGTCCGCCTGCCGGGACGCGGCGATCAGACCGTAGGCCAGGGCCAGGTTCCCGGAAATGTTGCGGTAGGTGCCGGGCGGGAACGCCGTCGCCGCCGGCGCCACCTCGTAGGAGACCGCGAAGTCCTCGGTGGTCTCACCGAAATTCCAGCCCGCCCGGTAGGCCGCGATGTTCGCCGCGGCAATCTCCGGCCGCTTCGCGAACTTCGACTTCAGGAACTTCTCCGTGCCCTCCGTGGGCCGGTGATACATCCACGACAGCAGTCCGAGCGCGAACATGTTCTTGCTGCGCTCGGCCTCCTTGCGGCTGAGGTCGAACTCGCCCAGCGCCTGGACGGTCAGCGTGGTCAACGGCACCGGATGCAGGTGGTAGCCGTCGAGGGAACCGTCCTCCAGCGGAGAGGTGTCGTAGCCGACCTTCTGCATCGCCCGCCTGGTGAACTCGTCCGTGTTGACGATGATCTCCGCGCCGCGCGGCAGGTCGCCCACGTTCGCCTTCAACGCGGCCGGGTTCATCGCCACCAGCACGTTGGGGGCATCGCCCGGGGTGAGGATGTCGTGGTCGGCGAAGTGCAGCTGGAAGGACGAGACGCCCGGCAGGGTGCCGGCGGGTGCCCGGATCTCGGCCGGGAAGTTCGGCAGCGTCGACAGGTCATTGCCGAACGACGCCGTTTCCGAGGTGAAACGGTCGCCGGTGAGCTGCATCCCGTCGCCGGAGTCCCCCGCGAACCTGATGATCACCCGGTCCAGTCGGCGGACGTCCTTCGCCGCCACCGGTTTGCGCTGTGCTCCCACGACGGTCTCGTCGGTTCCGTCGGCCTGCTCCGCTGGGCTGCTGACCTGGCTGGTCACTTAACTGGACCTCCCTCGGGACGGCTGTCCGGGGACTGGTCTCCCACCGACCGTCCCAGGATCAACCCTACGTCCGTGCGTCATGACTTCCGGTGGACATTCGCATGATGGACCCGACTTCGAGATGGCCCACAGCCCGGGAATCCCAAGGTTTTCCCGCCCGGCACCGGTGAGGACGCACGCCGCCCGTCCTCCGGTTTCTCATTCGTCCGGATGAGCGTTCGCCTCGCCGGACGGGCCGGTGTTACGGGCCGGTGTTTCCGAGGCGTGGGCCGCCGATGTCAGGAATTGAGATAGGTCAGCACCGCGAGCACCCTGCGGTGATCGCCGTCGCTGGGGGACAGCCCCAGCTTCATGAAGATGTTGCTGACGTGCTTCTCGACGGCCCCGTCGCTCACGACGAGCTGCCGGGCGATCGCCGAGTTCGTCCGTCCCTCGGCCATGAGCCCCAGCACCTCCCGCTCACGCGGGGTGAGCCCGGCGAGGACGTCCTGCTTGCGGCTGCGTCCGAGCAGCTGCGCGACCACCTCCGGGTCCAGCGCCGTACCGCCCTGCGCCACCCGCACCACCGCGTCCACGAACTCCCGCACCTCGGCCACCCGGTCCTTGAGCAGATAGCCCACGCCCCGACTGGAACCGGCCAGCAACTCCGTCGCGTAGCGCTCCTCCACGTACTGGGACAGCACCAGCACGCCGAGACCGGGATGCGCCTTGCGCAGCCGTACCGAGGCCCGCACCCCCTCGTCGGTGTGCGTGGGCGGCATCCGTACGTCCGCCACCACGACGTCCGGCAGCTCGCCCTGCGCGTCCAGCTCGGTGATGGTCTTGACCAGTGCCTCACCGTCGCCGACACCGGCCACGACCTCGTGCCCGCGGTCGGTCAGCAACCGGGTCAGCCCCTCTCGGAGCAGCACTGAATCCTCGGCGATGACCACCCGCACCCTGTCCTCCACGATCCTCGGTCCCCCCACAGCCCCGTGCACCTCACGGCCCGCGCGGCACGCGCCGCGTACACGAACCGTCCGTGCGACAGGTCCAGCATCCCAGCTTCGGAGGCCGGATGCCCCAGGGCAACGGGAAGAGAGCGAGAAGTCCCGGGTATCGATCCCGTTATCGGTCCGGCAGTCGTCCGGCAGCCCGTCCAGCAGTCCGTCGGCAGTCGTCCGGCTGTCGGTCCGGCTGCAGTCCGGGTTCGGCCACTCGACGGCCGGTTCTCGACGGCCCGTTCCCCGGCACGGCGCCGGGCCGCCGCCGCTGTGCCGGTCAGCCGGTGACCGGCTCGTTCCGCCAGGGCAGCTCCGCCGTGATCCGTGTCGGGCCTCCGGCCGGCGAGTCCACCACGAGGATCCCGTCCACCGCGTCCAGCCGCTCCGCCAGACCGGCCAGCCCGGACCCGGCCGACGCGTCGGCGCCGCCCACGCCGTTGTCCACGACCTGGAGCATCAGCCGGTTCTCCACCCGCCAGACCTCCACGGCGGCCGACGTGGCCCGCGCGTGCTTGCTGATGTTCTGGAGCAGCTCCGAGACGGTGAAGTAGGCGATGCCCTCGATCGCCGAGGCCGGCCGCTCCGCCAGGTCGACCTCCACCCGCACCGGCACGGTGCAGCGCGAGGCGACCGAGGAGAGCGCCGCGTCCAGACCGCGGTCGGTCAGGACCGCGGGATGGATGCCCCGGGCCAGGTCCCGCAGCTCCTGGAGCGCCGTCTTCACTTCACCGTGCGCCTCGTCCACCATGACGGCCGCGGCCCGGGGGTCCTCCTTCAGCTTCTCCTTGGCCAGGCCCAGGTCCATGGCGAGGTTGACCAGGCGGGCCTGTGCCCCGTCGTGCAGGTCGCGCTCGATGCGCCGCAGGTCGGCGGCGGCCGTGTCGACCACGACCCCCCGGTCCGACTCCAGCTCCACGACCCGCGTCGCCAGCCGGGACGGTCCGAGCAGCCCGTGCACCATGAGCCGGTCCACCGTCGTCAGCGCCCGCACCAGCCACGGCGTCGCCAGCGTGAACAACAGACCGACCAGCGCGGTCACGGCGATCTCGAAGGGGTTGTCCAGGTAGACCCGGTGCGTCTCGTCGCCGTACAGCTGGAGCCCGTCCTGGCCCGCGTACACCGGGAACACCCAGAACCACAGCGGGTACGTCAGCATCGCCCACCCGAACGCCCAGACGTTCACGGCGACGACGAACGAGAACACCGACCACGGGAACTGCAGCACCGCGTACAGCAGGCTCCGCCAGGAGGCGCCGCTCTTGAGCACGGCGCCCATCCAGCCCATCGCGCCCTGCTTCTTCAGCCGCAGCGGCTCCGGCTCGGAGACCCGCAGGCCCAGCAGGGCACGGGCCCGCGCCCGCTCCATCGCCCCGAAGCCCCTGCACCCGGCGAGGGCGGCCGCCAGCACCGGCACCCCCAGGAACGTCACCAGCAGGCCCGCCCCCAGCGACACCATGGTCACGGCGTACGTGAAGAGCAGGATGCCGACCGGCAGGCCCACCAGGACATAGCCGAACTCCCGCCAGCTGCGCGCCTCGAACGGTGCCCGCAGCCCCGCCGGCAGCCGGTGGCGCCGCTCACCGGTGTGCCCGGGGAAGCCGGACCCGCTCCCGAGCCCGTAACCCTGTCCGTATTCCGTGGCCATCGGTGCCGTCCCTCTCCTCGTCGCGCTACGGCTGTGCTGTCGTAACTCCACCCTCCTCGACCGCGGCGCCACGGCCCATGGAGCCCGTCGGCGTCTGCGGAGTGGGGTTTTCCCTACCCCCTGGGGCGCGAGCCGGCCGCGTTGGCTTCCATACGGTCCCGCCAGGGCAGCTCGGCCGTGATCGTGGTCGGGCCACCCTCCGGCGAATGGACGACGAAGAGACCGTCGACGGCGGACAACCGGTCGGCGAGGCCCTTCATCCCCGTACCACCGTCGAGGCGCGCGCCGCCGCGGCCGTTGTCCTCCACCTGTATGAGCAGCCGGTCGGACGACCGCCACACCTCCACGGAGGCCGAACTCGCCCCACTGTGCTTGCTGACGTTCTGGAGCAGCTCCGAGACGGTGAAGTAGGCGATGCCCTCGATGGCGGCCGCGGGGCGTTCCGCCAGGTCGGCGGTCACCTTGACCGGCACGGTGCAGCGGGAGGCGACCGAGGAGAGCGCCGCGTCCAGGCCGCGGTCGGTCAGGACGGCCGGATGGATGCCGCGAGCGAGATCCCGCAGCTCCTGCAGGGCCAGCTTCACCTCGCCGTGCGCCTCGTCGACCATGGCCGCCGCCGCGTCGGGGTCCTCCAGGAGCTTCTCCTTGGCCAGGCCGAGACCCATGGCGAGGTTGACCAGGCGGGCCTGTGCCCCGTCGTGCAGGTCGCGCTCGATGCGCCGCAGGTCGGCGGCGGCCGTGTCGACCACGACCCCGCGGTCCGACTCCAGCTCGGCGATCCGCCGCTCCAGCTCGTCGGACGGGGACAGCAGCGCCCGCACCATTGCCCGGTCGGCGTTGGCCAGGCCCCGCGCGATGAACGGCAGCACGGGCCACAGCACGAACAACGACGTCAGGGTGACGATGAACGTGGCGGCGCTCCAGGGGAACCGGATGAACTCGTACAGGACCGTGCGCCAGCCCACCGGGTCCTTCAAGGACATCCACAACTGTGCGAAGAAGCCGCGCCCGCTCCGCAACGGCAGCGGGCTCGGCTCGTCCACCCGCACCCCGAGCAGCGCCCGGGCCCGCGCCCGCTCCAGCTTGCCCAGCTGCCGCGCGCCCAGCAGGCCGGCCGCCAGCAGCGGGAGCCCGATCACCGTGACCGTCAGTCCGATGCCGACGAACAGCATCGTCACCACGTAGGTGAAGCCGATCAGCGCCGCCGGGAAATTCGCCAGCAGGTGGGCGATCTCTTTCCAGGTGTGCCGGTCGTAGACGAAACGGGCCGGCGGCAGGCGGTCGCCGGCCGCTGCGCCGGTGGTCCCGGCGAGGCTGGATGTCGAGAGGCGTTCGGTCATACACGTCAGCGTGCCGTGCGGCGCGGCGCCGCGCCATGAGGTGGACCGCCGGGATGCACTGAGGAAAACCCCACCCCCGCGTCTCGAGGGGCGACGGGCTGCTTACCGTCTCTTTATCAGGCTCTAGACTCCCGTGCGTACGGATCGTCGAACAGCAGCGTTCACGAGGTTCACGACAGGGAGCGAGGGGCGCACGTGCCGGAACCGACCGTCGGCGACGCGACCGCCGGCGCCGTGACCACCGCCGATGCGACCGTCGGGCTCGCCGCGGACTACTTCCAGTCCTACTCGGTCGTCGGCCTGCTCGCCGTCGTGGGGGTGCTCTTCGTCGCCGTGGCCTTCGGTGCCGGGCGGCTGCTGCGACCGGTGGTCCCGACGCCCGAGAAACTGCTCACGTACGAGTGCGGTGTCGACCCCGTCGGAGAGGGCTGGGCGCACACCCAGGTCCGCTACTACGTCTACGCGTTCCTCTACGTCATCTTCGCGGTCGACTCGATCTTCCTCTTCCCCTGGGCGACGGTCTTCGCCGACCCTGGTTACGGGGCCACGACCCTCGTGGAGATGTTCATCTTCCTCGGATTCCTGGCCGTGGGTCTGTTGTACGCATACAAGAAGGGCGTCCTGTCGTGGACGTGAACCCCGGCGCACCCGCCGACCCCGCACCCGTGCCGCTCCCCGAGCCCAAGAGGCTGGGCACCCTCGCCCGCCTCGCCCCGGAGCCGATGAAGGTCGTCCTGAACTGGGGCCGCCGCTACTCGCTCTGGGTGTTCAACTTCGGCCTCGCCTGCTGCGCGATCGAGTTCATCGCCGCGTCGATGGCCCGCCACGACTTCATCCGGCTCGGTGTCATCCCGTTCGCGCCCGGTCCCCGCCAGGCCGACCTGATGGTCGTCTCGGGCACGGTGACCGACAAGATGGCACCGGCCGTCAAGCGCCTGTACGAGCAGATGCCCGAGCCGAAGTACGTCATCTCCTTCGGCGCCTGCTCCAACTGCGGCGGCCCCTACTGGGACTCCTACTCCGTGACGAAGGGCGTCGACCAGATCATCCCCGTCGACGTCTACGTTCCCGGCTGCCCACCGCGTCCCGAGGCGCTGCTCCAGGGGATCCTCAAGCTCCAGGAGAAGATCGCGCGAGAGTCCCTGGGGGAGCGGTACGG
The DNA here is from genome assembly GCF_044327745.1 of Streptomyces sp. NPDC018026. Classification (NCBI taxonomy): domain Bacteria; kingdom Bacillati; phylum Actinomycetota; class Actinomycetes; order Kitasatosporales; family Streptomycetaceae; genus Streptomyces; species Streptomyces sp. NPDC018026. The sequence continues at coordinate 369,955 of NZ_JBIRFY010000004.1, forward strand.
CGTCTCGCCCCGGCCGTCGACGGCGGCGCTGCGGAGCGGGCTTGTACGACCGCCGGACACGGACACGGACGCGGACACGGACGCGGACGCAGACCAGGGCTCAGGCTCGGATGCGGGGCGAGGCCGATGACGGCGGTCGGCTGGCTGCCCGCCGGCGTCGAGGAGCTCTTCGGCACGGGCGCCACGGCGGAGGAGTCGTACGCCCTCCTGACCGTCGACGTGCCGCCCGCCTCATGGATCACCGCCCTGGAGACGGCGCGTGACCGGCTGGGCTGTACGTACTTCGACTGGCTGAGCGCGGTCGACGAACCGGGCACCGGGTTTCGCGTCGCCGCGCACGTCGCGGCGCTGGGGCCGGTACGCAGGCTGCTGCTGCGCACGACCGTCCCGCACGACGCCCCGGCTCTGCCCACCGCCGTCGGGGTGTACGCGGGCGCGGCCTGGCACGAGCGCGAGACCCACGAGATGTTCGGTGTCGCCTTCGAGGACCATCCCGCGCTGGACCACCTGCTCCTTCCGGAGGGCTTCGAGGGCCACCCGCTGCGTAAGGACTTCGTCCTCGCCGCACGCGTCGCCAAGGCCTGGCCCGGGGCCAAGGAGCCGGGCGAGTCCGATCACGGCGGCCCCCGTCGCCGCCAGATGCTGCCGCCGGGCGTCCCCGACCCCAACGAGTGGGGCCCGCTGAAGGGCCAGCTGCCGCCCGCTCCGGCCCGCCCGGCACGCGGTGCGGGGCGAGCGGCGGGAGAGCGACCGGTCCGCGGGGCAGGCGAACGCCCGGCCCGCCGGACCCGTACGGCCGCCGAGGGCTCCGTCGGCCAGACGGCTCCCGGCACCGAGACTCCGGCCGCGCCGCGCCGCTCCCGCACGGCGGCCGAAGGCTCGGCCGGCCAGACCTCCCCGGCCGGCGAACCGACGACGGCACCGACGGCCGCACCGACGGCCGCACCGGCGGCCGCACCGGCGACCGGACCGGCGCCGCGGCGGTCGCGCAGTGCGAGCCAGGGCTCCGCCTCCCAGCGGGCGGCCGGTCCGACGGACGGGCCCACCGCCGACACGGCTGCTGGGCAGGGGGACGTCACCGACACCGGTGCCCTGCCGACCGGACGGTCACCCGGCGCCGGCGGCCCCCGTCGCAGCCGGAGTGCGTCACAGGGCTCGGCGAGCCAGCGGGAGGCCTCCGCCGCCGGGGAGCCGGACGACGCGGGTTCCGGCAGCGCCCCCCGGGGCGGCGACGGCACCGGCTCCTCGCCCGCGGAGGAACCGGCCCCGAAGCCGGCGCCCTCGACACCGCGCAGCCCGGACGCCCCGTGGCACCACGCCCGCCCGGCGTTCGACGAGCCCGACGGGGCGGGGGAGCCGGAGGCGGCGGGGGAGCCGGAGGCGGCGGAGGAGTCGGAGGAGCCGGAGGCGTCCACCGAGTCACCGGAAGCGGAGTCCGACACCCCGGGCGGCACCGAAGCCCCCGGTAACCCTCCGAACCCACCCAACCCCCCGGGAGGCCGGCAGTGAACGACGCGCTCGACGTCACCCTGCGCCTTCTGGTCGTCTTCGTCGTCTTCCTCGCGTTCCCCCTGATAGTCGGCCAGACCGAGCACAAGGTGATGGCCCACATGCAGGGTCGCCTGGGCCCGATGTACGCGGGGGGTTTCCACGGCTGGGCCCAGCTCGTCGCGGACGGCGTGAAGTTCGCGCAGAAGGAGGACGTGGTCCCCGCCGACGCGGACCGCCGCATCTTCCAGCTCGCTCCGGCGGTGGCCCTGCTGCCGTACCTTCTGGTCCTCCTGGCCATCCCGGTCGGGCCCGGAGAGGGCGCGGTCGGTCAGGTCGTCGACGCGGGCGTCTTCTTCGTCCTCGCCGTCATGGGCGTGGGCGTCCTCGGCTCGCTCATGGCGGGCTGGTCATCGGCCAACAAGTTCTCCCTCCTCGGCGGCCTGCGCACCGCCGCCCAACTCCTCGCGTACGAACTCCCGATGCTGCTGACCGCGGCCTCCGTCGCCATGGCGGCCGGCACGGTCTCCCTCGTCGGCATCCTCGACGCCTTCGAGTGGTGGTGGCTGCCCTGGCAGATCGTCGGCGCGATCGTCTTCTTCGTCGCGGGGCTCGCCGAACTGCAGCGGCCCCCGTTCGACATGCCGGTCGCCGACTCGGAGATCATCTTCGGTGCCTACACCGAGTACACCGGCCTGCGCTTCGCCCTGTTCCTCCTCGCCGAGTACGCCGGAATCGTCGTCCTGTGCGGTCTGACCACCGTCCTCTTCCTGGGCGGCTGGCACGGCCCCTGGGGCGCCGACGGACTCGGCTGGGTGTGGACCCTGCTCAAGGCGGCCGTCCTCGCCTTCGTCGTGATCTGGCTCCGCGTGACCTACCCGCGCCTGCGCGAGGACCAGCTCCAGAAACTGTCCTGGACGCTCCTCGTCCCCCTCTCCCTCGCCCAGATCGCCCTCACCGGCATCGTCAAGGTGGTGATCGCGTAATGGCCCCCGTCCCCGGCAGCGGCCTCGCCAAGGGCCTGACCGTCACGCTCCGCACGATGACGCGCAAGACCGTCACCGAGCAGTACCCGGACGCCCAGCCCGAACTGCCGCCCCGTACCCGCGGCGTGATCGGCCTGTTCGAGGAGAACTGCACGGTCTGCATGCTGTGCGCCCGCGAGTGCCCCGACTGGTGCATCTACATCGACTCCCACAAGGAGACGGTCCCCGCGGCCACCCCCGGCGGACGCGACCGCAGCCGCAACGTCCTCGACCGCTTCGCCATCGACTTCGCCCTGTGCATGTACTGCGGCATCTGCATCGAGGTCTGTCCTTTCGACGCCCTGTTCTGGTCCCCGGAGTTCGAGTACGCCGAGACCGACATCCGCGACCTCACCCACGAGCGCGACAAGCTCCGCGAGTGGATGTGGACCGTGCCGGCCCCGCCCGCCCTAGACCCCGGCGCGGAGGAGCCCAAGGAACTCGCCGCCGCCCGCAAGGCCGCCGACAAGCTGGCCGCGCAGCAGCAGCCGGACCAGCCCGGGCAGCCGGACCAGCCCGGGCAGGAGGACCGGACATGACGCTCGCCGCCGCATCCCACGGCTTCCTGTCCCCGACCGGCGTGGAGATCGCCTTCCTCCTCGTCGGCCTGGTCACCTTCGCGGCCGCCGTCGTCACCGTGACCACCCACCGGCTCGTCCACGCGGCCCTGTGGCTGGTGGTGGCCCTGGGCGGACTCGCCGTCGAATACCTGCTGCTCACCGCGGAGTTCATCGCCTGGGTCCAGGTCCTCATCTACGTCGGTGCCGTGGTGGTCCTCATCCTGTTCGGGCTGATGCTCACCCGGGCGCCCATCGGCCGGTCGCCGGACGCCGACTCCGGCAACCGCTGGGCCGCCCTCACCGTGGCCGTGGCCTCCGCTGCGGCCCTGGTGTGGGTCGTCGTCGACGCCTTCCGCACCACCTGGATCGACCTGGACGGCCCGGCCGCGGGCTCCACCGCCGTCACAGGGGCGAGCCTGTTCCAGAACTGGGTCCTCCCCTTTGAAGCGCTCTCCGTGCTTCTCCTCGCCGCCCTGGTCGGCGCCATCGTCCTGTCCCGCAAGGCCAAGGCGACCCGCGCCGACGAAGCGTCCCGGCCCGGAACCTCCCGGCCCGGAACATCCCGGACGGGCGGTGCCCGCTGATGCACCTCGCCTATCCCGCCGTCCTCTCCGCCCTCCTCTTCTGCACGGGCCTCTACGGCGTCCTCGCCCGCCGCAACGCGATCCTGGTCCTGATGTCGGTCGAGCTGATGCTCAACGCCGTCAACCTCAACCTGGTCGCCTTCGACGTCTGGCTCAGCAGGGCCGCGGAGGAGACCCTGCACTCCGGCCAGGCCCTGACCCTGTTCACGATCGCCATCGCGGCCGCCGAGATCGGCATAGGCCTGGCGATCGTCCTCGCCGTCCACCGCAACCGCGGCACCTCGGACATCGACAAGCTCCGCGACACCGCCGAGGGCCACGAGCCGGACGGCCCCGACACCGACACCCCCGCGACCGGGACGGCCGCCGAGAAGGCTGAGGCCACCGCGTGACCACGACCACCCTCGCCGTACTCGTCCCCCTCCTTCCCTTCCTCGGGGCAGTCGCCGGTCTCCTCCTGGGTCGGTCGGCCCCCGGTTTCGTACGCCCCCTCGCCGTCCTGCCGACGCTGGCGGCCCTCGTCCTCGCCGCTCTCGTCGCGGCGCGCCAGGGCGGTGGCCGGGCCCTCGACGCGGTCACCGAGCTGACGCCCACCGGTTCGGTCCCCGTCGAACTCGCCCTGCACATCGACGGCTTCGCCGCCCTCGTCGCCGTCCTGGTCGGCACCGTCGCCACCTGCGTGCAGATCTACTCCACGGGATACCTGCGCGACGACCCGCGCTACGCCTCGTACGCCGCTCTCGTCTCCCTGTTCACCTCCGCCATGTTCCTCGTCGTCTACTCCGGCGACCTGATGGTGCTGCTGGTCGGCTGGGAAGTCATGGGCATCTGCTCGTACTTCCTGGTCGGCCACTACTGGGAGACCCCGGAGGCGCGCGCCGCCTCCCTCAAGGCCTTCCTGGTCACCAAGCTCGGCGACGTCCCCTTCCTGATCGGTCTGCTGGCGCTGGCCACCGAGGCGGGCTCCTTCCGCATCACCAAGATCCTCGGAGCGGTCGCGAGCGGCTCGCTCGACCACCCGACGCTGATCGCGCTGCTGCTCCTGGCCGGTGTCGCGGGAAAGTCGGCGCAGTTCCCGCTGCACACCTGGCTTCCCGACGCGATGGCGGGCCCAACGCCCGTCTCCGCGCTGATCCACGCCGCGACGATGGTCGCCGCCGGTGTGTACTTCGTCGCCCGGCTCCTTCCGCTCTTCGAGGCCTCGCGGGCCGCGATGGTCGTCCTCGCCGTCATGGCCGCCGTCACGATGGTCGGATCCGCGCTCGCCGCCCTGGCCCAGGACGACATCAAGCGCGTCCTCGCCTACTCGACGATCGGACAGCTCGGCTACATGACCGGCGCCCTGGCCACGGGCGACCGGGGTGCCGCCGTCTTCCACCTCCTCTCGCACGGCGCCTTCAAGGCGCTCCTGTTCCTCGCCGCCGGCGTGATCATCCACGCTGCCGGCACCAACTCGCTGGCCGCCATGTCCCGGATGCGGGGCCTGCGCGACCGCGTCCCGGACGCCTACTGGACGATGACCGTGGCCCTGCTCGCGCTCGCCGCGATCCCGCCCTTCAGCGGCTTCTTCTCCAAGGAGTCCGTCCTCGGTGCCGCGGAGCACGTCGCCACCGGCCACACCGAGCACGCGCCCGGCGCCGCTGGCTGGACCGTGCTGGTCGCCGGTCTGATCGCGGCCCTGCTCACCGCTGCCTACGCGACCCGCCTGTGGCTGCTGGCCTTCCGCGGCCGGGGTGCCGAAGCTCCCGACCACGGCAGGCAGCCGCTGGTCATGAACGCCGTGCTCTGGGTGCTCGCCCTCCCCTCACTCGCACTGGGCGGACTCGCCTTCCGCCTGCTGCCCGACTGGTTCGACGGCCAGGACCTCACCCCGACCCTGACCACCTCCGTGCTCGGCACGGGCGTGGCCCTGGTCGGCGGCATCGTCACCTACGCCGCCTGGCGGCACACCACGGCGCTGGCCGACCGCACCCCGCTGGGCGCCGTCGCGGCCCACCCCGAGGGCGACGCCGGCCTGGTGGAGGCCGAGGCGATCGCCGCCCACCGGGCCGCCTACGGAGACCTGGCCTCCGCGCCCGACCCGTCGGATCCGGGACGGCTCCTGCTGGGCCCGGTGCACCGGCACGCGGCCGCGGGCTTCCACCTGGACGCGGTGTACGCGACCCTCTTCGTCCGCCCGGTCCAGGCAGGCGCACGCCTCGTCCGGTTCCTCGACCGCGAGGTCGTCGACACCTACGTACACGCGGCGGGCGCCCTGCCCCGCCTGCTCGGGGCCGCCGTACGACGTGCCCAGACCGGCAATGTGCAGACCTATGTGAGCGCGCTGCTCGCCGGCACCGTCGTCCTCGCGGTCGCCGCCGTCCTCGTCGCCGCGGGAGCGTGAGCAGACGTGATCGATATCAACGAGTCCGTGATGCAGGTCCTTCTCGCGTTCCTCGTCGTCGGCCCGCTCCTCGGTGCCGTCGCCGCCCTCCTGCCGGCGCCGCCCGGACTGAAGGGGAAGTCACCCGAGCAGGCCGTGCTGCGACACGGTGTCACCGTCACCGGCGCTGTCCTCCTCGCGGCGGTCGTCCTCGTGCTCGGCTTCGACCACGACCATCCGTCGAAGATGCAGGCCAGCACGGACATCAGCTGGATCCCCGCACTCGACGTACGCATCCACCTCGGCATCGACGGCATCTCCCTCCCCCTGCTGGTCCTGACCGCGCTGCTGACCTTCCTCTGCGCGCTCTACTCGTACTTCAAGCAGCGACACGAGCGGCTGGCACCGCGGGGCCCGGGCCAGGGCCCGAGCCCGAAGGCGTTCGTCGCGCTGCTTCTCGTTCTGGAGTCAGGTACCCTCGCGACCTTCGCCGTCCTCGACCTGATCCTCTTCTTCCTCGCCTTCGAGATGGTCCTCATCCCGATGTACTTCCTCATCGCCCGCTGGGGCGGCGAGGGACGGGCCGGGGCCGCCTGGAAATTCATCCTCTTCACGCTCCTCGGCTCCGTCGTCATGCTGCTCGGCCTGCTCCTGATCGGAATCACGGCGGGCACATTCGACATGGTGGCACTCGCCACTGACAACGGCCGGTCGCTGACCACATCCGTGCAGGTCATCGCCGTTCTGGCGATCGGGCTCGGGCTCGCGGTGAAGACTCCGATGTGGCCGCTGCACAGCTGGCTGCCCGACGCCCACACCGCCGCGCCGACCGTCGGCTCGGTCCTGCTGGCCGGCGTCCTGCTGAAGATGGGCACGTACGGTTTCATCCGCATCCTGCTCCCGGCCGCACCGGAGGGCTTCCGCGTCTTCGCGCCCTACCTCGCCGCCTTCGCCGTCGTCGGCATCATCTACGGCTCCCTGGCCTGCCTGGCCCTCGCCAGAAGGGGTGCGAAGGGCGACCTCAAACGCCTCATCGCCTACTCCTCCGTCGGCCACATGGGCTTCGTCCTGCTCGGCGTCGCGACCATGACCCCGACCGGCGTCAACGGCGCCCTCTTCGCCAACATCGCCCACGGCCTCATCACCGGCCTGCTCTTCTTCGTGGTCGGCGCGCTCAAGGACCGGACCGGAACGACCGACCTCGACGCCCTTGCCGAGGAGTCCGGCCACGCCCTGTACGGCAAGGCGCCTCGCCTCGGCGGACTGCTCGCCTTCGCCGCGGTCGCCTCGCTCGGGCTGCCCGGCCTGGCCGGGTTCTGGGGCGAGATGCTGGCCCTGTTCGGTGCCTTCGACCCGCACGACGACCTCAGCCGCCCCGCCTTCCTCACCTTCATGGCCATCGCCGCCTTCGGCACCCTGCTGACCGCCGCGTACATGCTGATCGTGGTCCGCCGCGTCTGCATGGGCGCCGTACCGCAGGAGGCCCCGCAGCCGAAGTTCGCCGACGTGCGCACCTACGAGTTCGCCGCCTGGACGCCGCTCGTCGCCCTCACCGTCGTCGCCGGACTGTGGCCCAGGACCCTCCTCGGGCTGACCGACCCGGCCGTGCAGCAGCTCCTCTCAGGAGGCACCCGATGAGCTCCCCGGCCCAGCCTCTCGCGGAGCCCCTGGCACAGCCGCTGGCCCAGAACCTCGTGCAGTCGGTCGACTGGCTCGCCATCGCGCCGCCCACCATCACGGCGGTCGTGGGGCTCGTCGTCCTCGTCACCGACCTGTTCGTCAAGGACGCCCGCAAGCCGCTGCTCGGCTGGATCTCGGTCGCCGGACTCGCTGCCGCCGCCCTCATGCTGCTGCCGCTGGTGAACGACGACCGCTCGACGTTCTGCCAGGCCGGCGAGCCCGGCGTGTGCAGCTACACCGCGGACACCTTCACCCTCGCCATCCAGTTCCTCGTCCTCGGCGGTGCCCTGCTGACCGCCCTGCTGTCCGTCACCGCGGTCAAGGACGCCGACCGGAGACTGCCCGAGGGCGAGTTCTGGTTCCTGCTGCTCTCCTCCGCGGCCGGCGCCGCTCTTCTGCCCGCCTCCCGCGACCTCGCCACGCTGATCGTCGCCCTGGAGGTCGCCTCCCTGCCCGCCTTCGCCCTCGTCGGTCTCCGGCAGGGCGACCGCAGGTCCTCCGAAGCGGCCCTGAAGTTCTTCCTGTCCTCGGTCACCGCGACCGCGGTCAGCCTCATGGGCATCAGCTTCGTCTACGCCACCACCGGCACCCTCTACCTCACCCAGGTGGCGGACCGCATCCAGCACGTCGACGGGCAGTTCACCACCCTCGCCCAGACCGGCGTCGTCCTCACCCTCGTCGGCTTCGCCTTCAAGACGGCCGCCGTCCCCTTCCACTTCTGGGTGCCCGACACCTACGTGGGCGCCCCCCTGCCGATCGCCGCCTACCTGTCCGTGATCGGCAAGGCGGTCGGCTTCTCCGGCCTCATCCTGGTCACGGTCGTCGCCCTGCCGTCCTACGCCGACGTCTGGGGCCCCGCCCTCGCGGCACTGGCCGCACTCACCATGACGGTCGGCAACGTCGGCGCCCTCCGGCAGCAGGCCACGCGCGCGTACAGCGCGGTACGCCTGCTCGCCTGGTCGTCCGTCGGCCAGGCCGGCTACCTCCTGGTGCCGATCGCCGCCGCCGCGTACTCCGACGACCCCGAACACTCCGTCGGCTCCACCGTCGCCTACGCGCTCATGTACGCCGCGGTGAACCTGGGCGCCTTCGCGGTGGCCGCGCTCGTCGGCCGCACCAAGGCCCTGAACCGCGTGGCGGACTACCGCGGCCTGTACGCGTCCAACCCCCTCACCGCCCTGCTCCTGGCCTTCTTCCTGCTCTGCCTCGCCGGACTGCCGCCCGGCATCATCGGCCTCTTCGCCAAGGTCACGGTCTTCTCCGCGGCCGTCGACGCCGGACTCGGCTGGCTGGCCGTCGTCATGGCCGTCAACGTCGTGATCGCGCTCTTCTACTACCTCCAATGGACGGCGCTCCTGTTCCGGACCCCCGAGGACGCGACGGCCGGTCACCGCGCCCCTGCCCCCCTCACCGCCGCGATCACCGTGACGGCGGTCCTCGCCGTCGCCCTCTCCGGAGCACCCCAGCTGATCCTGCGCTTCGCCGACACCGGGCTCTTCTGAACGCAGCCGCCCGCCACGCCCGTCACCCGTACGGACCACACGCCCCGCGCCGGGCACCAGGGAACTGGCGGCCCTCGCCTGGCGTTGACCAGTACAGAAGGGTCCACTGGACGTGTCACCACGGCACCGGTGGCATCGGAGACCGGGAAGCAACCACAGCGAGCGAGACCAGCAAGCAAAGGGTTCCCCTGCTGCACGACTTGGAGGGCGTACCGTGCACCGCCGGCACAACGGGCTCAGGACCGCAGTACTCCTCGGGGGACTGTCCGCGCTCATCATCGTCATCGGCAGCTTCTTCGGCCGAGCGGGGCTCGTCGTCGCCGTCCTCGTCGCCCTGGGCACCAACGCGTACGCGTACTGGAACAGCGACAAACTCGCCCTGCGCGCCATGCGCGCGCGCCCGGTCAGCGAGTTCGAGGCCCCGGCGCTGTACCGCATGGTCCGCGAGCTCTCCACCCAGGCCCGGCAGCCGATGCCCCGCCTGTACATCTCGCCGACGGACGCCCCGAACGCCTTCGCGACCGGCCGCAACCCGCGCAACGCGGCCGTGTGCTGCACCGAGGGCATCATGCGCCTGCTGGACGAGCGCGAACTGCGCGGCGTCATCGGGCACGAACTGAGCCACGTCTACAACCGCGACATCCTGATCTCCTCCGTCGCCGGCGCCCTGGCCTCGGTCATCATGTTCCTGGTCAACTTCGCCTGGCTGATCCCCGTAGGACGGTCCAACGACGATGACGGACCCGGTCTGCTGGGCATGCTCCTCATCATGCTGCTCGGACCGCTCGCCGCCACGGTCATCCAACTGGCGATCAGCCGCTCCCGGGAGTACGAGGCCGACGCCTCCGGCGCCCAGCTGACCGGCGACCCGCTCGCCCTCGCGGGTGCCCTGCGGAAGCTGGAACTCGGCACCAAGCAGCTTCCGCTGCCACCCGAGCCCCGGCTCGAGACCGCCAGCCACATGATGATCGCCAACCCCTTCCGCCCGGGACAGGGGCTCTCGAAGATGTTCTCGACCCATCCGCCCATGGCGGAGCGAATCGCCCGACTCGAAAAGATGGCAGGTCGTCAGCAGTGAAGACCATCCTCAACGTCATTTGGCTCGTGCTCAGCGGCTTCTGGCTGTTCCTCGGCTACCTGCTCGCGGGCGCGCTCCTCTGCATCACGATCATCGGCATCCCCTTCGGCATAGCGGCCTTCCGCATCGGCGTCTACGCGTTGTGGCCCTTCGGGTACACGACGGTCGAGCGGCGCGGCGCCGGAGCACCCTCCTGCATCGGAAACGTGCTGTGGCTCGTCCTCGCCGGCTGGTGGCTGGCCCTCGGTCACATCGTCACCGGCATCGCGCTGTGCGTCACGATCATCGGCATCCCGCTCGGCATCGCCAACTTCAAGCTGATCCCCGTCTCCCTGCTCCCGCTGGGCCGCGAGATCGTGCGCACGGACCAGCCGTTCACGGCCGCGGCAGCGACGCAGCGGACCGGTTGGTAAGGGGGCCTTCGTGGGCCCTCGCGGCCCTCGTTGTCCACAACTTCCGGGTTGTCCACAGGCCCGCCCGGATGTCAGTGGCGGCCCGCATCATGAATCCATGACCGAGAGCGAGCAGTTGCTGGAAAGGGTGGCCGCCAAGGCGCGGAGCACCCGACCGTGGGGCTGGGGTTCCCTGCCCGAGCCCGTGGACGGGGAGGCGCGGGCCCGCGCCGAGGCCGCCCTGGGCTTTCCTCTCCCCGCACTGCTCGCCGAGCTGTACCTGCGCATAGGAGACGGCGGATTCGGCCCGGTGTACGGCCTGTTGCCGCTGCTCGACAACGCGCCCTCGGGCGAGCCCGCCGCCGTGGCCCAGTACCTGGCCTACCGGGACAGTGCTGCGAAGGAGCCGGACTGGCCCTGGCCCGAGGGCGTCCTGCCCATATCCCACTGGGGCTGCGCGATGTACGCGTGCGTCGACTGCCGCTCCCCGCAGGCCACCGTCCTCCTCTTCGAGCCCAACGCGGGCGACGTCGACCACGCCTGGTACGTCGACGCGCCGAGCCTCGACGACTGGTTGCGCACCTGGATCGAGGGCACGGGCTGGTACGAGGAGGCCCACGAGGGCCCGGAACCGACCCCGTGGGCCGCCCTCCCCCTGCGCACCGGAAGACGGCCCGTCCCGACCGGCCCGTCGCCCGCACAGGCCTCCTGAGCGGAGGCCGGCCGAGCCCCGCCCGTCAGGACCTACCCCGAGGTGCCGACACTCGGCCGTCGCGGACGGGTCCCCGACGCGCGGCCCCCGCGGCACCAGTCGCCCTTCACCGCGAGGTCTGCTGCCCCCGCACCCCGTACGCCACCACACCCACCGCCAGCACACCCACTCCCACGACGACCGACACCGCAGGAAGCGAGAACGCGAGCACCACGCACCCGATCAGCCCCGACGCCGGTACGACCCGCGACAGCCGTGACGGGTCGAGCGTCCAGGCCGACGCGTTGGCCACCGCGTAGTACGCCAGCACACCGAAGGAGGAGAAGCCGATCGCCCCACGCACGTCCACCGTCGCCGCCAGGACCGCGACCACCGCGCCCACGGCCAGTTCGGCCCGGTGCGGCACCTGGAAACGCGGGTGCACCGCGGCCAGCGCCTGGGGCAGATGACGGTCCCTGGCCATGGCCAGCGTCGTCCGGGAAACGCCCAGGATCAGCGCCAGCAGCGAGCCCAGCGCGGCCACGGCAGCGCCCGCCCGCACGACCGGCACCAGCTCCGGCACACCGGCCGCCCGCACCGCGTCGGCCAGGGGCGCCGTCGCCTGCCCCAGACCGGCCGGACCCAGCACGGAAAGGACAGCCACCGCGACACACCCGTACACCGCCAGGGTGAGGCCCAGCGCCAGAGGAATCGCGCGCGGAATGGTGCGCCGCGGATCCCGCACCTCCTCACCGAGGGTCGCGATGCGCGCATATCCCGCGAACGCGAAGAACAGCAGACCGGCCGCCTGCAGGACCCCGCCCGCCCCGCCCGACATGCCGATGTCCAGCCGACCGGCGTCGGACCGCCCGGACCCGAGACACACCGCCACCACGGAAGCGAGGACAGCGAGAACCACCGCCACGATCACCCGCGTCAGCCAGGCGGACTTCTGGATGCCGCCGTAGTTCACCGCGGTCAGCGCCACCACGGCGGCGACCGCCACGGTGTGCGCCTGCTCCGGCCAGACGTACGCGCCCACAGTGAGCGCCATCGCAGCACAGGAGGCCGTCTTCCCGACGATGAAGGACCAGCCCGCGAGATAGCCCCAGAACTCCCCGAGCCGTTCACGCCCGTAGACGTAGGTGCCGCCCGAGGCCGGATAGCGGGCGGCCAGCCGGGCCGACGACAGGGCGTTGCAGTAGGCGACGACGGCTGCCCCGGCGAGGGCGAGGAGCAGACCGGAGCCGGCGGCACCGGCCGCCGGTGCCAGGGCGGCGAAGATCCCGGCGCCGATCATGGAACCGAGTCCGACGACGACGGCGTCGCCCAGGCCGAGAGTGCGACGCAGACCGGAACCCGCAGGTGTCATGGGTCGCACCCTACTGATCAGCGCAACCACCCGGCGCGGTCGGAACGTCCTCTCCACCAAGAGGACATGAACACCGCGGAGGAACGGGCCCGCAGCACTGGCACAGTGTGGGCGCAGGAAGAAAGGGCAGGGTCACGGCATGACCGTCATCAGCTGGATCATCCTCGGACTGCTGGCCGGAGCCATCGCCAAGTTCCTGCTGCCGGGCCGCGACCCCGGAGGGCTCATCGGCACCACCCTCATCGGCATCGCGGGCGCCTTCCTCGGCGGCTGGATATCGGCCCGCTGGCTGGACCACCCGATCAGCAAGGACTTCTACGACGGCGCCACCTGGGCGGCGGCGATCGGCGGTTCGCTGGCGCTCCTGGTCGCCTACCGGCTCCTGTTCGGCAACTCGCGCGACTGAAAGCGCGCGGGCCGGACGAGAAAGGGTGGACACCGCCGGGGTGCCCACCCTTTTCCGTCAACGAAGGCCTGCGCGCCGCCGAGCCACCGCGTCGCCCGCTCGGCAGCTCACCGGTAGTTGACGAACTGCAGCGCGAAGTCGAAGTCCTGGCCCTTCAGCAGAGAGATCACGGTCTGCAGATCGTCCCGGCTCTTCGAGGAGACCCGCAGCTCCTCGCCCTGCACCTGGGCCTTCACGCCCTTGGGGCCCTCGTCGCGGATGAGCTTGGCCACCTTCTTCGCGTTCTCCTGGGAAATGCCCTCCTCGATCGACGCGAAGATCTTGTACTCCTTGCCGGAGAGCTGGGGCTCGCCCGCGTCCAGAGCCTTGAGCGAGATGCCGCGCTTGATCAGCTTGGACTGGAAGACGTCGAGGACCGCGCTCACCCGGTCCTCGGAGTTGGCCTCCATGAGGATCTTCTCCCCGGACCACGAGATCGAGGCGCCCACGCCCTTGAAGTCGTAGCGCTGCGAGATCTCCTTGGCGGCCTGGTTGAGGGCGTTGTCGACCTCCTGCCGCTCGACCTTCGAGACGATGTCGAAACTGGAGTCGGCCATGTCCTGTGGCTCCTTGTATCTGGGTGCGTGTCGGGCCGCGTATCGGGTCCGTACCGGCATACGTCGGCGGCCGCCGGGCCCCGCGGGGTCCTCGGCCGCATCCGGACAAGCCTAGCCACCCGCCGCGATCCGAGCGGCGATCAATCGGGTGGCGAAGCACCCCTCCGCATCAGGTATTGTTTACGTCGTTGCCACGGAGCGCCGCCGAAGAGCGGTTCGACGGGCAGCAAACCCCGGCGGTGTGCCCGAGCGGCCAAAGGGAGCAGACTGTAAATCTGCCGGCTCAGCCTTCCCAGGTTCGAATCCTGGCGCCGCCACACGGGAAAGAAGAGCCCGTGACCTGCTGTTTCAGCAGGTCACGGGCTCTTCTTCGCGCATCTTCCCGAAGGGCCGGGTGTCTCACCCTGTCTCGCGTTCGAACGCTCCGTCTCGCGCCTCACGGACGGAGCGCGGACGGGCTCTCGCCCCGTTAGAGGCTCCGTCCCAGCCGTGCGGAGATCTTCGCGTTGGCTGCGTCGTCGCCGTCTTTGAGGAACTTGGCGTAGACGCGAAACAGCACAGCGACGCTATGGCCGGCCCGCTCAGCCACGAGTTGCGGTTCCACACCCGAGCTGAGCCAGGTCGACACTGCCGCGTGACGAAGGTCATAAGGACGCTTGGCCAATGCCGATTGCAGCTCGGCCGGAGTCAGGGCGCGAGAGCGCGCTTCCGCCCAGACCTCCCCGTATCCGGTGTCCTGTACGAGTCCACCTCTCAGCGTCTGGAAGACACGGCCGTCCGGGGCCGTGCCGTAGGCGGTGAGGTGCCACCGCAGCAACGCAACCAGTTCTGGCGGAATCGGCACGGGTCGCACGGCTTTCCGGGGACGGTGCTTCAAGCCTCGCTTCTCGTGAGCCTCGCCGCTATCCGTCCACGCGGTGCCGGAACGAGGGCGTGTCTCATGGAGCCGGAGCACGCCCCATCCTCGCCGGGGCAGATCGCAGTCCGTGACCCGTAGGCCGATCACTTCCGCGGGCCGTGCGGCGGCGTAGTACATGCAGCCAAAGAATGCGGTGAGGCGACGCCCCCGCTTGCTCTGGTCACGCACGGCAGTCAGTAGCTTGGCGGCCTGCGCCGGATTCGGGACACATGCCGGGTCCACTTCCTCCGTGACCTGTTCGGGTGCCTTCCACTTGACGCGGTCCAATGGGTTGTCCGTCAGTAACTCGGCATCGACCGCGAACTCAAGGGAGTTGTACAAGATCGCACGCTTGCGGCTGATGGTCCCCGGGGCAGCCGTCTTACCGTCCAGCCGCTTGGACAAGGCCCTGAGCGCGGCTCTCACCAACAGCCGGTCCGTGAGGGCCGACGTGGGCAGCGACTTTCGCTGGAACCAGGTTAGGACCTGCGCCACCTCGGCCGGCGGCTCTTCCTCCCACCGGTTCTTGTTGAACGCCCACCCGTACAGAGCGCTTCGAACGGTCCGGGCGTCGGGCATGCCCTTGGTGTCCTTCACGAACGCAGGTGTCACGGTCGCCATGGCTTCGGCCAACGTCCGCCGGGTGTTGCCGGGGGAGTCATCCCACTTCATCGCGATGTAATTGCGCGCATGGTCGTACCAGGGGATATCTCGGTTCTGGTCGACCATGGACTTCGGGAGGCCGCTCTCCACGTCGAAAGGCTCGCCCTTTCGGGCCGCCATCATGAGTTCCGAGCGGCGGCTGTCGGCCAGCCCTTGCGTGAGGAAGGATTCCGCGTGTTCGCGAGTGCCCACCATCCATCGCAGTTGGTACGGCTTCCGGTAGTTGCGCTTACGGATGGCCCAGAACTTGACGGTGTAGCTCCACTCGGTCACGCGGCCTCCAACTCGTCTTTGAAGGCGTCCAGGACGCTGCGGCGTACGCAGATGCGGCCGGACGGCGTACGGCGTGCCTCGGGAGCGAAACCGCGGTTACGCCAGCGGTACCAAGTCGGGCGGCTGATGCCGAGTTCTTCTAGAACGTCCGGCAGAGGGATCAACTCGTCTTTGGGAGCGCGGTGGCGACGGGCAAGCGTGGTCATCTGGGGATCTCCATGCCTGAGGGGCGGAACAGTTCGCGGCACATTGCTGTGGGTCGCGACCCATCGCGGCCCAAGTCTGTGACCTGCTGCTTTGTGGCGTCTCTGTGAGGCTCACCGTGGCCCACCTCTGGACGGTGTGGGCCACGATGCGATGAGACGAGGCTGGGGAAAGACCCCAGCTCAGAAAGGTTGGGTCGCGATGGGCCGCGACCCGGCAGAATGTGCGCTCAACCGGCGAGAGCAATGCCGTGGTACGTGGCGATCCGCTCGCCCGAGGGGGCACGTGGCCGGGTGCGGTTGAGCTGGGGGACGACGGAGAGCAGGTTGCGACCGAAGACTTGCTTGTTGCCGGCGCGGACGCCGTTGTCCTCGGCCCACTCCCGCCAGGCAGCCCATAGGTTGTCCACGGGTACGGTGCAAGCCGGACCGACGGCGCAACGCTCTCGCAGGAAGGCGGACGTGGGCGAGGCGGTGTCCTGCATGGTCGTGACTGCCTCGCGACTGGATACAGGTTCCGTAATCCGGCCCGTGGCTTCCAGACGGGCCAGCCCGTCGAGAGCCCAGTTGATGATGCCGGGCATCTCCGCGATGAGCTTGTCCGTGAGGGTGGGGTCTTCCTTGCCCAGCCACGAGACGGTCATGTTGAGCAGGACGAAGCGACGGGCGATGACTCCGGAAGAGTCTCCGAAGTGCGGCAGCTCGTTGGAAAGGATCATCAGCCGAGTCGGGAGCTTGCCGGTCCAGGGCTGCCGGTATTTGCGGTCGATGTCGATCGTGTCCTCACCGGAGATGGTGAGCAGCCGCTCCACGACCTGACTGTTGTCATTGCCGGACAGGCGGGCGTCGGAGATGACCGCGAGCGGCTTGCCGACCAGCGTGGACAGGCCGAAGTTGGTACCGAGACCTGCCAAGGTCGGCCCGGCAAGATTCTCCTTGCCGACCAGCATCTTCAGCACCCGGGCGATGGTGCCCTTGCCGGACCGGGACGGGCCGACGACGAGAAGGATCTTCTGCTGGTCGGTGCGTCCGGATAGGACGTAGCCGAACCATTCCTGAAGAGCGGCGATGGCGTCCGGGGCATCCGGCCAGATCTGCGCGAGGAACCGTTCCCAGGTGGGGGCGGTGGCGTCCGGGTCGTAGGCGAACGGCACGGAGACCAGGTTGAAGAACCCGGGGCCGTGCGGCAGCAGCGCCCGGTCGCGGATGCGCAGCAGCCCGTTTTCGCAGGCGACGATGGGGCCGTGGTCCTGCCCGGTGTCGCCGTGGTCGTCGATCCAGGCGGGGGCGTCGGTGTCGGTGGGCAGGAGGGTGATGGCCCCGAGGGCGTCGAGCAGGTTGCCGATCTTCTGCTTGGTCGGCGCCCAGTCGCGTTGTTCGGGCTGGCCGTCCTTGCCCGGTGCCTGGAACACGGCGTGCTCAAGGCGCGTGTACATGGCGGCGCGGATCTGGGCGTCGTCCATCTCACGCCAGCAGGAGCCGTTCCAGCGCATCCACGAGGCACGCCAGCGCCTGCACACGAGTTGCCCGTCCTCGGTCTGCCAGTCGGGCAGGAGTCGGCGGGCGACGGCCAGGGGGTTGGACGGCGGCGGCAGTTCCTCGCCTTGCTCCGGGGTGCGGGTGTCCATCATGCGGCGGCCCTCCCTTCCGAAGGTGCAGTAGGCGTGCCGGTGCAGAAGTGCTGGTGTGCGGCGTACTCGGTGACCAGCGCGGCCACCGCGTCCGCGCCGGTGGCGGTGCGGGTTTCGCCGCAGGGGCAGGCGTAGGCGGCGGTCGGGGTGGCGCCGTGGCGGGTGGACCAGCGGGCGCCGTCGTAGTGGTGCCGGTAGACGGGCGGGGCGTAGACGCGGATGCCGGGCCGGTCCGGAGTCGGGTCGGCGTCCGGGCGCACGTCCCGGGCCTGGAACCGGTTCGAGCGAAGGGCAGTGACGACGCCCTTGCGGGCGGCGCCTTTCGGCTCGCCCACGGCTGCCCGTGCGGGGCCCGGTCGGGCGGCGTGCGGGTCGGTGGGTGGTGTCGGTTGGCCTTCCAAGCGGGGGCGGCCGGGGATGCTCATGCCGCCTCCCGGGGTTGGGCGGTGCGCAGGGAGCTGTCCAGGGCGCTGCGGATGGTGGTGGTGCACTCGGCAGCGGTGAGTCCCACGGCCTCGCCTGCCGCTTGGAAGGCGTCCTCTGCCACCTGGCGGGGGAGGTCGCCCCACGCGACGAACCGCCCCACCTTGAACGCGCTGCGGTTCAGCGTGGCGTTACGCAGTCCTTCCGGTGCTGCGGTCACGTTCGCGCATTCGGCGTTCAGCGCGGCGACGGCCGCCCGGCTCCCGTTCACCGCAGGAAGCCGCAACGGGCCCGCCGGGCGGGCGGGGGCGGGTTGCAGGATGCTCAGCAGCCATCCGGGCAGTGCGGCCGTCTCCGGGGCGCACAGCGCCTCGTAGGTTCCGGTGGGCAGGGCGCTGCCCGCGGCGACGACGTAGCCACCCCACGCGCGGGTGTCGACCGAAACAGCCACGGTTCCCGCGGTGTTGGCCAGCCGCAACCCGGACGGGGCGGCGAAGTACAGGTGCTGTCCGCCGCTCGCAGTCCGGGTGCGGTAGGTGTCGGGGACGGCGTGGCCGGCGCGCTCGCAGAGCGCCGCGAAGGTCGCCGCGCCGCAAGGCGCGTCCCCATTGCTGTTGTCCTTGGGCACGTCCAGGTCGATGACGACCAGCCCGGACGGGCCCGTCGCCACACCGACGTTGTACGGCGCCCGCGACCAGGCGGCACGGATGCGGTCCGGGTCGGTCGTCGCCCGGTCCTCCCACTTCAGATGCCCGCGCGCGCACGGGCCGTCGCCGGGGCAGGCGGTCTCGCCGTGCAGGGCGGGCCGCTTGGTGCCGGGGCGCAGGGGGAAGACGTGCCAGCCGCGTGCGGCGGCGTCCAGTGCTGCGGACAGCAGCGCGGATCGAGGGTCATGGGTCATGCTGGAGGTCTCCAGTTCCCTTGGTGGTGCTGGCTGGCAAGGGCGGCTCCGTGATCTTTGGCGAGATGAGGGGGGCCGCCCTTGGCGTAGCTAGAGGTCGGTGCCGGTGTAGTGGGCGACGTAGCCGGGGCAGGATGAGTCGGGGCAGTCGCAGCCGCCGCACTCGGTGCAGATGTCGCCCGAGCACCGGTCGCAGATCTCGTGACCGGGGCAGCCGTAGGCGGCGCAGTCGTCGCAGTACGGGTCATCGTCGGACACGCGGGGTTCCTCCTGGTCAGCCGTGGAAGTGGTTGCGCTTGAACGTGGCCCTGCGGATGTTCACGGTGGTGCCGCCCCGGTGACCGCGCGTGCTGAAGATCTGTACGGCGATCCACCCGCCGAAGATCACGGCGGCCAGGATGATGAGTTGCGTGATGAAGGCGGTGAGGGCGGCGATGAACGAGGTGAGCAGGAGCAGCCCGCCGCACACCGCGAGGAACCCGGCACCCCCGAGGGCGACGTTCACGGCCGTGCGGGAGACGGCCGGTTTGACGGCGACCGACTCGGGCTGGGCGGGGTTGATGGCGTAGCCGGTGACGACGCGGCCGTCCGGCAGGACGATGCTCGCCACGGCCGGAACGGCGTTCGGCTGGACCGGTACGAGGGGCGCCGACACGGGAACGGCGGGCGGGTAGGGGGTGGGCTGGTGGACTTCGACGGCCCGCTGTGCGGGAACGTGCAGGGCCTGTTCGGGGTACATGCGGAATCCCTTCCGGCCGAGGGCCAGGGAGGCAGCGGCACCCCCTTCGAGGTGCCGTCTGGAGGGGTGTTTCAGGGGTGTGACCTGCGTGCCTCCCTGGCTCCCTGGACGATCATTCGTGCAGGTCATGGCCAGGTAGGCGGGTCAGGGAGGCGGTCAGGGAGTTCTCCCTGCCTCCCTGACCCGTCGGGGGTCGGCTCCCTGCCGTCATTCAGCGGAAGCGGAACCCTCGTTGTCGCGGTCGGCGAGGGCGCGGGCGACGCGGTCGCGGCCGACGACCATGCGGCCGTCGGACTTGTAGGGCTCCGCACCGGCAGCGTCGAGAACACGCTTGAGGTCGATGAACGACCACCCGGCGTAGGCGTCCGCGTTGAGCGCGGCGAGCCGGGAGATGACCTCCTGCGTGCGCACCCGGGTGTCGTTGCCCAGCACGGTGGCGATGTCGGCGAGCGGGTCACGCTCCTCGCCCCGGTCGATGGCGTGCAAGGTGGTGACGCCGTCGCGCAGGGCCTTGGCCCGGTCGGTGATGGCGGTGGCCTGTTCGTCGTTGATGTAGTGCGTGCGCACGGTGATGGACGCCTGCCCGGCGGGGATCTCGATCCCGTCCGAGGCGACCACGAGCGTTCCCTTGTCCAAGCCCTGGCGCAGCAGGTGCGGGGCGGCGCCGCCGTCCACGGCCTTGTCCCCCAGCGCCATGCGGGCCTGCGACTCGGTGCCCAGGGCGAGGGAGGCGCGGGTGTGGGCGCCCTCGCGGACCAGCTTGGGAAGGTTCTGGTCGGTGGGGTCCTGCGTGCCCTCCCACAGCAGCACGTCGACCACGCGGCCCTGGTTGTGGACCTTGCGGACGGCCATGAAGTAGCGGGAGATGGCCTTGGAGCCGCCGTAGGGGCGGCCGTCTTCGTCCTTGACGGGGCACATGAACGCCACCTGTGCTTCGTCCACGATGCCGATCAGCGGGGCGAAGACCGCGCCGGGGTCGCGGCGGCGGATCTCGATGCGGCGGTTCATCTCCTCGACCAGGCCCTCGACCATCTCGGTGGCCTCGATCACCTGCTCATCGGCCGGACCCTGAATCAGGACCGTGGCGAGGCCGTCGAACATGGCCCAGTCGCCGGCGCCCTTGAGGTCGGCGACCCGGAATTCCACCCGGCGGTCCAGGCACGCCCACAGGGCCAGCGCCCGCAGCGCGGCCGTCTTGCCCTGGTTCGACAACCCGGTGATGAGAAGGTGGCGCTGGTAGAGGGACAGGGCGGCGGCGTCCCCGCGCAGATCCTGACCCCACGGCGCCTTGCCCTTGGTGTAGTCGGCGGTCATCGTGTCGTCCGTGGCCAGCGGGGACGGGCCGATCGGCTCGTCCAGGGCGCCGGAGTCGGCGACCCACAGCCGCACCGTCCGCGCGGCCTGGGGGATGGTGATGAACACCTCGTGTTCGTGCCGGGTCAGGTTCTCGGCGAGCTTGCGCCGCTTGCCCTGCACCTCGTTCGTGGCCACCCCAGAGGGAAGGGTCACGTCGACCTCGACACCGCATCCGGCGATGCGGATCGGGCCGAGCATGGAGGCGCCGGCGTCGCCCATCTCCTTGATGGCGCGGGCCAGGGCGGGCACGCCGAGGTCGCGCAGGGCCTTGACCACGATGGACGGGGTGATCGGCTCCCCCTCGCCCGACCTCACGTTCGCCGGGAGTGCCCAGTTGGGGGCGGCGTGCTGCTTGCGGCCCACCGACCACAGGGCGAGCAGGGCGAGGAACGGGCCGATCGACAGGGCCGGACCCCACACCACCTGGACGATGCGGATCAGCAGGGCGATGAAGTCGACCGTGGCCGACAACGGCGTGATGACGTCCCCGGCGTGGCCGGTGCTGATGGCCATGACGACGCCGAGGGCGACCAGGACACCGATGCTCATCCCGGCGCCCACGGCGACGCCCTTGGCGGCGTCGACCGGGGAGTGCAGGAGGTCCATGCGGCGGTGGTGGCGGGCGGCGCGGAAGCGCTGCAACCGCTCCTCCCACTCCTCGGCCGCCTCCAGGTTCCCCGCCGCTTCCGCCGCCCGGATCATCCGCTCGTATCGGGCCCCGGTACGGCCGTCCCACGCCCGACGGGCCACGATCCGCCCGCCGTTGAAGGTGTAGAGCCCGTGCCGGGCCGCCGCGCGGACCGTGGCCCGGGTCGACTCGTGCGTGACGGCCGACTTGACCGCGCGGCCGGAGCGGACCCACAGCGGCACGGGCGCCGCCGGAGCCGGGTCGGGCACGACCGTGAGCACGGTCGGGGCGGTGTCGGCGGTCGGGGGGTCGGTGGCCTTGTGGAGGTGAACGACGTTCTCAGACATGCTGGAACTGCTCCTGACTGCCCCTTCGAGGGGCGGGAGTGAAGGAGAGCGCCGGGGTGGCCGTGTCCGTGGAAAGTCCCGGTCACCCCGGCGCGGGAAACGGGCTGGTCAGAGCCAGCCGGACGACTTCTTGGCGGCCTTGTCGCGGGCGGCCTCGGTCATGAGGCGCTGACGCTCGCCGTGCAGGGCGGTCAGTTCCGCGCTCAGCCGGATCTCGGCGCTGTTGCCGGTAGCGTCCATGCGCTGTTCCTCGCGGCCCGCGCTGCGGCCCCGGGCGACCTTGTAGCCGCCGGCGGCCAGCGAGCGGGCCATGGCCCGGCGCTCGCTGCCGTTCAGCGGCCACCACTCGCCCCGGCGGACCGCGTCGAGCTTCTTCTGTGTCGCCAGGATCTCGCGGTCCAGGCGGCGGATGTCGGCGTTACGCATGGTCAGACACTCCTCAGAGAGTCGGAGAGGCAGGCGTTACGGTGTGCGGCATGGGTGGGGAATCCGTGGTCCGTACGCGGCCGTGCAGGTGGTGTCACGTGCCGGTGCAGCAGCCACGCAGCAGATGGCGCAGGCGGCGGTATTGCAGCAAGCAGCACCGCCGCCGGTACCGCTTCTTGGAAGCCGTGGCGCGGATTTTGGACAACC
Organism: Streptomyces sp. NPDC018026; assembly: GCF_044327745.1. Taxonomy (NCBI): domain Bacteria; kingdom Bacillati; phylum Actinomycetota; class Actinomycetes; order Kitasatosporales; family Streptomycetaceae; genus Streptomyces; species Streptomyces sp. NPDC018026. The sequence continues at coordinate 392,386 of NZ_JBIRFY010000004.1, forward strand.
TGTGGTGATCAGGCGGCGGCTGCTTCGCCGGGGTAGGCGCAGGTCACGCACGTGCCGAGCGAGGCGGGGATGACGTATCCGGCATCACGGCGGCACTGCGGGCAGATACGGCGGGCCCGGTTCGCCGCCGCGAGGGCGGCCCACCGGCCCGGTGTCATCGGACGCACGGGCTTGGCGAGGTCGACGCGGTACAGGTGGGCGACCAGCGGCCCCCGACGGCGGCGCGGCCGTTCCAGGGTTGCGGCCACCTCCTGACCGCCGGGCCTGAGCCCTTGTGCGCGCAACTGCCGGCGGGTGGCGTAACCGTCCGGGGCTAGGCGCCACCGGTAGACCGGCAGTGCGGCCATCAGGCGACACGCTTCCAGGCGGCGCGCAGGCGGACTTCGGATGCGGAGTGGCCAGCCGCGCGGAAGCGGGCGGCCATCTCGCGGTACGACAGGGGCGGGGTCTGGCTGTGACGGATCTCGTCGACCAGAACGTCAAGCGTGCCGTCGGTGAGGGCGGGCGCGGCTTCCAGAGCGGGCGTGCCGGTGGGTTCGCTCGGTCCCCACACCGGGAGTTCCCAGCGGGCTGTGACGCCGGGTGTGACGGGGCTCGTCACGCTGGTCAGCGCCCTGCCGGTCTCCTCGCCCTGCCGTGCAGATTCCAGCGTCGCCCAGGCGGAAGAGAGCGTCTGCGCGGTCTTCGCCTGGACGTGTGCGACGCGGGCGCCGGCGGCCGTCACGGCCGTCAGCCGCGTTTCCTCGGTGGACGCTTCCGCCCGCAGCCGGGCCCGGGCCACGGCCGCCTCGTCCCGGGCTTCCTGCTGGATGCCGCGGATGGCGTCCAGCGCGTTCGGGGTGAGCGCGGTCCGCTCCCACATTGAGTGGACCAGCCACAGCGCCTTCGCCGCGATCGGCAGCCACGCCACGGCCAGCCACGCTCCCGCGGAGTGTTCGGCGGTGAGGGCGTGGGCGACCAGGACACCGGCGGCGATGAGGCCGAAGGACCAGCCGACCGCGGTCACGGTGCGGTTGTGGTCGCCCTGCGCCGCGAGCCGGCGTTCGTAGGCGAGGGTGGCCAGCCATCCCCCGTCGATGCCCAGACCGACGACCACGGCGACCGGCCACGGCACCGCGGTGCCCAGCCACATCACGACCACGGCCAGGGTCAGCACCATGGACACGGCCGTCATCGCCACGGCCGGCAGCACCGTCTTCGCGCTCACTGGGCACCCCCGGCGGTGAGCAGGGCGGCGAGGATGAGCAGGGCGCCGCCGGTCAGGGTGAGGTCGACCGCGCGGCGCAGGCACGTGAACTTGGCGACCGCGAGCCGGGACAGTCCGGCGATGTCGGCGGCCAGGTCCCGGGCGACGGCGTCGCCGATCTCATCGGCGGTGAGCGTGGCCCACAGAGGGAAGCCGTGTCGGCCGCTCAGGTTCGGGCGCACCGACCGCAGTAGCAGACCGGCTGCACCGACCAGCAGCGCCAGCCCCGCACTGCCCACGACGGCAGCGGGCGCGGTCAGCGGCAGGTCACGGGCGACCGTCCACGTACCGGCGAGTACCGCGCCGACGAACGCCAGCAGCAGCGCCGTCTTGGTGTCCGTTCGCGTGATCTCCGCCTTGACCTCCGCGTGTGCGGCGGTCAGGTTCCTTTCGGCGGCGCTCACGCAGCACCCCCGGGAAGGCTCGCACCGGCCGTGCGGTTGGCCAGCTCCCGGCGGGCCGCCAGCACCCGGTGCCGGGCCCGGCGGATGCGCCGGTTGTCCATCTCGTTCGGCACGTGGTCGAGAGCGATGATCTGCGCGTCGACCAGGTCGACGCCCGCGAGGATCACGGGCGACTCCTGCTCGATCGCGTCCAGCTCCGCGTCTGTCGGCTCCATGAAGTCGGCGAACGCGGTAACAGCGTCCTGAACAGTGACGATGTGATTCATTGGGTCGTGTTCCTCTCAGCGTGGAACGGCCCACTGCGGCTCCCGGGTGGCACCCCGGGAGCCGCTGCCGTTGGAGTCGGTTCCGGCTCCCTGCGCCCCCGCCCGTACGCCTTCACGCAGTGCGTGGGACGGACGGGCGGGAGAGGCAGCCGGCCGCGGCAGCAGCGCCGCGAACAGAACGGACCGAATTGACCAGGGGCGCCGCCGTCCGGTCCGTACCGGCGACGCCTAAAGATGTCGTTGACGCATCGGAACCCCTTGTGTGGAAGCTGATGCGAACAGGTCTCCTTCGAGAACACGAGCTCTCGTTTCAGGCGTATGGAGACGTGACCTTTCGGTCTAAGCCCTCCCGAATGACAAGGGTCGGGTGCGCCCTCGGCCCGCTCTATCCCGGGCCCCTTGGCGCCACGCCCGAAAGCGCGGCACCCGTTGCGTGCACACCGTGAACCGGAAGTGATTCCAAATCTGGTGCGCACCAACAGGTTGCATCTGGTGCGCACCAGAGTCAAGGTGGTTCGCCATTTCGAGTGGCGTTCCCTTCCTGCGGTGCCCCTCCAGGAGACCGCCCAGGCCAGGGGCGCCGGTAGCCAACAGCGCTTAACTCCCGTCCTGTTAACCCCTGTTGACCTGCGGCGACGTGCGGCATGCTGGGAGAGTCAGTGAGGGCCTCTACTGCCGGGCGGTGACCTGTGAGCGCAGGACTTCGAAGCGCGCGGACGGCGCGCGGCTGGTCTCAGGAGCGACTGGTTCGCGAGATTGAGCAGTACGCCCGACGGAACATCACGGACGTTGCCTCGACTGCCAGCCTGCGGGTGTACGTGTCAGAGTGGGAGAACGGAAAGCGCACGCTCTCGGACCGTTACGCGGGCATTCTGCGACAGCTCCTCGGCGTCACGGACGGAGAGTTGAGAGGCGCCGCGCCGGCGTTGGTGCCGGCGTTCGTCGACGGCTACGACGAACTACTCAGCCGAATCGATGCGGCCGACAGCGTCGGTGAGTCCATGGTCCAGGCATTCAACGACCAAACTGAGTTACTTCGCACCATGGACAGGCAGAGAGGTGCGGCAGGACTCGTCGACCAAATGTCAGGTCACCTTGCAGCCCTGGAAGACGCACTCAACTTCGCCGTACTGCCTGCCGCACGTCGCCCCGTGGCGCTCGCCCTCGCAGGAGCGTCGACCCTCGCAGCGTGGCAGGCTATCGACTCAGGAGCGGTCGAGCGGGCTTGGCGGCACTACGAACTTGCCAAGCGAGCAGCGCGCGACGCTGAGGCTCCGATGTATCTCGCCCACGCCATGGCGGAACAGGCGTACGTGCTTTGTGAGGCTGGTCGGCCCGCGCTGGGCGTCGACCTGGTCCGCGACGCGCGGCGTACCGTCGGCCAGTCCGGGTCGGCCAGGCTGCGGGCGTGGTTGTACGCCGCAGAGGCGGAGATGTGCGCTTACGCCGGCATGCCGGACGACGCTCGTCACGCGCTTGATGCTGCCCTGGCCAGCATCCCGCCGGGACCGGACGACCGGGACCCCGACATGCTGAGCATCTTTTTGAACGGCACCCATCTCGCCCGGTGGCATGGAAACGTGCTGGCCCTGCTCGGTGACGGCGACGCGGTCACGAGCCTGTACGGAGCGCTGGGAGACATGGACCCGTCGTTCGTCCGGGCGCGTGCCGGGCTGCACACCGACTTGGCGCACGCGCATCTGACGCGAGCCGAGTACGACGACGCCCACACCCACCTGAGGCAGGCCCGGCTACTGGCGAGCCGCACCGGTTCGGTGCGGCAGCGCCGTCGGGTCGACATGCTCAGCGCGCGGCTGTAATCCCCTGCGCGCGCCGGTTGGCCAGGATGTGCAGCAGAGCTACGAGGGTGCCGGACCCCATGAGCTCCCCGCGGGCCATGAGCCCCGGGACGTCGGCGAGAGGAACCCACTCGATGTGGCCCGCTTCCTCCAGGTCGGTCGGTTCGCCGACTCGCTCTGCTCCGTGGCCTACGAAGATATCGTGAGGCGAGTCGACCATGCCGACCATGGGTTGATAGCTCACGACGTGTTCCAGCGCCTTCGGGCGCCAGCCGGTCTCTTCGACTACTTCCCGCAGTGCCGTGTCCGCTGGTTCCTCGCCAGCGTCGACGATGCCGCCGGGCAGCTCCCAACCGAACTGTTGGGGGACGAAGCGGTACCGCCACATCATGAGGACGCGATCTTGGTCGTCAAGGACAGCGGTCACGGCCACGTGCTGCAACCTCACCACGTGATGTTCGAAGGACTTCATGCCGGGCGGTTCCACGTCCCAGAGTTGAAGCTTCACCCAACGGTTGTCGTACAGATCGCGTTCACCGTGGATGCGCCAGGGCTGCACGCCCTCCGGTCGCTCGACACTCACTGCACCCGGCACCCGGTACGAGCTCCGTCCCCGTACCTCCAACGCTCCCTCGCTGACGAGACGGGCGAGTACCTGTCGCAGTGCCGTTCGGCCGATGCCGAGTTCTTCGACCAGCGTGCGCTCCGACGGCAGCTTGTCGCCGGGGGTGTACTTGCCGGACGCGAGCCGCTCCCGAAGCGTCTCGTAAACCTTGGTCGTCTTCGGTCCCATTCGCGGAGCACTCTCCGTTCTCAGGTGGTGCGTACCAGCGTATCCCTGATGCGGTGAACTTCGGGACGTGGGTCTCTGTCTCATGCAGACGTAGGTCAGCTCCTCCCGGGTGGGTCTTGTCTACCCGGGTTTGAGCTCGCTGACCGAGGAATTGCCACGGCTGGAGATCGGCGAGGCTCTGTCACGTCCTGATCTGCCACATCGATTAGCATGCCGAAGAGCCAAAGAAGGCGCACTGAACGGAGTACAGCCAAGATAAGTGCGAATTCGATCGCCCAGCCGGTGGCGCCAGGTTTCTTACTGGTGTCAATCATCAAGGCTGCTAGACACACGGCTGTAACAAGCAACATTGCGGAAAGGATGCTTGACCAATTTCGTCGCAGGCTCACTCCAAAACGGCGTCGAAGCTCAATCATTCTCCTTCCGTTGGCTGTGGCGTACTGGCTGATAGCTGCTGTTCCGAATCCGCCGATCAAAGCAGACGCTGACGCTACCGTCGTATAGATGTCTTTACGGCGGTCCTCCGGGATGGGGGCGAGTAGCGGATCCGATTCAGTTAGGTGGCAGTAGAGTAGGTGGCCTCCGACTAGCATCACGGCTGTGATCCAGTCGACTGCTGGACGTATGCCCCACAGATCGCGGATTCGTTGCATGAAGACGCCAAAGGCTGTCACGTGGCTACCCCCCTAGGCCGAGGCTTGCCACTCTAGTCCTGGCCACTGACAGCGGCCCTGAGGTCGTTGGCGTGCTCTCTGGCTGCTTCGAGGATGGCGTCCACTGCCGCCGTGTACCGAGGGCGCGAGTCGTCAGCGCTCCGTACCTCTACACGCTTCTTTGCCGTCACATGATGCTTGAGGAAGTCCAAATCCTCGTCTTTTGTGAAGCCGTCGCCCGTAGGAAGTGTCACTTGCGCACGCGCGCGCTCAATTCCGTTTGGGCCGAGCATGTAACCAAGCTCCGACATGAACTGCATTGCGTCATCCTGCAGTCGTCTTTGTCCTCTGGAGCGAGAGGTCACGGGCCCGCGTTTCGGGACCTCGAATTTGCAGGTGATGCGATGGTCGGGGTAGCGATCGCTAGTCTGTCTGAACCCGAACAGGGAAGCGCCGCTGGGTGGCATGAAAGCTGGATTTGGGCGGAAGGTGAACTCGAAGTTATGCACCGCGCTGGCATTTTGCAGCTTAGTCCATACATCCTGACTGATGACGGGCCAAAGAGCGATGTCTTCAGCCGCCATTCCGGATGCATTCATCCAGTGTTGGATTGCTGTCGAGCGGGGTGCTGCTTGACTGCCTCCCATGATGCCAATGATATTGCCATGGTCGAGGAAACATACCGTTGTGAGATCGATGAAACCTTTATTTCCCTCAAGGCGGAGGTCTTCGATGTGGCCATGGTCGAAGTCGAGTGCGTGTAGCTCGCCCGATCCAATCCGGCCGACGAGCAAGTGCAAAGCGTCTGAGTAGAATTTCGCCTCGCCGATAAATTGATCACCGTCAGGCGTGATGAGAAGGCGTTGTCCCCACTGCTTGGAAGACAGTTCCTCCAAGGCGTGCTGCCAAGGCACCTGCTCCATACGCGGATTGTAGTCGTCCTTTGCCCGCACGATCTCGTAAAACGAAACCGTCCTGATGCGGCTTGCCCCCACGAAGCCCCCCTCGCGATGCGCGAACTAGAGAAACGATGCTATCGCTTGGTGGGCACAGCGATGAGCTAGAAGGTCAAACCACCGGCGTCGACGATGCGTCGTCGTTCTCACTAGCGGAAGAGCTGAGGTGTGCTCCGCTCTGATCGGTCCAGATCACCACGCGTCCTTGATCGACATGCCCCACTGCGGACGACACGCGGACGACTTTAGGAGCTGGCAGCGGGTGTGGGGTCGTTTGAGCAGGTCAGAGCTTGAATCTCGGCGTGACCTTGTGGGGACTGTAAATCTGCCGGCTCAGCCTTCCCAGGTTCGAATCCTGGCGCCGCCACACGACCGAAAGGGTCTGTGAACAGCAGCAATGCTGATCACAGACCCTTTCGTCGTTGTCAGTACGAAGCGCCGTGGGTGCGGCTCATGGTGTCGGCCGGGCGGGCAGACTGGTGGCATGGCCTCGTCCTCCCGTCGCAGAACCTGCCCGGAGTGCCGTCGTGAGATCGCCGTCGTCGCGGGGCGGTACGCGCGCCACGATCCCCCCGGTGCGCGGGGGAGCGGTGAGCTGGTGTCCTGTCCGGGATCGCGCCGGTCGGCGCAACCCGGCGCGGTGCAGCCGTCCTTGGACGGGTACGTCGTCCCCGACTTCCCCGGACAGCTGCCCCTCTTCTAGTCGCCCTCAGTTCCCGGCCACCGACTTCACCGCCACCGACACGGGCGCCGAGCCGCTGATCAGCTCCAGGGTCAGGCCGTTCGTGGCCGGGGTGTCGACCAGTTCGGCCAGGACCGCGGCGACGTCGTCGCGCGGAACGGGGCCGCGGCCGGTGTGCGCCTCCAGACGCACCAGGCCCGTGCCCGCGTCGTCCGTCAGGGCGCCGGGACGCAGGATCGTCCAGTCCAAGGCGTCCAGCGAGCTGACGTACGCGTCGGCCTCGCCCTTGGCGCGCAGGTAGACGTCGAAGATCTCGTCCCCCTGGTGCGAGGGGTCGGCGCCCATGGACGACACGATCAGGAAGCGCCGTACGCCCGCCCGGACCGCCGCGTCCGCGAAGCTCACCGCCGCGGCCTTGTCCACCGTGTCCTTGCGGGCCGCCCCGCTCCCGGGCCCCGCCCCCGCCGCGAAGACCGCCGCATCCGCGCCCCGCAGCCGCTCCGCCACCTCCTCGACCGAGGCCGACTCCAGGTCAAGCACGACCGGTTCGGCGCCCGCCGCACGCAGATCGTCGGCCTGCTCGGCCTTGCGGACGATGCCCGCCACCTCGTCACCGCGCGCGGCGAGCAACCGCTCCAGCCGCAGCGCGATCTGACCATGACCACCAGCGATGACAATGCGCATGTCTCCGACCGTACGCCCCGACGACCGCCCGCGCCCCACGACTTCGGCCACCCCGGGGCCGGAGCCGGAGCCATCAGCCCTCGGCCCTCAGCCCTCAGCCCTCCGCACCGGCCAGCACCCCCCCGGCGACCACCCTCCGCCCGGCCAGGCTCAGCCCATGTCCCCACCCCGGCCGGGTCCGCCCCGCCCCTCGCGCCGCCCCCGCCCCGCACGCCCTTGCCGAGGCAGTCCCAGGTCGGACGGGGTGTTCGCGTCGCCGTACTCCCGTACCGCGCTGGTCCGCGCCACCACGCGCCCTCGGTGCACGACGATCCGGCTGTACGCCAGCGACAGCGCGCCCGCCAGCCGGTCCCCGCGTACGGCGACCAGTTCGGCCGGGAAGCCCGCCTCCACCCGCACCTCCGGCAGGCCGAGGGCCGACCGTGCAGCCGCGCTCACCGCGTCGTACGCCTCCTCGGGGCGCAGCCCGTGCCGCGAGGCCAGCAGGTACGCCGCCTCCAGGGGGTCGCCGCGCCCGACCGGGTTGGACACGTCCCGCAGCGCGCCGCTCCCGGCGGCGACCCGCACCCCGGCCGCCCGCAGCAGCCGTACCGGAGCCGTGCCGTCGGGCTGGTCCACCGCCCCGCAGGCGCCCTGCGGCAGGCAGACCACCGTCACACCGGCCGCCGCGAGCTGGTCCGCGGCCCGGGCGGCCGCCTCGGCCGGCAGCCGCCCCAGGCCGTCGCAGGGACCGATGGCCACTCCGGGGCGCAACCCGCCCGCCGTGGCCGCCAGCCGGGCCAGCCGCGCCGGGTCGGCGGCGTCGGTGTGCAGGTCGACCGGGCAGCCGTGCTCGGCGGCGACCTCCAGGACCGTCTCCACGTACCCCGCCGGATCGGGGTCCAGGTCCGGACACCCGCCCACCACGTCCGCGCCCATCTTGACCGCGTCCCGCAGCATCGCCAGCCCGTCGGCACCGGCCACCCCGGTCAGCACCCTCGGCATCGCCACCGCGCTCAGTTCGGCGAGGCCGCGCAGCGAGCGCCGGGTCCGCAGTACGGCGGTCAGCGCACCCAGGCCCGCGACGTCGCCCACCCGCACGTGCGCCCGCAGCGCGGTGGCGCCGTGGCCCAGTTGGAGCAGGGCGGCCTCGGTGGCCCGGCGCTGGACGTCCTCGGCGTCGTAGGAGACGGGGCCGGGGACGTCGGCCGTGAGCGCTGTGTCGGCGTGGACGTGGGGGTCGGCCGGGGCGGGCAGGAGCAGGTAGCCGCCCAGGTCCAGGTGGCCGCCGGGGCGGGACGCGCGGCCCGGGGCCAGGCTGCCGGCCGTGCCGACCGCCTCGATGCGTCCGCCGTGGAGCCGTACGTCCACGGTCCGGCCGTCGGTGAGCCGCGCCCCGGAGAGCAGGAGCGAGCCGCGGCCGGCGGGGTCCGAGGGGGAGGGCGAGTGGGGCGGCTGCGGCTGGCTGTCGGGCATCGCGCTCCTCTGGGCTCGGGGCTGCGCAGTGGGGGACGCAAGATCACGCAGAGTGAGTCGAGCCTAGGACGGTGATCAGCCCGTGGCGCGGAGGAGCGCAATAGTCGTACCGGTGCCGTCCGCACGCTCGGGCGGCCCCGCTGTGCGGTCGGGACGGGACGGGGCAGGGTCGGCGAAACGGATTTGGGCGAACGGCGGGCGACCGTGTAATGTCTTCATCGCTCGCCCCAATAGCTCAGTCGGCAGAGCGTCTCCATGGTAAGGAGAAGGTCAACGGTTCGATTCCGTTTTGGGGCTCTGGTGTGAGAGGTTCCCGTCGCGAGGCGGGGCCCGATCGCATCACAGCGGTGTAGCTCAGTCGGTAGAGCAAGCGGCTCATAATCGCTGTGTCACCGGTTCAAGTCCGGTCACCGCTACTCTCAGTAGCCGATTGCGGGGTCGGTCCTTCAATCGGCTACTCTTTCTTGCGTTAATACCATCAATCCGTTCGTCAAGGAGTGCACTCACGTGGCTGCCACCGACGTCCGCCCGAAGATCACGCTGGCCTGCGTGGAGTGCAAGGAGCGGAACTACATCACCAAGAAGAACCGGCGTAACAACCCGGACCGACTGGAGATGAAGAAGCACTGCCCGCGTTGCAACGCGCACACCGCGCACCGCGAAACGCGATAGAAACAGGCTCGTACACGAGGCCGTCCCCGAGGTTTGGGGGCGGCCTCGTGTCGTTGTCCCAGGCATGACGAGCAGCAGCAGGAGGTTGCCAGCCCATGGCGCTCGACCAGTCGTTCGTGGGGCGGAGTTATCCGCCCACCGCGCCCTACGAGGTGGGCCGGGAGAAGATCCGCGAGTTCGCGGAGGCGGTGGGGGACGCCAACCCGGCGTACACCGACGCGGAGGCCGCGAAGGCGCTCGGTCATCCGGATGTGATCGCCCCGCCGACCTTCGTGTTCTCGATCACGTTCAAGGCGGCCGGTCAGGTCATCGAGGACCCGCAGCTCGGGCTGGACTACAGCCGTGTGGTGCACGGCGACCAGAAGTTCGCCTACGCCCGCCCGGTCCGGGCCGGTGACCGGCTCACGGTCACCTCGACCATCGAGGCGATCAAGTCGATGGCCGGCAACGACATCCTGGACATCCGCGGCGAGGTCCACGACGAGGCCGGCGAGCACGTCGTGACCGCCTGGACCAAGCTCGTGGCCCGCGCGGCCGGGGAGGCGTGAGCGCGATGCAGTCGAAGATCGCATACAGCGACGTCGAGGTGGGCACCGAACTGCCCGCGCAGAGCTTCCCCGTGGACCGCGCCACGCTCGTGCGGTACGCGGGCGCCTCCGGCGACTTCAACCCGATCCACTGGAACGAGCGGTTCGCCAAGGAGGTGGGCCTGCCGGACGTCATCGCGCACGGCATGTTCACCATGGCCGAGGCGATCCGCGTGGTCACCGACTGGACCGGCGACCCCGGCGCGGTCGTGGAGTACGGCGTCCGCTTCACCAGGCCCGTCGTCGTCCCGAACGACGACCGGGGTGCCGTGATCGAGGTCAGCGGCAAGGTGGCGGCCAAGCTCGACGACAACACCGTCCGCGTCGACCTCACGGCCACCAGCGCCGGCCAGAAGGTCCTCGGCATGTCCCGCGCGGTCGTACGACTGGGCTGACGGGCGGCTCCCGCCCCCACCGCCGACCCCCTGGCAGGACCGGCTCAGACCGGCCCAGTCCAGTCCAGTCCAGGGGGGAGCGGGTCAGCGGGTGCCGGCGCGTACCGCCGTGGTCGCCAGCGTCGTGTACCGCATCGTGAAGCGGCCGCCCAGCGCGTCGACCGCGCGGCCGACCGCGTCCAGTATTCCGGCCAGTTGACCGGGGTGGAGCCGGGTGAGGCCGCCGGTGGTGGGGAGCAGCTCCAGCCACTGGTCGCGCGTGTACGACCGCTCCCAGTCGAACCGCCACTGCTCCGGTTCGTGGAACCGCCCGGACTCCCGGATCCGGTCGGCGATCTGCGCGTACCCCGCCAGGTACATCTCCAGCGGACGGCGCGCCGGCTGATCGCTGAACGGCGATTCGGGTGCCGCCCGACGGTAGGCGGCCGCGAACGGCTCGGCCACCTCGGCCGGTGGCTCGAACACGTGCCCGAAGATCGCCAGACGCCCGTCCGGGCGCAGCACCTGGGCCGCCTTCACGGCACCGGCGGCCGGGTCCACCCAGTGCCACGACTGGGCGGCGATCACCGCGTCGAAGGCCCGGCCGGCGGGCTCCCAGGCCTCGAAGGCCGCCACCTCGACCGGCAGTCCGCGGTCCCGGGCGAAGGCGGCCATCCGCGCGTCCGGTTCGACCCCGAGTACGGCGCAGCCGGCGGCCTGGAACTGGCGGGCCGCGATGCCCGTGCCGCAGCCGACGTCGAGGACGTCGGGGCCCGGGCTCCCCGCGACGACGCGCGTCACCAGGTCGTCGGGGTAGGGCGGTCGGGCCCGGTCGTAGCGCTGCGCGTCGGTGCCGAAGGACTCGGCCGTCTCCCGTGCCTGGTGCGGCGGTGTCGGCTCGGGGCGCTCGGGCTGCTCGGGATGCTCCGAAGAGGATAGAGTGGGCATGCGTTCACTTTAGTGGGCGAGCGCCCACAAGCCAATGAGTGAGCAAGCGAGAGGGGATCCGCGAGTGCCGACCGGAGTGCACCTTCGCGACGCGAGGCGGCAGTTGTTCGACGCCGCCGAACGCGTGCTTCTGCGGGACGGCCCGAACGGGCTGACCAGCCGGGCCGTCACGGACGAGGCAGGCTGCGCCAAAGGCGTCCTGCACCGGCACTTCGCGGACTTCGACGCCTTCCTCGTCGAACTCGTGCTCGACCGGGCCGCACAACTCGACACGCAGGCACTGGCGCTGCGGGAGGCGGTGGGCTCCGGCGCCGTGGCGGACAACCTCACCGGCGCGCTGACCGCCCTGTTCGGGCCGGTCCCCGTGGCGATCATTCCGCTCATCACCTTCCGGGACGAGCTGCGCGCACGGCTGCGGCAGGCCGTGCCCGGTGGCGGCATCGCGATCCTCGCCCAGGTCAAGGCCGCGGTCTCCGCCTATCTGTCCGAGGAGCGCGCGAGGGGCCGCATCTCGGCCGACGCCGACATCGACTCGCTCACCCTCTCCCTCGTAGGCGGGGGGCATCTCCTGTTCGCCGACCGCGACCCCGGCCGCCCGCCTGCCGCGGCGGCCGTCGGCAAGCTGGTCGACACGGTGCTCGCCGGCGTCCTGCGCTGACGCGGCACCGCCCGCCGCGCGCATCACCCTTGACGAAGTTAGTGATTGAGTACTAACTTACTTCCATGGTCAGGATGAGCGCAGAGGAGCGGCGCGAGAGCGTCATCCGCGCGGCGACGAGCGAATTCGCCCGGGGTGGCTATCACGGCACGTCCACGGAGACCATCGCCAAGCGCGTGGGGGTCTCCCAGCCGTACCTCTTCCGCCTCTTCCCGGGGAAGAAGGCGATCTTCCTCGCGGTGGCGGAGCGCTGCCTGCGGGACACTCGCGAGGTCTTCGAGAAGGCGTCCGAGGGCCGGCAGGGTGAAGAGGCCCTGCACGCCATGGCCCAGGCCTACTCGCAGCTGATCGCGGACCATCCCGAGAAGCTCCAGATGCAGTTGCAGGTGTACGTGACCGTCGCCGCCGCCGAGGCGGCCGGGGATCACGAGTTCGGCGAGATGGTGCGCAAGGGCTGGCTGGAGATCTGGGACACCGTGCACCTGCCGCTGGGCGCGGACATCGGCGAGACGACGACCTTCCTGGCCTACGGCATGCTGATCAACACCCTGGTCGGAATGGGTTTCCCGCCGGGCCACCGCGTCTACGGCGGCATCTACGAGTCCGGGCAGGCCAAGCCGAGCAGCCCGGACGCGGACGCGTAGGAACGGGCGCCATCCGAACACGCACGAAGTGACGACCGACGACCGCGTACGCATGCCCGCCGAAGTTAGTCATCAATTACTAATCAAATCCACGGCAAGTGAACACCCTCTGGGGGAGAGATGTCACAGCAAGGAGCACAAGGAGCACGTCGGAACACCCGCGGCGGGGGAGCCGTCTGGGCCCTCGTCATCACCAGCGTCGCCGGCTTCATGGCGGCCCTGGACAACCTGGTCGTCACCACCGCCCTGCCCTCCATCCGCGAGGACCTGGGCGGCGCGCTGCACGACCTGGAATGGACCGTGAGCGCCTACACGCTCACCTTCGCCGTCCTCCTCATGTCCGGCGCGGCCCTCGGCGACCGCTTCGGCCGCCGCAGGCTCTTCCTGGTCGGCCTCACCGTCTTCACCGGGGCGTCCGCCGCCGCGGCCATGGCACCCGGCATCGACTCGCTCATCGCCGCCCGTGCGGTGCAGGGCGTCGGCGCGGCGATCATGATGCCGCTGACGCTGACCCTGCTCACGGCCGCGGTACCCGCCGAACGCCGCGGGATGGCGTACGGCATCTGGGGCGCCGTCAACGGCCTCGCCGTGGCCTCCGGACCCCTGGTCGGCGGCAGCCTCACCGAGCACATCTCCTGGCAGTGGATCTTCTGGCTGAACGTCCCGCTGGGGCTGGCCCTGCTGCCCCTCGCCCGCCTCCGCCTCGCCGAGTCGCACGGCACCGGCGCCCCGCTCGACATACCCGGCACGCTGCTCGCCAGCGGCGGACTCTTCGGCATCGTCTACGGCCTGGTCCGCGGACCCGTCGACGGCTGGACCGGCTCCGTGGTGCTGACCGCCCTGTTCGCCGGGGCCGCGCTGCTCGTCGGCTTCGTCCTCTACAGCACCCGTGCCAGGAACCCCATGCTCCCCATGCGGCTGTTCCGCTCCCGCGCCTTCGCCGGAGTCAACGCGGCGAGCCTGCTGATGTTCCTGGGGATGTTCGGCTCGATCTTCCTCCTGAGCCAGTACATGCAGGGTGTGCTCGGCTACTCGCCCACCGAGGCGGGCCTGCGCATGCTGCCCTGGACCGGCATGCCGATGCTGGTCGCGCCGATTGCCGGCCTCCTCTCGGACCGGATCGGAGGCCGCCCGGTCGTCGCGACCGGACTCTTCCTCCAGGCGGCCGGCCTCGGCTACCTGGCCTCCGTGATCACGGCCGACGCCTCCTACGCGGTCCAACTGCCCGGTCTGATCATCAGCGGAGTCGGCATGGCCCTCTACTTCGCCCCCGCCTCCGCCCTGGTGATGTCCAGCGTCGCCGCGAAGGAGCAGGGCATCGCATCTGGCGCCAACAACGCACTGCGCGAGGTGGGCGGCGCGCTCGGCATCGCCGTCATGTCGTCCATCTTCGCGGCACAGGGCGGCTACGACTCCCCGCAGACCTTCGTGGACGGACTGCGGCCCGCGATCGCCGTGGGCGCCGCGGTGGTGGCCCTCGGCGGCCTGGCGGCCCTGGCGATCCCGTCCCGCCGCCGCACCGGCGGCCAGGGCCCCACGACCGCACCGAAGACCGAACCGGCGACCGAACCGACCCTCGCCACGACGGCACCGACGCCCCAGCACTGACCGCACGTCACAGCACCACGAGAGGAGTACGACATGCCCACCCTTCCCTGGACCGTGCCGAACGAGCCTCCGCGCGCCACCGAGGTCCACGTCTTCGCGTCCCGATTCGAGACCCGCACCCTGTGGGGAGCGCTGAAGTTCCTGGCGCGCACGCCGGGCGTGTGGCGGCAGGTCGGGCGCGCCCCCGGTGCGTACGGCGCCTCCCTGAAGGCGGAACCCTTCAAGCGGACCTTCTGGACGCTCTCCGCCTGGGAGTCGCCCGAGGCCCTCAAGGCCTTCGCCCGCTCCGGCACCCACGCACCGACCTCCCGCGGGCTGTCGGCGCAGATGCGGGACTCGAAGTTCGCCTCCTGGCCGGCGTCGAGCGACGAGCTCCCGGTCGGCTGGTCGGAGGTGCGCAGGCGCCTGACGTGAGAACGCACCCGGCGACGCTCCGACCGGGCGGGGCGTCGCCGGGTTCCCCTTCCTGCGATCCGGGGCTGTCGGTGCCGTCTCGTAGTCTTGAGCGCGTGCAGGAACTCCACGACGCCCCCCTCGCCCCGCTGACCACCTTCCGCCTGGGCGGGCCCGCCACCCGGCTGCTCACGGCCACCACCGACGCCGAGGTGATCGCCGCCGTCCGCGAGGCCGACGACACCGGGACCCCGCTGCTGCTCGTCGGCGGCGGATCCAACCTGGTCATCGGCGACAAGGGCTTCGACGGCACCGCCCTGCACATCGCCACGCGCGGCTTCCGCCTCGACGGCACGACGCTGGAGCTGGCGGCCGGCGAGATCTGGACCGACGCGGTCGCCCGCACCGTCGAGGCGGGCCTGGCGGGCGTCGAGTGCCTGGCCGGCATCCCCGGCTCGGCGGGCGCGACCCCGATCCAGAACGTCGGCGCGTACGGCCAGGAGGTGTCCGCCACGATCACCGAGGTCACGGCGTACGACCGCCGGAACCGCGAGACGGTCGCCCTCTCCAACGCGGACTGCGCCTTCTCCTACCGCCACAGCCGCTTCAAGGCCGAGCCCGAGCGGTACGTGGTCCTGCGTGTCCGCTTCGAGCTGGAGAACGCCGACGGGCTCTCCGCGCCCCTCCGTTACGCCGAGACGGCCCGCGCCCTCGGTGTCGAGGCGGGCGACCGGGTGCCGCTGGGGGCCGCCCGGGAGACGGTGCTGAAGCTGCGTGCCGGGAAGGGCATGGTGCTGGACCCCGAGGACCACGACACGTGGTCGGCCGGGTCGTTCTTCACCAACCCGATCCTCACGGACGACGAGTTCGCCGCGTTCCGCTCCCGCGTCGCCGGGCGCCTAGGTGCCGACGTGGAGCCGCCCGCCTTCCCGGCCGGGGAGGGGCGCGTCAAGACCTCCGCGGCCTGGCTGATCGACAAGGCGGGCTTCACCAAGGGGTACGGCACGGGTCCCGCGCGCATCTCCACCAAGCACACTCTCGCGCTCACCAACCGGGGCGAGGCGACGACCGAGGATCTGCTCGCGCTGGCCCGTGAGGTGGTCGCCAGGGTCCACGAGGCCTTCGGCGTCACGCTGGTCAACGAACCGGTGACGGTGGGCGTAGCCCTGTAGCAACCGGCGTCCACGTGCCGCCGGTGGGTCGCGCGGCCCGGCGTCGCACCCGGTGCCCGGGGTGGGTGCGGGCGCGAGGGGGACGCGGCCCGGCGTTGCGGGGTGCCGCTGCGCCCACCCGTGCCGCCCCAGCGGCACGACTGCCCGCAGCGGCGGCAGGGGCGAGGCGGCGGGGGAGCCGCGTATGGCGAGGAGGTGGGCGCGGTGTCGGTGGCGGGCCGCAGGCGCGTACGGCGAGAAGGGGCCGGGTCGGGGGGTGTCCGCCCGCAGCGGTTGGCGCGTCAACGCCCCGAGCCTCTTCAAGTGACCGATTTCGCGCCGTTCCGAGGACGGACACCCCCCGGCGCGGCCCCGACCCACCCACCGGAGATATCGCGCCACGCGCACCCCCACCGGACCCGCCGCAGCTCACCGCCTACGCCGCAAGCCAGTCGTCCACCCCCGCCAACAGCTTCCCCTTCACCTCCTCCGGCGCCGCCGACCCCCGCACCGACTGGCGCGCCAGCTCCGCCAGCTCCGCGTCCGTGAACCCGTGGTGCTCGCGCGCGATCTCGTACTGGGCGGCCAGCCGAGACCCGAACAGCAGCGGATCGTCCGCGCCCAGCGCCATCGGCACCCCCGCCTCGAACAGCCTCCGCAGCGGCACGTCCTCCGGCTTCTCGTACACGCCCAGCGCGACGTTCGACGCCGGGCACACCTCGCACGTCACCTGCCGGTCCGCCAGCCGCTTCAGCAGCCGGGGATCCTCCGCCGCCCGCACACCGTGCCCGATCCGGTCCGCCTCCAGGTCGTCCAGACAGTCCCGCACCGACGCCGGACCGGTCAGCTCACCCCCGTGCGGCGCGCTCAGCAGCCCCCCGTCCCGCGCGATCGCGAACGCCCGGTCGAAGTCCCGCGCCATCCCGCGCCGCTCGTCGTTCGACAGCCCGAAGCCCACCACGCCCCGCTCCGCGTACCGCACCGCCAGCCGCGCCAGCGTCCGCGCGTCCAGCGGATGCTTCATCCGGTTCGCGGCGACCAGCACCCGCATCCCGATCCCGGTGTCCCGCACGGTCGTCTCCACCGCGTCCAGGATGATCTCCAGCGCCGGAATCAGCCCGCCCAGCCGCGGCGCGTACGACGTCGGATCGACCTGGATCTCCAGCCACCCCGACCCGTCCCGCAGGTCCTCCTCCGCGGCCTCCCGCACCAGCCGCTGGATGTCCTCCGGCGTCTGCAGGCACGACCGCGCCGCGTCGTACAGCCGCTGGAAGCGGAACCAGCCCCGCTCGTCCGTGGCCCGCAGCTTCGGCGACTCCCCGCGACCGAGGGCCTCGGTCAGCGTTTCGGGCAGCCGTACCCCGTGCTTGTCGGCCAGTTCCAGCAGGGTGCCGGGCCGCATCGACCCGGTGAAGTGCAGGTGGAGATGGGCCTTGGGCAGTTCAGAGACATCACGTACACGCTCCATTCCGTGATCCTGCCGCACGACACGCCCGGCCGGACAGCACTTTCCCCGTACGTGGTCTTGCTCGCACAAACAAACAGGGCCGCACCGGAACGTTCCGGTGCGGCCCCGCGGGCGGAAGGACGGTCAGTCCCGCGCCTCCGCCAGCAGCTTCTGGATCCGGCTCACGCCCTCGACGAGGTCCTCGTCCCCGAGCGCGTACGACAGCCGCAGGTACCCCGGCGTGCCGAACGCCTCACCCGGCACCACCGCGACCTCGGCCTCCTCCAGGATGAGCGCGGCCAGCTCGACCGAGTCCTGCGGACGCTTGCCGCGGATCTCCTTGCCGAGCAGCGCCTTCACCGACGGGTAGGCGTAGAACGCGCCCTCGGGCTCCGGGCACAGCACGCCGTCGATCTCGTTGAGCATCCGCACGATGGTCTGGCGGCGCCGGTCGAAGGCCTCCCGCATCGTCGCCACGGCGTCCAGGTCGCCGGAGACCGCGGCCAGCGCCGCCGCCTGGGACACGTTGGCCACGTTGGACGTGGCGTGCGACTGGAGGTTGGTCGCGGCCTTGACGACGTCCTTCGGGCCGATGACCCACCCGACCCGCCAGCCGGTCATCGCGTACGTCTTCGCCACGCCGTTGACCACGATGCACTTGTCGCGCAGCTCGGGCAGCAGCGCCGGCAGGGACACGGACACGGCGTCGCCGTACACCAGGTGCTCGTAGATCTCGTCGGTCAGCACCCACAGTCCGTGCTCGACGGCCCAGGTGCCGATCGCCTCGGTCTCGGCCTCGCTGTACACCGCTCCCGTCGGGTTCGACGGCGACACGAACAGGACGACCTTGGTCGTCTCGGTGCGCGCGGCCTCCAGCTGCTCCACCGTCACCCGGTAGCCGGTCGTCTCGTCGGCGACGACCTCGACGGGCACACCGCCGGCCAGCCGGATCGACTCCGGGTACGTCGTCCAGTACGGCGCCGGGACGATGACCTCGTCGCCCGGGTCGAGGATCGCGGCGAACGCCTCGTAGATGGCCTGCTTGCCGCCGTTGGTGATGAGGATCTGCGACGGGTCGACCTCGTAGCCGGAGTCGCGCAGCGTCTTCGCGGCGATGGCGGCCTTCAGCTCGGGCAGCCCGCCGGCCGGCGTGTAGCGGTGGAACTTCGGGTTCTTGCACGCCTCGACGGCGGCCTCGACGATGTAGTCCGGCGTCGGGAAGTCGGGCTCACCCGCGCCGAAGCCGATCACGGGACGTCCGGCGGCCTTGAGGGCCTTGGCCTTGGCGTCCACGGCGAGGGTCGCGGACTCGGAGATCGCGCCGACTCGGGCGGAGACCCGGCGCTCGGTGGGAGGGGTTGCAGCGCTCATGACCCCATCGTTCCAGACCGGAAACCTCACGAGCACAGGGGTTTCACGGACTGAACCGGACCGGTCCAGGACCTGAACGCCAGTCCGGTCCCCGGCCTGAACATCAGTCCGGACACGCTTTCTGTTCGACGCCCGGCCCGTGAGCACGTACACTCTCACCTCGTTGGCCTTCAGCGGTCCGCGATCACTCGGTGTACACCAAGCATCCGGGCGAATGCGGTACGTTGGGGGACGAACAAAGGGTCGTAGCTCAATTGGTAGAGCACTGGTCTCCAAAACCAGCGGTTGGGGGTTCAAGTCCCTCCGGCCCTGCTAGACACACCATCGCCAGGATTGTGTGCGCATGTACGTACAGCAATGCACCGCCGTGCGGCTCCAACCGGGCGCGGCACGGCCACGACCCGGAATCAGGTGAGGACGAGTGACGGACGCCGTGGGCTCCATCGACATGCCTGATGCCCAGGACGAGGCGCCGGACTCCAAGAAGAAGTCCCGCAAGGGCGGCAAGCGAGGCAAGAAGGGCCCGCTGAAGCGGCTCGCGCTCTTCTACCGCCAGATCGTCGCGGAGCTGCGCAAGGTCGTCTGGCCCAGCCGCAACCAGCTGACGACGTACACCACCGTGGTGATCATCTTCGTGGTCATCATGATCGGCCTGGTGACTCTGATTGACTATGGCTTCTCTCACGCCGCCAAGTACGTCTTCGGCTGAGTCGAGAGCGAAGGGCGCCGAGGTACCCGGCGCCCCTTTCGCGTGTTCCACCCCTATGTATCCAGGAAGAAGCAGCCACAGTGTCTGACCCGAACGTGAACGACGCCATCGAGCCGGTCGAGTCCGTCGAGGACGAGCTCGGCACCGTCGAGGGCGCCGACAACGAGGACACCGAGGCCTCCGCCGAGGCCGAGGCTGCCGACGACACGGTCGTCGCGGAGACGGACGAGGACGCGGCGGACGAGACCGCCGAGGCCACCGAAGCAGAGGCCACCGAGGCCGAAGCCGAAGCCAACGCCGACGCCGACGCGGCGGAAGCCGAGGAGTCCGAGGAGGAGCCCGAGGCCCCCGAGGCCGAGGAGCCCGAGCTCGACCCGATCGAGAAGCTCCGCCAGGAGCTGCGCGTCCTCCCCGGCGAGTGGTACGTCATCCACACCTACGCCGGTTACGAGAACCGCGTGAAGACCAACCTCGAGCAGCGCGCCGTCTCGCTCAACGTCGAGGACTACATCTTCCAGGCCGAGGTGCCGCAGGAAGAGGTCGTCCAGATCAAGAACGGCGACCGCAAGACGATCCGGCAGAACAAGCTCCCCGGTTACGTCCTGGTGCGCATGGACCTCACCAACGAGTCCTGGGGCGTCGTCCGCAACACCCCCGGCGTCACCGGCTTCGTCGGCAACGCCTACGACCCGTACCCGCTGACGCTGGACGAGATCGTCAAGATGCTCGCCCCGGAGGCCGAGGAGAAGGCCGCCCGCGAGGCCGCCGAGGCCGAGGGCAAGCCGGCGCCGCAGCGCAAGGTCGAGGTCCAGGTGCTGGACTTCGAGGTCGGCGACTCGGTCACCGTCACCGACGGCCCCTTCGCCACCCTCCAGGCCACGATCAACGAGATCAACGCCGACTCGAAGAAGGTCAAGGGCCTCGTCGAGATCTTCGGCCGCGAGACCCCGGTCGAGCTGAGCTTCGACCAGATCCAGAAGAACTAGTACCCCACCGGTACTCCGTCCGCACTCCTTTGGACCTCTGGACCTCTGGACGTACTGCTTCCGACCAGGTCAGGCGCCCGCTCGCGCGGCGTCTGACCTGCTCGGTTTTTGGCCGCGCATCTATACCCGTTATCGTTGTGCGGTATGCCTGTGTCCGGGTAGCTCCCGAACGCGGGCAGGACCCGAATCGAAAGGACCCGGAGAGCTATGCCTCCCAAGAAGAAGAAGGTCACGGGGCTCATCAAGCTCCAGATCCAGGCCGGTGCCGCGAACCCGGCTCCGCCGGTCGGCCCCGCGCTGGGTCAGCACGGCGTCAACATCATGGAGTTCTGCAAGGCCTACAACGCCGCGACCGAGTCGCAGCGCGGCTGGGTCATCCCGGTGGAGATCACGGTCTACGAGGACCGCTCCTTCACCTTCATCACCAAGACGCCGCCGGCCGCCAAGATGATCCTCAAGGCCGCGGGCGTGGAGAAGGGCTCCGGCGAGCCGCACAAGACCAAGGTCGCGAAGATCACGCGTGACCAGGTCCGTGAGATCGCCACCACCAAGATGCCCGACCTCAACGCCAACGACCTGGACCAGGCGGAGAAGATCATCGCCGGTACCGCCCGTTCCATGGGCGTCACGGTCGAGGGCTGACCTCCACCCCCGTAACCACAGCAGTAGTGGCAGGGCCTGCTCGGCCCGCACCACGACTCCTCAGAAGCCACCAGGAGCAGTAGTGAGCAAGCGCAGCAAGTCTCTCCGCGCTGCGGACGCCAAGATCGACCGGGACAAGCTCTACGCCCCGCTCGAGGCCGTCCGTCTCGCCAAGGAGACCTCCACGAGCAAGTTCGACGGCACCGTCGAGGTTGCCTTCCGCCTGGGTGTCGACCCGCGCAAGGCCGACCAGATGGTCCGTGGCACCGTGAACCTCCCGCACGGCACCGGTAAGACCGCCCGGGTCCTGGTCTTCGCGACCGGTGACCGTGCCGAGGCCGCGACCGCCGCGGGCGCCGACATCGTCGGCTCCGACGAACTGATCGACGAGGTGTCGAAGGGCCGTCTGGACTTCGACGCCGTCGTCGCCACCCCGGACCTCATGGGCAAGGTCGGCCGCCTCGGCCGCGTGCTCGGTCCCCGTGGTCTCATGCCGAACCCCAAGACCGGCACCGTGACCCCGGACGTCGCCAAGGCTGTCAACGACATCAAGGGCGGCAAGATCGAGTTCCGCGTCGACAAGCACTCGAACCTGCACTTCATCATCGGCAAGACGTCGTTCGACGACACCAAGCTGGTGGAGAACTACGGCGCGGCGCTGGAGGAGATCCTCCGTCTGAAGCCGTCCGCCGCCAAGGGCCGCTACATCAAGAAGGCCGCCCTCAGCACCACGATGGGCCCGGGCATCCCGCTCGACTCCAACCGCACCCGCAACCTCCTCGTCGAGGAGGACCCGGCCGCGGTCTGAGCGAGCAGCTCGCCCCACCGGTTCACGGGCCCCGCACCTTCCGAGGTGCGGGGCCCGTCCCTTTTGACCCGTCCCTTTTGGCCCGTCCCCTTTTCCGGCGCCCTGGGTTAGCGTGCGGGCAACGGACCGAGCATGGGGCGCGGGGGCCGTACGGGGCGCAAGGGGTGGGCGGATGACGGGCACGACGGCACGCCGTACGGTCGTCTCGGTCGCGGTGTGGGCCGCGCTGGCGTGTGTCACCGCATGCACCGGCCCCGGAGGATCCGACGACTCCAGCGGCTCCACCAGCCCCACCGGCACCACCAGCCCCACCGGCTCCACCGGCTCGACCGGCTCGGTCCCGCCGTCCGCCTCCGCCCCGGCGTCCTCCCGCGCCCCGGCCCTCACCGGACCCTCGGCGGACGCCCTGCGGGCGGTCGAGCGGGCCACCGGACGGGCGGGTTCGGCGCGGGTGGAGTCCACGACCGTGATGGGCCGCGAGCTGTCCCTGGAGGCCGCGGGCGCCCTCGGCTGGGACGACGGCCTCACCGGCACCCTGACGATCACCTACACGGGCGGCACGACCGCCGAGACCATGCGCCGCCTCGGCACCACGGCGATGGAGGCCCGGTACCTGCCCGACGCCTACTACGCCAGGATGGGCGACGAGTTCGCCGAGCGGGTGGGCGGCCGGCACTGGATCAAGTACGTGTACGAGGATCTGGAGGACCTCGGCGGCGGCGCGGGCGCCGGATTCGCCGACCAGATGCGCAACACCACCCCCCACCAGGCCGTGAAGCTCCTGCTGACGGCCGAGGACGTGCGCAGGGTGGGCGAGGAGACGACGCGCGGACGGCGCACCACGCACTGGTCCGGCACGATGGGCGGGGCCACCGCCCAGACCGTCGACATCTGGGTCGACGACCGGAACCTGCTGGTCAAGAAGGTCGAGCGCGGCCGTACGGAGACCGGGGAGCTGACCCAGACCGCGTACTACAGCGACTACGGCGTCGGGGTCCGGGCCGAACGTCCGCCGGCCGCGGACACGGCGGACTTCAAGGAACTGCTGGCGTCACAGGGGAGCTGAAGCCCGTCCGGCGGAGAAATCACAAGATCGTTCGAACCGATTCGGATACGCTCACGTCCTTGTCACAAACGAATGCTGTGGAGCGGCGGTGCGCCTCCTGTGCCCTTCATGCTCCAGTGCGCACCTTGAATCCCGTGGGGGGATATCGATGAAGACTTCCGCGACTTCCGTACGCGTGCCCGTGGGCGCCGGACTCGCCGCGCTGCTGCTCGCCGCCGGAGCGGTGGGCTGTGCCAAGGAGGACAAGGCCTCCGAGTCCCCGGCGATGACGCCCGCGGCCGCCGTCGCCAAGGCGGCGAAGAACACGGAGGAGATCAACTCCCTCCACTACCGCATGACCGGCAAGGTCCCCGAGGAGGGCCGGGTCAAGGCCGAGGCCGAGATGCAGATCAAGCCGACGCTCGCGATGAGCATGAAGATGACGGCGCTCGACCAGGGGGCCGAGGGAACCGCGGAGATCCGGCTCGTCGACAAGGCCATGTACATCGGCGGCGGCCCCGAGGCGGCCAAGGAGATGGACGGCAAGAGCTGGATCAAGTTCGACCTGGCCGCGATGGGCGCCGGCGACGAGCTGAACCAGCTGGGCGGCGCCTCCCAGGCCAACAAGAACCCGGCGACCGAGTCCACCTTCCTCACCGGGGCCAAGGACGTCGAGAAGGTCGGCACCGAGACCGTCGAGGGCGTGAAGACCACCCACTACAAGGGCACGGTCACCCTCGCCGACCTGGAGAAGTCCCTCGGGGACGAGGACAAGGCCACCCGGGACAAGCGCCAGAAGAGCCTTGAGCAGTACGAGAAGATGGGCCTCGACAAGCTCACGATGGACATGTGGGTCGACGGCGACGACCAGACCAAGCAGTTCCGCATGCGCGGCGACGCCGACAAGGGCCCGATGGACATGACCATCACCTTCCTCGGCATCAACGAGCCCGTGAAGGTCACCGCCCCGCCGGCCGGGGAGGTCGCCGACCTGGCCGAGATGATGAAGGAGAGCCAGCAGGGCTGAGGCGCCGCGGGGGCGGATTTGCTTGACACTGCCCCGTTCACGTACGCTTCCACAGAAGCCAAAGACCGCTGGTCGTTGCCGTGTGTTCGAAAGAGGACACGGTGGCCGAAGGATCCGCTGAACTGCGGACGACCCGCGCAGGTGACTGTGGATGAGCTCCCGGAAGTCCCCGCCCCGTGCGGATGACGAACGGTCGAGCCACGCCCCGTGCGCCTGCGCCGGGGCGTTTCGTTTTCCCCAGTCCTCCTTCGGGTCCGCGCGGTCCGAATCACCCGGAAGGAGGCCGAGGCTCTATGGCGACGCCCGAAAAGGCTGCCGCGGTTGCCGAGCTGACGGACAAGTTCCGCAGCTCCAACGCCGCCGTGCTGACCGAGTACCGCGGTCTCACCGTGGCGCAGCTCAAGACGCTGCGCCGGTCGCTCGGTGAGAACGCCCAGTACGCCGTGGTGAAGAACACGCTGACCAAGATTGCGGCCAACGAGGCCGGGATCACGCTCGACGACCAGCTCTTCGCTGGTCCGACGGCCGTCGCCTTCGTCACCGGTGACCCGGTGGAGTCGGCGAAGGGTCTGCGCGACTTCGCCAAGGACAACCCGAATCTCGTCATCAAGGGCGGTGTCCTTGACGGCAAGGCGATGTCCGCCGACGAGATCAAGAAGCTTGCGGACCTCGAGTCCCGCGAGGTTCTGCTCTCCAAGCTGGCGGGTGCCTTCAAGGGCAAGCAGTCCCAGACTGCTCAGCTCTTCCAGGCGCTTCCCTCGAAGCTCGTCCGCACCGTGGACGCGCTCCGTGCCAAGCAGGACGAGCAGGGCGGTGCCGAGTAACTCGGCTCGCTTTCTGGTCCGGGCCGCCTGAGCGCGGCGCGGATCGCAGCGGGCCGACGTACGCCCGCCACACCCCGTACATCCGGCACCTGCCGAATTAGTGGAAGGACCGCCATCATGGCGAAGCTCAGCCAGGACGACCTGCTCGCCCAGTTCGAGGAGATGACCCTCATCGAGCTCTCCGAGTTCGTGAAGGCCTTCGAGGAGAAGTTCGACGTCACCGCCGCCGCCGCGGTCGCCGTGGCCGGCCCCGCCGCCCCGGGCGCCCCGGTCGAGGCCGCTGCCGAGCAGGACGAGTTCGACGTCATCCTCACGGGTGCCGGCGACAAGAAGATCCAGGTCATCAAGGTCGTGCGCGAGCTGACCTCGCTGGGTCTGAAGGAGGCCAAGGACCTCGTGGACGGCGCCCCGAAGCCCGTCCTCGAGAAGGTCGCCAAGGACGCCGCCGAGAAGGCCGCCGAGTCCCTCAAGGGCGCCGGCGCCTCCGTCGAGGTCAAGTAAGACCGCACCGGCACCACGGATCCGTCAGGGTCTGTAACGCCGTAGCACCGAAGAGCGATCATCCATCCGGGTGGTCGCTCTTCGGCGTATCCGGGGTCAGGCGGCGGTCGCCTTGCACGTGTGACGGTGAAGAGTAGGGTGATCTTCGTCGTGCCGTCGCCGGGGCCCTGAGAGCCCCCTGGCGGCAACCGGTTTGGGCAAGGGGGGCCTTGACGAACCGCACGCAGCGCGCAATTCTCAGGGCGTCGTCACAAGGATCCGAATCCGAGGCATGGATCGACGGCGAAGAGGGCAGTATCTGGGTGCGTTGAGGGCGAGGCCTTGCCGCACAGGTGGTGAGAACAACGAGGAGCGAACACGGTCCCCGAGAACCGCACTGGACATCAGTGTGCCAAGTGGCTACACTGACCCTTTGCGCTGCCTGTTAGCTGCCCCCTGCCCGTCACCAGGGGTCTGCCCTCGCCCGAGCACTGACGACCAGAGCATGCCTGACCTGGCTCTTTAGCCACATCAGGCACCCCCTGTCTCCGTGCACGGAAGAGGGGCCGGTACGCGCGTAGTGAGTCCGAGCCCTCGGAAGGACCCCCTCTTGGCCGCCTCGCGCAATGCCTCGACCGCGAATACGAACAACGCTGCCAGCACCGCCCCGCTGCGCATCTCCTTTGCAAAGATCAAGGAGCCCCTCGAGGTTCCGAACCTTCTCGCGCTGCAAACCGAGAGCTTCGACTGGCTGCTCGGCAACGACGCCTGGAAGGCTCGCGTCGAGTCGGCTCTGGAGTCCGGTCAGGACGTCCCCACCAAGTCCGGTCTGGAGGAGATCTTCGAGGAGATCTCCCCGATCGAGGACTTCTCCGGGTCGATGTCGCTGACGTTCCGCGACCACCGTTTCGAGCCCCCGAAGAACAGCATCGACGAGTGCAAGGACCGCGACTTCACGTACGCGGCCCCGCTCTTCGTCACCGCCGAGTTCACCAACAACGAGACCGGCGAGATCAAGTCCCAGACGGTCTTCATGGGCGACTTCCCGCTCATGACCAACAAGGGCACCTTCGTCATCAACGGCACCGAGCGTGTCGTCGTGTCGCAGCTGGTCCGTTCGCCGGGTGTCTACTTCGACTCCTCCATCGACAAGACGTCCGACAAGGACATCTTCTCCGCCAAGATCATCCCGTCCCGGGGTGCCTGGCTGGAGATGGAGATCGACAAGCGCGACATGGTCGGTGTGCGCATCGACCGCAAGCGCAAGCAGTCCGTGACCGTCCTGCTCAAGGCTCTCGGTTGGACGACCGAGCAGATCCTCGAGGAGTTCGGCGAGTACGAGTCCATGCGCGCCACCCTGGAGAAGGACCACACCCAGGGCCAGGACGACGCGCTGCTCGACATCTACCGCAAGCTGCGTCCGGGCGAGCCCCCCACGCGTGAGGCCGCGCAGACGCTGCTCGAGAACCTCTACTTCAACCCGAAGCGCTACGACCTCGCCAAGGTCGGCCGCTACAAGGTGAACAAGAAGCTCGGCGCGGACGAGCCGCTGGACGCCGGCGTGCTCACCACCGACGACGTCATCGCCACCATCAAGTACCTGGTGAAGCTGCACGCCGGTGAGACCGAGACGGTCGGCGAGTCGGGCCGGGAGATCGTCGTCGAGACCGACGACATCGACCACTTCGGCAACCGCCGCATCCGCAACGTCGGCGAGCTGATCCAGAACCAGGTCCGTACGGGTCTCGCCCGTATGGAGCGCGTCGTGCGCGAGCGCATGACCACCCAGGACGTCGAGGCGATCACGCCGCAGACCCTGATCAACATCCGGCCGGTCGTCGCCTCCATCAAGGAGTTCTTCGGCACCAGCCAGCTGTCCCAGTTCATGGACCAGAACAACCCGCTGTCGGGGCTGACGCACAAGCGTCGTCTGAACGCCCTCGGCCCGGGTGGTCTCTCCCGTGAGCGGGCCGGCTTCGAGGTCCGCGACGTGCACCCGTCGCACTACGGCCGCATGTGCCCGATCGAGACGCCCGAAGGCCCGAACATCGGTCTGATCGGCTCGCTCGCCTCGTACGGCCGGATCAACCCCTTCGGCTTCATCGAGACGCCGTACCGCAAGGTCGTCGACGGCCAGGTCACGGACGACGTGGACTACCTGACCGCCGACGAGGAGGACCGCTTCGTCATCGCGCAGGCCAACGCCACGCTCAACGACGACATGCGCTTCTCCGAGGCCCGCGTCCTGGTCCGCCGCCGTGGCGGAGAGGTCGACTACGTCCCCGGTGACGACGTCGACTACATGGACGTCTCGCCGCGCCAGATGGTGTCGGTCGCGACCGCGATGATCCCGTTCCTGGAGCACGACGACGCCAACCGTGCCCTCATGGGCGCGAACATGATGCGTCAGGCCGTGCCGCTCATCAAGAGCGAGTCCCCGCTCGTCGGCACCGGCATGGAGTACCGCTCCGCCGCCGACGCCGGCGACGTGGTCAAGGCCGAGAAGGCGGGTGTGGTCCAGGAGGTCTCCGCGGACTACATCACCACGACCAACGACGACGGCACGTACATCACGTACCGCCTGGCCAAGTTCTCCCGGTCCAACCAGGGCACCTCGGTCAACCAGAAGGTCATCGTCGCCGAGGGCGACCGGATCATCGAGGGCCAGGTCCTGGCCGACGGTCCGGCCACCGAGAACGGCGAGATGGCGCTCGGCAAGAACCTGCTGGTCGCGTTCATGCCGTGGGAGGGTCACAACTACGAGGACGCGATCATCCTGTCGCAGCGCCTCGTGCAGGACGACGTCCTCTCCTCGATCCACATCGAGGAGCACGAGGTCGACGCCCGTGACACCAAGCTCGGCCCCGAGGAGATCACCCGGGACATCCCGAACGTCTCCGAGGAGGTCCTCGCCGACCTCGACGAGCGCGGCATCATCCGCATCGGTGCCGAGGTCGTCGCCGGCGACATCCTCGTCGGCAAGGTCACGCCCAAGGGCGAGACCGAGCTGACGCCGGAGGAGCGCCTGCTCCGCGCGATCTTCGGTGAGAAGGCCCGTGAGGTCCGCGACACCTCGCTGAAGGTCCCGCACGGCGAGATCGGCAAGGTCATCGGCGTCCGCGTCTTCGACCGCGAGGAGGGCGACGAGCTTCCCCCCGGTGTGAACCAGCTGGTGCGCGTGTACGTGGCGCAGAAGCGCAAGATCACCGACGGTGACAAGCTCGCCGGCCGGCACGGCAACAAGGGCGTCATCTCCAAGATCAACCCGATCGAGGACATGCCGTTCCTGGAGGACGGCACGCCCGTCGACATCATCCTGAACCCGCTGGGTGTCCCGTCCCGAATGAACCCGGGACAGGTCCTGGAGATCCACCTCGGCTGGCTCGCCAGCCGCGGCTGGGACGTCTCCGGCCTCGCGGAGGAGTGGGCGCAGCGCCTCCAGGTGATCGGCGCCGACAAGGTCGAGCCCGGCACCAACGTCGCCACCCCGGTCTTCGACGGTGCGCGCGAGGACGAGCTGGCCGGCCTGCTCCAGCACACCATCCCGAACCGGGACGGCGAGCGCATGGTGCTCCCGTCCGGCAAGGCGCGGCTGTTCGACGGCCGCAGCGGTGAGCCGTTCCCGGAGCCGATCTCGGTCGGCTACATGTACATCCTCAAGCTCCACCACCTGGTCGACGACAAGCTGCACGCCCGGTCGACCGGCCCGTACTCGATGATCACCCAGCAGCCGCTGGGTGGTAAGGCCCAGTTCGGTGGCCAGCGCTTCGGTGAGATGGAGGTGTGGGCGCTGGAGGCGTACGGCGCCGCGTACGCCCTCCAGGAGCTGCTGACCATCAAGTCCGACGACGTGACCGGCCGCGTGAAGGTCTACGAGGCCATCGTCAAGGGCGAGAACATCCCTGAGCCCGGCATCCCCGAGTCCTTCAAGGTGCTCATCAAGGAGATGCAGTCCCTGTGCCTCAACGTGGAGGTGCTGTCCTCGGACGGCATGTCCATCGAGATGCGTGACACCGACGAGGACGTCTTCCGCGCAGCGGAGGAGCTCGGCATCGACCTGTCCCGGCGCGAGCCGAGCAGCGTCGAAGAGGTCTGACGGGAGTCAGGCGGGGCCTGTCATCCACAGGCCCCGCCGATCCCGCGACCCCCGTTTCAGACCACAGACTTACAACCCTGAGAGGGATTGACGCATAGTGCTCGACGTCAACTTCTTCGACGAGCTCCGGATCGGTCTGGCCACCGCTGACGACATCCGTCAGTGGAGCCACGGCGAGGTCAAGAAGCCCGAGACCATCAACTACCGCACCCTCAAGCCCGAAAAGGACGGACTCTTCTGCGAGAAGATCTTCGGTCCGACCCGGGACTGGGAGTGCTACTGCGGCAAGTACAAGCGCGTCCGCTTCAAGGGCATCATCTGTGAGCGCTGCGGCGTCGAGGTCACTCGCGCCAAGGTGCGCCGTGAGCGGATGGGCCACATCGAGCTGGCCGCCCCCGTCACCCACATCTGGTACTTCAAGGGCGTCCCGTCGCGCCTGGGCTACCTGCTGGACCTGGCGCCGAAGGACCTCGAGAAGGTCATCTACTTCGCCGCGTACATGATCACCTTCGTGGACGAGGAGCGCCGCACGCGCGACCTGCCCTCGCTGGAGGCGCACGTCTCCGTCGAGCGCCAGCAGATCGAGCAGCGCCGCGACTCCGACCTGGAGGCCCGCGCCAAGAAGCTCGAGACCGACCTGGCCGAGCTGGAGGCCGAGGGAGCCAAGGCCGACGTGCGCCGCAAGGTGCGCGAGGGTGCCGAGCGCGAGATGAAGCAGCTGCGCGACCGTGCGCAGCGCGAGATCGACCGCCTCGACGAGGTGTGGAACCGGTTCAAGAACCTCAAGGTCCAGGA
The DNA here is from genome assembly GCF_044327745.1 of Streptomyces sp. NPDC018026. Classification (NCBI taxonomy): domain Bacteria; kingdom Bacillati; phylum Actinomycetota; class Actinomycetes; order Kitasatosporales; family Streptomycetaceae; genus Streptomyces; species Streptomyces sp. NPDC018026. Next base: position 422,589 of record NZ_JBIRFY010000004.1, read on the forward strand.
CCTGGAGGGCGACGAGCTGCTCTACCGCGAGCTGCGCGACCGCTTCGGCACCTACTTCGACGGCTCGATGGGCGCCGCCGCGCTGCAGAAGCGCCTGGAGTCCTTCGACCTCGACGAGGAGGCCGAGCGCCTCCGCGAGATCATCCGCACCGGCAAGGGCCAGAAGAAGACCCGTGCGCTCAAGCGCCTCAAGGTCGTCTCCGCGTTCCTGCAGACCAGCAACAGCCCCAAGGGCATGGTGCTGGACTGCGTGCCGGTCATCCCGCCGGACCTGCGTCCGATGGTGCAGCTGGACGGTGGCCGCTTCGCGACCTCCGACCTGAACGACCTGTACCGCCGCGTGATCAACCGCAACAACCGCCTGAAGCGGCTTCTCGACCTCGGCGCGCCCGAGATCATCGTGAACAACGAGAAGCGCATGCTCCAGGAGGCCGTGGACGCACTCTTCGACAACGGCCGTCGCGGCCGCCCGGTGACGGGCCCCGGCAACCGTCCGCTGAAGTCGCTGTCCGACATGCTCAAGGGCAAGCAGGGCCGCTTCCGTCAGAACCTGCTCGGCAAGCGAGTCGACTACTCGGCGCGTTCCGTCATCGTCGTCGGCCCGCAGCTGAAGCTGCACCAGTGCGGTCTGCCCAAGGCCATGGCGCTGGAGCTCTTCAAGCCGTTCGTGATGAAGCGCCTGGTCGACCTGAACCACGCGCAGAACATCAAGAGCGCCAAGCGCATGGTCGAGCGCGGCCGCACGGTCGTGTACGACGTGCTGGAAGAGGTCATCGCGGAGCACCCGGTTCTGCTGAACCGCGCTCCCACCCTGCACCGCCTCGGCATCCAGGCCTTCGAGCCGCAGCTGGTCGAGGGCAAGGCCATCCAGATCCACCCGCTCGTCTGCACCGCGTTCAACGCGGACTTCGACGGTGACCAGATGGCCGTGCACCTGCCGCTGTCCGCGGAGGCGCAGGCCGAGGCCCGCATCCTGATGCTGTCCTCGAACAACATCCTCAAGCCGGCCGACGGCCGTCCGGTGACGATGCCGACCCAGGACATGGTCCTCGGTCTGTTCTTCCTCACCACCGACGGCGAGGGCCGGGACCTCAAGGGTGAGAACCGTGCCTTCGGGTCCGCCGCCGAGGCGATCATGGCGTTCGACGCGGGCGACCTGTCGCTCCAGTCGAAGGTCGACATCCGCTTCCCGGTGGGCACCATCCCGCCCCGCGGCTGGGAGCCCCCGGCCCGCGAGGAGGGCGAGCCGGAGTGGCAGCAGGGCGACACCTTCACCCTGCGCACCACGCTGGGCCGCGCGCTCTTCAACGAGCTGCTGCCCGAGGACTACCCGTTCGTCGACTACGAGGTCGGCAAGAAGCAGCTCTCCGAGATCGTCAACGACCTCGCCGAGCGCTACCCCAAGGTCATCGTGGCGGCGACGCTCGACAACCTGAAGGCGGCCGGCTTCTTCTGGGCGACCCGTTCCGGCGTCACCGTGGCCATCTCCGACGTCGTCGTTCCCGAGGCGAAGAAGGAGATCGTCAAGGGTTACGAGGCGCAGGACGAGAAGGTCCAGAAGCAGTACGAGCGCGGTCTGATCACCAAGGACGAGCGCACGCAGGAGCTCATCGCGATCTGGACCAAGGCGACCAACGAGGTCGCCGAGGCGATGAACGACAACTTCCCGAAGACCAACCCGATCTTCATGATGGTGAACTCGGGTGCACGAGGCAACATGATGCAGATGCGTCAGATCGCCGGTATGCGTGGTCTGGTGTCGAACGCGAAGAACGAGACGATCCCGCGTCCCATCAAGGCCTCCTTCCGTGAGGGCCTGTCCGTGCTGGAGTACTTCATCTCCACGCACGGTGCCCGTAAGGGTCTGGCGGACACCGCGCTGCGGACCGCCGACTCGGGTTACCTCACGCGTCGTCTGGTCGACGTCTCCCAGGACGTCATCATTCGCGAGGAGGACTGCGGCACCGAGCGCGGCCTCAAGCTGCCGATCGCCACGCGCGACGCGGACGGCACGCTGCGCAAGGCCGAGGACGTCGAGACCAGCGTGTACGCCCGCATGCTCGCCGAGGACGTCGTCATCGACGGCAAGGTGATCGCGCCGGCCAACGTCGACCTCGGTGACGTCCTGATCGACGCCCTGGTCGCCCACGGCGTCGAGGAGGTCAAGACCCGCTCGATCCTGACCTGTGAGTCGCAGGTCGGCACGTGCGCCATGTGCTACGGCCGCTCGCTGGCCACCGGCAAGCTGGTCGACATCGGTGAGGCGGTCGGCATCATCGCCGCCCAGTCCATCGGTGAGCCCGGCACCCAGCTGACGATGCGTACCTTCCACACCGGTGGTGTGGCCGGTGACGACATCACGCAGGGTCTGCCGCGTGTCGTCGAGCTCTTCGAGGCCCGTACCCCGAAGGGTGTCGCCCCGATCTCCGAGGCCTCCGGCCGCGTCCGGATCGAGGAGACCGAGAAGACCAAGAAGCTCGTCGTCACCCCCGACGACGGCAGCGACGAGACGGCGTTCCCGATCTCGAAGCGTGCCCGTCTGCTGGTGGGCGAGGGCGACCACGTCGAGGTGGGCCAGAAGCTCACCGTGGGTGCCACCAACCCGCACGACGTGCTGCGCATCCTGGGTCAGCGTGCCGTCCAGGTCCACCTGGTCGGCGAGGTCCAGAAGGTCTACAACTCGCAGGGCGTGTCGATCCACGACAAGCACATCGAGATCATCATCCGGCAGATGCTGCGCCGCGTGACGATCATCGAGTCCGGCGACGCCGAGCTGCTGCCCGGCGAGCTGGTCGAGCGGACGAAGTTCGAGACCGAGAACCGTCGTGTGGTCCAGGAGGGCGGTCACCCGGCCTCCGGTCGTCCGCAGCTGATGGGTATCACCAAGGCCTCGCTGGCGACGGAATCCTGGCTGTCGGCCGCCTCCTTCCAGGAGACGACCCGAGTCCTGACGGACGCGGCGATCAACGCCAAGTCCGACAGCCTCATCGGCCTCAAGGAGAACGTCATCATCGGTAAGCTCATCCCGGCCGGTACGGGTCTGTCCCGCTACCGCAACATCCGGGTGGAGCCGACCGAGGAGGCCAAGGCCGCGATGTACTCGGCCGTCGGCTACGACGACATCGACTACTCGCCGTTCGGCACGGGCTCCGGCCAGGCCGTTCCGCTGGAGGACTACGACTACGGTCCGTACAACCAGTAAGCGGGCAGCTTGATACGACCGAAGGGCGGTCACCCCGAGCGGGTGGCCGCCCTTCGGCGTGCCGTGCCCTGTCGCCAGAGTGCGAAGCAGCCTGGGGGGAATGTGCCTGACAAAAGAGAGGTGCCGAACAATCTGCCGGCCGCCGGAATCGCGGTCCTCGTCCTCAACCTGCTCATCTGGGGTGGGGCGAGCAGCTTCGCCGCGTTCCTGTGGGACTTCGCCGGGCGGGCCTCGAACTGCGGGCCGCGGGTCGGCGTGCCGTGCCCGGAGGGCACCGGGTACGGGCTGGCGGGGCCGTGGGTGGCGGCGCTCGCCGCGCTGGCGCTGCTCGCCCACCTGTGGCGGGAGGGGGTCCGAGGACCCATGCCGGCCGCCGCCGTGCCCTTCGTGCTGGGCGCGGTCCTCGGGGTCCGCTTCCTGTGGTCCGCCGTGTTCTTCGCCGACGATTCCCGGAGCCGGATCGTCATGGCGGTCGTAGGAGTGCTGCTCGGCGGTCTGCTCGGTGCGCTGTACGGGCGTTGGCTGTTCGGCAGGTGGGGTGCCGCGCTGCTGCTGCGGGCGGTGCGGCTGGACCGCGGTGGTCCGGTGCCGGCGTCTGGGCCCGCGCAGGAGGGCGCCCGCAGCGTCCTTCTCGCGCTGAGCCTGACGAGCGCGGTGCTCGGCTGTGCCGGTGGGGCGGTGCTGGTCTGACCGCCCAGCGGCTTCCCTACGGCACGCCCAGTTCGAAGATGACGTAGTGGGCGTACCAGCCGGAGGCGATCGCGGCCGTGGTGAAGAAGACCGCCAGGGTCGGCAGTTTCAGGCGGCTCAGGGCCGCGGCCGGGGCCAGGAGGAGGGGGAAGGCGGGGAGCAGGTAGCGCATGGTGTTGCCGAACATCTGCTGGGTGCCCAGGACCGTGACGATCGTCGCCAGGGTGTAGGCGACCAGGACCAGCGGGGGCCTCTTGCGCAGCATCAGGGCGATGAGGAAGGGCAGCGCCAGGACCAGCTGTAGGGAGAGCAGGTCCGGGGTGGAGAAGGCGAAGGGGTAGTCGCCGCGGCCCACCGCGAGGTTGCGCAGCACGTCCCAGGTGTAGGCGCCGTAGTCGAAGAAGTGCGCCCAGCCCTCGCGCTGGAGGGTGAAGTAGGCCGTGGCCTCGCCGGTGCTCCAGCCGACCCAGGCGATGTAGGAGAGCAGGCCGAGCGGCGCGACGAGCATCGCGTACACGGGGCCGCGTACGCCGTGCTCGCACCGGGAGGCGGGGCGGGCCAGCGTGACCAGGGCGGCCAGGCCCACGGCGCCTATGAGGACGGCGGACGTGGGCCGGTTCAGGCCGGCCGTGAAGGCGAGCAGGCCCGCCGTCACCCAGCGGCCCTTCATCACGGCGTAGCAGGTCCAGGCGGCGATGGCGACGAACAGGGACTCGGAGTACACCGCCCACTCGACGCCCGCGCCCGGCGCCACCGCCCACAGTCCGGCCGCGACGGTGCCCGCCCGCGCTCCCGCGAGCAGCGAGATCACGGCGTAGATCCCCGCCGCCGCGATGAAGGAGGAGACGACGGAGACCAGGATGCCGGAGCCGTACAGGCCGAGGCCGGTGGACTCCGAGACCATGCGGATGAGCGCCGGGTAGAGCGGGAAGAACGCGACTGAGTTCTGCTGGACCGTGAACAGGCCGTCGCCGCCGAGCCGCACCAGGGAAGGGCTGTAGCCGTGCTCGGCGACCTGGAGGTACCACCAGCCGTCCCAGGTGGCCAGTACGTCCCACCAGTGGGCGCCGCCGCCGAAGCGCGGGTTCTTCCCCCGGAAGTCACCGGCGTGGGTGAGGAGGGAGGCGAAGACCCCGAGGCCGACGAGTTTCGTGATGCCGTACAGCGCCAGCGGGGCGAGGTAGGGCCGGGCGCCGGGCGGGAGGGCGGGGAGCCGGCTCCGCCAGGAGCGTGCCGCCCCCTCGCCGCCGGCCGGCCGTTCGCCGGTACCGTCCGGCCCGTCCGTCACCGTGTCGTCGGCAGCCGTGTCCATGGCTGTCATCCCCCTCGGGCCACCCTCAACCGTCAATTGCTGCCATAAGATCGCACAAGAGTCGCACATCTGTACTCAAGGTCATGAGGAGGGAGGCGCGGTGCCCGAGGGACGGGACGCAGAGCAGCACGGACCCCTCGTGCTGTCGGTCGTCATTCCGATGTTCAACGAGGAAGACGTCCTGCCCGCGCTGGTCACCAGGCTCCGTCCGGTCCTCACGGAGCTGGGCGTCCCGCACGAGGTCGTCGCCGTCGACGACGGCAGCGGCGACCGCACGGCGGAGCTGCTGGACGCCTTCCGGCTGGGCTGGCCGGAACTGCGCGTGGTCGCGCTGCGGCGCAACTCCGGCCACCAGGCGGCCCTCACGGCGGGCCTCGACCGGGCCCGCGGCGCCTACGTGGTCAGCCTGGACGCCGACCTCCAGGACCCGCCGGAGAAGATCCCCGACATGCTGGCGCTGGCCCGCGCGGAGGGCCTCGACATCGTCTACGGCGTGCGCGCCGACCGCAGCAGCGACTCCGGGTTCAAGCGGTGGTCGGCGGGGGTGTACTACCGGCTGATGCGGCGCCTGGCGGGCCCCTCGGTACCGGCCCAGGCGGGCGACTTCCGGCTGCTCAGCCGGGCCGCCGTGGACGCCCTCAAGGCCCTGCCCGACCAGCAGCGGGTGTACCGGCTGCTGGTGCCCTGGCTGGGCTTCCCGAGCGGGCAGGTGACGTACGAGCGCGCGCCGCGCACGGCGGGCCGCACGAAGTACCCGCTGGGCCGGATGATCCGGCTGGCGGTGGACAGCGTCACCGGCTTCTCCGCGGCCCCGCTGCGCATCGCCACCTGGCTGGGCGCCGGCGCCTTCGTGGTCTGCCTGGGGCTGCTGGTCTACACGCTGACCGCGTTCGCCCTGGGGCGCACGGTGCCCGGCTGGACCTCGCTGTTCACCGGCATCGTCTTCATCGGCGCCGTACAGCTGGTCTGTGTCGGCCTGCTCGGCGAGTATGTCGGGCGCATATACACGGCGGTGCAGAACCGGCCGACCTATTTCGTCCGCCACGACACGGCGGCACCCGCACCCGCCGACGCGGACCACGAAGCACCCGCCGACGCGGGCCACGACGCGCCGAGCGTCCCACTGCCGCGGGCCTGAGGCGGCCCCTGTTGATCAGGGCGAAGCGGGATGAACCGGGCGGGGACGCCGGTGTCGCCCATTTGTTTTGACCGCAGCGAATGCGCTAGGTACGCTCAGACCTTGTGCCTGGGGTGTGCCCTGGCCCTCGTGCGTGTCTACAGCCGCACCGGGGCCGTGCGTGGCCACCGCATTTCGCGTCTCCTTCCGCCTCGCGGCCGGAGTTCGCGGCTTCGACACACCCGACCGCGTGGGTCGGTGACGTTCCAGGTTAGCTTCACCATTCGGCACACAGAAACCGGAGAAGTAGTGCCTACGATCCAGCAGCTGGTCCGGAAGGGCCGGCAGGACAAGGTCGAGAAGAACAAGACGCCCGCACTCGAGGGTTCGCCCCAGCGCCGTGGCGTCTGCACGCGTGTGTTCACGACCACCCCGAAGAAGCCGAACTCGGCCCTGCGTAAGGTCGCGCGTGTGCGTCTGACCAGTGGGATCGAGGTCACCGCTTACATTCCGGGTGAGGGGCACAACCTGCAGGAGCACTCCATCGTGCTCGTGCGCGGCGGCCGTGTGAAGGACCTGCCGGGTGTTCGCTACAAGATCATCCGCGGTTCGCTTGACACCCAGGGTGTGAAGAACCGCAAGCAGGCCCGCAGCCGCTACGGCGCCAAGAAGGAGAAGTAAGAATGCCTCGTAAGGGCCCCGCCCCGAAGCGCCCGGTCATCATCGACCCGGTCTACGGTTCTCCTCTGGTGACCTCCCTGATCAACAAGGTGCTGCTGAACGGCAAGCGCTCCACCGCCGAGCGCATCGTCTACGGCGCCATGGAGGGCCTGCGCGAGAAGACCGGCAACGACCCGGTCATCACGCTGAAGCGCGCTCTCGAGAACATCAAGCCGACCCTCGAGGTCAAGTCCCGCCGTGTCGGTGGTGCGACCTACCAGGTCCCGATCGAGGTCAAGCCGGGCCGTGCGAACACGCTCGCCCTGCGCTGGCTGGTCGGTTACTCCCGCGCCCGTCGCGAGAAGACCATGACCGAGCGTCTGCTCAACGAGCTCCTCGACGCCTCCAACGGCCTGGGTGCCGCTGTGAAGAAGCGCGAGGACACGCACAAGATGGCCGAGTCCAACAAGGCCTTCGCGCACTACCGCTGGTAGTCGCTACCCACATCGAGACCGAGAGAAGACTGAAGCCTTATGGCTACCACTTCACTTGACCTGGCCAAGGTCCGCAACATCGGGATCATGGCCCACATCGACGCGGGCAAGACGACCACCACCGAGCGGATCCTGTTCTACACCGGCGTCTCGTACAAGATCGGTGAGGTCCACGACGGCGCCGCCACGATGGACTGGATGGAGCAGGAGCAGGAGCGTGGCATCACGATCACGTCTGCTGCGACCACCTGTCACTGGCCGCTCGAGGACAACGACTACACGATCAACATCATCGACACCCCGGGGCACGTCGACTTCACCGTCGAGGTGGAGCGTTCCCTGCGTGTGCTCGACGGTGCCGTGACCGTGTTCGACGGTGTCGCCGGTGTCGAGCCGCAGTCCGAGACGGTGTGGCGTCAGGCCGACCGTTACGGCGTGCCCCGCATCTGCTTCGTGAACAAGCTGGACCGTACCGGCGCCGAGTTCCACCGCTGCGTGGACATGATCTCGGACCGCCTGGGCGCCCAGCCGCTGGTCATGCAGCTCCCGATCGGCGCCGAGGCCGACTTCCAGGGCGTCGTGGACCTGGTCCGCATGAAGGCGCTCGTGTGGTCCGCCGACGCGGCCAAGGGCGAGATGTACGACACCGTCGACATCCCGGCCACGCACACCGAGGCCGCCGAGGAGTGGCGCGGCAAGCTGGTCGAGGCCGTCGCGGAGAACGACGAAGAGGTCATGGAGCTGTTCCTGGAGGGCCAGGAGCCCACCGAGGAGCAGCTGTACGCGGCCATCCGTCGCATCACCATCGCGTCTGGCAAGTCCAGCGACACCACGGTCACCCCGGTGTTCTGCGGCACCGCGTTCAAGAACAAGGGCGTCCAGCCCCTGCTCGACGCGGTCGTGCGCTACCTGCCGACCCCGCTCGACGTCGAGGCCATCGAGGGCCACGACGTCAAGGACCCCGAGGTCGTCGTCAAGCGCAAGCCGTCGGAGGACGAGCCGCTCGCCGCGCTCGCCTTCAAGATCATGAGCGACCCGCACCTCGGCAAGCTCACCTTCGTCCGGGTGTACTCCGGCCGCCTGGTGTCCGGCACCGCGGTGCTGAACTCCGTCAAGGGCCGCAAGGAGCGCATCGGCAAGATCTACCGCATGCACGCCAACAAGCGCGAGGAGATCGAGTCGGTGGGCGCCGGTGACATCGTCGCCGTCATGGGCCTGAAGCAGACCACCACCGGTGAGACGCTGTCCGACGACAAGAGCCCGGTCATCCTGGAGTCCATGGACTTCCCGGCGCCGGTCATCCAGGTCGCCATCGAGCCCAAGTCGAAGGGCGACCAGGAGAAGCTCGGCGTCGCGATCCAGCGCCTGGCCGAGGAGGACCCCTCCTTCCAGGTCCACACCAACGAGGAGACCGGCCAGACCATCATCGGTGGTATGGGCGAGCTGCACCTCGAGGTGCTGGTCGACCGCATGCGCCGTGAGTTCAAGGTCGAGGCCAACGTCGGCAAGCCCCAGGTCGCCTACCGCGAGACGATCCGCAAGACCGTCGAGCGCGTGGACTACACCCACAAGAAGCAGACCGGTGGTACCGGTCAGTTCGCCAAGGTGCAGATCGCGATCGAGCCGATCGAGGGCGGCGACGCCTCGTACGAGTTCGTGAACAAGGTGACCGGTGGCCGCATCCCGAAGGAGTACATCCCTTCGGTGGACGCCGGTGCGCAGGAGGCCATGCAGTTCGGCATCCTGGCCGGCTACGAGATGACGGGCGTCCGCGTCACGCTCATCGACGGTGGCTACCACGAGGTCGACTCCTCCGAGCTCGCCTTCAAGATCGCCGGTTCGCAGGCCTTCAAGGAGGCCGCGCGCAAGGCTTCGCCCGTGCTCCTCGAGCCGATGATGGCCGTCGAGGTCACCACGCCCGAGGACTACATGGGCGACGTCATCGGTGACATCAACTCCCGCCGTGGCCAGATCCAGGCCATGGAGGAGCGGATGGGTGCCCGCGTCGTGAAGGGCCTCGTGCCGCTGTCGGAGATGTTCGGCTACGTCGGAGACCTCCGCAGCAAGACGTCGGGTCGCGCAAGCTACTCGATGCAGTTCGACTCCTACGCCGAGGTTCCCCGGAACGTCGCCGAGGAGATCATCGCGAAGGCCAAGGGCGAGTAACGGGCTACTCCGTTTAACGGACCCCGTTCTCACGCTTTAGGCTTGACCCCGGAGCCTGCATGGGGCATTCCGCCGCGAACCCGGCGGAATGCCCCCGGCACCCGGGCTTTCCAGCAAAGATCACCTGGCGCCGATGAGTAAGGCGTACAGAACCACTCCACAGGAGGACCCCAGTGGCGAAGGCGAAGTTCGAGCGGACTAAGCCGCACGTCAACATCGGCACCATCGGTCACATCGACCACGGTAAGACGACCCTCACGGCCGCCATTACCAAGGTGCTGCACGACGCGTACCCGGACATCAACGAGGCGTCGGCGTTCGACCAGATCGACAAGGCTCCCGAAGAGCGCCAGCGCGGTATCACCATCTCGATCGCGCACGTCGAGTACCAGACCGAGGCGCGTCACTACGCCCACGTCGACTGCCCCGGTCACGCGGACTACATCAAGAACATGATCACGGGTGCCGCGCAGATGGACGGCGCCATCCTCGTGGTCGCCGCCACCGACGGCCCGATGCCGCAGACCAAGGAGCACGTGCTCCTGGCCCGCCAGGTCGGCGTTCCGTACATCGTCGTCGCCCTGAACAAGGCCGACATGGTGGACGACGAGGAGATCCTGGAGCTCGTCGAGCTCGAGGTGCGTGAGCTCCTCTCCGAGTACGAGTTCCCGGGCGACGACGTTCCGGTCGTCAAGGTCTCCGCTCTGAAGGCCCTCGAGGGCGACAAGGAGTGGGGCAACTCGGTCCTCGAGCTCATGAAGGCCGTGGACGAGGCCATCCCGGAGCCCGAGCGCGACGTCGACAAGCCGTTCCTGATGCCGATCGAGGACGTCTTCACCATCACCGGTCGCGGTACGGTCGTCACCGGCCGCATCGAGCGTGGTGTCCTCAAGGTCAACGAGACCGTCGACATCATCGGCATCAAGCAGGAGAAGACCACCACCACGGTCACCGGCATCGAGATGTTCCGGAAGCTCCTCGACGAGGGCCAGGCCGGTGAGAACGTCGGTCTGCTGCTTCGCGGCATCAAGCGCGAGGACGTCGAGCGCGGCCAGGTCATCATCAAGCCGGGCTCGGTCACCCCGCACACCGAGTTCGAGGCCCAGGCCTACATCCTGTCGAAGGACGAGGGTGGCCGTCACACCCCCTTCTTCAACAACTACCGTCCGCAGTTCTACTTCCGTACGACGGACGTGACCGGCGTCGTGACCCTCCCCGAGGGCACCGAGATGGTCATGCCGGGTGACAACACCGAGATGAAGGTGGAGCTCATCCAGCCCGTCGCCATGGAAGAGGGCCTGAAGTTCGCCATCCGCGAGGGTGGCCGGACCGTGGGCGCCGGCCAGGTCACCAAGATCAACAAGTAAGCTCCGCTGCTTGTCGGTCGGCCCGACCTGACCTGGGCTGATGCCTGAAAGGGCCCGTACGACTTCGGTCGTACGGGCCCTTTCGTCATGTGCGGGCCCGGACCGGCCTCCTCTCGGCCGTCTCTCGGCCGTCTCTCGGACGGTGGCCGTGAAGGCGCGGAGTAGGCGCCGTGATCGTCCGGTGGACGGTGCTCTGCCGATGATGGGGCACCAGGGCCGTCGGCGTGGTCCGCGCGAGGTGTCGGGCGGGACGACGGCGCCGCGCCGCACCGTGCCGGTTTCCCAAGCCCACCCGCCGGGCCGGCCCCGTCGGTCCCCGTCCGAGGAAGACTCATGCGACGCACCAGACCTGCTCTTCTCGGCCTGCTGGCCGCCGTCCTGGCCGCCGGATCGCTCGCCGCCCCCGCGAGTGCGGTGAGCGGGACCCCCGTCACCGAGATCCCCGACCCGCCCGTGCCGCCGGCCGGTGAGACCGCCTACGCCTTCACCGCCCGCCTCGACATCGGCGACGGCACCCGCGGCTGCTCGGGCACCCTGGTCGAGTCGCAGTGGGTGCTGACCGCGGCCAGCTGCTTCGCCGAGGATCCGGCCGTGAGCCTGGACGTGCCGGCCGGTGGGCCCCGGTCGGCGACCACCGCCACCGTCGGCCGTGCCGACCTGACCGGCACCGCGGGTGCGGTGCGCGACGTCGTCGAACTCGTTCCCCACCCCGGCCGCGACCTGGTCCTGGCCAGGCTCTCCTCGCGGATCACCAACGTCACCCCGGTCGCGCTGGCCTCCTCGGCCCCGGTCGCGGGCGAGGACCTCCGGGTCACCGGCTACGGCCGTACGGCCGACGCGTGGGCGCCCCTGGAACCGCACGCGGGCGACTTCACCACGGGGACGGTCGGTGCCACCGAGGTCGGCATCACCGGCCGGGACGGCGCCGCGGTCTGCGCCGGTGACGCGGGCGGGCCGGTCCTGCGCGAGACGAGCCAGGGCGCCGAGCTGGTCGCGGTCAGCAGCCGTTCCGCACAGGGCGGCTGCTTCGGCACGGACGAGAACGTCACGAGCACCGACGCCGTCAGCACCCGGGTGGACGACATCACCTCCTGGATCGGCGTCCAGGTCGCCCGGTGGGCCCTGAAGGCGAACGTGAACGGCAAGTACGTGTCGACCGAGCTGAACGCCACCGGCGACCAGGCGGGCAAGCTGCGGGCGCGCAGTGACACGAAGTACGGCTGGGAGCAGTTCACCCTGCACACCCGGGACGGCGGGACGACGGTGGCGCTGCGCTCCGAGGCCAACGGCCTGTACGTCAGCGTCGAGAAGAACATGACCGGCGACCACACGGGCATGCTCCGCGCCCGCACCGAAACCCCCTACAGCTGGGAGATGTTCACCCTGGTGCCCCAGGGGAGCCTGGGATACGCGCTGAAGTCGGAGCTCACCGGCAAGTACGTCACGGTGGAGGCCAACTTCACCGGGCAGGACGAGGGCCTGCTGCGGGCCCGCAGCGACAGCGTCGCCGGCTGGGAGCGCTTCACGCTGACGCACGCCGACAACTACCGGGTCGTGGGTGCGGACCCGGCCGCCCCGGCTCCGCTGCCGCTGGACTGACCCGCCCGTCCCTCGCCTCCACGGGACCGGCGGCGCCGCTCAGGTGCGTGATCCGCCGCGGGCCGCCGGTTCCCGCTCGTGGTGTTCCCGCACCGTACGGGTCCGGCCGAGGGCGGTGAGGGCACGGCCCACGTCGTGCAGCAGGTGTCCGGCCCCGACGGCGTCGCCGGAACCGCGGCACATCTCCAGCGCCTCGGTGAGGGCGGCCAGCGCCTGCTCCGCGTCCCCCCGCTCCAGCAGCAGCCGGCCCGACCGGTGCAGGGTCCGGGCCAGGCCGATCGTGTGGCCGAGCGACGTGTAGATCCGCGCCGCCTCGTCCAGCTGCCGCCGGGCGGCGTCCTCGCGGCCCTCGTGCAGCAGGACACGGGTGCTCCCGGTGAGCACGCTCGCCCGGCCCACCGGGTCGTCGCACGCCGCGAAGTCCTCCAAGGCCCGCGCGTACAGCTCCCCGGCGGTGGCGTAGTCGCCCTCCCGCCGGGCGAGGAGCGCGAGGTCCCGGCGGCACAGGGCCCGGCCCCGGGGATCGTCGCAGACCAGGAAGAGACCCAGCGCCGACTCCAGGAGGTTCCGGGCGGAGGCGGCCTGCCGCCGGCGCAGGTGGAGCGCCCCGAGACCGGCGCGCACCGCCGCGGTGCCGCGCAGGTTGCCCGCCCGGGTCACCGCCTCCAGCGCCCGCAGGTGGGTGCGCTCCCACAGGTCGTGGTGGCCGCGCACCTCGAACAGGGTGACCAGGGTGGCCGCCAGGTCCCAGCTCAGCTCGTGCAGCCCCTCGTCCGCCGCGTGCTCCACCATCCCGCACAGGGCGTCGCGTTCCGCGTCCAGCCAGGCCACGGGGTCGGTCAGCAGCCGGTCCACGTACGGCTTCGGCGGAGACCAGCGAAGGGCGTCGCCGTGCAGCACGGTGAAGTCGCCGCCGTGCACCCGGCGGTGGGCCTCCCGCGCCAGGTGCAGCCATCCGCCGCCCATCCGGGCCAGGGCCGCGCCGCGCGGCTCGGCACCGTCCCGGGCGGCGAGCAGCTCTCCGGCGTAGACGCGGGTGAGCTCGTGGAACCGGTAGCGGAAGTCACCCGAGCCGTCGACCCCGGCGACGTCCAGCAGACGGGCGCCGACCAGGGGGTCGAGGAGGTCGGTGAGGCACGGGCGGTGGTCGTCGGCGAGGGCCCCGGCCAGCCAGCCGGGGAGGGTGGGGGTCCGGGCCATGCCGAGCAGCCGCAGCAGCCGCCGGTCCTTGTCCTCCAGTGCGTCGTACGCCGACGACAGGCTGCCCCGCACGGTGAGTCCGCCGTGGGCCAGCTCGTCGAGGCGGCGCCGTTCGTCGGCCAGCCGGTCGACCATGGAGGCCAGCGTCCAGTGGGGGCGGGCAGCCAGCCGGGCGGCGACGATGCGCAGCGCGAGGGGGAGCCGCCCCACCGCGCGGACGAGGGCCTCGGCCGCGGGCCGTTCCCGGTCCACCCGCGGCCGGCCCACCACGCGGGCCAGCAGTTCCAGCGCACGGTCCTCGTCGAGGACGTCGAGTTCGACCCGGTGCGCGCCGGGCAGCGCGGTCAGCCCTGACCGGCTCGTGACGACGACCCGGCACGGTCCGCTGCCGGGCAGCAGCGGCAGGACCTGGCCCTCGCCCGCGGCGTCGTCCAGCACGACCAGGACGCGGCGGGAGGCGATCCGCGTGCGGTACAACTCGGCGCGTTCGTCCGCGGACTCGGGTATCAGCCCGCCGGGAACGCCGAGCGCCCGCAGGAACCGGCCGAGCACCTCGGCGGGAGTCGCGGGGGAGCCGGTGGTGCCGCGCAGGTCGCAGTAGAGCTGGCCGTCGGGGAAGGCCGTCGCGGCCAGGCGGTGGGCCAGGCGCACGGCCGTGGCCGACTTGCCGGTGCCCGGCCTCCCGGTGATCACGACCGGCCCGGCGTTCGTCCCCGTCCCGTTCGTCCCCGTCCCGTCGCCGCCGGTCAGGACGTCTTCCAGCAGGGTGGGCCGACCGGGTCCGGACACGAAGTCGGGCACGTCCGCGGGAAGCTGGCGAGGCACGACGGGGCCGGGTCCGGGCGGGTCCGAACCGGCGTCCGCGGCGGGGTCCGAGCCGGTGTCCGGCGGTCGCGGTGCGGGTGCCGCGGCGCTCCCGGCGGGGACGTCGGGCACGTCCGGCGCGGCGCCGGGGGAGAGGCGGTCGGCCAGGACGGCGGCCTCCAGCTCCCTGAGTTCGGCCCCGGGCTCCAGCCCCAGCTCCCGGATCAGCAGATCCCGGCCCAGGCGGTAGGTCCGCAGGGCCTCGGCCCGTCTCCCGGAGCGGTACAGGGACGTCATCAGCTGTCCCCGCAGCCTCTCCCGCAGCGGGTGCTCGCCGACCAGCATCTCCAGTTCCCCGACCAGGTGTTCGTGCCGGTCGAGGTCCAGCTCCAGCTGGATGCGGAGTTCCGTGGCGGTCAGCCGCTCCTCGTCCAGGTGGCGGGTCCGGTGGGCCAGCCGCTGGTTGCCCAGGCCGCTGAGGCAGTCGCCCTGCCAGAGCGCCGCGGCCGTGCGCAGCCGCCCCACCGCCTCATCCCGGCGGCCCTGCCCACCGAGCCGTCTCGCCTCGGCCACGAGGGCGGTGAAGAGTACGGCGTCCACGTTGCCGGGCTCCGTGGTGAGGACGTAGCCGGAGGGCCGAGTGGCGATCGTCGCGGGGTGGGCCGCCCGGCCGAGGAGCGTACGCAGCCGGGAGACGCAGATCTGCACCTGCGCGCGAGCCGTCTTCGGCGGGGTGTCGCCCCACAGGAGATCCACCAGGTGGTCCGTGCCCACCACCTGGTTGGCACGCAGGAGCAGGGCGGCGAGGATGACCTGCTGCCGTCCCGGCGTCACGTGGAGCGGGCCGTCGGGTCCGTGCACCTGGAGCGGACCGAGAAGGGTGAGGCAGGGGCGCTCGGCCTCCGAGGCCGTTTCCGGTGATTCCCCGATCACACATTCCCCCCACGCTTCCCGCGTCACTTTTGAGCGACCGTCCGTTCGATCACTGCTTTCCCTGTCCCCGTACCTCGGCGCATATGCCGAAACGCCGGGGGGAACTCGATGGCCCGACGGGGTTTCCCGAGTGTTCACCTCCCCCCGCCTTCCCCCGCTGCTCCCGGCGTGCTCCGCGCCGGCGCAGCGCCATCGCGGCCGGGACGACCGAGGCGGTGGTCGCGAGCACCGCGCAGACACCCGCGACGGCGCCGAGGGCCGCCCACGGCAGTACCGGTGCGACGGGCACCGAGAGAAGGGCGAGCGCCGCCCACATCCCGGCCAGGTCGAGTCCGGCGACGGCCAGGCCCAGCAGGGCGCCGACCGCGACCACCGTCAGGGACTCGGCGGCCACCAGGCGCAGCACCTGCCCGTCGGTGGCCCCGGCGAGGCGCAGGACCGCCTGCTCGCGGACCCGGGCGGGCGCCGCCATCAGCACGGTGTTGACCACCGAGATCCCCGTGTAGAGCAGCGCGATGCCGAGGACCAGGAGGAGGCCCGTCCGCGTCGCGCCCTCGGAACCCGGGGACGCCGCGTCGGCCCACGCCTGCCCGCTCGACACCCGCCCGCCGGACGGCGCCACCGCCGCCCGCAGCCCGGCGGCCACCGCGTCCGGGTCGGCGCCGTCGGCGAGCGCCACGTCCACCCGGTCGACGGGGGCCCCGGCGGCGTTGGCCGCGGTGACGTAGACGCCGTTGTCACCGGTGCCGGTGTCCAGCACCGCGGCGACGCGCAGCACCCGCTCGGTGCCGTCCCCGAGCCAGACCCGCACGCTCCGGCCGACCGTGTGCTCCTGCCACTCCTCGTTCACGATGATCGAGTGGTCGTCGAGGTCGGCGACCCGGCCCCGCGCCACCGGGAGCCGGGCGGTCGCCGCGAGGGCCCCGGGGTCGTCGACGGCGCGCGCGTCGGACCGGACGAGGGCCACGCCGTCCTCCAGGACGTACACGTCGCCCGCCGCGCTCGGCGAGATCCGCGCCCCGGGCACCGCGCGCAGGCGGTCCAGCGCCGCCGTGTCGAAGCCCGCGCCGGACGGCGCCGCGGCCACGAAGGCCGCGGTGGTCCGTGCCCGGGTCTCGGCGGCCTTCGCCCCGTCCAGCGTCTCGACGGCGCCGAGCAGGGAGCCCGTGAGCGCGACCGTGACCAGCACGGGCGCCGCGAGGGCCGCGGTGCGGCGGACACCGGTAGCGGCGTTCTCCCGGACCAGCAGGCCCGTGGCGCCCGGCAGGCGGGCCGGCAGCCGGGTGAGCAGCCGCGTCAGCGGGCGCACCACGACCGGCGCGAGCAGCGCGGCCGCGGTGATCAGCAGCATCGGCCGGGTGACGTAGGTCTTGCGGTGCAGCAGGTCCCCGGGGTCGTCCGCCAGGGCGAGGACGAGCGTCACCAGCGAGGTCAGCAACAGCGCCGCCCCGTACAGCCACCGCCCCCGGGTCATCGCCCCGGTGTCCGCCGCCGCCTCCCGCAGCGCTTCGACGGGGCCGGTGCGCCCCGCCCGCCAGGACGCGGCGACCGCCCCGCACAGGGCGACCAGGAGCCCGGTCCAGAAGGCGAGATGATACGGCCAGGTGTGGTCGCCCAGGGTGAACCAGGCCGGGGCCAGGCCCTCGCCGACGACCAGGTCGGTCAGCGGCGGCGCCCCGTACGCGCCCAGCACGCAGCCCGTGCCGGAGGCGAGTACGCCGACCACCGCGGCCTCGGCGAGCACCGCCCGCCGCAGCTGCCCCGGCGTCGCGCCCGCGGTGCGCAGCAGCCCGAACTCCCGGCGGCGCTGGGCGACCGCGAAGGCGAAGGTGGAGGACACGACGAACACCGACACGAAGGCGGAGACGCCGCCGGCCGTGCCGAACAGCGCGTTGAGGGCGGTCAGTGCCTCCTCGTCCCGGTGCGGGTCGGCGTCCGCGTACCGCCGCTCGGTGCCGGTGAGCACCCGGACGCCCGCACCGTCCGGCACCCCGTCCCGTCCGGCCTCGCGCACCCCGTCCCGTACGGCCTCCCGCACCGCGTCCCGTACGGCGGAAGCCTCCGCGTCCACCGCCAACTGCACACTGAGCGGGGCGAGTTCGGCAGCCCGTGCGTCGGTGAAGAAGACGGCGTCCTCGAAGCCGAGGCCGGGTGCGGTCCCCACCACCCGCAGGGTGCCCCGGTCGGTGCGCACCCGCTCGCCCGGCGCGGCCCAGTCACCGGTGACGACCACCTCGTCGGCGGCGCGGGGCACGCGACCGGCGTCGATCCGGTACGGGGCGAACGCGGCGGTGGACCAGGGGTGGCCGACCAGCCCGCCGGGCCCGCGCCCGCCGCTCACGCGAACCGGGAAGGACCGGTCCGCGACGACGGTGCCGAGCCGCTCCAGCCGGGCCACGACCGGCCCCGGCACCGGACGAGCCCGCGCCAGTTCCGCCGTACGGTCACCGGCGGGCGTCGGCACCCGCAGGGTGTCCTGCCCCCGGACCACCACGGGCGCCGCGGCGAAGCGTTGCGGTGCCTGGCCGGGCGCGTCCAGCGAGGCCGCCAGGGCCCGTCCCGTCACGGTCAGCAGCGCGACGCCCAGCGCCAACGCGACGAAGCTCCCGGTGAAGGCGACCCAGCGGGTGCGCAGCGTGCACAGGGCGACGGTCAGCACGGCGCGGCCTCCAGGCGGGTCATGCGGGTGGCGATGGCGTCCGGTGCGGCGCCGGTCAGTTCGTCGTGGACGCGGCCGTCGACGAGGAACAGCACGCGGTCGGCGTAGGAGGCGGCCACCGGGTCGTGGGTGACCATGACGACCGTCCGGCCCTCGCCGTCGGCCGTGGCGCGCAGCAGGGCCAGCACCTCCCGGCCGGCGCGCGAGTCCAGCGCCCCCGTCGGCTCGTCGGCGAACAGCACCTCCGGGCGGGTGATCAGCGCGCGGGCCAGGGCGACGCGTTGCTGCTGGCCGCCGGACAGCTCGGTCGGCCGGTGCCCGGCGCGGTCGGCCAGACCGACCTGGCGCAGCGCCTCGCGCACCCGGCCCCTCGGCGGGCGGCGTCCGGCCAACCTCAGGGGGAGCGCCACGTTCTGCGCGGCGGTCAGCGACGGCAGCAGGTTGAACGCCTGGAAGACGAAGCCGACGCGTTCCCGGCGCAGCAGGGTCAGCCGCCGACCGCTCAGCCCCGTCAGCTCCGTGCCGCCGACGACCACCGATCCCGACGTGGGCCGGTCCAGTCCGGCGGCGCACTGGAGCAGGGTCGACTTGCCCGAGCCCGAGGGGCCCATGACGGCGGTGAAGCTGCCGCGGCGGAAGGCGAGGGACACGTCGTCGAGGGCGGTCACGGTGCTGTCGCCCGCGCCGTACCGTCTGCTGACGGAACTCAGTCGGATCGCGTCGTCGCTGGTCATCAGTCTCCACTTCCCGATGCTCAAGCTGTTCGAGCTGTTCGATGGGGTGCCCGGTGCGCCAACGAAACCGTGCGGGGCGGCACCGGCGCAGTGCGGCAGGGGCTAGAGCGGGGGTATGGCCTGCCCTACCTCCGTTGCTCCGCCTGGGCCGATGGCCGCGCCGCCCGGCGCGGTCCTACGGTGAGCCGCATGCGCTCACGCACCCTGTGGCAGGCCTTGTCCGCCCGCCGCTATCTGCTCTCCGCCTGGCCGTGGCGGGCGACCGCCTACCTGGTGACCGGGGCGGTGGCCGGCGCCGCGACCCTGGTGGGGCTCGCGCTCGCCCTCGTCGTCGGGGGTGCGCTCACCGTGGTGCTGGTGGGGCTGCCGCTGCTGGTGCTCACCGCCCTCGCCGGTATCCCGCTGGCCCGCCTGGAGCGGCAGCGGCTGCGCCTGGTCGACCGCGCTCCCGCCCCCGCCCGGCCGGTACGGCAGCCGCCCGCCACCGGGCCGTGGCCCTGGCTGATCACCCGGCTGCGCGAGCGGGCGACCTGGCGGGAGCTGGGCCACGCGCTGCTGTTCGCCCTCGTCCTGTGGCCGCTGGACGCGCTGGTCGTCGCCCTCGCCCTGGCGGCACCCCTCCATCTCGCCGCCACCCCGCTGGTGATGGCCGTGTTCGGCGGCGGCGAGGAGGCGAAGGTGCTCAAGCAGTGGACGGTCACCACCTGGCCGGCCGCGTCCGGCGTCGCCGCGCTCGGGCTGCTGCTCCTCGCCCTGGGCGGCTACGCGCTGGGCCTGGCGGCGGGCGTGCGGGCCGAGCTGGCCCGGGTGCTCGTGGGCGCCCCGGGCGAGGGCGATCCGGAGGCCAGGGTCGTCGAACTCACCCGCTCACGGGCCCGGTTGGTGGACGCCTTCGAGGCCGAGCGGCGCCGTATCGAACGCGACCTGCACGACGGTGCCCAGCAGCGCCTGGTCGCCCTGACGATGGCCCTCGGCCTGGCCCGCCTGGACGTGCCGCCCGGTCCGCTGGCCGACCAGCTGGCCAAGGCGCACGGGGAGGCGGGCCGGGCCCTGGAGGAACTGCGCGAGCTGATCCACGGCATCCACCCCAAGGTCCTCGCCGACTACGGCCTGCCCGCGGCGGTCGCCGACGCCGCCGACCGCTCCGCCGTCCCCGTCGACGTCGCCCTGGAACTGCCCGGACGGCTGCCCCGGGCGGTGGAGGCCGCCGCCTACTTCGTGGTCTGCGAGGCCCTCGCCAACGTCGGCAGGCACAGCGGCGCCGACCGCGCGGAGGTGACCGGCGGCCACCGCGACGGACGGCTCCTGCTCCGCGTCCGCGACGACGGCCGGGGCGGGGCCGACGCCGCGGCGGGCAGCGGGCTGACCGGACTCGCAGACCGGGTGTCGGTCCTGGATGGCAGACTCTCCCTGTCCAGCCCGCCGGGCGGACCGACCCTGCTGAGCGTGGAGATTCCTTGCGAGTGGACCGAACGCTTCGCGTAGTGCTCGCCGAGGACAGCGTGCTGCTGCGGGACGGCCTGACCGGCCTGCTGGCCCGCTTCGGCCACGAGGTCGTGGCGGCCGTCGGCGACGCGGAGGCACTCGTCGCCGCGGTCACGGAGCACGTCCCGGACGTCGTCGTCACCGACGTGCGCATGCCGCCCGGCTTCCAGGACGAGGGCCTGCACGCGGCCGTGCGGCTGCGCGAGGAGCGGCCCACCCTGCCCGTGCTAGTCCTCAGCCAGTACGTGCAACGGGCCTACGCGGCCGAGCTGCTGGACTCCGGCGACGGCACCGGCGTCGGCTATCTGCTCAAGGACCGCGTCGGCCAGGTCGAGGAGTTCGTGGACGCGCTGGCCGAGGTCGCGGACGGCGGCACGGTCGTCGACCCGGAGGTGGTACGCCAGTTGCTGCGCCGCCGCCGGGACCCGCTGGAGCGGCTCAGCCCGCGCGAGCGGGAGGTGCTGGCCCTGATCGCGGAGGGCCGGTCCAACGCGGCGATCGCCCGTCAACTCGTCGTCTCCGAGGCGGCCGTGGGCAAGCACATCGGCAGCATCCTCGCCAAGCTCGACCTGCCCCCGGCGACCGAGACGCACCGCAGGGTGCTGGCAGTGCTGACGTATCTGCGGGGCTGACGCCGTTCGGCATCAACCGTCGACGGAAGCCGAAGGACGTCGAAGGACGTCGAAGGAAGGTGTACGGATTTTGTCACGAACCCTGCACGCGGCGGCACTTGTTCTCCACACGGCGGCACGATGGATCGCCACCAGCCGCCCCGCACCGCTACCAGGAAAGTGAGCCCGTGAGTTCCGTCCCGCCCCCCGACCGTTCCGACGACGAACCGGCCCCCTCGATCTCCGACGAGCAGTTGGAGGCGTTCCTGCGGGAGGCCGCCGACGGTGGGGGCCGCTCCGCCCCCAAGGAGCCGTCGGCGCGGGCGCGGATGGTGACCCGGCGGCTGCGCGAGGAGGCGGAGCCGGCGCCCTGGCGTGCCCCGCAGTCCAGCCCGAAGGGCGACGGCCGCGGCCGACGGCGCCTGGTGGGCACGGTGGTCGGCGTGGTGGCGCTGGCGGCGCTCGCCGTCGTCGCCGTACGGCCCTCGCTGGTCCTGGACCGGCTGCCCGGCGGGGACGACGCCTCCGCGTCGCCGACCCTGTCGGCCGAGTCGGCGCGGCCGACCGGCGCCCCCGGGGAGGCGGCCGGGGCCGAGCGCGCCACGCGCGAGCACCCGTTCCGCGGCTCGCCCGCCGAGCGGTGGGCCGAGGGCGCCGACGCCATCGAGGTACCGGCGGCCAAGCCGCTGTCCGGCATGAGCAAGGACGACGTGGCGTTCGCGCTGCGCCGCACCAAGGAACTCCTGGTCGCCGCCAACCTGGACCCCGCCGTACTGCGCGGGGAACGGCCGGACGAGGCGCTGGACGTCCTCGACCCGAAGCAGCCGGAGCTGCTGCCCAAGCTGCGCCGCTCACTGAGCGACCCGGACGAGGACCACGACCCGCTGCGGCTCTTCACCCGCTTCGACCCCGACGAGACCCGCCTGGCCGGCGACGTCGTGAAGGTCCGCGGCCGCATGACGCTCGCCGCGGGCGAACCGGGCGTGGTGAAGGTCAACGCGGACTACACCTTCGTCTACCCGCTGGTCCGGGCCGACGACGCCGACGGGCCGGTCGCCCGCACGATCATCCGCCGGGTGCTCACCACGACCCTGAACGACCCGGCGAAGTGGAAGGTGACCGAGGGCAAGCTCCTGGTGGAGAAGTACTTCTCCGAGTACGGCAACACCGACTGCGACGTCTACGACGGCTACCTGCACCCCGGCTTCCCCGACGACGGTCCCGACGGCACGCGGCCCACCGGCCCCCTGACCGACCCCTACGACCGGAGCCGCCCCCTCACCGGCTCCGACTCGGGAGGCTGCGGCCAGGTCACCCGTACCTGACGCGGACCCGGACGCGGACGTGACCGGGCCCGGGCGCTCTCCCTCACGCACGCCCGGACCCGTCCCCCGTTGTCCCCTGTGGGGGTCAGTGGGGTGTCACACTCGCTGCCACAGCGCCGGAACGTTCGGCGGCTCCCAGCCCGCGTAGGCTTGGTGGCC
Organism: Streptomyces sp. NPDC018026; assembly: GCF_044327745.1. Classification (NCBI taxonomy): domain Bacteria; kingdom Bacillati; phylum Actinomycetota; class Actinomycetes; order Kitasatosporales; family Streptomycetaceae; genus Streptomyces; species Streptomyces sp. NPDC018026. The sequence goes on from NZ_JBIRFY010000004.1 coordinate 445,106, forward strand.
CTGCAGGCAGCGGTAGGTGGCGCCGCCGTACGTCACGGTGTCGCCCGGCTGGTAGACGGTGCCGGCCGCCCAGGTGCCGCCGGGCTCGCCGGGCTCCTCACCGCCGTCGTCGCCGCCGGTGGTCTTGAGCGTGAGCCCGTAGTTCTGGAGCAGCGCGTTGATCGGCTGGAAGAAGGTCTCGCCGCCGGTGCGGCAGTCGCCCGAGCCGCCCGAGGTGACGCCCTGCGCCTGGCTGCCGGAGATGTAGGAGCCGCCGGAGTCACCGGGCTCCGCGCACACCGTGGTCTTGGTGACCGGGGAGATGGTGCCTTCCTGGTAGGTGACGCTGGTGTTCAGCTGCGTGACGGTGCCGCAGTGCCAGCCGGTCGTCGAGCCGGACCGGCACACGGACGCGCCGACCGGAGAAGCCGTGGAACCGGTGACCTGGACGTTCTGCCCACCGGCGCCGAGGACGTACGGGGTCGCCGTCCACTGGGAGTTGGTGGCCACCCACGCCATGTCGCGGCCCGGGAAGATCGAGCCCTGGAAGGTGCCCTGGGCCACCCGGTTGGCGCCCGTGGTGCTGGAGCCGGCCCGGCCGCAGTGGCCCGCGGTGGCGAAGCCCTGCTGGGTGCCCTTGGTGATCGGGAAGCCGATCGAGCAGCGGCTGCTGTTGTTGATGTAGTACGCCTCGCCGCCGCGCAGGTCGTAGAAGGTGCGGGGCCGCTCGGTGCGGTTCTTCACGCGGGCGAGGGACCCGTCGACACCGGCCGCCGACAGCAGCGAACGCGCCGCGGCCGGGCGGATCGCCTCGACGACGACGGTGTTGGTGCGCGTGTCGACGTACCAGACGGGCGCGTCGGCGGTGTTCAGACCGGCCGCCGCCTTGTCCAGGCGGGCCTTGGCCGCGTCCAGGTCGGCGAGCGAGTGGCGCACCACCTTCGCCTCGGCGCCCCGCGCCTCGATCGCGGCGACGTCGCCCGCGTCGGTCGTCGCCACGGTCAGGGTGCCGGACTCGGCACCGCGCACCCACGCGCCCGCGAAGTCGCCGCCGAGCGCGGCCCGCAGCCGGCCCGCCGTGGCGCCCGCCTCGGCCTCGTTGACGAGGCGGCGCTCCGCCTGCTGACGGTCGAGGCCGAGGTCCCGCTGCATGGCCTTGAGGAGAGCGGGGGGCGCGGCGTCGGTGCGCAGCGTCTCGGCCGCGGTGGGGGCGGAGTCGGCGGGTGCCGTCCCGGCGCTCGCGGAGCCGCTGAGCCCGGCCACGAGCAGGGCCGCGGTCGCGGCGACGGCGGCACCCATGGCTCTGTGGTGTCGGTGTCGGTGGGGCATGGGGGATCTCCTCGGTCTCGGTGGGGAGGTGCCGAAACCGTAGGGAGGGGCGACCGTCCGGCATAAGAGGTCAGCCGTCCCTCTCCCCGGTGTTATGGAACCCGGTGGGCCGACATCCACTCCGTGTAGCTGTCGCTGTTCGCCGCCACGCTCGCGTGCGCCATGCGCGCCTGCGAGAGCACCGCGGCGGCGGTGTCCTGCCGCTGCGTCGCCGCGTGCCAGCCGAGCAGGTGCCGCCAGGTCAACGGGGTGTCGGTGAGCGGCCGGGTCACCGCCCGGGGCGTGGTCGGAAAGGTCGCCCGGCACAGGCCGACCGCCCGCCCCACCTGCACCAGGTGCACGACGGAGGCGGTGTCCGTCTCGTACATGCGGCGCGGGGTGAAACCGGCGCGGGCGCAGGACGCGGTGAAGCAGTCGCCGAAGCAGCCGTCGCCGGGGACGCAGGCCCACTCCTCGTCCGCGAGTTCGGCCAGGTCCACTTCGGCCCGGTCGGCGAGCGGGTGGCCCTCGGGCATCATGACGAACACCGGGTCGACGGCGACCTCCCGCCACACCAGCCCCTCGCCGGCGGGCGGCGACGCGGTGCCGCAGGTCCCGGCCAGCGCGAAGTCCAGCCGTCCCTCGGCCAGCCGCCCGGCCAGCTCCCGCTCGGACCAGGAGGTGCAGGTCGTCATCCGGGCGTCCGGCGCCACACCGGCCAGCCGGTCGAGCAGGGCGCCCAGTAACGGACCGTGGGTGCCGCCGATCCGCAGCCGCTCCGCCGTGCGCGGCGCACGGGCGAACCGGGCCGCCTCCTGCTGCAGCTCGGTCACCGCCGGGAGCACGATCCGGCTCCGCTCCAGCACCAGTTCGCCCAGCGCGGTGGCCCGCACGCCGTGCCGGCCGCGCACGAACAGCGCGCCGCCCAGGGCCCGTTCGATCCGCTTGAGCTGTGCGCTCAACGCGGGCTGCGCGAGACCGAGAGCCGTCGCCGCCCTGGTGAGGCTGCCGGCGTCGGCGATGGCCCGGACCGTCTTGAGATGCCGCAACTCCAGCTCCATGAGGGGAGCTTGCGACGCGGGGAGGGCGGGGGCAAGAGGTTGGTACGGACCTGTGAAAGAAACTTCAAGTACTTGCTTCCTCGTTCGCGGCGAGCAGCTCCCGGGCCCGGCGCAGCAGCTCCTCCCGTACGGAGTCCGGCGCCAGGACGCGCAACGGCGTGCCGAGGCCCACCAGATACCCGGCCAGCCCCGCCGCGCTCGACCCGCCGACCTCGACGACGGTGGCGTCCGGCCCGTCGGCCCGGTGCAGCCCCACCGTGGCGGGAATCAGCCGCAGCGCCTGCTCCATGGGCACCGGCAGGCGGACGGTGGCCAGCAGCGCGTACGGCCCGGTCGCGCTCGCGCGGGACACGAGCAGCGCCGGATCGGGCAGCGGTTCGGTGAACTCGACGGCCCGGCCGGTCGGCTGCACCCGCTCGACCCGGTCCGCCCGGAACGTCCGCCACTCGCCCCGCGCGACATCCTGGGCCACGAAGTACCAACGCCGCCCGGTGTGCACGAGCCGGTACGGGTCCACGTCCCGCACACTGGCCCGTCCTCCCCAGTCCCGGTACGCCATCCGGGCCCGCTCGCCCCGCCGGCACGCGGCCGCCAGCTCCAGCAGTATCCCCGCCGCGACCTGCGGCTCACCGGCCCGCGGGGTCTGCACGAACGCCGCGTCCATGTCCCCGAGCCGGTCGCCCAGCCGCTTGGGCAGCACCTGCCGCAGCTTCAGCAGTGCCGACAACGCCGCCTGGTCCCCGCCCAGCGCCCCGCTCAGCGCGGCCTCCCGCAGGCCGACGGCCACGGCGAGGGCCTCCTCGTCGTCCAGGATCAACGGCGGCGTACGCGTCCCCGGCCGCAGTCGGTACCCGCCCCACGGTCCCGGATCGGAGTCGACGGCGTACCCCAGCTCCCGCAGCCGCGCCACGTCCCGCCGCACGGTCCGCTCCGTGACCTCCATCCGCTCGGCCAGCTCGCCGCAGGTCCAGGCGGGCCGGACGGCGAGCAGGGAGACCAGCCGCAGCAGCCGGGCGGAAGTACTGAGCACGGTGGGGAAGTCTGCCACGATCCACCGACGTGACCAGGACCGAACCTGTCCTGGTCACGTCCTACTGTCCTCCCATGACGACAACGCAGAACGCCTCGGCACCGACTTTCCGCTACTCGGCCGTCACCTTCGACTGCTCCGACCCCGCCGCGACGGCCCGCTTCTGGGGCGAGGCCCTCGACCTCCCCGTGGCCTTCAACACCGACGACTTCTACCTCCTCGGCGGCAAGGACGGCGCGCCCGGCCTCGGCTTCTACCGCCTCCCCGACTACCGCCCGCCCACCTGGCCGGGCACCGACCAGGAGAAGCAGGCCCACATCGACATCGGCGTCGAAGACCTGGACGCGGGGGAGGCCCGCCTGCTCGCCCTGGGCGCCACGAAGCCCGACTTCCAGCCGTCCCCGGACCGCTGGCGGGTCCTGCTGGACCCGGCGGGGCATCCGTTCTGTGTGTCTACGGTGGCGTAAGGGCGGAGACTCGCCCCTCTGTTCAGAAGCCCAGGTAGACGATCTGCACGACGAAGACGCGCTCACGTCGCACAACGACCTGGTACGTGAACATTCCGCCGGGGACGATGACGTCGCCGCCCTTCACGTCGGCGCCTTCGTGGCCCCGGCTGTGTATGTAGAGCGCCTCCGCCGCTCTGACCAGTTCGTCGGCCTTGGCTTCCACTCCCGTCAGAAACGCCCGGGGGACAGTGCGCGCGGCTTCCTCCGCGCCGAAGGCGTACTCCCAGCTCCAGCTCAAGTGCGCACGGCCTTCATCGCCTCGCTGAGGACGTCATTGAGCTCCCGCAGTGCTTCCTGCGCCACCGCCGGGTCCTCGTCCTCCAGCTTGCTCTTGGCGTGGGCCTGGCGCGCTGAAAGGTCGGGGCGCCGGGCGATCTCGATGTCCCTCGCCCAGGCCAGGACCCAGCTGCGCACCGGGCTGAGGGACTCCCACTCGACGGCCTTGGCGAAAGCCTCGTCCTTCGACCGCTGCATCTCCGTGAGGCGGCCTGGGGCCACGACCACGAGCGCGGCCCGCAGTGCGTCCGGGGTCTGTTCGGGGCGGGGAATCAGCTCGTTCCCGTGGTCGGCCTGGGTGCTCATGATGTCCTCCCGGGAGTGCACTGGCCAGGTTAGTCGCCCGGGACGGCAGGGGCGTGAGAATGCGGACACGGCGCTGAGGGTCCTGTTCACGGTCGGGACGAGCGGGCTGACGGGGTGGGGCACCTGGACTCACGGCAGCCGCGGCAGTGGCTCTCAGGGTCGGGGGCGCGGAAGCCGCGGTCGCAGCCCTCGCAGTTCTGGAGTGGGTGGCGCGGCGGCGGTGCGGCGGCGGCCGACTGCGTGCGGAACGGCGGCGGTGGTGGCAGCCGGTCGGTGAGGCGGTGCGCCAGGAGGGCGGCCGGGCGGCGCAGGGGCTCGTCCGGGAGGCCGGTGGTCAGGGCGTGCCGTACGGCGCCGGGGGCGACGTCGCGCTCCAGCCAGGCCGCGACCCCTGGCACCAGGTGAGCCGTCTCCGTCGCGGAGAGCAGCAGCCGGGGGTCGTGGCGGCGCAGGGTGGCGAGGAGGTCTATGGCCGTCTGGAGGAGGGCGGGGGCGGTGTTGCTCGGCTGCGGTACGGCGGGGAGCGCCTTTTGGACCGTACGGCGTGGCGGCGGGGGCGTGCGCTTCGCGGGTGGGCATCCCGTGTCGGCCGGTTCGCGGCGGCGGTCCGCGTGCGGCTGGTTGCAGGAGACGGTGCGGGTGACGATGCGGCCGGTCTGCGTGCGGTGGCGTTCGCGGCGCAGGTAGCCGTGGGCCTCCAGTTCGCGCAGGGCGGCGGCGATGCGGGTGGGGCCCTCCGGGAAGCGGGCGGCGAGCGATTTGATGTCGGCGCCCGCGCCGGTGGGCAGCGACTGGAGGTGGCAGCCGAGGCCGATCGCGAGGAGTGACAGCTCCGTGTGCTGGACCAGGTGGTTGCCGATCACCACGAAGCGGGTGGTGTGGCGGGTGTTGTCGTGAGTGATGCCGCCGCCGTGGCGACGCGTACGGGACGGATTGTCAGCAGGGGCTGACTGGGCGCGCGGGGGCGCGCTAGTGTTTTGGGTATCCATCGGGAAGTTCCTTGGGTATTGCTTCCTAGGTGGTTAGGCCCTCGCACCGGGATGCCAGTCCCAGCGGGGGCCGATGTCTTTTCGGTTGTTTGCGCTGAGAGTAGGGGAGTTGGGGGCCCGGAAATCCAGCTCAACCGGTGATGTTCACCCACCCGAGTGACGACGCATCTCGGGCGGGAGGGGTGGGGCTTGGTAGGGGTCATTTCCCCCGGTTTCTTGTCTTGGTAGGGCACCGACGGCACCGGAACCTCAGAACGTGGGTTCCGGTGGCGTACAACGCAGTTCCGCCCAGACCGTCTTGCGCGGGAACCGGCCCTCCGTCACTCCCCAGCGGTGCGCCAGCGCCTCCACCAGCAGCAGACCCCGGCCGGATTCGGCGTCGCAGGCCGGCTTCTGAGGGGCGGGGAGTTCCTGGCCCCGGGTGTCGGTGACCTCGATGCGGAGGATGTCGCCGACGACGTACAGGGTGAGCCGGAAATCGCGGCCGGGGACGCGTCCGTGGTCCGCCGCGTTGTTGGCCAGCTCGGCGACGAGCAGGCGAGCCGGGTCCAGGGGCAGGCCCCAGGAACGCAGCTGCTCGGTCGCGAGCAGGCGGGCGAGGCGGGCGCCGCGTGGGGTGGGAGAGAGCTGCACGCTGAAATTGCGGACGGACGCGGTGAGTTCGGTGGTGGATTTCTGGTTCACGTCACTCAGCGTGGTGGTGTGTGCGTACCGTGAGAAGTGACTCAGCGGGTACGTACGGTGACTGTCCGGCGCTTGTCCAGCGGTGTCGGCGGTGTCGGGGAAGGGGCGGAGGATGGCGGTCGAGACGGACGAGTCGGGGTGGGAGGTCGACCCGGACGACGAGTGGGGCGTCGCGGTCATCACCACAGTGGGACGGCAGTTGAAGCTCCGCCGGGAGGCGGCGGGGATGCGGGCCGGCGACTTCGGAGTGGCGGTCGGCTACGGGGAGGACCTCGTCTACAAGGTCGAGGGCGGCAAGCGCATTCCCCGGCAGGAGTATCTGGACAGGGCGGACGAGGTGCTGGGCGCCGGTGGGCTCATCTCGGCGGCCTGGGAGGACGTGAAGAAGGTCCGGTACCCGAAGAAGGTGCGGGAGCTGGGGAAGTTGGAGGGTAAGGCGGTCGAGATCGGCCTGTACGAGTGCAACATCATCGCTGGCCTGTTGCAGACCCCGGAGCACGCGCGAACCCTGATTGAGGCCGCGCAGCCGCCGTACTCACCCGACGACGTCGACCGTATGGTCGCCGCTCGGCTGGCTCGGCAGTCGGTCTACGAGCGCGACCCGGCTCCATCAATGCACTTCGTGCTGGAAGAGGCACCGCTGCGTCGGCAGGTTGGAGGCACAATGGTGTGGCGACAGCAGCTCGAACGTCTGCTGGAGGTCGGGCGGTTGCACAACGTCACGCTTCAAGTGATGCCGACAAATGCTGACGCCCATCCGGGGCTGGACGGCAGGATCGAGTTGCTGAAGTTCCCGGACGGTACAGCGGTGGGGCGCTCCGACGGGGCGTTCAACGGACGGCCGATCACCGACCCGAAACACCTGCGCATTGTCGAACTGCGGTATGGCACGATCCGAGCGCAGGCTCTCTCGCCCAGGGAGTCGTTTGCCTTCATCGAGACACTGCTGGGAGAAACATGATCCGCGAGGCCGAACTGGTCTGGTTCAAGAGCAGCTACAGCGGCGGGACCGACGGCAACTCCTGCGTTGAACTGGCCCTCACCCCCGCCACCATCCACGTCCGGGACTCCAAGCACACCGAGGGCCCCCGCCTCACCCTCACCCCCGCTGCCTGGGCGAGCTTCCTGCCGTACGCGTCGCAGCGCTGACCTCGCCGACCTCCTGCGTGCCGACGACCGACAGCAGCTCCAGCAGACCCGCGCTCTCGGTCCCCACGGCCGGGGTGAACCACAGGAGCCGCTGGCGGCCGTCCTCGCTGAAGAGGTTGAGGCAGTTGACCTCGACCAGGCCGATCACCGGGTGCACGAGCCGCTTGCGGTCGTGGCGCCGGAACGCCACGTCGTGATCGGCCCACAGCGCGGCGAACTCGGGGGAGACCCGGAGCAGCGTACGGATCATCGCGCCGGCCTCCGAGTCCTTCGCGTCCCGCCGGGCGGCGGCGGCCCGCAGGTCGGCGACGAAGGAACCGGACTGGTACGCGTGGTCGGCCTCGGGATAGAGCAGCCGGGCCTCCGGCTCGGTGAACCACCGGTGCACGAAACTGGCGCGGGGCCCCCGGAAACCGGACTGGTCCCCGAGCAGCGCCACCGCCAGCGGATTCTGTACGAGGGTGACGTGCAGGTCGGTGATCACCTGCGCCGGGGTCGAGTCCAGTCGCCCCAGCAGGTCCAGCATGCCGGGGTGGACGTGCGACGCGGCGCCGCCCTGCACGGGCACCGGCCGGTCGGCGATCCGGTACAGGTAGTCCCGCTCGTCGCCGGACAGCCGCAGCGCACGCGCCAGCGCGGCGAGCATCTGCTCGGACGGCTGGGACCCGGCGCCGCGCTCCAGCTCGTTGTAGTAGTCCACGGAGGCCCCCGCGAGGTGGGCGACCTCCTCGCGGCGCAGCCCCGGCACCCGGCGGCGCGGTCCGGCCGGGAGTCCGACGTCGGCGGGGCGGATGCGCTCCCGCCGCGACCGCAGGAACGCTCCCAGCTCGGCGTACTTCACAGCGCTCATGCGTTCCATTCTGCGCCGGGCCGGGCCGCTGACCCAGGGGATGGCATCCCCTGGCTGCGCCGGGCGACGGCGCGCATCGTGGACGCATGACCACGAACACGAACCAGAACACGGCGGCGGACGCCCGGGTGGCGATCGTCACCGGCGGATCGCGCGGCATCGGCCGGGCCGTGTCGCAGAAGCTCGCCGAGGACGGCCTGGCCGTCGTCGTGAACTACGCCAGTGACGCCTCGGCCGCCGACGAGACGGTGGCGGCGATCACCGGGGCCGGCGGACGGGCCGTCGCCGTCCGGGCCGACGTGGCGGAGGAGAAGGAGGTCGCCGCGCTGTTCGACCGGGCGGAGGAGGAGTTCGGCGGCGTCGACGTCGTCGTGAACTCGGCCGGGCGGATGACCCTCTCGCCCATCGCCGACCTGGACCTGGCGGCGCTGGACGCCATGCACCGCACCAACATCCGCGGCACCTTCGTCGTCGCCCAGCAGGCGGCGCGGCGGCTGCGTGCCGGGGGCGCGTTCATCGGGTTCTCGACGTCCGTCGTCGGTGCGCAGTTCCCCACGTACGGCGCGTACGCGGCCAGCAAGGGCGCCGTGGAGGCGATGACGATGATCCTGGCGCGGGAGCTGCGCGGGCGGGACGTCACCGTGAACACGGTCGCGCCCGGCCCGACGGCCACCGACCTGTTCCTCGACGGCAAGACGCCCGAGCAGATCGACCGGCTCGCGAAGACGCCGCCGCTGGAGCGGCTGGGCACCCCGGAGGACATCGCGGCCGTGGTCGCCTTCCTGGGCAGCCCCGCCGGGCACTGGGTGAACGGCCAGATCCTGCGTGCGAACGGAGGGCTGGTCTGATGCCTTTCGCCCACTTCAAGGTCCCGGCCGGCACTCTCTCGGCGGAGGACAAGAAGAAGATCGTCGAACGCACCACCGACCTCTACGCGGAGATCTACGGGGAGCGCGCCCGCCCCACGACCGTCGTCCTGGTCGACGAGGTCCCGGACGGGGGCTGGGGCGTCGCGGGCAACGTCCTCACCGCCGCGATGCTGAACGGGGAGGGGTAGCGATACCGGGAGGTCTTCGTCTCATCCAGTGATCGGGTGCTGGCCATGGGGTTTACATGCGCGTAACACTTAAAGTGTCCCGCGCGCGGCAACGGCGCCGAGCGCCCCTCACCGGTCGCTGAATGCGGCCGGTGCCCGCCGTGCCAGAAAGGGCCCCTGTGACGACGCGAAGCGAGACGCAGACCACCCTCGACCATCTCCTCACCGAGATCGAGCACCGCAATCCGGCCCAGCCCGAGTTCCACCAGGCCGCGCACGAGGTCCTGGAAACGCTCGCCCCGGTCGTCGCGGCCCGCCCCGAGTACGCCGAGCCCGGCCTCATCGAGCGGCTGGTCGAGCCGGAGCGCCAGGTGATGTTCCGGGTGCCGTGGCAGGACGACCAGGGGCGGGTCCGCGTCAACCGGGGCTTCCGCGTCGAGTTCAACAGCGCGCTGGGCCCGTACAAGGGCGGTCTGCGCTTCCACCCGTCCGTCAACCTGGGCGTCATCAAGTTCCTGGGCTTCGAGCAGATCTTCAAGAACGCGCTGACCGGCCTCGGCATCGGCGGCGGCAAGGGCGGCAGCGACTTCGACCCGCACGGGCGCAGCGACGCCGAGGTCATGCGGTTCTGCCAGTCCTTCATGACGGAGCTGTACCGGCACATCGGCGAGCACACCGACGTCCCGGCCGGGGACATCGGCGTCGGCGGCCGGGAGATCGGCTACCTCTTCGGCCAGTACCGCCGGATCACCAACCGCTGGGAGTCCGGTGTGCTCACCGGCAAGGGCCAGGGCTGGGGCGGCTCGCTGATCCGCCCGGAGGCGACCGGCTACGGCAACGTGCTGTTCGCGGCGGCGATGCTGCGTGAGCGCGGCGAGGACCTGGAGGGCCAGACCGCGGTCGTCTCCGGCTCCGGCAACGTGGCGATCTACACCATCGAGAAGCTGATCGCCCTCGGCGCCAACGCCGTCACCTGCTCGGACTCCTCCGGCTACGTCGTCGACGAGAAGGGCATCGACCTCGACCTGCTGAAGCAGATCAAGGAGGTCGAGCGCGGCCGCGTCGACGCGTACGCCGAGCGCCGGGGCGCCTCGGCCCGCTTCGTGCCCGGCGGCAGCGTCTGGGACGTTCCGGCCGACCTCGCCCTCCCGTCCGCCACGCAGAACGAGCTGGACGAGAACGCCGCCGCCACCCTCGTCCGCAACGGCGTGAAGGCGGTCTCCGAGGGCGCGAACATGCCGACCACCCCCGAGGCCGTCCACCTGCTCCAGCAGGCGGGCGTCGCCTTCGGCCCCGGCAAGGCGGCCAACGCGGGCGGCGTCGCGGTCAGCGCCCTGGAGATGGCGCAGAACCACGCCCGTACGTCGTGGACGGCGGCGCGGGTCGAGGAGGAGCTGGCGGACATCATGACCAGCATCCACACCACCTGCCACGAGACCGCCGAGCGCTACGACGCCCCCGGCGACTACGTCACCGGCGCGAACATCGCCGGCTTCGAGCGGGTGGCCGACGCGATGCTGGCCCAGGGCGTCATCTGAGGGACGTGTCCGCGAGGACACGGGTGCGGTGTGCCCCGTATGGCCCTGTCGGCCGTCCGGGGCACCCGGCGAAACTTGCGCCCATGCAGAAACTCTCCCTCGACGCCCTCGCCCGCGAGCACCTCGAACGCGCCGCCGCCGGTTCCAACGGCCGCAGCGCCACCACGGTCCACGGCGGCCACGAGCTGGTCCTGCGGCAGACCCTCCTCGCCCTGACCACCGGGACCACCCTCGCCGAGCACGAGAACCCCGGCGAGGCCACCGTCCAGGTCCTGCGCGGCCGGGTCCGCCTCACCAGCGGCGACACCTCCTGGGACGGCCGCACCGGTGACCTCATCCTGATCCCGCCGGCCCGGCACAGCCTGGAGGCGCTGGAGGACTCGGCGGTCCTGCTGACGGTGGCCAAGACCGGCTGACCGGCCGGCCGGGGCCCCGGCTGAACCGGAGGCGAACTCCCCGGGAACACACCACGGAGTCCGGGCGGCGGCTTGCCGAACCCCCTACCGTTCGCGTGCGCACTGTTCTTGTCTGTTCGAATGGTGCGTGCAGTGGACAACGGAACATCGGTGCCCGAGCGGGCGGAGGTCCGGCTGAGACAACCGCTCCCCCCGCTCGTCGTCGCCCCGCCGGACCCGAAGCCCGCGGGCCGCAGGCGGGCGGGCGGGCGGCTGTACGTCATCGACGGCATCCGCCTGCTGGCCGCGCTGATGGTGGCCGCGCACCACTACGCCGGGACCTGGCGCGCCGACCGCCCCGGCAACCTGATCTGGGACCGCCCGGTCTCCGAGATCATGCCCACGGTGTTCCGCCTCGCCTCCTACGGCTGGATCGGCGTCGAGATCTTCTTCGTCATCAGCGGCTTCGTGATCTGCATGTCCTGCTGGGGCCGCACCCCGCGCCAGTTCTTCGTCTCCCGGGTGATCCGGCTCTACCCGGCGTACTGGTTCGCGGTCCTGTTCACCACGGCCGCGCTGATCGCCGTACCCGGCGTGTGGGAGCGCCTCCGGCTGCGCGAGGTCCTGCTCAACCTGACCATGCTCCAGTCCGGCTCCGGCGTGCCCAACGTCGACGGCGTCTACTGGACCCTCTGGTCCGAGCTGCGCTTCTACCTGCTCTTCCTGGTCGTCGTCGCGATGGGACTGACGTACCGCAGGATCGTGGTCTTCTGCTGCGTGTGGGGCGCGGTCGCGATGCTCGCGCCGGCCGCCCGGCTGCCGCTGCTCGAACTGGTCGCCAACCCGGACGGCGCCTGGTACTTCATCGCGGGCCTCGCCCTCTACCTCATGCACCGCTTCGGCCAGGACCTGCTCCTGTGGGGCATCCTCGCCATGGCGTGGCTGATGGGCCAGCTGGAGCTGGGCCACCGCATCGAGGACGTCGAACGCGTCTCCGGCTGGCGCGGCAGCGTGGCGATCTTCACGGTCTTCCTGCTCTTCATGGTCGCCGTGGCGCTGGGGTACACCGACCGGATCCGCTGGAAGTGGCTCGTCACGGCGGGCGCCATGACCTACCCCCTCTACCTGGTCCACTACGCGGCCGGCACGGCCCTCATAGCGCGCCTGCGCGACACGATGGACGCCCGCCTGCTGATCGCCGTACTCATCACGGGCTTCCTGCTCCTCAGCTACCTGATCCACCGCTTCGTGGAACGCCCGGTCTCACGACTGCTGAAGAAGGGCCTGGACACGTCCTTCGCCCGACTGCGCACGGCGGACAACCGCTCCTGAACCGACGGCGACCGGCCTCCCGCTCGATGGCACCATGTTCGGAACATCGCATCGGAACACCGCATCGAACGACGTCGACGACGCACGGGGAGGCCACACACGACATGGCCCGTCACACGGAGCTACTGCCCTCGACCGACCGGCCATGACGAGGGACTGGGACTGGCGGACCGGCGAACGGCTGTTGGGTCTCGACGACCCGGCCGAGTGGGACGCCGCTTTCGCACGCGGCGAGCGCAGCCTCGGCACGGCGGCCATCGGACTCGCCTTCAACTGCTCGCTGGAGGAGGCGTCACCCCGGATCGTCAGGGCGATGCAACTGCCGGACGTCACCCAGCGAGGCTTCGCCTTCACCGCGGCGGGCACCGCGGCGCGACTCAACGGCGCGCTGACCCCGGAACTGTTCGCCGCGCTGCGGGCGGAAGGTCACGGCCGCAGAGGCATCGCCGAGAACGCTGTCGACGACACCTTGACCTTCGTGCCGTTCAGGCAACTGCCCCTGTGGTTCAAGTGGTGGAAGGTCGCGTCGCAGGTACAGGACAAGTGCGAGACCTGGAGACTGGAGATCACCAACGCGGTCAGCGACGTCTGGAAGGCCTTGCGTCGGCATCGCTGACGAAGCGAAGTGCCGGAAGAGTTTGATCTCCGCCACCCCCGGGGTATTCTCTCCGGCCCGATTGGCCAGCCCCGCGCCCCGTATGGCAGACTAGCGGGGTTGCTCGGTCGAGTGCCGATGCTGCGCGCCTCCCGCCGGGGGGACCGGAAGCGAGTCCCACAGTACTCGTCGTCCCTGCTCAGGGGCGGACGTACGGGAATCTTCCGGGAAGCGTCAGCGGGGTGCAGGCCAGGCACCCGGTGGGCCTCTCGCCCCCGGTCCGCGGTTCCGGAAGGGCCCGCACTCCCAGGCAGGGAAGTCCCGAAGAGGGACATTCATGTCAGCGAGAGTGCGACACGCCCGACCGCGTGGGTCGGAGGGGGAGCGGAATGGACAAGGGCCACCGGGTCCAGAGCGTTACGAGAGACAGGACTACTGAGTAGCCATGGCGGGACAGAAGATCCGCATCCGGCTCAAGGCCTACGACCACGAGGTCATCGACTCCTCGGCGAAGAAGATCGTCGAGACGGTGACCCGCACTGGTGCGTCGGTCGCGGGCCCGGTGCCGCTGCCCACTGAGAAGAACGTGTACTGCGTCATCAAGTCGCCGCACAAGTACAAGGACTCGCGCGAGCACTTCGAGATGCGCACGCACAAGCGCCTGATCGACATCCTCGACCCGACCCCCAAGACCGTTGACTCTCTGATGCGACTCGACCTCCCGGCCGGTGTCGACATCGAGATCAAGCTCTGAGGCCGGTGATCTGAAGATGACGAAGCAGATCAAGGGCATCCTGGGCGAGAAGCTCGGCATGACGCAGGTGTGGGACGAGAACAACCGTGTTGTTCCGGTCACCGTCGTCAAGGCCGGCCCCAATGTCGTCACCCAGGTCCGCACGAACGACGTCGACGGCTACGAGTCCGTCCAGATCGCGTTCGGCGAGATCGACCCGCGCAAGGTGAACAAGCCCCTCAAGGGCCACTTCGCCAAGGCCGACGTCACCCCCCGCCGCCACCTCGTCGAGATCCGCACGGCCGACGCCTCCGAGTACACCCTCGGTCAGGAAGTCAGCGCCGAGGTCTTCGAGTCCGGCGTGAAGGTCGACGTCACCGGCAAGAGCAAGGGCAAGGGCTTCGCCGGTGTCATGAAGCGTCACAACTTCAAGGGCCTCGGCGCCGGACACGGCACCCAGCGCAAGCACCGCTCGCCCGGTTCCATCGGTGGCTGCGCCACCCCGGGCCGCGTGTTCAAGGGCCTCCGCATGGCCGGCCGCATGGGCAACGAGCGGGTCACCACCCAGAACCTGACCGTCCACGCCGTTGACGCGGAGAAGGGTCTGCTGCTCATCAAGGGCGCGGTTCCCGGTCCGAACGGCGGCCTCGTCCTGGTCCGCACTGCGGCCAAGGGGGCCTGAGGTAACCGATGAGCACTGTTGACATCCTTTCGCCTGCCGGCGAGAAGACCGGAAGCGTCGAGCTCCCCGCGGAGATCTTCGGCGTGGAGAAGATCAGCATTCCGCTGATCCACCAGGTCGTCGTCGCGCAGAACGCCGCTGCCCGCCAGGGCACGCACAAGACCAAGCGTCGCGGCGAGGTCCGTGGTGGCGGCAAGAAGCCGTACCGCCAGAAGGGCACCGGCCGCGCCCGCCAGGGTTCGACCCGTGCGCCGCAGTTCGCCGGCGGTGGCGTCGTCCACGGCCCGCAGCCGCGTGACTACTCGCAGCGGACCCCGAAGAAGATGAAGGCCGCGGCCCTGCGCCACGCCCTCACCGACCGGGCCCGCCACGACCGCATCCACGTCGTCACCGGCGTCATCGAGGGCGAGACCCCGTCCACGAAGGCCGCCCGGACGCTGTTCGGCAAGATCTCGGAGCGCAAGAACCTGCTCCTGGTCGTCGACCGCGCCGACGAGGCCGCGTGGCTGTCCGCCCGCAACCTGCCCCAGATCCACATCCTGGAGCCGGGCCAGCTGAACACGTACGACGTTCTCGTCTCGGACGACGTGGTCTTCACCCAGGCCGCTTTCGAGTCCTTCGTGTCTGGCCCCAACAAGGCCGCTGACACCGAAGGGAGCGAAGCCTGATGGCTACGCGTCACCCGAGCATCGCCTCCAAGGCGGCCAAGGCCGCCAAGGCCGCGCGCGTCGCCAAGGCGCGCCGCCACGAGGCCGAGGGCAAGAACACCGTCGTCACCCCGGCCAGCAAGGCGTTCACGGACCCCCGTGACGTGCTGCTGAAGCCGGTCGTGTCCGAGAAGAGCTACGCGCTCCTCGACGAGAACAAGTACACGTTCATCGTCGCGCCGGGCTCCAACAAGACCCAGATCAAGGAGGCCGTCCAGGCGGTCTTCTCGGTCAAGGTCACCGGGGTCAACACGATCAACCGCCAGGGCAAGCGGAAGCGGACCCGCACGGGCTTCGGCAAGCGTGCCGACAGCAAGCGCGCGATCGTGACCCTCGCCGAGGGCGACCGTATCGACATCTTCGGCGGTCCGACCTCCTGACGGAGGTCCGGATCGTCCGGAATCGGACGAGGACTGAGAAATGGGAATCCGCAAGTACAAGCCGACTACGCCGGGCCGTCGTGGCTCCAGCGTCGCCGACTTCGTCGAGGTCACGCGGTCCACGCCGGAGAAGTCGCTGGTCCGCCCGCTGCACAGCAAGGGCGGCCGTAACAACGCCGGTCGTGTGACCGTTCGCCACCAGGGTGGCGGACACAAGCGCGCCTACCGTGTCATCGACTTCCGTCGGCACGACAAGGACGGCGTGCCGGCGAAGGTCGCGCACATCGAGTACGACCCCAACCGCACCGCGCGCATCGCGCTGCTGCACTACGCCGACGGCGAGAAGCGCTACATCCTCGCCCCGCGCAACCTGCAGCAGGGCGACCGCGTCGAGAACGGTCCCGGGGCCGACATCAAGCCGGGCAACAACCTGGCCCTCCGCAACATCCCGGTCGGTACCACGATCCACGCGATCGAGCTCCGTCCCGGTGGCGGCGCCAAGTTCGCCCGCTCCGCCGGTGCCTCCGTGCAGCTGCTCGCGAAGGAGGGCTCGATGGCCCACCTGCGCATGCCGTCCGGAGAGATCCGCCTGGTCGACCAGCGCTGCCGCGCCACGGTCGGCGAGGTCGGCAACGCCGAGCAGAGCAACATCAACTGGGGCAAGGCGGGCCGTAAGCGCTGGCTGGGCGTTCGCCCGACCGTGCGTGGTGTGGTCATGAACCCGGTGGACCACCCGCACGGTGGTGGCGAAGGCCGTACCTCGGGTGGTCGCCACCCGGTGTCCCCCTGGGGCAAGAAGGAAGGCCGTACTCGTTCGCCCAAGAAGGCGTCGAACAAGTACATCGTCCGCCGCCGCAAGACGAACAAGAAGCGCTAAGGACGGGTTGAGATGCCTCGTAGCTTGAAGAAGGGACCCTTCGTCGACGACCACCTGATCAAGAAGGTGGACGTCCAGAACGAAGCCGGTACCAAGAACGTCATCAAGACCTGGTCCCGTCGCTCGATGATCGTCCCGGCGATGCTCGGCCACACGATCGCGGTGCACAACGGCAAGACCCACATCCCGGTGTTTGTCACCGAGTCCATGGTCGGCCACAAGCTCGGCGAGTTCTCGCCGACGCGCACCTTCCGGGGTCACGTCAAGGACGACCGGAAGTCGAAGCGCCGCTAGTCAGCGGGGTGTGAATGATCATGACAAACACTGAAGGGACAACCATGGAAGCCAGGGCCCAGGCGCGGTACATCCGCGTCACGCCCATGAAGGCCCGCCGCGTGGTGGACCTCATCCGTGGCATGGATGCCACGGAGGCTCAGGCGGTCCTGCGTTTCGCCCCGCAGGCCGCGAGCGTGCCGGTCGGCAAGGTGCTGGACAGCGCCATCGCCAACGCCGCGCACAACTACGACCACACCGACGCCGACAGCCTCTTCATTTCCGAGGCGTACGTCGACGAGGGCCCGACCCTGAAGCGGTTCCGTCCGCGTGCCCAGGGCCGCGCCTACCGGATCCGCAAGCGGACCAGCCACATCACCGTGGTCGTCAGCAGCAAGGAAGGAACCCGGTAATGGGCCAGAAGGTAAACCCGCACGGGTTCCGGCTCGGTGTCACGACCGACTTCAAGTCGCGTTGGTACGCCGACAAGCTGTACAAGGACTACGTCAAGGAAGACGTCGCCATCCGTCGGATGCTGACGTCCGGCATGGAGCGCGCCGGCATCTCCAAGGTCGAGATCGAGCGCACCCGTGACCGCGTCCGCGTGGACATCCACACGGCTCGTCCGGGCATCGTCATCGGCCGCCGCGGTGCGGAGGCCGACAAGATCCGCGGCAAGCTGGAGAAGCTGACCGGCAAGCAGGTCCAGCTGAACATCCTCGAGGTCAAGAACCCCGAGACCGACGCTCAGCTGGTCGCCCAGGCCGTCGCCGAGCAGCTGTCCTCCCGCGTCTCCTTCCGCCGTGCCATGCGCAAGAGCATGCAGGGCACGATGAAGGCCGGCGCCAAGGGCATCAAGATCCAGTGCGGTGGCCGCCTCGGCGGCGCCGAGATGTCCCGCTCGGAGTTCTACCGCGAGGGCCGTGTGCCCCTGCACACGCTCCGCGCGAACGTGGACTACGGCTTCTTCGAGGCCAAGACGACCTTCGGCCGCATCGGTGTGAAGGTCTGGATCTACAAGGGCGACGTCAAGAACATCGCCGAGGTCCGCGCCGAGAACGCCGCCGCCCGTGCCGGCAACCGTCCGGCCCGTGGCGGCGCCGACCGCCCGGCCCGTGGTGGCCGCGGTGGCGAGCGTCGTGGGCGCAAGCCGCAGCAGCAGTCGGCTCCGGCCGCCGAGGCCCCCAAGGCCGAGGCGCCCGCCGCTGCCGCTCCGGCCGAGAGCACCGGAACGGAGGCCTGACCGTCATGCTGATCCCCCGCAGGGTCAAGCACCGCAAGCAGCACCACCCGAAGCGCCGCGGTATGGCCAAGGGCGGTACGCAGGTTGCGTTCGGCGAGTACGGCATCCAGGCCCTCACGCCGGCGTACGTGACCAACCGCCAGATCGAGGCGGCCCGTATCGCGATGACCCGCCACATCAAGCGTGGCGGCAAGGTCTGGATCAACATCTACCCGGACCGCCCGCTCACGAAGAAGCCGGCCGAGACCCGCATGGGTTCCGGTAAGGGTTCTCCGGAGTGGTGGATCGCGAACGTGCACCCGGGCCGGGTCATGTTCGAGCTGTCCTACCCCAACGAGAAGATCGCCCGTGAGGCGCTGACCCGCGCGGCCCACAAGCTGCCGATGAAGTGCCGGATCGTCAAGCGCGAGGCAGGTGAAGCGTGATGTCGGCCGGTACCAAGGCGTCCGAGCTGCGCGAGCTGGGCAACGAGGAGCTTCTGGCGAAGCTCCGCGAGGCCAAGGAAGAGCTGTTCAACCTCCGCTTCCAGGCGGCGACGGGCCAGCTCGAGAACCACGGTCGGCTCAAGGCCGTCCGTAAGGACATCGCCCGGATCTACACCCTGATGCGTGAGCGCGAGCTGGGCATCGAGACGGTGGAGAGCGCCTGATGAGCGAGAGCAACGTGACTGAAGAGACGAAGGCCGCGCGCGGCTTCCGCAAGACCCGCCAGGGTCTGGTCGTCAGCGACAAGATGGACAAGACCGTCGTCGTCGCCGTCGAGGACCGCGTGACCCACGCCCTGTACGGCAAGGTCATCCGCCGTACCGAGAAGCTCAAGGCTCACGACGAGCAGAACGCCGCGGGCGTCGGCGACCGTGTCCTCCTCATGGAGACCCGGCCGCTGTCCGCGACGAAGCGCTGGCGCGTCGTCGAGGTCCTCGAGAAGGCCAAGTAAGAAATCTCCTGCGGGGCATTCCTCGCAGGACAGTTCCGCCAGGCTCCGGGAGTCGTTCACCCAGGTGACCGACTCCCGGGGAACCGGCAGACATTCAGGAGATAGACGTGATCCAGCAGGAGTCGCGGCTGCGTGTCGCCGACAACACGGGTGCGAAGGAAATCCTGACCATCCGTGTGCTCGGTGGCTCGGGCCGCCGCTACGCGGGTATCGGTGACGTCATCGTCGCCACCGTCAAGGACGCGATCCCCGGTGGCAACGTGAAGAAGGGTGACGTCGTCAAGGCGGTCATCGTTCGCACCGTCAAGGAGCGCCGCCGTCCCGACGGCTCGTACATCCGCTTCGACGAGAACGCCGCCGTCATTCTGAAGAACGACGGCGACCCTCGCGGCACCCGTATCTTCGGCCCGGTGGGCCGTGAGCTGCGCGAGAAGAAGTTCATGAAGATCATCTCCCTCGCGCCGGAGGTGCTGTGAGCATGAAGATCAAGAAGGGCGACCTGGTCCAGGTCATCACCGGTAAGGACAAGGGCAAGCAGGGCAAGGTCATCGCGGCCTTCCCCCGCGAGGACCGCGTCCTGGTCGAGGGTGTCAACCGGGTCAAGAAGCACACCAAGGCCGGTCCGACCGCTCGCGGTTCGCAGGCCGGCGGCATCGTGACCACCGAGGCCCCGATCCACGTCTCCAACGTCCAGCTGGTCGTGGAGAAGGACGGCAACAAGGTCGTCACGCGCGTCGGTTACCGCTTCGACGACGAGGGCAACAAGGTTCGCGTTGCCAAGCGGACGGGTGAGGACATCTGATGGCTACCACCACCACTCCGCGTCTCAAGACGAAGTACCGCGAGGAGATCGCGGGCAAGCTGCGTGAGGAGTTCTCCTACGAGAACGTCATGCAGATCCCCGGCCTCGTGAAGATCGTGGTCAACATGGGTGTCGGCGACGCCGCCCGTGACTCGAAGCTGATCGAGGGCGCGATCCGCGACCTGACCACCATCACCGGTCAGAAGCCGGCCGTCACCAAGGCCCGCAAGTCCATCGCGCAGTTCAAGCTGCGTGAGGGTCAGCCGATCGGTGCCCACGTCACGCTCCGTGGCGACCGCATGTGGGAGTTCCTGGACCGCACCCTGTCGCTCGCGCTGCCGCGCATCCGCGACTTCCGCGGTCTGTCCCCCAAGCAGTTCGACGGCCGTGGCAACTACACCTTCGGTCTCACGGAGCAGGTCATGTTCCACGAGATCGACCAGGACAAGATCGACCGCACCCGGGGTATGGACATCACCGTGGTGACCACGGCGACCAACGACGCTGAGGGCCGCGCGCTCCTCCGTCACCTCGGCTTCCCCTTCAAGGAGGCGTGAGCGAGATGGCGAAGAAGGCTCTGATTGCCAAGGCTGCTCGCAAGCCCAAGTTCGGTGTCCGCGGCTACACGCGCTGCCAGCGCTGCGGCCGTCCGCACTCCGTCTACCGCAAGTTCGGCCTGTGCCGCGTGTGCCTTCGTGAGATGGCTCACCGTGGCGAGCTGCCGGGCGTGACCAAGAGCTCCTGGTAATCCGGTAATTCCGGGTTATTCAGACTCTCGGTAAGCAACTGGGTGGGCAGGGGCCCGGCTCCGCATGCCTTAGGCTTGTGGGGTTGGGCGTCTGTCGCCCCAAACGACTTACTACGCCGTAGGTCCACCGCGCCGCACCCGTCCCGTCTCGGATCGGGGAGAGGGATGGCGCACCAGGAAACCACGGCGAGAGAGGCCGAAGGCCAATTTATGACCATGACTGATCCGATCGCAGACATGCTTACGCGTCTGCGGAACGCGAACTCGGCGTACCACGACTCCGTGACGATGCCGGCGTCCAAGATCAAGTCTCACATCGCGGAGATCCTCCAGCAGGAGGGCTTCATCACCGGCTGGAAGACCGAGGACGCCGAGGTCGGCAAGAACCTCGTCCTCGAGCTGAAGTTCGGCCCGAACCGTGAGCGCTCCATCGCGGGCATCAAGCGGATCTCCAAGCCCGGTCTCCGGGTGTACGCGAAGTCCACCAACCTGCCCAAGGTGCTGGGTGGCCTCGGCGTGGCGATCATCTCCACGTCCCACGGGCTCCTCACCGACAAGCAGGCCGGCAAGAAGGGCGTAGGCGGAGAAGTCCTCGCCTACGTCTGGTAACGGAAGGGAACGGAGGAAACAGCTATGTCGCGCATCGGCAAGCTCCCCATCGCGGTTCCCGCCGGCGTGGACGTCACCATCGACGGCCGTACGGTCTCGGTCAAGGGCCCCAAGGGCTCGCTGACCCACACCGTCGTGGCGCCGATCGACATCGCCAAGGGTGAGGACGGCGTGCTGAACGTCACCCGCCCCAACGACGAGCGTCAGAGCAAGGCCCTGCACGGCCTGTCCCGCACGCTGGTGGCGAACATGATCACCGGCGTGACCCAGGGTTACGTGAAGAAGCTCGAGATCAGCGGTGTCGGTTACCGCGTGCTCGCCAAGGGTTCGAACCTGGAGTTCTCCCTCGGCTACAGCCACCCGATCCTGGTCGAGGCCCCCGAGGGCATCACCTTCAAGGTGGAGAACCCGACCCACTTCTCGGTCGAGGGCATCGACAAGCAGAAGGTCGGCGAGGTTGCGGCCAACATCCGCAAGCTGCGCAAGCCCGACCCGTACAAGGCCAAGGGCGTCAAGTACGAGGGCGAAGTCATCCGCCGCAAGGTCGGAAAGGCGGGTAAGTAAGCCATGGCATACGGACAGAAGATCCTCAAGGGCGACGCCTACAAGCGCGCCGCGATCAAGCGCCGCCACATCCGGATTCGCAAGAATCTCTCGGGTACGGCGGAGCGTCCCCGTCTGGTCGTTACCCGTTCGAACCGCCACATCGTGGCCCAGGTGATCGACGACATCAAGGGTCACACCCTGGCGTCGGCGTCCACCCTGGACACCTCGATCCGCGGTGGCGAGGCCGACAAGTCCGCGCAGGCCAAGCAGGTCGGCGCCCTGGTCGCCGAGCGCGCCAAGGCCGCCGGTGTCGAGGCCGTCGTGTTCGACCGTGGTGGCAACCAGTACGCCGGGCGCATCGCCGCCCTGGCGGACGCCGCCCGCGAAGCCGGGCTGAAGTTCTGAGCCGCCCGTCGCGGCAGCGACTGATGTCGCTGCGTAGCTACGGAAACGAAGAGAGGTAATTCCAATGGCTGGACCCCAGCGCCGCGGTGGCGGTGCCGGTGGCGGCGAGCGGCGGGACCGGAAGGGTCGCGACGGTGGCGCTGCCGCCGAGAAGACCGCGTACGTTGAGCGCGTTGTCGCGATCAACCGCGTCGCCAAGGTTGTAAAGGGTGGTCGTCGCTTCAGCTTCACCGCGCTGGTCGTGGTGGGCGACGGTGACGGCACCGTGGGTGTCGGATACGGCAAGGCCAAGGAGGTGCCGGCCGCCATCGCCAAGGGTGTTGAGGAGGCCAAGAAGCACTTCTTCAAGGTCCCCCGCATCCAGGGCACCATCCCGCACCCCATCCAGGGTGAGAAGGCTGCCGGCGTCGTGCTGCTCAAGCCCGCGTCCCCCGGTACCGGCGTTATCGCCGGTGGTCCGGTGCGCGCCGTGCTCGAGTGCGCCGGTATCCACGACGTGCTGTCGAAGTCGCTCGGCTCCGACAACCAGATCAACATCGTGCACGCGACCGTGGAGGCCCTCAAGGGCCTGCAGCGTCCCGAGGAGATCGCGGCCCGCCGTGGTCTGCCGCTCGAGGACGTCGCTCCCGCGGCTCTTCTCCGTGCACGTGCCGGGGCGGGTGCGTAATCATGGCGCAGCTCAAGATTACGCAGGTCAAGTCCTACATCGGCAGCAAGCAGAACCACCGTGACACCCTGCGCTCCCTTGGTCTCAAGGGCATCAACACGCAGGTCGTCAAGGAGGACCGCCCCGAGTTCCGCGGCATGGTGCACACCGTCCGCCACCTCGTGACGGTCGAGGAGGTCGACTGATCATGGCGGAGAACAACCCGCTCAAGATCCACAACCTCCGTCCCGCCCCGGGCGCCAAGACCGCCAAGACCCGTGTCGGTCGTGGTGAGGCGTCGAAGGGTAAGACGGCCGGTCGTGGTACGAAGGGTACGAAGGCCCGTTACCAGGTTCCGGAGCGCTTCGAGGGTGGCCAGATGCCCCTCCACATGCGCCTTCCGAAGCTGAAGGGCTTCAAGAACCCGTTCAAGACCGAGTTCCAGGTCGTGAACCTCGACAAGCTGGCCGCGCTGTACCCCGAGGGTGGCGAGGTCACCGTCGAGGGCCTGGTGGCCAAGGGTGCCGTTCGCAAGAACAGCCTCGTCAAGGTCCTCGGCCAGGGCGAGATCTCCGTGGCGCTGCAGGTGACGGTCGACGCCGTCTCCGGCTCCGCCAAGGAGAAGATCACCGCCGCCGGCGGTACCGTCACCGAGCTCGTCTGAACCACTCGGACGTGTCGATGACATGAGCGATCCCGACCGGGGATGCCCCACAAATGGGGTATCCCCGGTTGGTCGTTCCAAGGGGAGTGCTCCCGCCGGTAAGGTGGCCTGCGCTGCCCTCTTTCACGGGTGCGTCACATGAGGCACTCTTGACGGCGGTTCAGCGTTACTCCCTTAGCCGTCCACTTATCAGTCGTCAGTCGAACCTCAAGACCGTCACCCTTGACGCAGTAGCGCGGGGGTCGCAGGAGGCACCGTGCTCACCGCGTTCGCCCGGGCGTTCAAGACGCCCGACCTGCGCAAGAAGCTGCTCTTCACGCTCGGCATCATCGTGGTGTACCGACTCGGTACCCACATTCCCATTCCAGGCGTCGACTACAAGAACGTCCAGGAGTGCGTGGACCAGGCGTCCGGCAACCAGGGGCTCTTCGGCCTGGTCAACATGTTCAGCGGTGGCGCCCTGCTGCAGATCACGGTCTTCGCGCTCGGCATCATGCCGTACATCACGGCGAGCATCATTCTGCAGCTGCTGACCGTCGTGATCCCGCGCCTGGAAGCCCTCAAGAAGGAGGGCCAGGCCGGTACGGCGAAGATCACGCAGTACACCCGTTACCTGACCGTCGCGCTCGCCATCCTGCAGGGCACCGGCCTGGTGGCCACCGCCCGCAGCGGCGCCCTCTTCTCCGGCTGCACCGTCGCCGGTCAGATCG
Source organism: Streptomyces sp. NPDC018026 (assembly GCF_044327745.1). Lineage (NCBI taxonomy): Bacteria > Bacillati > Actinomycetota > Actinomycetes > Kitasatosporales > Streptomycetaceae > Streptomyces > Streptomyces sp. NPDC018026. The sequence goes on from NZ_JBIRFY010000004.1 coordinate 469,104, forward strand.
TGCCCGACCAGGCGATCTTCACCACCGTCGTCATGGTCATCACCATGACCGCCGGTACGGCCGTCGTCATGTGGCTCGGCGAGCTGATCACCGACCGCGGCATCGGCAACGGCATGTCGATCCTGATGTTCATCTCGATCGCCGCGACCTTCCCGTCCGCCCTGTGGGCCATCAAGAAGCAGGGCGAGCTGGCGGACGGCTGGATCGAGTTCGGCACGGTCATCCTCGTCGGCCTGGTCATGGTCGGCCTGGTGGTCTTCGTGGAGCAGGCCCAGCGCCGCATCCCCGTGCAGTACGCGAAGCGCATGATCGGCCGCCGCTCCTACGGCGGCACCTCGACGTACATCCCGCTCAAGGTGAACCAGGCGGGTGTCATCCCCGTCATCTTCGCCTCGTCGCTGCTCTACATCCCGGCACTGATCGTCCAGTTCTCGAACTCGACGGCGGGCTGGGCCACCTGGATCACGAAGAACCTCGCGGACACCGCGGCGACGCCGCACATCATCCTGTACTTCTTCCTGATCGTGTTCTTCGCCTTCTTCTACGTGGCCATCTCGTTCAACCCCGAGGAAGTCGCGGACAACATGAAGAAGTATGGTGGCTTCATCCCGGGCATCCGGGCTGGCCGACCGACCGCTGAGTATCTGAGCTACGTACTCAACCGGATCACCTGGCCGGGTTCGCTGTACTTGGGTCTGATCGCTCTCGTCCCGACAATGGCGTTGGCTGGTTTCGGGGCAAACCAGAACTTCCCGTTCGGCGGCACCAGCATCCTGATCATCGTGGGTGTCGGTCTCGAGACGGTGAAGCAGATCGAGAGCCAGCTCCAGCAGCGCAATTACGAAGGGTTCCTCCGCTGATGCGAATCGTCCTCGTCGGGCCTCCGGGTGCCGGAAAGGGAACGCAGGCCACCCGCCTTGCCGAGACGCTGCACATTCCGCACATCTCCACGGGCGACCTGTTCCGCGCGAACATCAGCCAGCAGACCGAACTGGGCAAGCTCGCGAAGTCCTACATGGACGCCGGCAATCTCGTGCCGGACGAGGTCACCATCGCCATGGCGAAGGACCGCATGGAGCAGCCCGACGCCGAGGGCGGCTTCCTGCTGGACGGCTTCCCGCGCAACGTCTCCCAGGCCGAGGCGCTGGACGAGCTGCTCGAGACCGAGGACATGAAGCTCGACGCGGTGCTGGACCTGGAGGCCCCGGAGGACGAGGTCGTCAAGCGGATCGCCGGCCGGCGCGTCTGCCGCAACGACTCGGCCCACGTCTTCCACGTGACGTACACCCCGCCGAAGAAGGTAGGCGTCTGCGACGTCTGCGGCGGCGAGCTGTACCAGCGGGACGACGACTCCGAGGAGACGGTCCGCAAGCGGCTCGAGGTCTACCACACGCAGACCGAGCCGATCATCGACTACTACAAGTCGCAGGGCCTGGTCGCCACCATCGCCGCGACGGGACCCGTGGACGAGGTCACCCGCCGTGCGCTGGAGGCGCTCAAGCGCGACCAGTAGTACTCCGCCCGGCTGCAGCCGCGGTTCCTCGCTCAGGGGGCCGCGGCTGTGCTGTGCGGCGGGACGGCCGCGCCCCGTATCGTGGAACCGCGTCCCCGTCCGCCCTGCCCTCCCTCTCTCCCCTCCCCGCCCTCCCCTTCTCCGGTCCAGTCCAGAAAGGCCGCAGCCCCCATGGTGCAGATCAAGAACCCCGAGCAGATCGCCAAGATGCGCGAGGCGGGGCTGGTCGTCGCCGCCATCCACGCGGCCACGCGCGAGGCCGCCGTGCCCGGCGCGACGACCAAGGACCTGGACCAGGTCGCCCGCAAGGTCCTCGCGGAGCACGACGCGAAGCCGAACTTCCTCGGGTACGGCGGCTTCCCCGCCACCATCTGCACCTCGGTGAACGAGGTCGTCGTCCACGGCATCCCGTCCGACGACGTGGTGCTCAAGGACGGCGACGTCATCTCCATCGACTGCGGCGCGATCATCGACGGCTGGCACGGCGACGCCGCCTACACGGCCTTCGTCGGCTCCGGTCACTCCCCGGAGCTGGTCGAGCTGTCCCGGGTGACCGAGGAGTCGATGTGGGCGGGCATCGCCGCCATGAAGCAGGGCAACCGCCTGGTGGACGTCTCCCGCGCCATCGAGACCTACATCCGCCGCCAGCCCAAGCCCGGCGGCGGCAAGTACGGGATCATCGAGGACTACGGCGGCCACGGCATCGGCACCGAGATGCACATGGACCCGCACCTGCTGAACTACGTCGACCGCCGCCGCGGCAAGGGCCCGAAGCTCGTCCCCGGCTTCTGCCTCGCCATCGAGCCGATGGTCTCCCTCGGCACCCCCCGCACCGAGGTCCTCTCCGACGAGTGGACGGTCATCACCACGGACGGCACCTGGTCCTCCCACTGGGAGCACTCGATCGCCCTCACGGACCAGGGCCCGCTGGTCCTGACGTCCCCCGACGGCGGCAGGGCCAAGCTGGCGGAGCTGGGAGTCACGGCTGCTCCCGACCCCCTTGCATAACGATCTCGCATCCGGGGCAGACTTCCTCGTTTCGCCTTTCCGGGTCCGCTGACGTAGACTGACTCGTCGGCTCCCGTGCACCCCCATGTCTTGAGGGTTGCAGGACGAGTCGATCAAGGTAGTCGATTCGAAGGGCGAAGCGTGGCCAAGAAGCAAGGTGCCATCGAGATCGAGGGCACTGTCGTCGAGTCTCTTCCGAACGCCATGTTCAAGGTCGAGCTCCAGAACGGCCACCAGGTCCTGGCACACATCAGCGGCAAGATGCGTATGCACTACATCCGCATCCTCCCTGACGACCGGGTCGTGGTGGAGCTGTCTCCGTACGACCTGACGCGTGGCCGGATCGTCTACCGGTACAAGTAGATCTTGCCCACGTCCCGCGTGTTCCGCGCGCGGGTCCGCCGGCAACTGACCCGGAGAACCTCACACCCATGAAGGTCAAGCCGAGCGTCAAGAAGATCTGCGACAAGTGCAGGGTGATCCGCCGTCACGGTCGGGTCATGGTCATCTGCGACAACCCGCGCCACAAGCAGCGCCAGGGCTGAAGCCTGACCGTTCCCTCCGCGATTCGCATGACTTCGCGCGACGCGAGCTGAACATGTTCATACGCAGGACCCGGGCGCCCAGGCGTCCGACACCCCCGGTTCGGAGGCCGGGGACCCGATACGTACCTCATACGGCGGCCGGGGACCGGTTCTGTGGAAGACCTCCGACAATCAACTGGAGCCATTGAATGGCACGCGTTTCCGGTGTTGACATCCCGCGCGAAAAGCGCGTCGAGATCGCCCTCACCTACGTGTTCGGCATCGGCCGGACCCTCTCGCAGCAGACGCTCGCCGCCACCGGCGTGGACCCGAACACCCGTGTTCGGGACCTCTCCGAGGAGCAGCTCGTCGCGATCCGCGAGTACGTCGACAACAACATCAAGACCGAGGGTGACCTCCGTCGCGAGGTGCAGGCCGACATCCGCCGCAAGGTCGAGATCGGCACCTACCAGGGTCTGCGCCACCGTCGCGGTCTGCCCGTCCGCGGTCAGCGCACCAGCACCAACGCCCGCACCCGCAAGGGCCCGCGTCGCGCCATCGCCGGCAAGAAGAAGCCGGGCAAGAAGTAGTCCGCAGCGGACTTCGCCGTCCAGCGGTCTTCGCTGTAGGACCGACCACCTCCCGTAGGAGAACGACATGCCCCCCAAGGGACGTCAGGGCGCTGCCAAGAAGGTGCGCCGCAAGGAAAAGAAGAACGTCGCTCACGGCCACGCGCACATCAAGAGCACGTTCAACAACACGATCGTGTCCATCACGGACCCGACCGGCAACGTGATCTCCTGGGCCTCCGCCGGCCACGTCGGCTTCAAGGGCTCCCGGAAGTCCACGCCGTTCGCCGCGCAGATGGCCGCCGAGTCGGCTGCCCGTCGCGCGCAGGAGCACGGCATGCGCAAGGTCGACGTCTTCGTCAAGGGCCCGGGTTCCGGTCGTGAGACCGCCATCCGCTCCCTGCAGGCGACCGGCCTCGAGGTCGGCTCCATCCAGGACGTCACGCCCACCCCGCACAACGGGTGCCGTCCGCCGAAGCGCCGTCGCGTCTGATCCCGCTTCACCGCGGCATCGCTTCATCGCTTCATCGCTTCACCAGGGTTTCCGGGCGGTACGGCTCTTTCGGGTCGTATCGCCCGTACCCTTGCAGTACTGGTCGGGCGTCAAATAGCGGGCGCCCCTGACTGAAGGATCACCACATGCTGATCGCTCAGCGTCCCTCGTTGACCGAAGAGGTCGTCGACGAGTTCCGCTCCCGGTTCGTCATCGAGCCGCTGGAGCCGGGCTTCGGCTACACCCTCGGCAACTCCCTCCGCCGCACCCTCCTCTCGTCGATCCCCGGCGCTGCTGTCACCAGCATCCGCATCGACGGTGTCCTGCACGAGTTCACCACCGTGCCGGGCGTCAAGGAGGACGTCACCGACCTGATCCTCAACATCAAGCAGCTGGTCGTCTCCTCGGAGCACGACGAGCCGGTCGTGATGTACCTGCGCAAGCAGGGCCCGGGTCTGGTCACCGCCGCCGACATCGCGCCCCCGGCCGGTGTCGAGGTGCACAACCCCGACCTCGTCCTCGCCACGCTCAACGGCAAGGGCAAGCTGGAGATGGAGCTGACCGTCGAGCGCGGTCGCGGCTACGTCTCCGCCGTGCAGAACAAGCAGGTCGGTCAGGAGATCGGGCGCATCCCGGTCGACTCGATCTACTCGCCGGTTCTCAAGGTCACGTACAAGGTCGAGGCCACGCGTGTCGAGCAGCGCACCGACTTCGACAAGCTGATCGTCGACGTCGAGACCAAGCAGGCCATGCGTCCGCGCGACGCCATGGCGTCGGCCGGCAAGACCCTGGTCGAGCTGTTCGGTCTCGCCCGCGAGCTGAACATCGACGCCGAGGGCATCGACATGGGTCCGTCCCCGACGGACGCCGCGCTCGCCGCCGATCTGGCGCTGCCGATCGAGGAGCTGGAGCTCACCGTTCGGTCGTACAACTGCCTCAAGCGCGAGGGCATCCACTCCGTGGGTGAGCTCGTGGCCCGTTCCGAGGCCGACCTGCTCGACATCCGCAACTTCGGTGCGAAGTCGATCGACGAGGTCAAGGCGAAGCTGGCCGGCATGGGCCTGGCCCTCAAGGACAGCCCGCCCGGATTCGACCCGACCGCCGCCGCGGACGCCTTCGGCGCCGACGACGACGCGGACGCCGGTTTCGTGGAGACCGAGCAGTACTGATCGGTACCACTTCCGGGGGCCTCGTGCAGGCCCCCGGATCTCCGACGGGCGACCGCCCGCTCGGATACTGACCCCGGTACCTGATACGGCCGGGGCAGACACCTAGGAGAAACACCATGCCGAAGCCCACCAAGGGTGCCCGTCTGGGCGGCAGTGCCGCGCACGAGAAGCTGCTCCTCGCGAACCTGGCGAAGAGCCTCTTCGAGCACGGCCGGATCACCACCACCGAGGCGAAGGCGCGCAAGCTGCGTCCGTACGCCGAGCGTCTGGTCACCAAGGCGAAGAAGGGCGACCTTCACAACCGCCGTCAGGTGCTCCAGGTGATCACGGACAAGAGCATCGTCCACACGCTCTTCACCGAGATCGGCCCGCGCTACGAGAACCGTCCCGGTGGCTACACCCGTATCACCAAGATCGGTAACCGCCGTGGCGACAACGCGCCCATGGCCGTCATCGAGCTGGTCGAGGCGCTGACCGTGGCGCAGCAGGCCACCGGCGAGGCCGAGGCCGCGACCAAGCGTGCGGCCAAGGACGCGGAGGGCTCCGCCGAGGTTTCCGAGGCCAAGGTCGACACGACCAAGGCCGACGACGAGGCTGCGGGCGAGGAGTCCAAGGACGCGTAAGCGTCTGCCGGGGGCTGTGCGACTGCGGCTGCGGGTTTCGCCGTGGCTTGTCGCGCAGTTCCCCGCGCCCCTTGAGGGTGTTTGCGGGTCCGTTTCTTTTCAGGAGCGGGCCCGCTTTCGTGTGGGTGAGAGGATCTCTGGGTGAGTGATGAAGTGCAGCCCGGTCATGTCCGTGTCCGTCTCGATCTCTCCTACGACGGGAGCGAGTTCTCCGGGTGGGCCAAGCAGGCCGGCGGGCGGCGGACCGTGCAGGGGGAGATCGAGGACGCGCTGCGGACCGTGACGCGGTCGCGGGAGACGTACGAGCTGACCGTGGCCGGGCGGACCGACGCCGGGGTGCACGCCCGGGGACAGGTCGCCCATGTCGATCTGCCGCGCGAGGTGTGGGCCGAGCACCACGTGAAGCTGCTCAAGCGGCTCGCGGGGCGGCTGCCCAGGGACGTGCGGGTCTGGGCGCTGCGCGAGGCGCCCAGCGGCTTCAACGCCCGCTTCTCGGCGGTCTGGCGGCGCTACGCCTACCGGGTCACCGACAACCCGGGCGGCGTCGACCCGCTGCTGCGCGGGCACGTGCTGTGGCACGACTGGCCGCTCGACGTGGGCGCCATGAACGAGGCCGCCCGCGGACTGCTGGGCGAGCACGACTTCGCCGCCTACTGCAAGAAGCGCGAGGGGGCGACCACCATCCGCACGTTGCAGGAGCTGAGTCTGGTGCGGGGCCAGGACGGGATCGTCACCGCGACCGTGCGGGCCGACGCCTTCTGCCACAACATGGTGCGCTCGCTGATCGGGGCGCTGCTGTTCGTCGGCGACGGGCACCGCGGGCCCGACTGGCCGGCCAAGGTGCTCGCCGCGGGCGTACGGGACTCGGCGGTGCACGTCGTACGGCCGCACGGGCTGACCCTTGAGGAGGTCGGTTACCCGGCCGACGAGCTGCTGGCCGCCCGGAACAGGGAGGCGCGCAACAAGCGGTCGCTGCCGGGAACCGGCTGCTGTTGACGGGGCGGGCGGTGGGCCGTCAGCCCGCCTCCGCCGCCGCCGACGCCTGGGTCTCACCGCGTCGCCGGATCTGCCGGAAGGTGAACTCGGCCAGGTCGTCACCGGCCCGGAACACGCCGGTGGACTTCTCCGTGACGTCCTTGGCACCGGTGAAGCCGGCGACCGTGAAGTAGGCGTAACGGCCGTAGGAGTTGGTGGTGGAGCGGCAGACGGCTCCGGTGCAGAAGGACTTGACGCCGCCGCCGGACAGGGAGCGCACGATGCTCTTCTTGTCGGCGTCCTTCTTGGCCTTCGCGGCCTGCGCCTCGGTGTCGAAGACGGCCACGCCGACCGTCACGGCGGTGTCGCCCTTGGTATAGGTGACGCGGATCAGGCGCGTGCACTTGTTGGCGTCGAGGACCTTCGGCAGGGTGCCCTGGACGGCGGAGCCGCAGGTGCGGGTGTCGGCCGTCGGGCCCTTCTTGTACACCGTCTCGCCCATGGTCAGCTGGGTCCCGGGGAAGAGCAGGTCCGGGCTGAGCGGGGCCTTGTCCTTCTTGACGCTGGAGACGAAGTCCTTCGGGTCCAGCGGCGGCGGGGCGCTGGTCGGGGCGAAGGACGGCTCGGTGGCCGTCGCGCTGGGTATCTCCGCGGTCGTGGGGAGCTGGGAGGAACCGCCGTCGGATGCCTGGTCGGAGCCGTTCGCCGAGACCACGGCCACCGCGACGGCACTGGCTATCGCCACGGTGGCCAGTGCGCCGCCGCCGATGAGGAACAGCCGGCGCCGCTTGGCACGGGCCTCGGAGGCCTCGGCGAGGGCAGCCCAGTCCGGCGTGTTGTCACTGTTCCCGCTGTTCCAGGGCTGCTGCGACTGCGGCTGCTGAGGCTGCTGCTGCGATTGCGGTGTCCAGGGATCCCACTGCGACTGAGGTCCCCCCTGCCCAAAGCTCATGGGCCGCATCTTAGACGGGCCGAGGGGCGTGCTGGTGCCGGGACTTGGGGGCGGTAGGGCCTAGCGTTCCGTGCATGCGGACGGGCAAAAGCGACATCTCCGGGTGGTTGGTGCGGCCGGCGGGAAGGCATCCGTGGGCGGTGCTCGGGACGGTGCTGGCGGCGTCCGCCGCGCACGCGGCGCGGACGACCTCGGACGGCGGGATGGACAACGCGATCGTCGTGCGGGCCGCCCGCACCTGGCTGGCCGGTGGCTCCCCGTACGACGACCCGCACTTCCTCTACCTGCCGAGCGCGGTCCTCGCCGCCGTGCCGGAGGCGGTGCTGCCCGGGGCCGTACTGCGGGTGCTGGTGCCGTGCGCGGTGACCGTCCTGCTGGCGCTGGCCTGGGCCTGCGCGCTGCGCCTGCACCGGGTGCCGCTGGGCAGCAGGCTCGCGGTCCTGGGGCTGACCGGGCTCGCGCTGGGCTTCGCGCCGTTCGGGCACCTGGTGCGGCTCGGCAACTGGACGGTGACCGCGACGGTGGCGCTGCCGCTGGCCCTGCTGCTGGCGAGCCGGGGGCGCTGGACGGGGGCGGGGGTGGTCATCGGGGCGGCCGTGGCGCTCAAGCCGCTGCTCGCGCCCGTCGTCCTGCTCTTCCTCTTCGCCGGGCGGTGGCGGGCGCTGCTCGCGGCCGTCCTGGTGCCCGCGCTGGCCTCCGCGGCGGCGGCGCTGGCGATGCCCGACCCGGCGGGCTTCTTCACCCGCACCCTGCCCTTCCTGCTGCACGGCGACGACGGCTTCGTACGGCTCTACGAGGCCTCCCCGGCGGCCGTACTGCCCCGGCTCGGGGTGCCGCCGGCGCTCGCGCAGGGGCTCGCGGTGGCGGCGGCCTCGGCCGGGGTGCTCTGCGCTTACCGGCGCTGGCGCCGCGCCGACCCCGGTCCGCTGCGGCTCGCGGAGACCGGCGCGGGGCTGATGCTCTCGGCGTTCCTCGTCTCCCGGCCGTCCTACGACCACTACCTCCTGGTCGCCCTGCCGCTGCTGCTGGCCGGCCTGCCGTACGCCGGGTCGGTGGCCCGCGGGGTGTGGTTCTGGATCGCCCTGGTGCCCCAGGCACCCGGGCTGACCTGGCCCTGGCTGGAGGGGGAGCGGCGGCGTGCCTTCCGCGACGCGTTCACGCTGTGCGTGCTCGCGGTGACGGTCGCCCGGCAGGCCCGGACCAGTCCGACGGGCGCCCGGGAGCGGGTGCCCCCGGGGCGTGCGCCGGAGCCGGAGCGCGCTCCGGCGGCCCCGTTTTGACCCGGCCGCCGGGGCCCGGGTATTCTGCACAGTCGTATGTGTATTGGCTTGCTCATTCTCACGTGAGGGGCCCTTACACCGGTCCACCGGGACCGATGACCAGCGACCTGCACGCGGTATGCGTCACCGCGGTGCGGTCAGGGCTGTCGTGATCGTCTTCGGTGACCATGTCAGGACCACTCACTGAAGAAGCGAAGGCTACGAACCGTGCGTACGTACAGCCCCAAGCCCGGCGATGTGACGCGCCAGTGGCACGTCATCGACGCCCAGGACGTCGTCCTGGGTCGTCTGGCCACCACTGCGGCCTCCATCCTGCGCGGCAAGCACAAGCCGATCTACGCGCCCCACGTCGACACCGGTGACTTCGTCATCATCATCAACGCCGACAAGGTGCACCTCTCCGGCAACAAGCGGACCCAGAAGATGGCGTACCGCCACTCCGGCTACCCGGGCGGTCTGCGCTCGGTGCGCTACGACGAGCTGCTGGACAAGAACCCGGAGAAGGCCGTCGAGAAGGCCATCAAGGGCATGCTCCCCAAGAACTCCCTGGGCCGTCAGATGCTCTCGAAGCTGAAGGTCTACAAGGGTGACCAGCACCCGCACGGCGCGCAGCAGCCGCAGCCGTTCGAGATCACCCAGGTCGCGCAGTAGTTCCGGCCACCCTTTAAGACTGAAGAGAATCTGAGGAGCATCGTGGCCGAGACCACTCCCGAGCAGCCGCTCGAAGAGATCGACATCGACAGCTACACCACCGAGTCCGAGGTGCCCGTCGAGGGCGAGTACACCTCGGAGTCGATGGCCTCCGCGTTCGGCGAGCCGCAGCCGGCCGCCGGCCTGGGCCGTCGCAAGAACGCCATCGCCCGCGTCCGGATCATCCCGGGCACCGGCAAGTGGAAGGTCAACGGGCGCACGCTCGAGGACTACTTCCCGAACAAGGTGCACCAGCAGGAAGTCAACGAGCCCTTCAAGGTGCTCGAGCTGGACAACCGCTACGACGTCATCGCCCGCATCTCCGGCGGCGGCGTCTCCGGTCAGGCCGGTGCGCTCCGTCTCGGTGTCGCCCGCGCGCTGAACGAGGCCGACGTGGACAACAACCGCGGCGCGCTCAAGAAGGCCGGTTACCTCAAGCGCGACGACCGTGCGGTCGAGCGCAAGAAGGCCGGTCTGAAGAAGGCCCGCAAGGCCCCGCAGTACAGCAAGCGCTAAGTCGTACCGGCTGGTACCGGCTGTACTCCGAACGCCCCGGCGGCACGCCACTGTGCTGCCGGGGCATTCGTTTATCCCTGCCGTTGGGCGTATAACGGCACAAGACGTTCTAAGGCTTATGTGATCGTTGGTCGGGCGATGCGTGCCCGGGTCTTCGGGAGCCGACTGCGTGGGCCGCGCTCTCGGCAGCCGCTTCGGCAGCCGCTCCCGGAATTGACGTTTCCTCAGGAGGACAAGTGGGACGACTCTTCGGCACGGACGGCGTGCGCGGCGTCGCCAACGCGGATCTGACGGCCGAGCTGGCGCTGGGCCTCTCCGTCGCCGCGGCGCACGTACTGGCCGAGGCGGGCACCTTCGCCGGGCACCGGGCGACCGCGGTGGTCGGCCGGGACCCACGTGCCTCCGGGGAGTTCCTGGAGGCCGCGGTGGTCGCGGGCCTCGCCAGCGCCGGTGTGGACGTGCTGCGGGTCGGCGTGCTGCCGACGCCCGCGGTGGCGCACCTCACGGGCGCGCTCGGCGCCGACCTCGGCGTGATGCTGTCCGCCAGCCACAACGCCATGCCCGACAACGGCATCAAGTTCTTCGCCCGCGGCGGCCACAAGCTCGCCGACGAGCTGGAGGACCGCATCGAGTCCGTCTACGCCGAGCACCGCACCGGCGCCCCCTGGGAGCGCCCGACCGGTGCCGGTGTCGGCCGCGTCCGGGACTACGACGAGGGGCTCGACCAGTACGTCGCCCACCTCGTCGGTGTCCTCCCGAACCGCCTCGACGGACTGAAGATCGTCCTCGACGAGGCGCACGGCGCGGCCTCCCGGGTCTCGCCGGAGGCGTTCGCGCGGGCCGGTGCCGAACTGGTCACCATCGGCGCGGTGCCCGACGGCCTGAACATCAACGACGGCTGCGGCTCCACCCACCTCGACCTGCTCAAGGCCGCCGTCGTCGAGCACGGCGCCGACCTGGGCATCGCCCACGACGGCGACGCGGACCGCTGCCTGGCCGTGGACCACACCGGTGCGGAGGTCGACGGCGACCAGATCCTCGCCGTGCTGTCCCTGGCGATGCGGGAGCGCGAGGCGCTGCGCTCGGACACCGTCGTCGCGACCGTCATGTCCAACCTGGGCTTCAAGCTCGCCATGGAGCGCGAGGGCATCCGGTTCGTGCAGACCGGGGTAGGCGACCGGTATGTCCTGGAGGAGATGAAGGAGCACGGCTACGCCCTCGGCGGCGAGCAGTCCGGCCACGTCATCATCCTCGACCACGCCACCACGGGTGACGGCACGCTGACCGGCCTGATGCTGGCGGCGCGGGTCGCGCAGACCGGGCGTTCGCTGCGGGACCTCGCGTCCGTGATGGAGCGGCTGCCGCAGGTGCTGGTGAATGTGCCGGACGTGGACAAGTCGCGGGTGAGCACCTCTGCCGAGCTGGCCGCAGCGGTGTCCGAGGCGGAGCGGGAGCTTGGCAGCACCGGGCGGGTGCTGCTGCGTCCCTCCGGGACGGAGCCTCTGGTGCGGGTGATGGTGGAAGCGGCGGATATCGAGCAGGCTCGGTCTGTGGCGGGGCGGTTGGCCGATTCGGTGAAGTCTGCGCTCGGTTAGTTCTTGGTGCCGGGTTCGGGGTGGGGGGTTCTGTGTGGTGCGGGCTGCGGCGCCGTCGTGGCTTGTCGCGCAGTTCCCCGCGCCCCTTCAGGGCATGGCCCCGCTCGGCGTCGGAAACTGATGCCCCCTCAGGGCGCTTCCGGCTTCGTCAGTCGTGAGCGCTGGGTTGCCCACAACGCCTTCTGGGCCAGCAGAGTCAGGGTTCCGGCGACCACGATGCCTGCCAGGTTGAGCAGGAGTTGTTCGGTGGAGCCCACCGTCTGGTTGGTGTCGCCGAAGCTCAGGGCGACGGCGGCGTTCGCGGCCGCCGGGACCGTGGTGACGGAGATGGCGACGCCCACCAGGGCGCCGGACTTCGCCGAGGTGAGGGACAGCGTGCCCGCGATGCCGGCGAGGACCGCCACCACGAAGGAGAACGCGTCGGGGGCGTAGACGAAGCCGGTGTTGGGGCGGTCGCCCTCCAGCTTGCCCTCGCTGAACTGGCCGAACTCGGTCATGATCCAGCTGAAGCCCACCGTCACCGCCATCGCCACGGCGAAGCCCACCAGCAGGGCGATCGCCGAGCGCAGGGCGAGCCGCGGGGCCCGCTGGACGACCGCCGTGCAGATCCCGGCCAGCGGGCCGAACTCCGGGCCGACCGCCATCGCGCCCACGATCAGGATCGCGTTGTCGAGGACGACACCGCAGGCCGCGATCATCGTGGCGAGCGTGATGAAGGCGACGTAGGTGATGGAGAGCGTCGACTCCTCGTGCGTCGCCTCCTCCAACTGCTCCCACAGCACCGCGTCGGCGGCCTCGCCGGGCGCGTCCCGCTCCGCCTGGTCGGCGCGCTCGGACAACGACAGGTCGATGTTCTCGGCGGTGATGGCGCCGCAGCTGTCGATGCCCAACGCCCTCAGGCCGTTGATGAGTTCGTCCCCGGCCTCGCGGGCCACGTCGCACATGACGACGTCGCCCTCGGGTTCGCGGGCGGCGCCCGGCAGGACGACGAGGTGGGTGGTGCCGACCGTACGGTCGATCAGGCGGACCGCCTCGTCGGTGCGGTCGGCCGGAGTGATCAGGCGCAGATGCAGCATCCGGTATTTCTATCGCGCCGCCCGCCCCGTACGCGCCGCCCGCCTCACAGCTTGCGCAGGCTCAGGCGCTGGACCTTGTGGTCGGGGCCCTTGCGCAGCACCAGGGTGGCCCGGCCCCGGGTGGGGGCCACGTTCTCCACCAGGTTGGGCTTGTTGATGGTGCGCCAGGTGGTGCGGGCGTAGTCGAGGGCCTCCTCCTCCGACACCTGCGTGTACTTGCGGAAGTACGAGGACGGGTTCTGGAAGGCGGTCGCGCGCAGCTTGCGGAAGCGGTTGAGGTACCAGCGCTCGATGTCCTCGGTGCGCGCGTCGACGTACACGCTGAAGTCGAAGTAGTCGGCGAGTCCGACCCTGGTGCGGCCGTCCTTGCCGGGCAGCGCGGGCTGGAGCACGTTGAGGCCCTCGACGATCAGGATGTCGGGGCGGCGGACGACGAGCCGCTGGTCGGGGACGATGTCGTAGATCAGGTGGGAGTAGACCGGGGCGGTCACCTCCGCCTTGCCCGCCTTGATGTCGGCGACGAACCGGGTGAGCGCCCGGCGGTCGTACGACTCGGGGAAACCTTTCCGCGTCATCAGGCCGCGCGCCTCCAGCTCCCGCGTCGGCAGCAGGAACCCGTCGGTGGTGACCAGCTCCACGCGCGGGTGCTCGGGCCAGCGGGAGAGCAGCGCCTGGAGCAGGCGGGCGACGGTGGACTTGCCGACCGCGACCGAGCCGGCGACCCCTATGACGAAGGGGGTGCCGGACTGGGAGCCCTGCTCGCCGAGGAAGGTGTTCAGCGCGCCGCGCAGGCCGTCGGTGGCGCCGACGTAGAGGTTGAGGAGCCGGGACAGCGGGAGGTAGATGTCCCGCACCTCGTCGAGGTCGATGACGTCGCCGAGGCCGCGCAGCTTCTCGACCTCCTCGGCGGTCAGCGGCAGCGGCGTCTTGTCGCGCAGCGCGCTCCACTCGGGGCGGGTGAGGTCGACGTAGGGAGTCGCCTCCGGCCGCTGCCGGTGGGCGCTCCGGGGAATCGAGGGGACCGGAGAGATCACAGTCCATTGTTAACGGAGTACGAACGGAGCGGCAGGTGGGGTGCGTCACGCTCCGGGGAGATCACGGTCGGGTCTCGGGTGACCGGTTATCGATCGTACGTGCGAACGCTCTGGGTAAGGTGCGGGCAAAGTCGACCGGATCTCATCACCGGCGTCGACGTGACTCGACAGATCCCGACGCGAGTCGACATCCCCTGAAGTGAACCGACGAAAGAGTACTGCCGTGAGTTCGACCGCTGTCCGCCGTACCGCCCTCGCGGCCTCCGCCGCCGCCCTGGCCCTGCTCGTCACCGCCTGCGGCGGGTCCTCCGACGACGACTCCGCGGCCGGTGACGACAAGGCGAAGGCTGAGCAGTCCGCCCCGGCGGAGGGCGCCGAAGAGTCCGCGCCGGCGGGCGAGGGGGCGGGCAAGGCGCTGACCGCCGCCGAACTGGAGAAGGTCGCCCTCGCCCAGGCCGACGTCAAGAACGGCGAGGTCGCCACCGAACTGTCGGCGGACGACAAGGTGGTCAAGGACAAGATCTCGGCGGACAACGAGGCCTGTCTGCCGCTCGTCTACGTCCAGGGCGCGGTGGCCCAGGGCGAGCCGGCGGCGGACGTGCAACGCTCCTGGCAGGGCCAGTCGGAGTCGCCCTCCGAGAGCAAGGGCCCGGACGGTCAGGACATGACCGAGATCGACGTGAACGAGATCCTGCTCAACGTCGCCTCCTACGCGGGCGGCGGCGCCGAGCAGGCGGTGGCGGGGCTGAAGACGGCCGTCGAGAAGTGCGCGGGCGGCTTCGAGGCCACCGTGGGCAGCGACAAGATGCGGGTCACCGAGGTGAGCGGCCTGGACCGGCTCAAGGGCGGTGACGAAGGGTTCACCGTCAACGTCGGTGTGGCCACCGGCGGGGACAGCAGCGGGCTCATGAAGCTCGTCGTGGTCCGCAAGGGCACCACCCTGGCCACCTTCGGCGCCGTCAACCTCTCCTCGATGATGACCGGCGCGGAATTCGAGGTTCCCGCCGAGGTCGTCGACGCGCAGGTGGCCAAGCTCGGCTGAGGTCCGGCCCGCGGGCGGCGTTCGTACCCCGGTGGGAATTTCCGATATCGGGCACGGGAAGCCCGCTTTGCGGCCGCCGCACGGCCGTTCCTGCTCGTAGGCTGCCGCTTATGTGCGGAATCGTGGGATACGTAGGGTCTCAGTCGGCACTCGATGTCGTGATGGCCGGACTGAAGCGGCTCGAATACCGGGGATACGACTCGGCGGGCGTCGCCGTGCTCGCGGACGGCGGCCTCGCCGCCGCCAAGCGGGCCGGCAAGCTCGTCAACCTCGACAAGGAACTGTCCGAACACCCGCTGCCGTCCGCCGTCACCGGCATCGGCCACACCCGCTGGGCCACCCACGGCGGCCCCACCGACGCCAACGCCCACCCGCACCTCGACAACGCGGGCCGGGTGGCCGTCGTCCACAACGGCATCATCGAGAACTTCGCGCCGCTGCGGGCCGAGCTGGCGGAGCGCGGCCACGAACTGCCCTCCGAGACCGACACCGAGGTCGTCGCCCACCTGCTCGCCGAGGAGTACTCGGCCTGCGCCGACCTCGCCGAGGCGATGCGGCTGGTGTGCGGGCGGCTGGAGGGCGCGTTCACCCTGGTCGCGGTGCACGCGGACGCGCCGGACGTGGTCGTGGGCGCGCGCCGCAACTCGCCGCTCGTGGTGGGCGTGGGGGAGGGCGAGTACTTCCTCGCCTCGGACGTCGCGGCCTTCATCGCCCACACCCGGGACGCCGTCGAGCTGGGCCAGGACCAGGTCGTCGAGCTGCGCCGGGACGGCGTGCGGGTCACCGCCTTCGACGGCACCCCGGCGGACGTCCGCTCCTACCACGTCGACTGGGACGCCTCGGCCGCCGAGAAGGCCGGCTACGCCTCCTTCATGCTCAAGGAGATCGCCGAGCAGCCCAAGGCCGTCGCCGACACCCTCCTCGGCCGCGTCGACGGCTCCGGCACGCTGAGCCTGGACGAGGTGCGCATCCCGCCGGAGGTGCTGCGGGAGGTCGACAAGGTCGTCGTCGTCGCCTGCGGCACGGCGTACCACGCCGGGCTGATCGCCAAGTACGCCATCGAGCACTGGACGCGGATCCCCTGCGAGGTGGAGCTGGCCAGCGAGTTCCGCTACCGCGACCCGATCCTCGACCAGCAGACCCTGGTCGTCGCGATCTCCCAGTCCGGCGAGACCATGGACACCCTGATGGCCCTGCGCCACGCCCGCGAACAGGGCGCCAGGGTCCTCGCGATCTGCAACACCAACGGCTCGACGATCCCCCGCGAGTCCGACGCCGTGCTCTACACCCACGCGGGCCCCGAGGTCGCCGTCGCCTCCACCAAGGCCTTCCTCACCCAGCTCGTGGCCTGCTACCTGGTCGCCCTCTACCTGGGTCAGGTGCGCGGCACGAAGTACGGCGACGAGATCGGCGACGTCGTCCGCGACCTGTCCGGCATCTCCGGCGCGGTCGAACGGGTCCTGGGGACCATGGACCCGGTGCGCGAACTGGCCCGCTCCCTCGCCCACAAGAACACGGTGCTCTTCCTCGGCCGGCACGTCGGCCACCCCGTCGCCCTCGAAGGCGCCCTCAAGCTCAAGGAGCTGGCGTACATGCACGCCGAGGGCTTCGCGGCGGGCGAGCTGAAGCACGGGCCGATCGCGCTGATCGAGGAGGACCTGCCGGTCGTGGTCGTGGTGCCGTCCCCGCGCGGCCGCTCGATCCTGCACGACAAGATCGTGTCCAACATCCAGGAGATCCGCGCCCGCGGCGCCCGCACCATCGTCATCGCCGAGGAGGGCGACGAGGCGGTCGTCCCCTACGCCGACCACCTCGTCCGGATCCCGGCCACCCCGACCCTGCTGCAACCCCTGGTGGCCACGGTGCCGTTGCAGGTCTTCGCCTGCGAACTGGCCACGGCCCGCGGCAACGAGGTGGACCAGCCGCGGAACCTGGCGAAGTCGGTGACGGTGGAGTAGGACCGCCCGGCGCGTGCCCCGCGGCGGTCCGTCAGCGGTCCCTCAGTGGTCCCTCGGCAGTCCCTCAGCGGCCGGTCGCGGGGAGCACGGTGACGACCCGGAAGCGTTCCAGGACCACCGGTGTCGCGTCGTCCACCGTGAAGCCCGGGTCGCCGAGCGCCGCGCGCATCTCCGCGCCGTGCCAGAACCGTTCGTGGCCCGCCCGCCACTCGGCCACGCTCGTGTCCCCCTCGCCCTCGTCGACCGCGTGGGCGAGGTCCACCTCGGCCAGCGGGACGACGCGCACTTCCGTCACCTCGACGACGGCGACGGGGAGTTCACCCGAGTCGACGACCACCGCACGGCTCCCCACCTCGGGCAGCGGCTCGCCCTCGTGCTCGTAGTCGGCGACCAGCCCGGTCGTGGACGTCTTCGAACCGTCGAGGATCGCCGCGACGAGCCGGTCGCGCAGGGGGCCGGGGAAGCCGAACTCGGCCCTGGGGAGCGAGCCGGGGTCCGCCGGGGGCGGGGTCGGGTCGGAGTCGAAGGTCATCTGATCACCGTAGCGGCGAGGCACGCCCGGTCCCCGGTTCAATCCCGGTTCAGTCCCCCCGGACGTCCCGCCAGGCCCGCGGGATCGCCCTCGCCACGTCGTGCGCCCCCGCCGGGGCGCCCGCCGCCGCGAAGCGGCCCGCCAGACCGTGCAGGTACGCGCCCACGCTCCCCGCGTCCACCGCCGACAGGCCCGCCGCCAGCAGCGACCCCGCCAGGCCGGACAGCACGTCCCCGCTCCCGGCCGTGGCGAGCCACGACGTCCCCGTCGCGTTGACCCGGACGGGACCGCCCTTCGCACTGGCCACCAGGGTCGTCGAGCCCTTCAGCAGCACCGTCGCCCCGTACCGCGCCGCCAGTTCGCGCACCGAGGCCAGCCGGGCCGCCTCGACCTCCTCCCGGCCCACCCCGAGCAGCGCCGCCGCCTCCCCGGCGTGCGGGGTCATCAGCGTCGGTGCCGTGCGCGCCCGTACCGCGTCCGCGTCGGCCAGCCGCAGGCCGTCCGCGTCGATCAGCACCGGTACGTCCGCCGCCAGCACCTCGGCCACCGTCGCCGCGTCGTCACCGGCACCCGGTCCGACCACCCAGGCCTGCACCCGCCCGGCCCGCTCCGGCCCCCGGTCGGACACGAGCGTCTCCGGGAAACGGGCGATCACCGCGTCCCCCGCCGGACCGACGTACCGCACCGCACCGGCCCCGCCCCGCAGCGCGCCCGCGACGGCGAGTACGGCCGCGCCGGGATAGCGGGCCGACCCGGCGGCGATGCCCACCACTCCGCGCCGGTACTTGTCGCTCTCGCCCGCCGGGACCGGCAGCAGGCGGGCCACGTCCGGGTGCTGCAACGCCTCCAGCTCGGCCGCCTCGCCGGGCAGCGGCAGACCGATGTCCACCAGGCGCACCGCACCCGCGTACTCCCGCGCCGGATCGATCAGCAGCCCCGGCTTGTGCGTCCCGAACGTCACCGTCAGGTCGGCCCTGACCACGTCCCCCCGGACCCGGCCCGTGTCCGCGTCGACCCCGCTCGGCAGGTCGACGGCGACGACGGCGGCCCGGGACCGCGCGGCCGCGTCCGCCAGCGGAACGGCCTCCTTCCGCAGCCCGCCCGCGCCGCCGATCCCGACGATGCCGTCGAGGACCAGATCGGCCCGCGCGATCAACTCCTCGGCCGAACCGGCGGAACCGGCCGAACCGGCCGAACCGGAACCGGTGGGCCCGGACCCGGTGGGCCCGCCCTCCGTGACCCGTCCGCCCGCGCGCCGCAGCGCCGCCAGCCCGCCGCCGTGCGCCCGCTCCGGCGCGAGCAGCACCGCCGTCACGCCCGCGCCCCGCCGGGCCAGCCGCGCGCCCGCGTACAGGGCGTCGCCGCCGTTGTCGCCGCTGCCGACCAGCAGCACCACCCGGCTGCCGTAGACCCGCCCGGCCACCCGGGCCAGCACCTGGGCGCAGGCGGCGGCCAGCCCGGCCGCGGCCCGTTGCATCAGCGCCCCCTCCGGCAGCCGTGCCATCAGTTCCCGCTCGGCGTTCCTGACCGTTTCCACGCTGTACGCAGTCCGCATGCCGTCGAGTCTTCCCCGTACGCCGGGAACACGCACGGTCCGCCGCTCTCCGGAATCCGCGATGGGGGACAGTTGTCCCATGAGGAGCGGCGGTGACGACGAGACGGCACAGGTGATGACCTCGCTGGGGGCCCGCCTGCGCGCCATCCGGCAGGCCCGCGGGCTCACGCTGGCCCAGCTCGCCGCCGCCACCAGCATCTCCGTGAGCACCCTGTCCCGGCTGGAGTCGGGGCAGCGCGAGCCGGGGCTGCGGCACCTGCTGCCGCTGGCCCGGGCGCACCGGCTGCCCCTGGACGAACTCGTCGGCTCGCGCACCGGCGACCCCCGCGTCCATCCCCGCCCCTTCACCCGGCACGGACAGACCTGGGTCCCGCTCACCCGGAACCCCAACGACGGGCTGCACGCCTACAAGCAGATCCTCCCCGCCCCGGCCACCCCGCGGACCGAATGGACACCGCGTCCCGAGCAGGGGGCGCACGAGGGCCACGAGTGGCTCTACGTGCTCTCCGGCCGCCTGCTCCTCGCCCTCGGCGAGCACGACCTCGTCCTGAGTGCCGGGGAGACGGCGGAGTTCGACACCCGCGTCCCGCACGGCATCGCCAACGCCGGGGACCGGCCCGTCGAGTGGATCGCCCTGTACGGCGCGCAGGGCGAACGCATGCACATCCGGGTCCGGCCGACCGCCGACTGACCCACCGGGCCGGGGCCTGTCCGGCCGGCCCTACCCCTCCGCGATCACCACCGCCGACGCGATCCCCGCGTCGTGGCTCAGCGACACGTGCCACGACGCCACGCCCAGCTCCGCCGCCCGCGCCGCCACCGTTCCCGTGACCCGCAGCCGCGGCCGCCCGCCGTCCTCGACCCACACCTCGGCGTCCGTCCACAGCAGCCCCGCCGGTGCGCCCAGCGCCTTGGCCAGCGCCTCCTTCGCCGCGAACCGGGCGGCGAGCGAGGCCGTGCCCCGGCGCTCCCCGCCGGGCAGCAGCAACTCGCTCTCCAGGAACAGCCGCCCCGCCAGGGCCGGTGTGCGCTCCAGCGACGCCCCGAACCGCTCGACCTCGGCCACGTCGATCCCGACCCCGATGATGCTCATGCCGGGAACCATAGCCACTGCCGGCGGCGTGCGGCGGGGGCAGCCGGGTGCTCTGAGAGACTGGGGGCACGATGAGCGAGACAACTGCTCGGCGGGACGCGGACGCGGTACTGCGCGCCCGGGCCGAGATCGACCTGGCCGCCCTGCGGGCCAACGTACGCGCACTGCGCGAACGGGCCCCCGGGGCGGCTCTCATGGCCGTCGTCAAGGCGGACGCCTACGGCCACGGCGCGATCCCCTGCGCCCGCGCGGCCGTCGAGGCCGGTGCGACCTGGCTCGGCACCGCCACCCCGCAGGAGGCCCTCGCCCTGCGCGCGGCGGAGCCCGGACTGCCGGACGACGTACGGATCATGTGCTGGCTGTGGACGCCCGGCGGGCCCTGGCGGGAGGCGGTCGAGGCCCGTCTCGACGTGTCCGTGAGCGCGATGTGGGCCATGGAGGAGGTCACCGGGGCGGCACGGGCGGCCGGGGTGCCCGCGCGCGTGCAGCTCAAGGCCGACACCGGGCTCGGGCGGGGCGGCTGCCAGCCCGGCGCGGACTGGGAGCGGCTGGTCGACGCCGCGCTGCGGGCCGAGGAGGAGGGCCTGCTGAGGGTCACCGGGCTCTGGTCCCACTTCGCCTGCGCCGACGAGCCCGGCCACCCCTCCATCGCCGCCCAGCTCACCCGTTTCCGGGAGATGACGGCCTACGCCGAGCGGCAGGGCCTGCGCCCCGAGGTGCGGCACATCGCCAACTCGCCCGCCACCCTCACCCTCCCCGACGCCCACTTCGACCTCGTACGGCCCGGCATCGCGATGTACGGCGTCTCACCGAGCCCCGAGATCGGCACCCCGGCCGACTTCGGGCTGCGCCCCGTGATGACGCTGGCCGCCTCGCTGGCCCTGGTCAAGCAGGTCCCCGGCGGCCACGGCGTCAGCTACGGGCACCACTACACCACCCCCGGCGAGACCACCCTCGGCCTCGTCCCGCTCGGTTACGCGGACGGCATCCCCCGGCACGCCTCCGCCACCGGCCCGGTCCTCGTCGACGGCAAGTGGCGCACGGTCGCCGGGCGGATCGCGATGGACCAGTTCGTCGTCGACCTGGGCGGGGACCGGCCCGAGCCGGGCGCCGAGGCGGTGCTGTTCGGACCGGGCGACCACGGCGAGCCCACCGCCGAGGACTGGGCCCAGGCGGCGGGCACCATCGCGTACGAGATCGTCACCCGGATCGGAAGTCGCGTTCCGCGCGTCTACGTCAACGAATGACGGTCGACGAATGACGGTCGACGAACGGCGGCCGACGCATAGCGGGCAATGCACAGCGGTCAACGAGTGACGCGCCCGTCGGCGGCGTGACGCGCGCGGGCCGCGCGTTCAGGTGAATCAGTGGCCGGCGGGCGTCCGCACGGCCCGGCGAAGAGGAGCGGTGCACGTGAGCGAGAGCAACGCGGAGGCCGTCGCGGCGGCCGTCGCCTCCGCCACGGAGGCCGCCACCGGTGGCTGGCGCCGGGCGACCGGCATCGCCGGGGTCGCGATAGGCGTGGTCGCGGCGGGCGCCGCGGCCGGCGTGGCGATAGAACGGCTCACCGTCGGCCGCGGGATGCGCCAGAGGGCCCGCCTCGCCCTCGACTCGACGGGACCCTACGGCGGACTGCGCGGCACGCCCGGCAAGGCGTACGCCGACGACGGCACCGAGCTGTACTACGAGGTCGACGACCTCGACCCGGAGGCCGGGGCCGACCCCGCCCCGCGCCGCAGGCGGCTGTTCGGCCGCAAGGCGCCCGCACCCGTCACCGTCGTCTTCAGCCACGGCTACTGCCTCAACCAGGACTCCTGGCACTTCCAGCGGGCGGCCCTCAGGGGCGTCGTCCGCACCGTCTACTGGGACCAGCGCAGCCACGGCCGGTCCGGGCGGGGCGTGACCCAGACGCGGGACGACCGGCCGGTCAGCATCGAGGACCTGGGCCGCGATCTCAAGGCCGTCATCGACGCGGCCGCGCCCGAGGGCCCGATCGTGCTGGTCGGCCACTCCATGGGCGGCATGACCATGATGGCGCTGGCCGACGCCTTTCCCGACCTGGTCCGCGAGCGCGTCGTCGGCGTCGCTCTCGTCGGCACGTCGTCCGGGCGGCTCGGCGAGGTCAACTTCGGGCTGCCGGTGGCCGGGGTCAACGCGGTGCGGCGGGTGCTGCCGGGCGTCCTCAGGGCGCTGGGGCAGCGGGCCGAGCTGGTGGAACGGGGGCGGCGGGCGACGGCGGACCTGTTCGCCGGGATCATCAAGCGGTACTCGTTCGCGTCCCGGGACGTCGACCCGGCCGTGGCCCGGTTCGCCGAGCGGATGATCGAGTCGACGCCGATCGACGTCGTCGCCGAGTTCTACCCCGCCTTCAACGACCACGACAAGACCGAGGCCCTCGCCCACTTCGCCGGCCTTCCGGTCCTGGTCCTGGCCGGGGTGCGGGACCTGGTGACGCCGAGCGAGCACAGCGAGGCGATCGCCGACCTGCTGCCCGACGCGGAGCTGGTGCTGGTCCCCGACGCGGGGCACCTGGTGATGCTGGAGCACCCGGAGCTGGTCACCGACCGCCTCGCCGACCTGCTCGCCCGCGCCGGGGCCGTGCCCGCAGCGGCTACCGTGGACGGTTATGGAAGCACCAGCAGCAGCGCAGGGCCGGGGCCCGGCTGAGTCCTCCGGTCCCGCCGCCGACCCGTCCTCCGACGCCGCGCCCCCCGGCGTCGAGATCACCGTCACCTCGCCCGAGCAGATGCGGGAACTGGGCCGAAGGCTCGCCAAGCTGCTGCGCGCCGGTGACCTGGTGATGCTCAGCGGGGAGCTGGGTGCGGGCAAGACGACGCTGACCCGCGGTCTCGGCGAGGGGCTCGGCGTGCGGGGCGCCGTGACCTCCCCGACCTTCGTGATCGCCCGCGTGCACCCCTCGCTCGGTGACGGTCCGCCGCTCGTCCACGTGGACGCCTACCGGCTCTCCGGCGGCCTCGACGAGATGGAGGACCTGGACCTCGACGTGTCCCTGTCCGACTCGGTGATCGTGGTCGAGTGGGGCGAGGGCAAGGTCGAGGAGCTGACCGAGGACCGGCTGCGGCTCCGGATCGACCGGGCCGTCGGCGACACCACGGACGAGGTGCGGCACGTGACGGTGACCGGCCTGGGCGAGCGGTGGGCCACGGCCGACGTGAGCGTCCTCGCCGGCTGAGCCGCCCCGGCGCGGTCCTCCCGGCGGATTTTCCGACAAAGCGTCGGCAAAAGATTGCGTTCCGGGTCTTGCGCGTGGTCACATGGTACTCGGCTCGTAGTTAGGCATGCCTTACTGCGCCCGCCCCCGAGCTTCAGGAGGCGTCCATGTCGTCCGTGTCCCAGGCCCAGCCGCAGGGCCGTCCGAGCCACCAGCCGCCCGCGCCCGCCGGGGTGTCGATGCGTGACCTGCTCGCTTCCTGCGCCGCCGCGACGGCGGTCTCGACGCCGCCCCGCGCTCCCGAGCCGGAGACGCGAGGGCCGGTCCGCGACCGGCAGGGTCAGCAGGACCGGCAGGACCGGCAGAGCCACCGCGAGGCCGCCTGACGCCCCGCGGGGAGCCGCACGTTACCGCGCACGTACGACGCGCGCACCGCGCGGCGTCAGGGGACGACGACGACCTGCCGTCCGATCGTCGCGAACTTCCACATCGCGTCGCCGTCCGCGCGCGACTCGCGGATGCCGCCGGTGGGCCGGTCCGGGTCGGGCGCGGCCGTCGAGCCGTCGACCGCCGCGCTGAACCCGATGGCCACGCCCTGGGCGCCGGTGAAGCGCACCACGTGCTCGACCGGGATGCCGTCGGACCCGGTGATCCGGTTGGACCGGGACGTGACCGTGTAGGCGCCCGGTGCCGGGTCGACCGTGCTGGGCGTGACCTCGAAGGTGCGCCGCACCTTGTTCCCCGGGCCGACCAGCCACACGCGGTCGTCGTCCACCGAGTACACCACCCGTTCACCCTGTCCGGACATGGCGGGCAGCGCGTTCGGATGCCGCCGGTCGCGCGGTGCCTTGGTGGCGCCCGGGGCGGGGCTGGCGGTCGCGTGGGTCCGGCCGAAGCCGGCGGGGACGCTGACGGAGGCCTGGTGGGCCAGGACGCCGATGGTCACGAGGGCCGCCGTGGTGAGGCCGGTGACGATACCGGCGCTTCTGCTTGCCACGGGCGACCACCTCGTCGTCGTACTTGTGCGTCCTGCGTCCTGCGTCCTGCGTGCCGTACCCCGGGTGAAGGTAGCAGTACGTGAGCGTGTGACCGCGTTGTGCGACACGGAGCGGCCGGTCCGGTCCCGGCGAGTGTCCCCGGGTTGTCCACAGGGCGTCCGGCGCGGGCCTCCCGGCGCCGTAGGCTGTTTGCGTGCTCTTGCTCGCTCTGGATACCGCCACGCCCGCCGTGACCGTCGCGCTGCACGACGGTACGGACGTCATCGCCTCGTCGAGCCAGGTCGACGCACGCCGGCACGGTGAGCTGCTGCTGCCCGCCGTGGACCGGGTGCTCGCGGAGGCCGGTCTGCGGCTCGACGCCGTGACCGCCGTCGTCGCAGGCATCGGCCCCGGCCCGTACACGGGGCTGCGGGTCGGCCTGATGACCGCGGACGCCTTCGGGCTCGCGCTCGGCGTGCCCGTGCACGGCGTGTGCACACTGGACGGCCTCGCGTTCGCCGCCGACCTGGAGGGCCCCTTCGTGGTGGCGACCGACGCCCGCCGCAAGGAGGTCTACTGGGCGCGGTACGCCGACTCCCGCACCCGCCTCACCGACCCGGCCGTGGACCGCCCCGCGGACATCGCCGGGCAGGTGGCCGGGCTGCCCGCCGTCGGCGCGGGCGCGCTGCTCTACCCGGACACCTTCCCCCGGGCGCACGAGCCGGAGCACGTGTCCGCCGCCGCGCTGGCCCGGCTGGCCGCCGAGAAGCTGGCGGCGGGGGAGGAGCTGCCCGCGCCCCGGCCGCTGTACCTGCGCCGGCCCGACGCGCAGGTCCCCAAGAACTACAAGGTGGTCACCCCGAAGTGATCGAGCCGGCCACCACCGAGTCCGCACCCGCCGCGCTGCGCGAGATGCGCTGGTGGGACATCGACCCCGTGCTGCGCATGGAGCGGGAGCTGTTCCCGGAGGACGCCTGGTCGCGGGGGATGTTCTGGTCCGAGCTGGCGCACGCGCGCGGGCCCGGGGCGACCCGGCGCTACCTGGTCGCCGAGAAGGACGGCCACCTCGTCGGCTACGCGGGCCTGGTCACCTCCGGCGAGCAGGGCGACGTGCAGACCATCGCCGTCGCCCGCGATCACTGGGGCACCGGCCTGGGCGCGCGGCTGCTGACCGAGCTGCTGCGCGCGGCGACCGACTTCGAGTGCACCGAGGTGCTGCTCGAGTGCCGGGTGGACAACACCCGCGCCCAGCGGCTGTACGAGCGCTTCGGCTTCGAGCCCATCGGCTTCAGACGCGGCTACTACCAGCCGGGGAACGTGGACGCCCTGGTGATGCGCCTGACCGACCCGTCCACCTCCGTACCGGGAACCGAACGAGGAACCGAGAACCATGGCTGACTCACGCGACGAGCCTCTCGTCCTGGGGATCGAGACCTCCTGCGACGAGACCGGCGTCGGTGTCGTACGCGGCACCACCCTGCTGGCCGACGCCGTCGCGTCCAGCGTCGACGAGCACGCCCGCTTCGGCGGCGTCGTGCCCGAGGTGGCCAGCCGCGCCCACCTGGAGGCGATGGTGCCGACCATCGACCGCGCCCTGAAGGAGGCGGGGGTGAGCGCGCGCGACCTCGACGGCATCGCCGTCACCGCCGGGCCCGGCCTCGCGGGTGCCCTGCTGGTCGGCGTCTCGGCGGCGAAGGCGTACGCCTACGCGCTGGGCATGCCGCTGTACGGCGTGAACCACCTCGCCTCGCACATCTGCGTCGACCAGCTCGAACACGGCGCGCTGCCCGAGCCGACGATGGCCCTGCTGGTCTCCGGCGGACACTCCTCCCTGCTGCTGTCCACGGACATCACCTCGGACGTCCGCCCCCTCGGCGCCACCATCGACGACGCGGCCGGCGAGGCCTTCGACAAGATCGCCCGGGTGCTGAACCTGGGCTTCCCCGGCGGCCCGGTCATCGACCGGTACGCGCGCGAGGGCGACCCGGGCGCGATCGCCTTCCCGCGCGGGCTGACCGGCCCGCGCGACGCGCCGTACGACTTCTCCTTCTCCGGTCTGAAGACGGCCGTGGCCCGCTGGATCGAGGCGAAGCGGGCGGCGGGGGAGGAAGTGCCGGTGCGCGACGTGTCGGCGTCCTTCCAGGAGGCGGTCGTGGACGTGCTGACCCGCAAGGCGGTGCGGGCCTGCAAGGACGAGGGCGTCGACCACCTGATGATCGGCGGCGGCGTGGCCGCCAACTCGCGGCTGCGGGCGCTGGCCCAGGAGCGCTGCGAGGCGGCCGGGATCCGGCTGCGGGTGCCGCGCCCCAAGCTGTGCACGGACAACGGCGCGATGGTCGCCGCGCTCGGCGCCGAGATGGTCGCCCGGAACCGGGCCGCCTCCGACTGGGACCTCTCCGCGGACTCCTCCCTGCCGGTGACGGAGCCGCACGTGCCGGGGCAGGCCCACACGCACGGCCACGGCCACGATCACGGCCACGACCACGTGCACGAGGTCAGCAAGGAGAACCTCTACTCGTGACCGTCGCGCTGATGTGGGAGGCGCGGGCCGTGCCCGGCCGGGGCGGGGAGCTGCTGGCCTGGGTGCGGCGGCAGGAGCTGCCCCGGCGGCCGCTGCGCCGGGAGACCCTGCGCGCCCCGCAGGACCGTGTCCTCGTCATCACCTGGTGGGACGCCGCGTACGACGCCGCACTCCCGGAACTGCCCGAACCGGACGAGAGTCTGGTGACGCGGGCGGTGCACCGCTGGCGGTTCGAGTCGGTCGAGTCGGGCCAGAGCGACGACGGCGACGACCAACGCGTCGAATGATTCGGCGCTGGCGTCGAATGTTCCGCCGGGTCTCGGTTCGCCGACCTCTTCGTCAGGCGGCCTCATGGGGTTACGATCGCCGCCATGACATCCCCGCAGCCCGCTGAAACCCGGACGCAAAAGCGGTCCGCGCAGACCGCGACCCTCGCCGAGATCGCGCGTGAGGCCGGTGTGTCGGCGCCGACTGTTTCGAAGGTGCTCAACGGTCGCGCCGACGTCGCCCCGTCGACCCGGGCCCGTGTCGAGGAGCTGCTGCGCGCCCACGGCTACCGGCGCAGGCGGGCCGAGTCCACCCGCTCGCCCCTGATCGACCTGGTCTTCCACGAGCTGGAGAGCGCCTGGGCGATGGAGGTCATCCGCGGCGTGGAGAACGTGGCCAGGGACACCGGGCTCAGCGTCGTGCTCTCCGAGAGCGCGGGCCGCCTCACGCCCGGCCGGACCTGGGCCGACCAGGTCGCCGCCCGCCGCCCGCACGGCGTGATCCTGGTCCTGTCCGGCCTCGACGAGTCCCAGCGTGCCCTGCTCACCAGCCGCTCCATCCCGTTCGTGGTGATGGACCCGGCCGGCGACCCGGGCGCCGACGTGCCGTCCATCGGCGCCACCAACTGGCAGGGCGGCCTCGCCGCCACCCGGCACCTGGTCGAGCTCGGACACACCCGCATCGGCGCCATCAGCGGACCCACCCGCATGATGTGCAGCCGCGCCCGCGTCGACGGCTACCGGGCCGCCCTGGAGACGGCGGGGCTGCCGGTCGACCCCGGCCTGATCGTGACCGGCGACTTCCACCACGAGGCCGGCTACCGGCAGGGTCTCGAACTGCTGCGCCGCCCGGACCGCCCGACCGCCGTCTTCGCCGGCAACGACCTCCAGGCGCTCGGTCTGTACGAGGCGGCGCGTGAGCTGGGGCTGCGCATCCCGCACGACCTGAGCGTGGTCGGGTTCGACGACCTGCCGGTGGCCCGCTGGGTGGGGCCGCCGCTGACGACCGTACGGCAGCCGCTGATGGAGATGGCCGAGGCGGCGGCGCGGCTGGTCCTGGACCTCGGGCGGGAGGACCGCTCCTCGACGGCGACCCGCGTGGAGCTGGCCACCAGCCTGGAGGTGCGCAGCAGCACGGCTCCGCCCCGGGAGGGCCAGGCCGTGGCGGGATGAGCGAATGAGCGAATGGGCGAATAAGTGAATAAGCCCGCAGTCTGAGAATTTCCGCAGAAGCCCGACCCACCTGTTCCAGTTTCAATAATTCGGACTTATGTTCCTTCCGGTGGGGCATCCGGGTGGGGACGCGGACGGGACGGGCGGGGCGGGGGGCTGACGGATGGCGGCGCGGGGCGGACAGGACGGGCGGGGCGGCCGCCGGAAGGCGCTGAGGGTGGCCGGTCTGGCCCTGGCCGGATCCCTGCTGCTCGGCGCCGGGGCGGCGGGCTGGGCCTACTGGCACCTGAACGGCAACATCAGGAGCGTCGACATCAACGGCGCGCTCGGAGACGACCGCCCCGCGCGCCCGGTCACCGTCCCCTCCACCTCGTCCTCCGCCTCGCCCTCAGCCTCCCCGGTACCCACCGGCGCCCTGAACATCCTCGTCCTCGGCTCCGACTCGCGCAGCGGCGAGCAGAATCAGGAACTGGGCGGCGGCGACAGCGGCGGAGCCCGCTCGGACACGGCCATGGTCGTCCACCTCGACGCGGGCCGCACCGCCGCCACCGTCGTCAGCATCCCGCGCGACACCCTCGTCGAGCGGCCCTCCTGTCCCCTGCCGTCCGGCGGTACGACCAGGGCGGCGAGCGGCGCGATGTTCAACACCGCCTACGAACTGGGCGGGCCGGTCTGTGCCGTGAAGACCGTCGAGTCGCTCACCGGCGTGCGCATGGACCACTACGTCGAGGTCGACTTCTCCGGCTTCGCCGACCTGGTGGACGCGCTCGGCGGGGTCACCGTCACCACGGACGTGGACATCGACGACGACAAGAGCCACCTCCACCTGGACGCCGGCACCCACCACCTCGACGGCACCGAGGCCCTCGGGCTGGCCCGCACCCGGTACGGGCTGGCCGGCGGCAGCGACCTCGCCCGGATAGAACTCCAGCACAAGCTCGTCAAGGCGCTCATCGAGCAGATCTCCGCCACCGACCTGCTCACCGACCCCGTCAGGCTCTACCAGGTCGCCGACGCCCTCACCGGCAGCCTCACCACCGACACCGGCCTGGACTCGCTGGGCGAGCTGACGGACCTGGGCCGCAGCCTCGGTGACCTCGCCGCGGACGACGTACGCACACTGACGATGCCGGTGCTGCCCGCCCCCTCCGACCCCAACCGGGTCGTGGCCGACCAGCCGGACGCCGCCGAGCTGTGGGAATCGCTGCGCTGAGCGAGATTCCCGGAAATCCTCCCGGCGTGTGTCGATCCGCGGCCGGCCCGTTCGACGCAAGGGTGAGAGGCCGGGAGAAGCCCGGCAGCACAACCACCCGAGGAGCCACCATGCCCCGCTACCTGTCCCTCATCCGTATCGAGGAGTCCGACGCCCTCCCCGACGGCCCCAGCCCCGAGCTGATCCAGCGGATGGAGAAGCTGATGGAGGAGATGACCAAGGCCGGCGTCCTGCTGGACACGGCCGGACTGACCCCGACCGCCCAGGGCACCCGCGTCCACTACGAGGGCGGACAGCTCTCCGTCACCGACGGGCCCTTCACCGAGACCAAGGAGGTCATCGGCGGCTACTCCCTCCTCCAGGCCAAGGACCGGGCCGAGGCGGTCGAGTGGACCAAGCGGTTCCTGAAGGTGCACGAGGAGTACTGGACGGTGACCTGCGAGGTGCGCGAGCTGATGGAGGGCTGAGCGACGCGGGGCACCGGTTCCCGCTTTGTCCCGGCGCCCCGAGGGTGTTGCATGGTGGGCTGTGGAAGCACAGCCCGCCGCAGCCTTCGAAACCGTCTTCCGGCTCGAGTCGCCCCGCGTGATCGCCGCGGTCGCCCGGCTCGTCCGGGACGTCGGCATCGCCGAGGAACTCACCCAGGACGCCCTGGTCGCCGCCCTGGAGCAGTGGCCGAGGGACGGCGTGCCCGACAACCCGGGCGGCTGGCTCATGACCACCGCCCGCCGCCGCGCCGTCGACCTGATCCGGCGCCGGGAGACCTACGCCCGCAAGCTCGCCGAGATCGGCCGGGACCTGCCCGTCTCGGCGCCCCCGCCCGAGGAGCCCGCCGACCCCGAGGACATCGACGACGACCTGCTGCGGCTGGTCTTCACCGCCTGCCACCCGGTGCTGTCCGCCGAGGCCCGCATCGCCCTCACCCTCCGCCTGCTCGGCGGCCTGACCACGCCCGAGATCGCCCGCGCCCGCCTCGTCCCCGAACCGACGGTCGCGCAGCGCATCGTCCGCGCCAAACGCACCCTGGCCAGGAAGAACGTCGCCTTCGAGGTGCCGTACGGACCGGATCGCGCGGCCCGCCTCGGCTCGGTCCTCGAGGTCATCTACCTGATCTTCAACGAGGGCTACGCGGCCACCGCAGGCGACGACTGGCTCCGCCCCGCCCTGTGCGAGGACGCCCTGCGCCTGGCCCGCGTCCTGTCGGCCCTGATGCCGAAGGAACCCGAGGTCCACGGCCTGGCCGCGCTGCTGGAGTTCCAGTCCTCCCGCACCGCCGCCCGCACCGCCCCCGACGGCGAGCCGGTGCTGCTGCGGGACCAGAACCGCCGCCGCTGGAACCGCCTGCTCATCACCCGCGGCGTCACCGCCCTCGGCCACGCCCACGCCACCACCGGCGCCGAAGGGCCGGGCCCGTACGCCCTCCAGGCCGCGATCGCCGCCTGCCACGCCACCGCCCTCAGCTACGAGGAGACCGACTGGCCGCGCATCGCGACGCTCTACGCCCTGCTCGCCGCCCGTGCCCCGTCCCCGGTCGTCGAACTCAACCGCGCCGTCGCCGTCTCGATGGCCGAGGGCCCGGCCCCCGCCCTGGCCCTCGTCGACGCCCTCGCCGCGGAACCGGCCCTGCGCGACTACCACCTGCTCCCCAGCGTCCGGGGCGACCTCCTGCTCCGCCTGGACCGCGCGGCGGAGGCCCGCGAGGAGTTCGAACGGGCCGCCTCCCTGACCCGCAACGCCCGCGAACGCGCGCTCCTGCTGGCCCGGGCGCGGGAGGCGACCGGTTAACGCGCCGGGTGCCCGATCAGCATCGTCGGCGCCCCCGCGACCCGCGTCAGGAACACCGTCGCGGAGTTCGGCCCCTGCGGCTTGACCTTCTTCCGCAGCTCCTCCGGCTCGACCGCCGAGCCCCGCTTCTTCACGGTCAGCGTGCCGACCCCGCGCTCCCGCAGCAGCGCCTTGAGCTTCTTGACGTTGAAGGGCATCCGGTCGGTGATCTCGTACGCCGTGGCGTACGGCGTCGGCAGCAGTGCGTCGGCGGTGACGTACGCGATGGTCGCGTCGAGCAGGCCGCCGCCGACCTGTGCGGCGACCTCGGCGACCAGGTGGGACCGGATGACGGCGCCGTCCGGTTCGTACAGGTACCGGCCGGGCGTGCGCACCTCGGGGTCGGGCAGGCCGCTGCCGGGCAGGGTGCGGGCGCCGGGCAGCAGCGTGGCCCGCACCGCTCCGGGAGCCGCGCCGGTCCCGAACC
The DNA here is from genome assembly GCF_044327745.1 of Streptomyces sp. NPDC018026. NCBI lineage: Bacteria > Bacillati > Actinomycetota > Actinomycetes > Kitasatosporales > Streptomycetaceae > Streptomyces > Streptomyces sp. NPDC018026. Next base: position 500,874 of record NZ_JBIRFY010000004.1, read on the forward strand.
ACAGCACGGCCTCCTTCACGTCACCCCCGTCGGAGATCCACTCCGCCTCGGCGTCCTCGGGCACCGCCTCGTGCGGGATGCCGGGCGCGACCTTCAGCGCGGCGGCCCGAGGCGCCGTACGGGCCGCCCGCACGGCCCAGGACAGCGGCGGCGAGTACGCCTCGGGATCGAAGATCCGGCCCCGCCCGCCCCGGCGCGCGGGATCGACGAACACCGCGTCGTACGCCTCCGTGTCCACCTCCGTGACATCCGCCTCGCGCACCTCGATCAGGCCGGAGAGCCCCAGCGCGTCGGCGTTCGCCCGGGCCGCCGCTGCCGTGACCGGGTCCCGGTCGACGGCGAGCACCCGGATCCCGGCGCGGGCCAGTGCGATCGCGTCGCCCCCGATCCCGCAGCACAGGTCGGCGACCGAGGCCACGCCCAGCGCCGCGAACCGCCCCGCCCGGTACGCCGCCACACTCGCCCGCGTCGACTGCTCGACCCCGTTCGGAGTGAAGAACATCCGCCCGGCGTCCTCGGCCCCGAACTTCGCCGCCGCCCGCTGCCGCAGCCGCGCCTGCCCGAGCGCCGCCGACACCAGCTCGGCGGGATGCGTGCGCCGCAGCCGGGTCGCGACCGCCAACTCCCGCACGGGGTCGGTGTCGCGCACCTCGTCGAGGAGCGCGCGGCCTTCGGGGGTGAGGAGGAGGTCGAGGTCGTTCACCGGGTCATTGTGGGCCAGTCGGTGGATGGTGTGCCTCCGGGGCGGTGTCGGGCCGGGTTCGGCCGCGGGGGACTGCGAGGATCCGGCACCATGCAAGCAGTCGTACAAAATGACAAAAGTCGGGCATCGCGTCGCGTGTCCCGGGCCCTTCGTGCCACCACCGTCCTCGCCGTCGCCGCCCTCGCCGCCGGCTGTGCGCAGGCAGCGGACCAAGGCGTGCGGGGCGCCCCCGGTCAGCAGGCACCCCCGGCCCGCGCGGTCGACGGCGCGGCGAAGGCTCGCGAGGCCCGGGCGGCGCTGGCCGCCGCCGCCAAGCGCTGGGACCTGAAGAAGGTCCCGCTGACGGCCCCCGCGGCCCCCGCGAAGAAGCCGGAGATCAAGGCCCGCGAGGGCTTCGAGGTCGACGGCCAGGAGGAGGACGGCCTCCCGCCGGTCTTCACCACGGTCCCCACCAAGGAGAAGGTCGTCTTCCTCACCATCGACGACGGCGCCGAGAAGGACCCGGCGTTCCTGAAGATGATGAGCGAGCTGAAGATCCCGTACACCGTCTTCCTCACCGACGAGGAGATCAAGGACGACTACGGCTACTTCAAGAAGATGCAGGCCCGCGGCATCACCCTCAACAACCACACCCTGAGCCACCCGTACCTCCCCGCGCTCTCCTACGAGGAGCAGAAGCACGAGATCTGCGGCATGCAGGACGTGATGGAGAAGCGCTACGGCAAGCGCCCCGTCCTCTTCCGCCCGCCCTTCGGCAACTACAACCGCGACACCCTGCGCGCCGCCAAGTCCTGCGGGATCAAGTACGCCCCGATCTGGAGCGAGGAGGTGTACGTCGACCACTGGGAGTACCGCGAGTGGGACCAGGACCTGCACCCCGGCGACATCGTCCTCACCCACTTCCGGGGCGAGAACGACTGGGACGGCACCATGACCGACATGGTCCGCCGCTTCCTGGACCGGATCACCGCCGACGGGTACGCGGTGGCCCGCCTGGAGGACTACCTGTGAGGCGGGGGCGGCTCCGTCCGGCCGGCGCCGCCCCGGCCACCCTCCTGATCCCGCTGCTGCCCCTGCTCCTGCTGCTCCCGCTCACCGGCTGCGACCGGATCGCCGCCGCCCCCGCCCCCGCCGAACACGCGGCGGCGGCCGGGGACCCCGCCCAGGACGCCGACCGGGGCCGTCGTCTGCCGCCCGTCGTGGACCACGTCCGCACCGACGACCCGGTCGTCTTCCTCACCTACGACGACAGCGCCGAGCGCGACCCCGCCTTCGCCGGCCTGATCCGCGAACGGCGGCTCCCGGTCACCCTGTTCCTCACCGACACCGTCGCCGGACCGGCGTACGGCGAGCTGGCCGGGCTGCGCCCGTTCGGCGCGAGCCTGCAGAACCACACCCTGGACCACCGCTCCCTGCGCGGCCTGCCCTACGCCGGCCAGCGAGCCGAGATCTGCGGCCAGCAGAGCAAGCTCAGGTCCCGCTTCGGGGCCCGCGCCCATCTCTTCCGCCCGCCGCACGGCACGTACGACACCACGACCCTGCGCGCCGCCGCCGACTGCGGCATCACGGCCCTGGTCCTGTGGCGCGCCACCCTCGACGCCGACGGCGCCCTCACCTACACCCGCGGCGACCACCGCCTCCACCCCGGCGACATCGTGGCCGTGGACCCGGACCACCCGACGGCCACGAACCTGACGGCCCGCACGGAACGTCTGCTGGAGACGATCGAGGAGCAGGGGCTGAGGGTGGGCGACTTGGAAAATTACCTCTGACTCCTCGACGCCGACCGGCACAATCCAGCCCGTCCGGCGTTTGAGGACGAGGCCGTCCAGGCCGAAATCCCCGCCGACGCGCCGCCGGCATTGGCACTCCGCTTGACCGAGTGCTAATCGCAGTCATAGTCTCGGCTCTGGCACTCCCCAGTGGAGAGTGCCAACTACGCGACGGGCAGGTCCGGCACCCGCGACGACGGATCCACCTGGTCGCCACCTCAGACAGTTAACCCCGTGAGATCTCCGAAGGGGGAGGTCGGATCGTGACGACCACCAGCTCCAAGGTTGCCATCAAGCCGCTCGAGGACCGCATCGTGGTCCAGCCGCTCGACGCCGAGCAGACCACGGCTTCGGGCCTGGTCATTCCGGACACCGCCAAGGAGAAGCCCCAGGAGGGCGTCGTCCTGGCCGTCGGCCCGGGCCGCTTCGAGGACGGCAACCGCCTTCCGCTCGACGTCAGCGTCGGCGACGTCGTGCTGTACAGCAAGTACGGCGGCACCGAGGTGAAGTACAACGGCGAGGAGTACCTCGTCCTCTCGGCCCGCGACGTGCTCGCGATCGTCGAGAAGTAGAAGTAGCTCTCAAGTAGCTCTTCACTTCACCGAAGCACCTTGCTTTACAGCTGCGCCCCTGGCTCCCGCGACCATAAAAAGCCGGGCGTCGGGGGCGCAGTTGCCGTATAACCCCAAGATTTCCGGAAGAGGGCTCACGCTCCCATGGCGAAGATCCTGAAGTTCGACGAGGACGCCCGTCGCGCCCTCGAGCGCGGCGTCAACAAGCTCGCCGACACCGTGAAGGTGACGATCGGCCCCAAGGGTCGCAACGTCGTCATCGACAAGAAGTTCGGCGCCCCCACCATCACCAACGACGGCGTCACCATCGCCCGCGAGGTCGAGGTCGAGGACCCGTACGAGAACCTCGGCGCCCAGCTGGTGAAGGAGGTGGCGACCAAGACCAACGACATCGCGGGTGACGGCACCACCACCGCCACCGTGCTCGCCCAGGCGCTCGTGCGCGAGGGCCTGAAGAACGTCGCCGCCGGTGCCTCCCCGGCGCTGCTGAAGAAGGGCATCGACGCGGCCGTCGCCGCCGTGTCGGAAGACCTTCTCGCCACCGCCCGCCCGATCGACGAGAAGTCCGACATCGCCGCCGTGGCCGCGCTGTCCGCCCAGGACCAGCAGGTCGGCGAGCTGATCGCCGAGGCGATGGACAAGGTCGGCAAGGACGGTGTCATCACCGTCGAGGAGTCCAACACCTTCGGTCTGGAGCTGGACTTCACCGAGGGCATGGCCTTCGACAAGGGCTACCTGTCGCCGTACTTCGTGACGGACCAGGAGCGCATGGAGGCCGTCCTCGACGACCCGTACATCCTGATCAACCAGGGCAAGATCTCCTCCATCGCGGACCTGCTGCCGCTGCTGGAGAAGGTCATCCAGGCCAACGCCTCCAAGCCGCTGCTGATCATCGCCGAGGACCTGGAGGGCGAGGCGCTCTCCACCCTCGTCGTCAACAAGATCCGCGGCACCTTCAACGCGGTGGCCGTCAAGGCCCCCGGGTTCGGCGACCGCCGCAAGGCGATGCTGCAGGACATGGCCGTCCTCACCGGCGCCACGGTCATCTCCGAGGAGGTCGGCCTCAAGCTCGACCAGGTCGGCCTCGAGGTGCTCGGCACCGCCCGCCGCATCACCGTCACCAAGGACGACACCACGATCGTCGACGGTGCCGGCAAGCGCGACGAGGTCCAGGGCCGCATCGCCCAGATCAAGGCCGAGATCGAGAACACGGACTCCGACTGGGACCGCGAGAAGCTCCAGGAGCGCCTCGCGAAGCTGGCCGGCGGCGTGTGCGTGATCAAGGTCGGCGCCGCCACCGAGGTGGAGCTGAAGGAGCGCAAGCACCGTCTGGAGGACGCCATCTCCGCGACCCGCGCCGCGGTCGAGGAGGGCATCGTCTCCGGTGGTGGCTCCGCGCTGGTCCACGCCGTCAAGGTGCTCGAGGGCAACCTCGGCAAGACCGGCGACGAGGCCACCGGTGTCGCGGTCGTCCGCCGCGCCGCCGTCGAGCCGCTGCGCTGGATCGCCGAGAACGCCGGCCTGGAGGGTTACGTCATCACCTCCAAGGTCGCCGAGCTCGACAAGGGCCAGGGCTTCAACGCCGCCACCGGCGAGTACGGCGACCTGGTCAAGGCCGGCGTCATCGACCCGGTGAAGGTCACCCGCTCCGCCCTGGAGAACGCCGCCTCCATCGCCTCCCTCCTGCTGACGACCGAGACCCTGGTCGTCGAGAAGAAGGAAGAGGAAGAGCCGGCCGCCGCCGCGGGCCACGGCCACGCCCACTGAGCGCTGCGCTGAGCTGAGCGAACGGTGCCCGGTCCCCTGCGGGGGGCCGGGCACCGTTGCTTCTGGGCTCTGGTGCCGGGTCGGCGTCTGCCCCACCGGGTTCGTTGCCGGGTGCGGCGACGTCGTGGTTGCGCGCGCAGTTCCCCGCGCCCCTTTGGGGCGATTCCCCTGACGAACCTCAGCGACGAGCCGTCACAGCAGTCCGCTCAGCGGCAGTACGCGCTCGGCGAGCCGGCCCCGCAGGCGGCCGTCGGCGGTGTCCGCCCCTTCCGCGAGCCAGCCGGCGGCGACCAGCAGCCCCGCGTGCTCGGCGACGTCCTCGGGCCGCAGGCCGCAGAACTGGGCGACCTCGTCCAGCGCCGGACCGGCGTCCTCGCCGACGGCTCCCAGGCACCCGTCGGGACGGCTGTGGGCCGCGGTGTACACCGCGAGGAGCCTGGTGGCGGCCCCCGCCTTCTTCTTCCGCAGCTTCCGGTCGCCCACCACCTTCTGCGCCCACCCCGAGAGCCGCGCCCGGGTGACCTTGCCGAAGAAGAACGGGCGGGGCTGCGTGGGAATCAGCGTGGGCACCGTGATCCGGGTGGGCTCCTCGGGCCGGGACATCAGCGCGTCGTCGGCGGTGACGTCCTGCGGCAGCAGCAGCCAGCCCACGTCGACGAGCCCCTGGAGCACCCGCTCGGCGTCGCCCTGCAACCAGCCGCCCAGGTCCTGCCCGGTGACGTTCCCGGTACCGGCGCGCGCGGCCCGCAGGGTGAGCATCAGCACCGCGAGCCGCGCCTCGGCCTCGGGGAAGGGGGAGCCGGTCCGGACGTGCTCCAGCACCTCGCGGGCGTGGACGCCCTGACCCCGGGTCAGCAGCCGCTCGACCACGGGTCCCTCCCCGCCCACCGGGAGGCCGCGGCGGTTGGCGTCCATCTCGCGGGTGGTCCGCGCGGCCGCCGCGGCCCGGTCCGCTTCCTCCCGCAGGGACGCGTCGGCGGTGACGTCCGCCCACAGGGCGAAGGCGCGGGCCTTGCGGTCGTGCAGTTCGGCGAGGACGGCGAGGTCCGGTTCCGGGCGCCGCTGGTACGCGCGGAACGCGTCCCCGAGTTCGGTCAGCTCCACGCGCAGCACCTCGGGCTGGAGGTCGTGCGGCACCATCCGCTGCGCGACCTTCGCCCATCGGCCCGCCTTCCGGGCCCGGGCGGGGACACCGCCGGGCCGGGGCAGCGGGGCGGGCCGGGCCTGCGGGACGGAGGCGGCACCGGCATCGGCCGCACCGGCCGCACCGGTCGCACGGGGGCGGGCCGAGGCCGGGACCGCCGACGGCGACCCGCCGCCGGGAGCGTCGGAGAACAACACCGTCCCGCCCCCGGTCACCGCCCCCCGGCCCGACCTCGCCCCGTCCGTACGCCCCCTGTCGATGCCGTCGACGAACAGTTCGCCCCGGTCACCAGTGCCCGCGTTCACGCGATGCCGCCCTCTCCCTCGCCGAACCTGCGACCTCCCGCCCGCTGCGGGCGCAGCCACCCGACGCTACGTCGCGCGGGCAGCCCGCCAGGAAGGGTCCGGGACGGACCACACGTTCGGGTGACGAGCCGGTCGGCGACCCCCACCGCCACCCCTACTGCCACCCCTAATGCGACCCCTACTGCGGGCCGTACTTGCGCCCCGTCCGCGACGTGATCCCGCCCAGCAGCCCCCGCGGCACCAGCTTCGCCGCGCCCATCAGGGTCTTGTAGCGGGGGTCGGGGATCGACAGGGACTTGCCGCGGGACAGGTCGGCGAGGGCCGCCGCGACGACGTTGTCCGCGTCGAGCCACATCCAGTTCGGGATGTTGTCCGTGCCCATGCCGGCCCGCTCGTGGAACTCCGTGCGGATGAAGCCGGGGGCCAGGGCCATCAGGCGGACGCCGCTGCCGGCCAGGTCCTTGGCCACGCCCTGGGTGAACTGGACCACCCACGCCTTGGAGGCGCCGTAGGTGCCGCGCGGGACGAACGCGGCGACCGAGGCCACGTTGACGACGCCGCCGCGGCCCCGCTCCCGCATCGCCTCCACCGCCGCCGAGGTCAGCCGGAGCACCGCCTCGCAGTGCACCTTGAGCATGGTCAGCTCGTCGGCCATGGGGACGTCGAGGAAGCGGCCCTTGTTGCCGAAACCGGCGTTGTTGACCAGCAGGTCGACGGGGTTCCTGCGGTCGGACAGCCGGGCCGCCACCGCGTCGATGCCGGCGTCCGCCGACAGGTCGGCCGTCAGCACCTCCGCCTCGATGCCGTGCCGGTCGTGCAGCTCCGTGGCCTGCTCGCGCAGCCGCTCGGTGTCACGGGCCACCAGCACCAGGTCGTGTCCGTCGGCCGCCAGCCGCCGCGCGAACGCGGCGCCGAGGCCCGCCGTCGAGCCCGTAATCAATGCCGTTGTCATGGCGCAAGGTTAGGGCGCGGGGTGATGGCCCCGGACCGAGCCCGTCCGCTTCACTCAGGCGCCGTACCGCGCCACGTACTTCCGCGCCGACGCCAGCGCCTCGGGGTGCAGCGCGTCGCCCGCGGCGAGCAGCCGGGGGAGCAGGTCCCGCTGGGTCGTCACCGCGCGGAACTGCAGGGCCACCGTCACCTCGTGCGCGGGCCGGTGCACGATCCGCACCGGATCGCCCGCCCGGATCTCACCGGCTTCCAGGACGCGGAAGTAGGCGCCCGGCGCGCCCTTCTCCGTGAAGCGCTTCACCCAGCGCTGTTCACCCATGTGGCCCTGGAAGGTGCGGCAGGGGATGCGCCCGGACGTCACCTCCAGGAGCAGCTCGGGGCCGACCCGCCAGCGCTCGCCGATGAGGGCCCCGGCCAGGTCCAGGCCCGTGGTGGTGAGGTTCTCGCCGAACGAGCCGTTCGGCAGCTCGCGGCCCAGCGTGCGCTCCCAGTCGTCCAGGTCCTCGCGCGCCATCGCGTAGACCGCCTGGTCGTCGCCGCCGTGGTGCCGTGTGTCGCAGACGGTGTCGCCGGCCAGACCGCTCGCCCCGAACCCCTTCGCCCCGGGAGCCGCCACCCGCACGGGTCCGTCGGCCGGCCGCTTGTCGATGCCGGTGACGCCCTCGGGCTGGTCCGTGTAGGGCACCTCCTTCGCGCGTCCCAGGTTGACGGACAGGAGCCTCATGGCGGAAAGGTGCATGCCGGAACGGTAGGTCATGCGCGATCAAAGCGGCTACGCGTTATTCGGCGTCCGGTCAAAGGGTCGCTTATCCTCGGGGGTGTGATCGAGGCCCGTCATCTCCGCGTGCTGCGCGCCGTGGCATCCACCGGTTCCTTCTCCGCCGCGGGGCGCGAGCTGGGCTGCACCCAGCCCGCCGTCAGCCAGCAGATGAAGGCCCTGGAGTCCTCCGTCGGCACCCCGCTGCTCGTGCGCACCGGGCGCGAGATGCGACTGACCCAGGCCGGAGAGGCGCTGGTGCGGCACGCCGCCGGGATCATCGCCGGGCTCACCGCGGCCGAGGAGGAGGTCGCCGCGATCGCCGGGCTGCGCGCCGGACGGGTCCGGCTGGTCTCCTTCCCCAGCGGCAGCTCCACCCTCGTGCCGACCGCCCTGGCCGCGCTGCGCGCCGCGCACCCCGGCACCCGGGTCTTCCTGGAGGAGTCCGAGCCGCCGAAGTCCGTCGAGCTGCTGCGCGAGGGCGACTGCGACGTGGCGCTCGCCTTCCGCTACGAGGGCGCGGCCGGCGCGGAGGAGTGGGACGACCTCGTCGTACGGCCGCTGCTGACCGACCGGCTGGTGGCGCTGGTTCCCGAGGGGCACCGGCTCGCCCGCGCGGAAGGGGACGGATCCGTGGCGATCGGGGAACTGGCCCGGGAGTCCTGGATCGCGGGCTGCCCGCGCTGTCGCGGCCAGTTGGTCGAGGTGTGCGAGGGCGCCGGTTTCACCCCGCGCATCGACTTCGCGACCGACGACTACCCGGCGGTGGTCGGCCTGGTCGGCGCGGGCCTCGGCGTGGCCGTGCTGCCCCAGCTCGCCGTCGAGTCCGTACGGCCGCGGGGCGTGCGTACGGTCACGCTGGAGCCGGCCGTGCGGCGGGAGATCGTCGCGCTCACGCTGCCCGACCTGGCGCAGGTGCCGGCCGTGACGGCCACACTGGACGAGCTGGCCCGGGCGGGGGCGCGCCAGTCGGCGACGCGCTGACCGCGTCGGGGAGCCCTGCGGGGGTCCTTGCGGGGCCTTTCGTCGGGTTCTTCCAGAGAAACGTTCCTTCAGTGAGGGCCGGCCGCCTCCCCGCCGGCCGACGCCGAGGCCGTCGCCGCCACCAGGCGGTTGCGGGCCCGTCCCATGAGTTCTTCGCGCTCGTCCTCGGTCAGCCCGCCCCACACGCCGTACGGCTCACGCACCGCCAGCGCGTGCGCCGCGCACTCGGCGCGGACCGGGCACCTCATGCAGACCTCCTTGGCCGAGTTCTCGCGAGCACTCCGTGCCGCACCGCGTTCGCCTTCCGGATGGAAGAAGAGCGAGCTGTCCACCCCGCGGCACGCAGCCAGGAGCTGCCAGTCCCACAGGTCCGCGTTCGGTCCGGGAAGGCGGGAGAAATCTGCCATTGCGTGACCCCTTGTAGCCGTTCTGGGTGGATACGGTGTCCACGACCGTACAACTACGATCTAAGGAGATGAAAATATGACTCATTGCGAATCTAGCCGCAGACACCAGCGAAGTGGAAGAAAAGCGGCTGAATGGGGCACCGCTTGTGATGAAACGGCGCGGGTCCCACCCGCATGTCTGCTGCGTGCCCGCCCCCTCACGTAGAGTGCCGAAGACGACACACAGCCCCGTAACTCTTTCGAGTGACCATCGTTGAGAGTGCGGAGGCGGTTGAAGGAACAAGTGCTCGGGCGGGCGTCCGGGACGGTCGACCGCACAGGTGACGATTTCGTACCAGCCTGGAGGCTCAACGTGACGCGCAAGAGCTGCGGAGGACGGCCATGACTTCCGTCCTCGTCTGCGACGACTCCCCGCTTGCCCGAGAGGCGCTCCGCCGCGCGGTCGCGACCGTGCCCGGCGTCGAGCGCGTGACGACGGCCGCCAACGGCGAGGAAGTCCTCCGCCGCTGGGGTGCCGACCGCTCGGACCTGATTCTGATGGACGTGCGCATGCCCGGCCTGGGCGGCGTCGAGACCGTACGGCGGCTGCTGTCCGCCGACCCCGGCGCGCGCATCATCATGCTCACCGTCGCCGAGGACCTGGACGGCGTGGCCCTCGCGGTCGCCGCCGGCGCGCGTGGCTATCTGCACAAGGACGCCTCGCGCGCCGAACTGCGCGCCACCGTGACCCAGGCCCTCGCCGACCCGACCTGGCGGCTCGCCCCGCGCCGGCTGCGCTCGGCCGAGATGGGCGCCGCGCCCACGCTCACCGCGCGGGAGATCCAGGTCCTGGAGGGCATGAGCCACGGCCGCTCCAACGCGGAGATCGGCCGTGAGCTGTTCCTCTCCGAGGACACCGTCAAGACCCACGCCCGTCGGCTCTTCAAGAAACTCGGCGCCTCGGACCGGGCACACGCCGTGGCGCTCGGCTTCCGGTGGGGCCTGGTCCGCTAGGGGCTCCCCGTGCGATGGAGTCCGAAAGGGCCCGTCGGGGACGTGAGGATCCCCGCTTATCGCGAGGTGAGCGGGGGTGACAAGGCGACCCGCCGGAGGCCCGCTCCTCGTTTCGCCGCGGATGACGCATCCTTGAGGTGTGGAGTTCCTCGGGGACGAGTCGGTCGAGCGGAAGGGGAGGGCGCAGGGGATGAGTTCCGGCGCACCTGCTCATAACGCTTCGGTGCACAACAACGGGCACGGAGCCACGGATCGGACGGCCGCAAGGCACCATGGACCGATGCGTGACGACGATGCGCCCCCGGACCAGGGGACGGTCGGTGGGCTCGTCCACCGCGCCGTGGACGGGGACGAGCAGGCCACGCACGACCTGCTCGCCCATGTCCACCCCCTGGCGCTGCGCTACTGCCGCACGCGCCTGTCCCGGCTGCCCGGCGACGCCCGGCACTTCGTCGAGGACCTCGCCCAGGAGGTCTGCGTCGCGGTGCTGCTCGCGCTGCCCCGCTACAAGGACACCGGACGCCCCTTCGAGGCGTTCGTGTTCGCCATCGCCGCCCACAAGGTCGCCGACCTCCAGCGCGCCGCGATGCGCCACCCCGGCTCCACGGCAGTCCCGTCCGACGAGATGCCCGAGCGACCGGACGACTCGCTGGGCCCCGAGGAGCGGGCGCTGCTCAACAGCGACGCCGCCTGGGCCAAGAAGCTGCTGGCCAACCTGCCGGAGAACCAGCGCGAGCTGCTCCTGCTGCGCATCGCGGTCGGGCTCACGGCCGAGGAGACCGGACAGATGTTGGGAATGTCACCGGGGGCCGTGCGGGTCGCCCAGCACCGGGCGCTGAGCCGGCTGCGGGCGCTGGCGGAGCAGTAGGGCGCGCGGCGCCCGGCGAGAGTCCGACTCGTACGGAAGCGGCTCTCGTACAAAAGCACGAAGGTCGCACGCTTCCTTGATCGTGGAATGAGCCACGTCCACTTCCCGTTAGCATGGACATCCGCACCGATCAAGGCCATTTGGGGAAGGTGTCATGACTGCCAACGTCGACGGAGTGCCCGAGAAATTCGCGACACTCGGGCTGACCTACGACGACGTGCTGCTGCTGCCGGGCGCCTCCGCGGTGCTTCCGAACGCGGTCGACACCTCGTCCCGCATCTCCCGCAACGTGCGGGTCAACATCCCGCTGCTCTCCGCGGCCATGGACAAGGTGACCGAGTCCCGGATGGCCATCTCCATGGCCCGCCAGGGCGGCGTCGGCGTCCTGCACCGCAACCTGTCCATCGAGGACCAGGCCAACCAGGTCGACCTGGTGAAGCGCTCCGAGTCCGGCATGGTGGCCAACCCCATCACCATCCACCCGGACGCCACCCTCGGCGAGGCCGACGCCCTGTGCGCCAAGTTCCGCATCAGCGGCGTCCCGGTCACCGACGGCGCGGGCAAGCTGCTCGGCATCGTCACCAACCGCGACATGGCCTTCGAGACCGACCGCAGCCGGCAGGTGCGCGAGGTCATGACGCCGATGCCGCTGGTCACCGGCCAGGTCGGCATCTCCGGCGTGGACGCCATGGAGCTGCTGCGCCGCCACAAGATCGAGAAGCTTCCGCTGGTCGACGGCGACGGCGTCCTCAAGGGCCTGATCACGGTCAAGGACTTCGTCAAGGCCGAGCAGTACCCGCACGCCGCCAAGGACGCCAAGGGCCGCCTGCTGGTCGGCGCCGCCGTCGGCGCCAGCCCCGAGGCCCTCGACCGCGCCCAGGCCCTCGCCGAGGCCGGGGTGGACTTCCTCGTCGTCGACACCTCGCACGGCCACAACAGCAACGCGCTGAGCTGGATGTCGAAGATCAAGTCCAGCGTCGGCATCGACGTCGTCGGCGGCAACGTCGCCACCCGCGACGGCGCCCAGGCCCTGATCGACGCCGGTGTCGACGGCATCAAGGTCGGCGTCGGCCCCGGCTCCATCTGCACCACCCGCGTCGTCGCCGGCATCGGCGTCCCCCAGGTCACCGCGATCTACGAGGCCTCCCTCGCCGCCCGCGCCGCCGGGGTCCCACTCATCGGCGACGGCGGCCTCCAGTACTCCGGCGACATCGGCAAGGCGCTCGCCGCCGGCGCCGACACCGTGATGCTGGGCAGCCTGCTCGCGGGCTGCGAGGAGTCGCCGGGCGAGCTGCAGTTCATCAACGGCAAGCAGTTCAAGTCCTACCGCGGCATGGGCTCGCTGGGCGCCATGCAGTCCCGCGGCCAGGGCCGGTCGTACTCGAAGGACCGGTACTTCCAGGCCGAGGTCGCCTCCGACGACAAGCTCGTGCCCGAGGGCATCGAGGGCCAGGTGCCCTACCGGGGTCCGCTGGCCAACGTCCTGCACCAGCTCGTCGGCGGCCTGCGCCAGACCATGGGCTACGTGGGCGCCGCCACCATCGAGGAGATGGAGTCCAAGGGCCGCTTCGTCCGGATCACCTCCGCGGGCCTCAAGGAGAGCCACCCGCACGACATCCAGATGACGGTCGAGGCGCCGAACTACAGCCGCAGCAAGTAAGCGGCCGTACGGTCGTAGCAAGCAAGTACACGGGCAGCAGCCTCCGAGGGCGGCTCCGGAGCATCCGGGGCCGCCCTCTGCGGTGCCCCGGCGCACCCGTCGGGGATACTGGAAGGCGCTGCAACGCATCAGGGAAAGGCCACAGACGTGACTGAGATCGAGATCGGGCGCGGCAAGCGCGGCCGCCGGGCGTACGCCTTCGACGACATCGCCGTCGTCCCCAGCCGCCGTACGCGGGACCCGAAGGAGGTCTCGATCGCCTGGCAGATCGACGCCTACCGCTTCGAGCTGCCGTTCCTGGCCGCTCCCATGGACTCGGTCGTCTCCCCGGCCACCGCCATCCGCATCGGCGAGCTGGGCGGCCTCGGCGTCCTCAACCTGGAAGGGCTCTGGACCCGGCACGAGGACCCGCAGCCGCTGCTCGACGAGATCGCCGAGCTGGACACCGACAACGCGACCCGCCGCCTCCAGGAGATCTACGCCGCTCCCATCAAGGAGGAGCTGATCGGGCAGCGCATCAAGGAGGTGCGCGACTCGGGCGTGGTCACCGCCGCCGCGCTCTCCCCGCAGCGCACCGCCCAGTTCTCCAAGGCCGTCGTGGATGCGGGCGTGGACATCTTCGTCATCCGCGGCACCACCGTCTCCGCGGAGCACGTCTCCGGCTCGCACGAGCCGCTGAACCTGAAGCAGTTCATCTACGAGCTCGACGTCCCGGTGATCGTCGGCGGCTGCGCCACCTACACCGCCGCCCTGCACCTGATGCGCACCGGCGCCGCGGGCGTCCTCGTCGGCTTCGGCGGCGGCGCCGCCCACACCACGCGCAACGTGCTCGGCATCCAGGTGCCCATGGCCACCGCGGTCGCCGACGTGGCCGCCGCCCGCCGGGACTACATGGACGAGTCCGGCGGCCGGTACGTGCACGTCATCGCCGACGGCGGCGTCGGCTGGTCCGGCGACCTGCCCAAGGCCATCGCCTGCGGCGCCGACTCCGTGATGATGGGCTCCCCGCTGGCCCGCGCCACCGACGCGCCGGGCAAGGGCAACCACTGGGGCATGGAGGCCGTCAACGAGGAGCTGCCGCGCGGCAAGAAGGTCGACCTCGGCACGGTCGGCACCATCGAGGAGATCCTCACCGGCCCGTCCCGCAACCCCGACGGCTCGATGAACTTCTTCGGCGCCCTGCGCCGCGCCATGGCCACCACCGGCTACAGCGAGCTGAAGGAATTCCAGCGCGTCGAGGTCACGGTCGCCGACTCGCAGCACCGGCGGTAGCCGCCACGGCATGTGAAGGGGCCGGTCACCCAGGTGGGGTGACCGGCCCCTTTCGCGTGCTCGGGAGCTCTTGAGGGGGCGCGTGACGCGGCACGGGGGCGTGCGGTGGTGTTCGGGGCGAATACGCGGGGGAGGGCCGTGCCGGATCGGTAATGTCCCTGCTCGGCGACCCAGTTCTCTGGGGCGCCCCCTTCCAAGGAACCGTTCCGGACCCCGCTCCTCGGGGCCCGGCCCGAATTCCAGACGGACCGCCTCACCGGGATATGGGCGGCATCGTGGAAGGGGGCGCGCCATGGGCCGTCACCGCAAGCCCACCCGCTGGGACCGGATCCGTCTGCGGATGGTGAAGTTCCGGAGGAGGTGGATCCTGCGGATTTACGGGAAGTGAGCGGCCACCCCTAAGAGAAGTAGGGGTGGACACTCCGTTCACTTCTCGGGAGCCTGCCGCAGGCCCACTGCGGTGGGCTCCCGCCGCTCCCCACCGTACCGGCGCAGCCGCCCTCTCACCACCAACCCCGTGGCACGGTCACCCCCGTGCGCCCCCGGCTCACAACCGGTGCGCCGCCCCCGTGGGTGTGGCGCCCCGCGTGTCCAGGAGGAGCTGGGCCTTGACCGACAGGCCCTGGAGGTCGTACGTGCGGTGCTGCTGGAGCAGGATCGTGAGGTCGGCGTCGGCGGCGGCCTCGTAGAGGGAGTCGGCGCGGGGGACGGGGCGGTCGGCGACGTTCCAGGACGGGATGTGCGGGTCGTGGTAGCTCACGGCGGCGCCCATCGACATCAGGCGGGTCGCGATCTCCTCGGCCGGGGTGGCCTGCTGGTCGGCGAGGTCGGCCTTGTAGGTGACGCCGAGGAGCAGGATCCGGGCGCCGCGCGCGGACTTGCCGTGCTCGTTGAGGAGGGCGGCGGCGCGCTGGACGACGTAGCGGGGCATCTGGGCGTTGACCTGCTGGGCCAGCTCCACCATGCGCAGGCTGTGCGGGGCCCGGCCGGTGAGGTCCTGGGGGACGGAGTGGCCGCCGACGCCGGGTCCGGGGCGGAAGGCGTGGAAGCCGAAGGGCTTGGTCTCCGCGCAGCGCAGGACGTCCCACAGGTCGACGCCGAGGTCGTCGCAGAGCACGGCCATCTCGTTGACCAGGGCGATGTTTACGTGCCGGAAGTTGGTCTCCAGGAGCTGGACCGTCTCCGCCTCCCGCGGACCCCTCGCGCGGACCACCTTGTCGGTGAGGCGGCTGTAGAAGGCGGCGGCCGACTCGGTGCAGGCCGGGGTGAGGCCGCCGATGACCTTCGGGGTGTTGGCCGGGGTGAAGTCGCGGTTGCCCGGGTCGACGCGGCTGGGGGAGTAGGCGAGGTGGAAGTCGCGGCCGGCGCGCAGCCCCGAGCCCTGCTCCAGGAGCGGGCGCAGGAAGTCCTCCGTCGTGCCGGGCCGCACCGGCGACTCCAGGATGACGGTGGTGTGCGGGCGCATGTGGGCGGCGAGGGTGCGGGCGGCGGCCTCCACCTGGGTGAGGTCCAGGCCGCCGTCCGCGCCCGGCGGGGTGGGCGCGCAGATGACCGCGGTGCGGACCCGGCCCAGCTCGGCCGGTCCCGCCGGTCCGGCCGGGGTGCGGAAGCCCGTGGCGAGCATCCGGCGCACCTCGGCGGGGGTGAGCGGGTCGGCCTCGGGTCCGGTGCGGTAGCCGAGGGTGGGGATGCCGGCGGCGACGGCGGCCTGGGCCAGCGGCAGGCCGTACGGGCCGAGTCCGATGACGGCGAGATCTGCGGGCATGGCGTGGGCCGTCCTTCCCAGTAGCCGAAGCGGGACAGGTGCGCAAGCCCGGTGGACAGGACGGGCGAGCACAACGTCAGACTAGGAGTAAATATGACCGATTTGCGGTATTGATCTGCGGAGTTTCGGCGAGTGTCGACGCCGCGCTGCCTGCCGGTACGGGCCCGTGGGCAAGTTGTCCACAGGTTCGGGCCCGCGGCTGCCGAAGTCGGGCGGGCCGGTCAGAATCTGGGCATGGTGGGTACCAGGAACGGGGCTCGCCCGACGGGTGCGGCCGACGCGACCGACAGCGGGAGGCAGCAGTGAGGACAGCGACCCTTGGGCCGGCGCAGCGCGCCGAGTCACTCGCGGCCATGGCCGAGCGCGAACTCGACGTACTGGTGGTGGGCGCGGGTGTGGTCGGTGCGGGCACCGCCCTCGACGCCGTGACGCGCGGCCTGTCCGTCGGCCTGGTCGAGGCGCGGGACTGGGCCTCGGGCACCTCCAGCAGGTCCAGCAAGCTGATCCACGGCGGCCTGCGCTATCTGGAGATGCTCGACTTCGTCCTCGTGCGGGAGGCGCTGAAGGAGCGCGGGCTGCTGCTCGAACGGCTGGCGCCGCACCTGGTGAAGCCGGTGCCGTTCCTGTACCCGCTCCAGCACAAGGGGTGGGAGCGGCTGTACGCGGGTTCGGGCGTCGCGCTCTACGACGCCATGTCGATGGCCCGCGGTCACGGGCGCGGCCTGCCGCTGCACCGGCACCTGACCCGCCGTCACGCCCTGCGCGTGGCGCCCGCGCTGAAGAAGGACGCGCTGGTCGGCGCGTTGCAGTACTACGACGCCCAGATGGACGACGCCCGCTTCGTGGCCACGCTGGTGCGCACCGCCGCGGCGTACGGCGCCAAGGTCGCCAACCGGGCCCGGGTCACCTCCTTCCTGCGCGAGGGCGAACGCGTGGTCGGCGCCCGGGTGCGGGACGTCGAGGCGGGCGGCGAGTACGAGGTCCGCGCCAAGCAGGTGGTGAACGCGACCGGGGTGTGGACCGACGACACCCAGGCGATGGTGGGCGAGCGCGGCCAGTTCCACGTCCGGGCCTCCAAGGGCATCCACCTGGTCGTGCCCAAGGACCGCATCCACTCCAGCACCGGCCTGATCCTGCGCACCGAGAAGTCCGTGCTGTTCGTCATCCCCTGGGGCCGGCACTGGATCATCGGCACCACGGACACCGACTGGGACCTGGACAAGGCCCACCCGGCCGCGTCCAGCGCCGACATCGACTACCTGCTGGAACACGTCAACTCGGTGCTGTCGGTGCCCCTCACGCGCGACGACGTCGAGGGCGTGTACGCCGGACTGCGCCCGCTGCTGGCCGGCGAGTCGGACGCCACCAGCAAGCTGTCGCGCGAGCACACCGTCGCCCACCCGGTGCCCGGCCTGGTCGTCGTGGCGGGCGGCAAGTACACGACGTACCGGGTGATGGCCAAGGACGCCGTCGACGAGGCCGTGCACGGGCTCGACCTGCGGGTCGCCGACTGCGTCACCGAGGAGACCCCGCTGCTCGGCGCCGAGGGCTACCACGCGCAGTGGAACGCCCGGGCCCGGATCGCCGCGCGCACCGGACTGCACGTCGTACGCGTCGAGCATCTGCTCAACCGCTACGGCTCGCTGACGGAGGAACTGCTCGAACTCGTCGCCGCCGACCCCTCCCTGGGCGAGCCCCTCACCGGCGCCGACGACTACCTGCGCGCCGAAGTCGTCTACGGCGCCTCGCACGAGGGCGCGCGGCACCTGGACGACGTACTCACCCGGCGCACCCGCATCTCCATCGAGACCTTCGACCGGGGCACGCGCTGCGCCCGCGAGGCCGCCGAGCTGATGGCGCCGGTGCTGGGCTGGGACCAGGGCCAGGTCGACCGGGAGATCCAGCACTACGAGAAGCGGGTCGAGGCCGAGCGCGAGTCGCAGCGCCAGCCGGACGACCTGACGGCCGACGCGGCCAGGCTGGGGGCGCCGGACATCGCGGCGCGCTAGGACACCCCCCGAGGAGGGCGGGGAGGGAACCCTGCGGGCCCCCTGGGCGTAGAGCACTTGTCGGGTGAGGGACAATGAAGGCTCTGTCAGGGCGGGTTGCATGAGGGGACGCATGTCGGAGGCGGAGCGGGCGGGGACATCCCGTACGGACAAGAGCGCACGTCTCCTCGCCGGGCGGTACCGGCTGGGAGACGTGCTCGGCCGCGGCGGCATGGGGACGGTGTGGCGGGCGGAGGACGAGACCCTCGGACGCACGGTCGCCGTCAAGGAGCTGCGGTTCCCGGGGAACATCGACGAGGAGGAGAAGCGGCGCCTGATCACGCGCACGCTGCGCGAGGCCAAGGCGATCGCGCGGATCCGCAACAACAGCGCCGTCACGGTCTACGACGTGGTCGAGGAGGACGACCGGCCGTGGATCGTGATGGAACTCGTCGAGGGCAAGTCGCTCGCCGAGGCCATCCGTGAGGACGGACTGCTGGAGCCCAGGCGCGCCGCCGAAGTCGGCCTCGCGGTCCTGGACGTGCTGCGTTCGGCGCACCGCGAGGGCATCCTGCACCGCGACGTGAAGCCGTCCAACGTGCTGATCGCGGAGGACGGCCGGGTCGTGCTCACCGACTTCGGCATCGCCCAGGTCGAGGGCGACCCCTCCATCACCTCCACCGGCATGCTCGTCGGCGCCCCCTCCTACATCTCCCCCGAGCGCGCCCGCGGCCACAAGCCGGGCCCGGCCGCCGACCTGTGGTCGCTGGGCGGACTGCTGTACGCCGCCGTCGAGGGCACCCCGCCCTACGACCGGGGCTCGGCGATCGCGACGCTCACCGCGGTGATGACGGAGAACCTGGAGGAGCCGAAGAACGCCGGCCCGCTGCGGGACGTCATCTACGGGCTGCTCACCAAGGATCCCGACCAGCGGCTCGACGACGCGGGCGCCCGAGCGATGCTCAACAAGGTCATCCACGCGCCCGAGCCGGCGGCCGGGACCGAACCGGTCGACGCCACCAAGGTCGTGCCGCTGCCCCCGCAGCCGGACGGGCGCAGGCGCCGCGGCGGCGGCGGTTCCCAGGGGTCCGGCGGCAAGCTGGGCGAGGAGGCCGGGGAGAAGCTCCGCGGGGCGCTGCGTTCCGTGCGCAAGGCCGCCGTCGGGGCCGGTGCGGCGGGCGCCGCGGCCGCCTCGCGGGCCAAGCCCGGCGACGGCGGCCGGAGCGCGGCGGGAGCCACGGGGACCCCCACCGCTCACGGAACCACAGCCAACGGGGCCACCGCTCACGGGGCCACCACCCACGGGCCGGCCACCCACGGGCCCACCACCCACGGACCCACCGCTCACGGATCCGCCGGGACGGCCGCCGCGCCGCCGGCGCCGAGGGCGGGATCGGTCTCGGGATCGGTCTCGGGACCCGGCGCGGGCGCGAGTGCGGGCGCGCGGCCCGGTGCCGTCGGCCCGGGGGCCGGTGCGGCGAACGCGGCCGGGGGAGCGCGGAGCTCCGGCTGGCCCGTCGTACCGCCGCCGGACCTGCCCGCCCGGCCCGTGCCCCGGGCCCCGCTCACCGACGTGGTGCCGCGCCGGACGCTGATCATCATCGCGGTGGTCGTGGCGCTGGCCGTGCTCGGCACCGTGCTGGCGCTCACGCTCGGCGGTGGCGACGACGACAAGGGCGCCGAGGGCGGCGACGGCGGCAAGGCGGTCGCCTCCGCCGGTGCGAGCGGCGACACCAAGCAGGACGAGGAGAGCGGCACCGGAACCGACGGCTCCGCCTCCGACCCGGCGACGAACGGGGAGTCGACCGGCGCCCCGGACACCGGGGCGAGCGGGTCCGGCAAGACCGGCGGCGAGCCGGACGACGCAGGGAAGTCCGCCGACGACGAGGACGTGGCCGCCACCCACCAGGGCGGCCAGGGCTACCGCATCGGACTGCCCGAGGGCTGGAAGTTCGCCTCCACGGGCTCCTCGGGCGACCGCTTCACCGGGCCCCGCGGGCAGAAGCTGCTGGTCGCCTGGACCTCCACGCCCAAGGGCGACCCCGTCGCGGACTGGAAGAGCCAGGAGCAGTACATGGTCCGCTCGAACTACCAGAAGGTCCGCATAGAGAAGGTGGGCTACCGGGGCTGGAACGCGGCCGACTGGGAGTTCACCTACACCGACGGCGGCACCAAGTACCGCACCGTAGACCGCGGGTTCGTCGTCAACGACCACCAGGGCTACGCGCTCATGTACACCGCGAAGGCCGCCGACTGGGGCGACGACCTGCGCCGGAACACCTGGCGGACCCTGTCGAAGACCTTCGAACCCAAGTCCTGAGCGGAGGGGCCCGGACCCCGGGACGACGGGGCCCGGGTTTGAGCCGCCCGAGATCTGGCATCAGCTCATTGCGGGTTGCCTCCGGCACGTATCGTGAGTGGTTGCGGACCGTACGCAGCCGGAACGGCCCGCCGGACGAACGGAATTGACCGACGGCTGCCGGGGGTGGCGACGTGGACGACTACGCGGGACGGGTACTCGCCGACCGCTACCGCCTGCCCCTGCCGCCGTCCGACGAGTACGAACTCACCGAGACCCGGGCCTTCGACACCTACAGCGGCCAGGAAGTCCTGGTCCGCCAGGTTCCGTTGCCGGAGGTCGTCGAGGCCGAGGTGCTCGACGCGGACGGTCTGCCCGACGGCTTCACCGCCCGGGACGGCGGTGTCCGGCACCCCGGCAGGCGGCCCCCGGCCGCGGGCGGCGGACCCAGACGTCCGGCCGACCCGGTGGTGCGGCGTGCCGTCGAGGCCGCGCAGGCCGCGGCGGCGGTGCCCGACCACCCGCGCCTGGACCAGGTCTTCGACGTCTTCGCCGAGGGCGGCTCGCTGTGGATCGTCAGCGAACTGGTGGCCGCGAGGCCGCTGGCCGCGCTGCTCACCGAACAGCCCCTGACGCCGTACCGGGCGGCCGAGGTGGCCTCCGACGTCCTCCTGGCGCTGCGGGTGCTGCACTCGTACGGCTGGGTGCACCGCAACATCACCGCGCGCACCGTGCTCGTCTGCGACGACGGGCGGGTCGTGCTGACCGGCCTGGCGGTCGGGGCGGCGGAGGAGGCGCTGTGCGGGTACGACCCGGTGCCCCCGCCCCCCGACGGCGCACCGGACGGCGCGCCCGAGCCCGACGGAATCTCCGGTGCGGGCGACGGCGTCCCCCGCGCCGGGGTCTTCGGCCCCGGGGACGCCGACCCCGAGGCCGCCCGGCGGGCCGCCATCGAGGCGCGGGGCGTCGGCGGGCTCCCGGTGCCCGGGACGCCCGTGCCCGGGACGCCTGTGCTGCCCGGGACCCCCGTGCCCGGGACTCCTGCGCCGGGCACCGCCCCCGCCGGACTCGCACCCGCCTCGCTCGACGCCGCCGCGGACGCCCGTGCCGCCCGGGCCGGCGCGATCGCCGCGTACCGCGCCGGAGCCAGGGCAGCGGCCCGCGTCCAGGAGGCCCAGAACGGCCGCGCGGCGCTGCCGGGCGCCCGCCCCGCCCCCGACGGCGACGGCCGGTCGCCGCACGGCACCCCGCCCGGCGCACCGTGGGACGAGGAGAGCGTCGGCGACCCCGCCTCGTCCGGTGCCGCCGTGCCGCCGGGGCAGATCGCGGACCCCTACGGCGTACGCACCACCGCCTGGCACGGCGCCACGCCCCGTACTCCGGGTGATCCGGCGTCCTCCGCCGCACGTCCCACCGGCGACCCGGCGTTCCCCGCCCCCCGCCCGGCCGGTGAACCGGCGGCCGGTTCCGGCCCGGCGGCGGGGCGGGCCCGGCCCGGCGCGCGGCCGGAGGACACCGCGGGGCCCGCCGCCCCGTGGCGGGAGGCCGCCGCCGGGCCCGACGCGGGCTGGGACGACCCGGCCGGACGTGCGCCGGGGCGGCGCAATCCGGCCACCGCGCTCGCCGCCGAGCGGGCCCGGCAGACACGGATGGCCGTGGTCGGGCCCGTGACCGAGCGCTGGGCGCCGGAACAGGCCGGACCCGTGCACGAGAACTGGCAGCTGGCCGCGCCCATCGGCCCCGCCACCGACCTGTGGGCCCTCGGTGCGCTGCTCTTCCGTGCCGTACAGGGGCACGCGCCCTACCCGGAGGAGTCGACCGCCGAGCTGGTGCAGATCGTGTGCGCGGAGCCACCCGCGTTCGCCGAGGAGTGCGGTCCGCTGCGGCCGGTCGTGGAGTCGCTGCTGCGTCAGGACCCCATCGAGCGCATCGACTTCGAGGAACTGAGCGGCTGGCTGCGCTCCCTCGTCCGGTCCGCGCCCGAGCCGGAGGCCGGTCTGCACGTCGTCTCGGCGCCCCCCGTCGAGACCGGCCGGCTGCCCATCGTGCGCCGCCGCGGCGAACTGGTGCGCAGGCGGCGCGCCACACTGCCCGCGCACCACGGACGGCACAAGCGGGGCAGGGCGGAGACCGACCGCTCACCACGCAGCCTCGGCCGGACCCTGCTCCTGCTGATACTGCTGGCGATGGCCGGAGCGGTCGCCTACGCCATGTTCTTCATGCCGAAGAGCGACACGAGCGGGGCCGGGGCCACCGACCGCACCGGTGCCGCCGGCGAGGCGAGCCAGGCACCGCCCGCGAAGTCACCGGACGCCGGGGGCGAGCCCCGGCCGGACGGGACCTCCCCGGAGCCCGACTCCGACGCCTCCGGGACGGCGGGCGGCTCCACCGAGCCCCAGTCCAACGTCGCCGAGGGATTCACCCTGCGCAAGGACGCCGAGGGCTTCCGCGTCGCCGTCGCCGAGGGCTGGAGCCGCACGCCCCGCAACGGCAGCGGTCAGGTCGTCTACGGCAAGGGCGACTTCGAGCTGATCGTCGTGCCGGGCCGCGACCGCGCCTCGGAGTTCGGCGACGACCCGATGACCTACCAGCGCGACAGCGAACCCGAGTTGGCCTCGTACCGCGCCTCCAGCTGGGCCACCTCCAGCGGCCTCAAGACCATCGAGGTCGGCGGACGGACCATGGCGGAGGGGCAGTTCACCTGGACCGGCGCCGGCGGCGAGCTGTACGTGCGCAACGTCGCCATGCTCATCGACGGCCGCTACCACGTGGTGCAGGTCCGCGGTCCGGAGGCGGAGCGTGACGAGGTGACCCGGCTGTTCGAGCAGGCCTCGGCCACCTACCAGTACACGCGCTGAACGCAGTTCGGCCCGATGGTTGCCTCCCGTCACGGAAAGCGACAACCGTCACAGAGCGGTTTCCATACCACCCCACCCGTTCCCCGGGCGGGGACCGGTCCCTAGTCTGACCCTGACAAGACCATTGCGGGGCAACGTGAATCAGATGCAGGGCCGGCTCGTCGCGGGACGCTACCGGCTCGGGGAAGCCATCGGCAGCGGCGGCATGGGCCGGGTGTGGCGCGCACACGACGAGGTGCTGCACCGGACCGTCGCCATCAAGGAGTTGACCGCCGCGCTCTACGTCTCCGAGAGCGACCAGGCCATCCTCCTGGCACGCACCCGGGGCGAGGCGCGCGCGGCGGCACGGATCAACCACTCGGCCGTCGTCACCGTGCACGACGTACTCGAACACGACGGCCGGCCGTGGATCGTGATGGAGTTGGTCGAGGGCCGCTCGCTGGCCGACGCCGTCAAGGAGGAGGAGCGGGTCGACCCGAGGGAGGCGGCCCGCATCGGCCTGTGGGTGCTGCGCGCCCTGCGCGCCGCGCACACCGCCGGGGTACTGCACCGCGACGTCAAGCCGGGCAACGTGCTGCTCGCCGACGACGGCCGGGTGCTGCTCACCGACTTCGGCATCGCGCAGATCGAGGGCGACTCCACCATCACCCGGACCGGAGAGGTCGTCGGCTCCGTCGACTACCTCGCGCCCGAGCGCGTCCGCGGCCACGACCCAGGGCCCTCCTCCGACCTGTGGGCGCTCGGCGCGACGCTGTACACGGCGGTGGAGGGCAGATCGCCGTTCCGCCGCACCTCACCGCTGACCACCATGCAGGCGGTCGTCGAGGAGGAGGCCACCGAGCCCCGGTACGCCGGTGCGCTCGCGCCCGTCATCAGCGCCCTGCTGCGCAAGGACCCGGCCGAGCGGCCCGACGCGACCGAGGCCGAGCACCTGCTCGCCCAGGCGGCCGAGGGCCGGCGCCCGGACGCGGCCCAGGCCTACGTGCCGACCACCCAGTACGCGGGGCCGCCGCGCGCGGGCGACACGGCCGTGCAGGGGATGCCGGCCGGAGGGACCGGCGCCACGCCGTACCCGCAGGGCGGCGGGAGCGGCGCCACGCCGTACCCGCCGACGACCGGCCCCACGGCGGTCGGACCGGCGCCGACCGGTCACCCTCAGGGCGGTCACCCCCAGGGCAGTCACCACCAGGGCGGCTACACCTCGACCGGGCACCCCCCGACCGGGCACACCGCGCCGGGCTACCCGCAGGCCCCGGCGGCGGGCGGCGCCGCTCCCGCACGGGCGCGGCGGGTCCGCATGCGCACCCTCGCCCTGGTCGTCGCCGTCGCCGCGCTGATCGGCGCGGGTACCGCCGTGGTGCTGCAACAGCGCGACGAGGGCGGCTCGTCGGCCGGTGCCGACCCCAGCCGGCGGCCGACCGGTTCGGCCGGTCCTTCCCCCTCCGCCTCCGCCACGACCGGCAAGGGCCCCGGTGGCTCCGTCCCGGCCGACTGGAAACGCCGCGACGACCCGCTGGGTTTCAGCCTCTACCTGCCCGAGAACTGGCAGCGCAGGGACTTCGACGGCGACAGCGGCGAACTCCGGCAGATCGACTACACCCCCGACGGCGGCAAACACGTCCTGCGCATATCCATCGACACCGCGCCCGACTACAACGACCCGTACGCGCACCAGCAGGACCTGGACGCCCAACTGCTCCAGCGGCTCGTCGACTACCAGCGCGTCAAGCTCGAACGCGCCGGTTACCGCGACCGCGACAGCGCCCGGTGGGAGTACACCTGGACCGCGCTGGCGAAGGACACCGAGTTCCCCGGCCCGCGCCGCGCCGTGTCGCAGATGTACATGTCCCGCGACGGCGTCGAGTACGCCCTCAACATGACGGGACCGGCGGGCGACTGGCCGACCACGCAACGGCGGTTCAAGGCGGTGCTGCAGAGCTGGCAGGAGAAGACCGGCTGAGCCGCGCCCCCGTCGCGCACCGTCCGCACTCCCGTCGGTTGTCGGCCACCCGTGTGACAGCGGCCCGGAGTCGGTGCGTCCGGTGGGGCATGATGGGACGCATGGTGACCGAGGGGGCTGGCGGGCGTGTCATCGCGGGCCGTTACCGGCTCCATGAGCGGCTCGGCCGCGGCGGCATGGGCATCGTGTGGCGGGCCACCGACCAACTGCTCGCCCGCGAAGTGGCCGTGAAGGCCCTCCCCCTCGACGAGACCCTCTCCGCGGCCGAGGCCCGGCGGCGCCGCGAGCGCACCCTGCGCGAGGCCCGCGCCGTCGCGCAGTTGCGGCACCCGCACGTCATCGTCGTGCACGACGTGGTCGAGGACGACGAACGCGCGTACATGGTCATGGAACTGGTCGACGGCGGCTCGCTCGCCGACCGCGTCCTCGCGCGCGGTCCGGTCGACGCCGACGAGGCGGCCCGCATCGGCGTCGCCCTGCTCGACGCCCTGGACACGGCGCACGCGTCCGGGATCCTGCACCGGGACGTGAAGCCGTCGAACGTGCTGGTCGCCGACGACGGCCGGGTGGTCCTCACCGACTTCGGGGTGGCCCAGGTCGCGGGCGCCACCACGCTCACCGAGAGCGGTTCCTTCGTCGGTTCCCCCGAGTACACCGCGCCGGAGCGGATGTCCGGGGCCGGGACGGGCCCCGAGTCCGACCTGTGGTCGCTGGGCGTGCTGCTGTGCGCGGTCCTCAGCGGCGCGTCCCCCTTCCACCGCGACTCGCTGGGCGGTGTCCTGCACGCCGTGGTCACCGAGGAGATCCGCCCGCCCGCGCAGGCGGGGCCGCTCCTCCCGGTCGTACGGGGCCTGCTGGAACGCGATCCGCGACGGCGGCTGGACGCGGCGTCGGCCCAGCGGATGCTGCGCGCCTTCCTGAGCACGGGCCGCACGCCCGCGACACCGGAGGAGGCCGCCACCGTCCAGCCCCTGCGCGCGCGGCGGAGCGTGAAGCGGAGGGTGCTCCTGGCGGTGCTGCTGGTCGTCGCGGCGGCGGGCGCGGGCGTGTCCGCGGCCGCGCTGTTTGCCGACGGAGGCGACGACGGGGGCGGTACGCCGACCAGCTCGGTGCCCGCCACGCCGACGTCGACACCGCGGCCGACGACGGGTCCCGGGTCTCCGGCAGCGTCCGGTGCCGGTTCCGGTTCCGGTTCCTGATCCGGCAACGGCACCCAAACGGGAGATAAGCGGCATCGCGCGTCACGGGTCTGTGACCACCGGGCACCCGCGGTGGAAACGGGACACGCCGGCGCGATATGCATGGACCCATGAGCAGCAACGGGGGGCCCCGCAGTGGGGCGGACGAGCCGACGAGTTTTGACCTGCAACCGCCGAACCGGCCGGCCGCGGTGCCGCATCCCGGCAATCCGTACGCGACACCGACCCAGGTCGTACCGCCGCGTTCGCAGGCCCCGTCGGCCACCCCTCCGGGGGCTCCTCCGGCCGCTCCTTCGGCGGCCGCGTCGTCCACTTCGCCTCCGGCCGCGGCCCCGGACCCGGGTGCCGGGCGGCTGATCGCCGGCCGCTACCGGCTGATCGCGAAGCTCGGGCACGGCGGCATGGGCACCGTCTGGCGGGCCAAGGACGAGACCGTCGACCGCGAGGTCGCCGTCAAGGAGCCCCGCGTCCCCGACCACCTTCCCGAACGCGAACGTGCCAACGCCTTCGAGCGGATGCGCCGCGAGGCGCGCGCCGCCGCCCGGCTGGACCACCCCGCGGTGGTCGACGTGCACGACGTGGCGGTCGTGGACGACCAGCCGTGGATCGTGATGGAACTCGTGCGCGGACGCTCGCTCGGCGACGCCCTCCAGGAGGGCACCCTGAGCGCCCGCGAGGCCGCCCGGATCGGCCTGGAGGTGCTCGGCGCGCTGGAGGCCGCGCACGCCGCCGGTGTCCTGCACCGGGACGTGAAGCCGGACAACGTCCTGCTCGGCCGGCACGACCGGGTGGTCCTCACCGACTTCGGCATCGCCCAGATCGAGGGCGAGACCAGCCTGACCGACACCGGCGGCTTCGTCGGCTCGCCCGAGTACATCGCCCCGGAGCGGGTGCTGGGCCAGCGCCCCGGCCCGGCCAGCGACCTGTGGTCCCTGGGCGTGGTGCTGTACGCCGCGACGGAGGGCGTCTCGCCGTTCCGCCGCAGCAACACCCCCGCCACGCTCCAGTCGGTGCTCAACGCCACGCCCGCGCCGCCCGCCTCCGCGCAGGGCCCGCTGGCCGAGGTGATCACGGGCCTGCTGGACAAGGACCCGGCGCGCCGTCCGGACGCCGCCCGGGTCCGCGCCCTGCTGGACGCCGCGGTCAACCCGCCCGCGCCGCAGCCCACCCAGGTGGTCCGGCTCGACGGTCCCGAGCAGTCGGGCGCGGCGCCCGCGTCCCGCTGGAGTGTCCGGCTGGGCCGCAACGCGTGGCTCACCCTCGGTTCGGTGGTCGTGGCGGCGGCGGTGGCCTCGTACCTGCTGCTCGCGGACCCCTTCGCGGGGCCGCTGCCCGAGGGCTGGGACACCCCGCACGAGAAGCGGCTCGCCGCGACCCTGGCGGTGCCCGAGGGCTACAAGCGCACCGCTTCCGAGGAGGCCGACCAGCACTGGGTCACCTACACCGACGAGAGCGGCGCCGTCTGGATCGGCCTGACCCTGGACAAGAAGGCGGAGGACACCGCAGGCAACATCGCCGGGTCCGCCGCGGCCGAGATGTACGACGACGACGGGAAGTTCAAGGAGAGCGGCGAGTACGACCTCTCCATGCCCGAGAACCCGAAGACCGACCCCAGGGAGACCGAGTACCGGGGCGGGAAGTCCGCCGAGAACACGGTCGTCTACACCACCACCGACAGCCAGAACCCCCGCCTGCGCGAACTGCGGATCTTCTACTACCGGACGTCCGCGGGCGACATGTACAAGCTCACCGTCAGCTACCCGGGCAAGGGCGACTTCACCGCGCGGGGGCGTGAGGTGGCCAGTACGGCCGTCACCAATCTGGACATCGACGGCACCTGAGCGCTCCGCTCGCACAACGCCCTGATCAGCGGGTTTGTTGCCAGCGATCACTGGCGGTGTGTGAGCACTCGGTGAATCACCGTGAATCCCCGTTACCGACGGGTACACAAAGCCCGCGCGGCGTCATACCCTGCGGCTCATGACGGACGCGCAGGCCCCGGAACTCACCGGCACGAACCCCCTCGCCCCCACCCCGGAGGGCGCCCGCACCGCTGCCGACGTGGTCACGCCCGAGCTGGTCGCCCAGCTCACCAAGGGCGTGACCGGGTCCGGCCGCACCGCCAACCACACCCCGTTCACCGGCGAGAAGCTGGCCGACCTGCCCGAGGCGACGCCCGAGGACGTGGCCGCGGCCTTCGAGCGGGCCCGCGCCGCCCAGGCCGTGTGGGCGCAGGTGCCGGTGCGGCAGCGGGCCGCGGTCCTGCTGCGCTTCCACGACCTGGTCCTCGCGCGCCAGGCCGAGGTCCTCGACCTCATCCAGCTGGAGACCGGCAAGGCCCGCCTGCACGCCCACGAGGAGGTCCAGGCCGTCGCCGTCGCCGCCCGGCACTACGGCCGCAAGGCCCCCGCCTACCTGCGCCCCAAGCGGCACACCGGCGCCGTACCGACCCTCACCAAGGTCACCGAGCTGCGCCACCCGCGCGGCGTCGTCGGCCAGATAGCCCCCTGGAACTACCCGCTGGAGCTGTCCGTCGGCGACGCGCTCCCCGCCTTCGTCGCGGGCAACGCGGTCGTGATGAAGCCCGACACCGAGA
The DNA here is from genome assembly GCF_044327745.1 of Streptomyces sp. NPDC018026. NCBI lineage: Bacteria > Bacillati > Actinomycetota > Actinomycetes > Kitasatosporales > Streptomycetaceae > Streptomyces > Streptomyces sp. NPDC018026. Next base: position 529,694 of record NZ_JBIRFY010000004.1, read on the forward strand.
CCTGCCTGACCGCCCTGTGGGCCCGTGACCTGCTCGTCGAGGCCGGGCTGCCCGCCGAGGTCTTCCAGGTCGTCCTCGGCGACGGCCCGGTCGTCGGCCCCGAGGTCGTCAAGCACGCCGACTACGTCTCCTTCACCGGCTCCACCCGCACCGGCCGCGAGGTCGCCCAGGGTGCCGCCGCCCGCCTGGTCGGCGTCTCCCTGGAGCTCGGCGGCAAGAACGCCATGCTGGTCCTGGAGGACGCCGACATCGAGAAGGCCGCGGCGGGCGCCGTCCGCGCCTGCTTCTCCTCGGCCGGCCAGCTCTGCATATCCATCGAGCGGCTCTACGTCCACGCGTCCGTCGCCGACGCCTTCCTGGAACGCTTCGCCGCCCGCACCAAGGCCATGCGGCTCGGCACCTCCCTCTCCTACGGCGCCGACATGGGCTCGCTGGTGGGGGAGCGGCAGCTGGAGACCGTCAAGGCGCACGTCGCGGACGCGGTGGAGCGGGGCGCGAAGCTCGTCGCGGGCGGTGTCGCCCGCCCCGACATCGGCCCGTACTTCTACGAGCCGACCATCCTCGACGGCGTCACCGCCCCCATGACGGTGTGCGCCGAGGAGACCTTCGGCCCGGTCGTCTCCGTCTACCGCTTCACGACCGAGGACGAGGCCGTCGAGCACGCCAACTCCACGCCGTACGGCCTGAACTCGTCGGTGTGGACGAAGAACGCCCGGCGCGGCCACGAGGTCGCCGCGCGGATGCGCACCGGCACCGTCAACATCAACGAGGGGTACGCCCCCGCCTACGGCAGCGCCCAGTCCCCGATGGGCGGCATGAAGGACTCCGGCCTCGGCCGCCGGCACGGCTCCGAGGGCATCCTCAAGTACACCGAGGCCCAGACGGTCGCCCACCAGCGCCTGCTGCCGATGGCGCCCTCGCTCGGCATGGACGACGAGAAGTACGCCGCGTTCATGAGCCGGAGCCTGCGGCTGATGAAGGCCTTCCGCTTCCGCTGATCCACCCGACCCACGTCCACCACCGCCCGTTCTCAACGAGGAGAGCACGTGTCGCAGGAGAACTCTGTCCAGACCCGGGACGAGAACGGGTACGACTACGACGTCCTCGTCGTGGGATCCGGCTTCGGCGGCTCCGTCTCCGCCCTCCGCCTCACCGAGAAGGGCTACCGAGTCGGCGTCCTGGAGGCGGGTCGCCGTTTCACCCGGGAGTCGCTGCCCAGGAACTCCTGGGACCTGAAGAACTACCTCTGGGCGCCGAAGCTCGGCATGTTCGGCATCCAGCGCATCCATCTGCTCGGGAACGTCATGGTCCTGGCGGGCGCCGGGGTCGGCGGCGGCTCGCTCAACTACGCCAACACCCTGTACGTGCCGCCGAAGCCCTTCTTCGACGACCCCCAGTGGCGCGGCATCACCGACTGGCACGAGGAACTGACGCCGTACTACGACCAGGCCCGGCGCATGCTCGGGGTCCGTCTCAACCCGACGATGACCCCCTCCGACGTGCACCTGAAGGCCGCCGCCGAGCGGATGGGCTGCGGCGACACCTTCCACATGGCCCCGGTCGGCGTCTTCTTCGGCGACGGCGAGGACGCCGACGGCGCGGCGAAGGCCGGGCCGGGCGAGCAGGTGTCCGACCCGTACTTCGGCGGCGCGGGCCCCGACCGCAAGGCCTGCAACGAGTGCGGCGAGTGCATGACCGGCTGCCGGCACGGCGCGAAGAACACCCTCAACGAGAACTACCTCTACCTCGCCGAGAAGGCCGGAGCCGTCGTCCACCCGATGACCACCGCTGTGTCCGTCACGGACGACTCGCGCGGCGGCTTCGCGGTCGCCACGCTCCCCACCGACCGCAAGAAGCGCGGAAAGTGCGGGAAGAACGAGGCGGGCCGCACCTTCACCGCCCGCCGCGTCGTCCTGGCCGCCGGCACCTACGGCACCCAGACCCTGCTGCACCGCATGAAGGCGGGCGGCCAGCTCCCCTACATGTCGGACGCGCTCGGCGAGCTGACCCGCACCAACTCCGAGGCACTGGTCGGCGCCCAGACCGACGACCGGCGCTACCGCGGCGCCACCGGCGAGCCCCGGGCCGACTTCACGCGCGGCGTCGCCATCACGTCCTCCATCCACCCCGACGCCAACACCCACATCGAGCCGGTCCGTTACGGCAAGGGCTCCAACTCGATGGGCGGCCTGTCCATCCTCCAGGTCCCCTACGCCGGGCAGACCGCCTCGGGCGCCTCGCGCGTCCTGGGCTTCCTCGGCCACGCGGCCAGGCACCCGCTGCTGGTGGTGCGTTCGCTCTCCAACCGCAAGTGGTCGGAGCGGACCATCATCGGCCTGGTCATGCAGTCCCTGGACAACTCCCTGACCACGCACCTGAAACCGACGGGCGTCGGCAAGGGCCTGCTCACCGCGCGCCAGGGCCACGGATCGCCCAACCCCAAGCAGATCAAGGCCGCCACCGAGGGCGCCTCCGCGCTCGCCGCCGAGATCAACGGCTTCGCCGGCTCCAACGTCGGCGAGCTGATGGGCACCCCGCTCACCGCGCACTTCCTCGGCGGCTGCCCGATCGGAGCCTCCCGCGAGACCGGCGTCATAGACCCCTACCACCGCCTCTACGGCCACCCCGGCATCTCGGTCGTCGACGGCGCCGCCGTCTCGGCCAACCTCGGCGTCAATCCGTCTCTGACCATCACCGCGCAGGCCGAGCGCGCGATGTCGTACTGGCCCAACAAGGGCGAGAGCGACCCGCGGCCCGCGCAGGGCGCCGGGTACGAGCGGGTGGCCGCCGTCGCGCCCCGGTCGCCGGCCGTCCCCGAGCAGGCCTTCGGGGCGCTGCGCCTGCCGTTCGTGGAGATGCCGACGGTGCCGCCGAAGAAGTAGCGGCCACGGAGGAACGGCCGCGGAGGAACGGCCACGCAGGAGCAGCTGCTGCCCGGGTATGAGAAGGCGAAGAGGACCCGCACCCCCCTCCGAGCGCGGGTCCCCCTCACCCAGCCTGTGTCACGCTGCTTCCGCGAGCGTGGGCGTCAGGTGTCCGAACCGGCCTTGCGCCGCCGGACCACGAACACCGCACCGCCGCCGACCACCACGGCGAGCCCGCCGACGAGGCCGATCACCGGCAGCGCCGAGCTGGAGCCGGTCGCGGCGAGGCTCCCGGTGACCTCCGGGGTGCCGGCGGCCGGCGTCCGGACGGTCACGGGCGCCTTGCCGCCCTCCTGCGGCCGGGTGCCGTCCGTGTCCGTGCCGGGGGCCACGATCCGGAACCTGTAGGCGACGTCGCCGAAGCCGGTGCACTCGCCGTCCGCGTCGCCGTAGATCGTCGCGCCGAGCGTGAACCCGGCGCCGACGGGCGCATCGGCCCGCACGTTGATCCGCATCGGGACGGCGACCTCGTAGTCGGGCGCCAACTCGTCGGTGGCACCGACGTAGCCCACCGCGTACCCGAGTTCGTCGAGGCTCTCCCAGGTCTTGTCCTCGGGGTTCCAGGCCTGGAGACCGACCTTCTCGCTCTCGAACAGGTCCTCGCCGTCGCGGTCGGCGGAGGCGCCGGCCAGGTACTGGAGGTTCTGCAGCGTCGAGCCGGAGTCGTTCGCCACGTTCAGCGAGAACCGGTGCCAGCCGCTGCCCGCCGCGATCTCGCCGGGCAGGCCCTCGATGCCGACGTCGACCTTGGTGTCCTCGCACACGGACGGCTCGGGGTCCGGGCTCGCGGTCTCCTCCGGCTGGGAGGTGCTCGTGCTCGGCGAGGGGTTCGCGGGGGCGGACGTGGTCGTCTGGGTGTCGTCGGGGGCGGGGGTGCCCGCGTCCGTCGTGCTCGGGGAGGCAGGGGAGGCGGAGGAACTCGTGGACGGGCTCGTCGAGTCGCTCGGGGCGGGCGAGGTCCCGCTCGTCGACCCGCCCTGGGACGGTGAGCTGTCCGACGAGGCGGACGGGCTCGGCGACGTACTGCCGGTCGCGGAGGCGGCCGGGGCCGCGAGCAGCGCGACGGGGGAGATCACGGCCGTGGCGGCCGCTGCGGCCAGAGCGCGACGAAGCTTCATGCCCGTTTGATCACTGGAACCTGTGAAGGGTTGTCTCCGTATTCACAGAAACCTTATGTGTCCTGTGTCACTACCCGTTCCGTCGGCCGGCCCCGGGCGTCCCCGGAGCCGGCCGTTCTCTTGGGTGACCGGGCTGCTGTCCCCTGCCGTCCGGTCACTTCCTGGAGCGAGGTCCCACGACGCACGGCACGATCCGTACGTCTCATCGCCCCAGCGAGCCACGCGTGGTTCTTTCGGGCCCGCCCCTGGCTGACACGGACACCGGGACCAACGAAGCCGCTCGCGTGCCGGTCACGCGCCGTACGGGTGAGAAGGGCCCGAACTCAGATGCGACCCCGCCCGGCCGCGCGCGGCGGCCCTCAGACGCGCCCGCGGCACAGCTCCAGCATCGTCATCGCCAGCGCCGTGCCCGGCTTGCCCAGCGCCTCCCGGTAGTGGTCCAGCACCTCCATCTCGCGGGAGAGGTTCACGCGCCGGCCGCCGGAGGTGATCCGTGCCTCCTGGATGACGGCGGAGACGGCCATCCGTTCCTGGATCAGCCCGATGATCCGGTCGTCCAGGGCGTCGATCCGTTCCCGGGCACCGGTGATCACGTCGGCGGCCTCGGGGGTGCGGGCGCCGGTCTTGTCTGCTGCGGTGACGGTCATGTCGGTGGCTCCTCGCCGAAGGGTGGCGGCACCCCGGACCGGCACGGTCCGCAAACGCCAGGCGCCCCGGACCTTGTCGGCCCGGGGCGCCTGGGAAGTCGCTTGTCAGTTGCTCAAGCAGCACGACCATGGCAGCCGGTGGGCCGGTTGCCATAGGTAAACAGGAACGTCTGGTGCTTGAGCATGGGGCCAGTATGCCCCGGCGGCGGCCGGTGTCCAAGCCGGTGTCCGAGACGGTTCGCATGGTGGGACGCCCGGCGGGACGTCCGGTGGACGGGAGCGGGGCGACGGCGGGGTCGGGGGTACCTGCCCAGCTCGGTAGAATCGGGGGCACAAGCCCCCCGCCCGACCGCCGGAAGGCACCCCGTGTCATCAGCGACTCCCGCTGCCGCCGCCCCCGACACCGTCCTGGTCGTCGACTTCGGCGCGCAGTACGCCCAGCTCATCGCCCGTCGTGTCCGCGAGGCGCGGGTCTACAGCGAGCTCGTGCCGAGCTCCATGCCGGTCGAGGAGATCCTCGCCAAGAACCCGGCGGCCATCATCCTCTCCGGCGGCCCCTCGTCGGTGTACGAGCCGGGCGCCCCCACCCTCGACCGCTCCCTGTTCGAGGCCGGTGTCCCCGTCTTCGGCATGTGCTACGGCTTCCAGCTGATGGCGCAGACCCTCGGCGGCACCGTCGACAACTCCGGCGCCCGCGAGTACGGCCGCACCGCGCTGGCCGTCTCCAAGCCGTCCTCCACCCTCTTCGAGGGCACCCCGGCCGAGCAGTCGGTGTGGATGTCGCACGGCGACGCCTGCTCCGCCGCCCCCGAGGGCTTCACCGTCACCGGCTCCACGGACGTCGTCCCGGTCGCCGCCTTCGAGAACGACGAGAAGAAGCTCTACGGCGTCCAGTACCACCCCGAGGTCATGCACTCCACGCACGGGCAGCAGGTGCTGGAGCACTTCCTGTACCGGGGCGCGGGTCTGAGCCCCGACTGGACCACGGGCAACGTCATCGAGGAGCAGGTCGCGGCCATCCGCGCGCAGGTCGGCGACAAGCGCGCCATCTGCGGGCTGTCCGGCGGCGTGGACTCCGCCGTGGCCGCCGCCCTCGTCCAGAAGGCCATCGGCTCCCAGCTGACCTGCGTCTACGTCGACCACGGCCTGATGCGCAAGGGCGAGACCGAGCAGGTCGAGAAGGACTTCGTCGCGGCGACCGGCGTGCAGTTGAAGGTCGTGGACGCCAGCGAGCGGTTCCTGGGCGCGCTGGCCGGGGTCTCCGACCCCGAGCAGAAGCGGAAGATCATCGGCCGCGAGTTCATCCGGGTCTTCGAGCAGGCCCAGCTGGAGATCATGCGGGAGGACGGCCCGGAGGTCGCCTTCCTCGTGCAGGGCACGCTCTACCCGGACGTCGTCGAGTCCGGCGGCGGCACCGGCACCGCCAACATCAAGTCCCACCACAACGTGGGCGGGCTCCCGGACGACATCGAGTTCGAGCTGGTCGAGCCGCTGCGCCAGCTGTTCAAGGACGAGGTCCGGATGGTCGGCCAGGAGCTGGGCCTGCCGGACGAGATCGTCCAGCGCCAGCCGTTCCCGGGCCCGGGCCTCGGCATCCGGATCGTCGGCGAGGTCACCAAGGAGCGGCTCGACCTGCTGCGCGAGGCCGACGCCATCGCCCGCGAGGAGCTGACCGCGGCCGGCCTCGACCGCGACATCTGGCAGTGCCCGGTGGTGCTGCTCGCGGACGTCCGCTCCGTCGGCGTCCAGGGCGACGGCCGCACCTACGGCCACCCGATCGTCCTGCGGCCGGTCTCGTCCGAGGACGCCATGACGGCCGACTGGTCCCGGCTGCCGTACGACGTGCTCTCCAAGATCTCGACCCGGATCACCAACGAGGTCACGGACGTCAACCGCGTCGTCCTCGACGTGACCTCGAAGCCGCCGGGGACGATCGAGTGGGAGTGACCCCAGAGCCCCGGAGGGCGCTCCCTAGGCGCGCCTGACGGTGCGCACGGGCTGACCGGGCTGCCAGATCTCGACGACGAGGTACTTGTCGTCCTCGACGAAGGTCCGCACGACCTCCGTCAGCTCGGTGCGGAAGAGGTGGAACGGCTCCGGCGGTTCCACCTCTTCGACGTATCCGGCCCTGGTCTCCGGGTCCTCGACCTCGATCGCCCGGCCGGCGATCCGCACGTCCCCGCCGCCCATGCCGGTGCCGTCCCCCGGGTTCGCCTGCAGCGCGAAGCGCGGATCGCGGCGCAGGTCGAGCGCCTTCAGCGAGTCCGGCATCATGCCGAGCCACAGCTCGCCGGTGAGGAACCGCACCTCCAGGCCGGTGGTGCGGGGCGAACCGTCCTTGCGGAGGGTGGCGAGGACGTGGTGCGTATACGCGCCGAAGCGCGCCTCGACGGTGTCGGCCAGTACGGGTTCGGCGGCGGCGAAACCGGCCCAGTTCACAGGGGTGCCTGAAGTCATATACCGAGTGTGAACGCCAAAACCGACATCCTCTGTCGCGTATTGGCCCCCGAACCTGTCCTCCCGGCCGCACCGCCGGTAACTTCCGGCACGTAGGGCACATCCGGCGCCGAAGGACAGAGATCACATGCACGGGACGCCCGGGGCCACCGAGCCCCCGCCGCTGCCCACCGACCGGCTGCGGTTCGCGATGCCGCCCAGGCACGACTCGGTCGAGGACGAACGCCGGCACCGCAAGGAGCGGCTCGCGTGCGCGCTGCGCCTCTTCGGGCGGTACGGGTTCGAGGACGGGGTCTCCGGTCACATCACGGCCCGCGACCCCGAGTACACCGACTGCTTCTGGGTCAACCCGTTCGGTGTGCCGTTCGCACACATCACGGTGAGCGATCTGGTGCTGGTCAACTCCGGGGGGCAGGTGGTGGAGGGCGGTCACCACGTCAACCAGGCCGCCTTCACGGTGCACTCCCAGGTCCACGCCGCCCGGCCGGACGTGGTCGCGGTCGCCCACTGCCACTCGGTGCACGGGCGCGCGCTGTCGGCCCTGGGCGAGCCGCTCGAACCGATCACCCAGGAGAGCTGCGCCTTCTACGAGGACCACGCCCTGTACGACTCCTACTCGGGCGTCGCCGTCGACGCCGAGGAGGGGCGGCGCATCGCACGGGTGCTCGGCTCCGGCAAGGCGCTCGTGCTGCGCAACCACGGGCTGCTGACGGTCGGCGACTCCGTGGACGCGGCGGCCTGGTGGTTCCTGTCGCTGGAGCGGTCCTGCCAGGTGCAGCTGCTGGCGAAGGCGGCGGGGCGGCCGGTGCCGATCGGCCACCGGCAGGCCGTGGCGACCCGGGAACAGCTCGGCGGCGACCTGGTGGCGTGGATCAACTACCAGCCCTTGTGGCAGGAGGTCACCCGCCGCGAACCGGACCTGTTCGACTGACCGCGTCCGGGGCGGGGTGGGGCGGGGAGGTGTGAGGCGGCGCGGGCGGCGCGGGGTCGCGTCAACACGGCGATCCGTGCGTCACCCGCGCTGAACAGACGTTGGGCGGGGCAGCGCGCGGGCGCGGGCCGGGATACGGCACAATTCGCTTTCGTTCCAAGGGACTTACCGGGTGCGGGAAGGCGGGCGTCGGGCGTGGCGGTGCAGGAGGCGAGACGCGGGAGCGGCTCGGACAGGGACGCGTACGAGGCGGCGCACGGCGGTGGCTGCACCTGCGGGGACTGCCCGCACGGCGCCCGCGAGGGACACCGCCGGGCCGTCGCCGCCTTCCTGCTGCGGCGGGACGAGTTCGCGGCCGGTCAGGGGCTGCCCGCCGCGGTGGCCCACTCGGCCTCCGCCTCCCGCCAGTGGGTCTCGGAGGAACTGACCCAGTCCGCGGAGGCCGTCGCCGAACGCGGCCGTGCCGAGGGCGACGCATGGCTCGCGGCGCTGGGCCGGCGTACGGCGGCCGTCGTGTGGGCGGTGGTCGTCCTGCTGCTGCTCGGGCAGTCGCTCACCGCGGTCGGCACCGGCTGGTCCGCCGCGCGCACCGCCGGACTCGCGGCGGCGCTGGTGGTGGCCGGCGCGCTGACGGCGGCGTCCTGGTTCCACCGGGCCCGGGGCGGCGCGCTGGCCCCGGTCATCGGCGAGGACAACCGCCTGTCCACCTCCCGTGCCGTGGCGGCCGCCTGGGTCCTCTTCGTGGCCTACGCCGTACTGGTGCTCGCCGGGCAACTGGCCGTCGCCTCGGGGCACGACCGGCGGGACGCGCTGATCTCCGGTCTCGAACTCGGCCGCGGCACCGGCGCGGTGACCGTGCTCGCGGTGGTCTGCGGGATCGCGGTCCTGGTACGGCGGGTGGTCGGCCTCCGGGTGCTGGGACAGCGGCTGCAGAAGGTACGGGCCGACCGGCCGCGCGCCTCCGACCTGCTGACGGACGACGCGGGCCGGGGGACCTTCGCCGACATCCAGTACGTCGTGATCAGCACCGTGGCCCTGGTGTTCGCGGCGGTACGGCTGGCCCGGCGCCCGGAGCAGCTGCCGGACCTGCCCTGGGGTCTCGCGGTGGTGGTGCTGGTGTCGGCGGCGACCTACGTGGCCGGGAAGTACGCCGAGGGCGGCCGGCCGGTGATCCTCTCCGTGGTCCGGGCGCGCGAGGCCGGTGACCTGGACGCGCCGATCCGCACGGGCGACGACATCGAGATCCGCGGGGCGGGCTTCGTGCCGCCGGGTGCCCAGCGGGCGGACCGGCTGTCCCGCATGGTCGTCCGCATCGGCGCGGTCAACGTCCACGTCCCCCTGGTGCCGGTGACGGGCGGCTTCAGCAACCCCGCGGACGACCTGCTGACGGTCCCCGTCCCGGCGGACGTGGAACCGGGCCGGGTGGACGTCCAGGTGGTCACGGGCGCGGGCGTGGAGACCAACCGGTACGCGATCGATGTGACGGACTGACGTCGAGACCGGACGGCAGGAAACCGTTGCCCGAGGGTTGAGCGCGGCCCGCGTGCCGTACGTATGGTCTGGTGGGGGGTCTGGGCACGCGCGGCGAGAGGCGGCTGGCAGTGATGACGCACGGTATGCGGACGGATGTCGACATCTCACCCGGGAGCGGGGGCGACTGGCGGGACCACGCCGCCCGGTACGCCCTCCTGCCCCTGCGGATCTTCCTCGGCGTCACCTTCGTCTACGCCGGTCTGGACAAGCTCACCGACAGCGCCTTCATGAAGGACTCCGGCGCCGGTTCCATCGGCGACATGATGCGTACCGTCCGCGACTCCTCGGCCGTCCCCGCCCTGGTCGACCTCGCGCTGAAGAACCCGCCCGGTTTCGGCTACGCGATCGCCCTGGGCGAGCTGGCCGTCGGCATCGGCACCCTGCTCGGGCTGCTCACGCGCCTGGCGGCACTGGGCGGTGCGCTGATCTCGCTCAGCCTGTGGCTGACCGTCAGCTGGGCCTCCGATCCCTACTACTACGGCAACGACCTCGCCTATCTGATGGCCTGGCTCCCCCTCGTCCTCGCGGGCGCCCCACTGCTGTCCCTGGACGCCGTACTGCGTTCCCGGCGCAGGCGGCGAACGGGCGGGTACCGCTAGGGCCTGTCCGGTGGCGTCGCGTGGAGTTCCGTGCGGCGCCGGTGCGCGGAGCGGGCCACCATCCCGACCACGCCCGCCAGGCAGAGCCCGCCATTGACGATGGGGATCACCACGAACCACGGCGTCTCCCAGAGGCCGCCCGCGTCACCGGCGTAGATGACGCCGGCCAGCATCAGGAAGACACCGGCCACCAGACGTCCGGGCTGGAACCTATGACGCAGCACGGGACACCTCCGCCTGGCCGACGCCGACCTGGAGGTCGAGGTCGAGGGTGCCGGAGTTCTTGCCGCCCTCGGTGGGGGGCAGGGTGATCTCCTTGTGCTTGCCCGGTGCCACGTCCACGTCCTTCTTGTCGTCGCCGGGCAGTTGGATGTCGCCCACACCCACCTCGACGTACAGCCGCACGGTCACGTCCGGCGGCACGACGACCCGTATTCGGCCCATGCCCACGTCGGCCCGGGTGGTCACCGTCTGCCCCTCGGCCAGGTCGAGGCGGGACAGGTCGAGGGTGCCGCTGCCCGTGCCGAGGTCGTACTGGTCGCGGACGTCGGCCGCCACCACGGGCTTCCAGGTGGTCCGGACCCATTCGGTGCCGACGTTCTCCGGGACGGCGGCCGACCCGGCCAGCAGGCCCGCCGTGATGACGGCCAGGAAGATCGAACCGGCTCCCGTGCGACCGAGGAAGGCACTGACGGCGATCCCGAGGCCGAAGACGGCCAGCGCGCACGCCAGGCCGGTCTGCAGACTCGCGCCGAGCGGGTGGTCGTCCCAGGTCAGCCTGGTCCCGAGGAAACCGGCGAGCAGGGCCAGCAGGAACACCCAGCCGCCGATGCCGCGGGTCTGCGGGGACCGGGAGTGCCGGTCGCCCGCGGTGGCGCGGTCGCGGCGCCCCGGGATGCCGCGGCCGATGTTGACGGCCGCCGCGATGTCGCGCTCCGCGGAGTCCGGCGGACCCCACATGTAGCCCGTGCCGCCGTCGTGGGTGCCGTCCTTGACGATGGGGTCGCGCCACCAGGAGGGCCAGGTGTACATGATCGGCGGTGCCTTCGCCTCCGGCGGGGCGTCCGCGACGGCCTGCGCCGACAGCGGGTCCGGTTCGGGGGCTCTGCGGTGCCGCGACCAGTACCCGGCGCCCGCGAGGAGCAGGGAGAGGACGACGGCGAAGGTCAGCACCCCGCCGTTGCGCAGCATGGTGAGGAAGACGCCGCAGCCGACCAGGGCGAAGAGCACCGCCGCCAGCGCGTGGCCGTCCACCCGGCCGGTCAGCAGCTTGCGCACCTCGTTCTCCTCCTCGTCCTCGTAGGGGACGAAGAGCCAGGCGAAGCCGTAGAAGATCAGGCCGATGCCGCCGGTCGCGGAGAGGACCGCGAGCGTGATCCGGAAGATCACCGGGTCCAGGTCGCACTGCCGCCCGAGGCCGGCGCACACCCCGGCCAGCGCCTTGTGCCGCCGGTCGCGCCGGAACCGGTGCGGCGGCCCGGGGGCGTCCGTGCCACCGGCGGCGTCCGGGCCGGCCGCACCGGCATCCGCGGCGGGCGCGGCATCCTGCGGCCCGGCGCCCTGCGGGGGGCGCGGGCCGGAGCCGGGTCCCGGACCCGTCGCGGCGTGCTCGTGATCGGTCATGAGTCCATGGTGACGGGCGCGGCGCCGTGACGGCAGCCGGTTCGACCCTGGTCGGACCCTGATATCGGCCCTGACTCCGGGCCGGGGGAGTGTTCGAGGCCCCCAGGGCCTCCCGCGGTCCGAAGATCAGGGGTGATTGGGGGAACGACCCTGATGCTCCCCCTCCCGTACCCGTGTGACCATCGGTGTCATGCCGGAAGCCGCAGCAGCACCCGTCGTCGAACCGCGGCCGCCGCGCAAGCTCTACCGAAGCAGCGACGGACGCTGGCTCGGCGGGGTGGCGCGGGGGCTCGCCGGACATCTCGGGCTGCCCGTCATCTGGGTCCGGTTCGCCTTCGTCGGCCTGTTCATGGCCGACGGCCTGGGCGCGCTGCTGTACGCGGCCTTCTGGTTCTTCGTGCCGCTGGGCGTCGGGGGAGTGGAGGCGCAGAAGCCGCCGTCCCTCGTCACCTCCGAGACGGGCCCCGACGGCCGCCGCAGACTCGTCACGCGCAAACCGGACAAGGGCCAGATAGTCGCCCTGCTTCTCATGGTCGTCGTCGCGCTGGTCTTCGTGGGCAACGTCGACCTGGGCGGCGGCGCCAAGGCCTATCTCTGGCCCACCGTGCTCGTCGGCGCCGGCGTCGCCCTCGTCTGGCGCCAGGCGGACAACGCGCGCCGGGCCCGCTGGGCCGAGGTGGGACGCCATCGGCGCACGGTCACCCTGCTGCGGTCGGTGGGGGGCGTCCTGCTGGTGACGGCCGGTGTCACCGGCATCTTCGTCCTCCAGGGATCCGCCGCCCACCTCGGCTCCGTCCTCCAGGCGGCCCTGGCCGTCCTCGTCGGCATTACCCTCCTCGCCGGTCCCTACCTGGTGCGGATGACGCAGGACCTCTCCGAGGAGCGGCTGATGCGCATCCGCGCGCAGGAGCGCGCCGAGGTGGCCGCCCACGTCCACGACTCGGTGCTGCACACCCTGACCCTGATCCAGCGCAACGCGGAGAACGCGGGCGAGGTGCGCCGCCTGGCCCGGGCCCAGGAGCGCGACCTGCGCACCTGGCTCTACAAACCCGAGGGCAACGGAAAGGACGAGGACGACGAGCCCACCACCCTCGCCGAGGCCGTCAAGCGCAACGCCGCGGAGGTCGAGGACAAGCACGGCGTTCCCCTTGAGGTGGTCGTCGTCGGCGACTGCCCGCTCGACGAGCGGATCAGCGCACAGATGCAGGCCGCGCGCGAAGCGATGGTGAACGCGGCCAAGTACGGTGGCGAGGGCGGCGCCGTACAGGTCTACGCCGAAGTCGAGGGCAGGACGGTCTTCGTGTCCGTCCGGGACCGCGGCCCCGGCTTCGACCTCGACTCGATACCCGCCGACCGCATGGGCGTCAGAGAATCGATCATCGGCCGCATGGAGCGCAACGGCGGCACGGCGCGGCTGCGCGCGGTGCCGGACGGCGGCACGGAGGTCGAACTGGAAATGGAGAGGGCGGAGAAGACGTCATGAGCGACCCGACCGAGGCGAACGGAACGGCGGGAACGGCGGGGGCGGGCGAGGCGGCCCAGCCCGCGCAGCCGGCCGGTGACGGCGCGGGGGAGCGCCGCGTACGGGTGGTGCTCGTCGACGACCACCGCATGTTCCGCACCGGCGTCCAGGCCGAGATCGGCCAGACCGCCGAGACCGGCGTCGAGGTCGTCGGCGAGGCCGCCGACGTCGACCAGGCCGTCACCGTCATCACCGCGACCCGCCCCGAGGTCGTGCTCCTCGACGTCCACCTCCCCGGCGGCGGCGGAGTCGAGGTGCTGCGCCGCTGCGCGCCCCTGATGAGCGACGCCGAGCGGCCCGTCCGCTTCCTCGCCCTGTCCGTCTCGGACGCGGCGGAGGACGTGATCGGCGTGATCCGCGGCGGCGCCCGCGGCTACGTCACCAAGACCATCACCGGCACCGACCTGGTCAACTCCGTCTTCCGCGTCCAGGAGGGCGACGCCGTCTTCTCCCCGCGCCTGGCCGGCTTCGTCCTCGACGCCTTCGCCTCCACCGACGCCCCACCGGTCGACGAGGACCTCGACCGCCTCACCCAGCGCGAGCGCGAGGTGCTGCGCCTGATCGCCCGCGGCTACGCGTACAAGGAGATCGCCAAGCAGCTCTACATCTCGGTCAAGACCGTCGAGTCCCACGTCTCCGCGGTCCTCCGCAAACTCCAGCTCTCCAACCGCCACGAGCTGACCCGCTGGGCGACGGCACGCCGGCTGGTGTGACCGGGAGAAAATGTGATGGACGCCCTTTGGGTGGGTCGGCGAGCATCCGCGGGTGACAGATGAAGCCGATTACCAGGGACCGTTGACGCGGAGCCCGAAGTGCGTGCGTTTTGTCGAGCTGTCGGGCGGGGCGATGTCCGCCCTGCTCGACGGCGACCTGTCCGCAGCCGGCAGGGTGGCCGGGGTTGCACTGACCGAGTACTTCGTGACGGACCGGGCGCGATGGCTGTGGCGGTTCCGGCTGGACCAGATGGCCGCCGATCCCGGCCGGGCGCGGTGGATGGTCCGGCAAGCGGTCGTCGGCGACCAGGGGCTCGTCGTCGGCCATACCGGGTTCCACGGACCACCGGATGAGGTCGGCATGGTCGAGATCGGCTACTCCGTCGATCCCGACTTCCGTCGGCAGGGATACGCCCGCTCCACACTGATCGAACTACTCCGCCGGGCAGCGACCGAACCGGCGGTCACGACCGTGCGGGCGACCATCAGCCCCGACAACGTGGCATCTCTGGCCACGATCTCGGGCTTCGGTTTCGTCGAGGTCGGAGAGCAGTGGGACGAGGAGGACGGACGCGAAGTCGTCTTCGAAGTCCCTGCCCGCCGGGTTCCGCCCGCCGAGCTATGACGTGAGGCGCACCTCGAACCACACCTCCTTGCCGATGCCGCATTCCCTCCTCTCCACGCCCCAGTCGTCCGCCAGCGTCGCCACCAGCGCGAGGCCTCGGCCCGACTCGTCGTCCGAGCAGGCCGGTGCCGGTTTCGGGAGGGTGGCGTCCGCGTCCGTGACGGTGATGCGGAGGCGGTCGCCGGCGAGGAGGCAGCGGGCCCAGATCTCGCGGCCGGACGGGACCTTCGCGTGGCGGTACGCGTTGGTCATCAGTTCGCTCAGGAGGAGTTCCGCCGTGTACGTCACGTCCTGCGGCAGCTCCCAGGAGGCCGCCTGTTCGCGGAAGAGGGCCCGGGCCCGGCCTACGCTGCGGGCGTGACGGGGGAGGCGCCACTCGGTGTCCCTGGGGGCGGTCGTGGGCAGCGGAAGGCGCGGGCTGCTCTGCATGTGTGGCTCATCCCTTGTGCTGACGTTTCCGTGGTTGGCGGGATCACCGTCGCGGCTCGCGCGTAGCCTCACGAGTAACGGCATGGGTACAGCGGGTGGTTGTACCCTGCGTGGACCTGCGGGGGTGTGCATGGCGACCGAGGCGAACTCCCAGCCACCGATCGCGTGGCGTTACTGCGGCAGCCAGATCAAGATGTGGCGCGCGGAGGCCGGCGTCGGCCGGGACGCGCTGGCCAAAGAGGCCGGGTACGACTACGAGTACGTCAAGTCGATGGAGAACGGCCGTCGTCGACCCACGTTGCGGTTCTTACAGATCGCGGATCAGGTGTGCGGGGCGGGCGGGAAGCTCGTTGCGGCGCAGGAGTACCTGAAGCCGGAGCCGTTTCCGGCGAGGTCACATGAGTTCATGGCCATCGAGGCGGAGGCCATCGCCGTTTCGTGGTACGAGCCGCTACTCGTCCCAGGGCTCTTGCAGACGGAGGCGTACGCGCGATCCCTGATCAGCGGCAGCTCGCCTCCCCTTGACGACGAGACGCTCAACGAACGTGTAGAAGCCAGGCTCCGGAGACAAGAAGCGTTGGCTCGACGAGCAAGCGTGCTCTATGGGTTCCTGGTCTACGAGGCCGCGCTGCGGACGGGAGTCGGTGGCAGCGAGGTCATGAAGGCTCAGCTTGAGCACCTACTGGTGGTTGGCCGAAGTCGCAATGTATCGGTGCAAGTGCTCCCGACAGGTCGGTGCACTGGTACCGCCCTTGCTGGATCCATCGTCTTGCTGGAAACGCCTGATCACGACATGTTGGCCTACACCGAGGGGCCGGAGGTCAGTGTGTTGCACGCCAGTCCGGACAAGGTGAGTGCGTTGAACCAGAGGCATGCCATGATCCGCATGCATGCCCTCAGTATTGAGGAGTCGGCTGAGTTCATCAGAAGGGTGGCGGAGGAGTTGTGAGCGACGGCCTGGCGTGGTTCAAGTCCAGCTACAGCGATGATCAGGGCGGTGCGTGCCTTGAAGTCGCCCTCGACTGGCGCAAGTCCAGCCACAGTGACGATCAGGGTGGCAACTGCGTCGAAGTCGCCCCCTGCCCCCACACCGTCCACGTCCGGGACTCGAAGCTCGGCATTCGGAGCCCGCGCTTCTCCGTCGCCGGAGGCGCCTGGACGGCGTTCGTCGCGTACGCCCGTTCCGGCGCTTGAGCTTCGAGGGGCGGGGCTCGGGATTCGAGCGGCGTTTGTGAGGAATGGGTGGTTGGGGGTTCTACCCGGCGTCGTCACGAGCGTCACACCACCCGCGTAGCCCCCGCGAACGGCATCTCGTCGACCGGGGCGACGCGGACCGGGGCCGACGGGTTCGGGGCGTGGATCATCCGGCCGTTGCCGACGTAGATGCCGACGTGACTGATGCCGGAGTAGAAGAAGACCAGGTCGCCCGGGAGGAGTTCGGACCGGGAGACGCGGCGGCCCGCGTCGATCTGGGCGTAGGTCGTGCGGGGGAGGGAGACTCCGGCGGCGCGGTAGGCGGCCTGGGTGAGGCCCGAGCAGTCGAAGGCGTTCGGGCCGGTCGCGCCCCACACGTAGGGGCTGCCGAGCTTCTGGTAGGCGTAGGCGACGGCCGCGGCGGCACGGGAGTTGGGGGCCTGGGACGAGGGGGACAGGCCCTCCCGGGGACCGGACGAAGAGGCGCGGGAGGCGCGATCCCCCGTTCCCTCGCCGACGCGGGCGCGTTCCTCCGCCGTCAGCCGGGACAGCAGGCGCCGGGCGGCCTCCAGCTTGCCGGTGACGGTCTCGCGGTGACGTTTCAGCTCGGCCCGGCGCGACTTCAGCGAGGCCACCTCGACGCGGGCGGCGCCGCGCAGTTGCTCGATGCCGCGGAGCTCCTTGCGTACGCGGCCCACCTCGGCCCGCTGCCGGCTGCCCGCGCGCTCGGCGAACGCGGCGCCGTCGAGGTACCGGTCCGGGTCGGAGGAGAGCGCCAGTTGCAGCGCCGGGTCGAGGCCGCCGCTGCGGTACTGCGCCGCCGCGACCGAACCCAGCGCCTCCCGGGCCGAGTTCAGCCGGTCCTCCTTGCGGGCGGCCTCGTCGCGCAGGTCCTCCAGGCGCTGTTCGGCGGCGTCCGCCTTCTCCTTCGCGCCGTTGTACTTCTCCGTGGCCACCTCGGCCTCCTGGTAGAGCTTGTCCACCTTGGCCCTGACCTGCGCCGCCGTCGGCTGCGGAGCGGCCTGCACCGTCGTCCCGCCCAGGCCCGTCGCGGTGGCCGCCCCCGCGAGGGTGATCGTGGCCGCCGTACGGGCTCTGCCGCCGCCCTTCGCGCGCTGTCGCGGCCTGCGGTGCGTTCCCACCTGCGATCCACGTCCTTCCGTACGACTCGACTCCGGCCGGCGCCGGGTCGGCTCCGGTCCGTTCCGGCTGCCTGGGCCAGGACGCTAGGCGCGTCGGTAACGGTCCGGTGACGGGATGCACGGAAGTGGCGACAGGGGATCACGCGGCGACCGCATGTGATCGTCACGCCCTCCGAGGCCCGGCGTCTTCACGCAGGGTGATGACCGGTATGCCGGACCGGCGGGCGGGTGGGGGCGTGAGCTGTTATGGGGCGCCGGGGTGGGCGGGGCGGGCCGGTGTCCGGACGCGTCCGGGCGCTCACTAGGCTCCGGCCTCATGGACGTACTCATCCACATCTTCGTCGGCCTGCACATCATCGGCATCGCCGCGCTCCTCGGCGGCTTCCTCACCCAGATGAAGGCGATGGGCCAGGGCGCGGCCCGGTTCACCCCCGCGATGCTGCACGGCGCGCTGACGATGCTGGTCACCGGTGCCGTCCTGATCGGCCTCAACCAGGCCCAGGACTACTCCGTGGACAACGTCAAGATGGGCGTGAAGCTCGCCGTACTGATCGTGATCCTCGGCCTGGTCTACGTGAAGCGCGACGAGGAGAAGGTGGAGAAGCCGCTGTTCGGCCTGGTGGGCGGGCTGACCCTGGTGAACGTCTTCATCGCGGTGCTGTGGACCTGACCGCAGCCCCGGAGCCCGCCGCCGCGGACCGCAGCCCGGAGCGGGCCTGCAGGACCGCTCCCGCCGCGACCGCCAGCCACCCGGCCACCGCGATCCACAGCAGCGCCCGGCCGGGCGCGTCCAGCCAGGGGACGTCGACGACGGCGGACACCGACAGGGTCGCCGCCGCCGTCATGCCGAGCGGGAAGACGGTCGACCAGCGACGCACGTCGTAGCGCAGGCGGGGCCAGGCGATCTCGGCGGCCAGGAGCACGGCGTACCAGGCGAGGTCGAGCGTGAGCAGGAAGACGGTCACGTCGTGCAGGACGGCCTGGTCGTCGGCGTTCCACAGGTACATGCCGGTCCCGGCCGCCGCGAGCAGCTTGGCACCGGCGAGCGCCGAGATGGCGAGCGCGCCGCCCGCCACCCAGTGGTCCCCGGAACCCCGGGCCACCTGCCGCAGGTCGAAGCGGAACAGCGCGATCAGGTAGAGCACGATGCCCAGCCAGAACGGCACCAGCGCCGCGTGCGCCAGCCACGGCGTCGAGGTGGCCGCGGCCAGCGTGGCGGCGAGCACGGTGAGCCCCTCCGTGGCCACGCAGCCCAGGAACACCGCCCCGGGCATCCTCCGCCCCCAGTGCTGTACGACCAGGTACAGCAGCCACGGCCACAGCAGGGCCGCCAGCGCCAGCAGCACCGCCGCCAGGAGCGTCCAGCCGAGCAGGGAGAAACGGGTGCCGAGCACGGTCGTCGCGGCGACCGCGGTGAGCGCCCCCGGCGTCCCGGCCCGCTTCACCCACTGGGCGTGGTCGGCCAGCAGCAGGTAGACGAAGTTCGCCGCCAGTATCAGCCAGGCGGCGCAGGCCAGGGCGAGGGCGATCCGCGACAGGACCTCGCGGCCCGTCAGATGGAGGGCGACCGACACGATGCCGGTCGCCATCACCGCGGCCCCGGCCGCCGGTGGACGCTGCGCCCACCAGGTGCGCAGCGCGGAGGGATGGGTGGCCGATGACATGCGCCCGATGCTAAGTACCTCGCCGATCAGGCCGGGCGCACCACGCTGTAGATCGAGGACTCGCCGTCGTAGAAGATCGACTCCTCGCGGACGTACGCGCCCGGCTTCGGGGCGTGGATCATCATGCCGTCGCCGATGTACAGGCCGACGTGGCTGATGTCGTCGTAGAAGAAGACCAGGTCACCGGGTTGCGCCTGGGAGACGGAGACGGTCGTGCCGGCGTTGACCTGGTCGTAGGTGACGCGCGGCAGCGTCACGCCGGCGGCCTTCCAGGCGGCCTGGGTGAGGCCCGAGCAGTCGTAGGAGTCGGGGCCGGTGGCGCCCCAGACGTACGGCTTGCCGATCTGGGCGCGGGCGAAGGCGATCGCCTTGTCGGCCTTGGTGCCGGTCGAGGTGTCGGGCGTCGACGAGCCCGAGGAGTCCGACGAACCGGTGCCGTCGGAGGTCCCCGAGGACCCGGAGCCGCTCTCCTGCTGCCGGGCGGCCTCCTCCCGCCGCTCGCGCTCCGCCTCCTCCTGCGCCGCCTGCTGCTTCGCCAGCTCGGCGGCCTTGCGGGCGGCCTCCTGCTGCTTCTTCTTCTCGATCGCCGCCAGCCGGGCCTTCTCCTCGGCGGTCAGCTCCGAGAGCAGCTCCCGCGCGGTGGCCAGCTTCTTCTGGACGGTCGACTTGGCCGTCTTGAGGTCGGTCTGCGAGTCGGTGAGCGTTTCGAGGCTCTCGGTGGCCTCCCGGCGCTTCTCCATCGTCTCGGACTGCTGGGTGACGTAGTCGTCGACGGCGGTCTTCTGCCGGCCGGTGAGCCGGTTCATCAGCTGGTTCTGGTCGAAGTAGTCCTGCGGCGAGTCCGCGAGTAGCAGCGTCGCGGTCTCCGGGACCGAGGCGCCCGTGCGGTACTGGGCGGAGGCGAAGGAACCCAGCTCCTCGCGCGCGTCGTTGAGTTTCTGGGTGCGCCGGGCGACGTCGTCGAGGAGACCGTCGACCTTCTTGCGCTGCTTGGAGGTCTTCTCCTTGGCCGCGTTGTACTTCTCGGTCGCCGACCCGGCCTGGCGGTAGAGGTCGTCGACCTTCTTCTCGACCTCCTCCAGGGTCGGCCGGTCGTCCGACGGCGTGGCCTGGGCCGTCTGGGACAGCAGGGCGACGGAGGTGAGGGCCGCGGTGGCGAGAGCCGGGGTCCGTATGCCCGCGACGCGGGGACCGGTGGGGCGCGACTTGCGGTGCGACGCCAAGGAGGCGACTCCTTCCAGTGCTCCGCCTACCGGGTTAGCTGTCGGGTTCGGGCGGTGGTTCGGAAGGGTTGCCCTACGGCGGACCGTCCTCGCGTGGAGGGCGGTGCGGCCGATTCACCCCAAGGTCTCGGTGGGTCCCCGGCTCCGGTGCCGTGCGGGCAGGCCGGACTCGGCGGAGGCCGCGCGGACCGGCGAGGTTCGCCGGAGGGGGTCGAGCGGCCTGCCCCGCACCGTAGCCAACTCGTGTGGCGGCTGTGAAGGTTGGTGGGTGATATGCCCGATACATTTTCGTGACCTTTCGTTCGGGCGCCCCCGGGTCGGTCACGAGCGTCACTCTTCGTGGTTCCGCTGGTCGCAGGGCGTGTCCGTGCCGGGGGGCGGTGGGCATTTTCCGGGGTGGCACCGGGTTGTCGGTGGGGCGCCCTAGACTCGGAGAGCGATGAGCAGCCTCTTTGACGACAGCTTCCTGGCGAGCCTCCAGACCCCCCGGGGTCACGAGGAGGAACCCCCGCCGCCGCCCGAGGACGAGCACGGACCGGAGCCGGTTCCGCACGATCTGTTCGGCGGGAAGTTCGACGCGCCTCCGGAGCGGGACACCCACTACCGGGACGGCGCCCCGCGCCCCGCCCTGGACGCCGCGGCCCTCCTGGAGGGGCTGAACGAGAACCAGAGGGCCGCCGTCGTCCACTCCGGCTCCCCGCTGCTCATCGTGGCCGGTGCGGGCTCCGGCAAGACCCGCGTGCTGACGCACCGCATCGCCCACCTCCTGGCCGAGCGGAGCGTCCACCCGGGCCAGATCCTCGCGATCACCTTCACCAACAAGGCCGCGGGCGAGATGAAGGAGCGCGTCGAGCAGCTCGTCGGCCCGCGCGCCAACGCGATGTGGGTGATGACCTTCCACAGCGCGTGCGTCCGCATCCTGCGCCGCGAGTCGAAGAAGCTCGGCTTCACCTCGTCGTTCTCGATCTACGACGCCGCCGACTCCAAGCGGCTCATGGCGCTGGTCTGCCGCGACCTGGACCTGGACCCGAAGAAGTTCCCGCCGAAGTCCTTCAGCGCCAAGATCTCGAACCTGAAGAACGAGCTGATCGACGAGGAGGACTTCGCCGGGCAGGCCGCCGACGGTTTCGAGAAGACCCTCGCCCAGGCCTACGCCATGTACCAGTCGCGGCTGCGCGAGGCGAACGCCCTCGACTTCGACGACCTGATCATGACGACGGTCAATCTGCTGCGCGCCTTCCCGGACGTCGCCGAGCACTACCGCCGCCGCTTCCGGCACGTCCTGGTCGACGAGTACCAGGACACCAACCACGCGCAGTACGCGCTGGTGCGGGAGCTGGTCGGCGTCCCCTCGGAGCACCCCGTCGACGTGCCGCCCGAGGCCGAGGTGCCGCCCGCCGAGCTGTGCGTGGTGGGCGACGCCGACCAGTCGATCTATGCCTTCCGCGGCGCCACCATCCGCAACATCCTCCAGTTCGAGGAGGACTACCCGGACGCGACGACGATCCTGCTGGAGCAGAACTACCGCTCCACGCAGACCATCCTCAGCGCCGCCAACGCGGTCATCGAGCGCAACGAGTCCCGCCGCCCCAAGAACCTGTGGACCAACCAGGGCAGCGGCGCGCAGATCACCGGGTACGTCGCCGACACCGAGCACGACGAGGCGCAGTTCGTCGCCGACGAGATAGACCGCCTCACCGACGCGGGCGAGGCCAAGGCCGGCGACGTCGCGGTCTTCTACCGGACCAACGCCCAGTCCCGTGTCTTCGAAGAGGTCTTCATCCGCACCGGCCTGCCCTACAAGGTCGTCGGCGGCGTCCGCTTCTACGAACGCAAGGAGGTCCGGGACGTCCTGGCCTACCTGCGGGTGCTGGCCAACCCGGAGGACTCGGTGCCGCTGCGCCGCATCCTCAACGTCCCCAAGCGCGGCATCGGCGACAGGGCTGAGGCGATGATCGACGCCCTCTCCCAGCGCGAGAGGATCAGCTTCCCGCAGGCGCTGAAGCGCGTCGACGAGGCGTACGGGATGGCCGCGCGCTCCGCGAACGCCGTCAAGCGGTTCAACACGCTCATGGAGGACCTCCGTACGATCGTCGAGTCCGGCGCCGGACCGGCGACCGTCCTGGAGGCCATCCTCGAACGCACCGGATACCTCGCCGAGTTGCAGGCCTCCACCGACCCCCAGGACGAGACCCGCATCGAGAACCTCCAGGAACTCGCCGCCGTCGCCCTGGAGTTCGAGCAGGAGCGGGCCGAGGGCGAGGAGACCGGGACGCTCGCCGACTTCCTGGAGAAGGTCGCGCTCGTCGCCGACTCCGACCAGATCCCCGACGAGGAGGACGGCGACGGCGTCGTCACCCTGATGACCCTGCACACCGCCAAGGGCCTGGAGTTCCCGGTCGTCTTCCTCACCGGCATGGAGGACGGCGTCTTCCCGCACATGCGCGCCCTCGGCCAGGCCAAGGAGCTGGAGGAGGAACGGCGCCTCGCCTACGTCGGCATCACCCGCGCCCGTGAGCGGCTCTACCTGACCCGGTCGACGCTGCGCAGCGCCTGGGGCCAGCCGTCGTACAACCCGCCCTCGCGGTTCCTGGAGGAGATCCCGGCCCCGCACCTGGAATGGAAGCGGACCGGGGCGAACGGTCCCGCGCCCTCCGCTCCGGTCTCGGGCGTGGCGGCCTCGCTGTCGTCGTCCCGGTCGCGGTCCCGGTCCTCGGCGTCGGGTGCGTCCGGCTTCGCCACGGGCAGGTCGGCCGGCGCCGAGCAGCCCACGGTCTCGCTGTCGGTCGGCGACCGCGTCACGCACGACCAGTTCGGGCTCGGCACGGTGGTCGGAGTCAAGGGCACCGGGTCGAACGCCGAGGCGACGATCGACTTCGGGGACACCAAGCCGAAGCGGCTGCTGCTGCGGTACGCGCCGGTGGAGAAGCTCTAGCGGGGCGGCGCGGGACGGCACGGTGCGGGCGGCGGGCCTGGGCGGAGGCGCCCGGGCCCGGCCCGGTTCGGCTCGGGCTGCTGAGACGTTACGGCGTCACGTCGGGCTGATGCCGTGGCTGCGCAGCCAGGGAAGCGGGTCGATCGACGAACCGCCCGCGGGGCGCACCTCGAAGTGCAGGTGCGGGCCGGTCGAGTTGCCCGAGTTGCCGGAGAACGCGATCGCGTCGCCCGCCTTCACGGTCGTACCGGAGGGGACCTGGTAGCTGGAGAGGTGGCAGTACCACGTCTCCGTGCCGTCCTTCGCGGTCACGATCATCATGTTGCCGTAGGCGCTGTTGTACTGCGTCCGCACGGTGCCGTCGGTCGCCGCCATCACCTTCGTCCCGTACGACACGGGGAAGTCGATGCCGGTGTGGACGGACATCCAGTTGATGCCGGCCTGACCGTAGTACGCGCTGAGGCCGTGCTGCTCCACCGGGAGCGCGAACTTGGGGCGCAGCCGTTCCTTGCGGGCCGCTTCCTGGGCCGCCCGCTTCTTCTCGGCGTCCTGCTGGGCCTTGAGGTCGATGCGCTCCTGCGTCCGGCTGGCCCGGTCGGCGAAGTCGTCGGCCCCGGCGGCCAGGCTGGTGAGCTGGGTGTCCAGCTTGTTGTTGGCGGCGGACGGTTTCACCGGCGCGGCCTCGGCGTTGCCCGGGTCCGGCGCGGACGCCGCGGCCTCCGCGCCCTCGTCGCCGGTCAGGCTGCCCACCGAGGCGGCCGCGATGCCGGCGACGCTCATCACGCAGGCCGACGGCACGGCGATGGTCAGCAGTGCGGAGCGCTTGGCGGGCTGACGGCGACGGGAGCGCGCCCCGGCGCGGGAGCCGGTGCGGGCCGCCGGGATCCGCGCGGCCGGGGTGACCTCTTCCTGGTCGTCCAGCAGGGCGGTCACGGCCGGGAGTTCACCCGTGGCGGCCAACTCGTCCCCGTACGGAGAGGGTTCGGCACCCTCGCCCTCGCCCACGGGCGCGGCGTCCGGGGTGAAATCGTCCGGTACGGGGTGCCCGGCCGGTCGGTCCGGATCCTCGGCCGGGCCGGTGACCGCGGCGTCCGGGTTCCACTGCGTGGCGTCGTAGGCGCCGGTGTCCACCGGACCGCCCGCGAACGCGCCGGTGTGGAAGGTGCCGGTCGTGAAGGCGCTGGTCTCGAAGGCACCAGATTCGAAGGTGCCGGTCGCGAAGGTGCCGGTTTCGAAGGCGCCCGTTTCACAGGTCTGCGTGCCCCAGTCCCACTGCTGGGTCGCGTCGGCCGGAGCGGCGGAGTGGTCCGCACCGGCCCAGGCGCCGGTGTCCCACTGCCCGGTCCCCTCGGCGCCCGTGGCCTGCGGCGACACGGGGCCGGACGGCTGGTAACCGGCCGCCCACGTCGTCGTGTCGTAGGCGCCGGTGTCGAAAGCGGCGTGATGCTGGGCCGCGTACGCGTCGTAGTGCGGGGACTGCTCAGCGCCGGTGGACCACTGGGTGGCGTCGTACGAACCCGTCGCCTCGGGGGTCCCCGCGTAGTGGCCCGGCATGCTGCCGAAGAGGGGGTCCGCGTCGAAGGCCGAACTGTCGGCACCGCCGGTCGAGAAACCGGTGGAGGCGTAGCCGCCGCCGTACGTGGTGAGGTCGCCGTACTGGGCTTCCCCCGTGCCGTACGACGCGTAGTGCGCCGAAGCGGCGTCGGAAGCCGAAGCCGGGGTGGTCCTTGTCCCCGACGGGTGACGGTCGTTCACCAACTTCTCTTTCGCCTCGACAACAGGGGCTGCCAGAGCAGTGCGGCGACTGTACCCGGCGGTATACGGGCACGACAATCTTCGTCAGGTTTCGCGAGCGAAGGAAACGGGCAATCGGCCGTGTTTTGGGGGACGGCGGGCACGAGTTTGGCTTTGTGTTCGAGAATTGTTCGAGTCCGAACGGGTTGCTTCGTTCTCAGGCGACGGTCAGCCCGCCGGATCGTTTGCCCGGTTCCGCGTCCGTTTGCCCGGCTGTCTCCGGTTCGGCGGTGTCGAGTGCCTGTCGAATCCCGGTGGCCACGGCGGGGTGCACGGGCAGGGCGAGGTGGCCGATGCCGCTCACCCGTACGTTCTGCACGCTCAGGTCGGGGTGGTCGAGGCAGGCCGTCTCCAGCGGGTCCATCACGCGGTCCAGGTCGCTCCAGAAGCTGACGAACCGGGTACGGCAGCCGGGCGCCGGACGGGTCAGCTCCTCGATCACGGCCGATCCGGGGCGCATCTGGCGCACGATCGGGTGCGCGTTCGCCAGCGGGACCACCTTGGTGCCGGTGTGTGGCGTACCGAGCGTCACCAGTGTGCGCACGCGGAGGTCTCCGCCGAGGCGCTGCACGTAGTAGCGCGCGATCAGCCCGCCCAGGCTGTGCCCGACGACGTCGACCCTCTCGCTGCCCGTCCGCGCGCAGATCTCCTCGATGTGCCGTCCGAGCAGCTCGGCGGCGGTGCGGATGTCGCAGGTCAGGGGGGAGTAGTTCAGCGACTCGACCTCGTGCCTGCCGTGCTGGGCCAGGCTGCGGCGCAGCAGCAGGAAGACCGAGCGGTTGTCGATGAAGCCGTGCAGCAGGACGACCGGGGGGCTGGCCGGGGCCGGGAGCCTCGGGGGCGGCGGCGACGGCTGCGGGTCCTGGGCGCCCGTCCGGCGCAGGGACTGGGCCGGGTGACGCTCCTGGATGATCCCCGAGGGATAGAGGAGGAGGTGCCCGGCGAGGATCGCGGCCTCCAGGGCGCTGGCCTTGAGCAGGGTCAGGGAGAGGCCGGTCAGGCGGCCCGGGAGGCTTGCCAGCTCCGGCAGTCCCGGGACCGCGGGGAGTCCTGGAAGGCTGGGGAGCCCTTGCAGACCGGGGAGTCCCGGGAGTCCGGGGAGTCCCGGGAGCCCGGGAAGGAGACGCTGGAAGAGCGGGAGAAGGGGCAGTGCTGCCGTGGTGACCTTCATGGGCCGACCTCCTGTCGGCACGCGCAGGGACGCCTCTGTCCCTCGTGTGCCCTCGTGGAGCGCCGTGACACCAGTGACTGGTGCTGTTTGCGAGGTTATGCCTACCCGTGTTTCGGCATGGCGTATCAGAGACCGGTGGGTCTGATGAGGTCTCAGTGGCTCACGGCTCCCCGTGCGCGTGCTGCCGCCGCGCCCTGGAGCGGTGCCCGGCGAACGTGTCCCACCGTGTGATTTCCCCCTCTGTATCCACCGCGAAACTGCCGGTTGCGGGATGCTGGCGATAACGTTCGTTCACTTCCCCCGGACGCTGTGGTGCGGGGATCCGCGCCGCGAGGACGTGAAGTGTGCGGTACTTGTCGGTACGGATGGATGTAGTCGCTTCATGGAGGCAGTGATGGGTGTGGCAGCCGGTCCGATCCGCGTGGTGGTGGCCAAGCCGGGGCTCGACGGCCACGATCGCGGGGCCAAGGTGATCGCGCGGGCCCTGCGCGACGCCGGTATGGAGGTGATCTACACCGGGCTCCACCAGACGCCCGAGCAGATCGTCGACACCGCGATCCAGGAGGACGCCGACGCGATCGGGCTGTCCATTCTCTCCGGCGCGCACAACACGCTCTTCGCCGCCGTGATCGAGCTGCTCCGGGAGCGGGACGCGGCGGACATCCTGGTCTTCGGCGGCGGGATCATCCCCGAGGCGGACATCGCCCCGCTGAAGGAGAAGGGCGTCGCGGAGATCTTCACGCCCGGCGCCACCACGGCGTCCATCGTGGACTGGGTCCGGGCGAACGTGCGCGAGCCCGCGGGAGCGTAGGCCTCGGTTGCGGGGCGGGGCGGGGCTCACGACACCGCCCCGAGTTCCCCGGCCATCGCCGCCCGCAGGCGCAACGTGGTGACGAGCCGCTGGAACGCCTCCGCCCAGTACCCGCCGGCCCCCGGCGACGCGTCCTCCGGCTCGTCCGGTATCGCCAGCAGGCCGTCGAGCCGGTTCGCCTCCGAGGGGTCGAGGCAGCGTTCGGCCAGGCCCATGACGCCGCTGAAGCTCCACGGGTAGCTCCCGGCGTCCCGGGCGATGTTGAGCGCGTCGACCACCGCCCGGCCGAGCGGCGTGGCCCACGGCACCCCGCACATGCCGAGCAGCTGGAACGCCTCGGACAGCCCGTGCGTCGCGATGAACCCGGCGACCCACTCGGCGCGCTCACCGGCGCTCAGCGTGCCGAGCAGTTTGGCCCGCTCGGCCAGGGAGACCGCGCCCGGACCGCCCGCCTCCGGTGCCGTGGGCGCGCCGAGCAGCGCCCTCGCCCACACGCCGTCGCGCTGTCGTACGGCCGCGCGGCACCAGGCGGCGTGCAGTTCGTTCCGCCAGCCGTCGGACACCGGCAGGGCGACGATCTCCTCGGCCGTGCGTCCCGCCAGCCGGGTCGGCCAGGTGGCCAGCGGGGCCGCCTCCACCAACTGGCCGAACCACCACGACCGTTCCCCCCGCCCGGCCGGAGGCTTGGCCACCACGCCGTCCCGCTCCATGCCCGCGTCGCACTCGTGCGGCGCCTCGACGGCGATCGCCGGCGGGGTCAGGGTGCGGTCGAGGGACACGCACGTCGCGGCCCGCGCCGCCATCCGCGCGGCCAGCGCCGAGTGCGGCAGCGCGGACAGCAACTCCGCAGCCGTGGCCCGTACGTTGCGGCTGCGGTCGGCCAGCGCCTGCTCCAGGAACGGCTCGTCCGCCGCCGCCAGCCCCGTCCGCAGCGAGTCGAGGAACATCAGCCGGTCCTCGGCCCGCTCGGTCGCCCAGGTCGACGCCAGCAGTTCGCGGGCGCCGGCCGGGTCGCGGGCGCGCAGGGATGCCAGGAGGGTGACCCGTTCGGCGAACAGGCCCTCGTCCCAGAGCCCGCGCACCCGCTCCGTCGCATCGGACCCCGGGAGTGCGGTCCCTGCGCCGGGCGTCGCGCGCAGGGCGAACCGCCAGTCCGGATTCAGCCGGGCCAGCCACAGGGCTCGGGGCCCCGCGAACGTCAGCGCCGCCGGCCGCAGGTCCGTACGGCCCCGGGCCGCGTCCAGCAGCGCGGGAAGCGCCTGGGGCGGTGCCGCGAAACCGCGGGCGTTCGCCGTCGCCAGCCACTGGGGCAGCAGCTCCATCAGATCGGGCGCGCTGCCTCTGCGGCCACCGCCCGCCGCGCCGGGGCGGTCGGCGAGCAGCGCCGTCAGCCGACGGGCGGCGGCGGCCGGCAGCGGCGGGCGGGGGTCCTCGGGCGCGGGCTCGGGACGCCGGGCCGCGCGGGCCGGTCGCAGCCCGGCGCGGCGGCGGACGGTCTCCGCGGCCGCCGCGTCCAGCAACGCGGCCGAGGCACCGGGCCCGCGCTCGCCACCCGGTGGCGGACGCCGGTCCGTACCCAGCAGCGCCGAGGTGACCAGCTCCTCCCACACACCGGGACCGGCTTCGGCTTCGGCTTCGGCTCCGGTTTCGGGGTCCGGGTCGGGGCCGGTGGCCGCGGTTGCCCGGGAGGTGGCGCCGGGTTCGGCGTCGATCCGGGGACCGGTGTCCGGCCCGGGTGCCGAGGGGTGCGTCGAGGCGGTGGCCGGTGCCGGTGCGGACGGGTCGGTGAGGGCGGGCGTCCTGGTCATGTCGTTCGCCTCCGATTCGAAACGCCTGGGACGGGTCAGCACAGCGGCACCGCAGGCCCGGGTCCGGCCGGCCAGGCCGTCAGCGGCGTGAAGCCGCGGTGGCCGCACTCGCCGAAGACCGTGACGGGCGCACCGCCCGCCAGCGCGACCAGCCGCCACAACCCCGATCGGTTCCCGCCGGCCCCGGCGAGCGGCAACGCCGTGTCCCCGTCGGCGTCCGCCAGTTGCCAGCCGGTGCCGTCCGGTACGGGAACCACTCGCTCCAGAACCACCGGCACCGAGTCCAGCCACGGATCGTCGCGGAGGGCCTCGCCGTACCGGACGGCCGCCTGCGACGTCGTCACCCCGGGCGGGCGTTTCCGCGCGGGTTCGGGCGGTGCGAACCGGCGGCCGAGGGCGGCCCGTCGTTGCCCCGCGCCCGGATACGCGGAGATCTCGGCGTCCAGTGCCGTCCCCACCGGCAGCGTCAGCTCGGGTGCCCGGCCCGCGGCGCCGTAGGAGAGGAGCAGCGCCGTGCGGTCCGACTCCGCCCCGTACAGCCAGACGCGACGGGTCGTCAGCCGGGCGTCCGCGGTGTCGTACTGGGCGAGGACCAGCCAGTGGTCCCGCACCGGAGGGCCGTCCGCGGACGTGGGGAGACCGACGCGTGAACGGACCGTCGCCGCCAGGCCGTCCGGCAGTCGCCCGCGGCCCAGCCAGCCCCGGTCGAGCAGGTGGAGCAGAGCGCACTCCTCAAGCAGCCGTACCGGCCAGCCCTGACCCGACGACGGTATGGTGCCCAGCTCCCGCACGCGCGAGGCCAGCCCAGGCGCCTGGGCGTCGACCATGCGGGCCGCCGTCTCCTCCCACAGCCCGTATCCCGCCTGTTCGGCGCCGGCCAGGCCGGTGCGCAGGAGGTCGGCGAGCCGCTGCTCCAGCTCCGTCGCGCCCGCCGTGACCCGCTCGGCCCGCCGCTCCGCCCGGCGGCGCGCCGCCTCGGGATCGGACGTGGCGGTGGAGGCGGACGGACCCGCGGTCCCCTCCTCCGCCTCCGTGTGCCCGCGCCCGCCCTCCCCGCCCGGCCCTCGCACTGCTGTCCCCACATCGCCCCCTCGTCCCGACTCCCCACCCCGGCGCGCCCCGTGCCGAGTCCTGCCATCGAAGGTAGATCCCCCCACTGACAATGCCCTGTTCGCGATCATGTGCGCGATCATTTCCGCAGGTCAGAGCGATTGTCAGTGGCGTGGTGCACCGTGGATGGCAGATCGAACCGGCCTAGCTGGAGGGGGAATCGGCCATGCCTGCATTCGTTGAACGGACGCCCGGGGCCGAAGTGCCGCGACAGGTGTTGCGGCCGCACGCGGAGCACGCGTTCGCGGCCGAACTGGCCTCGCTGGCCGGACAGGACGACCGTCCGCGTCCGGCCCGCTGGAAGCTGTCGCCCTGGGCCGTCGCCACCTACCTGCTCGGCGGCACCCTGCCCGACGGCACGGTGATCACCCCGAAGTACGTGGGCCCGCGCCGCGTCGTCGAGGTCGCCGTCACCACGCTCGCCACCGACCGCGCCCTGCTCCTGCTCGGCGTGCCCGGCACCGCGAAGACCTGGGTGTCCGAGCACCTCGCCGCGGCCGTCAGCGGCGACTCGACCCTGCTGGTGCAGGGCACGGCCGGCACCCCGGAGGAGGCGATCCGCTACGGCTGGAACTACGCGCGGCTCCTCGCCCACGGCCCCAGCCGGGACGCCCTCGTGCCCAGCCCGGTCATGCGGGCGATGACGGAGGGCGCGACCGTCCGGGTGGAGGAGCTGACCCGCATCCCGGCCGACGTGCAGGACTCCTTGATCACGCTCCTGTCGGAGAAGACCCTGCCGATACCGGAGCTCGGCGAGGAGGTGCAGGCGGTGCGCGGCTTCAACCTGATCGCCACCGCCAACGACCGCGACCGCGGGGTCAACGACCTGTCCAGCGCCCTGCGCCGCCGCTTCAACACCGTCGTACTTCCGCTGCCGGAGAGCGCCGAGGACGAGGTCGACATCGTCACGCGCCGCGTCGACCAGATCGGCCGCTCCCTCGACCTGCCGATGGCACCCGACGGCACCGACGAGATCCGACGCGTGGTCACCGTTTTCCGCGAGCTGCGCGACGGGCTGACGAGCGACGGCCGTACGAAGGTCAAGTCGCCCAGCGGCACGCTTTCCACGGCCGAGGCCATCTCCGTCGTCACCGGAGGTCTCGCGCTGTCCGCACACTTCGGCGACGGGGTGCTGCGGCCCGGCGACCTCGCCGCCGGAGTCCTCGGCGCGGTCGTCCGCGACCCGGGCACCGACCGCGTCGTCTGGCAGGAGTACCTCGAAACGGTCGTGCGCGAGCGCGAGGGCTGGCAGGACTTCTACCGGGCTTGCCGGGAGGTGACCGCGTGAACGGCACCACGGGTGACGACGGGGACTCGAGCTGGACCCGCAGGCAAGGGGGACGGTGTGACGGGCACTGACCGGGCCGGGAGCGGCGGGCCCGACGGGCCGGGCGGCGTCGATGGGCCCGGCGGCCGGCCGGTGCTGCTCGGCGTACGCCACCACGGGCCGGGGTCGGCCCGGGCGGTGCGGGCCGCGCTGGAGGCGACCCGGCCGGGGGTCGTGCTGATCGAGGGACCGCCGGAGGCCGACGCCCTGATCCCGCTGGCCGCCGACGAGGACCTGCGGCCGCCGGTCGCGCTCCTCGCCCACGCCGTGGACGAGCCGGGCCGCTCGGCGTTCTGGCCGCTGGCCGAGTTCTCCCCGGAGTGGGTGGCCGTCCGCTGGGCCCTGGAGCACGACGTCCCGGCCCGCTTCATCGACCTCCCGGCCGCGCACACGCTGGCATGGCGGGCGGCGGACGTCGATGCGGACGACCACGCGGACGACCACGCGGCCGGCCGGGACCCGGCCGGCCGCCCCGGTACCGCACCCGCCGATGTCCGGGGCGACCCGCTCGCCGCCCTCGCCGCGGCCGCCGGGCACGACGACCCCGAGCGCTGGTGGGAGGACGTGATCGAGCACCGGGGCCGGGGAGCGGGGGACGCGCTCGCACCGTTCACGGCGCTGGAGGAGGCCATGACGGCGCTGCGCGAGAAGGGGGAGGAACCCGAGAAGGGGGAGGAACCCGAGAAGGGGGAGGAACCCGAGAAAGGGGAGGAAGGCGGGGAGGACCGCGAGGGCGAGGGCGGTGCCGTGCGGGACCTCGTCCGGGAGGCCCACATGCGGCTCCAGATCCGGGCGGTGCGACGGGAGTTCGCCGAGGGCGTGGCCGTGGTCTGCGGGGCGTGGCACGTGCCCGCGCTGCGTCGCAAGGCCACCGTCGCCGCCGACCGGGCCCTGCTGAAGGGGCTGCCCAGGACCAAGGTGGACATGACCTGGGTGCCCTGGACCCATCGCAGGCTGTCCCGGGCGGCTGGGTACGGGGCGGGGATCGAGTCACCCGGCTGGTACGGGCATCTGTTCGCCGCGGTCGACCGGCCCGTCGAGCGCTGGCTGACCAAGGTGGCCGGTCTGCTGCGGGAGGCGGACAGGATCGTCTCCCCGGCGCACGTCATCGAGGCGACGCGGCTGGCCGAAACGCTCGCGGTGATCCGCGGACGCCCGCTGCCCGGGCTGACCGAGACGACGGACGCGGTGCGGGCGGTGATGTGCGACGGCTCGGACGTGCCACTGGCGCTGGTGCACGACCGCCTGGTGGTCGGTGACGTGCTGGGCGAGGTGCCGGCGGGGGCGCCCGCGGTGCCGTTGCAGCGGGACCTCACCCGGGCCCAGCGGCGGCTGCGGCTGCGGCCCGAGGCGCCGGAGCGGGAGCTGGAGCTGGACCTGCGCAAGGAGACCGACGCGGAGCGCAGCAGACTGCTGCACCGGCTGCGGCTGCTCGGTGTCGGCTGGGGCGAGCCGGTCGCGTCGCGCAGCACGGGCACGTTCCGGGAGACCTGGCGGCTGCGGTGGGAGCCGGAGCTGTCGGTGCGGGTGGCCGAGGCCGGGGTGTGGGGCACGACCGTGCTGTCCGCCGCGACCGCCAGGGCCCAGGCGGACGCCGTGACCGCACGGGACCTCGCCGAGGTCACCGCGCTCGCCGAACGCTGCCTGCTGGCCGAACTGCCGGACGCGCTCGCGCCGGTGATGCGGATACTCGCCGACCGGGCCGCGCTCGACACGGACGTCGGCCATCTCGCCCAGGCCCTGCCCGCCCTCGTCCGGTCATTGCGCTACGGCGACGTGCGCGGCACGGACACCGGCGCCCTGGCGGAGGTCGCCGCGGGCCTCGCCGAGCACGTCTTCGTCGGCCTGCCCGCGGCCTGCGCCGCACTGGACGCCGACGCGGCCGAGGAGATGCGCCGGCATGTGGACGCCGTGCACACGGCCGTGGGCCTGCTCGGTGACGCCCCCGCGCCGGGCCACGGCGACCTGCGCTCCCGCTGGCGAGCCGTGCTGCGGACGCTTTCCGCGCGGGACACGGTGCCCGGCGTCGTCCGCGGGCGCGCCGTACGGCTCCTGCTGGACGACGGCGAGCTGGCACCGGACGAGGCGGCGCGCCTCATGGGCCTGGTGCTGTCGCCCGGGACGCCACCGGCGGACGCGGCGGCCTGGATCGAGGGCTTCGTCGGCGGCGGCTCGGGCGGCGGCATGCTCCTCCTGCACGACGAGCAGCTGCTGGCCCTGGTCGACGCCTGGCTGACCGGCGTGCCCGCGGACGCGTTCACGGACGTACTGCCCCTGCTGCGCCGTACCTTCTCCGCCTACGAGCCGGGAGTGCGCCGCAGCCTCGGCGAGCTGGTCAGGCGCGGACCGCAGACGCGGGGGAGTGTGACGACGGCCGGTTCCGGCATACCGGGCTTCGCGGCGGGCCTAGACCCCGCGCGGGCCGACGCGGTGCTGCCGGTGGTCCGGCTGCTGCTGGGCCGGCCCCCGGCGCCGGACGACAACGACCTGGTGGGGGCGGACACATGAACGGGGACACGACCGGACGCGGGACGGTGAGCGAGCCGGTGGACGACGACGCGGCGCGGGAGCGGCTGCGACGCTGGCGCCTCGTACTCGGCGGTGACCCGGCCGACGGCACCGGCCAGGTGCTCTCCGGACGGGACGCCGCCATGGACGGGGCACTCGCCGCGCTGTACGGAAGAGGGGACGCCCCACGGGCGGGCCGGGACCGTGCGGCGGGGCTCGGGGCCTCCGCACCGGCGGTGGCGCGCTGGCTGGGCGACATCCGGAGCTATTTCCCGTCCCCCGTGGTCCAGGTGATGCAGCGGGACGCGATCGACCGGCTCGGGCTCGCCACGCTCCTGCTGGAGCCGGAGATGCTCGAAGCCGTGGAGGCCGACGTACACCTCGTCGGCACCCTGCTGTCCCTGAACAAGGCGATGCCGGACACGACGAAGGAGACGGCCCGGGCCGTCGTGCGCAAGGTCGTCGAGGACCTGGAGAAGCGCCTCGCCACCCGCACCCGTGCCACCCTGTCCGGCGCCCTGGACCGCAGCGCCCGCACCGCCCGGCCCCGCCCCCGCGACATCGACTGGAACCGCACGATCGGGGCCAACCTCAAGCACTACCTGCCGGAGCACCGCACGGTCGTGCCGGAGCGGCTCGTCGGCTACGGGCGGGCGTCCCGATCGGTCAGGAAGGAGATCGTCCTGTGCGTCGACCAGTCCGGGTCGATGGCGGCCTCCCTGGTGTACGCCTCCGTGTTCGGCGCGGTGCTGGCGTCCATGCGCTCGATCGACACCCGGCTCGTCGTCTTCGACACGGCGGTCGCCGACCTCACCGACCAGCTCGACGACCCGGTCGACGTGCTCTTCGGCACGCGACTCGGCGGCGGCACGGACATCAACCGCGCGCTGGCGTACTGCCAGTCGCGGATCACCCGGCCCGCCGACACGGTGGTTGTGCTGATCAGCGACCTGTACGAGGGCGGCATACGCGAGGAGATGCTCAAGCGGGTCGCGGCGATGCAGGCCGCGGGGGTGCGGTTCGTGACGCTGCTGGCCCTGTCCGACGAGGGCACGCCCGCCTACGACCGGGAACACGCGGCGGCCCTCGCGGCGCTCGGCGCACCGGCCTTCGCCTGCACGCCCGACCTCTTCCCGGAGGTGATGGCGGCGGCGATCGAGGGGCGGCCCCTGCCGATACCGGATGCCGGGTGACGATTTGTCGATCCGAGGTGACCCGATACCCGCGTACAAAACGGATATGACGGGTCGTCGAGAGGGCGGGGCTTGCGCGACCTCCGGATCCCCGTGCGAGTATCGCGCGACGTGTCGATGCGTTGTTCGACGCGCGGCCCGTTCCGCCGCACGGGAGGAAGCTCCCCCTCTTGATCTGGTCAGCAGTCCTGCCCGGAGCCGCTCTGCGCGTCCTGCGCACGGCGGCCGGGCGGCGTGCGCTGCACGTGGCACTGCTGGTGGGCGGGCTGTTCCTCCTCGGCCTGCTCTGCGGAGGGCGGGCCCAGGCGGCCGACGGAGCGACGGGAACCTCCAAGGACACGGTCGGCCGAGTGCTCGACGTCCCCGCGCGGGCGGCGGAACGCCCCGACGCGGTGCTTCCGGACCTGCGCCCCGTCTCCGCGAAGGCCGTCCGGGCCGTGCGGGACCGGGTGGCGCGACCGGTCGGTGCCGCGGTGGAGACGGTGACCGAGGGGGTCGAGAGCGCCGAGGCGGCCCTGCGGACTGAGGCGCCGCCGTTGCGGGTGCTCCCCGACCTGACGGACCGGTCGGACCGGTCGGACCCGTCGGACCCGAGCGACGCCGTGCCAGGCCTCACCGATGTCCCGGACCTGACCGACCTGACCGACCTGACCGACCTGACGGACCTGACCGACCTGAAGGACTTGACCGGCCTGACCAGCCCGACCGGCATCGACCCGACCGAAGGTTCCGGTCGTTCGTCGTCGTCGGCCGTGCCGGAGCCGCGGGCCGAGCCCGCCCCGCCGGTGACGGAGGCCACCGGCGGCGAGGCCCCGTCCGACACCACCGACTCCCGGGCCGTCGAGGGAGCCGGCAGCCCGGTACGCGTCGTCGGCTACGGGCCGGAACCCGGCGTCGGAGCGGCGCCCGCCGCGCACGCACGCACACACCCGGCCGGGACCGCGCACACCGAGTACGCCCCCGCCCGCCCCGCGCCCACCGGCGGCCCCGACGGTGACCCCGACGGCGCGCTCGGTACCGCGTCCGGCGCCGATCAGGGAACGTCGCGGCACGGCGACACCCGTGCGGTCACCCCGCTGCACCGGATCGCCTTCCGGCTGGTGCCCGGCCCCCCAGAGCGGACCGACGCGGCCGGGGTCCGGGAGCCGTACCGGGACATCCCCGTCTCTCCCGCCTAGAGCGCCCGCTTCCTCCGTCGCGCATCCGCCGCGCCCCGGCCGAACCGTCCCGCCCCCCCCCGGCGGACGCACGAGTCGCCTGCGGCCGCCCACCCCGTCGCATCAGCCCACCGGGCTACGCCTCGATCCGGACCCCGCGGCCCGAACGCGGCCGGTCCGGCTGTCCGGCGCCCGGCACCGGCACCTCGTGGCCCCGTTGCGCGGCGGGTACGGACCCCGTGGGGCGGCAGGCCCCGGACGGCCGAAATCCGTCGGCCTCCGTCCGGCCGAAACCCCGCGGTCCGGTCCGGCTGGTCCCCATTGGGGTGGGGATCAGCCGGACCACACCCCGGTGGACCGCCTCCGCGCGGCCCGCCGGGAGCCCATGGGCCTCACCGGGTCAACCCCAGCCCGGTGAGGCCCTTCACCCGGGTGCGGAGCGCCCCCGTATCCGCCTCACGCACGGCACCGCGTGCCAGTGAGCGCGGCATCATGTGACAGGCATCACCGCTCAGGTGTGACCCACGATTTAGAGACCCCCGGGAAGCGGCGATAACCTGCGAGACGGACATGCCGCGCGCTCGGACACCGTGTGCGCCCCCCTTGTGACTCACAGCGGACGTCACGTTGCCCTTCGCGGCACGCCCACGCATCCAACGAACCGCGAGATCACTGATAGGGACGGAAGCGCGTGGACCTGTTCGAGTACCAGGCGAGGGACCTCTTCGCCAAGCACGATGTACCGGTGCTGGCCGGTGAAGTCATCGACACGCCTGAGGCGGCGCGCGAGATCACCGAGCGTCTGGGCGGCAAGTCCGTCGTCAAGGCCCAGGTGAAGGTCGGTGGCCGCGGCAAGGCCGGTGGCGTGAAGCTGGCCGCCTCGGCGGACGAGGCCGTCGCCCGCGCGACGGACATCCTCGGCATGGACATCAAGGGCCACACGGTCCACAAGGTGATGATCGCCGAGACGGCCCCCGAGATCGTCGAGGAGTACTACGTCTCCTTCCTCCTCGACCGTGCCAACCGCACCTTCCTCTCCATCGCCTCCGTCGAGGGCGGCATGGAGATCGAGGAGGTGGCGGCCACCCGTCCGGAGGCCGTCGCCAAGACCCCGATCGACGCGATCGACGGCGTGACGCCGGAGAAGGCGCGCGAGATCGTCGAGGCCGCGAAGTTCCCGGCCGAGGTCGCCGACAAGGTCGCCGACATCCTGGTCAAGCTGTGGGACACCTTCATCAAGGAGGACGCCCTCCTGGTCGAGGTCAACCCGCTGGCCAAGGTCGTCTCCGGGGACGTCATCGCCCTGGACGGCAAGGTGTCGCTGGACGACAACGCCGAGTTCCGTCACCCTGACTTCGAGGCCCTCCACGACAAGGCCGCGGCCAACCCGCTCGAGGCCGCCGCCAAGGAGAAGAACCTCAACTACGTCAAGCTCGACGGCGAGGTCGGCATCATCGGCAACGGCGCGGGTCTCGTCATGAGCACCCTGGACGTCGTCGCCTACGCCGGTGAGGCGCACGGCAACGTCAAGCCCGCCAACTTCCTGGACATCGGTGGCGGTGCCTCCGCCCAGGTCATGGCGAACGGCCTGGAGATCATCCTCGGCGACCCGGACGTCCGCTCCGTGTTCGTCAACGTCTTCGGCGGCATCACCGCCTGCGACGAGGTCGCCAACGGCATCGTCCAGGCGCTGAAGCTCCTGGAGGACCGCGGCGAGAAGGTCGAGAAGCCGCTCGTCGTCCGTCTCGACGGCAACAACGCCGAGCTGGGCCGCAAGATCCTCACCGACGCCAACCACCCGCTGGTCCAGCGCGTCGACACCATGGACGGCGCGGCCGACAAGGCCGCCGAGCTGGCTCACGCCGCCGCCAAGTAAGCACTCAGGACGAGGACACCAACACACCATGGCTATCTGGCTCAACAAGGACAGCAAGGTCATCGTCCAGGGCATGACCGGTGCCACCGGCATGAAGCACACCAAGCTCATGCTGGGTGACGGCACCGAGGTCGTGGGCGGCGTGAACCCGCGCAAGGCGGGCACCTCCGTGGACTTCGACGGCAACGAGGTACCGGTCTTCGGCACCGTCAAGGAGGCCATCGAGAAGACCGGCGCCAACGTCTCCGTCATCTTCGTGCCGGAGAAGTTCACCAAGGACGCCGTCGTCGAGGCCATCGACGCCGAGATCCCGCTGGCCGTCGTGATCACCGAGGGCATCGCCGTGCACGACTCGGCCGCCTTCTGGTCGTACGCCGGCAAGAAGGGCAACAAGACCCGGATCATCGGCCCGAACTGCCCCGGCATCATCACCCCGGGCCAGTCCAACGTCGGCATCATCCCGGGCGACATCACCAAGCCGGGCCGCATCGGCCTGGTCTCGAAGTCCGGCACGCTGACGTACCAGATGATGTACGAGCTGCGTGACATCGGCTTCTCGACCGCCGTCGGCATCGGTGGCGACCCGATCATCGGCACCACGCACATCGACGCGCTCGCCGCGTTCGAGGCCGACCCCGAGACCGACCTGATCGTCATGATCGGCGAGATCGGCGGCGACGCCGAGGAGCGCGCGGCCGACTTCATCAAGGCCAACGTGACCAAGCCGGTCGTCGGCTACGTCGCGGGCTTCACCGCGCCCGAGGGCAAGACCATGGGCCACGCCGGCGCCATCGTCTCCGGTTCGTCCGGCACCGCCCAGGCGAAGAAGGAGGCCCTGGAGGCCGCCGGCGTCAAGGTCGGCAAGACGCCGACCGAGACGGCGAAGCTCGCCCGCGCCATCCTGGCCGGCTGACACCGCCTCGTACGAAGGCCCGGCGCCAGTTGCACACCGAGTGGCCCGTCCCCTGTTCCCAGGGGGCGGGCCACTCGGCGTTCCGGGCACCGGCCCGCCGGGCAGACCCCCTCATTCGGGCCTCGGCAGCAGCCGCTCCGGGCCGTCCTGCACCTGGTCCCGCAGCTTCTGCCGCAGCTCCAGCTCCTCGTCCGACAGTGCTCCCGGCGCCACCCGGTGCGGCACACCGCGCACCGCCTGCCCGGGTGACACGGGCGGTTCGTAGTGGGTGGGCGCCGTGCACACGGTCAGGGCCGTGGTCCCGGCGAGGGCGACCGTGAACGCGATCGCGGCCCGGGTCCGCAACCGCGCCCGGCGTTCGCCGCCCCCGCGTACGGTCGGCGGCTCGGCCGCCCGCAGCCGCTCGTTCGACGCCAGCTCGGTCAGCCTCCGGTGCAGCACCCGCGGGTCGGCCAGCGCGGGCAGCCGGGCGGCGACGGCCTCGCGGGCGTGCAGCAGCCGGTTCGCCGTCGCGGGGGTGCTCGCCTCCGTCTCCGCCGCCGTCTCGGGCAGGTCCAGGCCCACACCGTCGTACAGCACGAGCGTGCGGCGGTGTCTCGCGGGGAGCCTGAGCAGGGCGTTGAGCAGCGTGCGGTCGCCGGGGTCGGCGGGCGGCGGCTCCGGGTGCCGGTGCCGCGGCCGGAACCGCTGCCAGGGCGACAGCGCGTACTCGTACGCCGTCGCCCGCACCCAGCCCACCGGGTCCCGGTCGCGGGCCACCTCGGGCCAGTGCTCCCAGGCGGTCTGGAAGGCCCGCTCCACCGACTCGCGCGCCTGCTCGCGCCTGCCGGTCAGCAGGAAGGCCTGCCGTACGAGGGCGGGGGCGCCGAAGGCGTACAGCGCGTCGAAGGCCTGAGCGGGGGTCAGCGCCGCTGGCCCGGGCGCCACATCGGGCTGCTGCTGGGGCTCTGTCCCCGTCTCCCTCTCTGTCTCCGTCTCCGTCTCCGTCTCAAGTTTCGGCTCCGGCTCCGGCTGGGGTGCCTGTACCGCCTCTTCCTCGGCCAGCGTCTTCAGCAACTTCGCGTACGCCTCCCGTTTCCGGCCTCGCGGAGTCGTGCGGCCGCTCTCCCACGCACGGACCGTCCCTGGGGCGACGCCCACCCGTGTCGCAAGCTGAGGCTGTGTCAGTGCGGCGGACTCACGCAGACGTCGGCGTTCCTTGGGAGGGGGGAGGGGAGTTGCGGGGCTGCGTGTCACAGGGCACCCCTTCGTACGAAAAAGTACATAAACATATATTGAGCGACACGGCGGAGCTTGGCTCGTTACGCCCGGAAAGCGCGTGTCGTTGGGAGCATGGCGGGCGTGATCCAGACGACCGCTCGTCCAGGCCCGCTCGCCCTGCTGCGCACCCGGTGGCGGGACCGGTCGCCCGGGCTGGCCGCCGGCCTCCTGGGCGGTGTGGTCGCCGCCGTGCTGGGTCTGGCGGCGTGCGCCGCGCTCGTGACGCTGCTCTGGATCAGTTCGCCGTACCCCGACAGCGGGCCCGGCGGCGCCCTGCACGTCGCCGCGGCGCTGTGGGTGCTGGCGCACGGGGCCGAACTGGTGCGCGCCGACACGCTCTCCGGCGTCCCCGCGCCCGTCGGCGTCACCCCGTTGCTGTTCCTCCTCCTGCCGGTGTGGCTGCTGCACCGCGCCGCCCGGGACGCCACGGACCCCGGGGACGGTGTGGGCCTGGCCGTCGGGGCGGCTCCGAAGGCGGGGCCCGGGGCGCGCCCGGCGTGGATGGCGGGCGCCCCGGACAGCGGGCCGCCGCCCGTCTCCGCGCGCGTGGCCTGGACGGGGGTCGTGCTCGGCTACCTCGCCGTCGCCGCGCCCGTCGTCCTGTACGCGCAGGGCGGGGCGCTGCGACCCTCGCCGTGGTGGGCGGCGGTGTGCCTGCCGCTGGTCGCCATGGGAGCGGCGGGCGCCGGGGTGTGGACGGCGTTCGGCCGGCCGGGCGGGCCCGTGGGGCGGGCGCTGCGCGTGCTGCCCCGGAAGCTGCGCGAGCTGATGGTGGAGCCCGACGCGCGCCTGGGCGCCGCGACGCGCGCCGCGGGCGCCGGTGCGGCGGTGCTCGTCGGGGGCGGCGCGCTGCTGCTCGCGGTGTCGCTGGTGTGGCACTGGCACGCCGCGGGTGAGGCGTTCCTGCGGCTGACCGAGGGCTGGTCGGGCAGGCTCGCCGTACTGCTGCTCTGTCTGACGCTGGTGCCGAACGCGGCGGTGTGGGCGGCGGTGTACGCCCTCGGCCCCGGCTTCGTACTCGGAGCGGGGCATGTCGTGGCCCCCGCCGCCTCCGCTCCCGCGCCGCTGCTGCCGCCGTTCCCGCTGCTGGCGGCGGTGCCGGACGCGGGGCCCGGAACGCCGCTGCACTGGGCGGCCGGTGCGGTGCCGTTGCTGGCCGGGGCGGTGGTGGGGTGGTTCACGGCGCGGGCGGCCGTGGCGGGTGAGCCCAGGGAAGGGGCAAAGGAGGGGGAAGCGGGCCCGGTCGCCGGGGTGTGGTCGTGGCGGCGGACCGCTGCCGCGGCCTTCGTGGCCGCCGTTCTGTGCGCGGTGCTCGTCGCCCTGCTGGCCGCGTTCGCCGGCGGGGCGCTGGGCAGCGCCGCGCTCGCCCGGTTCGGGCCGGTCTGGTGGCAGGCCGGGGGCGCGACGCTGGCGTGGATCGGGGTGGTGGCGGTGCCGGTGGCTGTGGCGGCGAGGGCGTGGCGGGGGCGGAGCGCTGCCGCGCGGGAGGCGGTGGTGGAGGCGTCCGGGGCCGAGGCGGCGGCCGACGGAGGGGGGCGTCGGCGG
This sequence comes from Streptomyces sp. NPDC018026, assembly GCF_044327745.1. Lineage (NCBI taxonomy): Bacteria > Bacillati > Actinomycetota > Actinomycetes > Kitasatosporales > Streptomycetaceae > Streptomyces > Streptomyces sp. NPDC018026. The sequence goes on from NZ_JBIRFY010000004.1 coordinate 571,446, forward strand.
CGGTGGGTACGGGTTCCGGTGCCGTCCGTGGGGCGGTGGTGGAGGCGGGGGGCGACGGAGGATGCGGAGGCCGGGGCGGGGGTGGATGAGGACGTGGACGCGGTGCCGTTCGGGTTGTACGACGGCGGCGGTGGGGGCGCGTATGACCTGCTGCCGGCTGACCGGCCTGGGGAGTCGCCTCGGTGACGAAGAGGTTTCCTCGCCCCCGCCGCCCCTTCCCATTCCCGTCCCTGGGGGCTGCGCCCCCAGACCCCCCTTCGGCCTGGACGGCCTCGTCCTCAAGCGCCGGACGGGCTGGGAGGGGTCAGTCCTCCGAGCCCAGCAGTGGGCGGAGCTGCTCCGGCAGGTGGCGCTCGCAGGACTGTTCCGCCGCGTTGGTCAGGGCGTCCTCGCGGCAGGTGTAGTAGTCGCTGTAGATCAGCTGGGCGCCGAAGGACGCGGCGACCAGGAGGATGGCCAGGGACGACGTGACCAAACCGCTGATCGCGGCGGTGCGCTGCGGGCGGCCGGTCTGCTCGGCGCGCGAGGCCGGCGGGGCGGGCGGGGCGGGAGTGTCCGGGTCGGCGGCGGACCGCGGCTTGGCGCGCAGCGCGCTGATGCCCCAGTACAGGGCCAGGGCGCCGAGCAGCAGGGCCACGTACGGCCAGGTGAAGAGGGCGAAGAACAGCGCCCACATGCCGCTCAGCAGGGCGTACCGGGCACGCCGCTGGGCGGGGTCCGTCGGGTCCCAGCGCGGGCCCGGACCGCTGCCGCCCGACCCCTCGGGGCCGCCGCTGCCGCCGCTGGGCCGCTCGCCGAAGCCGCCGGGGGACCGGCCGGGCTGCCGGTCGCTCCACTGACCGCCCCACGATTGACGGCCGCCCTCGCCCTGGGAGCCGGAAGCGCCCTGGGAGTCGCCGTCGCCCGACGGGTGCCGCGGCTGCCACGGGCTGTCCGGGGTGCCCTCCGGGGGCGGTGCGAAGGGATTGTCCTGGTCGGTGGAGCCGTCCCGCTCGCCGCCGTCCCTCCGGTCCGAGGGGGTGTCGGGCGGTGACGAGGGGCGCTCCCGCAGCAACACGGTGCTGCGCTCCCCTGGCTGCGCCGACTGCTGGGGGAGCGTGAGCAGTCGCAGGCTGCGGTCCGGCATCAACTGAGCGTCTTCCCCTTGGCGACGATGAACGGGCGGCTGGTGGAACGGGCGAGCTGGTGGAACGGGCGAACGGGTCGGTACATCTGGTGAACGCCCGACGCACAGGCCGCGTTCCCGCTCCGGCTCCAGGCAGACGCTACCTTCCGGCCACGCCCCCGTCCCGAGGGGGCCGCCCGGTGTGCCGGTATCGTTGCTGACGGTCGGCCGCTTCGTAGACTTCCCCGTATCCCGGGGCACGAAGCATTCGTACGACCGTACAAACAGATTCGCTTTCCCGAGAAAGGCCCCCACCGTGGCCGCCAAGCCCGTGGACCGGCGAGCCAAGCGCCTCGTCGTGCTGGTCTCCGGATCCGGCACCAACCTCCAGGCGCTCCTCGACGAGATCGCCGCCACCGGGGCCGAGGCCTACGGTGCCGAGATCGTGGCGGTCGGCGCAGACCGCGACGGCATCGAGGGACTCGCCCGCGCCGAGCGGGCCGGGGTGCCGACCTTCGTCCGCAGGGTCAGGGACTACGGGACCCGCGAGGAGTGGGACGCGGCGCTCGCCGGGGCCGTCGCGGCCCACGAGCCGGACCTCGTCGTCTCGGCCGGGTTCATGAAGATCGTGGGGAAGGAGTTCCTCGCGCGGTTCGGAGGGCGGTTCGTCAACACCCACCCCGCCCTCCTGCCCAGTTTCCCGGGAGCCCACGGTGTGCGGGACGCGCTCGCGTACGGCGCCAGGGTCACCGGCTGCACCGTCCACTTCGTCGACGACGGCGTCGACACCGGGCCGATCATCGCGCAGGGCGTGGTGGAGGTCCGGGACGAGGACTACGAAGACGAAGGTGTCGCTCTGCACGAGCGCATCAAGGAAGTCGAGCGAAGGCTGCTCGTCGATGTCGTGGGGCGGCTCGCCCGCAACGGCTATCGCATTGAGGGACGAAAGGTAGTTATCCAGTGACCGCCACCGCCGGAAGCAACAAGCGGGCCATCCGTCGCGCACTCGTCAGCGTCTACGACAAGACCGGGCTGGAAGAGCTCGCGCGCGGGCTGCACGAGGCCGGCGTCGAACTCGTCTCCACCGGGTCGACCGCCGGGCGGATCGCCGCCGCCGGCGTGCCCGTCACCAAGGTCGAGGAGCTGACCGGGTTCCCCGAGTGCCTGGACGGCCGGGTCAAGACCCTGCACCCCAAGGTCCACGCCGGCATCCTCGCCGACCTGCGCCTGGAGAGCCACCGGCAGCAGCTCGACGAGCTGGGCGTGGCCCCGTTCGACCTGGTCGTGAGCAACCTGTACCCGTTCCGCGAGACCGTCGCCTCGGGCGCCACCCCGGACGAGTGCGTCGAGCAGATCGACATCGGCGGCCCCTCGATGGTGCGCGCCGCCGCCAAGAACCACCCGTCGGTCGCCATCGTCACCAGCCCCGCCCGGTACGCCGACGTGCTCTCCGCGGTCAAGGACGGCGGCTTCGACCTGGCCGCCCGCAAGCGCCTGGCCGCCGAGGCCTTCCAGCACACCGCCGCGTACGACGTGGCCGTCGCCTCCTGGTTCGCCGCCGAGTACGCCCCCGTCGACGAGTCGGGCTTCCCGGACTTCCTCGGCGCCACCCACGAGCGCGCCCACACCCTGCGCTACGGCGAGAACCCGCACCAGCCGGCCGCGCTCTACACCTCCCCCGAGGGCGGCGGCCTGGCCCAGGCCGAGCAGCTGCACGGCAAGGAGATGTCGTACAACAACTACACGGACACGGACGCCGCCCGCCGTGCCGCGTACGACCACGCCGAGCCCTGCGTCGCGATCATCAAGCACGCCAACCCGTGCGGCATCGCGATCGGCGCGGACGTCGCCGAGGCGCACCGCAAGGCGCACGACTGCGACCCGCTGTCCGCGTTCGGCGGCGTGATCGCGGTCAACCGCCCGGTCTCCAAGGAGATGGCCGAGCGGGTCGCCGAGATCTTCACCGAGGTCATCGTCGCGCCGGACTACGAGGACGGCGCCCTCGAAGCCCTCACCAAGAAGAAGAACATCCGCGTCCTGCGCGCCCCCGAGGCCCCCGCCGCCCCGGTCGAGGTCAAGCAGATCGACGGCGGTGCCCTCCTCCAGGTCACCGACCGCCTCCAGGCCGAGGGCGACGACCCCGCCACCTGGACCCTGGCCGCCGGCGAGGCGCTGTCCGAGGCGGACCTGGCCGAGCTGGCCTTCGCCTGGAAGGCCTGCCGGGCCGTCAAGTCCAACGCGATCCTGCTCGCCAAGGACGGCGCCTCCGTCGGCGTCGGCATGGGCCAGGTCAACCGCGTCGACTCCGCGAAGCTCGCGGTGGAGCGCGCCGGCGCCGAGCGGGCGCAGGGGGCGTACGCGGCCTCCGACGCCTTCTTCCCCTTCCCGGACGGCCTGGAGATCCTCACCGGAGCCGGCGTGAAGGCCGTGGTCCAGCCCGGCGGCTCGGTCCGCGACGAACTGGTCGTCGAGGCGGCGAAGAAGGCCGGCGTCACGATGTACTTCACGGGGACGCGGCACTTCTTCCACTGACGCAGCGCAGCGCAGTCACCTCCACACATGCACATGCCCGTGCCCCGGGCCCGGTCCTTGGGACCGGGCCCGGGGCACGGGCGCGCCACGGGCCGTCACGGCAGCCGCGACGGGTGGTGCGGTCAGCCGCAGTGGTGCGCCGCGGTCGTGCTGGAGCCGATCACGACCTCCGCTCCGCCGAGCCCCGTCAGATGCACCGCGTTGACGGTCAGGCCCTGGTCGGCGCCGTCCACCGGTGTCTGCTCGTTGACCACGAGTTTTCCTGCCAGGCCGAGGTCGACCTCGAAGTTCGGGGTGTCGGGGACGTCGACCGGTGTACCGGCGACGGTCAGTTCGAGGCTGGTGCTGCCGGTGGCCGCGGTGCAGGTACTGGAGGACGTCGCCTTGACGCCGGAGAGTTCCACGACCGGCAGTCCGGGAAGCCCGATCCGGGCGTCCGCCAGGGTCGCGGTGGCCGTCGACCCGTTCGGTCCGGTCCGGGTCTCCAGCTGGGCGCACGGCAGCCCGGCGGACAGGACGAGCGCCTCGATGTTCTCCCCGCAGGCGGGGGCCACGGTCTCCGCGCCCGCCGTACGCACCGCCCCGGTGTCCGGGGTGGGCTCGATGGTCAGCGGCAGCAGCGGCAGGGGCACCTCGGCGGACAGGCCGTAGGCGCGTCCGGTGACGTACCGCAGGTCGAGCGTGTCCGTGGTGTCGGTGGGCTCGTAGGCGTCGTCACCGGCGAAGGAGGCGGTGACGGGTACGGTGCCGTCGTCGTTCAGCGGCTGGTCCACCGCGTCGACGGTGCAGGCGGCGACGCCCTCGGCGTCCGTCGTGCCCTCGCAGCTCTGGGCGGTGTCGTCGGTGCCGAGTTCGAGGCTGACCTCCCGGCCCTCGACCGGGTCTCCGGACTCCTCCTCGGTGAGGACGGCGGACAGTTCGGCGGGCTCACCGCCCGCGAGCGAGGTGTCACCGGTGTACTCGAGCGCCGTCGGCTCCGGCTCCGGGTCGGGCTCGCCCGGGTCGCCGCCGTCGCCGTCGCAGTTGTTGGTGCTCTCCAGGTTCGCGCCGTTGCCCGGGGTGATCCGGTACTCCTTGCCCTGGAGGTAGGGGTAGACCAGCTCGTCCTCCTCGCCGGCCCCGTCTCCGTCGAAGTCGTACATCTGCTGGTAGTGCAGGTGCGGATCGTTGGTGCCGACGTTGCTCGCGGTGCCGACCCAGTCGCCCTCCTCGACCACGGTGCCCACCGGGACGTGGTCGCTCATGTGCAGGTACTGGCTGAACCAGCCGTTGCCGTGGGAGATGTTGATGCCGCCGGGGTCGCCCTCCCACACCACCTCGCCGGGTGCCGAGGCCACCACGTCGGCGCCGTCCGTCTCGCCGTCCAGCCACTGCATGTCGAGCTGCTGCTGGTCCTCGGTCTCGTTGTCCCCGTGCCCTTCGTAGGTGAACATCGCCCAGGTCTGGCCGCAGGGGAACGGCAGCTTGAAGTCGGGTGGGCTGTCCGGGTCCGCCGATGCGGTCGGTGCTCCCAGGGCCAGGGCGGTCAGGGCCGCCCCCACCACCATCGCGATGCGCTTTCTCATGCGTTCCTCCCCGTTGTGTCCGGACACCGAGATCCGGTCTTCCTCGGTTCATTGGTGTGTCCATGACCAAAATGGGAGAGGTGGCGCGTGTGCCGCCAGCAGATTGCATCCAGCCGCAACCCTTGGCCACGCCAACGGGGGTCAGACGGAGCGCGAGCGGTCCAGGTCCCGGCCCAGCTCCGTCACGACGTGCAGCATCGTGTTGCCGCGCCGCGCGCTGACGACCAGCCCCGCCTCCCGCAACGCCGTGGCGTGCCGACTCGCGGTGCCGGCCGACACGCCGAGGCGGCGGGCGAGTTCCGTGGTCGAGCGAGGATGGGCCAGTGCCCGGACCGCCCGGGCGCGCGTACGGCCCAGCAGCGCGGCCAGCCCCTCCGGCACGGCGGTCTGTGGCCCGGCGCCCGCGGTGACGGGATAGACCAGCACGGGCGGCAGCTCGGGATCGATGAGCGCCACCGGTGTGTCCACACAGAAGAAGGACGGGATGAGGGTGATGCCGCGCCCCCGCAGGAACACGTCCCGGTCGCTCGGGTAGTCGGTGCTCAGCAACGGCGCCGCCCAGCGGATCGACGGCGCCAGGGTGCTCAGCAGCGCCCCGACCCCGCCGTCCACCACGCTACGGCCGCACAGCGCGCGCTCGGCCAGGACCGTTTCGCCGATCTCGGGCAGGTGGGGCCGCAGCACCTCCCGGTAGTACACGGTCAGGGCCGTCCGCAGCTCGCGCCGGCAGGCCCGGTCGTCCGCGGCCAGCCGCCGTATCCAGCCGGGTGCCCGCCGCCCCCTGAAGGCCCCCGCCAGCTCCCGCCGGACCCGGTGGCCCGGCGTGGCGGCGACACGGTCCAGGGCGGCCGCGAAGTCGCCGCCGCCCTGGGGCGTGAGGAAGTCCGGGAAGTCGCCGCGGCGCGGCACCAGGCGGGTCAGCGGGCCCAGCGCCTCGCGCAGGCTTCCGGAGTGAGCGGAGTGCAGCCGGCCGTGGACGTGCCGCAGCCAGCGCCGGTGGCGGACACCGCTGCGGGCCGACTGCAACCGGTGCAGGCTGCTGACCAGTTCCCACATGGGGTCCGGGCCGGCCGCCACCGTCGTACGGGCGAGGTCGTCGGCCGTGAAATGGATGCGCAGCGTCACTGAAGTCCCCCTGCCGAACCGCCTGCGTCGTCACACGTCACTCGGGGCTTGCGCGATCGGCACCATCGTCCGGGGGGCCGCTGAACAAATGATTGACGCCGGCCGGTCGGTCAGGTGGAACCGCGTGCCTGCGCGCGTTCCAACGCGGCCCGCCGGGCGGCACGGAAGTCGTTCAGCACGGAAGTACGGGCGGCGGGCAGAGCCTTCTCCACCTGCTTCTGAGCGCCCGCGATCCGCTCGGCGAGACCGGCCTCGACCTGGCAGTCGGCGTCCTGCCCGGCGATCCTCAGCTCCTCCCGCCCGGTGGCGCGCAGGACCACCTCGTCGGAGCCGGCGGCGTCGAGCCGCTTCCTCAACTCCTTGAGCGGATCCTCCCGGTGCGCATACGCAAAGCCCTTGTCGCGCATGCACGCAGCCCATTTGCGCTCCGCCGACTTCACGGGGGCGCGATCGAGTGTGTCCTGCACGATCGTGTTGCGCAGGGCCTGCAAGGTGTACTCGTTCCGGTCCCAGGACGTGCCGTACAAGGCCTGGCGCGCGGCGGTCACACAGGCGTCGGTGGGCACGGACACGGTGGGCCCGTCCGGGATCTCGATCTCCTCGCGCGGTCCGTCCGCCGCCCCCTTGAGGGCCGCTTCCCACGCGAGGCGTTCGTCCTCGCCCAGCGCCGACACCCGGCGGGCGTTCGGATCGGCCGGGGTCTCCTTCAGCCTCTCCACGGTCAGGCCGTAGCCGTCCTGGGCCGCGAGGTCGGGCGTCAGCAGACCGTAGGGGCTCTTGGCCGTACTCCGCTCGACGGCTCCGGCGGGTACCACGCTGTAGTCGAACCCGCGGTTCGCCATGCACTCTCGTACCTTCCGTTCCTCGGCGCGGTGCAGCGCGGCGGCGTCGGCCTCGGTGTAGTGGAGCACACCACCCATGGGACGGGGATCGGGCACCTTCTCCGCCGCGGCCTCGCGGTCGGGCGCTGAGGAGCACCCGGCCGCGAGAAGCGCCGCTGCGGCGATCGGCCACAGCAGTCGGCGCATGGGATCAGCAGAGCCAGTGGTTGGACGCCACGTCGTCGGCGAAGTCGCCGTCGTACCAGGTGTCGAGGTTGCTGACGACGTTGCCGCGGTGCAGGGTGAACGAGTCGCCCCGGTAGCTGAGCTCGTCGTGGATGTGGACGTCGCAGGAGTTGCCGTTGTTGTAGAGCGACTCCGCGTTGTCGAACTTGTTGTACTGGAGCAGGTCGGTGTTGTTCCCGAAGACCTGGCCCGGCGTGCCGGCGCCGCTGTCGCCGAGGTAGGCACACAGGGCTCCGGAGTCGCAGTCGCTCCACGACGCGCTGGCCGGTGTGGCGGTGGCGGCGATGCCCAGTCCGGCGAGCGCGACCGCGCCGAAGGCTGCCGCGATCCTCGTTCTGATCATGTGAGGTCCTCCCCTTGTGACGTACTGGATGCGCGGGCATCACTCTGGTCGCGAGGGCGGGTCAGCGGTACCTCGAACCTTGCAGGGTCGGACTTCGCACCACACCGCTTTGCCGCAACGCGCCTGCTCAACGCCGGTGTCGGTGACCTCCGGCCGGCCGTACGCGGTCCCCCTAGGGCGCAGCGCGGAGCGCGCGCCACGTCGCCGGGCCCACCATGCCGTCCGCGTCCAGGCCCGCCCGCTTCTGGAAGGTGATGACCGCGCCCTGGGTCATCGGGCCGAAGTCGCCGTCGACCTCGCCCACCGCCGTGATGCCGTGCAGGTACCGGAGCAGGCACTGCAACTCCCTCACCTGGCTTCCGCCGTCGCCCCGCGCGATGGTGAAGTCCCAGGTGCCGCTGTGGCCCGCCATGTAGCCGCGGCCGTCGGCGTTCTCGTACACCACCGGCTTCTCGCAGGTGGGCGGGGCCGCGGCGGCGGGTTCCGGTTCCCACGGGGTGGTGTAGACGAGGCTCGCCGCGCCCACCACGGCCCCCGCCAGCGCCGCCGCCAGGACCGGGCGTCGCCACCGGCGCGGCCGCAGCCTCGGCAGCCGGGGCGAGCGGGTGGCGCCCGTCGCCTCCTCCACCCGGCGCAGCAACGCGGCGGTGTCGGTGGTGCGTTCCGCGTGGGTCGGGGCCAGGCAGTCCCGCAGGATGTCCCGCCAGGCGTCGGACAGGGCGGGGGACAGGCGCAGTTCCTCGCGGCCGCGGGTGTAGCGCATCGCCGCGTCGGAGCGTGCCTCCGAGGTGCCGCCGGGCAGCGGGAAGGCACCGGTCAGGACGACGTGCGCGAGGACGCCGAAGGCCCACACGTCGGCGGACGGGCGGATGCGCGTTCCGCGCTCGTCGACCTCGGGCCACAGGAGTTCGGGCGGGGTGTAGTCCGGGGTGGCGAAGGCGGGCGTGTAGGCGTGCGTGCCCTCCAGCTCGGCGGCCATGTTGAAGTCGGCGAGCCGGGCCGAACCGTCCGCCATCAGCAGCACGTTGGCCGGTTTGAGGTCACCGTGCACCCAGCCCGCGCGGTGCAGCTGGTGCAGGCCCTCGCAGATCTGGGCGAGCAGGGCGGGCCCGGACTCCGGGGCCGGCGTCCTGGCCAGTACGTCGTCCAGGGAGCCCTCGGCCCGCTCCAGCACCAGGACGGTGGCGCCGTCCAGCTCTGGGTGGTCCGGGTCGTCGACCGTCAGCGTGTCGTACATCCGGATCAGACGTGGGGAGCGGAGCCGCCGCAGCAGTTGCACCTCGCGTTCGGCCAGGTCGCGCAGGTGGTGCAGCTGGCGCGGGGTGCGGGTGCCGGTGGGCAGGAACTTCAGCGCCGCCCGCCGCGGCGGTTCACCGTCGTCGCAGGTGCGGTCCATCCCCTCAGACGTGTCGCGGACCGCCTCGGAGGTGTCGCGGACCGCCTCGTAGACGGTGGCGAAGGCGCCGGAGGCGACCGGCTCGCGCACCTCCCACGGCCCGACCCGGTAACCCTTCGGCACCGGGACCGCGTACGGCCGCCCGCTCACCGCTCCGCCCCGCTCGCCACCGGCGCCAGCACCAGCAGGTCGTCCTCGCGGACCAGGTCGAAGCGGAGGGCGAGGGAGGCCAGGGACTCCTTCTTGCCGTGGGTGCGCCGACCGGGTTCGGCCGCCTCGGGACCGGGTCTCAGCCGCAGCTTGACGGCCAGGTAGTCGATGTTCCAGTACACCGCGGAGCGGCTGACCTTGGGCCAGCTCGGCCGCAGCCGCTCCACGATCTCCTCGACCGCGGGCAGCGGCGCCCGGGGCTCCCCGCGCAGGCGCCGTTCGCACAGCGCGGCCAGGACCGCGAAGTACCGCTTGGTGCGGTCCAGGGCGAACGCCGGTACGGTGCCGGTCCCGTCGAGCGCGCGGCGGTCGACGCTGCGGAAGGCGTGCCGCGGCGCCCAGACGTCGAAGCTGAGCAGGTCCCCGGCGGCGGGCAGGGTCACGCGGGACAGCTCGAACGGCACCGGCGCGTCCACCCGGCCCGGCGCGACCTTGATGTGCTCGCCCGCGCCCTCCGGATTCTCCACCACGTAGGTCTGGTCCTCGCTGAGGTTGCTCAGCAGCCAGAACGTCCGGTGCGCCGCGATCTCCCCGGCGACCCTCGGTACGCCCGCGTGCGCGATGGTGAGTCCGCCGCCGGATTCCGCCCGGCCGAACTCGATGTGCTCGCCCGTGCCGATCCTCAGCTGTTCGGCGACGCTGCCGCACGACGGCGGCACGACGATGATGCTGTACATGGAGTCGTCCCCCTCCCCCGATTCCCCTCGGGGCCAACCTTCCCCAGTTCAACGGGGGGCAGCCTACGGCGAACGGGTGGGGCGAACCCAAGCATTCCGACGCCCCCGCGGGTCGGCGGGTCGCCGGGTCGGTGGGCCGGTGCGGACGGCGAAACGGCGGCCCCCGGTCCCCTCCGCGGAGGGAACCGGGGGCCGCCGCGGTGACGGACCCGTGGGGGGATCAGCAGGGGCGCAGCGACCAGATCGGGTCCCAGGACGCGGTGCCCGCCTGGTAGGCCGTCGACGTCCAGCGGACGCTGCCGTCCTTGTTGAAGAACTTGGCGACCGTGCCGCGCGTCTGGTTGTTGGTGAACGGACCGTTGCCGGTCCAGTTGGTGAGGTTCCAGGTCTGGCACTTGTAGAAGTCGAACTTCGTGCCCTTGACGACCATGCACAGGTGGCCGTAGTCGCAGGCCAGGTCCTGGGCGCCCTTGGTCACGGGCGCGTCCGTCACGGTGAGGCCCTCGTACTCGACCGCGTCGGCGGTCACGCGCAGGGGCTTCGGGCTGTCGGCCAGGACCTGGTCGGCCGTCTGCTGGAGGCCGGTCACCCGGGTGCCGCCCGGGCTGTCGGCGGCCGTGGCCGCGGCGGTGGAGCCGGCGGCCAGGGCCGTGGCCGCGAGAAGGAGTGCTGCGGGCTTGACGATGTTCATTGTCGTTCCCCCGTGAACGTCGGTGTCGTGCCGCCGAGGCGGTGTGTTCACACCGTGCCCCCGGAGCCCGCCGTGCGGAACCTGTGAACTCCCAGGGTCACTTCCCCCGCCGGGGCGTGTACTCCTTGAGGTGGTGAGCGACGCGGTCGGCGTAGTCGCGGTACTTCGGGGGAACACCGCCCGCGTCGTTCACCTTCCGGTACGACGTCCGGTAGGCCACGGCGACCAGCACGCCGCGGTCGCCGGGCAGGCCGGCGTCGAGCCGGGGTGTGATCCAGCACAGGTAACGGCCCATCGCCGGAATGGACTCGGCGGGCGGGAACGGAGGCTGCGGCACGGTGTCGCCCGGTGTGCCGTCCTCGTTCATCCACCAGCGCAGCACGCTCGGCGTCCAGCGGGCGATGCCGTACTCGTCCTTGGCCGGGTCGGCGAGATCCGGGTCGAAGTCGCTCTCGACCTTCAGCATGGCCGCGATCAGGGCCGGGCTGACCTCCTCGTGTCCGCAGTCGTGCGCCGTCTCCACGATCAGCAGGCGGTAGGCGGGCGGCACGTCCCGGTCGGTGCGCAGTTCGGCCGCCCCGTAGGAGGCGGCGGCGACGCTCGCGGTGCCGCCGGGGCGCGGGCCCGCGCCGGGCTCCCGGCCGTCACCGGCCCAGCGGGCGGCGCCGTAGCCGAGCGCGGCGAGGGCGAGGAGGCCCGCGGCCGCGGCGGCCAGGACCCTGCGCCGCGGGCGGGCGCGGATCCGGAGCGAGAACCTCGCCCTGCCGCTCGCGCCCTGTGCCGTACCCGTCACGCGGCGCAGCAGGGCGTCGGTGCCGATCCGGTCGGCGTGCGTACGGGTCAGGCACGCCCGCACGATCTCCCGCCATCCCGGCGGCAGTTCGGGGGACAGCCGCAGCTCGTGGCCGCCCCGGGCGTATGCGACGGCGGCGTCGCGGCGGGCCGTGGGGGTGCCGCCGGGCAGCGGGAAGGAACCCGTGAGCACCAGGTGGGCCAGGACGCCGAAGGCCCACACGTCGGCGGAGGGGCGGATCCGGCGGCCCCGTTCGCCGATCTCGGACCACAGCAGCTCGGGGGGCGTGTAGTCCGGGGTGGAGAAGGCGGGCGTGTAGGCGTGCGTGCCCTCCAGCTCGGCGGCCATGTTGAAGTCGGCGAGCCGGGCCGAACCGTCCGCCATCAGCAGCACGTTGGCCGGTTTGAGGTCGCCGTGCACCCAGCCCGCGCGGTGCAGTTGCTGCAGGCCCTCGCAGACCTGCGCGAGCAGCGCGGGTCCGGCCGACGGGCGGGGCGCGGCGCCGAGCAGGGCGGACAGCGAGCCCTCGGCCCGCTCCAGGACGAGGACGGTGGCGCCGTCGAGCCGGGGGTGGGCGGGGTCGTCGACGGTGAGGGTCTCGTACATCCGGATCAGCCGCGGCTGCCGCAGCCGGCGCAGCAACTCGACCTCGCGCTCGACCAGGTCCCGCAGGTGGGACAGCTGCCGTGGGGTGCCGGTGCCGGTGGGCAGGAACTTCAGCGCGACGGTGTCCCCCGGGGCGTCCGTGGCGTCCGTGGCGTCCTCGGCCGGGTGGGCCGTACCGGTGCGCGCGCGGCTCGGGTTGGGGGTGCCGGTGCCGGTGCCGGTGCCGGTGCCGTCGGTGTCGGTCGTGCCGGGCCGGCTGGGGCGGTGCCCCGTACCGTCTCCGACGGGCCGCGTCGGCGAGGCATCCGTGCCGTCGTCGCCGCCGGTGCGGCGCGCCTCGTACACGCTGCCGAAGGCGCCGGTCGCGATCGGCTCGCGCACCTCCCAGGCGCCCACCCGGTACCCCCTGGGCACCGGGACGGCGTACGGCTCGGTCATCGCAGGGCCTTGCCGGACGGTGCCGCGAGGACCACCAGGTCGTCCTCGCGGACCAGGTCGAAGCGGAGCGCCAGCGAGACCAGCGACTCCTTCTTGCCGTTCAGCCGGGGGCCCGGCTCGGCGGTCTCCGGGCCCGGCTTCAGCCGCAGCTTCACGGCGAGGTAGTCGATGTTCCACTGCACCGACGTACGGGAGGCGGCCGGCCAGGCCGGGCGGAGCCGTTCGACGACCTGGTCCGTGGTGGGCAGCGGCGCGTGCGGCGCCCCGCGCAGCCGCGGCTCGCACAGCGCCGCCAGCACCGCGAAGTACCGCTTGGTGCGGTCGACGGAGAAGGCCGGGGCGGTCGGCTCGCCGTCGGTGCCGTCCTCGCCGTGCAGATAGTCGTGGCGCGGCGCCCACACCTCGACCGGCAGCAGGTCACCGGCGGCGGGCAGCACGATCCGCGAGAACTCGAACGGCACCGGGGCGTCGAGGCGGCCGGGCGCCACCTTGATGTGCTCGCCCGCGCCCTCCGGGTTCTCCACCACGTAGGTCTGGTGGGCGGAGAGGTTGCTCAGGGTCCAGAAGGTGCCGTGCGCGGCGATCTCACCGGCTCTGCGGGACACCCCGTCGTGCCCGATCCGCAGCCCGCCCCCGGGCACGGACCGCCCGAAGACGAGCCGTTCGCCGGGCGCGAGCCGGTACTGGGTGCCGGTGTCTTCGTCCTCCGTGGTCGGCGGAGGTACCACGATGATGCTGTACAAGGTGCGTCTCCCCGTGCCTGACGGCTACCCGGGCCAGACTAGGGCGACGCACCAGGGCCGTGCCCCCCTCGTACGGGTGAGACACGGCCCTGTGCAGGGATTGGCGCGAAGTGTTCAGTCTCCGGCACCCGGTCCTCAGTAACGGGGACGCTTGTACCAGGCCGAGCCGTTCGCGTTGCCGACGAACACGGCGACCAGGATGGCGAGCACGGTGTGGACCAGGCCCACGACGATGAACGGGTACAGACCGAGGATCGCGGTGATGATGGCGAAGATCATCGTCGCGATGCGGGCGCCGTTGCCGCCCTTGCCGACCTTGATCGCGGCCAGCAGCGCGAGCACGCCCCACACCAGCGCGAACGCCACGAGGCCCCACAGCATGCCGGACGAGTAGTCGGCCAGCTGCTGGAAGGCGGCGTCGTCCTTCAGCTGCTCGTCGTTCTTCGCGGCGTCCACGCCCGCGGCGCTGATGGCGAACAGGATCACGCCGACGACCTGGAGGCCGAAAATGATCCACAGCATGACGCGGGCCGCGCTGACCGTGCCGGGTATCGAGGTCGGGGCGGCCGGGTAGCCGTAACCGGCCGACACCGGGGGAGCCTGGGGGTAGCCGTAACCGGGCTGGCCCTGGGGCTGCTGCTGCGGGTAGCCGTAGTTCGGCTGCTGGCCGCCCTGCGGGGGGCCGTAGGGGTTGTTCGGGTCGCCGAAACTCATGGCGGGTCTTCCTCCGTCGCTGTCAAGTGCGGGGACGACGCGCGGCCCGACTCGGAGGAGATTCTTCTTGAGCGGTTCGTCCCCCCGGTACGGCCCCGCGGCACTGTGCTGCCCAATCGTTCTTGACCGAACTCTTACTTGTCCAGCCCGCCCGCAAGGCGTTGTGCAAGTGCAACAACATCGATCATGAGCGGATAGGGCGGGACGTGTCCCGCGGCGTCCGGAAGGTTCCCGCGCGGTGTCCGCAGGCCGACCTGATTGGAACCGGGGGCCGGTCATCCGCGAGGATGGGGGCATGACCGCCCAGATTCTCGATGGCAAGGCCACCGCAGCCGCGATCAAGTCCGAACTGACCGCCCGCGTGGCGGCGCTGAAGGAGAGGGGTGTCACGCCCGGCCTCGGCACCGTCCTGGTGGGCGACGATCCAGGCAGCCAGAAGTACGTCGCGGGCAAGCACCGCGACTGCGCCCAGGTCGGCATCGCCTCCATCCAGCGCGAACTGCCGGCCACGGCCACGCAGGAGGAGATCGAGGCGGTCGTCCGCGAGCTGAACGAGGACCCGGCCTGCACCGGGTACATCGTCCAGCTGCCGCTGCCCAGGGGCATCGACGAGAACCGCATCCTCGAACTGATGGACCCGGACAAGGACGCGGACGGCCTGCACCCGATGAACCTGGGCCGCCTCGTCCTGAACGAGCCGGCACCGCTGCCCTGCACCCCCAACGGCATCCTCACCCTGCTGCGCCGCTACGGCGTCGAGATCAAGGGCGCCGAGGTCGTGGTCGTCGGCCGCGGTGTCACCATCGGCCGTCCGATGCCGCTGCTGCTCACCCGGCGCAGCGAGAACGCCACGGTGACCCAGTGCCACACCGGCACCCGGGACCTGGCCGCCCACCTCAAGCGGGCGGACATCATCATCGCCGCCGCCGGCTCGCCGCACCTGGTCCGGCCCGAGGACGTCAAGCCGGGCGCGGCCGTCCTGGACGTCGGCGTCTCCCGCAACGCCGAGGGCAAGATCATGGGCGACGTGCACCCCGGCGTGGCCGAGGTGGCCGCCTGGATCTCGCCGAACCCCGGCGGCGTCGGCCCGATGACCCGGGCCCAGCTGCTGGTCAACGTGGTGGAGGCGGCGGAGCGCAGTGCCGGCTGAGGACACCAACGCCGAGCGTCCGGCCGACGCGCGGGTTCCGGAGGGGGAGGCCCCGCAGGCGCCGCAGGTCTCCGGGGAGCCGGACGGCATCACCGTCCGCGATCCCGTCAGCGCGCCCGACGCCGAGGGGCGGCCACGGCGCACCACGCGCCGGTTCCCGCTCTTCACCCGTGACACCGCCCGGCCCGAGGGCGGCGGCCGAACCGCGGCCGGCGACGCCCCGGCGCCCGCCCGGCAGTGGCCGGTGCTCACCGTGACACTGCTGGTCGGCGTGGGGCTGCTGCTGACCGCGCTGGACGTGTTCCGCTGGGGGCTGGTCCTCGTCGGCGCCGCGTTGCTGCTGGGCGCCGCGCTCCGCTGGACGATGCCCCGCGTCGGCATGCTCGCCGTGCGCTCGCGCTTCACGGACATCGCGACCTACGGCGTCCTCGGCCTCTCCATCGCCCTGCTGGCGCTGATGGCCCAGCCGAACCCGGTGCTGGAGATCCCGTTCCTCAAGGACACCCTGCACTTCACGGTCAGCTGACCGCGACCCGGGACGGCGGCCCGTCCTCACCCCCGTAAAAGGACGGGCCGCCGCCGGGAACAACCTTCCTGCACTTCGAACGCCCTGTTCAACGCCTGGCAGGGCGCTGTGGCACGGAAGTGACCGTTCCGCTACTCCGCTACGCGCCTCCTTCCCGGGGGTTCCGTTCCGGTCACAGGACCACCGGTGGGACACTGGACCCCGGGTCGGTGGGCGTGCGACGGTGCACGTTCGCGGCCTCTGT
Organism: Streptomyces sp. NPDC018026; assembly: GCF_044327745.1. Taxonomy (NCBI): domain Bacteria; kingdom Bacillati; phylum Actinomycetota; class Actinomycetes; order Kitasatosporales; family Streptomycetaceae; genus Streptomyces; species Streptomyces sp. NPDC018026. The sequence goes on from NZ_JBIRFY010000004.1 coordinate 587,371, forward strand.
GCTCCTGTGCGCCCCCACCCCGGGAACTGAGATCCTGACCGGGCGCATCCCTGTGGGTAGCCAGAAACGGGTGCCGCGCGGGGGGACGCCGCGCGCGGGGACCAGCGGGGAATCGACCAGCACGTCACCGGGGGAAGAGGGGGAAGCAGTGCCTCGTTGGAAGGCCTTGCCGGAGGAACTCGATCCGCAGATCAGAGAGTTCACCAGTCAGCTGCGTCGGCTCGTGGACCGCAGCGAGCTGAGCGTGGCGTCGGTGGCCGACGCCACGGGCTACAGCAAGACGTCCTGGGAGCGCTATCTGAACGGCCGCCTGCTGGCGCCGAAGGGCGCCATCGTGGCCCTGGCGGAGGTGACGCGGACCAACCCCGTCCACCTGACCACCATGTGGGAGCTGGCCGAGCGTGCCTGGAGCCGCTCGGAGATGCGCCACGACATGACCATGGAGGCCATCCGGATCTCCCAGGCCCGCGCGGCGCTCGGCGAACCGGGCACGCCCGCGGCCAGGTCGGGCGGCTCCGCGGCCACGTCGGGCCGCGGCGGCAGGAACGGCAAGGGGAGCAGGACCGGCCGCCACGGCGGCGGCGCGTCGGCCGCGTCCGGGGTCGCCGGGCCCGCGGGTGTGTCGCCCACGCTGCCGCCGACGGTGCCGGCCCAGCCGACGGCCGCCGACAGCCCCGACTCGGCCCTCGGCGCGGTCCGGGACGGCGGCGGACCCGGTGCGTCCTCCGTCCCGTCCCCCGGCGGAGCCACCGACGGCAACTCGTGGGGTCTCGCCGGGTACCGGGGCCCCGCGCCGACCGGTGACCGCACGGCCCGCTCCGGCGTCCGCACCGGCACCGGGGAGCCCATGGGGCCGACCGGCCCCGCCGAGCCGAACGGCCCCGGCCCGGCCGGCGCCTACGGCGAGCCCCGTTCCGATGCGTACGGCGAGCCCCGCTCCGGCGCGTACGGCGAGCCCCCGCACGGCGGCCCCCGCGCGTCCCGCCGGACACCCACGGGCGGCGGCGGCAACAAGCGGATGACGACCGTCGTCGCGGGCGTCGTCGGTGTCCTCGTCGTGATCGCGGGCGCCTTCTTCCTCCTGAAGGACGGCGGCGACAAGAAGAACGAGGGCACCAAGCCCTCTCCGTCCCCCACCGTGAGCAGCGACCCGACGCTGCCGCCGGGCGTGAAGTGCAGCGGCGACGCCTGCACCGGCAAGGACCCGGAGGCCATGGGCTGCGGCGGCGACCTGGTGACCACCGGCGCGACCGCCGTGGTCGGCACGGCCGCCGTCGAGGTCCGCTACAGCAAGGTCTGCGGTGCCGCGTGGGCCCGCGTCACCCAGGCCGCACAGGGCGACGAGGTCCAGGTGAGCGCCGGTGGCGCGAGCGAGCAGCGGGCGACCGTCGGCAACGCCGGCAGCACCGTCGCGTACACCCCGATGGTCGCCGTGAAGTCCGCGGCCGACGCCACCGCGTGCGCGACGCTGGCGGCGGGCACGCAGGGCTGCACGAAGTAGCGGCGCGCGGGCCGCGGCGGGCGTACGGCGGCGGGCCGGTGAAGAAAGTTCGTCGGGGGCAGGCATGCCCCGCGGCGTCACGGGCACGCGAGAAGTACCCCCACGGGAGTCCGGCAACGGTATCCCCGAACGGCGGTCGCCTTCGTCCTCCCTCTCCCGGACAGGCGGCCGCCTTCTTTTGCGCGCCCCGCGGCCGATCCGCGGCACGGTCCTGTGGGCCGGGCCACACGGACCCGGACGTGCCGGACACCACGGGCGCGATAGCCTGACGGCTGGATCGATCTCTTGATACCAAGAGATCGATCAAACGCCCGGGGCCGGGACGCCCCACCGCCAGCTGTCATACGGAGAACGCCATGACTCGCACTCCCGTGAACGTCACCGTCACCGGCGCGGCCGGCCAGATCGGTTACGCCCTGCTCTTCCGCATCGCCTCCGGCCAGCTGCTCGGCGCGGACGTGCCGGTCAAGCTGCGCCTCCTGGAGATCACTCCGGCGCTCAAGGCCGCCGAGGGCACCGCGATGGAGCTGGACGACTGCGCGTTCCCGCTGCTCCAGGGCATCGAGATCACCGACGACCCGAACGTGGCCTTCGACGGCGCCAACGTCGCCCTCCTCGTCGGCGCCCGCCCCCGCACCAAGGGCATGGAGCGCGGCGACCTCCTGGAGGCCAACGGCGGCATCTTCAAGCCGCAGGGCAAGGCCATCAACGACCACGCCGCGGACGACATCAAGGTCCTCGTCGTCGGCAACCCGGCCAACACCAACGCCCTGATCGCCCAGGCCGCCGCCCCGGACGTACCGGCCGAACGCTTCACCGCGATGACCCGTCTGGACCACAACCGCGCGCTGACCCAGCTCGCGAAGAAGACGGGCTCGACGGTCGCCGACATCAAGCGCCTGACCATCTGGGGCAACCACTCCGCCACCCAGTACCCGGACATCTTCCACGCCACCGTCGCCGGCAAGAACGCCGCCGAGGCCGTGAACGACGAGAAGTGGCTGGCCGACGAGTTCATCCCGACCGTCGCCAAGCGCGGCGCCGCCATCATCGAGGCCCGCGGCGCCTCCTCGGCCGCCTCCGCCGCCAACGCCGCCATCGACCACGTGCACACCTGGGTCAACGGCACCGCCGAGGGCGACTGGACCTCCATGGGCATCCCGTCGGACGGCTCCTACGGCGTCCCGGAGGGCATCATCTCCTCCTTCCCGGTCACCACGAAGGACGGGTCGTACGAGATCGTCCAGGGCCTGGACATCAACGAGTTCTCCCGCGCCCGCATCGACGCCTCCGTCAAGGAGCTGTCGGAGGAGCGCGAGGCGGTCCGCGGTCTCGGCCTCATCTGAGCCCGCCCCGACGCCCGCACGGGCCCCGTTCCGGCTCAGGCCGGGACGGGGCCCGTGTCCGTTTCTGTGCACCCATAGGACCCTTTTGCCGCTTTCCTTCGTGATCCGCCGCACTTTCGGCTGCCGAATCGGCATGCAAACGGGGTCGCGGGGCAGGGGCTCACGGTCCCCGAGAGCGACACCCGGGTGACGCGGGGGGACCGATCAGGAACGGAAGGCAACACCGACCATGGCGAACAGCACGCACACTCCGGCGGAGCGGGCGCACCGGACCATCCACGCGGGAGGCGAGTGGCTCGCGGCGTCCTCCGGCGCCACGCGCGAGATCCTCGACCCCGCGGACGCCGTGGCGTTCGCCGTGGTCGCGGAGGGCGACGAGAAGGACACCGACCTCGCGGTGGCCGCCGCCCGCCGCGCCTTCGACGCGGGCGACTGGCCGCACACCCCGGTCGCCGAGCGCGCCGCGCTGCTGCGCCGCGTCGCCGGTCTCCTCGTGCGCGACCGCGAGAAGCTGGGCCTGCTGGAGAGCCGCGACGCGGGCAAGACCGTCGAGGAGGGGCGCGTCGACATCGACTGCGTCGCCGACGCCTTCCGCTACTTCGCCGACCTGGTCGCGGGCGAGGCCCCCGGCCGCGTCGTCGACGCGGGCTCGCCCGAGGTCCACAGCGTCGTCGTGCACGAGCCGGTCGGCGTCTGCGCGATGATCACGCCCTGGAACTACCCGCTCCTCCAGGCCAGTTGGAAGATCGCCCCGGCGCTCGCCGCCGGCAACACCTTCGTGATCAAGCCCAGCGAGATCACCCCGCTCACCACGGTCGCCCTGATCGACCTGCTCGTCGAGGCGGGTCTCCCCACCGGCGTCGCGAACGTCGTCACCGGCCCCGGGCACACCGTCGGCGCCCGGCTCGCCGAGCACCCCGACGTCGATCTGGTCTCCTTCACCGGCGGCCTGACCAGCGGCGTCAAGGTCGCCCAGGCCGCCGCCGTCACCGTCAAGAAGGTCGCCCTCGAACTCGGCGGCAAGAACCCCAACGTGGTCTTCGCCGACGCCTGCGAGACCGAGGAGGGCTTCGACACCGCCGTCGACCAGGCCCTCAACGCCGCCTTCATCCACAGCGGGCAGGTCTGCTCCGCCGGTGGCCGCCTCATCGTCGAGGAGTCGGTCCGCGAACGCTTCGTCGCCGAACTCGCCCGCCGCGCGGAGCGGATCCGCCTGGGCCGCGGCACCGAGGAGGGCGTCGAGTGCGGCCCGCTCGTCTCCGCGCAGCAGCGCGCCAAGACCGAGGACTATGTCGCCTCCGCCCTCGCCGAGGGCGCCGAGCTGCGCTGCGGCGGCAAGCGCCCCGAGCCGTCCCCCCAGCGGCCCGAGAGCGGCTACTTCTACGAGCCGACCGTCCTCGACCACTGCCACCGGGAGATGCGGGTCGTACGGGAGGAGGTCTTCGGACCGGTCCTCACCGTCGAGACCTTCCGCACCGAGGACGAGGCCGTAGCCCTCGCCAACGACACCGAGTACGGTCTGGCCGGTGCCGTCTGGACCGCCGACGCGGGACGGGCCCGCCGGGTCGCGGGCCGGCTGCGGCACGGCACCGTGTGGATCAACGACTTCCACCCCTACCTGCCGCAGGCGGAGTGGGGCGGCTTCGGCAAGAGCGGCGTGGGCCGCGAACTGGGCCCCGCGGGCCTCGCCGAGTACCGCGAGAGCAAGCACGTCTACCAGAACCTCGCGCCGAAGCCCGTCCGCTGGTTCTCCGGCTGACCCCCCGCGCCGCCCCCTCTCCACCCGTCTCCACCCGTCGCACCGCGTCCCCACCCCCTCTGGAGTACCCCCATGTCCAAAACCACCCAGGTCTACGACTACGTCGTCATCGGCGGCGGCACCGCGGGCTCGGTGATCGCCTCCCGCCTCACCGAGAACCCGGACGTCACCGTCGCCGTCATCGAGGGCGGCCCCAGCGACGTCGGCCGCGACGACGTGCTGACCCTGCGCCGCTGGATGGGCCTGCTCGGCGGCGAGCTGGACTACGACTACCCCACCACCGAGCAGCCGCGCGGCAATTCGCACATCCGGCACAGCCGTGCCCGCGTCCTCGGCGGCTGCTCCTCGCACAACACCCTCATCGCCTTCAAGCCGCTGCCCTCCGACTGGGACGAGTGGGAGGCGGCCGGTGCCAAGGGCTGGGGCGCGGTCCAGATGGAGGCGTACTTCGCCCGGCTGAAGAACAACGTCGTCCCGGTCGACGAGAAGGACCGGAACGCCATCGCCCGCGACTTCGTGGACTCGGCGCAGAAGACACTGGACGTCCCCCGGGTCGAGGGCTTCAACAAGAAGCCGTTCACCGAGGGCGTCGGCTTCTTCGACCTCGCCTACCACCCCGAGAACAACAAGCGCTCCTCGGCGTCGGTGGCCTACCTGCACCCCGTGATGGACGAGCGCGCCAACCTCACGCTCATGCTGGAGACCTGGGCGTACCAGCTCGAACTCGACGGCACCCGCGCCGAGGGCGTCCACGTCCGCACCAAGGACGGCGAGGAGATCCTGGTCAAGGCCCGGGGCGAGGTGGTCCTGTGCGCCGGTGCCGTCGACTCCCCGCGCCTGCTGCTGCACTCCGGCATCGGCCCTCGCGAAGACCTCGAAGCCCTCGGCATACCCGTGGCGCTCGACCTGCCCGGCGTCGGCGAGAACCTGCTCGACCACCCCGAGTCGGTGATCGTGTGGGAGACCAACGGCCCCATCCCGGACAACTCCGCGATGGACTCCGACGCCGGTCTGTTCGTGCGCCGCGACCCCGAACACGCGGGCCCCGACCTGATGTTCCACTTCTACCAGATCCCGTTCACGGACAACCCGGAGCGCCTCGGCTACGAGCGCCCGGAGTTCGGCGTCTCCATGACCCCGAACATCCCCAAGCCGAAGTCCCGCGGCCGCCTCTACCTGACCAGCGCCGACCCGTCCGAGAAGCCCGCCCTGGACTTCCGGTACTTCACCGACGAGGACGACTACGACGGCCGCACCCTCGTCGACGGCATCCGCATCGCCCGCGAGATCGCCAAGTCCCAGCCGCTGGCCGGATGGCTCAAGCGCGAGGTCTGCCCCGGCCCGGACGTCACCGGCGACGAGGAGCTGAGCGAGTACGCCCGCAAGGTCGCCCACACCGTCTACCACCCGGCCGGCACCTGCCGGATGGGCGCCGCCACCGACGAGAGCGCCGTCGTCGACCCCGAGCTGCGCGTCCGCGGCCTGACGGGCCTGCGCATCGCCGACGCCTCCGTCTTCCCGACCATGCCCGCCGTCAACCCGATGATCGGCGTCCTCATGGTCGGCGAGCGCGCCGTCGAGCTGATCGGCGGTGACGCCCGATGAGCACCACCGACAAGGACACCACCACCGCCACCGCCGCCGCCGCGACCGACACCGTGACCGAGCGGCCGCCGGTCTTCTCCGTCGACGGCCTGTGGAAGGTCTTCGGCCCGAAGGCCGCCCGCGTCCCCGCCGACCCGGACCTCACCTCCCTGAGCCCGGCCGAGCTGCGCTCCCGCACCGGCTGCACCGCCGCCGTCGCCGACGTCTCCTTCGACGTGCGCAAGGGCGAGGTCTTCGTCGTCATGGGCCTGTCCGGCTCCGGCAAGTCCACCCTCGTACGCTGCCTGACCCGCCTCATCGAGCCGACGGCCGGGTCCATCGCCATCGACGGCGAGGACGTCCGGGCGATGGACAAGACCCGGCTGCGCGAACTGCGCCGCCACCGTGCCGCCATGGTCTTCCAGCACTTCGGCCTGCTCCCGCACCGCACCGTCCTGGACAACGTCGCCTACGGCCTGGAGGTCCAGGGCATGGGCCGCGCCGAACGCCGGGAGCGCGCCGCCGCGATCGTCGCCAAGGTCGGCCTGGAGGGCCTGGAGCAGCGCCGCCCCGGCCAGCTCTCCGGCGGCCAGCGCCAGCGCGTCGGCCTCGCCCGCGCCCTCGCCGTCGACCCCGAGGTGCTGCTCTTCGACGAGCCGTTCAGCGCGCTGGACCCGCTGATCCGGCGGGACATGCAGGAGGAGGTCGTCCGGCTGCACCGCGAGGAGGGCCGCACGATGGTCTTCATCACCCACGACCTCCAGGAAGCCCTCAAGCTCGGCGACCGCATCGCCCTGATGCGCGACGGCCGCGTGGTGCAGCTCGGCACGCCGGAGGAGATCGTCGGCTCGCCCGCCGACGACTACGTCCGCGAGTTCGTCCGCGACGTCCCGCGCGAGCAGGTCCTCACCGTCCGCACGGCCATGCGCCCCGCCGCGAACGCCGACGAGGCGGGCACGGGCCCGGCGATCCGCCCCGAGGCCACGGTCTCGGAGGCCATCGAGGCGGTGGCAAGGGCAGCCTCCCCGGCCCGAGTGATGACCGAGGGCCGCTGCCTGGGCGTGGTCGACGCAACCGACCTCCTGTCGGTAATAGCAGGCACGGCAGACGAGCCCGCCCCCGCTGCGGGCAGTCGTGCCGCTGGGGCGGCACGGGTGGGCGCAGCGGCACCGGCCGAGCGCCGTAAGCCGACAGCCCCCGCCGAGCCCACCACCGAGGAGCCGGTCTGATGGCAACGATCACCGCACAGGCCTCTCAAAAGGCCGCCCCGCCGGGCATACTCACCCACCCCGCGACCCGCAAGCTCCTCGCCCTGGCGGCACTGGCCGCGATCCTCGCCCCCATAGCCGCCACGCAGTGGTCCGGCGCAACCTGGCCCACCGCCCTCACCGTCGACGTCTCCGAACCGCTCGGCAGGGCCAGCGACTGGATCATCGACAACCGGGACAGCCACCCCCTGTTCCTCTACTTCTTCGGCCACGTCAGCAACATCGTCGTCATCGCCGTACGCGCCGTGTACCTCGCCCTCCTCGCCGTCGGCTGGGCCGGGGTCACCGCGATCGGCGCCCTGGTCGCCTGGCGGGTGGCCGGGGTGAAGCTCGCGGCGGGCACCGCGGCCGCGTTCCTGGCCTGCGGCCTGCTCGGCATGTGGGTGCCGACGATGCAGACCCTCGCCCTGATGGTCGTGGCCGTCCTAGCCTCCGTCGCGGTCGGCGCCCTGCTGGGCCTCGCCGCGGGCCTGTCCGACCGGATGGACCGCGTCCTGCGCCCGGTGCTGGACACCATGCAGGTGCTGCCCGCCTTCGCCTACCTCCTTCCCGTCGTCCTGGTCTTCGGCATCGGTGTCCCCGCCGCCGTGCTGGCCACCGTCGTCTACGCCGCCCCGCCCATGGCCCGGCTCACCTCGCTGGGCCTGCGCGGCGCGGACCGGGAGGTCCTGGAGGCCGTCGAGTCCCTCGGCACCACCGCCCGCCAGCGCCTGCTGACCGCCCGCATCCCGCTGGCCCGCAAGGAACTCCTCCTCGGCGTCAACCAGACGATCATGATGGCGCTGTCCATGGCCGTCATCGCCTCCGTCATCGGCGCCGGCGGCCTCGGCGACCGCGTCTACCAGGCGCTCGCCTCGGTCGACGTCGGCGCGGCCCTCGCGGCCGGCATCCCGATCGTGCTGCTCGCCGTCGTCCTGGACCGGGTGACCGGCGCGGCCGGGGAACGGCTCGGCGAGTCCGGAAAGTCCCCGGTGACCTGGCTGTACGCCTTGGTCGTCGCCGCGGCCGTCGCGCTCGCCGGACGCCTGGCCGGCTTCCTCGACTGGCCCGACGGGTGGGACGTGGACATCGCCGAGCCCGTCAACCGGGCCGTCGACTGGATGACCGCCCACCTGTACTCCGGCGTCCCCGTCGTCGGCGGCACCGCCGACTGGGCCGCCCACTTCACCAGCTGGGTCCTCAACCCGCTCCGCGACGGCCTCCAGTGGCTGCCCTGGTGGTCCGTACTCCTCGTCGTCGCCGCCCTGGCCTGGCTGATCGGCACCTGGCGCACCGCGCTCACCGCCGTCCTCGCGATGGCCGCGATCGGCGTGCTCGGCGTGTGGAACCCGTCCCTGGACACGCTCTCCCAGGTGCTCGCCGCCGTCGCCGTGACCCTGGTCCTCGGCTTCGCCACCGGCATCGCCGCCGCCCGCAGCGACCGCTTCGAGCGCCTGCTGCGGCCCGTGCTCGACGTCTTCCAGACCATGCCGCAGTTCGTGTACCTGATCCCGGTCGTCGCCCTGTTCGGCGTGGGCCGCGCGCCCGCCGTGGCGGCCGCCGTCGTCTACGCCCTCCCGGCCGTCGTCCGCATCACCGCCCAGGGGCTGCGCCAGGTCGACCCGGCCGCCATGGAGTCGGCCCGTTCGCTCGGCGCCACCAGCGGCCAGCAGCTCCGCCAGGTCCAGCTCCCGCTGGCCCGCCCGGCCCTGCTGCTCGCCGTCAACCAGGGCGTCGTCCTGGTCCTCGCCGTCGTCATCATCGGCGGCCTGGTCGGCGGTGGCGCGCTCGGCTACCAGGTCGTCTTCGGCCTGGCGCAGGGCGACCTGGCGACCGGCCTGGTCGCGGGCGCCGCGATCGTCTGCCTCGGCCTGATGCTCGACCGCGTCACCCAGCCCACCGAACGCCGTACGACGAAGAAGGGAGCCTGAGATGTCCCGCAAGCGGATCACGGCTGCCGCCGCCGTGCTGGTGCTGGCCACCGGCTGCGGCGCCGCCGACATGACCAAGCAGGCGTCCCCCTACGCCAACGCCCATGGCGCCAGGACCGTCACCCTGTCCGTTCAGTCCTGGGTCGGCGCCCAGGCCAACGTGGCCGTCGCCCAGTACCTGCTGGAGCACGAGCTGGGCTACCGCGTCGACACCGTCCAGGTCGACGAGGTCCCCGCCTGGGACGCGCTCAGCCAGGGCCGGGTCGACGCCATCCTGGAGGACTGGGGCCACCCCGAGCAGGAACAGCGCTACGTCCAGGACAAGAAGACCATCGCCGCGGGCGGCGACCTCGGCGTCACCGGGCACATCGGCTGGTTCGTGCCGACGTACTTCGCGAAGAAGCACCCGGACGTCACTGACTGGAAGAACCTCGACAAGTACGCCGACCTGCTGCGCACCGCGGAGAGCGGCGGCAAGGGCCAGCTCCTGGACGGCTCCCCGTCCTACGTCACCAACGACAAGGCCCTGGTGAAGAACCTGGACCTGGACTACCAGGTCGTCTTCGCCGGTTCCGAGGCCGCCCAGATCACCCAGATGCAGCAGTTCGCCAAGGAGAAGAAGCCCTTCCTCAGCTACTGGTACACCCCTCAGTGGCTGATGCAGAAGGTCCCGATGACCGAGGTGAAGCTGCCGCCGTACGAGGAGGGCTGCGACGCCGACCCGGAGAAGGTCGCCTGCGCCTACCCCGTCACCCCGCTGCAGAAGTACCTCAACGCCGGCTTCGCCAAGGACGGCGGCGAGGCGGCGGAGTTCCTCAAGCGGTTCAAGTGGACGACGGAGGACCAGAACCAGGTCTCGCTGATGATCGCCGAGCAGAAGATGCGGCCCGAGGAGGCGGCGAAGAAGTGGGTGGACGGCCACGAGTCCGTCTGGAAGAAGTGGCTGCCCTGACCCTCACTCCGCGGGCCGTCCCGCGAGCCCTGCCGCGGCCTCCCGCACCGCCTGCTCCGCCTGCAGCTGGAGACCCGGCCCGAAGGTGATCCGGGTGGCCCCGAGCCCGCCGAGTTCGGCGGGCTCGGGGCCCTCCCCGGGCCGCGCGAACACGTTCACCGGCCCCTGGATCCCGGCCCGCAGCAACGGCAGCAGGGCGGTGGGCGCGGCGATCGGATACACGCAGTCGGCGCCCGCGGCGACGTAGGCGGCGGCCCGCTCGATCGCCGCGCCCGGATCGTCGACGCCCCGGATGAACGTGTCGATCCGGGCGTTGAGGAAGAGCCGGTCACCGGCCTCCTCCCGCACCCCGGCCAGCCACTCGGCGTGCTCCGCCGGGTCCTTGAGCCCCTCGGCGGTGGAGTCCTCCAGGTTGCAGCCGACCACGCCCACCTCCAGGAGCCGCTCCACCAGCTCCTTCGGCGCCAGGCCGTAGCCGTCCTCGACGTCCGCCGACACGGGGACGTCCACGGCGCGCACGATCCGCGCCACCGCCGCGAACATCTCGTCGGCCGGGGTCTGCCCGTCCTCGTACCCGAGCGAGGCCGCCACGCCGGCGCTCGGCGTCGCCAGCGCCGGGAACCCGGCCTCCGCGAACACCCGGGCGCTCGCCGCGTCCCAGGGGCCCGGCAGGACGAGGGGGTCGTCCGGAACCCGGCCGTGGTGCAGGGCGCGGAACGCGGCGGCATGACTCACGGTGTGTAACCCCCCGGTGGGACCCTGCGGCTGACCATCAGCCGGTTCCAGCTGTTGATGACGGTGATCAGCCCGATCAGGTGGGCCAGTTCGCCGTCGTCGAAGTGTACGGCGGCCTCCGCGTACACCGCGTCGGACACGAAGCCCTCGGTCAGGACGGTCATCGCCTCGGTCAGCGCGAGCGCGGCCCGCTCCCGCCCGTCGTACAGGTCCTCCGCCTCCTCCCAGGCGGCGAGCAGACCGAGGCGCTCCTCGGTCTCCCCGTTCCCGCGGGCCAGGGTGAGGTGCATGTCCAGGCAGAACGCGCAGTGGTTGAGCTGCGAGGCCCGGATCATCACCAACTCGGCGAGCACGGGGTCGCCGAGCCCCTTCTTGGCCGCCGCGCTCAGCGCCGACAGCGTCTTCCCGACCTCCCGGTCCAGAAGCTGGGTGCGTCCCGTCACGCGTGCCCGCCGGGCGTGTAGTGGCCCGGCGTCATCCGGCAGGTCACGCCGAACCGGTTCCAGGCGTTGATCGTCGTGATCGCGGCGATCAGCTGCGCCAGCTCCGGCTCGTCGAAGTGCTCGGCGGCCTTCGCGTACACCTCGTCCGGCACGAAGCCGTCGGTCAGCACGGTGACCGCCTCGGTCAGCTCGATCGCCGCCAGCTCCTTCTCCGTGTAGAAGTGCCGCGACTCCTCCCAGGCGGCCAGCTGCACGATCCGCTCCACACTCTCGCCGGCCGCGAGGGCGTCCTTGGTGTGCATGTCGAGGCAGAAGGCGCAGTGGTTGATCTGCGAGGCGCGGATCTTCACCAGCTCGTACAGCGCCGGGTCCAGTCCCCGCTTGGCGACGGTCTCGAGCCGGATCATCGCCTTGTAGACCTCGGGGGCGTGCTGGGACCAGTTCAGCCGGACTGGCAGCTCGGCGGCGTAGTCGGTGGTCTTCGTGTCATCGGTGGGTGTCGTCATGCCTTCGACCCTAGGAAGGAAACAGCCCAGCGGTATGGTCCATTTCCATGGCGAATTCCTGGGCCACTCTCGGCGTCGACCTGCACCTCGAACCCACCGGTCCCGGCCTGCGCCGCGGCCTCACCGACGCGCTGCGCGAGGCCGTCCGCACGGGCCGCCTGGGCCCCGGCACCCGGCTGCCCTCGTCGCGCGTCCTCGCCGCCGACCTCGGCATCGCGCGCAACACCGTCGCCGACGCCTACGCCGACCTCGTCGCCGAGGGCTGGCTCACCGCGCGCCAGGGCTCGGGCACCCGCGTCGCCGACCGGGTCGCCGCCCCGCCGGCCGAAGCCTCCGCCCGGCGCCCACGGGAGCCCGCCCGGCCCGTCCACGACCTGCGCCCCGGCAGCCCGGACCTCGCCAGCTTTCCGCGCGTCGAGTGGCTCCGGGCCGCCCGGCGGGCCGTCACGGCCGCCCCCAACGACGCCTTCGGCTACGGCGATCCCCGCGGCCACCCCGAGCTGCGCGGCGCGCTGTCCGCCTACCTCGCCCGTGCCCGGGGCGTGCGCACCGCCCCCGGCCACGTGCTGGTCTGCGGCGGCGTCGCGCACGCCCTGGTGGTGCTGGCCGCGGTGCTGCGGGCGCGCGGCGTGCGCACCGTGGCCGTCGAGTCGTACGGCCTCCACGTCCACCGCGACCTGCTCGAAGCCGCCGGTCTGCGGACCGTCCCGCTGCCCGTCGACGGCCGGGGTGCCGACCCCGGGGCGCTCACGGACGCGGGCGCCGTGCTGCTCACCCCCGCCCACCAGTTCCCGACCGGTGTGCCGCTGCACCCCGACCGCCGGGCGGCCGTCGTGGACTGGGCGCGGCGCACCGGCGCCCTGATCCTGGAGGACGACTACGACGGCGAGTTCCGCTACGACCGGCAGCCCGTCGGCGCCCTCCAGGGACTCGCCCCCGACCACGTCGTCTACTTCGGCACGGCCAGCAAGTCCCTCGCCCCCGGCCTGCGACTGGCCTGGGCCGTGCTCCCGCCGGGGCTGGCCGACGAGGTCACCGCGACGCGCGGCGGCTCCGACACGTGCAGCGTGCTGGAGCAGCTCACCCTGGCCGAGTTCCTCGCCTCCGGGGCCTACGACCGCCACGTCCGCGCCTCCCGCCTGCGTTACCGGCGCCGCCGGGACGCCCTGGTCGCCGCCCTCGCCGGGCGCGATCCCGAGGTGCGGATCGCCGGGATCGCGGCCGGTCTGCACGCCGTACTCGGTCTGCCGCCCGGCACCGAGCAGCAGGTCCTCAGATCGGCGGCCTGGCAGGGCCTGGGCCTGCACGGCCTGTCCGTCTTCCGCCACCCGAGGGCCACCACCGAACCGCTGGACGCGGTGGTCGTCGGTTACGGCACCCCGCCCGACCACGCCTGGACGGGCGCCCTGGACGCGCTGTGCCGGGCGCTGCCCTAGGGGGCCAGGGGGCCAGGGGGGTGTCGCCGATGCCGGCCGGGCCCGCGACCGGTTCGACAGGTGCCCTTCCGCATCACGGACACTCACGGCATGCCCCCGCCCCACCCGGTAGCCTGGCCACGGGCCGTGACTGGCGCGCTGGGATGGGACGAACCATCGGGAAGCGGCCCCGGAACACCGAGAGCCGTGCGCCTGGGCCATCCGTACCGCGAACGCTGAAACCGACGTCCGGAGGACCCCTTGCCCGCCGAAATCTCCCCCGAGTCCACCGCCTACCGAGCCGCGCTCGACGTCATCCGAGCCGTCGAACCCCGCGTCGCGGACGCCATCGGCCAGGAGGTCGCCGACCAGCGCGAGATGCTCAAGCTGATCGCCTCCGAGAACTACGCCTCCCCGGCCACGCTGCTGGCGATGGGCAACTGGTTCAGCGACAAGTACGCCGAGGGCACCATCGGCCGCCGCTTCTACGCCGGCTGCCGCAACGTCGACACCGTCGAGTCCCTCGCCGCCGAGCACGCGCGTGAGCTGTTCGGCGCCCGCCACGCCTACGTCCAGCCGCACTCCGGCATCGACGCCAACCTGGTCGCCTTCTGGGCCGTCCTGGGCGCCCGGGTCGAGGTCCCCTTCCTGGAGAAGACCGGCGCCCGCCAGGTCAATGACCTGACCGACGCCGACTGGGCCGAGCTGCGCCAGGCCTTCGGCAACCAGCGGATGCTCGGCATGTCCCTGGACGCCGGCGGCCACCTCACCCACGGCTTCCGCCCGAACATCTCCGGCAAGATGTTCGACCAGCGCTCCTACGGCACCGACCCGGCCACCGGCCTCATCGACTACGAGGCCCTGCGCGCCTCCGCCCGCGAGTTCAAGCCGCTGATCATCGTCGCGGGCTACTCCGCGTACCCCCGGCTGGTGAACTTCCGGATCATGCGCGAGATCGCCGACGAGGTCGGCGCGACCCTCATGGTGGACATGGCGCACTTCGCGGGCCTGGTCGCGGGCAAGGTCCTGACCGGTGACTTCGACCCGGTCCCGCACGCCCAGATCGTGACGACCACCACCCACAAGTCGCTGCGCGGCCCGCGCGGCGGCATGGTCCTGTGCGACGACTCGCTCAAGGACCAGGTCGACCGCGGCTGCCCGATGGTCCTCGGCGGCCCGCTCCCGCACGTCATGGCCGCCAAGGCCGTCGCCCTCGCCGAGGCCCGGCAGCCCGCGTTCCAGGACTACGCCCAGCGCATCGTCGACAACGCCCGCGCCCTCGCCGAGGGCCTGACCAAGCGCGGCGCCACCCTGGTCACCGGCGGCACCGACAACCACCTCAACCTGATCGACGTGGCGTCCTCCTACGGCCTCACCGGCCGCCAGGCCGAGGCCGCCCTGCTCGACTCCGGCATCGTCACCAACCGCAACGCCATCCCGGCCGACCCGAACGGCGCCTGGTACACCTCCGGCATCCGCATCGGCACCCCGGCGCTGACCACGCGCGGTCTGGGCACGGCGGAGATGGACGAGGTCGCGGGCCTCATCGACCGCGTCCTCACCGCCACCGAGCCCGGCACCACCAAGTCCGGCGCCCCGTCCAAGGCCTCCCACGTCCTCGACGCGAAGGTCGCCGACGAGATCTCGCACCGCGCCACCGACCTGGTGGCCGGCTTCCCGCTGTACCCGGAGATCGACCTCGGCTGACCGCCCCGTCGCGCGACCTACAGGTCGATCAGCTCCTGACGCGGCTCCCCGCGCGGCGGTCCGGCACGGTACCGGTCCGCCGCGCGGCGCATCAGCAGCGTCCCCGCGACGCCCGCGCCCAGCCCGGCGGCGGCCCACCACACCCCGTCCGGCGCTCCGCCGTCCCCTCCGCTCCCGCCCCCGGCGCCGGTCCCGGTCCCGTCCTTCGCGAAGAAGCCCTCGTCGACCAGCCAGGCGTAGGTGCTCCGGTCCACCCGGTGCCAGCGGATGTCGTCGTCCGCCACGTCCGGCGCCGGATCGGTGCGCACCCACGGCGTGCCGTCCCCGGCCAGGAACAGCTGGTCCTGCCGCAGCATCGCCACGTCCCCGCCCGGCGCCCGCTCCGTCTGCGGCCACCCCCCGACCCCGGTCAGCCCCCACAGCACCGTGAACCGCACCGCGGGGCGGCGGTCCCGCGTCCAGTCCTCCGGCACCGGCTCGGATCCCGTGTACGCCGGGTCGAGCAGGCTGCGCAGCCGGTCGAAGTCCCGCTCACCCGCGTGCCAGGACGTGGTGCGCCCCGTGCCGGTCCACACGATCACCGCCACGTCCGGATCCACCAGGGGCGCCGTACCGTCCGCCATCGCGGTCCCCGGCACCCCCGCCCACAGCACCGCGGCCGTCGCCGCCCCCGCCCACCACCGCATGCCGTACCCCCTCCGTCCCCGCCCTTGTTACACCGCCGGGCCAGGAATGGAGCCCCCCTGTACCGAACCAGTGCCCGACCGCCCCCCGAAGCCTGAGAGAATGGTGAACATGGCCTCTGAACGTCCCCGCGTGCTCTCCGGTATCCAGCCGACCTCCGGCTCGTTCCACCTCGGCAACTACCTCGGCGCCGTCCGCCAGTGGGTCGACATGCAGGACACCCACGACGCGTTCTACATGGTCGTCGACCTGCACGCGATCACGGTCCCGCAGGACCCGAAGGAGCTGCGCGAGAACACCCGCGTCGCCGCCGCCCAGCTGCTCGCGGCCGGCCTCGACCCGGACCGCTGCACCCTGTTCGTGCAGAGCCACGTCCCCGAGCACGCCCAGCTCGGCTGGCTGATGAACTGCATCACAGGCTTCGGCGAGGCCTCCCGGATGACGCAGTTCAAGGACAAGTCGGCCAAGCAGGGCAACGACCGCACCACCGTCGGCCTGTTCACGTACCCGATGCTGATGGTCGCCGACATCCTGCTGTACCAGGCCGACCAGGTCCCCGTCGGCGAGGACCAGCGCCAGCACCTGGAGCTGACCCGCGACCTCGCGGACCGCTTCAACCAGACCTACGGCGACGCCTTCACCGTGCCGACCGCGTACATCCTCAAGGAGACGGCGAAGATCTACGACCTTCAGGAGCCGACCGCCAAGATGAGCAAGTCGGCGGCCACCCCGAAGGGCCTGATCAACCTCCTCGACGAGCCGAAGGCCACCGCGAAGAAGGTGCGGAGCGCGGTCACGGACACCGACACCGTGGTCCGCTTCGACCGCGAGCACAAGCCCGGCGTCAGCAATCTGCTGACGATCTACTCCACCCTCACCGGCGCCGAGATCGCGGAGCTGGAGCGGAAGTACGAGGGCAAGGGCTACGGCGCGCTGAAGACGGACCTGGCCGACGTCGTCGTGGAGTTCGTCACCCCCTTCCGGGAGCGCACCCGGCAGTACCTGGACGACCCGGAGACGCTCGACGCGATCCTCGCCAAGGGCGCGGAGAAGGCCAGGAGCGTCGCCGCCGAGACCCTCGCCCGGGCGTACGACGAGGTGGGCTTCCTCCCCGCCAAGCACTGACCCCCGGCACCGTCCGTGCGCCCCGGCATGCCGCCGTAGCGCTGCACATCACTCCGGTTGCGCCTGCCCACGGCACGGCGGTGGCCGTACAGTCGGTATCCGGGTGTCCACCCGAAGGACACACAACGACAGGAGACGAAGTGGGGACCGTAACGATCGGCGTGTCGATCGCGGTCCCGGAGCCTCACGGCAGCAAGCTCCAGCAGCTGCGCGCGGGCTTCGGCGACGCCGCTGCTCACGGCATCCCCACGCACGTCACCCTGCTGCCGCCGACCGAGGTCGACGGCGCCGCGCTGCCCGCCGTCGAGGCACACCTGGCGGAGGTGGCGGCGCGCGGCCGGCCCTTCCCGATGCGGCTGTCCGGCACCGGGACCTTCCGCCCGCTGTCGCCCGTCGTCTTCGTCCAAGTGGTCGAGGGCGCGGCGGCCTGCGCCTGGCTGCAGAAGCGGGTGCGCGACGCGTCCGGCCCCGTCCCCCGCGAACTGCAGTTCCCGTACCACCCGCACGTCACCGTGGCGCACGGCATCGGGGAAGCGGCGATGGACCGCGCCTACGAGGAGCTGTCCGACTACGAGGCCCAGTGGCCCTGCACCGGCTTCGCGCTGTACGAGCAGGGCGCCGACGCGGTCTGGCGCAAGCTGCGCGAGTTCCCCTTCGGCAGCGCCACCGTGCCCCCGCAGGCCGGCCGGGTGGAGACCGGCTCGCTGCCGACCCGGTAGGGCACCATCCGCCGGACAGGCCCTGGCCGCGCCTCACACCGGCAGCCGCCGGAACACCGCCCGCGGCAGGTGCCGCACCGCCGACATCACCACCCGCAGCGCGCCCGGCACCCACACCGTCTCCGAACGCCGCCGCAGCCCCAGCTCGATGGCCGTGGCCACCGCCTCGGGCGTCGTGGCGAGCGGTGCCTCCGCCATCCCCTCGGTCATCCGCGACCGCACGAACCCGGGCCGTACGACCATGACGTGCACGCCCGTGCCGTGCAGCGCGTCGCCCAGGCCCTGCGCGAAGGCGTCCAGTCCCGCCTTGCTGGAGCCGTAGATGAAGTTGGCGCGGCGGGCCCGCTCACCGGCGACGGAGGAGAGCACCACCAGCGAGCCGTGCCCCTGTGCCTGCAGGGAGCGGGCGGCGACCAGCCCGGCCGAGACCGCGCCGGTGTAGTTGGTCTGCGCGACCCGCACCGCGTTCAGCGGCTCGCGCTCGTCGTGCGCCTGGTCGCCCAGGATGCCGAAGGCCAGCAGCACCAGGTCGATGTCGCCCTCGGCGAACACCTTGCCGAGCGCCGCCTCGTGGGACTCGGGGTCCAGCGCGTCGAAGGCGACCGTGCGCACCTCGCCGCCGAGCCCGCGCAGTTGCTCGGCGGCCGCGTCCAGGGCGGGGGAGGGGCGCCCGGCCAGCCACACCGTACGGGTGCGGCGGGCCACCAGACGGCGCGCGGTGGCCAGCGCGATCTCGGACGTACCGCCGAGGACGAGGAGGGACTGGGGGAGGCCGAAGGCGTCCTTCACGGCTGCTCCAGACAGGTCGGGGGTGGCTGGTGCGGTGGCTGGTGTGTCAGAGGGCGAGGCGGCGGGCCAGGTCGGAGACGAACACCCCGCGCGGGTCCAGCTCCGCGCGCAGGGCGCGGAAGTCGTCCAGGCGGGGGTACATCGCGGCGAGCAGTTCGGGGCGCAGCCGGGAGTCCTTGGCGAGGTAGACCCGGCCGCCCGCGTCCGCGACCTCCTGGTCCAGCTCGTCCAGGAACGCGCCGAGCCCCGGCAGGCCCGCCGGGATGTCGAGGGCGAGCGTCCAGCCCGGGACGGGGAAGGACAGCCAGCCGGGGTCGGCCGCGCCGAACCGCTTGAGGACGGCCAGGAAGGACGGGCAGCGGCGGGCGGAGATGCGCCGCACGATCCGGCGCAGCGCCTCCTCGCGGCCGTGCCCGACGACGAACTGGTACTGCACGAAGCCCCCGCGGCCGTAGACCCGGTTCCAGTGCGGGACGCCGTCCAGCGGGTGGAAGAAGGCGGAGATCCGCTGAAGGCGGCCCCGGCTCTCCCGGGGGGCCTTGCGGTACCAGACCTCGTTGAACAGGCCCACCGTCGTACGGCTGAGCAGTCCGCCCGGGAGGAAGTCGGGGGTCGCGGGCAGGCGCGAGGTGCGGAAGGCCAGCGGCGCGCGCCGGGCGCGCGAGCGGGCGGGCAGCGCGTCCAGCGGGGCGTGGTCGCTGCGGGTGAGCACCGCGCGGCCGGTCGCCCGGCCGCGCGCGAGGAGGTCGATCCAGGCGACCGAGTAGCGGTAGCGGTGGTCGGTGGCGGTCAGCCGGGCCATCAGGTCGTCCAGGTCGCCGGCCCGCTCGGTGTCGACCGACATCAGCGCCGTCTCGACCGGCTGGAGCCGCAGCGTCGCGGTGAGGATCACGCCGGTCAGGCCCATGCCCCCCGCCGTCGCGTCGAACAGGGGCGTGCCCGGGGCGACGGTGCGGACCCGGCCGTCGGCGGTGAGCAGTTCCAGGGAGAGCACGTGCCGAGTGAAGGACCCCGACACGTGGTGGTTCTTGCCGTGGATGTCCGCGCCGATCGCCCCGCCCACCGTGACGTAGCGGGTGCCGGGCGTCACCGGCACGAACCAGCCGAGCGGCAGCAGGACCTCCATCAGCCGGTGCAGGGACACGCCCGCGTCGCACAGCACGGTGCCGCCCGCGGCGTCGACCGCGTGCACGCGGTCCAGGGCCGTCATGTCGAGCACGGCACCCCCCGCGTTCTGCGCCGCGTCCCCGTACGCCCGCCCGAGCCCCCGGGCGATGCCGCCCCGGACCCCGCAGTCCCGGACGGCGACGGCCGCCTCCTCGTACGTCCGCGGACGGACGACGAGCGCCCCGGTGGGCGCCGTGCGGCCCCAGCCGGTGACGGTGCCCCAGTCGGCGTCGGGAACGGTGTCGGCAGACATGGCGGTGACCGTATCGCCCCGTCTCTCCATGTGTGAATGATTGGTTCCAAAACATTCGGAGCATCCCTGAAACGGGTGATTAATGGTATGTCGCTCCGGCGTGCCCGCCTTCGCGTGCCGCGGGCGTGGACAGTGAGTCCACATGGACGACCTCGACGACATGGACCACCGGATCGTCAGCGCGCTCAGGGCCCGCGGAACCGACCCGCGCGTGGCCCGCGCCGCGCGCGCCCTGTCCTGGGCGGGGGAGCACGGGGCGCTGTGGCTCGCGGCGGGCCTCACGGCGGCCGCCGTGGACCCGCCCCGGCGCACGGCCTGGCTGCGCGGCACCGCCCTCACCGCGGGCGCCCACGTCGTCAGCATGGGCGTGAAGCGGGTCGTGCGCCGCCCCCGCCCCGCGCACGTCGTCCCCCTGGTGCGCACCGCGGGCCGGCACTCCTTCCCCAGCTCCCACGCCACCTCGGCCGCCGCGGCCGCCGTCGTCTTCGGCACCCTCGGGGTGCGTGCCGCCTGGCCGCTCGCCGCGGCGGTGTGCGCCTCCCGGCTGGTCGTCGGCGTCCACTACCCCTCCGACGTCGCCGCGGGCGCCGCCCTGGGCGCGCTCACGGCCCGGCTCGGCACCGGCTGGATGCGCGGAGGCACCCGTGACTGACACGGCCGTCCTGCGCCAACGCGCCCCCGAACAGCCGCCGAAGCCCGCTCCGCCGCGCCGGGCGAGACACGTCCCGGCCGGGCTGCTGCGCACCGCGCGCCCCCGCCAGTGGGTCAAGAACGTCCTGGTCGTCGCCGCCCCGGCCGCCGCCGGCGAACTGTTCTCCGCGCACGCGCTGGGCCGGCTCGCCCTCGTCTTCGTCCTGTTCACCGCCTGCGCCGCCGCCGTCTACCTGATCAACGACGCCCGAGACGCCGACGCCGACCGGGCCCACCCCGTCAAACGGCACCGCCCGGTCGCCGCCGGAGACGTCCCGGTGCCGCTCGCCTACGCCGTCGGCGGCGTCCTGGGCGTCCTCGCGCCCGTCCTCGCGGCCCGGCTGTGCCCGGCGCCCGTCGCGGCCCTGCTGACCGCCTACCTCGCCATGCAACTGGCGTACTGCGTCAGCCTCAAGCACGTCCTGGTCGTCGACCTCGCCGTCGTCACCACCGGCTTTTTGATGCGGGCGATGATCGGCGGACTCGCGCTCGGCATCCCCCTGTCGCGCTGGTTCCTCATCACGACCGGCTTCGGCGCCCTGTTCATGGTCGCCGCCAAGCGCTACTCCGAGGCCGTGCAGATGGCCGGGAAGCAGGGCGCCACGCGCGCGCTGCTCACCGAGTACACCACCGGCTACCTGCGTTTCGTCTGGCAGCTCGCCGCCGGGGTCGCCGTCCTCG
This sequence comes from Streptomyces sp. NPDC018026, assembly GCF_044327745.1. Lineage (NCBI taxonomy): Bacteria > Bacillati > Actinomycetota > Actinomycetes > Kitasatosporales > Streptomycetaceae > Streptomyces > Streptomyces sp. NPDC018026. Next base: position 608,605 of record NZ_JBIRFY010000004.1, read on the forward strand.
GCTACTGCCTGTGGGCCATGGAGGAGGGCGGCGTCCCGCACGCCAGCGTGCTGCCCTGGCGCCAGCTCTCCGTGATCCCCTTCGTCCTCGCCGTCCTGCGCTACGCCGTCTTCGCCGACCGCGGCACCGCGGGCGAACCCGAGGACGTCGTCCTGCGCGACCGCGCCCTCGCGCTGATCGGGGTCGTCTGGCTCGCGATGTACGGCCTGGCGGTGGCCAATTGGTAGCCGACCGGCGCGAACTGCTGGGCTTCGCCTTCGCCGGCCTGCTCGCCTACGCCGTCGACCTCGCCCTCTTCACCTGCCTGCGCGGCCCGGCCGGACTCGACCCGCTCACCGCCAAGGCCCTCTCCTTCGTCGCGGGCTGCTCGGCCGCCTACGCGGGCAACGCGCTGGGCACCTACCGCCACCTCGGCCGCCCCCGGGGCCTGCGCCCCTGCGCGGTGTTCTTCGCCGTGAACGCCGCCGGCGCCGCCGTGCAACTGCTCTGCCTGGCCGTCAGCCACTACGGGCTCGGCCTCACCTCGCAGCGCGCCGACACGGTCTCCGGCGCCGGGGTCGGCATGGTCCTGGGCACGATCCTGCGCTTCTGGGGCACAAGGACACTGGTCTTCCGGTCCGCGGCCGGATCCGGAGGGCCCTCGGGATCATGGAACGCGACGAGCGAGGGCAGGGTCGGATCATGGACTGGCTGAAGAAGCTCCCCGTCGTGGGACCGTGGATCGCCCGCCTGATGACCACGCACGCGTGGCGCTCCTACGAGCGTCTCGACCGGGTGAAGTGGTCCCGGCTGGCCGCCGCCATGACCTTCACCAGCTTCGTCGCGCTCTTCCCGCTGCTGAGCCTGGCCGCCGCCGTCGCCGCCGCCACGCTGAACAAGCAGCAGCAGGACAAGCTCCAGGACACGCTGGCCGAGCAGATCCCCGGCATCTCCGACCAGCTGAACATCCAGGGCCTCGTCGACAACGCCGGCACCGTCGGCGTCATCGCGGCCCTCCTGCTGCTGTTCACCGGCATGGGCTGGGTCGAGGCCACCCGGGGCTGTCTGCGCGCCGTGTGGGAGCTGCCCGACGAGGAGGAGAACCCGGTCCTGCACCGGGCCAAGGACGCGGGCGTCCTGGTCGGTCTCGGCGGCGCGCTGCTGATCACCGTCGGCATCTCCACCGTCGCCTCGGCGCTGGTCGGCTGGATCATCCGCACGATCGGTCTCGCCCAGGGCGGGGTGGGAGGCGTGCTGCTCTACGTCGCCGCCTTCGCCGTCGCCGTGCTCGCCGACTTCCTGCTGCTCCTCTACGTCCTCACCCTGCTCCCCGGAGTCCAGCCCGAGCGCCGCCGCCTGGTGGTGGCCGCACTGATCGGCGCGGTCGGCTTCGAACTGCTGAAGCTGCTGCTCAGCGGCTACATCCAGGGAGTCGCGGCGAAGAGCATGTACGGCGCCTTCGGCGTCCCCGTCGCCCTGCTGCTGTGGATCAACTTCACCGCGAAGCTGGTGCTGTTCTGCGCCTCCTGGACGGCGACGGGCAGCAAGGCGCAGGAACTGGGGGAGCCGGGCGACCCGGACGTCACGGACGGGTCCGGCGACGGACCAGGTCCGGCAGCGGCCACTTCCGGTTGATCAGGAACGCACCGCCCGCGAGCAGCACCAGCACCCCCGCGGCGATACCGGCCGCGACCCCGGCCCCGCCGGACCCGTTCCCGGCCGGAGCGCCCGCCACCGGCTTCGCGCCCGCGGCGCCCTTCCCGGTGCCGCCGGCCTCACCGGAAGGCTCCGCCGAGGGGCTCGCCGCGGTGGCGCTCCTCGGCCCGACCAGCTCCCCCACCGGCCGCACCTTGCCGGCCGCCCGGAAACCCCAGTCGAACAGCCGGGCGGTCTCCTTGTAGACCTCGTTGTGCTCGTCCTTCGCCGGGTTCATCACGGTGACGAGCAGCACCCGGCCGTCGCGCTCGGCGACACCCGTGAAGGTGGAACCCGCGTTGGTGGTGTTGCCGTTCTTCACACCCGCGATGCCGGGGTAGACCTCGACGTCGTAGTCGCCCGCCAGGAGCCGGTTGGTGTTCTGGATCTCGAAGGGCTTACGGCTGGTTTTGCCCTTCTTGTCCTTCTTCGTCTCGCCCGGGAACTTCGCCCGGACCGTGGAGGCGTATTCGCGGAAGTCCTTCTTCTGCAGCCCCGAACGGGCGATGAGCGTCAGGTCGTACGCGGAGGAGACCTGCCCCGGCATGTCGTAGCCGTCGGGGCTGACCACGGTGGTGTCGCCGGCCTGCAGTTCCCTGGCGTGCGCGTTCATGTCCGCGACGGTCTTCTCGACGCCGTCGTTCATCGCCGACAGGACGTGCACGGCGTCGTTTCCGGAGCGCAGGAAGACGCCGAGCCACAGGTCGTGGACGGTGTACGTCTCCTCCTCCTTGATCCCCACCATGCTGGACCCGGAGCCGATGCCCGCCAGGTCGGACACCTCGACCTTGTGCTTCGTCGTCTTCGGCCACTTCGGCAGCAACGTGTCCGCGAACAGCATCTTCAGGGTGCTCGCCGGGGCCAGCTTCCAGTGCGCGTTGTGCGCGGCCAGCACGTCGCCCGACTCGGCGTCCGCGACGATCCACGACCGGGCCGTGAGGTCCTTCGGCAGCACGGGCGCCCCGCCCGCCAGGTCCACCTGCGTCCCGGGCTTCCCCAGCCGCGCGCCGCCCACGACCGACATCGACGCCGGCGGAGTGGCCGACGGACTCGTCGACGGACTCGTCGACGGGCTCGGGGCGGCCAGCGCGGCGGGGGAGAGGAGGGCGAGGGCGGTCAGGGCGGCGGAGGTGACCGTCAGGGATCGCCTGAGGGCCTTCTTGGGAGCGGGCACGAGCGGAAACGTACCCCCCGCGACCGGGTCGGTCCCACCCCCCTCCCCACCCCGCGCACGGATCAGGACAGCGTGCGGCGATACTGAAACCATGAAGCTCAGCCGCCCCGTCTCCTGGTTCCTGCTCGCTTTCGGGGTGTGGAGCTGGATCATCTGGATCACTTTCGTCAAAAACCTGGTCAAGGACGGCAGCGGGCTCGCCTTCGAGGACGGCGACCCCACGGCGTACTTCTGGGTGCACCTGCTGCTCGCGATCGTCTCCTTCGTATTGGGGACGGTCGTCGGGGTCATCGGGTTGCGCGGCGTGCGGGCACTGCGCCGAACGTCATAGGCGACGAGGACGTCACGGACGCCCTGGGCGTCCCAACCGAGGGGATACGACGGCATGGTGGTCGTCTTCGTGCTGGTCGCGTTGCTGATGGTGGGCGTCCTGGTGACGGCCAACTGGTATGTGTGGCGGCGCCTGTTCCGCGACACGACCCGTGCCCCGGGGCCGGTGCGCCGGATCGGCGCGGCCGTGATCGCCGGGGGCTGGCTGCTGGCGGTCGGGGCGCTGGTCGCCGAGCGCGCGGGCGCGCCGTTCTGGCTCCAGCGCGTGCTCGCCTGGCCGGGCTTCCTGTGGCTCGCCCTGTCGATCTACCTGCTGCTCGCGGTGCTCGCGGGCGAGCTCGTCCGGCCGCTGCTGCGGTGGTTCCTGGAACGCCGGGCGGCCGCGCGGCGGACGGCGGGGGCGGAGCCCTCGGTCACCCCGGCCGCGGACACCTCGCGCATACCGGCGGGAACGGCCCCGCCGAAAACGCCCGAGGCACCCGAGGCACCCGAGGCACCCGTGCGGCCCGTGACGCCCGAGGCGCCGGGTGCCGAAGCTGCGTCCGGGGGCAGCCCCCTCGCCGTGCCTTCCCGCCGTCTCTTCGTCTCCCGCGTCGTCGCCGGTGCCGCCGCCGCGGCGGCCGTCGGCACGGTCGGCTACGGCACGTACGGCGTGCTGAGCGGCCCGAAGGTGAAGCGGGTCACCGTGCCGCTGGCCAAGCTCCCGCGCGCGGCGCACGGTTTCCGCATCGCCGTCGTCAGCGACATCCACCTGGGGCCGGTGCTCGGCCGGGGCTTCGCGCAGAAGGTCGTCGACACGATCAACTCCACGCAGCCCGACCTCGTCGCCGTCGTCGGCGACCTGGTCGACGGCAGCGTGAAGGACCTCGGCCCGGCCGCCGCCCCGCTGGCCCAGCTCAAGGCACGGCACGGCGCGTACTTCGTCACCGGCAACCACGAGTACTTCTCCGGCGCCGAGCAGTGGGTCGCCGAGGTGCGGCGGCTCGGGCTGATCCCGCTGGAGAACGCCCGCACCGAGCTGCCCCACTTCGACCTGGCCGGTGTCAACGACGTGGCGGGCGAGGACGAGGGCCAGGGCCCCGACTACGACAGGGCCCTCGGCGACCGGGACCGCGCCCGCGCCTGTGTGCTGCTCGCCCACCAGCCGGTGCAGATCCACGACGCCGTCGACCACGGCGTCGACCTCCAGCTCTCCGGCCACACCCACGGCGGCCAGCTCTGGCCGGGCAACCTCATCGCGGGTGCCGCCAACCCGACGCTGGCGGGCCTGGACCGCTACGGCGACACCCAGCTCTACGTCAGCCGCGGCGCGGGCGCCTGGGGTCCGCCCACGCGCGTGGGGGCGCCCTCGGACATCACGGTGATCGAGCTGGCGTCCCGTCAGGCCTGAGGACCGGCATCCCGGGTCGGCTTCTTCGCGGGGTCCGGCATCATCTTCGTCATCCCCGGCAGGAAGTCCGTGAACAGCTCGTGCACCTCGCGCACCAGCGGGCGCAGCACCCGGAAGCGGGCCAGCACGACGCCCCGCGCGGTGAGCCGGGCGCCGCGCTCGGCGAGGCGGTAGCTGCGCTCGCGGTCCTCGGTGCGGTCGAAGATCCAGTACAGGACGAGACCCATCTGGGACAGCCACATCAGCTCGGGCAGGATGTCCCGCAGCTCCTCGGGCACCTTGGTCTTCGCCCCGGCGAGCACCGCGCGGTGGATGCCGATGGCCTCCACGCGCGCGTGCTCCGACTCCGGGGAGAAGGGGCTGAGCGGGCTGTCCGGGTCGGCGGCGTTCTTGAAGAACTGCACCGCGAACTCGTGGTACGGCGTGGCGATGTCCAGCCAGACCTTCAGCACGCCCGCCAGCCGGGCCTCCAGGTCGGTCTCCCTGGCCAGCACCTCGCGGACCGCCGCCCGGTGCTCGGCGGCGATCCGGTCGTAGAAGCCCTGGATCAGGTGTTCCTTGCCGGCGAAGTAGTAGTACGCGTTGCCGACGGAGACCCCGGCCTCCTGGGCGATGGCCCGCATCGTGGTCCGGTCGTAACCGCGTTCCTGGAACAGCCGCATGGCCGTCTCCAGGATCAGCGCGCGGGTCTGCTCGGACTTGCTGAGGTGGGCACCGTCGTCGGCGCCGTCGTTGATCGCAGGCACGGGTCCAGAGCCTATCCAGTGGTGCAGGTGCCGTCGGCACAGCCCGGCCCGGCGTAGATCCACCCCAGGCCCGGCTCGTACACCCAGCCGTCGGCGCGGCGGTACCCGTTGCCGCCCCACTGCCGCTGCCCGGCGCGCCACTTGGCGGCGGCCAGGACGGCTCCCCGGGCCAGCAGGGCGCCCTTGGGCGTGCTGAGCCGGTGGGCGAGCCTGCGGTACCGGCGCAGCGCCCACAGGACGACCACCCAGGCCGCGGCGCCCCGGTAGACCTGCCCGGCGTCGCCCACGGCGGTGACCTCGTCGAGGGTGGCCCCGTGGTCGAGCCCGGGGAAGCGCCTGCGCGCCTCCTGGGACGCGGCCGGGAGCAGCTCCAGCGGCACCAGCCGGGGCTGGCGCAGCAGCCAGTCCCGTACGTGGGTGCACAGGGCGCATTCGGCGTCGTAGAGGACGGTGAGCCGGCGCACGGGGGCGCCGGCCGTCGTCCCGGGAGCGGGAGCCATCGGGTCAGGCCCCGGCCGTCGGGGCCACCCAGCCCTGCGGCGGGACCGGGGGCAGCTGCTCCCGCTCCATCAGCCCGCGCCGCCGGATCTTGTTGAGCACGTACACGTTGCCCAGGTGCATCACGCCGAGCACCAGCAGCACCACGCCCAGCTTGGTCGAGAGCGCCTCGAAGATGCCCCGGGTGTCGGTGATCGTCTCGTCGTCGCTCAGGTAGAGGGCGACGAAACCGAGGTTGACGAGGTAGAAGCCGACCACCAGGAGGTGGTTGACGGCGTCCGCGAGCTTCTCGTTGCCGTGCAGGACGTCGGAGAGGAAGACCCGTCCGTTGCGGCTGAGCGTGCGGGCCACCCAGACGGTCAGACCGATGCTGACGACCAGGTAGATGACGTAGGCGATGACGGTGCGGTCCATGCCCCACCCCTTCTTGAACGCGTTCAAAACGCTGACAGGACTGACTGTAGACCTGTTTTTGAACACGTTCAAGCCGGATGCGGGATCGCCTGCGGCTCAGGGGCGGCGGCCCAGCTCCGGGCGCTTGGAGTAGTCCGTGAGGCCGATGACGTTGCCCCACGGGTCGGCGAACTCGACCGTCCAGCCGGTGGCCACGGGGAACGGCTCGTCCAGCGGCGGCACCCCGGCGTCCCGCAGCGCGCGGGCGGCGACCCGGGCATCGGTCACCTCCAGCCACACCCGTGCGGAGGGCCACATCGGCGGCTGCCGCCCGAACTCCTCCTCCGCCCGCAGCAGCAGCCCCGGCGTCTCTACGCCCACCTTCAGCAGCGCGATCCCGGCCTCGTCGAGCCGGTAGGCGACCGGGAAACCGGCCCGCTCGTAGAACCCGACGGCCTCACCGAGGTCCCCGACGGGCAGCAGTACGTTGTCGAACCCGAGCAGTTCGTACGACTCGTCATCTGACATGCCGTCAGGCTAGGACGATCGTCGCCCGGAACGGCTGATTGTCAGCCCTCGCCGGGCGCGCTCTTCGTCCGTCCGGCGGCAAGGATCTCGCCGACGTCCAGGGTGACCTCGGCCCCGAGCGAGTCGGGGAGGACGACGGTCTCACCGGGGGAGTGGACGCGGTGGGTGTAGTAGTCGGCGCAGTCCGGGTCGGTCAGGACGTGGAGGCGCTGGTGCTTGCGGTCGACGATCACGTAGACGGGGACCATGGCGGCGGCGTAGGCGGTGACCTTGGCCTTGAGGTCGTTCTTCCAGTTGCTGGAGGTGACCTCCAGGACGAGACGGAAGCAGACCGGGTCGTAGCAGTTGTTCTCGATGAGGTGGTCGTCGATGTCGGCGTCCACGACCGCCAGGTCGGGGATCGCGTAGTCGTCGGCGTTCATGGGCAGCCAGAGACCGATGCCCTGGTGCACCTCGGTTTCGCCGTCGTCAAGGCCCGCGGCGATGAACGGGCGCATGAGTTTGGTCAGGGCCCGCGAGTGCGGAACGTCCGGTGGCGGGGTCACAACGAGCTGGCCTCCGATGATCTCGACGCGGTACCCCGGATTGCGGTCCATGAGGAGGTTCGCCTCCGCGATCAGCGGAAGGTCGCCGTGGGGCAGCTCTACGGATGCTGCGGACATCGCGTGCCTCCTAGGGGCTGGTGTCGAGGCCATCATCGTAGGACGGAGGGTAGCCGTATGGCCCGTTGCCGACGGGTTCACCCGATGGTGTGGCATATGCCAGAGGGCCCCGCTTCCAGGGGAAACGGGGCCCTCACAGCCGTGAACCGGCGTACACCGACGGAGTCAGAAGCGGCGCGTGATCAGCGCTCGCTTCACCTCCGCGATGGCCTTGGTGACCTCGATGCCGCGCGGGCAGGCGTCCGTGCAGTTGAAGGTCGTGCGGCAGCGCCACACGCCGTCGCGGTCGTTCAGGATCTCCAGCCGCTGCTCGCCGGCCTCGTCGCGCGAGTCGAAGATGAAGCGGTGGGCGTTGACGATCGCGGCCGGGCCGAAGTACTGGCCGTCGTTCCAGAACACCGGGCACGAGGACGTGCACGCGGCGCACAGGATGCACTTGGTCGTGTCGTCGAAGCGCTCGCGGTCCTCGGCGGTCTGCAGGCGCTCACGCGTCGGCTCGTTGGTGTCCTTCGTGATCAGGAAGGGCATCACGTCCCGGTACGCCTGGAAGAACGGCTCCATGTCGACGACCAGGTCCTTGAGGACCGTCAGGCCCTTGATGGGCTCGACCGTGATCGGCTTCTCGGGGCTGAGGTCCTTGATCAGCGTCTTGCAGGCCAGGCGGTTCTTGCCGTTGATCCGCATGGCGTCCGAGCCGCAGATGCCGTGCGCGCAGGAACGGCGGAAGGTCAGGCTGCCGTCCAGGTCCCACTTGATCTTGTGCAGCGCGTCGAGGACGCGCTCCTTCGGGTCGATCTCCAGCTGGAAGTCTTCCCAGGACGCCTCGGCCGCGACCTCCGGGTTGAATCGGCGTACGCGGAAGGTGACCGTGATGTACGGGGAGTCGGCGAACCCGGGCTCGGGGGCCTGGTCGTTCTTCTCCATGACAGGGGTAGCCATCAGTACTTACGCTCCATCGGCTGGTAGCGGGTCTGGACGACCGGCTTGTAGTCGAGCCGGATGGACTCGGCGCCGTCGTCGCCCACCTCGCGGTACGCCATGGTGTGGCGCATGAAGTTGACGTCGTCGCGGTTGGGGAAGTCCTCGCGGTAGTGACCGCCGCGCGACTCCTTGCGGGCGAGGGCGGAGACCGCCATCACCTCGGCCAGGTCGAGCAGGTTCCCCAGCTCGACGGCCTCCAGCAGGTCGGTGTTGAAGCGCCGGCCCTTGTCCTGGATCGACACGTTCTTGTAGCGGGCGCGCAGTTCGGCGATCTTCTCCACCGCCGTCTTGATCGTCTGCTCGGTGCGGAACACCATGACGTTGGCGTCCATGCACTCCTGCAGCTCGCGGCGGAGCGTCGCCACCCGCTCGGTGCCGGTGGACGAGCGCAGCCGCTCGATCTGCTCGACGACCTGGGACTCCGGGTCCTCGGGCAGCTCGACGAAGTCCGCCTTCTGGGCGTACTCCGCGGCGGCGATGCCCGCGCGGCGGCCGAAGACGTTGATGTCGAGCAGCGAGTTGGTGCCCAGGCGGTTGGCGCCGTGCACGGACACGCAGGCGACCTCGCCGGCCGCGTACAGGCCGGGGACGACGGTGGTGTTGTCGCTGAGGACCTCACCCTCGACGTTGGTCGGGATGCCGCCCATGGCGTAGTGCGCGGTCGGCTGGATCGGGATCGGGTCCGTGTAGGGCTCGATGCCGAGGTAGGTCCGCGCGAACTCCGTGATGTCGGGCAGCTTGGCGTCCAGCTGCTCCGGCGGGAGGTGGGTGAGGTCCAGGTAGACGTGGTCGCCCTCGGGACCGCAGCCGCGGCCCTCGCGGATCTCCGTGTAGATGGAGCGCGAGACGACGTCGCGGGAGGCGAGGTCCTTCATGACCGGCGCGTACTTCTCCATGAAGCGCTCGCCGTCCTTGTTGCGCAGGATGCCGCCCTCACCGCGGGCGCCCTCCGTCAGCAGGATGCCCATGCGCCAGATGCCGGTCGGGTGGAACTGGAAGAACTCCATGTCCTCCAGCGGCAGTCCGCGCCGGTACACGGCCGCCTGGCCGTCGCCGGTGAGCGTGTGCGCGTTGGACGTCACCTTGAAGAACTTGCCGGTGCCGCCGGAGGCGTAGATCACGGACTTCGCCTGGAAGACGTGGATCTCGCCGGTCGCCAGCTCGTAGGCCACCACACCGGACGACTTCTTGACGCCGTCGACCTCGGTGATCAGCTGGTCCAGGACGTAGAACTCGTTGAAGAACTCCACGCCCTCCTTGACACAGTTCTGATAGAGCGTCTGGAGGATCATGTGGCCGGTGCGGTCGGCCGCGTAGCAGGACCGGCGGACCGGGGCCTCGCCGTGGTTGCGGCTGTGACCGCCGAAACGGCGCTGGTCGATGGTCCCGTCGGGCGTCCGGTTGAACGGCAGGCCCATCTTCTCCAGGTCGAGGACCGAGTCGATGGCCTCCTTCGCCAGGATCTCGGCGGCGTCCTGGTCGACCAGGTAGTCGCCGCCCTTGACCGTGTCGAAGGTGTGCCACTCCCAGTTGTCCTCCTCCACGTTGGCCAGCGCGGCGGCCATGCCGCCCTGCGCGGCGCCCGTGTGGGAGCGGGTGGGGTAGAGCTTCGTCAGCACGGCGGTGCGGCTGCGCTTGGTCGACTCGATGGCCGCGCGCATGCCGGCGCCACCGGCGCCGACGATGACGGTGTCGTACTTGTGTACCTTCATGATTTTCGCAGCCCCGTGCCTAGCGGATGTTCGGGTCGAAGGTGAAGATCACCAGCGTGCCCAGCAGGATGGTGAACACCGTGGCGGTGTAGAGCAGGCCCTTGAGCCACAGGCGGGTGTTCGGGCGCTCCGCGTAGTCGTTGATGACCGTGCGCAGGCCGTTCGCGCCGTGCAGCATCGCGAGCCAGAGCATCAGGAGGTCCCAGACCTGCCAGAACGGCGAGGCCCAGCGGCCCGCCACGAAGGCGAAGCCGATCTTGGAGACGCCGCCGTCGAGGACCAGCTGGATCAGCAGGTGGCCGATGACCAGGACGACCAGCACGACGCCGGACAGGCGCATGAACAGCCAGGCGGCCATCTCGAAGTTGCCCCGGGTGGACTTCGGGGTCTTCTTCGTGCGGGCGCGGGGCGCCTCGATGAGCGGCGCCGGGTTGTCGGCCGTGTAGAGGGAGGCGCCCTCGACGGGGCCGATCCCGGTGGCGGGGGATTCAGTCGTGGACATTGGCGTCAGCTCCCGAACAGTTCACGAGCGGCGTGGCCGAGGACGGGGTAGATCGCCCCGAGCATCAGCACGACCCACAGGGCGACGACGGTCCAGAGCATCTGCTTCTGGTAGCGGGCGCCCTTGACCCAGAAGTCGACGGCGATGACACGCAGGCCGTTGAGCGCGTGGAAGAGGATGGCGGCGACGAGGCCGTACTCCAGCAGCGCGACGATCGGCGTCTTGTACGTGGCCACGACGGTGTCGTAGGCCTCGGGGGACACCCGCACGAGAGCGGTGTCCAGCACGTGAACGAACAGGAAGAAGAAGATGAGGACGCCGGTGACTCGGTGAGCCACCCAGGACCACATTCCTTCCCGGCCGCGGTACAGCGTTCCAGCCGGCACGGAAATTTCCTCCGGGAGCGGGGATTGGGGCCGCGCCGGCTTTCCTTGTCGGTCGGGCCCGGCCGGGTACGGTCCACCGGCCCCCAGCATGGTAGCGACGTGTACCTGCGGTGCTTACAGGGGGCCTGCCGGTGTGATCAAAGTTGCACTCAAAGGAGCAGTGGGGTTGCCGCGGGGGCGGCTACTGGGGTGGGGGTTTGGGTGGTTTGCCGGGTGCGGGTGGTCAGTGGCTGGTCGCGCAGTTCCCCGCGCCCCTGAGCGTGCTGATCAATCTGCCTCTTGCCAGGTGCCGGAGTTCTTCAGCCGCTACCAGGCGTTCTTCGTCCAGGTCGTTGTTCAAACGTGACCGGATGGCTGCCAGGACGTGGTTCAGGGCCTCGTTGGTGCTCAAGTCGTCCAAGGAGATGACGAACACGTGTCCGAAGCGGGACTCGTAGGCCGCGTGGGCCGCGTTCAGCGCGGTGTGGGCCGCCGCGTAGGTGTCCTCGGGGAGGGCGGGCAGCGTCTCCGCCGCCAGGGCCTCGGTCAGGTCGTCCGGGGAGAGGTCGTAGGCCGCCTCGTCCGCTGCCGCCAGGAGGGCGGTGAGGTCCGGGTACGGGCGGTGGCCGGTGAGGCGGTGGGCCCAGGCGTGGGAGTGCAGGCAGGTGAGGAGGGTCTGGGCGGCCTCGTCGGCGGGGGCCGCGTTGAAGCGCTCCAGCGGGGTGGCCGTTGCCGGTGTGGCGCGTGTTTGCACAGGTACCGGTATGGCCACTCGGCGGGGGAGGTCTGGGAGACGGTGCGCAGGCAGCGTGGGTCCTCGTGGGCTTCACGTGTGTGTCGGCAGGGGATTGTGCGAAAGGTGTGGCGTCACGTTATCGAGTGACGGCAACGCGTGTCCGTCCGATGCCCGAATTTCACCCGAACGGGAGAGTTTCAGAACATGTGGTGGACGCATGACGGCAACAGCGACCTTAGGTTGGCGCTGTGAGCCAGCACGGAGGCCGGATACCGGCGCACAAGGTGAGACAGCGGGCCGTGATCGCCGGCGCGGTGGTCGCCGCACTCGGCGTGGGGGTCGGCCTGTGGGCCACCGACGGCGACGGCGGCGGTGACGGCGACCGGGAGGGCTCGGCGGCCCGGTCCTCCACCGGCGAGGCGGCCGCCCCCAGCCCCAGCCGGTCCTACCCGCTGTCCAAGGAGCCGCGCACCATACCCGCCGTGCGCGAGCACACCGCCGCGCGCGGCCCCGGCTGGCAGCCCGAGAAGGGGAACCGGGTCGTCGTCGCCGACTCCGGACTCGCCGACGAGGGCAAGCAGATCGCCGGCGAGCTGGGGATGACGTACGCGGGGGAGAAGGACGACGAGCGCGCCGGGGACCTGCTGCTCGACGTGAAGGCCGACAAGGGCGCGAACCCGGAGTCGTACACCATGACCGTGCGGGACGGCCGGGTCACCGTCACCGGGCCCGCCGAGGCCGGGGTCTACTACGGCACCCGCACCCTGAAGCAGGCGGTGGACGGCGGCGGCACCGCGCCGGAGGGCGTCGTGAAGGACGAGCCCGCGAAACCGAAGCGCGGCTTCTCGCTCGACATCGCGCGCAAGCACTACACCGCCGACTGGATCAAGGACCGGATCCGCGAGCTGGGCGACCTCAAGTTCAACGAGCTGGGCCTGCACTTCTCCGACGACCAGGCCTTCCGCGTCGAGTCCGACTCGCACCCCGAGATCGTCTCGGACGAGCACCTGACCAAGGCCGAGATGAAGGAGATCATCGATCTCGCCGCCTCGCGCCACATCACCGTCGTCCCCGAGATCGACTCGCCGGGCCACCTCGGCGCCGTGATCGCCGCGCACCCCGACCTCCAGCTGCGCAACGCGCAGGGCACGCCCACCCGCGGCGCCATCGACATCTCCAAGCCGGAGGCCGCGAAGATCGTCGACGACCTGCTGAACGAGTACGCCGACCTCTTCCCCGGTTCCCAGTTCCACCTGGGCGCCGACGAGTACCAGGCGCTCGTGGTGCCGGACCCGGAGGCGTCCTACCCGACGCTGGCCGCCGCGGCCCGCAAGGCGTACGGCTCCGACGGCACCGTCGCCGACCTCACCACCGGCTGGCTCAACGGCCGCGCCGAGACGGTCATGGCCCACCACCGCACCCCGCGCGCGTGGAACGACGGCTTCTTCAAGGACACGTCCGTCGAGCCGCTCAAGGACATCAAGGTCGCCTACTGGACCGGCAAGGAGATCGGCGCCCGCCCGCCGACCGAGTACCTGAGCGAGGGCCGCCAGGTCCTCAACTACAACGACGAGTTCCTCTACTACGTGCTCGGCCAGCCCCAGACGTTCGTCTACCCGACCGGCGAGCGCATCTACGAGCAGTGGACCCCGCGCGTCCTGCGCGGCACCACGGCCGTCGACGCCAAGTACGACGACCAGATACTCGGCGGCAGCTTCGCCGTCTGGGGCGACTTCCCGAACGCCCAGACCCAGGCCCAGGTCGCCGAGGGCATCCGGCTGCCGCTGGCCGCGACGGTCCAGAAGCTGTGGGACCCCGGCAAACCCGACCTGTCCTGGACGGACTTCGCGGCGCTGGCGAACCGGCTCGACTGACCCCGGCCGACCCGGCCGACCCGGGCAACACGCCGATTGGCCGATCCTGCTGCGAACTCCCGTACGGCTGTGGTGGTCTTTTGCCCAGCCGAACCGACACGCCGGGGGGACCGGGACATGGGCTACTGGGGGTACTTCGTCGTCGGCCGCGCCGAGCGGCCGCTCGCGGAGCTGGCGGCGCTGGCCGGTGCCGGGGACATGACCCTGCGCCGGACCGCGCCGGACGGCTGGCAGGTGTGGGAGTTCCCGGGCGGCGACGGAGACGTCGGGAACATGAACGACCTGGCCGGGCAGACCGGCGCGCCCGCGCTGTTCGGCTACGTGATGGACAGCGACTGCGTGGTCGTGGAGGCGGCGGCGCCCGAGAGCGGGGCGTGGACGACCTGCCTGGCGCGTACCGCCATGGCCGGATACCTGGGTGCCGAGCGGGACGGACTCACTCTGGAGGACTACTTCCTGGAACCCCGGGACGCCGCCGAGCGCGCCGTCGCCTGGGCCGCCGAGGCGGGGTGTGCCGCGAGCGCCGCCGAACTGGCGCGGGTGCTGTCGGACGACCCGGCTGCGGACGAGGGCGAGGAGGAGGACGAGGGCCGTGGGGTCCTCGCCTCTGGTCCGGTGGCCGAAAACCTCTTCTTCCGGTTCCTCGACCGGCTGGGCGTCGTGCCCCTGTGACACTCCCGGCCCGTCGCACGCAGTAAGGGTCAGTGCGGGCTCCGTGGTGATGAGCGGGGCGAAGCGGCGGGAACAGGGAGGCACCCGATGAGCCTGGTGGAACTGATCGCGCGGGCCGACGCACGCGGACTCGCCGCGAGCGGGCTGGCTTGTTTGGATCGCTGCGTCCCGCTGCTCGACGGCGACGACGAGGCCCTCAGACCCCTGTGGGCGACCCTCGCCGACGCGTCCGCCGACGCGATCGGTGACGCGAGGGGACCCGACTGGGCCGAGGCGCTTGCGCAGGTGCGGGACAAGCTCGCCGGCCCCGACGCCACGGGTGAGGACGAGGCCGTGGTGCTGGCCCGCCGCATGCTCGCGGCCGCGCCGGCCGAGTGCTCCGGCCCGGCGCTGCGGACGTGGGCCGACGCCTGTTCCGCCGCCTCGCTCCGCATCCACCGGCTGCTCGACCCGGCGGCCGGCGCGGCCCCGGAGGGCGAAGTCCCCCGCGACGCGGGCACCGAGGGACTCCCCCCGCTCGTCGCCGCCGAACTCCGCCGCCAGGCCGGCGTCCTGGAACTGCTCGCCGGGCACGGCGCGGCCGGGGTGCGTCCGGCCCTGGAGGTCTCCACGGAGGGGCGCCGCGTGCTGCGCGCGGTGGTCTCCCGCCGGGCGCGGGGACGGGGCTGAACGCCGGGGCCGCCGCCGGGACGTGCCTGTGACCGTCGTGCGGTGAACGCGCGGTGGCGGTGCGGCGGTCGTGGCGGAGGTGGGGCGGTCCTGCGCCGGTTGCGGAACGACCGCTTCCCACGTGTGACGCAATCCCGCGCCACGGCGCTATAGCCCATGTGACGACTGTGACCAGCGGATTGACGAGCGGATTGACGAACGGGACGACGAGCCCGCGGCAGCCCCGGCCGTCGGCCGCCGCCAAGCCGGTGCGGTGGGCGGCGGACGCGGTGGCCACGATGCGCGAGGGCGCGAGGCTTCGCCTGGACTACTCGGCGCAGAGCCTGTGGCGCGTGGACCGGATGATCGACGGCATCCGGAACGAGGAGGCGCCGTACGCCGCCGTGGAGACGGCGCTGCGCGGACTCGGCGCGTACGCCGGGGAGGTGATCGTCCGTCAGGCGGGCGGCGAGTGGTGGACGACCGGTGGCGACCACTGGGTCCGCACCCCGGACGGCCGCCTGTGGGACCCGATCGACGAGGCCTGCCGCTGCTTCGCCGGCGACGGGTCGCTCCGCCTGCTGTGCCGGGACGCGACGGCGGCCCGGTGACGCCGGGCGTCCGGGACCACCACGGCCCCCGACGTCCCTGTGACACTTCTGTGCGCGCCGACGCTGATGACCTTGGGGGGCGCTCACCCGAGCGCGCGGAGAACTCGGTACGGATGAGGACGGTTCTTGGGCCAGCGAGGGGAACCCCGCCGCGTACAGGCGTACGACGGGGAACTGGGCGCGGCTGTCGCACGGGCCCAGGAAGGTGACGAGGCCGCCTTCGCGGTCGCCTACCGGTTCGTGCAGCCCGGACTGCTGGGCTACCTGCGCGGCCTGGTCGGGGAGGACGCCGAGGACGTCGCGGCGGACGCCTGGCTGGAGATAGCCCGTGACCTGCGGCGCTTCCGGGGCGACGGCGCCGGTTTCCGGGGCTGGACGGCGACGATCGCCCGGCACCGGGCCCTGGACCACCTGCGGCGCCAGAAGGTGCGGCCGCGGCCCACGGCGCTGGAGCAGGACGTCCTGGACCTGCCCGGCCCGCACAGCACGCACGACCAGGTACTGGAGTCACTCTCCACCCAGGCCGCGCTCACCCTGGTCTCGGCGCTGCCGCGCGACCAGGCCGAGGCCGTGCTGCTGCGGGTCGTCGTCGGCCTCGACGGGCCCTCCGCCGCGCGGGTGCTCGGCAAACGGCCGGGCGCGGTGCGTACGGCGACGTACCGGGGGCTGAAGCGGCTCGCCCGGCAGCTGGGGGCCGACGGTGTGACGGATGACGGCCCCAGGACGCTGGGGGAGTCGACATGAGGGGCGCCGAGGGCGGCCCGGCGGACCGAGCGGGAGCGGAGGCGGGCATGGGTGCACGGCACGGGGAGGACGACGGACGTCGGCCCGCCGCGCTCGACGGCACCCGCCACGCGGAGGCGCTGCTCGCCGCGGCGCTGGGCGGGGAGCGGGCCGACGCCGAGGGCGAGCGGCGTGCCGTGGCCGCGTTCCGGGCCGCGCGGGAGGCGGAACCGGCCCGGGCCGTGCGCACCCGGCGCCGGGACGACTGGCGGCCGCGCGCCGGGCGGGGCACGGGGCGCACGCTGAGGACCGCGCTCTCCGTCCTGCTGGCGAGCATCACCCTGGGCGGGGTCGCGTACGCGGCCATGGGCGGGGGCGGCTCCGCCGCGGACGACGGCGGCCGGGACCGGGTGCGTCCGCCCGCCCCGACCGACGGCGCCTCGGTCCAGCCGGTCGCCACCCCGCGCGCCGCCACGCCCGCCCCCGCCACCACGGCCCCCGGTGCCTCCGCGTCACCGGAGCGCCCGGCCGCCGCCGCGGACGTCGAGGCCCAGTGCCGCGCCTACGAGCGGCTGGAGGGCCGCGGCGGGGCCCTGGACGCCACGGCCTGGCAGCGGCTGCTCACGGCGGCGGGCGGCGCGGAGCAGGTCGAGGCCTACTGCGCCGGGCAGCCCGCCCGGGAGACCGGAACAGGCCGGCCGAACGGCGAGGGCGACGGTGCGGCCGCCAACAGCGGTCAGGGAAGCGACGAGCAGGGAAGCGGAAACCAGGGGAAGGGCGACAGCGGTGGGACCGGCAACGCAGCGGAACCGACCCCCGGCCGGGGTCAGTAGCCCCCACCAGCGGCAACCGCGGCGGCCGAGGCAACGGCCGGGGCCGCCACCCCCCACAGGAGAGGCCCCGGCCGTCGCGCGGCACGGGCCGCGCGGCGGCCCGTACTCCCTTCAGCGCCGCGACTGCGTTTTCTGTCACACCTCACCGCGTCACGGGTTAGTTGCATCTTGTACGGCAATGCGAGGAGGACATGGACGAGTGGCGGTTTCAAGACGTAACGTGCCATTCGCGCCGGTGCAGCGGGAGACCACCGCGACCATCAACGGAGCAACCACGACGGCGAGGACCACGTCCGCGAGAGCGGCGCCGGTTTAGGCGCAGAAAGGCTTCTCGGTGCTGGGGGACGACGCGGAGCTGACCGCCGCGGTGCGTGCGGCACAGGACGGGGACGAGACCGCGTTCCGGACTGTGTACCGCGCCGTGCATCCGCGACTGCTCGGATACGTACGTACGCTCGTCGGCGAACACGACGCCGAGGACGTGGCGTCCGAGGCCTGGCTCCAGATAGCCCGTGACCTGGAACGGTTCGACGGCGACGCCGACCGGTTCCGCGGCTGGGCCGCCCGCATCGCCCGCAACCGCGCACTGGACCAGATCCGCATGCGCGGCCGCCGGCCGGTGATCGGCGGCGACGAGACGGAGCTGACCGGCAAGCCCGCGGAGTCCGACACCGCGGGTGAGGCCATGGAGGCGCTGGCCACCGGCAGCACCCTCTCCCTCATCGCCCGGCTGCCCCAGGACCAGGCCGAGGCGGTCGTGCTGCGCGTGGTGGTGGGCCTCGACGCCAAGAGCGCCGCCGAGACCCTGGGCAAGCGGCCCGGCGCGGTCCGCACGGCGGCGCACCGTGGCCTGAAGCGGCTGGCCGAACTGCTCGGCGGCGATCCGGAATCGGGCGGTGGGCTCGACGCCCTGCCGTCGCAGCGAGAACCGCGCGGTCGTGCGGCGACGTCCGCGAGTGTGACGCATACGCGTGCGCGGACGCAGAAGGACATGTGATGGCCGACGAGCAGGACAAGTGGCTGGACCGCGAAACGGCGGAGTTCCTGCTGCGCGGAGAGCCACTGGAGGGTGCCGACCCCGCGGTTCGCGACCGTGCGGGACGACTCGCCGCGGCCCTGGGTGCGCTCTCCGCCCTGCCGGCGCCGACCGGCGAGGAACTCCCTGGCGAGGCCGCGGCGTTGGCCGCCTTCCGCAAGGTGCGCGCCGAACGGGCCGACGCGTCGGCGCAGGCCCCGGCCGCCGCCGGGCACGGTGCCGGGGACCGGCCCTTTGGCGCCGGTCCCGTCCGCATCGGCTCGCCCGGCGAGGGCGCCCGGCGGCCGCGCCGGGGCCGCCCCCTGCGCCTCGGGCTGGCCGCCGCGCTGACCGTCGGCATGATCGGCGGCGTGGCGGCGGCGGCCGGAACCGGAGTGCTGCCGACGCCGTTCGACCGCACCGAACCGGAACCCGCCGCCACCGTCTCGGCCGCGGCCTCCCCCGACCGTCCGCTCGCCCCGCCCTCGCCGCTGGACGGGGTGCAGGGCGGGTCGGTGCCGGGTGCGACCCCGGGCGCGCCCGAGGGGGGCACCGCGCGCGACGGCGGCGAGACCCGGGACCGCGGCGCCGACGACCGGAACCCCGGCGGCTCCGACGGCCGGCGGTCGAGCCTCGCCGCGTCCTGCCGCAAGGTGCGCGCCGGCAAGGAACTCGACACCGCCCACCGGGGCGCGCTGAGGGAGGCGGCCGGGGGAGCCTCGCGGGTCGGGAAGTACTGCGGCGCTCTCCTCGCCGGAACCGGCACCGGCGGCCGGGACGGCGCCGACGGCGCCGACCGGGCCACCCCGGGAGGGCCGGTCCGGGAGGGCGAGCTCCGCGCGGACACCGGAGACGGCGACAGCCGGGGCGACAAGGGCGACGACGGCGGCAAGGGCGGCAAGGGCCCCAAGAGTGACGAGGGCGAAGGCAAGGACAACGGCAACGGCAACGGCAAGGACGAAGGCAAGGGAAACGGCCAGGGCAAGGGCGACGACGGTGACGACGGCGGCAACGGCAGCGGGAACGGCGACGACGCCGACGACGACGCCGACATAGCCCCGCCCCGGCGCGGTCCCCACCACCCCGCTCGCCCCCACCACCCCGACCGGGCCCACGGCCCGCACGCGCCCTCGTTCTCGGCCTACCAGCCCCGGCCGCAGCACACCGGCGCGCCCCACGCCGCGTAGCCTCGACAGCCCATCTGACCTGCACTTTCGCGGGCGGCGGGGGTTCTTCTCGCCGGGGGTGTGACACTTTCGGCCGCCGTGACGCAGTAATGAGTGAGCCGACTGGTCATCGGCTTTCGCACCGAGCCGGGGTTCCCCCCGTACCTGCGGCTCGTGCACCTCGGCGCGGGCGGGACACGTTCCCCCGGTCCCGCCCGCGCCCCATTCGCCGCCCGGCGGTCGTGCCGCCGCACCGCCTCACCAGTACACGACGACCTTGTCGCCGGTCTTCACCTGCGCGTACAGATCCGCGATCGCCGCCTCGTCCCGCACGTTGACGCAGCCGTGCGAGGCACCCGCGTAACCGCGGGCCGCGAAGTCGGAGGAGTAGTGCACGGCCTGGCCGCCGCTGAAGAACATGGCGTACGGCATGGCCGAGTCGTAGAGCGTCGAGACGTGGTGGCGGCTCTTCCAGTAGACCTGGAAGACGCCCTCCCGGGTCGGGGTGTACTGCGAGCCGAAGCGCACGGACATCGTGGACACGGTCCGCCCGTCGATCATCCAGCGCAGGGTGCGGCTCGACTTGCTGACGCACAGCACCCGGCCGCTCGTGCAGCGCGGGTCGGGCGCGGCGGCGGGCTGACCGCCCATCAGGTACAGCTCCCACCTGCCCGGCTCGTGGGACATCCCGAGCAGCCGCTGCCAGGTGACGGAGTCCGTCCGTCCGGTCCGCGGCAGCCCGCGCTTGCCCTGGAAGCCGCTGACCGCGCGCTCGGTCAGGTCGTCGTACGTCCCGGTCGGCCCGTCCACGAGCCACTCCACCTGGCGCAGCCGGGCCTGCAGCTCGCGGACGTCCCGGCCGGTGTCGCCCCGCTTCCACAGCACCCTGGCCGTCTCCGGAGCGGCCGGCGGCGCACTCGACGGCCGGTGCCGGTCCCGGGACGGCGTGCTCTTCGGCGTGCTTTTCGGTGTGCTTGTCGGCGGGTGGCCGGTGACCTCCATGCGCACCGGCGCGCGGCCCTTGCCTTCGGCCCCCGTGCCCTGCACGGTGCAGCCGGCCGCCACCAGTACGGCCCCCAGCGCGACGGCTGCCACCCGTCCCGTGCTCCCCATACCCGTCATACGCATCACGGCCCCCCGCCGTCTCACGGTCCTGCACCGACGTCCCCTGAGTTGTTCCCGCGGATGACGCGCCGCGAACGGCACGGCATCGTTGTGACCGGGACCGCACCGAGGTTGTGAGGAAGGTCCCAGCGTGGGCCTCTCCACCGGGTGCACGCGCGCGGATACAGTCCGTCGAAGTGCCGGACGGTATCGGCGAGCAACTGACGGGTAGTCCGAGCGGTACGAACATGTACTCAGCGGGAGGCATCACACCATGACGCGCGAGTCCGAGTCCGGGCTGCCCATCGAACCGGTCTACGGGCCCGACGCCCTGGCGGACTGGGAGGCGGCCGAGAAGCTGGGCGAGCCCGGGAAGTACCCGTTCACCCGGGGCGTCTACCCGTCGATGTACACCGGCCGGCCGTGGACGATGCGCCAGTACGCCGGTTTCGGCACGGCCACGGAGTCCAACGCCCGCTACAAGCAGCTGATCGCCAACGGCACCATGGGCCTGTCGGTCGCCTTCGACCTGCCCACCCAGATGGGCCACGACTCCGACGCGCCGATCGCGAGCGGCGAGGTCGGCAAGGTCGGCGTCGCCATCGACTCCATCGACGACATGCGGGTGCTGTTCGGCGGGATCCCGCTGGACAAGGTCTCCACGTCGATGACGATCAACGCCCCGGCCTCGCTGCTGCTCCTGCTCTACCAACTCGTCGCCGAGGAGCAGGGCGTGAGCGCCGACCAGCTCACAGGCACGATCCAGAACGACGTGCTGAAGGAGTACATCGCGCGCGGGACGTACATCTTCCCGCCGAAGCCGTCGCTGCGGCTGATCGCGGACATCTTCAAGTACTGCCGGGCCGAGATCCCGAAGTGGAACACCATCTCGATCTCCGGCTACCACATGGCCGAGGCCGGTGCCTCGCCCGCGCAGGAGATCGCCTTCACCCTCGCGGACGGCATCGAGTACGTGCGCACCGCGGTCGCGGCCGGCATGGACGTGGACGACTTCGCGCCCCGCCTCTCCTTCTTCTTCGTGGCCCGTACGACGATCCTGGAGGAGGTCGCCAAGTTCCGCGCGGCCCGCCGGATCTGGGCCCGGGTGATGCGGGAGGAGTTCGGCGCGAAGAACCCCAAGTCGCTGATGCTGCGCTTCCACACCCAGACCGCGGGCGTGCAGCTGACCGCACAGCAGCCCGAGGTGAACCTGGTGCGCGTCGCCGTGCAGGGCCTGGGCGCGGTCCTCGGCGGCACGCAGTCGCTGCACACCAACTCCTTCGACGAGGCCATCGCGCTGCCGACCGACAAGTCGGCCCGCCTCGCCCTGCGCACCCAGCAGGTGCTCGCCTACGAGACGGACGTGACGGCGACCGTCGACCCCTTCGCCGGTTCCTACGTCGTCGAGCGGATGACCGACGACGTCGAGGCGGCGGCCCTGGAGCTGATGCGCAAGGTCGAGGACCTCGGCGGCGCGGTCAACGCCATCGAGCACGGCTTCCAGAAGAGCGAGATCGAGCGCTCCGCCTACCGCATCGCCCAGGAGACCGACTCCGGCGAGCGGGTCGTGGTCGGCGTCAACCGCTTCCAGCTCGACGAGGAGGAGCCCTACGAGCCCCTCCGTGTCGACCCGGCCATCGAGGCCCAGCAGGCCGACCGCCTGGCCGCGCTCCGCGCGGAGCGCGACCAGCCGGCGGTGGACTCGGCACTGGCGGCCCTGAAGAAGGCGGCCGAGGGCGAGGACAACGTCCTGTACCCGATGAAGGACGCGCTGCGGGCCCGGGCGACGGTCGGCGAGGTGTGCAACGCGCTGCGGGAGGTCTGGGGGACGTACGTCCCGTCGGACGCCTTCTAGGGTCCTGCCCGTCGACGCCCTCCTCGACGGCGACGACCGACCCGGACGGACCCCGCTCGGGCCTCAGGCGCCCAGCCCGAACCGGGCCAGGTACCCGCGCAGGCCCTCCGGCGTGTCCCCGGACCAGCCCACGTATCCGTCCGGCCGCACGAGGAACAGTCCCGTCCCGTACGCCCCGTGCGCGCCCCCGCGCACCACGCGCACGGCCCCCGGGCCGCCGCCGGGCGCCTCGGTGCCCAGCGCCAGCAGCGTCCAGTGCGGCCCCCGGAAGGCGTCGAAGAGCCGTACGCCGTCCACCGTCCCGTCGGGCGCGCGGTCCCCGGCCCGCACCGCGCCCTCGCCGACGGCGCCCCGCGTCTCCGCGGTCAGCGACGACTCCCGGTACCCCAGTCCCAGCTGCCGGGTCGCGCCGCCGCGCCGCACCTCGCCGCGGTGGACGCCGGTCGACAGGTCGAGCATCTGCGCGGCGATCGGGCGCCGTTCCTCCTCGTAGCTGTCCAGGAGCGCGGCCGGGGCCTCGCCCGCCAGCACGGCGCCCAGTTTCCAGCCCAGGTTGTAGGCGTCCTGGACGCTGGTGTTCAGGCCCTGGCCGCCCGCGGGCGAGTGCACGTGCGCCGCGTCCCCGGCGAGGAAGACCCGGCCCGAGCGGAACCGGTCGGCCAGGGCGGCCCGCGGCCGGAAGTCGGAGGCCCAGCGCACCTCGGTCACGTCCTCGGCGGCGATGTGCGAGCGCTCCTCGATCACCTTGCGGACGCCGTCCGGGGAGAGGTCCACGTCCGCGTCCTCCGGGAACCGCGCGGTCACCTGGAAGTCCTCGGTGCCGGCCAGCGGGCAGACGGCGAGGAAGTCGGCGCCGTCGCGGGGCGGGAAGATGTGCCAGTTGTCGCGGTCCAGGCCGGCGATCCGCACGTCCGCGACCAGCGTCGGGTTCGGGTCGACGGTCTCGCCGGTCATGTCGATGCCCAGCGTGCGGCGCACGACCGACCGGCCGCCGTCCCCGGCGACCAGGTAGCGGGCGCGGACCGTCCCGCCCGAGGCGAGGTGCGCGGTGACGGTGTCCGCGTCCTGCGTGAGACCGGTGACCTCCCGGCCGAAGGCGATCTCGCCGCCCAGTTCGGCCAGCCGCGCCGCGAGGATCTCCTGGGTGCGCCACTGCGGCACCATGCAGGGTGCGTTGTACGGCGAGTCCTCGCTCGCCTCCGCCGGGTCGAACATGTGGTGCTCGCCGAGCCGCTCGCCGTCCTGCCAGACCATGCCGACCGGGTAGGGGCCGCCCACCGCGCGGATCGCGTCCAGCACGCCGAGGTCGTCGAAGACCTCCAGCGTGCGGGGCTGCAGGCCCTTGCCCCGGGAGCCGGGGAACAGCCCTTCCGCGCGCTCCAGGACCAGCGCGGGCACCCCGCGCCGGGCCAGGTCGACACCGAGGGCGAGACCGGTGGGGCCCGCGCCGACGATCAGGACATCCGTGTCCACGGCGCTCTTGTCCATGACATTCACGACGATTCTCCTTAACGATGTTAAGTGCCGTTCGGGTACGAGGATGGCCTTAACGCCGTTAAGCTGTCAAGTGTGAGTACGGAACGACGAGCCCCCCTCGACCGCCGACGGGTCGCGGACACGGCGCTGAAGCTGCTGAACGAGGTCGGTCTCGACGGCCTGACCCTGCGCACCATCGCCAGGGAGCTGGACGTCAAGGCGCCCGCCCTCTACTGGCACTTCAAGGACAAGCAGGCCCTGCTCGACGAGATGGCCACCGAGATGTACCGGCGGATGGTCGCCGGGACCCCCCTGGACCCGGCCGACACCTGGCGGGAGCGGCTGCTCAAGGCCAACCGCGGCCTGCGTACGGCCCTGCTCGGCTACCGCGACGGCGCCAGGGTGTTCAGCGGCTCACGCTTCACCGGCGCGGTGCACGCCGAGCAGATGGAGGAGACCCTGCGGCTGTTCATTGCCACCGGGCTGACCCTCGCGCAGGGGGTCAGGGCGGCCACCACGACGTACCTGTTCACGCTCGGCTTCGTCACCGAGGAACAGGGCGTCGAGCCGCTGCCCGGCGAGCGCCGGGAGGGCTTCGACGTGGACGAGCGCGCCCGTCTGCTGGCCGACTACCCGCTGACGGCCGCGGCGGGCGCGGAGATCTTCATGGACTTCGACCGGCACTTCGAGGAGTCGCTGGCCCTGGTCGTCGAAGGCATCGCGGCCACCTACGGCCTCGACTGAGACGCCCCCGCCGCCCGGCTCGCCTTCGCCCGCCGCGCCGCCCGGTAGCGGCGCACCGCACGCGTGACGAGCGGCGGCAGCAGGTCCAGGGCGAGCCGCCGGGTGCGGTCCCGGGAGAGCGGCGGCCGGGCCGCACGGACCGCCGGACGCGCCTGCGCGGCCTGCCCCGGCACCGGCGCGGCGTCCGGCCGGCCCGCGTGGGGCGCCGCGTCGGGCGCCGCAGCGGACTCCGCGCCGGGCTCCGGGGCGGCCGCGGGGTGCCGCGAGGACGGCAGCGAGGGCGGCCGCAGCCGCTTGCCCCGGGCGCGGGTCCGCACCAGTCGCTGCCCGGCGGCCCGCTCCACGGTCACGGCGATGTCGTCGCGCCCGCGCAGCGCCGCGAGCAGCTCCTCCTGCACGGGCTCCGGGTCGCCCCAGGTGCCGTACAGCTTCTGGCTGCTCAGGCAGACCGGGCGCAGCCCTCGGTTGAGCACCGCCTCCCAGGCCGCGACGGCGACGCCCGGGGTGTGCTCGCTGCGGAAGTCGTCCAGGACGACGATGCCGTCGGGCCCCAGCAGCGACCTGGCCGCGCCGATGTCGCCCTCGACGTGCTCGTACAGGTGCGAGGCGTCGATGTGGACGAAGCGGCAGGTGCCCGGCGCGACCTCGTCGACGACCGCGGAACTGGGCGCCTGGATGATCCTCGGCAGGGCCTCGTGGAAGGAGAGGTAGTTGCGTTCGAAGGCCTGGCGGGTGAGCGAGGAGTACGACTTCGCCGCCTCCGCCCGGTTGGCCGCGTCCGGCGGCTCGGCGCCGAACAGGTCGCAGACGGTGAGCGTCTCGCCGTCCCGCAGCCGGTGCCCGAGCAGGATCGCGCTCTTGCCCAGGTAGGCGCCCAGTTCCAGCAGGTCGCCGCGGGTGTCCAGGCGCTCCTGCCGCTCCAGGAACCAGGAGAACAGCACCTGGTCGAGCGGCCAGAACCAGCCGGGGACGTCGTTCAGCTCACCGGGGTACTCGTGCGTCTCTTGCGCAGTGGCCATGAGGCGAGGATGCCCCCTCGGCACCCGAAATGGAGGGGGCACGCGCGATACGACGGTCAGAAAATCGCACGTATCGCTCAATGTGTCCGGGACAGCGCGTTCCGCAGCCGGGGGGTCAGCGTGTTCTCGACGTACCGGTTCAGCAGCCAGGCCAGCACGAGCATCGCCGCGACCGTCAGCAGGAAGGTGGCGTACGACGGGACGCCCAGATCCTGGTGGAGCGCCTCGATGACGACCCAGCCCAGATGCTCGTGGACGAGGTAGAAGGGGTAGGTCAGCGCGCCCGCGACCGTCAGCCAGCGCCAGTCGGCCCAGCTCAGCCAGCCGAGCGCGATGACGGCGACCAGGGCGAAGCCCAGCGTGACGATCAGGATGATGCCGAACGACGACCGGTTGGCGAAGGCGTCCGGGGAGGGCGGGCGCCACAGGTCCTGCACGGCGAAGTACTGGCCGATCAGCCAGCTCACGGCGACGATGCCCCACGCGTACGCGTCCCGCCGGTCCCGGTACACCAGGTACAGGCCGATGCCGCCGATGAAGAACGGCGCGTACTGCGGCATCAGGACCAGGTCGAGCAGCGGCTCCTCGGCCGCCTGCGCGATCGCCGCTGCCAGCGTCCAGCAGGCGCAGAAGAGGATGACCCGCCGCCGGCTCGCGCCCGGCAGGACGACACAGAGGGCGAACAGGGCGTAGAAGCGGATCTCCGCCCACAGCGTCCAGTCCACGCCCAGGACCCGATGGGCGCCCAGCGGCTGGTGCAGCAGCGTCAGGTTCAGCAGCCCCTCGCTCGGCGAGACCGCCTCGTAGGCGACGACCGGCAGGGCGAACACGGCCGTCACGAGCACGACCGCCACCCAGTAGGCGGGCAGCAGCCGGGAGGCGCGCGAGGCGAAGAAGGAGCGCAGCGACCGCCCCCACCCGCTCATGCAGATGACGAAGCCACTGATCACGAAGAACACCTGCACACCCAGGCAGCCGTACGCGAACAGCGAGTGCAGGGTCGGGAACTGGAACTTCGGCGACGACCCCCAGGCCGTGGTCACGTCACCGCCGCGCCCGCCGTAGTGGTACGCCGCCACCATCAGCGCGGCCACCAGCCGCAGTCCGTCCAGGGCGCGCAGCCGCCCCTTCGTGGACCTGGGCGGCGCCGGTGCCGGACCGGACGGGGCCGGAGGGGAGACGCTCTCCTCCGGCCGCGGTATGGACGTGCTCACGACCGTCTTGGTCACGCTCGTACTACTCCTTCGACCGCTGTCCGGTCGTTCATCGGTGGTCAGGACGCCCGCAGGTACGCGGAGTGCGCGGCCTTGCCCAGGTAGGTGAAGCGGGTCTCGCCCTTCAGGTGGTCGTCCAGGGCGGCCTTGATGCCCGGCCAGTGGGGGTCGCCGTAGTCGTCCAGGACGACGATCCCGCCCGGCGCGGAGATCTCCTCGGCCCACTCCAGGTCCTGGGCGACGCCCTTGGCCGAGTGGTCCCCGTCCACGACGATCACTCCGTAGCGGCGGTCCGAGACGGCGGCCCGGGTCCCCGGGTCCTCGGAGTAGCCGCGCTGGATGCGCGCCGCCGCGCCCGCCGGGCCGGCCAGGCCCAGATTGGTGCGTACGGCATGCTCGTCGACCGGGGTCCCGGTGGGGTCGGGGCGCTGCTCGGTGCCGGGCTGGAGCTGGACACCGGCGAACGGGTCCACGATGGTCAGGCTCGGGCCGCGGCCGTCGCGCTCCAGCATCCGCACGAGCCCGGCGGAGAACATGCCGTACAGCGTGCCGATCTCCAGGACCTCGTCGTTCGGCGGGTCGAGCAGCGGGATGGTGCCGAGCTTGCCGCAGATGTTCATGGTGCCGCCCGCGATCCGGCCGACGCCCAGCGACTCCAGCGCGACCAGCAGCCGGAAGGCGGCACAGACGTTGCGCACCGCCGCGTCGCGGTCCCCGGACAGGGCCGTGACCTCGGCGTACAGACGTTCCAGCGGAGCCTCGGCCACCATGCGCGAGATGCCGCGGCCACGGGGGCCGCAGAGCAGCGCGAAGGTGAGCTGCCGGCGCTTGAGCACCTCGACGTCCCGCACCAGCCGCTCGGTGTCCGGGCCGCTCGGTGCCCCCTGGGCGTCGGCCCGCCGGGCGGCCGAACGGACCTGCCGCGCTATGCGCTCGTCGATCAGGTCGGCGACCGGGCGGAGCAGGCGCCGGGCCGCCGGACCGCGAAGGAGGGAACGGCTGTTCATGCGTCAAGGACCTCAATCCGTCACGAAGTTGAACGTGAGTGCGAGGAACACGGGTGGGGGTGGGGCAAGGCTAGGCATGCGCACGGCCGGGAGAAGAACAGCCGAGCGGGCCATCGGGAGAACTTCTGGGGAACTCCGGCTGTCCGGCAGGGGACGGCCGTCGCGGCACCGGCCGGCCGGCCGGCCGCTCAGTCCCCCTTGCGCAGCCGCGCCGAGTGATGGGTCACCTGGGCCCTGACCGACTCCCTGCGGGCCAGCTGGCGGATGGCCCGGCCGCGCGGGCCGAGCAGGGCCGCCACCCGGGCGATCTCCGACCACACCCGGCCCCGGTCGCCCCCGGCGATGGCCGCGGCGGCCAGCAGCCGGCACGCCTCATTGGTCCGGCCCCGGGCGGCCTGCAGTTCGGCCATGCCGATCAGCACGTCCACCGGCTGCCGGCGGCGCAGGATCTCGGTGCCCACCCGCAGGGCGTCCTCGACGTTCCCCGTGGCGACGTGGCGCTTGAAGTCCTCGTTGAGGTGCCGGATCTGCTGGGGAATCACCGCCCGCGGCTCTTCGGGGGCGTCGCCGCCCGCCGTCCCGAGGTCCTCCTCGGGCGCGGTGTCCCGCCCGTGCGGCACCCGGTCGGGCCCGGGAAGTCCCAGGGCGGCCGTCATCCGGGCGGTGAACGCGGGGATGGCGAACAGTTCCTCGACCTCCCGGTAGTCGTCCTCCGAGACCTGCTCGCCGAGTACCGCCCGCAGGGCCTCGAACGCCGCCTCGGGGGTGTAGTCGGCGAAGGAGCGGTAGCCCGGCACCCCGTCGAGCACCTCGTGGGAGCCGACCCGCCGGTAGGTGACCACCCGCAGCCGCTGCTGGACGGCCTCGACCACCGACAGCGGCATCGGGTCGTCCACGGAGGAGAGGAAGAAGACGTCCGACGCGGCCAGCTCCTCCCGCACCCGCGGCCGGGACAGCGCGCCCGTCCACGTCACCCGGTCGGAGAGCAGGGTCGACGAGGCGATCCGCGGGGTGCGGTGGCCGACCCACGCGAACCGCCACGGCAGGCCCTCGGCGTGCGCGAGCTCCGCGACCCGGGAGAAGAGGTCCAGGCCCTTGCGGTCCTGCATGGAGCCGACCATCACGATCCGCGGCAGCGCCCCCGGCACGGCCCGGGCGCGGACCCGGTGGGTGTCCTGCGGAACGGAGTTGTAGACGACGACGGGACCGGTGACGCCGAGCCCGCGGAACATGTCGGCCTGGGCGGTGGAGACGCACAGCACGCTGAGCTCCGGCAGGAGCTTCAGCATCTCCTTGTGGCGCAGCGCGCTGTGCTCGGCCTCGTAGGCCATCACGTGCTCGGTCTCGTGCGCGTACAGGAAGACCGCCCGGTCCTCGGCGAGCAGCGTGCCGACGAGGTCGTTGCCGATGGCCGAACGCCACAGCGGAGCGAGGCTGTTGACGAGGACCACATCGATGTCCCGCAGCGCGTCGAGCACGTCCTCGGTACGGCAGTACGCGCTCAGGTCGATGTAGCGGACGTCCACGGGGGAGTGCGCGAGCAGCGCCTGGGTGTACGTCAGGACCGGGATCGCCACGCCGGTGACATAGCCGAAGCCCAGGCCCAGCACGGCCAGCGAGCGGGGCGGCCGCTGCCGGTCCCGTACCGCCCGCAGCGCCCGCTCGGCCCGGGTGCCGGCCGGCGCGCGGGAGGCCGCGCCGGAGTCCGGGGCGGCACGCGGCGCCCGGACCTTCGCCTCCCGGACCACCGTGAGGATCCGCTCCGCCACGTCGTCGTGGAAGGTGAGGAAGTGGGTCAGCGGTTCACCGGTGTTGTTGCCGGTGAACTTGCCGGTGCGGTGCAACTGGCCCACCACGTCGACGAGTTCTCCCACGCTGCCGACGTTGCGCAGCAGTGCGTGATTGACGGCGGGGAAGACGATGTTCAGCGGCGGCGGGCTGAACAGCACCAGCGGGACACCGGCCCGCAGGGTCTGCAGATAGGTCGTGGAGAAGAACGTCAGAGCCAGGTCGTAGGACTCCAGGCCCGCCGCGTCCACCAGCGTCGACTCGTCCAGGACCGTGACCCCGGGCAGCGTGCCCAGCCAGTTCAGGTGGCCGGAGAGGGTCGAGGGGTGCGGCTTGACCGCCACCTCGCCGAACTCGGCGAGCGCCTCGCAGGCCGCCCGCAGGTACTCCCGGTGCTGACCCGCCGCCAGTTTGCGCTGGTCGCCCAGGGGCTGGTCGAGGACGATGATCCGCAACGGCTCCCGTGAGGAACGCGCCGGCCGCGGCGCCGGATTGAGCGTGGCGCGCAGCAGGTCCGGGTCGTCGCTGTGGCCGAGGGCGCCGGTGATGTGGACGACCGGGTCGTCGTCCGCCCTGCGGTACAGCAGGTGCTGGGCGGTGGAAGGCCCCCAGACGCAGACGGCGGCGGGGCCCGAGGACCCGTAGTACCAGTTCTGGTCGCGGAGCCCGGGGCCGAGCCTCTTGTAGTGGAAGTCGAGATGCCCGTCCTGGACCAGGACCACCGGCAGCGCCTCGGTGAGGGCCTCGGCGACCCTGCTGCCGCGCTGCGAACGGTCGTTGAAGAGGACCAGCCGGTCGACGGACTCCGTCCGCACGAAGTCCGCTATTCGGGGGGCTATCTCCTCCAGGAACTGCGCGTGCGCGAGCGCCTCCTCCTCCCGGAACAGGTTGTCCACCCGCGCCCCGTCGAGCCGGGCCGAGGCCTCCTCCTCGATCCACCGCCCCACGTCCCCTTCGAGGTCCGCGGTGACCAGCAGGAACGTGTGCTCCCGTGCCCCCGGCGCGTTCATGATCCCTGCGGTGAGACCGACACCGTTGCGGTTCTCGATGAAAACGGCGATACGCATAGACGACCAGCCCAGTCCCAAGGATCTGCGGTGCACAGATGCACAGAGTTGTGATTTTTCTGGGGAGATTTCCCGTGAGGATCATCGCACGGGAAATGGCGTCCAACGAGTGAAGGGAAAATGAACGGAAAGGGGTGGAGCGGGCGTGGAGCGGGCGAGACATTCCAGGTTCATGTTCCCGACACCGGAAATTGCCTCAGCGTTTGACCGACCGCCGAATACTGCGCGCCCGGCGCACGACCCTGCGTGCCGCGGCATTGCGCGGCAGGAATGCCAGCCGCTCCGGAATTCCGCCGGGCAGCCCCAAGGACGTGAGCCGCCGCTTCTTGAAGTACCGGCGGGTGCCGGCGTCGAGACTGCTCCGCAGGTACTCCTCGGCGGCCGGCCGCAGCTCCGGCAGGATCTTGGACTGCATCGCGAAACCGACCGCCCGCACCAGCGCCGCCAGGGCCTCGGTGTCCAGACCCGGACGACCCTCGGCGACGGCCTCGGCGTCGTCCGGCCCGGGCAGCAGCGCGTCGACGATGGTGACGGGCACGCGGTTGCTGTTCTCGTACGGCGTCAGCCGGTCCAGCAGGGTGTCGGTGCCGACCCGGGCGACCGGCAGCCGGTACAGGGCGGAGGCGGTGAGCAGGGCCGTGGAGAAGCAGCCGACGACCAGCGCCGGGCGCAGCCGCTGGTACAGCACCTCCGCCAGAACCGGGGTGTCCAGCACGGTGAGGTCGACACCGAGCCGCTCCGCCTCCTGCTCCAGGGAGCGGATGAAGCGCGCCGGGGCCGTGGGATGCGGCTTGAACACCACACGGGTGTGGCCGAGCCCGACGGCGCCCGTCAGCATCCGCATGTGCAGGGCCTCCTCCTCCTCGGCGGAGAGGATGCCCAGCGCCGACAGGTACTGCCCGAGCAGCAGCGCCGGTTCCTCGACGTCCGGCAGACCGGCGCCGGTGCCCGCCAGCTCGGCCAGCACCTTGGTGAACGCCTGGGTCGGCACGATCTCCGGCGCCACGCCGAACTCGGTGAGCAGCAGCGGTGTCAGCCCCGGCACCAGGTCGAGGTGGAGCAGCCGCGTCACGCGCGTGCCGACCAGCGGGTCGAGCTTGTTGCGGGTGGGCCCGTAGCTCATCAGACCGTCCGCGTAGACGGTCAGCGGCGCGTCGGTGAAGATCTGCGCCACGCCCAGCGCCGGGTGCACCTGGATCGACTCCACGACGAGTTCCACGTCGTCGTCGCCGAGCCCCCAGGCCAGCCGCAGATACCGCTCCCACATCGGCGCGTCGTCCACCCGCGGCGACCAGCCGCCCGGATGGAAGGGGAAGATCGTCTCGTTCCACGACACCACATCGTCGAACCGCGACCGCAGCTGCTCGAATCCGGGCATCTCGTCCACGGCGGGCGTCGTCTCGGGCGTCGCCGCGTTGTTGGAGACCAGCAGGATCCGCCGGTCGGCCGCGTCGAAGCAGCCCGCGTCCAGGGCCGCGGCGAGCGTGGCCGTGCCGTACAGCGTCGACGCCAGGAAGATCTGCGTGCTCACGCGGCCACCCCCGCGCCCGTGCCCGAGCCCGCGACCGCACGCCGGCGCAGCCGCCGCAGCCGGGTGGCGCGCTCGGTGTCCATCGAGCCGAGCACCTGGTCGAGCGCGTCCTGCGGCATCCGCCGCAGCGCGGCGGCGCTCATCGTCTTCAGTTTCCGGGCCACGGCAGGCTCGAACCTTTCGATGGAACCTAGATGGTGGGAAATGATCGCGCAGTACGTGCGCACGGCCTTCGGGAGCAGGTTCGCGGCGTCGGGGTCGTCGGCCGCCCCCGCGACCACCTCGTCGAAGGCGCGCAGGAAGTCCAGCTGGCGGACGTCGCCGATCTGGGTGAGGGAGGACGCCACGCCGCGCCGGTAGAAGACCCCGAGCAGTCCGGTCACCGCGAAGGACTCCGCCTCCCGGTGCAGCTTCCAGATCCACGGCCGGTCCTCGGCCGTGCGCAGCCCGTCGGTGAAGTGCAGCAGGCCCCGCTCGACCAGCCGCCGGTGGTAGATCCCGGCCCAGGCGTAGGCGTAGTCGACCGACGTGGACCGGTGGGCCGGCAGGATCGCGTCCCGCGGACTGAGGACCACGCCCCGGCGGCCGTGCGGCACCCGGTACACGGTGCGGGCCCGGGCCGTGCACTGGACGTGGTCGGTGCGCACGAAGTCGCAGCCCAGCCCCTCGATCGTGGCGACCAGCCGGTCGTAGTGGCCGGGCGCCAGCCAGTCGTCGCCGTCCAGGAAGGTGAGGTACTGGCCGCGCGCCCGGTCGATGCCGGTGTTGCGGGCGGTCGCCAGGCCGCCGTTGCGCTCATGTCGGACCAGGACCGCGCCGGGCAGCTCGTGCTCCGCGCGCGCGAGGATGTCCGCGGTCCCGTCGGTCGAGCAGTCGTCGACGAGAATGAATTCGAAGTCGTCCCGCGCGTTCGCGCGCAGACTCCGCAGGGTGTCGGGTGCGTATTGCCGCACGTTGTAGAACGGCACGATGACGGAGAGAGTTGGCACGTGAGGGACGTTAGGCGGCCCTCCGGCATGCGGCTTTACCCGTGGCTTGATACGAGGTGAACGAGGCGTGGCGAAGCGGTGAAGCGGATGCTTTTCCGGGGCCCGGGCCGGCCGGTTCCCCATTCGGCGATGTGCTGTTCACCCTTTGTTGGATTCCGGTTGGGCGGTTCCTAGAAATGGCTTCCTAGCGTCTACGGCGTGCCAGCAAGTGCAACGAAGGCCCTGCGAGTCGCTGTCCTGGCGGACTCCGACACCCGGTGGAAATGGGGCGCGCTCACCGCGAGCCGCGTCCGCCCCGGGGACACGGAGATCCACCTCGACGGCTACCTGCTGCGCGGCCGAGCCACCCCCACCGCCCGCCAGCTGCGGGAGGTCGGCGTCAGCGCGGACTCGCTCCGCGAGGTGACCGCCGTCGAGTTCCTGCGCGCCATGGACGAGGCGCGGGACGAGGACTCCTACGACGTCCTCGTCCTCGCCCTGGTCGGCGGCGGGGTCCAGGCGATGCTGCACGGGCTCGGCCGCGTCTGGCAGGACCGCGCCGAACGGCCCGTGGTCGTCACCGGATACGTCGGCGTCGTCTACGAGAAGCTCGCCGACGGCCTGCTGCTGCGCCACGGCGCCGACCTCGTGCTCGCCAACTCCCGCCAGGACGCGGAGCGTTTTCGCGCCGTGTACGAGGGGGTCGGCGCCGACGCCGGCGCGGTGACCGAGGTCGCCCTGCCCTTCCTGGGCGGAGCCGCCTACGCCGGTGAGCCGGGCGACGGGGGCGAGCGCCCCTACACTGTGGTCTTCGCCGTGCAGCCCTCCGTGCCGGACAGCCGCCGGGACCGCACCTACCTCCTCGAACGGCTGATCGGGCACGCCCGGCTGCACCCCGAGCGCGAGGTGCTGCTCAAGCTGCGCTCCAGGCCCGGCGAACACACCACGCACATCGAGGAACTGCCCTACCAGAAGCTGGTCCAGCGGGCCGACCCGCCGGCCAACTTCCGCCTGGTCTACGGGCACATGGGCGAGGTCCTGGACCGCACCGACCTCCTGGTCACCATCAGCTCCACGGCGGCCCTGGAATCCCTGCACCGCCGCATCCCCACCGTCGTGCTCAGCGACCTCGGGGTGCGCGAGGCGCTCGGCAACCACCACTTCGTGGGCTCCGGCTGCCTCGCCTCCTGGGACCAGCTCGACGAGGGCCACCGCCCGGCCCCCGACCCCGAGTGGGTCGCCCGGCAGGGCGTGGCGGCGGACGGCGGCTACGAGACCGCCTTCGACGAGGCCCGCGCCCGCATCGCCGCCCTGCTGGTCCGGCCCGGCGGCCTGCCGCCCCTCGCCCCCTACTACACCCTGGCCACCGCCCCCGGTTACCTCCCCGGCATCCTCGCCCGCCACCACCTCGCCCCCGACGGCACGCCGCTGCCCGGCGCCCCGGCCGCCGACCGCGCGCCCGGCCCGGTCCGCCAGGTCGTCCGCCGCGCGGCCCGCGGCGCCTACCGCCACGGCGTCCAGCGGGTCGCCCCGGTGATCCGCCGGATGGGGGAGCTGTGACGGCCCCGCCCCCCGGACCGGCCCCGACACCTGCGCAAGGAGCAGTTTCCATGCCCAACAGTCAAGCGAGCCCGGGCGCTTCGGTGCGCCGGGTGCTCGCAGTGATCCCTGCCCGCGGCGGCTCCAAGGGAGTGCCCGCGAAGAACCTCGCCCCCGTCGGCGGCGTCCCGCTGGTGGTCCGCGCGGTGCGCGAGTGCCTGGCCGCCCGCCTCGTGACCGACGTCGTCGTCTCCACCGACGACCAGGCCATCGCCGCCGCGGCCCGCGAGGCCGGTGCCGAGGTGGTGCTGCGCCCCGCCGCCATCGCCGGGGACACGGCCACCTCCGAGGCCGCCGTGCTGCACGCCATGGACGCCCACGAGGCCCTGCACGGCGCCGCCGTCGACGTGGTGCTGCTCGTCCAGTGCACCAGCCCCTTCCTGGCCCGCGAGGACGTCGACGGGGTGGCCGGCGCGGTCGCCGAGGACGGCGCGGACACCGCCGTCACCGTCGCCCCCTTCCACGGCTTCGTCTGGCGGGACGGCGCCGACGAGCCGGGCGGGGCCGACGGCGGCCACGGCGTCAACCACGACAAGTCGTACCGCCCCCGCCGCCAGGACCGCCCCCAGGACCTGCTGGAGACCGGCGCCGCCTACGCCATGGCCGCCCCCGGCTTCCGCAAGCACCAGCACCGCTTCTTCGGCCGCACCGAACTGGTCCGCACCGACCCGGCCCGCGTCCTGGAGATCGACGACCCGCACGACCTGGCCCGCGCCCGCGCCCTGGCCCCGCACTTCGACACGGCCCGGCCCGGCGCCCTGCCGACCGCGGCCGACATCGACGCCGTGGTCCTCGACTTCGACGGCACCCAGACCGACGACCGGGTGCTGATCGACTCCGACGGACGGGAGTTCGTCTCCGTGCACCGCGGCGACGGACTCGGCATCGCCGCCCTGCGCCGCAGCGGCCTGACGATGCTGATCCTGTCCACGGAGGTGAACCCGGTCGTCGCCGCCCGCGCGCGCAAGCTCAAGCTCCCCGTGCTGCACGGCATCGACCGCAAGGACCTCGCCCTCAAGCAGTGGTGCGAGGAACAGGGCATCGCGCCCGAACGCGTGCTCTACGTCGGCAACGACGTCAACGACCTCCCGTGCTTCGCCCTCGTCGGCTGGCCCGTCGCGGTCGCGAGCGCCCACGACGCCGTACGCGGCGCGGCCCGCGCGGTCACCACCGTCCCCGGCGGCGAAGGCGCCGTACGGGAGATCGCGGCCTGGCTGCTCGGCCCGTCCCTGGACGTCCTCGACCCCGCTCTCGAAACCACCCCCACGCTCACCCAGTCCAAGTAAGGAACCCCCTGCCATGAGCACCAACTCCCGCATCCGCACCTTCGGCACCCGCGAGGCCGGTCCCGGCCGCCCCGTCTACGTCACCGGCGAGATCGGCATCAACCACAACGGCGAGCTGGAGAACGCCTTCAAGCTGATCGACGCCGCCGCCGAGGCCGGCTGCGACGCCGTCAAGTTCCAGAAGCGCACCCCGGAGATCTGCACCCCGCGCGACCAGTGGGACATCGAGCGCGACACCCCCTGGGGCCGGATGACGTACATCGACTACCGCCACCGCGTGGAGTTCGGCGAGGACGAGTACCGCCGGATCGACGAGTACTGCAAGACCAAGAACATCGACTGGTTCGCCTCCCCGTGGGACACCGAGGCCGTCGCCTTCCTGGAGAAGTTCGACGTCCCGGCCCACAAGGTCGCCTCCGCCTCCCTGACCGACGACGAGCTGCTGCGCGCCCTGCGCGCCACGGGCAAGACGGTCATCCTCTCCACCGGCATGTCCACCCCGAAGCAGATCCGGCACGCGGTCGAGGTCCTCGGCAGCGACAACATCCTCATGTGCCACGCCACGTCGACGTACCCGGCGCAGGCCGAGGAGCTGAACCTCCGCGTCATCAACACCCTCCAGCAGGAGTACCCGAACGTCCCGATCGGCTACTCCGGCCACGAGACCGGCCTGCAGACCACGCTGGCCGCCGTCGCCCTCGGCGCCACCTTCGTCGAGCGCCACATCACCCTCGACCGCGCCATGTGGGGCTCCGACCAGGCCGCCTCCGTCGAGCCGCAGGGCCTGACCCGCCTGGTGCGCGACATCCGCACCATCGAGGCCTCCCTCGGCGACGGCGTCAAGAAGGTCTACGACTCGGAGCTCGGCCCGATGAAGAAGCTGCGCCGCGTCACCGGCGTCGTCGCCGAGGCGGAGATCGCCGCCGCCGCGGGCGAGCCCGTCACCGTCTGATCCCCGGCCACCGAGTCACTCACCACGGGACGGTCCCCCACCGATGAGCCCCCGCGCCGGGAACGCCGGCCCCCGCACTCTCGCCTTCGTCGAGAGCCCGGTACAACTGCTGAACGTGCTGGAGTGGGCGCACACCCGCGCACCCGGCGCGGAGCTCACCCTCGTGGTCCTCTCACCCGTCGACCCGATGACCCGCGGCCAGCTGCGCCGCATGGCGGAACTGGCCCGCAAGGAGGGCCACGAGATCCGCTGGGAGGAGGCGCGCGGCGGCGCCACGGCCCCCTTCCGCACGGTCGGCGGCCTGACCACCGCGCTGCGCCAGGCGGACCGGATCGTCATGGGCGACCCGTTCTCCCGCTACGTACAACTGCTCCTCACCATCACCCGCGCCCACGACCTCGTCGTCGTCGACGACGGCACGGCCACGATGGAGTTCGTCACCCAGCTGGCCCACGGCGAACGCCTGGTCCGCTGGCACCGCAAGGGCAGCCGCCCCGGCCCGCGGGACCTGCTCTTCGCCCCGGTCTCCCGGTCCGCCCGCCACCGCCTCACCCCGGCCCCGGACCGGCAGGTGTCGGTCTTCTCCTCCATGCCCATCGAGGACGTCCCCGACGGCGTCGCCGTCACCGCCAACGACTTCGCCTGGACCAGGGACCGCTTCGGCCCGCCCCGCATCACCAAGGGCGCCGACATGGTCGGCACCTCCCTGGTGGAGACCGGCGTCGTCGACGCCGACCGCTACGTGGACGCCGTACGCGCCCTGGCGAAGACCCACGGGGCGGCCCGCTACTTCGCCCACCGCCGCGAGGGCGCCGTGAAGCTGCACCGGCTGGCCGTGGAGACGGGCCTGCAGATCGTCCGCCCCGACCTCCCGCTGGAGCTGATCGCCCGCCGCGGCCCGATCGGCCGCACCATCCTCAGCTTCCCCTCCACCGTCGTCCACACCCTTCCGCTGGCCCTGGCCGGCACCGAGGTCCGCGTCGCCGTCTGCGACATCGACCCCGCCTGGCTCACCGAGTCGGCCTCACCGCGGGCCAGCGGATTCCTGAGCGGCGTCACCGGCTCGGCACGGGACGTGCACCGGCTGTCGGCGGTGGCGGGCACGGGGTAGCCCGTCCGGCGCGGGAGCGGCCGGCCGGCTCGGCATACGGACGGTTCCGGCGTGGCTCAGCCGTGACGTGGTATGCGTGAGGGGAGCAGGTGAACAGGAAGGACGGAGCGCCGGGTGCCGAGGCCGGAAACGGGTGAGCGTACCCACCCCCGTTGAGAGCCATGCGCCGAGCGGCCAACTTTCTTCCCCTAACGGGCTGAAATTTTGTTGATCGAGGGGCAGTTGACTACCCCGGCGTCCTACCCTTCAGAGGGTGAACGTGTTGATGTCCCCAGAGACCGAGGCCGGCACTCCCGGTGAATCCGTGCTGCCCGGCACCTTGCCGGACGCGCTGCGCGCGGAGCTCGTGGCCTTCCGCCGCGACCTCCACATGCACCCCGAGCTGGGAAACCAGGAGTTCCGCACCACCGCCGCGATCAAGGAACGGCTGGAGCGGGCCGGTCTCAAGCCGCGCGTGCTGCCCATCGGCACCGGGCTCGTCTGCGACATCGGCACCGGCACCGACTCGGGCCAGTGGTCCGGCGGGCCCCGCATGCTCGCCCTGCGGGCCGACATCGACGCCCTGCCCATCCCCGACACCAAGACCGAATGCGCCTACCGGTCCCAGGTGCCCGACCGCGCCCACGCCTGCGGCCACGACGTGCACACCACCGTCGTCCTCGGCACCGGGCTCGTCCTCGCCGCCCTGCACGAGCAGGGGCTGCTGCCCCGTCCCGTACGGCTGGTCTTCCAGCCCGCCGAGGAGGTGCTGCCCGGCGGCGCCGCCGACGCCATCGAGGGCGGCGCGCTCGACGGGGTGCGCCGCATCCTGGCCGTGCACTGCGACCCCAGGGTGGACGCCGGGAAGATCGGGCTCAGGGTCGGCCCCATCACCTCCGCCTGCGACCGCATGGAAATCGCCCTGAACGGCCCCGGCGGCCACACCGCCCGCCCGCACCTCACCACCGACCTGGTCACCGCCGCCGCCCGCGTCGCCACCGACGTGCCCGCGCTCGTCGCCCGGCGCGTGGACAGCCGCAGCGGGCTCGCCCTGACCTGGGGACGCATCGAGTCCGGCCACGCGCCGAACGTCATCCCGCAGCACGCCGAACTCGCCGGGACCGTGCGCTGCCTCGACCTCGACGCCTGGCGGCAGGCGCCCGACCTGGTGATGGGCGCCATCGACGAGATCGCGAACCTGTACCGGGCCAAGTCCGAGATCACCTACGTCCGCGGCGTCCCCCCGGTCGTCAACGAGGTCACCAGTACCGAGCTGCTCCAGGCCGCCATGGTCGCCCGGCGCGGCACCGACGCCGTGGAGGGCACCGAGCAGAGCCTGGGCGGCGAGGACTTCTCCTGGTACCTGGAGCACGTGCCCGGCGCCATGGCCCGCCTCGGCGTCCGCCCGCCCGGCGAGCGCACGGTCCGCGACCTCCACCAGGGCGACTTCGACGTGGACGAGCACGCCATCACGGTCGGCGTGGAGATGTTCACCGCGGCGGCGCTCATCGACGCCGTGCAGTAGCCGTGACGTAGCGGCGCCGGTGGTATTCGGCCAGCGGCACGAATGGATAACGGCGCCGCGCAACCCCGTTCCCAGGAGTTTCTACGCGCGTTACTGTGCGCCGAACCGAGCGCCCGCTGCGGGGCTTTGGAGAATGGGGAACTTCAGATGCGTCGGACATCAAGACTGATCCGCGTCGCGGTGGGGGTCGCGTCGCTCGCACTCGCGGCCACGGCCTGCGGCGGCACCAGCGGCGAGAGCGGTGACGACGGCGGTGACGACAAGGGCCTCGCCATCGCCTACGACGTCGGCGGCAAGGGCGACCAGTCCTTCAACGACGCCGCGTACGCCGGTCTGGAGCGGGCCAAGAAGGAGTTCGGCTACAAGACCGCCGACATCGAGCCCACCGACGGCGAGACGGACGCGGACAAGGAACAGCGCCTGACGTCCCTGGCCAAGCAGGGCTACAACCCGGTGATCGGCGTCGGCTTCGCCTACGGCCCGGCGATGAAGGCCGTCGCCGCCAAGTACCCGGACACCACCTTCGGCATCGTCGACTCCGTGGTCGAGGGCAAGAACGTGGCGTCCCTGGTCTTCGCCGAGAACGAGGCCTCCTACCTGGCCGGCGTCGCCGCCGCCAAGGCCACGAAGACCAAGACCGTCGGCTTCGTGGGCGGTGTGGACGTCCCGCTGATCCACAAGTTCCAGGCCGGCTACGAGCAGGGCGTCAAGGACACCGATCCGAAGATCAAGGTCATCTCGCAGTACCTCACGCAGACCGCGGAGGAGGGCGGCTTCTCCAGCCCCGACAAGGGCAAGGCCGCCGCCGAGGGCCAGATCGAGAAGAAGGCCGACGTCGTGTACGCGGCGGCCGGTCTCTCCGGTCAGGGCGTGATCGAGGCCGCCGCCAAGGCGAAGATCTGGGCGATCGGCGTCGACTCGGACCAGTACAAGCAGGAGGCCCTCGCCGCCTACAAGGACTCCATCCTGACCTCCGCCCTCAAGGACATCAACGGCGCGGTCTTCGCCCTGGCCAAGTCCGTCGAGGACGGCAAGCCGCTGACCGGCACCCACACCTTCGACCTGAAGTCCGACGGCGTGGGCCTGTCCGACAGCAACCCGAAGTTCGCCGAGGTCCCGGGCGCCAAGGAGGCCGTGGAGAAGGCCAAGGCCGCCATCGTCGACGGCTCCATCAAGGTCGCGACCGAGTAGCCGCGCCCCCGCGCACACCCTCACGAAGCGGACGGACACCTCCGGGTGCCCGTCCGCTTCCGCGTCCCGCGCCCTCCGCCACCGGGCGTCACCCTCCGCCACCCCCCGTTTGCGTCCGGCAAGCCCCGTACCGCCATACGCGTCACCTTGCTCACGGGCGGATAACAAGGTGGACAGAAGGGGTTTTCAGGCAGGTCTACGCGCGTTAATCTGCGGCGAAGCCAGCGCCGCAGCCGAACCGTCCCCGGCGCTTGTACGACAGGAGCACCAGACATGCGCCGGATTTCCCGGATCACGGTCGCAGGCGCAGCGACC
The DNA here is from genome assembly GCF_044327745.1 of Streptomyces sp. NPDC018026. Lineage (NCBI taxonomy): Bacteria > Bacillati > Actinomycetota > Actinomycetes > Kitasatosporales > Streptomycetaceae > Streptomyces > Streptomyces sp. NPDC018026. Next base: position 649,569 of record NZ_JBIRFY010000004.1, read on the forward strand.
GCCTCCCTGGCCCTCGCCCTCGCCGCCTGCGGTGGTACCTCGACCGACTCCGGTTCGGAGTCCAAGGGGGACAAGGGTCTCGCCATCGCGTACGACGTCGGCGGCAAGGGCGACCAGTCCTTCAACGACGCCGCGTACGCCGGTCTGGAGCAGGCCAAGAAGGAGTTCGGCTACGAGACGGCCGACGTCGAGCCCACCGACGGCGAGACGGACGCCGACAAGGAGCAGCGGCTGTCCTCGCTGGCGAAGCAGGGCTACAACCCGGTCGTCGGCATCGGCTACGCCTACGCCTCCGCCATGAAGAACGTCGCCGAGAAGTACCCGGACACCACGTTCGGCATCGTCGACGACGCCACGATCGAGGCGAAGAACGTCGCGGACCTGGTCTTCAACGAGCAGGAGGCGTCCTACCTCGCCGGTGTCGCCGCCGCCAAGAGCACCAAGACCAACACGGTCGGCTTCGTGGGCGGTGTGGACGTCCCGCTGATCCACAAGTTCCAGGCGGGCTACGAGCAGGGCGTCAAGGACACCGACCCGAAGATCAAGGTCATCTCCCAGTACCTCACGCAGACCGCGGAGGAGGGCGGCTTCTCCAGCCCCGACAAGGGCAAGACCGCCGCCGAGGGCCAGATCGAGAAGAAGGCCGACGTCGTGTACGCGGCGGCCGGTCTCTCCGGTCAGGGCGTGATCGAGGCCGCCGCCGCCAACAAGGTCTGGGCGATCGGCGTCGACTCCGACCAGTACAAGCAGGAAGCCCTCGCGAAGTACAAGGACTCCATCCTGACCTCGGCCACCAAGGACGTCGCCAAGGCGGTCTACAGCCTTGCGAAGTCGGTCGAGGACGGCAAGCCGGAGACCGGTATCGTTCGGGGCGATCTGAAGTCCGGCGAGGTCGGTCTCTCGGACTCCAACCCGAAGTTCGCGGACGACGCCGAGCTCCAGGCAGCCATCAAGACGGCCAAGGAGAAGATCATCAGCGGCGAGATCAAGGTCAAGAGCAGCTGAACGGCTGAGTAGCACCAGCAACACCTCGAACAGCGTGTAACCGCGCCGGTTGCGCCGCGCGGCGGGGTACGGGAAGAGCGGCCCGAGAGCCGCCCTCCTCGTACCCCGTCGCGTCGATGTGCCGCCGCTTTTAGATGCCGTAGGGGCGCTACGCGCGTAGACGGCCCCCGTCCCCAGGAGAGTGCGCCATCAACGCGTCCAGCAGCCCTCCGGCGAAAGCGGCGGTCAACGAACCGGTGACCGCCGTCGAACTCGCCGGGATCACCAAGCGTTTCCCCGGAGTCGTGGCCAACCACGACATCCACCTCACCGTCCGCAAGGGCACCGTCCACGCCCTCGTCGGCGAGAACGGCGCCGGCAAGTCCACGCTGATGAAGATCCTCTACGGCATGCAGAAGCCGGACGAGGGCACCATCGCGGTCGACGGCGAGAAGGTGGCCTTCTCCTCGCCCGCCGACGCCATCGTGCGCGGCATCGGCATGGTCCACCAGCACTTCATGCTCGCCGACAACCTCACGGTCCTGGAGAACGTGGTCCTCGGCAGCGAGAAGCTGTACGGCATCGGGGCCAAGGCCCGCCGCAAGATCAAGGAACTCTCCGAGCGCTACGGCCTCGGCGTGCGCCCCGACGTCCTGGTCGAGGAGCTGGGCGTCGCCGCCCGCCAGCGCGTGGAGATCCTCAAGGTCCTCTACCGCGGCGCCCGCACGCTGATCCTCGACGAGCCCACGGCCGTCCTGGTGCCGCAGGAGGTGGACGCCCTCTTCGACAACCTGCGCGAGCTGAAGGCCGAGGGCCTGTCCGTCATCTTCATCTCCCACAAGCTGGGCGAGGTCCTCTCGGTCGCCGACGAGATCACCGTCATCCGCCGCGGCACCACGGTCGGCACGGCCGTCCCCGCCGAGACCACGCCCCGCCAGCTCGCCGAGCTGATGGTCGGCAGCGAGCTGCCCACCCCCGAGACGGCCGAGTCCACGGTCACCGACCGCCCGGTCCTCACCGTCGACACGCTGCGCCTGGCCGCCCCGAGCGGCAAGGCCCTGCTCGACGACATCACCTTCACCATCCACGCCGGTGAGATCCTCGGCATCGCCGGCGTCGAGGGCAACGGCCAGACCGAGCTGGTCGACGCGCTCATCGGGCTGCGCCACGCCGACTCCGGCTCCATCCGCTTCCTCGACCAGGACATCACCGCGCTGCCCACCCGCAAGCGCCGCGAGCAGGGCGTCGGCTACATCCCCGAGGACCGCCACCGCCACGGGCTGCTCCTGGAGGCCCCCCTCTGGGAGAACCGCATCCTCGGCCACGTCACCGAGAAGCCCAACAGCAAGGGCGTCTGGCTGGACCTGAAGAGCGCCCAGCAGGACACCCGCCGCATCGTCGAGACGTACGACGTCCGCACCCCCGGCATCGACGTCACCGCCGCCTCCCTGTCCGGCGGCAACCAGCAGAAGCTGATCGTCGGCCGCGAGATGAGCCACAAGCCGCGCTTCCTCATCGCCGCCCACCCCACCCGCGGCGTGGACGTCGGCGCGCAGGCCGCGATCTGGGACCACATCCGCGAGGCCCGCCGCGAGGGCCTGGCCGTGCTGCTGATCTCCGCCGACCTGGACGAGCTGATCGGCCTGTCCGACACCCTCCGGGTGATCTACGACGGCAAGCTGGTCGCGGACGCCGACCCCGCCACCATCACCCCCGAGGCACTCGGCTCGGCGATGACCGGCGCCGCCTCCGGACACCTGGAGGACGAGGAGGACGCCCGGGCGCAGGCCGCCCCGGCCGAGGCCGCCGAGTCCCCGAAGTCCCCGGACGCCGCCAAGAAACTCAAGTCCCCCGAGACTCCAGAGTCCCCCGAGTCTCCGGAAGACGAGGCCCGCTGATGAAGAAGTTCGACAAGGAGCGCGTGCTCCTCGCGGTGGCCGGACCGGTCATCGCGCTCGCCGTGGCCTTCGTGCTCAGCGCGATCGTCCTGATCGCCTCGGGCAAGAACCCGGTCGAACCGTTCGCCCTCATGTTCGAGCAGGCCGGGTTCGCCGACATCCAGGTCCTGATCATCAACCAGGCGTCGATGTACTACATCGCGGCCCTCGCGGTGGCCATCGGCTTCCGGATGAACCTCTTCAACATCGGCGTCGACGGGCAGTACCAGCTCGCCGCCATGATGGCCGCGATCGTCGGCGCCCACGCCAACCTGCCGGCCGCCCTCCAGGTCCCGCTGCTGCTGCTGACCGCCGTCCTCACCGGCGCCTTCTGGTCCGGCATCGCCGGCGTCCTGAAGATCACCCGCGGGGTCAGCGAGGTGGTCGCGACGATCATGCTCAACTCCATCGCCACCGCCGTCATCGGCTACCTGTGGCTGCCGGACGTCTTCGGCGTCAAGATCGGCAACAACAACACCACCGGCGAGATGCACGAGTCCGGCTGGATCCCCGGCATCGACATGGGCGCGGCCGGCGAGATCTACGGCCTGGTCGTCCTCGCCGTACTGCTCGGCATCGGCTACTGGCTGGTCCTCAACCGCACCCGCTTCGGCTTCGACCTGCGCGCCTCCGGCGCCTCCGAGTCCGCCGCCGCGGCCAGCGGCGTCAGCCCCAAGCGCATGGTGCTCACCGCGATGCTGCTCTCCGGCGGCCTCGCCGGTCTCGCGGGCCTGCCGATCCTGCTCGGCGACACCCACACCTACAGCCTCAACTTCCCCACCGGCATCGGCTTCCTCGGCATCGGCATCGCCCTGCTCGGCCGCAACAGCCCGGTCGGCATCGCCTTCGCCGCCCTGTTGTGGGCCTGGCTCGACAAGGCCTCGCCCGAGCTGGACTTCCACGGCTACGACAAGGAGATCGCGGTCATCATGCAGGGCCTGATCGTCCTCTCGGTCGTCGTCTCCTACGAGGCCGTCCGTGAGTGGGGCCTGCGCCGTCAGCAGCGCCGGGTCGGCGCGGAGCTGGCCGCCGGTCACGTCCTGGGCGCCACCGACAACTCGAAGAAGGAGGTGGCCGGCCGATGACCGCTCCGACCACAGCGACCGACGTCAACCAGCCGTCGCTGGAGCACGCACCACGGACCGGCCGCCGCATGTCGTGGCCCGTGCTGCTCCTGGTCATCGCCGGAGCCCTGGCGCTGACCTCGATCGTCCGCCTGATCACGGGCGCCAACGGCATCACCAACGTCAGCCAGATGTCCACCGCCCTCCAGCTCGCCGTGCCGATCGGTCTCGCCGGTCTTGGCGGTCTGTGGGCCGAGCGCGCGGGCGTCGTCAACATCGGCCTCGAGGGCATGATGATCCTCGGCACCTGGTTCGGTGCCTGGGCCGGATTCCAGTGGGGCCCGTGGAGCGGCGTCCTGGTCGGCATCGTCGGCGGCTGCCTCGGCGGCCTGCTGCACGCCATCGTCACGATCACCTTCAACGTCAACCACATCGTCTCCGGTGTGGCCATCAACATCCTCGCCCTCGGCGCCACCCGCTACCTCGCCCCGCTCGCCTTCGAGGGCCACCAGGGCGGCTCGGCCAAGCAGTCCCCGCCGGTCGACTCCCTCGGCCACTTCTCGATCCCGGGGCTGTCCGGCTGGCTGGACAGCCTCAACGACCAGCACTGGTTCTTCGTCTCGGACATCGCGGGCCTGCTCGGCGGCCTGGTCACCGACGTCTCCTGGCTCACCCTGATCGCGGTCGCCCTGATCCCCGCCACCTGGTGGATCCTGTGGCGCACCCCGTTCGGCCTGCGCCTGCGCTCCTGCGGCGAGAACCCGATCGCGGCCGAGTCCCTCGGCGTCAACGTCTACAAGTACAAGTACCTGGCCGTGATCATCTCCGGCGGCCTGGCCGGCCTCGGCGGCGTCTTCCTGTCCATCGTGGCCAACCCCTTCTACCTGGAGGGCCAGACCAGCGGCCGCGGCTACATCGGCCTCGCGGCGATGATCTTCGGCAACTGGATGCCGGGCGGCCTCGCCATCGGCGCCGGCCTCTTCGGCTACACCGACAGCCTCAACCTGCGCGGCGGCTCCGCCAACGTGCACGCGCTGCTGCTGCTCGGCGCGCTGCTGCTGGTCGCCGGCGCCATCTGGCTGGTGATCCGCAAGAAGTACGTCAAGGCCGCGATCACCTTCGTCGTCGGCGCCCTGGTCTTCGCCTGGTACGCCGGCACCAACGAGGTGCCCAACCAGGTCGTCTCCGCCACGCCGTACGTCGTCACGCTCGTCGTCCTCGCCCTGTCCGCGCAACGGCTGCGGATGCCCAAGGCCGACGGCATGCAGTACCGCAAGGGCCAGGGCAAGTGACCGGGGCCGACTGGGAGGAGCTGCGCACGGCGGCCCGGGACGCGATGTCCCGGGCGTACGCCCCCTACTCGGGGTACGCCGTGGGCGCCGCCGCCCTCGTCGACGACGGCCGCACCGTCACCGGCTGCAACGTGGAGAACGCCAGCTATGGCATCGGCCTGTGCGCCGAGTGCGGGCTCGTCTCCCAGCTGCAGGTGACCGGCGGGGGCCGGCTGACGCACTTCGTCTGCGTCGACGGCGAGGGCGAGGTACTCGTCCCCTGCGGCCGCTGCCGGCAGCTCCTGTACGAGTTCGGCGGCCCGGAGCTGCTGCTTGAGACGCCGGAGGGGATCCTGCCCCTGTCCCGGATGCTCCCGCAGGCCTTCGGCCCCGACCACCTCACGAAGTAAGGACAGCCAGACATGGCCATGGACGTCATCTCCGTCATCCGCACCAAGCGGGACCGCGGCGAGCTGACCGGCGAGCAGATCGACTGGGTCATCGACGCCTACACGCGCGGTGAGGTGGCCGACGAGCAGATGTCCTCGCTCGCGATGGCGATCCTGCTCAACGGCATGAACCGCGGCGAGATCGCCCGCTGGACGGCCGCGATGATCGCCTCGGGCGAGCGCATGGACTTCTCGTCCCTGTCCCGCCCGACCGCCGACAAGCACTCCACGGGCGGCGTCGGCGACAAGATCACCCTGCCGCTGGCACCCCTGGTGGCGGCGTGCGGCGCAGCCGTCCCGCAGCTCTCCGGCCGAGGCCTCGGCCACACCGGCGGCACCCTGGACAAGCTGGAGTCCGTCCCCGGCTGGCGCGCCCTGCTGTCCAACGAGGAGATGCTGAACGTCCTGGACACCACCGGCGCGGTGATCTGCGCGGCGGGCGACGGCCTGGCCCCGGCCGACAAGAAGCTCTACGCGCTGCGCGACGTCACGGGCACGGTCGAGGCGATCCCGCTCATCGCCTCCTCCATCATGTCCAAGAAGATCGCCGAGGGCACCGGCTCGCTGGTCCTGGACGTGAAGGTCGGCTCCGGCGCCTTCATGAAGACCATCGAGGACGCCCGCGAACTGGCCTCCACGATGGTCGGCCTCGGCACCGACCACGGCGTGAAGACCGTCGCGCTCCTCACCGACATGGCCACCCCGCTCGGCCTCACCGCGGGCAACGCCCTGGAGGTCCGCGAGTCGGTCGAGGTCCTGGCCGGCGGCGGCCCCTCCGACGTCGTCGAGCTGACCCTCGCCCTGGCCCGCGAGATGCTCGACGCCGCGGGCCTGAAGGACGCCGACCCGGCGAAGGCGCTGGCCGACGGCTCGGCCATGGACGTCTGGCGCCGCATGATCGCGGCCCAGGGCGGCGACCCGGACGCGGCGCTGCCCACGTCGAAGGAACAGCACGTGGTGAAGGCGGGCGCCTCCGGCGTCCTGACCCGTCTCGACGCCTACGACGTCGGCGTCGCCGCCTGGCGCCTGGGCGCGGGCCGCGCCCGCAAGGAGGACCCGGTGCAGGCCGCCGCGGGCGTCGAACTCCACGCCAAGCCCGGCGACACGGTCACCGAGGGCCAGCCCCTCCTCACCCTGCACACCGACACCCCGGACCGCTTCGAGTACGCGCTCGCGGCGGTGCGGGGCGCGTACGACGTCGCCCCGGCGGGCACGGCCTTCACCGCCTCGCCGGTGGTGCGGGAACGTATCGCCTGACCTGTGGTTTCCCCATTCGGGTGAACGGGACCGGTGGACCTCCGCCGGTCCCGTTCGGCATGTTGACTGCCCCCATGCGGGAACTGGACACCGCCACGTTGGGCCTACGGTGACTCACCCCAAGACCGCCGCCACCGCCACCAGGACCGGCACCGACACCACCGTCGAGACCAGGATCGCGTCGCGGGCCAGGCGTTCGCCGACCCCGTAGGTCGACGCGTACGTGTACAGGTTCTGCGCGGCGGGCAGTGCCGACGTCACCACCACGTCGAGGAGTTGGGGGCCGCGCAGGCCGAAGACTCCCGACGCCAGCGCCCAGGCCACCGCCGGCTGGCCCACCGCCTTCAGCGCGACCGCGAGCAGCACCGGCCGCCGTTCCACGCCCCGCAGCGGCATCGTGGAGCCGCACAGGCCGATGCCGAAGGCCAGCAGCACCGCGGGGACGGACATGTTGCCGATCAGCGTCACCGGGTCCATGACCGGGTCGGGCACCTCCAGGCCGCTCGCGGCGACCGCGACCCCGGCGAGCGAACCCAGCGCGATCGGATTGCGCAGCGGTGTCAGCAGCCGCCGCCACAGCGTGCCCCCGCCGCCCCCGCGCGACAGGTCCAGGATCGTCACCGCCACCGGCGTCACCAGCACCAGTTGGAACAGCAGCACCGGCGCCACCAGCGAGGCGTCGCCCAGCACGTACACGGCGATCGGGATGCCGAGGTTGCCGGAGTTGACGTAACCGGAGCAGAGCGCGCCGATCGTCGTACGGCCGACGCCCCAGCGGCGTGCGACGCCGACCGCGACGAACGCACCGGCCACCGCCACCGTGGACAGGGCCGTCACCAGCAGCCGGGCGGAGAAGACCACCGAGAGGTCGGCCGTCGCCAGCGTCGTGAACAGCAGGGCGGGGGAGGCCACGTGGAAGGCGAGCTTGGTCAGCACCTCGCGGCCCTGGGGACCGAGATGGCCGCGCAGGCCGAGCACATAGCCGACACCGATGACGACCGCGATCACCGCGAAGCCGGTCAGCACTCCCTGCACGGCACCCCCTGCCGGACGAGGAGGCGGGTGCCGGGCGGCGCGGCGGAGGCGGGACGGGGTATGTGGGGCATACAGCGAACCCTCCGTCGGAGGGCACGCGCAGGTCAATGTGATCCCCGACCGCCCCGGCACCGATGAATTCCCGGCGCATGCCGGGTCTACCGCACGTGGACGCCGTGACACCCGCCGTACTCGTGCTGCCGGGGCCCGTCTCCCGAGGGGAGACGCCCCGGTTCTGCGACGAGGTGCGCGCGCTGCTGGAAAGCACCCGGGCCGGGGTGGTCGTCTGCGACGTCGGCGGTCTCGGGCCGCCGGGGCTCGCCGTGGTCGACCTGCTGGCCAGGCTGGAGCTCACCGCCCGGCGGGCCGGGGGCCGGATCCGGCTGCGCGACCCCGATCCGGCCCTGCACGCCCTACTGGACCTCGTCGGCCTCCGCTTCGAGACGGAGCGGCAGGTCGAACAGCGGGAACCACCGCTTGGTGTCGAGGAAGCAGTGGAACCCGGTGAGGCGGCCGTCTGAGATCTCCAGCACCTGGACCGCCCACGGCGCGAAGCCGCCCGCCTCCGGGTCCGGCTTGTAGTGCGCGAAGGCGGGCAGCCCGTTGGCCTGGACCGGCACCAGCCGGGACCCGGCGCACGCCGCGCCGAGCGTGGTCATGAAACCGGTGATGTCCGCCGGGCCGGCCAGCCACAGGTCGAACGGCGGCATCGTCATGACCGCGTCCTCGTGCAGGAGCGCCGTCAGCGCCGTCATGTCGTAGCCCTCGAAGGCCGCGACATAGCGCTCCAGCAGCTTCTGCTGCTCCTCGTCCAGCGGGTCCGACACCGCCGCGTCGGCCCCCCGGTCCGCCCGCTCGGCGAGCGTCGCGCGGGCCCGCTGCAGCGCGCTGTTGACGGAGGCGACCGAGGTGCCGAGCAGCTCGGCGACCTCGCTCGCCCTCCACGCCAGCACCTCGCGCAGGATCAGCACCGCCCGCTGCTTGGGCGGCAGCTGCTGCAGGGCCGCCATGAAGGCGAGCCGCACGGACTCCTTGGCGACCGCGGCCTCGGCCGGGTCGGCGGTCTGCGGCAGCACACGGGCGTCGGGCATCGGCTCCAGCCAGGTGTGGTCCGGGCGGGGGGACAGGGCGGCCTGGGCGAGCGGCGTCGCCTCCGTCAGGTCCATCGGACGCGCCCGCTTGTTGCCCGCGGTCAGCATGTCCAGGCAGACGTTGGTCGCGATCCGGTACAGCCACGAGCGCAGGCTGGAGCGGCCCTCGAACTTGTCGTAGCTCCGCCAGGCGCGGACCAGCGTGTCCTGCACCGCGTCCTCGGCCTCGAAGGAGGAACCGAGCATCCGGTAGCAGTACCCCGTCAGCTCGGGCCGGTGCTTCTCCAGTGCGGAGTCCAGCTCCGTCGTCACGGTGCCGTTGGTCATCGTCCACCCACCCCTGTGGCGTCCCGTCGTGCGCGTCTTCGCGCCTCGCACTTCGGAAGCTACCGCAGGGGACTGACAATGGCCTGTGCAGTCAAGAAAGGCGCAGGTCAGCGGGGCAGGCTCAGAGCCCTCACCGGCGTGCCCGCGGCCTGGCGGCGGGCCGCCAGCGACCCGGAGACCGTGATCACCACGACGCCCAGCACCGCCAGCACCCCCACCCCGACCGTCCCGGCCCAGCCGCCGGAGTGGAAGGCCACCGCGCCGACCGTGCTGCCCGCGCTGGAGCCCACGTAGTAGGCGGACTGGTAGAGCGCCGAGGCCTGGGCGCGGCCGTGCTGGGCGGTCTTGCCGACCGCCGAGGAGGCGACCGCGTGCCCGGCGAAGAAGCCCGCCGTGATCAGCACCAGGCCGAGGAGGACCAGCGGCAGGGACGGCGCCAGGGACAGCAGCAGACCCGCCGCCGTCGTCCCCGCGCCCAGGTAGAGCGCCCCGCGGCGGCCGAGGCGGCCCACCAGGCGGCCCGCAGCCGAGGCCGAGACCGTGCCGACCAGGTACACCAGGAAGATCGAGCCGATCAGGCCCTGGGGGAGGGAGAACGGCGCCTCGGCCAGGCGGTAGCCGATCACCGTGTAGACGCCGCCGAACACCGTCATGAACAGCGCGCCGATCGCGTACAGGCGGCGCAGCAGCGGGTTGTCGAGGTGGTCGCGCACCGTGCGGACCAGGACCCGCGGGCGCAGCGAGCCCGGCGTGAAGTGCTTCGGCGCGGGCAGCAGCAGCCGGAAGGCGACCGCGCACGCCACCGCGACGAGGCCGATCACCCCGACGGCGACCCGCCAGCCCCACTCCTGGGCGACCCAGCCGGTGATGATCCGGCCGCTCATCCCCCCGACGCTGTTGCCCGCCACGAACAGGCCGATCGCGGTGACCAGCGCCCGCGGCCGCACCTCCTCCGCGAGGTACGCCGTCGCCGAGGCCGGCAGCCCGGCGAGCGCCGCGCCCTGCACCGCCCGCAGCGCGACCAGCGCCGGGAGCGACGGCGCGAAGGGCACCAGCAGCCCGATGGTCACCGCGACCGCCAGCGAGGCCGTCATGACCGTACGCCGTCCGAACCGCTCCGACAGCGCGCTCATCGGCAGTACGAACACCGCGAGGCCGCCGGTCGCGGCGGCCACGGTCCAGCTGGCGTCGCTCGCCGTGCCGCCCAGGTCGCCGGAGATCAGCGGCAGCAGGGCCTGGGTGGAGTAAAGGAGCGCGAAGGTCGCGACGCCCGCCAGGAACAGCGCGAAACTCATCCGGCGGTAGCCGGGGTCGCCCGGTGCCATGCGCGACTCGGTGGAGCCGGTGGAGCCGGTGGAGCCGGTCGAGTCGGTGGAGTCGGGGACCGGGGAGGCGGCGGATGCGGCGTCCACGACCGTGGACGCCCCGGTATCGGCGGGAGTCATGCCCCGAAGGTACGAAGCCCCTTACTCATCCGTCCAATGCATGGAACGGCCATAATCGTTCCCATGGTGCATCAGCAAAGCTCACGGCCCCGCCTGTCACCGTCCGGTGACACAGAAGACATCGTCGCGCTGCTCGCGCCCCGCCTCGCGCACTTCGCCGGCGTGGCCCGCACCGAACACGTCACCCGGGCCGCCCAGGAGATGAACGTCCCCCAGTCGACCCTCTCCCGCGCCCTCGTCCGCCTGGAGGAGGACCTCGGCGTCGACCTGTTCGTCCGCCGCGGCCGCACCCTCGCGCTGACCGTCGCGGGGCGCACCTTCCTCGGCTCCGTGGAGCGGGCCCTCGCCGAGGTCGAGCGGGCCGCCGACGAGGTCCGCGCCGACGCCGACCCGGCCACCGGCAAGGTCGCCTTCGGCTTCCTGCACACCATGGGCGCCGAGACCGTCCCCGGCCTGCTGCACGCCTTCCGCGCCGACCACCCCCGGGTCCGCTTCAGCCTCGTCCAGAACTACGGCGAGGCCATGCTGGAGCGGCTGCGCGCGGGGGAGCTGGACCTGTGCCTGACCTCCCCGGTCCCCGACGCCCCCGACCTGGTCGCCCGCCGCCTCGACGAGCAGAAACGGCGCCTGGTCGTCCCGGCCGACCACGCCCTGGCCGGACGCCGGCGCATCCGCCTCGCCGAGGCCGCCGACGAGATCTTCGTGACCCTGGAGCCCGGCTACGGCCTGCGGCGCATCACCGACGCGCTGTGCAAGGAGGCCGGTTTCCGGCCCAGGGTGGCCTTCGAGGGGGAGGAGGCGGAGACGCTGCGCGGCCTGGTCGCGGCCGGACTCGGCGTCGCCCTGCTGCCGCCGCCCGCCGTGCCCCGCCCCGGCGTGGTCGAACTGACGGTCACCGCGCCGCGCGCCGCCCGCGAGATCGGCGTGGCCTGGCTGGCGGGACGCACGGACACCCCACCCGTGGCGGCGTTCAAGAAGTTCCTGATCTCGCGGCGGGGGAGCCTGCTGCCGACCTGATCCGCCGGCCCCCGGGGCGCGTGCTACCGCCGCAGCGACTTCCCGAACCCCGCCGCCAACGGCATCCGCAGCCCCAGCGGCGGGGGAGCGGCCAGGGCGTCCTCCACCGGGCGCGAGAAGGACTGCCCGAACAGCACGCCCAGCACGAAGTCCTCGGCCAGCGCGGCGACCTCGTCCCGGTACTGCCGCAGCCCGTGGCCGTCGGAGTGCACCTCGAACCGGCACACGCCGCGGTTCGCCTTCTTCGCCCGGGAGGCGAGCCGGAAGGACAACTCCGGGTCGCTGCGCCCGTCGTTGGTGCCGTGCACGATCAGCACCTGCCGCCCGGCGAGCTGCTTCACCGGTTCGGGTGGCGCGGCCACGTCGTCCTCCGGCAGCCAAGGGGCGATCGCCAGCACCGAGTTGACGGCCTCGTGCCCGGCCGCCCGCAACGCCGCCCGGCCGCCCATGCCGGTACCGGCCAGGCAGACGGGTACGTCGCCGTAGCGCCGTACGGCCTCGTCGGCGGCCCACTCGGCGTCCCGGGCGAGGTGCGCCTCGGCGCCGTTCCAGCCGCGGTAGCGGTAGTGCACGACATGCGTGGCCAGGCCCTCCTCCCGGCCCGCGCGCGCCAGCCTGCGCCCCAACGCGCGCACGGACGCGGCCGCGAGCAGCGCGGAGGGCCTGCGGTCGGAGACCTCGTCGCCCTCGGGAAGCAGCAGCACCACACCGCTCACCGCCGTCCCCTCCGGACCGAGCGTCCGCCCCAGCCGGGCCCGACGGACCGGAGTCGCTTGCTGTGCCATGACAGAAGATTCTCAGAAGACCGGGTGTACGGAACCCGTCCGCGCGGTCACCGTTACATATCGGGGAGTCCGTACACCGCATCGGGTCCCGGCGTTCGCCCGGTGTTCTACGCGCGTAGGAGTTAGAGTGCGCAAATGACGAGCCGAAGCACCGAGAAGAGCGCCGCGGCGAACACCGCGGCGGTCGCGAAGACACCGTCGCCGGACCGGATCCGCCGGGCGCCGAAGGTCCTGCTGCACGACCACCTCGACGGCGGTCTGCGGCCGGGCACGGTCGTGGAACTCGCCCGCGAGACGGGCTACGAGGACCTTCCCGAAACCGACGCCGACCTGCTCGGCACCTGGTTCCGGCAGGCCGCCGACTCCGGGTCGCTGGAGCGGTACCTGGAGACCTTCTCCCACACCGTCGGCGTCATGCAGACCCGCGACGCCCTGGTCCGGGTCGCCGCCGAGTGCGCGGAGGACCTCGCCGAGGACGGCGTCGTCTACGCCGAGGTGCGGTACGCGCCCGAGCAGCACCTGGAGAAGGGGCTGACCCTCGAAGAGGTCGTCGAGGCCGTCAACGAGGGCTTCCGGGAGGGCGAGCGGCGCGCCCGGGCCAACGGTCACCGCATCCGGGTCGGCGCCCTGCTGACCGCCATGCGGCACGCCGCCCGCTCCCTGGAGATCGCCGAACTGGCCAACCGCTACCGCGACCTCGGCGTGGTCGGATTCGACATCGCGGGCGCCGAGGCCGGCTACCCGCCCACCCGGCACCTGGACGCCTTCGAGTACCTGAAGCGGGAGAACAACCACTTCACCATCCACGCCGGCGAGGCCTTCGGGCTGCCGTCCATCTGGCAGGCGCTGCAGTGGTGCGGCGCAGACCGGCTCGGGCACGGGGTGCGCATCATCGACGACATCCAGGTCCACGAGGACGGCTCGGTCAAGCTCGGGCGGCTCGCCTCCTACGTCCGGGACAAGCGGATCCCGCTGGAGCTGTGCCCCAGCTCCAACCTCCAGACGGGCGCCGCCGACTCCTACGCCGAGCACCCGATCGGGCTGCTGCGCCGGCTGCACTTCCGGGCCACCGTCAACACCGACAACCGGCTGATGTCCCACACCGGAATGAGCCGGGAATTCGAGCACCTGGTCGAGGCATTCGGCTACACGCTCGACGACATGCAGTGGTTCTCCGTCAATGCGATGAAATCAGCGTTCATTCCTTTCGATGAACGACTGGCCATGATCAATGACGTCATCAAGCCCGGATACGCCGAGTTGAAGTCCGAATGGCTGTTCCAGCAGACGGCTTCGACCAGCGGTTCTTCGGAGTCCGACGGCTGAACGCGGGACGACGGTAATACGGAGACGCGGACGGGCATTCACCATCCGTCCGCATTTCGATGTTTGCCGTCGGGGGTGGGGCGTGTTTACGGTCAAGGACCGCTCACATCCCCGTCACCCCATTACGAGGACGCATCTTCATGAAGCAGTCTGCTGCCAAGACCCTCGGTGTCGCCGCCCTCGGCGCCGCCTTCGCCGCCGCCGGCGCGGGCGCGGCCTCCGCGGCCCCCGAGCTCCCGGACACCGCGCAGACGGTGGACTCCGTCGCCCGCACCCTCCCCGCGGAGACCGTCTCCCAGGTGGCGCCCGGCGCGGGCAACGTGCTGGAGCAGGGCCGCAGGATCTCCCACACCGGTCTGACCGTCGCGCAGCCGGTGGTCGAGCAGGTGGTCGCCGAGCAGCTCGCCGAGGGCCCGACCGAGCCGGTCGCCAAGCTGCTCGGCGGTGTGCCGCTGAAGGGGCTGCCCACCCAGGGCCTGCCGGTCAACGGTCTCCCGCTGGGCGGCTGAGCGCCACCGCCCCCCCGTACGCGCCGATGGGGCGCACCCGGTCGCCGGGTGCGCCCCATCGGTGTACCAGAGGGGGTGGTACGTCTGTCACCAGGCCGTACGGGCGGCCTTCTCCTCGGACGGGAGCAGGATCCACAGGGCCAGGTAGAGCAGGAACTGCGGGCCGGGCAGCAGGCAGGAGACCAGGAAGATCACCCGCATCGTGCCGGCGGAGGTGCCGAAGCGCCGGGCCAGCGCGGCGCACACTCCGCCGATCATGCGGCCGTGGGTGGGGCGGGCGAGGCTGGACATCGCGGCTCCTTCGTGAGCGTGTGGGTGGGGCTGCCCTCCGGCTTCCCCTTCATCTGCCCTCCACGCTACGGAGACGAACCGCGCAAAGCGTCGCTCTACGGGGCGATACCGACCCTGGGAATCGTCGGGGTCCGACCCTGAGCGGGCTCCTCCCGGAGGACGCCCTCCCGGCCGCTCCGCCGGTACCAGCGGCGGATCCGGGCCCGGCCCGCCGGGACGACGGCCAGGTGCACGAGGGCCACACCCACCGTGTTCAGCAGCACCGAGTCGATGTCGACGACCTGACCGGGCACCCCGGTCTGCAGCAGCTCGATGCCCACCGACAGCAGGGCGGCCGCGGCCGTGGTGCGCAGCAGGGACGCCAGCGGCGAGACGTGCAGCCGCCCGCCGGCCACCGGCAGCAGGACGCCGAGCGGGGCCAGCAGGGCCAGTGAGCCGCCCAGCGAACGGGCCGCCGCGCGCCCGCCCAGCGCCAGGTCGGCGCGGATCCCGGCGAACGGCTCCAGGTTGGGCGGCAGTACCCAGGGGACGTCCAGCGGCCGCAGCGCGTACCAGGCGACGAACGCGAGATGTGCGACCAGGAGAACACTTCCTGTCACACGGATGCGGAGCGCGGCGCTGCCGCCGAGGAACCCATGACGCTGCACGTCCCCCTAGACGCGCCCCCCGCCGTGCGTGGTTCCGGGCTCCTCCACGCAAGGGTGAGGCTTGCGCCACATGGCCCCCTCGGGGCCTTCGCGCACCGCGCGCCCCGGGCCGCGCGGTGCGGCCGGTCAGCCGCCCGCGACCTCGTCGACGGGTGGTTCGTTGCTGCCCGGCCGGGCCCGGACCTCGTCCGTGCAGGAGTAGCGGCGGGCGGACCGGTCGGCGGGCCCGGCCAGGATCACCGAGCCGTCGCCCTCGGCCGCGGCGGAGTCGGAGAAGGTGCACACCACCTGCGCGAGCGCGTACGAGGTCAGGTCGTCCGGACCGGTACTCAGCCGCAGCGTGTCCTCGGGGTCCCCGGAACGCGGTCCCGTCACCGTGATCCCGCGCCGCACGTCCGACGTGTAACCGGCCTCCTTCTCCGCGGCCGACGGCTGTGCCGCCAGCTCGTCCAGCAGCCCCTGGGCCACCAGCACGCGCCGCCCCGAGTCCGAGGCGCCGTCCGGCACCCGCACCGTGCGGTCCACGGCCACCAGCGACGAGCCGCACAGCAGGAACACCTGCGCTGGCAGTCCGGGCGTGGTCCGCGTCGACACGTCCGGCTCGGCGAGCGAGCAGCGCACCCGCGACGGCGCGGGACCGTAGTCGGTGGGCACCTCGGTGGCGCGGATGCCGCACCCGGTCAGCAGCACGGCCACTGCCGCGAGCCCGGAGAGGGCCGGCAGACGGCGTACGGTCATCAGACCTGTCCCTTCGCGTCCTTGCCCCGGTCGTCGGTCTCCCCGCCGGCCCCGTCGGCCCCGTCGTCCTCGTCCTCGTCCACGGGCGGCGACGGGTCCTGCGGCAGCCGCAGGGTGAACACCGCACCGCCCTCCGGGGCGTTCTCCGCGGTGATCTCACCGCCGTGGATGTGCGCGTTCTCCAGGGCGATGGACAGACCGAGCCCGCTGCCCTCGGAGCGCGGCCGGGAGGCGCTCGCCTTGTAGAAACGGTCGAAGACGTGCGGCAGGACGTCCTCGGGGATGCCGGGACCGTTGTCCCGGACCCGGATGACGATCTCGTCGTCCGCCCGCGCCACGGACACCCTGACCGGCGACCCGCCGTGCTTGAGCGCGTTGCCGATCAGGTTGGCGAGGATGACGTCCAGACGGCGCGGGTCCAGGCGGGCGTGCACGCCGCGCTCGGCGTCCAGGTCGACGGCGTCCAGCCAGGCCCGGGCGTCGATGCAGGCGGTGATCTGGTCGGCGACGTCGACGTCGTCCAGGACCAGCCGGGCGGTGCCCGCGTCGAAGCGGGTGACCTCCATCAGGTTCTCCACCAGGTCGTTCAGCCGCCGCGTCTCGCTCACCACCAGCCGCACGGCGGGCTCGACCATCGGGTCGAAACTCCCGCCCTCCCCCTCGCCCTCGCCCGCGTACTCCAGCTCCTCCTCCAGCACTTCCGTCACCGCGGTGAGCGCCGTCAGCGGGGTACGCAGCTCATGGCTCATGTCCGCGACGAAACGCCGGGACGCCTGCTCCCGGCCCGCCATGTCCGCGACCCGCTTCTCCAGGTTCTCGGCGGCGCTGTTGAACGTCCGGGACAGGTCGGCCAGTTCGTCGGTGCCGGACACCCGCAGCCGGGTGTCCAGCTTGCCCTCGCCCAGCCGCCGCGCCGCGACCCCGAGCCGGTGCACGGGTTTCAGCACGGTCGTCGCCAGGGCCTGCGCGAGCAGCGCGGAGCCCAGCAGGGCGAGTGCGGTGGCGATCCCCAGCGACCAGGCGAGCGAGTTCAGGTCCTTCGCCTCCGGTTCCAGCGACTTGAGCATGTAGCCGGTCGGCCCGCCGCCGATCACCCTCGTGCCGGCCACCAGGTACGGGGTGCCGTCGTCGGTGATCCGCTGCCAGTACAGGTGGTACGGGTGCTTGTTGGCCGAGGTGACCTTCTGCTCCTTGTTCACCGCCGTGCGCAGCGACTCGGGCACGTCGGACAGCGCGAAGCCGCCCAGGCCGCCGGAACTGCCGTACACGGCGGTGCCGTCGGCGTTCCCGGCGACCAGCAGCACCGAGAACCGCTGGCTGCTGTTGGCCATCTGCCCCGCGGTGTGCTGCACCTCGTCCTGCGTGGGGTGCTCCGGCAGCGCGCCCGCCCGGTTCTGCATCTCCTGCTCGAAGTCCCGCAGCACGGCGTCCTGGGTACGGGTGAGCACCGCCTCCCGGTTCAGCCAGTACGCGATGCCGGACGCGGACACGGCCGCGGTCAGCGCGACCAGGCCGAAGACGAGGACCAGCCTGAGACGCAGGCTGGTGAAGCGCAGCCCGGACCAGAAACCCTTGCGCGCCGCGGCCAGGCCGCGGGTACCCCCCCGGTGTTCCCGTGTCACTGAGGCGGATCCAGCCGGTAGCCGACACCCCGCACGGTACGGATCAGGGTCGGGGACGACGGCACGTCCTCGACCTTGGCGCGCAGCCGCTGCACGCACGCGTCCACCAGCCGGGAGTCGCCGAGGTAGTCGTGCTCCCACACCAGCCGCAGCAACTGCTGCCGGGACAGCGCCTGTCCCGGCCGCCGGCTCAGCTCCAGCAGCAGCCGCAGCTCGGTGGGCGTCAGCTGGAGGTCCTCGCCGTTCTTCGTCACGGTCATCGCCGAACGGTCGATGACCAGACTGCCGAAGCTCGCCGAGTCGGTGGACTCCCGCTCCCCGCGCCGCAGCACGGCCCGGATCCGGGCATCGAGGACCCGGCCCTGGACGGGTTTGACGACGTAGTCGTCGGCGCCCGACTCGAGACCGACGACCACGTCGATGTCGTCGTTGCGCGCGGTCAGCAGGATGATCGGCAGCTGGTCGGTGCGCCGGATGCGACGGCACACCTCGAAACCGTCGATGCCGGGCAGCATCACGTCCAGCACGATCAGGTCCGGCCGCTGCTCGCGCAACAGCTTCAGACCGTCCTCGCCACTGGCAGCGGTGGCCACCCGGTGGCCCTGGCGGGTCAGGGAGAGCTCCAGGGCCGTACGGATGGCGTCGTCGTCCTCGATCAGCAACAGGGAAGGCACGCGCTCATTCTGGCCCATGAGGGGGCCGGTGTTCGACCTGCGGGTGCGGTTGGGGTCCCACGACGCCGCCGGACCCTGTGAAGGAAGGGTGGTGCAGCGGTGACGGACCCCTGTGACAGCTCTGTGACAGTCGGCGGACACGGCCATGAAGTCGCCGGGGGAGGCTTTTCGTCACAGGCAACCGGCAGTCCACGACGGGGGGCGCGAGATGAACACGCTGAAGGGCACCAACACCAGCGCAGTGGTCACGCGGCTGCACGACGTGCACGCACACCGGGGTTCCGAGAAGTCCGGTGCCGTGAGCGGGCGGGGGTGCGCTCGCGGCACCGGGCGTCAGCACACCGCGTACATGACGGTGGTTGACGCGAACACGGGGGAAACGGGGAACACGGGGAAGGCGGGGGACCCGGGGGAGCGCCGTTCCTTGTCGGAGGCGGAGTTCACCGCCTACGTCCAGGAGCGCCGCTCCTCCCTGTACGCGACCGCCTACCACCTCACCGGCGACCGCTTCGAGGCCGAGGACCTGCTGCAGAGCGCGCTGTTCTCGACCTACCGGGCGTGGGACCGGATCAGCGACAAGGCGGCGGTCGGCGGATACCTCCGCCGCACCATGACCAACCTGCACATCAGCGCCTGGCGGCGCCGCAAGCTCAACGAGTACCCGACCGAGGAACTGCCGGAGACGCCCGGCGACATGGACGCGATGCGCGGCACCGAGCTGCGCACCGTCCTGTGGCAGGCGCTCGCCCGGCTGCCCGAACTCCAGCGCACCATGCTGGTCCTGCGCTACTACGAGGGCCGCACGGACCCGGAGATCGCGGACATCCTCGACATCAGCGTCGGCACGGTGAAGTCCAGCATCTGGCGCTCGCTGCGCCGGCTGCGCGAGGACGAGGTCCTCAGCTTCGGCCGTGACCAGGAGGACGCCTTCGGCGAACTGGTCGCCTGAAGGTACGGGCCGGGGGGGGACCGGCCCGAGGGGGCGGGGCCCCGTGAAAAAAGTTTCGAGCCGGGGTGTATCAGGGGGAGGGACCCGGGCTCTTACTCACGGGGAAGCACCACGGGGGAACAACGGGGGACACGGGGGACGGGGATCACGGGGGATCCACGGGGGTGGAAAGGGAGCGGGACTGGAGGGCCGGGGGGTCCATCCAGTCCCGCTTCCGCGTGTGCGGCCGGGTGCCGTGACCCGCGGATTCGTTCAGGCCGTCGTACGGGCGGTGGCGCACCGGCCCGCCGCCGCGGCCGCCAGCCGGCCCATCGCCTCGTCGCGGTCGCAGGCGTGGGCGCCCAGAGCCGTCTGCCGGGCGACGACCGACCGCTCGAGACGCATCAGCCGCCAGCCCCTGCGCAGCAGGAACGGCACGGACTTGCGGCCCTCGCGCAGGTCCCGCAGGAACCGGCGGCGGAAGGTCGTCAGCGGGCCCCGGCTCAGGCACAGTGCGTCGGCCAGCACGCCCAGTTCCCGGCAGCGGTCCACCAGTTCCGCGGCGAAGATGCCCTCGGCCAGGAACAGCGGCGTCCGCCCGATGTCGACCGTCTCCGCGCCGGTGCGGGCGCTCAGCGAGATGTCGTAGACGGGTACGTCGGTACGCCCCGTCCCGCACAGCTCCCGGATGGCGGCGACCGCCGCGTCCGCGTCCCACGACGCCGGGTGGTCCCAGTCGATGTCGGAACTGAGCGGCACCGTCGGCAGCGTCCGGTCGGTGCCCTCCTTGTAGAAGTCGTCGAGGCGCAGCACCGGCAGGCCGGAGTGCGCGGCGAGGAGGGACTTGCCGGAGCCGGAGGGGCCGCAGAGCAGCACGACTCGCGTCGGTATGGGTGGATGGGAGCTCACGGGACACCAGTCTGAGGCATCGAACGGCCGCCGTACGACCCCGCGGGCGGACTTTGCAGCACGCGTCACATCCCGATTGCGCTGTGCGGTGACCTGATCACGGTGCGCGCTGTTATCAGGGCAGTCCGTAGCAATCCACACCAAGAGGTGGCAGTAGCGATGGCCCGACACGCGTCCCCCCGCACCCCGCACGCACAGCGCGCCCTGGTCGCCCTCGCGACCGCCGGGGCCGCCCTGGCAGCAGGAGCGGCGACGGCTTCCGCGGACAGCGGCGAGACCATCGCCGGCCTGGCCCACACCCGCCCCACCTCGCTGGGCAACATCGACCCGCAGGCGGGCCTGGCGGCCGTGACCGGCACCGTCGGCTACGTCACCGGGCCGGTCGCCGACCTCAAGCCCAACCCGCTGGCCGGCACGGGCGTCGACCCGCTGGACAACGGCGTCGGCACCAAGGTCGCCGACTTCCAGCCGCTCACGTCCACGGCCCTGACCGGCCCGGTCGCCCAGGCCCAGTCGCTGGGCAGCGTGCCGGTGGTGGGGCAGGTGACGGAGCTGCTGCGCTGACGCGTTCTGCGCACGCCGGGCCGCGACCCCTCCGAGCCGGGGGTCGCGGCCCGTTTCCGTCGCGGTGGTCCGGCCTGCCCGTTCGTCGCGGGGGCCGTCTAATCTGTGGTGACTCACGTTTCGCGCAAGTGGTGCTAGGGGGCCGAGTGCACAACGACGACGGAATCAACGGGGCCGGCGGCGGAGCCGACGGGCATCCCGAGGATCGTCCCCCCATCCCCCACAGCGTGATCGAGGGCCGCTACGAGCTGCTGGAGCCCATCGGCAGCGGCGGCATGGGTGAGGTCTGGAAGGCCCACGACCGGCGGCTGCGCCGGCTGGTCGCCGTGAAGGGGCTCCTCGACCGCAGGGCGATGACCCCGGACACGCAGAAGGACGCGATGCAGCGGGCCCGCCGTGAGGCGGAGGCCCTGGCCAAGATCGAGCACCAGAACGTGGTGACGGTCCACGACCAGATCGAGACCGCCGACCAGGTCTGGATCGTGATGAAGCTGCTGGAAGGGCAGTCGCTGGCCGACCTGCTGAGCCGCGACCGGGTCCTCGGCGTGCCCAGGGCCGCGGAGATCGGCCTCCAGATGGCCCAGGGCCTGCGGGCGGTCCACGAGGCGTCGGTGCTGCACCGCGACGTCAAGCCGGGCAACGTCCTGGTGCGGGACGGCGGCCAGGTGGTGCTGGTGGACTTCGGCATCGCCACCTTCGAGGGCGCGGACCGGGTCACCCGGTACGGCGGAGTCATCGGCACGCCTCCCTACCTGGCGCCCGAGCTGTTCGCCCCCGTCGCTCCGGGCCCCACGCCCGCCTCCGACCTGTGGGCGCTGGGCGTCACGCTGTACGAGATGGTCGAGGGACGTCTGCCCTTCGCCGGCAACGAGGTCTGGGAGGTGCAGGCGAACATCCAGCAGTCGCCCGACCCCGTCCTGCGCTACGCCGGACCCCTCGGCCCCGTCATCCAGGCGCTGTTGGTCACGGACCCCGAGCGTCGGCCGGACGCGGCGTCGGCGGAGGAGATGCTCCGGGAAGTCCTCGCGGACCCCGGCACGCCGACCCCCGCGCGGGCCTCCACCCCCGCACACCCGCCCACGGCCCGGCCCACGCCGCCCACGGCCGGGTCGACGCCGCCGCCCTCACGGCCCACGCCCGCGGTGGCCGCAGCGGAGCCCGCCGCGTCCTCCGCGCCCGCCGCGCCCGCCGTGCCCGCGGCGCCTGCCGCGTCCTCCGCCGGAGCCGGAGTCGAAGCCGGAGGCGACGCCGGGTCCGTCCCGCCCGGGGCCGTTCCCTCCGGTGCCGTCCCCTCCGAACCGCCGGTGGCGTCGCGCGCGGGGCGCGGCCGGTTCCGGGGCTGGAAGGTGGCGGCGGCCGCGGCGTGTGTCGTCCTGCTCGCCGGTGGCGGCTGGCTGGTCTCGCGGGGCGACTCCGGGGGCAGGCAGGACGACGCCTCCGGGCAGCAGGAGGCGGGTGGCGCCGGGAGCGACGCGGAGCAGGCGTGGGAGCAGTGGAAGAGCGCCAGGAAGAGGCTGACGATCGGTGCCAAGGAGGATCAGCCCGGGCTGAGCTTCTACAACAAGGACACCGGCGTGTGGAGCGGGTTCGACGTGGACATCGCCTATGCCCTCGCCGACAGACTGGGCTACGACAAGGAGCAGGTGGACTTCTACGGGGTGACCACGGCCAACCGGGCGAGCAAGCTGAGGAACGGGGAAGTGGACCTGGTCGTCGCCTCGTACAGCATGACGCCCGAGCGTGAGAAGCAGGACGGCATCACTTTCGTCGGGCCCTACTACAAGGCGGGCAGCAGCCTCCTCGTCCGCAAGAAGTCCGCGAAGTACGACCTCGACGAAGCCGTCGACGTGAAGCGGAACCACGTCGAGGTGTGCACGGCGCGGGACTCCACGTACGCGGACCGGCTGAAGGACGACGGCTACACCACGGGGCAGTGGCAGCCCGACACCTACAAGGAGTGCGTGGAACGACTCCTGGACAAGCGGTCGAGCGTGTACGCGGTCGCCTCGGACGACGTCCTTCTCGCCGGGTACGCACAGAACGACCCGGCGCATCTGAAGCTGCTGCCCAGCGGCGCGGGCACGGAGCCCTACGGGGTGGCGTTGCGGAAGGACGACCCGCTCCTGAAGGGCAAGGTGTGCTCGGGGCTCCGGGAGATCCTGGCCGGCAGGGAGTGGGCGGAGATGTACATGAAGGACCTGTCCCCGCTGACGGGGCGGAAGACCGCACCGAGCCGGCCCGAGCTGAGGCAGTGCTCGGCCCAGTGAAGACCGCGGCTCCTCCGGACGGGGAGGAGCCGCGGCCCGTCGGCGTCGGTCAGTAGGACGAGCCCGACGCGCCCAGCGCGCCCGTCGGGTGCCAGACCGTCTTCGTCTCCAGGAACGCCGTCATGCGGTCCGTGCCGGGGGTCGCGGACCAGTCCGCGTTCGCGTCGTCCACAGGCTGTGGACGCAGGACGCGCTTGAGGTTGTCCGCCGCCGCGATCTCCAGCTCCTTCGCCAGCTCCTCGTCGGCACCCGCGAGGTCGATCGCGTTGACGTCCTGGTGGGCGGCGAGCGGGGCGGCGATCTCCGCCGTGCGGCCGGAGAGGATGTTGACCACACCGCCGGGGAGGTCGGACGTGGCCAGGACCTCCCCCAGGGAGAGGGCGGGGAGGGGGGACTTCTCCGAGGCCACCACGACCGCCGTGTTGCCCGTCGCGATGACCGGGGCGATCACCGAGACCAGGCCCAGGAAGGACGACTTCTGCGGGGCCAGGACGGCCACGACGCCGGTCGGCTCCGGGGCGGAGAGGTTGAAGAAGGGGCCCGCGACCGGGTTGCCGCCGCCGACCACCTGGGCGATCTTGTCGGTCCAGCCCGCGTACCAGACCCAGCGGTCGATCGCGGCGTCCACCTGCGCCGCCGCCTTCGACTTCGACAGGCCCTCGGCGTCGGCGACCTCCGCGACGTACTGACCGCGGCGGCCCTCCAGCATCTCGGCGACGCGGTAGAGGATCTGCCCGCGGTTGTAGGCCGTCGCGCCGGACCAGCCGCCGAACGCCTTGCGCGCGGCGACCACCGCGTCACGGGCGTCCTTGCGGGAGGCGAGGGGGGCGTTGGCCAGCCAGTTGCTCTTGCCCGCCGCGTCAGCGGCCGATGTCTGCGTGGTCACCTCGTACACCCGGCCGCTCTCGGAACGCGGGAACTTCCCGCCGACGTACAGCTTGTAGGTCTTCAGCACGCTGAGTCGCTCAGACATCGAGGTACGCCTCCAGGCCGTGGCGGCCGCCCTCGCGGCCGAAGCCCGACTCCTTGTAGCCGCCGAACGGCGACGTCGGGTCGAACTTGTTGAACGTGTTGGACCAGATCACACCGGCACGGAGCTTGTTCGCGACCGCCAGGATGCGCGAGCCCTTCTCCGTCCAGATGCCCGCCGACAGGCCGTACGGCGTGTTGTTGGCCTTGGCGACCGCCTCGTCCGGCGTGCGGAAGGTGAGGACGGACAGGACCGGGCCGAAGATCTCGTCGCGGGCGACGGTGTGCGCCTGGGTGACGTTCGTGAAGAGCGTCGGGGCGAACCAGTAGCCGGAGGAGGGCAGTTCGCAGTCCGGGGACCAGCGCTCGGCGCCCTCCGCCTCGCCCTGGTCGGCGAGGGCGGTGATACGGGCCAGCTGCTCGGCGGAGTTGATCGCGCCGATGTCCGTGTTCTTGTCCAGGGGGTCGCCCAGGCGGAGGGTGGTGAGCCTGCGCTTCAGGGAGTCCAGGAGCTCGTCGTGGATCGACTCCTGGACCAGCAGGCGGCTGCCCGCGCAGCAGACCTGGCCCTGGTTGAAGAAGATGCCGTTGACGATGCCCTCTACGGCCTGGTCGATCGGGGCGTCGTCGAAGACGATGTTGGCGCCCTTGCCGCCCAGTTCGAGCGTGAGCTTCTTGCGGGTGCCCGCGACCGTGCGCGCGATCTGCTTGCCGACCGCCGTGGAGCCCGTGAAGGCGACCTTGTTCACGTCGGGGTGCGCGGTGAGCGCCGCCCCGGCGCGGCCGTCGCCGGTGATGATGTTGACGACGCCCCTGGGCAGCCCGGCCTGGCGGCAGATGTCCGCGAAGAACAGGGCGGAGAGGGGAGTCGTCTCGGCGGGCTTCAGGACCACCGTGTTGCCAGTGGCCAGGGCCGGGGCGATCTTCCACGCCAGCATCAGGAGCGGGAAGTTCCAGGGGATGACCTGGCCCGCCACGCCCAGGGGGCGGGGGTCGGCGCCGTAGCCCGCGTGGTCCAGCTTGTCGGCCCAGCCCGCGTAGTAGAAGAAGTGCGCGGCGACCAGGGGGAGGTCCGCGTCGCGGGTCTCCTTGATCGGCTTGCCGTTGTCGAGGGTCTCCAGGACGGCCAGTTCCCGGCTGCGTTCCTGGATGATGCGGGCGATGCGGAAGAGGTACTTCGCACGCTCCGCGCCGGGCAGCGCCGACCACTTCTCGAAGGCCTTGCGGGCGGCCTTCACGGCGCGGTCGACGTCCGCCTCGCCGGCCTCGGCGACCTCGGAGAGGACCTCCTCGGTGGCGGGAGAGACCGTCTTGAAGACCTTGCCGTCGGCCGCCTCGGTGAACTCGCCGTCGATGAACAGGCCGTAGGACGGGGCGATGTCGACGATCGCGCGGGACTCGGGGGCCGGGGCGTATTCGAACGCGGGTGTGGGTGCGGGTGAAGATGCGGGTGCCATGGGGATCAGTCCACCGTCACGTAGTCGGGGCCGGAGTAACGGCCTGTGGCCAGCTTCTGGCGCTGCATCAGCAGGTCGTTCAGCAGCGAGGAGGCGCCGAAGCGGAACCAGTGGTTGTCCAGCCAGTCCTCGCCCGCGGTCTCGTTGACCAGGACCAGGAACTTGATCGCGTCCTTCGCGGTGCGGATGCCGCCGGCCGGCTTCACGCCCACCTGGACGCCGGTCTGGGCGCGGAAGTCGCGGACCGCCTCCAGCATGAGGAGCGTGTTGGCGGGTGTCGCGTTGACCGCCACCTTGCCGGTCGAGGTCTTGATGAAGTCCGCGCCCGCCAGCATGCCGAGCCAACTGGCGCGGCGGATGTTGTCGTACGTCGACAGCTCGCCGGTCTCGAAGATGACCTTCAGACGGGCGGCCGTGCCGCAGGCCTCGCGTACGGCGGTGATCTCGTCGTACACCTTCATGTAGTGCCCGGCGAGGAACGCGCCGCGGTCGATGACCATGTCGACCTCGTCCGCGCCCGCCGCCACGGCCTCGCGCACGTCGGCCAGCTTGACGGCCAGCGAGGCGCGGCCCGCCGGGAACGCCGTGGCGACCGAGGCGACCTTCACGCCGGAGCCGGCGACGGCCTCCTTGGCGGTGGGCACCATGTCGGGGTAGACGCAGACGGCCGCCGTCGCCGGGGCCGTGCGGTCGGTCGGGTCGGGGCGGACCGCCTTCGCGCCGAGCGCCCGGACCTTGCCCGGGGTGTCCGCGCCTTCCAGCGTCGTCAGGTCGACCATCGAGATGGCCAGGTCGAGGGCGTACGCCTTCGCGGTGGTCTTGATGGAACGGGTGCCGAGGGAGGCGGCGCGCGCCTCCAGACCGACGGTGTCGACGCCGGGCAGTCCGTGGAGGAAGCGGCGCAGGGTGCTGTCGGACGCGGTGACGTCCGTGAGGGCGGAGGGCGGTTCAGTGGTGGGCATGGTCACCAGACGAGCATATCTACGCGCGTAGCGGTCTGTACAGCCCCCGAGGGCTCGTCCGATGTACCGGCACCGCATGTGAGCGTCGGGCGGGGCGTCGGGCACAATCGGCAGCATGACCACCCCGGAGCCCCAGTCATCCTCGCCGCAGCCCTCGGGACCCGTGTCCAAGGACCGGGCCTACCGCTCGCCCGCGGGTATCTCCGGAGGCGTGCTGGTACTCGCCCTCGCGCTGTGGCTCGGTATCGACGCCCTGGTCGCGGGCGAGGGGGACACCCGCTGGAAGGCACTCGCGGCGCTGGTCTTCCTCGTGCCGCTCGTCGCCGCCTACACCGTGCGGCCCGCCGTCTTCGCCAACGACGACCGGATGCGGGTGCGCAATCCGTTCCGCGTGATCGTCCTGCCCTGGGCGCAGGTCGAGTCGTTCCGGTCCGCCTACTCGAACGAGGTCTTCACCGAGGGCGGCGACAAGTTCCAGCTGTGGTCCATTCCCGTCTCGCTGCGGGGGCGCAAGAAGGCCGCGCGGCAGGAGGACCGGCGGCTCGCCGGCGGTGCCGGTGGGCGCAGGCGCGGGAGCGTGCTCGGGGGCGTGGGGCAGTTCGGTTCGCGGGGCGGTGGCGCCGGGGCCTCGGGCGGCGAGGCGGACGGGCCGGTGCGGGCCGAGGCCGACAAGGTCATGGACGAGCTGCGGGAGCTGTGGGAGGCGCGGAAGGCGGCCGAGGGCTCGCGGGGCGGGGTGACCGTGCGGTGGGCGTACGAGATCATCGTGCCGGTAGTGGCGGGGGCGGTGGCGCTGGGGGTGCTGTTCGGGGTGGGGTGATGGGCGGGGTGATGGGCGGTGCGGGTGGGTGAGTGTGGCCGGGGGTGCCTCGCACCCCCGGCTTTTCAGATGCCCGCCGCCGTCGACAGGTCGTGCTTGAGGGCCGTCAGGAGGGCCGTCGCCTGCGACCTGGCTGCCGGGAGGCCTGCGTGCTCGGACACCGGGACGACCACCTCCAGGTAGCACTTCAGCTTGGGCTCCGTGCCGCTCGGGCGGACGACGACCCGGGCGCCGTCGAGCGTGTAGCGCAGGCCGTCGGTGGGCGGGAGGGTGTCCGTGCCGCGGGTGAGGTCCTCCGCGGTGGTGACGGGGAGGCCGGCGAGGGTTGCCGGGGGCTGTTCGCGCAGGCGGTGCATCGCGGCGGCGATGAGGGAGAGGTCCTCCACGCGGACCGAGAGCTGGTCGGTGGCGTGCAGGCCGTGCTCGACGGCGATGTCGTCGAGGAGGTCGAGGAGGGTGCGGTCGGCCTGCTTGAGGGTGGAGGCCAGTTCCGTGATCAGGAGGGCCGCGGTGATGCCGTCCTTGTCGCGGACGCCCTCCGGGTCGACGCAGTAGCCGAGGGCCTCCTCGTAGCCGTAGCGGATGTTCTCGACCCGGGCGATCCACTTGAAGCCGGTGAGGGTTTCGACGTGGGGGAGGTTCGCCTGCGCGGCGATGCGGGCCAGGAGGGACGACGAGACGATCGACTCCGCGAACGTGCCGTGCGCGCCGCGGGTGACCAGGTGGGCGGCGAGGAGGGCGCCCACCTCGTCGCCCCGGAGCATGCGCCAGCCGGTGGCCTCGGCGGCGTCGGGTACGGCCACCGCGAGACGGTCCGCGTCCGGATCATTGGCGATGATCAGGTCGGGGGTCGTCTCCCTCGCCGTCGCGAAGGCGAGGTCCATCGCGCCGGGCTCCTCCGGGTTGGGGAAGGCGACGGTGGGGAAGTCCGGGTCGGGGTCGGCCTGCTCGGTCACGAGGGTGGGGCGCGGGAAGCCGGCTCGGGCGAAGGCGGCGAGGAGGGTGTCCTTGCCTACGCCGTGCATCGCCGTGTAGACGGTGCGGGCGGTGCGGGGGGAGTCGGGGGCGAGGACGGCGTCCGTGCGGGTGAGGTAGGCGTCGAGGACGTCGTCGTCGAGGGTCTGCCAGCCGGTGTCCGGGCGGGGGACGTCGTGGAGGGTGCGCACGGCGTCGATCTCGGCGGCGATGTCGGCGTCGGCGGGGGGCACGATCTGGGAGCCGTCGCCGAGGTACACCTTGTAGCCGTTGTCGCGGGGCGGGTTGTGGCTGGCGGTGACCTCCACCCCGGCGACCGCGCCGAGGTGGCGGATCGCGAAGGCGAGGACGGGGGTGGGGAGGGGGCGGGGGAGTACGGCCGCCCTGAGGCCGGCGCCGGTCATGACGGCGGCGGTGTCGCGGGCGAAGTCGGCGGACTTGTGGCGGGCGTCGTAGCCGATGACCACCAGGCCGTCGTGGTGGCCCTGCTTTTTGAGATACGCGGCGAGGCCTGCGGCGGCGCGGATGACGACCGAGCGGTTCATGCGCATCGGGCCGGCGCCGAGTTCGCCGCGCAGGCCCGCGGTGCCGAACTGGAGGGTGCCGGAGAAGCGTGCGGTGAGCTCGGCGTGGTCCTCGGCGTCGATGAGGCGGGCGAGTTCCGCGCGGGTGTCCGCGTCGGGGTCCTCGGCCAGCCATGCCTTGGCTCGTGCGAGGAGGTCGTCTTGCACGTCTTGCACGTCGGTCAGCCTCTCGGGTGTCGGTGGCACGGGTGCCTGCGGCGGCCTGTGCGGGTTCGGTGGGGGTGCGCGTGGCGCGGTGCGTGCGGTGGGTGGGTCGGGGCCGCGCCGGGGGGTGTCCGTCCTCGGAACGGCGCGGAATCGGTCGGCTACGGGGGTGCGGGGCGTTGACGCGCCAACCGCTGCGGGCGGACACCCCCCGACACGTCCCCTTCTCGCCGTACCTACCGAGCTGCGGGCAGTCGCCACGCCGCCCCAGCTGCGGGCAGTCGCCATGCCTCCTAGCTGCGGGCAGTCGTGCCGCTGGGGCGGCACGGGTGGGCGCAGCGGCACCCCGCAACGCCGGGCCGCGTCCCCCCCCCGTCCGTACCCGCGCCGGGTACCGGGAGTCGCTGGGCCTCCGTCTACAGCCTGCCCAGGACCTGGGTCAGCAGCTTCCCCATGCGCGCTGCGGAGTCGCGGCCCGCCTGGAGGACCTCCTCGTGGTTGAGGGGCTCGCCCGTCATGCCCGCGGCGAGGTTGGTGACCAGGGAGATGCCCAGGACCTCCGCGCCGGCCTCGCGGGCCGCGATCGCCTCCAGGACCGTCGACATGCCCACCAGGTCGGCGCCGATCACGCGGGCCATGCGGATCTCGGCCGGGGTCTCGTAGTGCGGGCCGGGGAACTGGGCGTAGACGCCCTCCTCCAGCGTGGCGTCGACTTCCTTGCACAGCGCCCGCAGGCGGGGCGAGTAGAGGTCGGTGAGGTCGACGAAGTTGGCGCCGATGATGGGGGAGGTGGCGGTGAGGTTGATGTGGTCGCTGATCAGGACCGGCTGGCCGGGGCGCATGCCCTCGCGCAGGCCGCCGCAGCCGTTGGTCAGGATGATCGTCTTGGCGCCGGCCGCGACGGCGGTGCGGACGCCGTGGGAGACGGCGGCGACGCCGTGGCCCTCGTAGTAGTGGGTGCGGCCCAGGAAGACCAGTGCGCGCTTGTCGCCGAGGGTGTACGAGCGGACCTTGCCGCCGTGGCCCTCCACCGCGGGCTTGGGGAAGCCCGGGAGGTCGGTGACCTGGAGATCGGCCTCGGGGGCGCCCAGGGCGTCCACGGCCGGTGCCCAGCCGGAGCCCATCACCAGGGCGACGTCGTGGGTCTCTGCGCCGGTGAGTTCGCGCAGGCGGGCCGCGGCGGCGTCGGCGGCGGCCCTCGGGTCAACTGGGGTGGCGCCCTGGATGTCGTCCGGAAGAAGAGATGCGTTCACGCGAAGAGCGTAGCCGGTTTGTGGCTACGCGCGTAGATGGCGGAGGTCACGGGATGGGGGTTTTTGGGTTGGATGTTTTGACGAGGGTGGTCCTCAGCAGGGGCGTTTGCGGAGTTCCATGACGTAGTCGTGGGGGGCGCCGGACGATTCGGCGGCGTCCGCGATCTCGCCCAGGTAGCGGGCGGAGGGCAGGCCGCCCTCGTAGCCGTTCAGGACGTAGGTCCAGGCACCCTCCTCGCCGTCGAGGGTGTGGATGCGGACCCGGGTGCGGCGGTAGATGTCCAGGCCCACGCCCTCCCAGCGGTCCAGGGAGTCCTCGTCCATCGGGGCGATGTCGTAGAGGGAGACGAAGACCTGGGAGATCGGGTCCTCGACCAGGGTCGCGAGGGCGCCCTCCCAGCCCATGTGCTCGCCCCCGAAGGTCAGCCGCCACCCGTTCAGCCAGCCGGTGGCGCGCAGCGGCGAGTGCGGGGCGCGGCGGGTCATCAGCCGCGCGTCGAGGTTGCCGGCGTAAGCGGCGTAGAGCGACATGAGGGGAAGGGTACGGCAGGGGTGTCGGGCATCGGTGTCGTCACGGTGGTGGCCCCGGGCGGCCTCTCGTTGAAGGGTGCGGGACAATGGGGTACGTGACTCGGATCGTGATCATTGGTGGCGGACCCGGCGGATACGAAGCGGCGCTGGTGGCCGCTCAGCTCGGCGCGGAGGTGACCGTCGTGGACTGCGACGGTCTGGGCGGGGCGTCGGTGCTGACCGACTGCGTGCCGTCCAAGACCCTCATCGCCACGGCTGAGGTGATGACCACCTTCGACTCCTCCTACGAGGAGCTGGGGATCATCGTCGCCGACGACACTCCGCCCATGGAGCAGGCCGCCCGGGTGGTGGGCGTGGATCTGGGCAAGGTCAACCGGCGGGTGAAGCGGCTCGCGCTGGCGCAGTCGCACGACATCACCGCCTCCGTGACCCGCGCGGGTGCGCGGGTGATGCGGGGGCGCGGGCGGCTGGAGGGCATGCAGGGGCTCGACGGGTCGCGCAAGGTCGTGGTGCGGGCCGCCGACGGGAGCGAGGAGACGCTGACCGCCGACGCGGTGCTCATCGCCACGGGCGGGCATCCGCGCGAGCTGCCGGACGCGCGGCCCGACGGGGAGCGGATCCTGAACTGGACCCAGGTCTACGACCTGGAGGAGCTGCCCGAGGAACTCATCGTGGTGGGGTCCGGTGTGACCGGTGCCGAGTTCGCCGGGGCCTACCAGGCGCTCGGGTCGCGGGTCACCCTCGTGTCGTCGCGGGACCGGGTGCTGCCGGGTGAGGACCCGGATGCGGCGGCCGTTCTGGAAGACGTGTTCCGGCGGCGTGGCATGAACGTCATGTCGCGGTCCCGGGCCCAGTCCGTCAAGCGGGTGGGCGACCGGGTCGAGGTGACGCTGTCGGACGGGCGTGTCATCGGCGGGTCGCACTGCCTGATGGCCGTCGGTGCCATTCCCAACACGGAGGGGATGGGGCTGGAGGAGGCGGGGGTCCGGCTCAAGGACTCCGGGCACATCAAGACCGACCGGGTCTCGCGGACCTCGGCTCCCGGCGTGTACGCCGCCGGTGACGTCACCGGCGTCTTCGCGCTCGCCTCGGTGGCGGCCATGCAGGGGCGGATCGCCATGTACCACTTCCTCGGCGACGCCGTTACGCCGCTGAATCTGAAGACCGTGTCCGCCAACGTCTTCACCGACCCCGAGATCGCCACCGTCGGGTACTCGCAGGCCGACGTGGACGCAGGCAAGATCGACGCCCGGGTGGTGAAGCTGCCGCTGCTGCGCAACCCGCGCGCCAAGATGCAGGGCATCCGGGACGGATTCGTCAAGATCTTCTGCCGGCCCGGTACCGAGATCGTGGTGGGAGGTGTGGTGGTGGCGCCGAGGGCCTCGGAGCTCATTCATCCGATCTCGATCGCCGTCGACAACAACCTGACGGTCGAGCAGATCGCCAACGCCTTCACCGTGTATCCCTCCCTGTCGGGCTCGATCGCCGAGGTGGCACGGCAGCTGCACACCCGAAAGGCCGGCGGGGAGGGCTAGCGGTGTACACCGGCCCGGCAGGAGCCGGACGGCAGCTCGCGGAGAACGCTCAGTCCTCCTCTCGTACGTACTTGTCGATGTTCTTGGACAGGCGCCCGGCCGTCTTGGCCGCGTCCCGCCATTTGTCATCGGTCAGCGAGTCGTAGGGCGGGTCCTTCAGCTCCCGGAAGTGTTCGAACGCGTCCCACGCGGCCCGCACCGACTCGAAGAGGACCTTCTCGGGCTCCTCCGCCGCGGTGACCGGCGTGGTCACGTCCTCCTTGAGGACGCGTTCGCGAAGCCAGTCGTTGTTGTACGACGGTGTGTTCGCCTTCGCGTCGTCGGGCAGCTCGTTGCCCTCGGGGTCGAGCCTGGGGAAGGGGCGGTCCTCGCGAGAGGCCCGGACCGTGGCCATGAGCTGCTGGATCCCCCACTCGCTCTGCATCATGCGGCCGATCACCACGGCGGGCTGCCCTCGGTACCGGGCGGAACCCCGGTCCACGCCCAGCCCGCCCAGGGCCAGGAGGGGGACCACACCACGGGCGGCGACCTCGTGGCAGTGGGAGCCCGGGCTGCCGTCGTGGACCTCGGCCAGCGCCTTCTCCTCGAGTTCGTCCAGGCTTTCGTCGTCGGGGCGCGACACGACGTCCCAGTCGCCGCCCACGTCCGCCCACAGGGCATGCACGGCGGCGTTGCGGGCGCGTTCCAGGTACGGGCCGTCGTAGCCGGAGAAGGAGCGCAGCGCCAGCTCGATCGCCGGGCGGGAGCGGTTCTTGGCGGAGAACGCCTTGGCACCGAGCGTCTCGTTGAGGACCTTGCGACGGGCGGAGTCGGGCGAGGTCATGAGACGGATGAGCCAGGCGCAGCGCTCGTCGCGATGCCGGCTGAGCCCCAGGGTCTCCGCGACCTGCGTCAGGTCCTCCCGGCCGAGTGCGTAGACGAGCTCGGTGGGGTTGATCATCCCGTAGTCCGCGAGCGTGTTCACCGCGCGTTCGGCGAGCAGGGTTCCCTGAGCCTCGGCGGAGAAGGACCTGGGCTCGATGTTCTGCGCGCCCAGGGCCAGGTTCAGCGTGCTGGCGTACGTCGGATCGGCGCCCTGGGGGTGCCCCGGAGCGTGCGCGTCCCAGCCCCATCCGACGATCAGGTCGGCCTCGGCGGTCAAGGCGTTCACCGCGCTCTCCACGGAGAACAGCCGTTCATGATCCGGCTCGGGCGTGATCACGAGGGCGCTGACGTCGGCGTTCAGTCCCTTCAGGAAGCGCGTGAGCCACTTGCGCTGCCCCTCGGGGGTGACGGCGACGATCTCCGACTCGGTCAGACCGAGGACCCGGTGTGCCGAGGCGGTACGGGACGTACCGTCGACCACACCGACGGCGGGGCGCGGTGGAGCGTCGGTGAAGCGATATTCCACGTGCCCCGCGAGCAGGGGCATCAGAATGCCGTTGCGCCGGATGTCGGCTTCCCAGGAGTTCTCCCGCCGCACGAAGTCGGCGTTCTCGTCCAGCGCGGTGGCGACCGCCTGCCGGGTGCCGCGGTAGACGAGTGACGGAATGGTGCCGGCGGAGTCCGGCGCAGCGAGTGCCACCTTCGTCGTCGCCCCCGCGGAGACCTTCGGGTCGGACAGATACGTCTGCCCGACGACGAACCTGCCGTTCGTCGCGTCGACGAGGAGCAACGGTGTCCACACGGTGGCACGCAGGAGGTGCAGGACGCGTCCGCCGCGCACGCGCTGGGACCGTATCTGGGTCGGGCGGACCGCCCTCGGGTCCACTGCGACGCCGAGCAGCGCGGCCGCCGACTCGGCGGTGTGCGTCGTACCGCTCGGGTGCTCGACGATGCGCTCCGCCGCGGAACGGATCGACCTCAGATCGCGAACCTGCAGGTCCCGAAGCCGGTCGGTGAGAACGCCGACCCGGTTGCGGTATTCGTCTTCGGGCAGTTCGTAGGGGGTGTCGACGTCACTCATTCGTGGTTGACCTTCCGCTTGACCCCCGGCGGGCGGGGAGGCAGAGTGGATGTGTTGCCGACCCCAGGAGGGGCCGGAAGTGGGGCCAGGCCATCCGCCGGACGACGGACGCCTGGCCTTCGCGCTTTCTCAGCGGGGACCCGACCTGATCGCGGGCGTATGCGGCGTACCGCAGGCCCCGCAGGTCAGCACGGTGCCCTTGCTGCCCTCCAGAGCCTTCTCCCAGTGGGCACATGTGCCGCCCATCGCGGCGTTGTACGCCCCGGCTGCGATGTCGGCCGCCCACAGCGCGTGCTCGTCGCCACCGGGGGCGTGATGTACCCGCAGACTCGGCGGCAGTATGCCGGAGCGCCGCAGTCCGGCCAGCGAGGCCACGTCGGCCCGGTCGCGGTCCGGGCCCCGCGACTCGAACAGGGCCCGTCGCACGGAGCGGCGGGCCAGGTCCAGCAGCAGGGTTTCCAGCGCCTTGCGGCGGGCGCGTTCCTGTTTGTCCTGGCTCATTCCGCACCAGGTGGCGATGACGATGTCCGCATCCAGCGCGGCCAGCCCGTCGGCGGCCAGCGCTCGGCGCGCCGCGGACTCGTCCCGCCAGTGCAGCTTCTTGCGCTGTCCGGGCAGCCGGAGTCCGGTCATCCGCTCACGTACGGCGGGCAGCGCGCCCAGTGGCACGATCACCGAGGACAGCAGGTAGACACCGGACGTGGCGGTGTCGCGACGCATGGATTCGTCGCACAGGGCGATGGTTGCCGTCTCCGGCGCGTCCGGAACGGTGTACGGGCGGGCGGCATGCATGTCAGGTCTCCTCGGAGCCGTTCGGCTCTACGCAGGAGGTCGGCCGCCAAGGTCTCGTCTTCCTGCACTCCGTCGCGTGAGGGCGCTCGGCGCTCGCGCGTTCCAGTGGGTGGACCGGTTCGTCGTGCGCCTACGACAAGCCCGACAGGAGCGGTTCTCTGGGGAACCGGTCGGCCGGGCGTGAAGGAGAGGAGATCTGACCGGGCGGAAGCTCGTGGCTCCGGCGGTGGGACGTCTTCCCGCGTACGAGGTATGCGATCCATGATGCTGTGCTGTTGTGGTCAATTACCGTACTGGCAGGCGCGCTTGTCTGACAAGCGTGAACGGAGTCACGCTTGCGTGGCCTGTGATTGACGTTGTTTCAGGCGACAACTGGGCCTGAGCAGTGGGGAAGTGATGCGTGGGATGGCCTGAAGGCGACTTCCGTGGTCACGGGGAGTCATGGCGCTTGCGAGCGGCATAGGCGGCCGGGGTAGGCCCGTATACCACTTCCGGTGGTGGCATGCGAACAACTTCTGTTATTCGGCGCATACTGCTGAAAGCAGACGGTCGTTGGGGTTACTGTCAGTTTCGTGTTCGCTGCAGAACGTCGCCAATTGATCCTCGAAATGGTGCGAGCGAACGGGGCCGTGTCGCTCCGTGAGCTCGCCCGCGTCGTCCAGACCTCCGAAGTGACCGTACGGCGGGACGTGCGCGCACTGGAGGCAGAAGGACTCCTCGACCGCCGGCACGGCGGTGCGGTACTGCCGGGCGGGTTCACGCGAGAGTCCGGCTTTCCGCAGAAATCCCATCTCGCGACCGCCGAGAAGACGGCCATCGCCGACCTCGCCGCGGGCCTCGTCGAAGAGGGCGAAGCCATCGTGGTGGGGGCGGGTACGACGACGCAGGAGCTGGCCCGCCGGCTCGCGCGGGTGCCCGGGCTGACCGTCGTCACCAATTCGCTGTTGGTGGCCCAGGCCCTCGCCCATGCCAACCGGGTCGAGGTGGTGATGACCGGAGGCACGCTCAGAGGGTCCAACTACGCCCTGGTGGGGTCCGGGGCCGAGCAGTCCCTCCAGGGGCTGCGGGTCTCCAAGGCCTTCCTGTCCGGGAGCGGGCTGACCGCCGAGCGGGGGCTGTCGACCTCCAACATGCTGTCGGCGTCCGTCGACCGGGCGCTGGTCCAGGCGGCCGCCGAGGTCGTCGTCCTCGCCGACCACTCCAAGCTGGGTACGGACACCATGTTCCAGACCGTGCCCACCGATGTCATCACCCGGCTGGTCACCGACGAGTCGCCGGGCCACGACGACCGCGCCGCCACCGAGCTCCAGGCCCTGGCCGACCAGGGCGTGCAGATCGCCGTGGCCGGGGCGTCGGGGGGTGGTACGGCGAACGGCACCGGGGCCTCGGGGGCCTCGGGGGGTGATTCCGTGGGGCGCCAGCAGCGTCGGGACGTGCCGCTTCCGGGGCCGCGCCGTCAGGTCCCGGGTGCGGGCGCGGGGTTGCGGTCTGCCACCGCCCTGGGTGAGCAGGGGGGCGGGACGGAGCGGGCGCGCGTCGCCGACATGCGTCGCCGGTAGGGCCTCGTCCGGCGGGCAGTGACATCCGTTCGCGGGCAGTGACAGGGGCGCCCGGCGGACCGTGTGAGGTGGTCCGTCGGGCGCCCCTGTCGTGGTGCGGGACTTGTCAGTCCTTGATCAGTCCTTGATTTCGCAGATGGGGGCGCCGGAGGTGAGGGAGGCGCCGACTTCGGCGGTGAGGCCCTTGACGGTGCCGGACCTGTGGGCGTTGAGGGGCTGTTCCATCTTCATCGCTTCGAGTACGACGATGAGGTCGCCTTCCTGGACTTCCTGGCCTTCCTCGACGGCGATCTTGACGATGGTGCCCTGCATGGGGGAGGCGAGGGTGTCGCCGGAGGCGGCGGGGCCGGACTTCTTGGCCGCGCGGCGTTTGGGGCGGGCTCCGGCGGCGAGGCCGGTGCGGGCCAGGGACATGCCCAGGCTGGAGGGGAGGGAGACTTCCAGGCGTTTGCCGCCGACCTCGACGACGACCGTTTCGCGACCGCTCTCTTCGTCGGCCTCGGTGTCGGCGGGGGTGGTGAAGGGCTTGATCTCGTTGACGAACTCGGTCTCGATCCAGCGGGTGTGGACGGTGAAGGGGGTGCTGGAGCCGGTGAGTTCGGGGGCGAAGGCCGCATCGCGGACGACGGTGCGGTGGAAGGGGATGGCGGTGGCCATGCCCTCGACGGTGAACTCGTCCAGGGCGCGGGCGGCGCGCTGGAGTGCCTCGGC
>NZ_JBIRFY010000005.1:0-584477 GCF_044327745.1 Streptomyces sp. NPDC018026
TGGAAGAGCACCCACGGCACGGGCAAGGGCGGCGACGCCATCACCTCCGGCCTGGAGGTCACCTGGACCAGCACGCCCACCCAGTGGGGCAACGGGTTCTTCAAGAACCTCTTCGAGTTCGAGTACGAGCTGGAGCAGAGCCCGGCCGGCGCCAACCAGTGGGTGGCCAAGGACGCCCCGGAGATCATCCCCGACGCGCACGACCCGGCAAAGAAGCACCGCCCCAGGATGCTCACCACCGACCTGTCGCTGCGCCTCGACCCCATCTACGGGCCGATCTCCCGCCGGTTCTACGAGAACCCGGAGGAATTCGCGGACGCCTTCGCCCGCGCCTGGTTCAAGCTGACCCACCGCGACATGGGCCCCAAGTCCCAGTACCTGGGCCCGGAGGTGCCCGAGGAGACCCTGATCTGGCAGGACCCGCTGCCCGAGCCCGAGGGCGAGGCCGTCGACGCCGAGGACGTCGCCACCCTCAAGACCAAGCTCCTCGAGTCCGGCCTGTCGGTGTCGCAGCTGGTGACCACCGCGTGGGCATCGGCGTCCACCTTCCGCGGGAGCGACAAGCGCGGCGGTGCCAACGGCGCCCGTATCCGCCTCGAGCCGCAGCGCGGCTGGGAGGTCAACGAGCCCGACGAGCTGGCGCAGGTGCTGCGCGTCCTGGAGGGCGTCCAGCGGGAGTTCAACTCCGGCTCCGGCGCCAAGAAGGTCTCCCTGGCCGACCTGATCGTCCTCGGCGGCTCGGCCGCGGTCGAGAAGGCCGCCAAGGAAGCCGGCTTCCCGGTGGAGGTCCCCTTCGCCGCGGGCCGCGTGGACGCGACGGAGGAGCACACCGACGCCGAGTCGTTCGAGGCCCTCGAACCGGCCGCCGACGGGTTCCGCAACTACCTGGGCAAGGGAAACCGGCTGCCCGCCGAGTTCCTGCTCCTCGACCGGGCGAACCTGCTCACCCTGAGCGCGCCCGAGATGACCGTCCTGGTCGGCGGCCTGCGTGTGCTGGGTGCGGGACACCAGCAGTCCCAGCTCGGCGTCCTCACCCGCACGCCCGGCTCGCTGACCAACGACTTCTTCGTCAACCTGCTCGACCTGGGCACCACGTGGACGTCGACGTCCGAGGACCGGACCACCTTCGAGGGCCGCGACGCCGCCACCGGCGAGGTCAAGTGGGCCGGCAGCCGCGCCGACCTGGTCTTCGGCTCCAACGCCGAGCTGCGGGCGCTCGCCGAGGTCTAC
The DNA here is from genome assembly GCF_044327745.1 of Streptomyces sp. NPDC018026. Lineage (NCBI taxonomy): Bacteria > Bacillati > Actinomycetota > Actinomycetes > Kitasatosporales > Streptomycetaceae > Streptomyces > Streptomyces sp. NPDC018026. The sequence continues at coordinate 1,231 of NZ_JBIRFY010000005.1, forward strand.
GCGAGCGACGACGCGGGGGAGAAGTTCGTGCACGACTTCGTCGCCGCCTGGGTGAAGGTCATGAACCTCGACCGTTTCGACCTGGCCTGATCCGCCCCGCCCCGCCCGGGACGCCCCGGGCGGGGCGGAATCCGGTGGCCGCGCGCGGCGCACGGTGCTGGGATGGTCCGATGCTCAGTGACACGCCGGTGACCGTGGACCGCGGGCGGTACCAGGACACCGTCACCCCCTGGGAGGAACCGGCCTGGCGTACCGAGGCCATTGGCTGGATCGAGGCCCGGCTGGCCGCCTGCGGCCTGCGGCCGACGGGACGGTGGCGGGTGCGGCTGCGGCCGTGGTCGGTCCTGCTGCGACTGTGCGTCGGGGGCGGCGGCGCCGTCTGGTTCAAGGCCAACCCGCCGGCCAGTGCCTTCGAGGGCGCGCTGACCGCGGCGCTGGCCCGCTGGGTCCCCGGACATGTACTGGAGCCGCTGGCGGTGGACGCCGCCCGGGGCTGGTCGCTGCTGCCCGACGGAGGGCCGCTCTTCCGGGACGTGCTCGCACGCGAACCGGTCGAGCCCGGCGACTGGGAGGAACTCCTGCGCCAGTACGCGGTCATGCAGCACGCCCTCACCTCGCGCGCGGGTGAGATCGAACGCCTGGGCGTGCCCGCCGTGCCCGCCGGTGCGGCGGCCGGCGTCCTGGACCGGCTCGACACCGCGCCGCTGTCCGCCCGGGACCGGGCCGCCCTGCGGGAACTGCGCCCCCGCCTGCTGGACTGGTGCGCGGAACTCACGGCCCTGGGTGTTCCCGACTCCCTCGACCACGCGGATCTGCACGACGGCCAGTTGTTCCGCCCCGCGCCCGGCAGGTTCACCTTCTTCGACTGGGGCGACGCCGTCGTCGCCCAGCCCTTCTCCAGCCTCGCCGTCCCCGCCCGCCGCGCCGCCGAACGCTACGGGCCGCAGGTACTGCCGCGCCTGCGCGACGCCTACCTCGAACCCTGGACGGGCGAGGGCCGTACCGCCGCGCAACTGCGGCGCGCGGTGAGCCTCGCCTGGCGGCTGAGCGCCCTCAACCGCGCCGCCGCCTACGGCAGGCTCTTCCCCGGTGCGTCCGGCGCCGCCGGTGCCGCGACGGCCGCGGCGGGCGCACGCTGCCTCCTCGGGCTGCTGGACGAACCACCGTTGTAGGGAGGGCTCGTCCGGAGGGCTGGTCCCCGGCGCTCGGGTGCCGTTGTCAGTGGCGGATGCGAGGCTTCGGGTCATGGATGAGGTGGAGTTCATGCGCGGCAGGGTCTACGGCGCGGACCACGACAACCCCGGGCCGCGCGCCGGACGCGTCTACGCGCAGCTGGTGGGCGGGCCCCTGGACGGACTGCTGCTGGACGTCACGGACCTCACGGAAGGCGAGCGCGCCCGCGGCGTGACGCTGGCGACGGAGATAGGCCGCTACGGCGCGGGCGGCCGCTCCGCCTACGCACCGAGGCCGGGCGACACCCGCCGCTTCGACTGGCGGGGCGACGTGCCCTGATCCGGGTGAGCCCCTTCGCACCGGCTGGACCACCAATCCGTTCGCCGACCGGTGTCGGATTACCGTCGTGAGCGACCACGGCACGACCCCACGGAAACCGCCCGCGAGGACCTGGACGCGCCTCGGTCCGGGCGCCCTGAGCGGTCTGCTGGCGGGCGGCGCCGCACTGGCCGTCGCCGAACTGGTGGCGGCGGCGGTACGTCCGCAGGCCGGCCCCGTCGTGGCGGTCGGTGCGGCGGCCGTCGACCGTACGCCGGCCGAGGTGAAGGACTGGGCGATCCGCACCTTCGGCAGCGACGACAAACTGGTGCTCCAGCTCGGCATCCTGGCCGTGCTGGCCCTGTTCGCCCTGGCCGTGGGCGCGTTCGCGGTCCGCCGGCGGCGCGCCGGAGCCGCCGGGGTCCTGGTCTTCGGCGCCGTCGGTGCGGCGGCCGCCCTCGGCAGGCCCGACGCCACCGGAGTCACCGACGCCTTCCCCTCCGTCCTGGGGGCGATCGCCGGCGCGGTGCTCCTCTACTTCCTCTCAGGTCTCCTTCCGGCACCGCCCCGGGACGTGCCGGGGGAGCCGTGGGAATCGGGGGAGTCGGGGGAGGACTGGGACCGGCGCCGCTTCGTGCTCGCGGCGACCGCCGCCGCGGCGGCCTCGGCCGGGGCCGGTGTGCTGGGCCGGGCCCTGACCGCCGCGAGCGGACGGGAGGCGGCCGCCTCCCGCGAGAAGGTCACCCTTCCGCCGCCCGGTTCGCCCGCCCCGGCGGTGCCCCGGCGGGCACAGGTCCGGGTGGAGGGTGTCAGTCCCTTCGTGACCCACACCGGCGACTTCTACCGGGTCGACACCGCGCTGGTGGTTCCCAAGGTGGACGCCACCGCCTGGCGGCTGCGCATCCACGGCGAGGGCGTCGCCCGCGAGCGGACCCTGACCTTCGACGACCTGCTGCGGCAGGAGCTGATCGAGCGGGACGTCACCCTCACCTGCGTGTCCAACGAGGTCGGCGGCCCGTACGTCGGCAACGCCCGCTGGACCGGTGTCCGGCTCGCCGACCTGCTCGAGGAGTGCGGCGTCCGGCCGCCGTCGGCGGGCGGACCGGCGGATCAGCTCGTGGCCCGCTCCGTGGACGGCATGACCATCGGCAGCCCCGTCGAGGACGTCATGGACGGCCGCGACGCGATGCTCGCCGTCGGCATGAACGGCGAGCCCCTGCCCTTCGACCACGGCTTCCCCGTCCGCATGCTCGTGCCCGGCCTGTACGGCTACGTCTCGGCCTGCAAGTGGATCGAGGACATCGAACTGACCACCTTCGACGCCTACGACGCCTACTGGGTCAAGCGCGACTGGGCCCGCGAGGCACCGGTCAAGACCCAGTCCCGGATCGACACGCCCAGGCCCTTCGCCCGGCCGAAGGCGGGCACCGTGATGGTCGCCGGAGTCGCCTGGGCCCAGCACCGCGGCATCGACAGGGTGGAGATCCGCGTCGACGACGGCCCCTGGCAGGAGGCCGACCTGGCCGCCGAGGACTCGCGCGACACCTGGCGGCAGTGGTCGTACGCCTGGCGGGCCGCCAAGGGCGGTCACACCCTCACCGTGCGGGCCACCGACCGGACCGGCGAGGTGCAGACGGACCAGCGCACCCGCACCGTGCCCGACGGCGCCAGTGGACGGCACTCGGTGGTGGTGACGGTCGACTGACGACCCGGAGCGGCCGACCGATACGTGTCACATGTTCCGGCTCTGTCTTGTCTACGTGCTGACTGAGACGAGAACAGAGGGAACCATGCGTGAGATCCTGATCGTTGGTGGCGGCTACGCGGGCTTCTACACCGCGTGGGGCCTTGAGAAGAAGCTGCGTCCGGACGAGGCGCGGGTCACCGTCGTCGACCCGCGACCCTACATGACCTACCAGCCCTTTCTGCCCGAAGTGACGGCCGGATCGGTCGAGGCACGTCACGCTGCCGTGTCGCTGCGCCGGCACCTGCGGACCACCCGGGTCGTCGCGGGGAGTGTGACCGAGATCCGGCACGCGGACCGGACCGTCACCGTCCGCCCGGCCGACGGACCGGCGTACGACCTCTCCTACGACACCCTCGTGGTCACCGCGGGTGCCGTGACCCGCACCTTCCCCATCCCCGGGCTGGCCCAGCAGGCCATCGGCCTCAAGCACGTGGAGGAGGCGGTGGCCATCCGCGACCGCCTGCTGACGGCGTTCGACCAGGCGGCCTCGATGCTGCCCGGTGCCGAGCGGCGCGAACTGCTCACGGTCACCTTCGTGGGCGGCGGCTTCGCCGGCGTCGAGGGCTTCGGCGAACTGCTGTCGCTGGCCACCGCGATGCTCAAGGCCTACCCGGAACTGAGCTTCGAGGAGCTCTCGTTCCACCTCGTCGAGGCCCGCGACCGGATCCTGCCCGAGGTGAGCGACAAGCCCGGAGCCTGGGTGGTGCGCTCACTGGAACGCCGCGGCGCACATGTTCACCTCAACACCCAGCTGGTCTCCGCCGAGGGCGGGCGCGTCGTGCTGTCGAGCGGTGAGGAGTTCGACTCGGGCCTGATCGTCTGGACCGCGGGCAACGCCGCGAACCCGGTCGTCCACCGGCACACGGACCTGCCGATCGACGACCGCGGCCTGGTGCAGGTCCGGGCCGATCTGCGGGTGGTCGCCGGCGGCGAGCCGCTGGCCCACGTCTGGGCGGCCGGAGACGACGCGGCCGTACCCGATCTGGCGTCCCCGGTGCCGGGGACCCGCACCGTGCCGAACGCCCAGCACGCCGTGCGGCAGGGCAAGCGCCTGGCGAAGAACATCCTCGCCGACCTGCGGGGCGGCAAGGTCCGCGACTACCGGCACAGCAGCCTCGGAGCGATTGCCACGCTGGGACTGGGGCAGGGGATCTTCCAGTACAAGCGCATCGTCGTCAAAGGCTTCCTCGCCTGGCTGATGCACCGGGGCTACCACGTGCTGGCCGTGCCCACCTGGGAGCGCAAGGTGCGTGTCCTCACCGTCTGGCTCACCGCCGCGCTGTTCGGCCGTGACCTGGTCTCGCTGGCTGCCGTGCAGCACCCGCGGGACGCCTTTGTCACGGGCGGGGAAGGAGCGCGCAGCGAGCACGCGGTGGACGGCGTCGCGGCCCGCTGAGGCGTGTGAACGATGCTCGACGGTGAGATACACTGTTCACAGTGTTTCTGACACTCCAAGACGCTCCGGACGCCACTCGGTCCCCCGCGAGGCGGCGTCCGGAGCCGTTCAGGGCTGCTGGGCCCGGTAGAGGCCGCGGCCGGCCCGACGGACACGGGAACTGCCGACGAGCCGGTCGAGTGTGCTGCGGACGGCGTTGATGCTGCCGCTGTCGGTATCGCGGCCCAGCGCCGCGGCGACGTCGCGGGCGCGTACCTCGGAGTCGCCGACACCGGCGAAGTACTCCAGGATCTGCTCGGTGAGCCGGCCGTAGTTGCGCTGCTCCTCCTCCGTGCGGGGGGTGCGGGAGGCCCGCTTCGCCGCCTCCGGCCGGGGCCCGGTACCGGTGGCCGCGGGAGTCCGGGGCCGCTCGGCCTTCGTGTCCGCGGAGGCGGAGGCGGTAGTGGTGGCGGTGGTGGTGGCGGCGTCGGTGGGGCCGGTGGGGCCGACCATCAGGACGTCGAGAGCGCCGAGCGCCCGCTGTACGGAGCCGAGGTGCGCCACGACCGCCGCCAACTCCCGCTCCAGGGCCTGCTTCTGGATCTCCAGACGGGCCAGATCCTCCTGAAGGCTCTCTGCGGTGATCTCAACATTGTGCGCCGCACGAGTTCCCGAGACCATGTGTTCCTCTCATCCTCAGCTGTTGTGGACATCATAAGCGGGAGCGCACTCCGCACAAAGATGAACCAATTGTTGCCACTGTCTCACAGAGAGTGCAATGGGTTCTCCGGCGGATTTCCGGCAGGGCACAGCGTTTTGTCACAACTTCACACGGCGTCCGGTCATATGGGAGACAGATGTTCTCAAGCCCTGTTCCAGGAGAACCACCGTGAAAGTGTCTGGTGAGAAGGTCGCCGAATGGGCGGGCGTGCGGCTGGGGTTCCGAGGCCGGGCCCGGGGCGCACTGCGCAAAGCGTTTCCCGATCACTGGTCGTTCCTGCTGGCGGAGATCTGGCTCTACAGCTTCGTCGTCCTCGTCCTCACGGGCGTGTACCTGAGCTTCTACTTCCACCCGTCGTCGGAGCTGGTCACGTACCAGGGGAGCTACGGGCCGCTGCGGGGGCAGCTGGTGTCGGAGGCGTTCGCCTCGACCATGCACCTCTCCTTCGACGTCCGCGGCGGCCTGCTCATCCGGCAGGCCCACCACTGGGCGGCGCTGATCTTCGTCGCCGCCCTGTTCGTGCACATGATGCGCGTCTTCTTCACGGGCGCCTTCCGCAAGCCGCGCGAGCTCAACTGGGTGCTCGCGTTCTCCCTGCTGGTCCTGGCCATGTTCGGCGGGCTCACCGGATACGACCTGCCGAACGACCTCCTGTCCGGCACCGGGCTCGTCGTCGTCAACGGAACGATTCTGTCCGTACCGATCGTCGGCACCTACCTGTCGATGTTCCTCTTCGGCGGGGAATTCCCGGGCGACGATCTGGTGGCCCGCTTCAACGCCATCCACGTCCTGATCATCCCCGCCCTCATGACGGTGCTGATCGTCGCTCTCGTGGCCCTCTCGCTGCGCAGACGACCCGCCCAGTTCCCCGGGCCGGGCCGCACGAACCGGAACGTCGTCGGCGTACCGGCCCAGGTGTTCCTGGTGAAGTCCGCCGGGTTCTTCTTCCTGGTCTGCGGTGTGATCTTCTTCGTCGCGGCCGTCGCACAGATCAACCCCGTCTGGGAGTACGGCCCCTACCGGCCCGACCAGGTCTCGGCCGGCTCGCAGCCCGACTGGTACATGGGTGTGGCCGACGGACTCCTGCGCGTCATGCCGGGCTGGGAGATCAGCGCCTGGGGCCACACGCTCGCCCTCGACAACCTGATCCCGCTGCTGGCGGGCTTCGGACTGTTCCTCGTGATGGGCGCCTACCCGTTCATCGAGGCGTGGGTGACCGGCGACGACCGGGAGCAGCACCTGCTCGACCGGCCGCGCAACCGGCCCGTGCGCACCGCACTGGGCGCCGCCTGGCTGAGTGTGTACCTGGTGGCGCTGACCGGAGCGGCGAACGACCTGATCGCCCTCCGCCTCCACGTCTCCGTCAACTCCGTGACGTGGGCCGTCCGCATCGGTCTGTTCGTCGTGCCCCTCGTTGTGTACTTCGTCGCGAAACGCTGGGCCCTCGGCCTGCAGCGACGCGACCGCGACAAGGTGCTGCACGGCCGCGAGACGGGCGTCGTCAAGCGGCTGCCGCACGGAGAGTACGTCGAGGTGCACGAACCCCTCGGCCAGGAGCAGCTGTACGCGCTCACCGCGCACGAGCAGTACGCGCCGCTCACACCGCCCGAGGGCGGCAACGGCGACGCAGGCGGTCCCACGCGCGTGCAGCAGCTGCGGGCCGGGCTCAGCCGCCGTCTCTACGGAGGCGGTTCGCAGATCCGGAAGCCGACCGAAGACGAGTACAAGGAGATCACTCACTCCTGAGGCTCCGGTGGTCCGGCCGGACGACAGGACGCAAGGGCGGGGTGGCGACGACGCGCCACCCCGCCCTTGCGTCCTGTCCGTTCCGCGGCGGGTCAGGCGGCGGCTGCCGTCCGTTCCTGCCGCACCGCGGAGATGTCGAGTGTCAGCGTCACCCTGTCGCTGATCAGAACGCCGCCGGTGGCCAGCGGGGCGTTCCAGGTGAGCCCCCAGTCGGACCGCCGGAGGGTGGCCCTGCCCTCGAACCCGACCCGGTGGCGCCCGTGGGAGTCGCGGCCGGCGCCCCCGAAGGCGATCTCCATGTCGAGGGGCAGCTCGATGTCCTTGATCCTGAGGCTGCCGACCAGATGGAAGGCGTCGTCCCCGCGCGCGACGACGCCCGTCGAGCGGTAGGTCATCAGGGGAAACGTCCCGGCGTCGAAGAACTCCGCCCCCGTGAGGTGGGCGTCCCGGTTCGGGACACCCGTGTTCAGGCTCTGCGTCTGCACGCTCACGTACGCCTCGGACCGTTCGGGACGGGCCCCGTCGAGTCTGAGGAGCCCTTCGAAGGCGCCGAACGCCCCCCGCACCTGGGAGACCATGGCGTGCCGGACGGCGAAGCCGAGCGTGCTGTGCACGGGGTCGACGGTGTAGACGCCGGTCACACCCTCGTACGGGCCGGCGTGGCGGAGGAGGGTGTTGCGCACGCGGTTCCTGAGCATCACACGCCGCTTCCTTCGTGTTGGGGAGGTGGGGCGGGCGGGCGCCGTCGTCCGGGCCCCGGGAAAGAGAAACGGGGTGGCCCCCGAAAAACAGGGACCACCCCGGCAGGACGGCTCAGCGCTGCTGCGCGGACCAGTCGGCGAGCCGCGTCTCGGCGAGGCTCGCGTCGGGGCCCGGCAGCAGGCTGTCCTCCTGGAGCTGGGCACCGTAGTACGGGGCCTTCGGGTCCGCCACGACCTTGCGGGGGTCGTTCTTGGCGGCGAGGGCCTTGCGGACGAGCTCGTCGAGCTGGAACGCCTCGGGACCGGCCACCTCCACCACGCCGCCCACGGGCGCGCCGACGGCCGTGCGGCCCACGGCGGCGGCCACGTCGTCGGAGTAGACGGGCTGGATCCGGACGGGCGCCAGGTGCACGGTGTCGCCCTCGGTCGCGGCGTCCGTGATGCCCTTCAGGAACTCGAAGAACTGCGTGGCGTGGACGATGGAGAACGGGATCCCGGACTCCTTGATCAGCTTTTCCTGGGCCAGCTTGGCGCGGAAGTAGCCGCTCTCCTGGAGCCGCTCGGTGCCCACCACGGAGAGCGCGACATGGTGCTTCACCCCGGCCTCCGCCTCCGCCTTGAGGAGGTTGGTGGTCGACGTGACGAAGAACTCCATCACGGCGTCGTCCGCGAACGAGGGGGAGTTCGAGACGTCGACCACGACGTCCGCGCCCCGCAGGACCTCGGCCAGCCCCTCGCCCGTCAGCGTGTTGACACCGGTGTTCGGCGCGGCGGGGACGGCCTCGTGGCCGTGCTCACCCAGCTTGGCTACCAGCTTCGAGCCGATCAGGCCGGTCCCGCCGATGACTACAACCTTCATGATGTGGTTCCTCTCCACTCTCTTCAAATCTGTTCACTCGGAATGACCGAAAGGTGTCCGCAGGTGTGACACGGACCGGCGGGTCACTCCGCCAGCTTTCCGTCGGTCGAGACCTCTTCCATGAGCGCGGCGATCTCGTCCGGGACGGGATCGATGCTCTCGTGGGTGACGCCGGTGGCCGGGGACCACACGAGGTTGACCCGCAGCGCCGGATCCGTCTCCGGGTAGTCGCTGCGGTTGTGGCAGCCGCGGGTCTCCCGGCGTTCGAGCGCCGCCTCCAGCGTGGCGCGCGCCGCCAGGGCCGCGGACTTCAGGTCGAACGCGTGGGCGAGGTCCTGGAAGCCCGCGATGTCGGGGTGGACACCCACGTCCTCCATCCGCTTCTCGATCGCGTCCAGCTCCGCGAGGCCCGCCAGCAGCCCGGCCTCGTCGCGTACGACGCCCGCGTGCTCGGTCATGGTGTTGCGGATCGCGCGCTGCAGGGCCCGCACGTTCTCCGGCCCGTCCGCCGCGAGCAGTCCGTCGACCTCCGCCCGTGCCTCGGCCACCGCGGCCGCCGAGCGCGGCTGCGCGGTGAGCCCCTCGGAGTAGGCGGCGGCCGCCCGGCCCACGATGCGGCCGAAGACCAGCAGCTCGATGAGGCTGTTGCCGCCCAGCCGGTTGGCGCCGTGCAGGCCGCTGGACGCCTCGCCGATGGCGTACAGACCGCGTACGTCGGTGCTGTGGTCGTCGTGCCTGACCCAGACGCCGCCCATCGAGTAGTGGGCCGTGGGCGCGATCTCGATCGGCTCGCGGGTGATGTCCAGCATCTGCAGGTCGAGCAGCGTCTGGTAGACCCGGGGCAGCCGGTTCATGATCGTCTGGCGGGGGAGGTGGGAGACGTCCAGCCAGACGCCGCCCTTCTCCGTGCCGCGGCCCTCCCTGATCTCGGTGTAGGAGGCCAGGGCCACCCGGTCACGGGTGGACAGTTCCATGCGCTCGGGGTCGTAGCGGTTCATGAACCGCTCGCCGAGGGAGTTGCGCAGGATGCCGCCCTCACCCCGTGCCGCCTCGCTGACCAGCGTGCCGGCCGCGTTCTCGGGCTCGATGATGCCCGAGGGGTGGAACTGCACCAGCTCCGGGTCGCGCAGCCGGGCACCCGCCTCCACCGCCAGCCGGAAGGAGTCGCCGGTGTTCTCGTCGCGCCGGGAGGAGGTGCGCCGCCAGATGCGGGTGTGGCCGCCCGCGGCGAGGACCACGGCGTCCGCGTGGATGACGTAGCGCCGCCCGTTCGTGAGGTCGAAGCCGTAGGCGCCGAACACGGCACCGTCGTGCACCAGGAGCCGGGTGATGTAGACGCTGTCGAGCATGGGGATGTCCAGCTGCTCCGCCCGCCGGATCAGGGTGCGCTGGATCTCCAGGCCGGTGTAGTCGCCGGCGAAGGCGGTGCGCCGGAACTTGTGCGCACCGAAGAAGCGCTGCGAGATCCGGCCGTCCTCCTCCCGGGCGAAGGCCATGCCGTAGCGCTCCAGGTCGTCGATGCCCAGCGCGGCGCCCTGGGTGACGATCTCGACGGTGCGCGGATCGGCCAGGAGGTAGCTCTCCTTGATCGTGTCGGCGGCGTGCTGCTGCCAGCTGTCCTCGGGATCCATGGTGGCCAGGGCGGCGTTGATGCCTCCGGCGGCCAGGGACGTGTGGGCGTCCTCCTTGGGACGCTTGCCGACGGCGAGGACGTCCACTCCGGCCTCGGCGAGTTCGATGGAGGCCCGCAGGCCGGCCCCGCCCGTACCGATCACCAGCACCATGGTGGACAGACGTTGTTCGGTGATAGCCACGATTGCTCCGATCGCTTGGGTCGTCAGTGATTACGACCGGTCGGTGTCACGGTTTGTGACACGGGACGGGGTCAGGGCAGCAGGCTGTCGAGGGGGACCGCGGGATCGGCGAGGCGCGCGTCGTCGACACCGGCCCGGGACTCGACCAGTGCGCGGATCGGGTCGACGACGTCCCACACGTTGACGTTCATCCCGGCGAGCACCCGGTTGCCCGACATCCAGAAGGCGATGAAACGGCGTGCGTCCCGGTCGCCGCGGAAGACGACCCGGTCGTACCCGCCGGGTTCGGTGTAGCCGGTGTACTCCATGCCCAGGTCGTACTGGTCCGTGTAGAAGTACGGCAGCCGGTCGTAGACCGCGTCCTGGCCGAGCATGCTCAGGGCGGCCGTCTCCGGCTGGTTGAGGGCGTTCGCCCAGTGCTCGACGCGCACGTGGCGGTCCAGGAACGGGTGGTAGGCGTTGGCGACGTCGCCCGCCGCGTGGATGCCGGGCACCGAGGTCCGCAGGTGCTCGTCGGTGACGATGCCGTTGCGCACCTCCAGACCCGCCTGTTCGGCGAGCCGCACGTTGGGGGTGATGCCGACGCCCACGACCACGGCGTCCGCCTCCAGACGGGTGCCGTCGGCGAGGAGCACCCCGTCCGCGCGGCCTCCGGTGCCCGTGATGCGCTCCACCTCCACGCCGGGGCGCAGCCGAACGCCGTGCTCCTCGTGGAGGCGGGCGAAGACCTCGGCCGCCTCCCGGCCGAGCACCTTCAGCAGGGGCAGCTCCCCGTGTCCGAGCACGGTCACCTGCGCCCCGGCCGTCCGTGCGGCGGCCGCGGTCTCCAGGCCGATCCAGCCGTCGCCGATCACCACGATCCGCGCACCCTCGGTGAAGGCGGCCTTGAGCCGTTCGCTGTCCCCGACCCGGCGCAGGTACAGGACGTTCTCGAAGTCCGCGCCCGGCACCGCCGGCCGGCGCGGGGACGAGCCGGTGGCCAGCAGCAGCCTGCTGTAGGACAGGCGGCTGCCGTCGTCCAGTTCCACCGCCCCGGCCCGCGGGTCCAGGGCCCGCACGCCGGTGCCGAGCAGGAGTTCCACGTCGTTGCGGGCGTACCAGTCGGCGGGGTGCACGAAGATCGAGTCCCGTTCCTCCTTGCCCAGCAGGTAGCCCTTGGACAGCGGCGGCCGGACGTAGGGCCGTTCCCGCTCGTCGCCGATGACGACGAGCCGGCCGGTGTGGCCGTGCTCGCGCAGGGCCTCGGCCGCCCGGCCCGCGGCGAGGCCGCCCCCGACGATCACGAAGGTGTTGTCTGGTGACACGGTGTTCCTCTTCTCGGATGTCGCCTGCTGCGGGCACGTCGCCCCGTCCGTCAGACCGGCTGCCCGCGCCTGCTGTGACAGCCGCTCGTCCGGCCGGCGACGGCCCGGCGGTGTCACAACACCACGATCTCTCCGGTCTGAACTGCTGGCCGGTAGCGCCGCGCCGACGGCGAAGGAGGACAGGATGACGTACGTCATCGCGCAGCCCTGTGTCGACGTCAAGGACCGGGCCTGCGTCACGGAATGCCCGGTGGACTGCATCTACGAGGGGAAGCGGACGCTCTACATCGACCCGTCCGAATGCGTCGACTGCCACGCCTGCGAACCGGTGTGCCCGGTCGAGGCCATCTTCTACGAGGACGACCTCCCCGCGCGCTGGGCGCACTACCGGTCCGTCAACGCCGAGTACTTCCAGGCCGCCGAGGACGCGGGGGAACCGCCGGTCACCGGCGGCGACCACCGTCTCGTCGCGGGTCTGCCGCCGCAGAACCGGGAGAAGAAGGAGATCGCCGCCTTCACCGTCCGCAAGGAGGCGGCCGCCGACGCCGATCTCTGGTTTCCCGACTGACCGGGCCGGCGTCCCCCCGTCCGGCGGGTCACGGGGCCAGGGTCACGGTCGTCGGCGTTCCCTCCCCGGCCATCCTCGCGTAGGGACACAGCGAGTCGGCCTTCTCGATGAGGGGCCCGGCGGCCTCCGGCGCGACACCGGGCCACCGGACCACCAGGTCGACGCGGAGCAGATACCCGCCGTCCCCCGGGTCCCGCCCGAAGGCGACGGTCGCCTCGACGGCGATCGTGGTCGGATCGAGTGCCTCCTGCCGCGCGACCAGGCTCAGGGCCCCGTGGAAGCAGGCCGCGAAGGAGGCGGCGAAGAGCTGCTCGGGATTGGTCCCGCTTCCGTCGCCGCCGAGTTCCGCGGGCATGCGCAGGTCGAGGTCGAGGACCCCGTCGTCCGACCGTGCCCTTCCGGAGGCCCTTCCGTGGGCGGCCGCGCCGCCGCGGACGGAAACCGTCGTCGTGTAGATGGCGGAGAAGGAATCACCGTCGAAGTCCTTGTCCGTGGACAGGTCGGGCAACTTGAAGTGTTCGGTCACCTCGTGACTCCCGTGCTCTGCAGGTTTCGGTCAACCAGCAGACCGGTCAGCGGCCCTCCTTGTGACACCGGGCCCAGGGCGCCGTTCCGCGGGGGCCGCGGGGCGCGCTCACGGGGCCAGCGACTCCACGTACCGCGACAGCTTGGCCGGGTTCATCACCCACATGATCCGGTCGATGCCGTCCGCCGAGACGTCGATGGACAGCAGGACCTGGGTGTCCTCGTCCACCTGGACGAGCAGCGCCGGCCGGCCGTTGGCCTCCACCCGGCGGACCCGCGACCCCGGCCAGAACCGGGGCGCGAACGCCAACAGGTACTTGGCGACCCTCGACCGTCCGACGACCGGAATCTTGGACGCGCCCCGCGCCCCTCCGCCGTCGGAGTAGCTGACGACGTCCGCGGCGAGGACCTCCTCCAGCGCCCTGAGGTCGCCGGTCTGCGCCGCGGTGAGGAACACCTCCAGCAGCCGCTGGTGCTCGGACCGGCTGACCCGCTCGCCGCGCTCGGCGGCCAGGTGCTTGCGGGCCCTGCTCACCAGCTGGCGCGTGTTGGCCTGGCTCGTCTCCAGGATCTCGGCGATCTGCCCGTAGGGGTAGTCGAACGCCTCCCGCAGGACGTAGGCCGCCCGCTCCACCGGATTGAGCTTCTCCAGGAGCTGGAGCACGGCCAGCTCGACCGCCTCCGCCCGTTCGGCCCCCAGCTGCGGATCCGTGCTGGTGTCGACCGGTTCGGGAAGCCACGGGCCGACGTACGCCTCCCGCCGCACCCGGGCGGACTGGGCCGTGTTGATCGCGAGCCGGGTGGTCATGGTGGCCAGGAAGGCCGCCGGCTCCACCACCTTGGCGCGGTCGGCGTTCTGCCACCGCACCCAGGCCTCCTGGAGGGTGTCCTCGGCCTCCACGGTGCTGCCCAGCACGCGGTAGGCGATGCCGAAGAGCTGCGGGCGCGCCGCCACGAAGTCCTTCGTCGCCTTGTCGAGCGAGTCGACGTCGTCCCCAGCGCGCATGGTGCCCCTTCCGACCGGCACGTTCCGGCCCGCAGGCCACCCATGCTACAACCGGCACATGGGTCACGCGTGGGCAGACCGGACGTGCCCGTGCACCGTGCGGCACACCGTGTCACCCGGGTCGCAGGGGCGGCCCGAGGGACACGGCGAGGATCTCGGGGTCCGTCCGGGAGGGCAGCGGAACGAACCCGTGCCCGATGAGGTCGCGCAGCAGTCCGGCGCGCGTGGCCGGCCACATCCAGAACGTCTCCGTGTGCTCCCTCAGCAGCCCCTCGGAACCCCGCACCCAGTAGTGGCACCGGGTGCGGACGCGGCCCCGGACGGCCGACATCACCATGTGCCCGCCGTACGCGTGCTCCCCGATCCGCTGCGGCGCGAAGAGGCGCACGACGTCGGTGTCCGGAAGGCGCGAGGGCGGGAGCTGGAGCACGAGCGAACCACCGGGAACCAGCGCACCGGCGAGCGCCGGCCACAGCGCCCGCCGGGCGTCGGGCGCGAGACAGGCCACGGTGTTGTGACAGACCGCCACGTCCGCGACCTCCCGCAGAGCCGCCTCGTCGAGGGCGTGCGGGTGCACCGTGACACGCTGCCGCAGCGCCGATGGCAGTGCGGCCAGCCGCGTCATCAACGGCGCCCGCATGGCCCGTGAGGGTTCCACGGCGTGCACCCCGGCCCGGGACTCGCGCAGGCTCATCTCGGTGACCCGCCCGGTCCCGGCGCCGATGTCGAGCACTCCGACGCGCGCGGCCGCCACGTCCCGGCCGTAGAGGTGCCGGACGCGTGCCGCGTCCTGTTCGGCCTGGAGCACGTCGTAGAACTCCGCGGTGACGGCGTAGTCGTCCGGAGCCAGGTCCAGCGGTGTCACGCCGGTTCAGGCCCCCGGGCCCGTACCCGTGAACAGGTCGCCGCCGAACGCGGCGGTCTCCAGGATCGCCTTGACCGAGGTCAGGTACCGGGCCGCGTCCGCCCCGTCCACCAGACGGTGGTCGTACGACAGCGCCAGGTGCACCATGTCGCGGATGCCCAGCACCGCCGAGTCCTCGTCGGTCGTGACCACCGCGGGGCGTTTGACGGTGGCCCCGATGCCCAGGATGGCGACCTGTCCCGGAGGCACGATGACCGTGTCGAACAGGGCGCCGCGGGAACCGGTGTTGGAGATCGTGAAGGTCGCGCCGGACACGTCGTCGGGGGTGAGGTGGCCACTGCGGGCCCGGGTGGCCAGTTCGGCCGTCGTCCGTGCGATGCCCGCGATGCTCAGGTCGCCCGCGCCCTTGATGACCGGTGTCATCAGTCCCTTCTCGGTGTCCACCGCGATGCCGACGTCCTCGTGGTCGAAGTACGTGATGGTGCCTTCACCCTCGTTGATACGGGCGTTGACGACGGGGTGCGCCTTGAGCGCCTGGGCGGCCGCCCTGACGAAGAAGGGCATGGGCGACAACTTGACGCCCTCACGGGCGAGGAAGTCCTCCTTGACCAGCTCGCGCAGGCGCATCAGCCGGGTGACGTCGACCTCGACGACGGAGGTCAGCTGGGCCTGTTCGAGCAGGGCCTTCTTGAGGTTCTCCCCGATGATCCTGCGGACGCGGCTCATCCCGACCGTCTGTCCTCGCAACGCAGACGCCTCGGAGACGGTCGCCTCGGGGACGGGGACGGGGACGGGAGTTGGGGCTGGGGCTGGGGCTGGGTTCACGGTAGGGGCAGGGGCAGGGGCAGGGGCAGGAACGGGAACGGGAACGGGCGCCTCCGCCGCGGGCGGCGCGGCGGGAGGCGGCGCGTCGGCGGGCGTGGGCGCCGCCGGGGCGGGCGCGGCGTCCGGCGCGCCGATGACCGCCAGCTCCGCGCCGATCTCCACGGTCTCGTCCTCCGCGACCGCGATGGACGTGAGCACGCCGGCCGCGGGGGAGGGGATCTCGGTGTCCACCTTGTCGGTGGACACCTCCAGGAGGGGTTCGTCGGCCTCGACGGTGTCGCCGACCTGCTTGAGCCAGCGGGTGACCGTGCCCTCGGTCACGCTCTCGCCGAGAGACGGAAGTGTTACGGAAAACGCCATGGTGTCGGTTGCTCCTCACACGTGCGCAGGGCGCCGCGGCACCCCTCGATCGTCGTTCCCGGCCCGCACCGCGCGGGCCCGGGTCATCCCTGCGGGCCGTACTGCTCGCGGGCCCTCGCGACCGTCTCCGGAGCGACCTCGCCGGCCCGGGCGAGCTGCTCCAGAGCGGCCACCACAATCGATGCGGCGTCCACCCGGAAGTAGCGGCGCACCGCGTCCCGGGTGTCCGACAGACCGAAGCCGTCCGTGCCCAGGGACGAGTAGTCCTGCTCGACCCACTGGCTGATCTGGTCCGGCACCTGACGCATCCAGTCGCTGACCGCCAGGACCGGTCCCCGCGCCCCCGACAGCGCGCTCGTCACATAGGGGGTGCGCTCCTCGCCGTTCAGCCGTGCCCGGTCGGCGCACAGCGCGTCACGGCGCAGCTCCGTCCAGGACGTCACCGACCAGACGTCGGCGTGCACGTTCCACCGCGACCGCAGGACCTCCTGGGCCTCCAGTGCCCAGTGGATGGCCGTTCCGGAGGCCAGCAGTTGGATGCGCGGACCGGCGTCGGGGGACTCGGCCGGCCGGAAGCGGTAGATGCCCCGGACGATCCCCTCCTCGACCGCCGCCCCGGCGGGCATGGGGGGCTGGCGCTTCGGCTCGTTGTAGACCGTCAGGTAGTAGAAGACGTTCTCGGGCCGCTCGCCGAACATGCGCCGCAGCCCGTCCCGGACGATGACCGCGATCTCGAAGGCGAACGCGGGGTCGTAGCTGATCGCCGCCGGGTTGGTCGAGGCCAGCAGGTGGGAGTGGCCGTCGGCGTGCTGCAGGCCCTCACCGGTCATCGTCGTACGGCCGGCCGTCGCGCCGACGACGAAGCCGCGCCCCATCTGGTCGGCGAGCGCCCAGAACTGGTCGCCGGTGCGCTGGAAGCCGAACATGGCGTAGAAGATGTAGAAGGGGATCATGGGCTCGCCGTGGGTGGCGTACGAGGTCGCCGCCGCGGTGAACTCGGCCATGGAACCGGCCTCGGTGATGCCCTCGATGATGAGCTGGCCGTTCTTGGCCTCCCGGTAGTAGAGCAGCTGGTCCGCGTCGACGGGCTCGTAGGTCTGCCCGTCCGGCGAGTAGATCCCGGCCGTCGGGAACAGGGACTCCATGCCGAAGGTGCGGGCCTCGTCGGGCACGATCGGCACCCAGCGCTGCCCGGTCTCCTTGCCCTTCATCAGATCCCTGACCAGGCGGATCAGCGCCATCGTGGTGGCGACCTCCTGGTTGCCGAAGCCCTTCTGGAGGGCCTCGAACGGCCGGGCCGGCGGCTGCTCGACGGGCCTCGGCACCACCCGGCGGACCGGGGCCGGGCCGCCGAGCTCGGCACGGCGCTCATGCAGGTAGCGCACCTCCGGCGAGTTCTCGCCGGGATGCCAGTAGGGCACCAGGTCGCCGTTCAACGCGCTGTCGGGGATGGGGAGTTCCAGGAGATCGCGCATCTGCCGGAACTGGTCCATGGTGAGCTTCTTCATCTGGTGGTTCGCGTTGCGCGACTTGAAGCCCGACCCCAGGGTGTGCCCCTTCACCGTCTGGGCCAGCACGACGGTCGGCGCCCCCCGGTGCTCGACCGCGGCCCGGTAGGCGGCGTACACCTTCAGCGGCTCGTGTCCGCCGCGCGAGTTCTCGAACAGCTCGGTCACCTGCGCGTCGGTCAGCCCGGCGGCGACACCGGAGAGCGCGTCGCCGGTGAAGAAGTCCTTGCGGACGTACGCGGCGTCGCGCGCGGCGTACGTCTGCATCTGGGCGTCGGGCACCTCACCGAGGCGGTGGACGAGGGCACCGGTGGTGTCGTGCCCGATCAGCGGGTCCCACGCCTCGCCCCACAGGGACTTCACCACGTTCCAGCCCGCGCCCCGGAACCGTGCCTCGAGCTCCTGCACGATCTTCGAGTTCGACCGGACGGGACCGTCCAGGCGCTGGAGGTTGCAGTTCACGACGAAGGTGAGGTTGTCGAGCCGCTCCCGGGCGGCCAGCGACAGCGCGGCCATCGACTCGGGCTCGTCCATCTCCCCGTCGCCGAGGAAGGCCCACACCCGCGACCCCGAGGTGTCCTTGATGCCCCGGGCGTGCAGGTAGCGGTTGAAGCGGGCCTGGTAGACGGCGGCGAGCGGGCCGAGCCCCATGGACACCGTGGGGAACTCCCACAGCCACGGCAGCCGCCGCGGGTGCGGGTAGGACGGCAGACCGTGGCCGTCCGCCTCGCGCCGGAAGGCGTCCAACTGCTCCTCCGACAGCCGTCCTTCGAGGAACACCCGGGCGTAGATCCCCGGCGAGGCGTGCCCCTGTACGAACAGCTGGTCGCCGGAGCCGTCCCCGTCCTTGCCCTTGAAGAAGTGGTTGAACCCGATCTCGTAGAGCCAGGCGGCCGACGCGTACGTGGCGATGTGACCGCCGAGCCCCAGGCGGGAGCCGCGCGTCACCATGGCCGCCGCGTTCCACCGGTTCAGGGCGGTGATCCTGGCCTCCATGGCGAGGTCGCCGTCGAAGTGCGGCTGGGACGACGCCGGAATGGTGTTGATGTAGTCAGTGGACAGCAGTCCGGGCAGGTGCACCCCGGAGCGTGCCGCGTACTCGTGGACCCGCCGGAGCAGGTACCCCGCCCGGTCGGGTCCCGCGTTGCGCACGACGGCATCGAGCGAGGCCTGCCACTCGGCGGTCTCCTCGAAGTCGCGGTCGGGCAGCTGGTCGAGCTCACTCATGACGGCCTTCCTGCCATGTCGTAGGGAGTGGGGCAGCGGTCACCGCTGGGCGAGCCACTGGTCGAGGGTGGTGCGGCCCAGGTGCGCGTCGGTCCCGGGGAGCAGCGCCCGCTCGTCCGGCACCGCACCGAAGAAAGGGGCGTTCGGGTCGGTGATCACACCGCGTGGATCACCGTTCGCCGCCTGGACCTTCGCGGTGAGTTCGTCCAGCCGGAACTGCTCGGGTCCGGCGACCTCCAGGACGCCGAACAGGGGGACTCCGACGGCGGCGTGGGCGACCGCGGCGGCGACGTCGGCCGTCGACACCGGTCGCACCAGCGCGGGCGCCACATGGACGCCGTCCGCGTACACGGTCGAACGCGACAGCGCGTCCACGGACTCGTAGAACGGCGTGGCACGCACGACGGAGTGCGGGATCGGCGAGCGCCGCACCCGCTGCTCCTGGAGGGCCTTCGCGCGGAAGTAGCCGCCCGGTACGCGGTCGGTGCCCACCACGGACAGCGCCAGGTAGTGTTCGGCGCCCGCCGCGGCGGCGGCCGGCAGGAGACGGCCGGCCGCGGTGTCGAAGAAGTCGACACTCGCCCGCTCGGCGCGGGACGGCGCGTCGGTGACGTCCACGACCACCTCGACGCCCCGCAGCGCCTCGTCGAGCCCCTCTCCGGTGGTGACGTCGACTCCCGTGGCGCGTGACACGGGAACGGCTTCCACGCCGTGGTCCCGGAGCCTGGCGACGGTCCGGGAGCCGATCAGCCCGGTGGCTCCTACGACGACGACTCTCATTTCGGGTCTCCTCCCGTCGGGGGCCGGCGACCCCGCTGGTGCGTTTGTGGCGGAGAAGGCGGAATCAGCCGCTCACGACAGGTACGACCGCGCTGGTGCCGTCGGTGTGACACCGCGGAACGTGATCGCCGGTGTCACAGATCTCCCCGGTCCCCGGTCAACAGGGCGAATCACCAACGGTTGTGGAACCCACGGAAGGTGCAACACAGTGTCCGAGAACCACGCAGCGCACACGCACGGAACCGGCGACCACGGGGAGGCGCCCGGCTGGACGACCGCGGCCAGGATGCTGCAGGACGCCTCGCCGATCACCGTCCCGGAGGGCGCGTCGGCGATGACCATCCAGGTCGACTGGGAGCCCGGCGACCCGGGAACCCCTCCGCACCGCCACTCGGGCCCGGCGTTCGGCTACGTCATCGAGGGGGCGGTGCGCTTCGAGCTCGAGGGCGAGCCCGAGCGCGTCGTGGAGGCCGGCGGTACGTTCTGGGAGCCCGGCGGCGACGTGATCCACTACCAGGACGGCAACGCCCTGGCGGACGCGCACACCCGCTTCGTGGTGACCATGATGTGCGCGCCGGGCAAGCCCATGCTCGAACTCGTCGACGAGGAGGAACTGGCGCAGCGCAAGCACCTGCGCGCTCCCCGGCCCGCCGCCTGAACCGCCGGCGTCCCGAGGGACCGGTCGAGACATGACCGTCATGAGTCCCGCGGACACCGTCTTCGGCCTGCTGACCGTCCTGTTCGCGGCCGCGGCCGGCCACGGGCTCCGGCAGCTCGTCCCGTCCCGGAGCGTGGGATGGACCGAGCGGGTCGACCATCTCCTGCACACCGTCATGGCCCTGGCCATGGCGGTGATGCCGTGGAGCTGGGGCCGTGCGCTGCCGGAGTCGCCGCAGACGCTCTTCTTCTCGGCCGCCGCGCTGTGGTTTCCGCTGACCGCGGCGGTCGGCCGGCCCCCCGGCAGCTGGCCGGGCGCGGTCGCCGGGCGGCTGCCGTACGCGGGCGGCATGGCCGCGATGGCGTGGATGAACCACTCCATGGCGGGCTCGCACCACGAGGCACTGGCCGGCGGGCCCCCGGCGCCGCACCACGCCGCCGGGGGCCACGCCGCCGGCGGCGTGGTGCTCGCCGACACGCTCGGCGGGGCGCTGGCGCTGTGGCTGCTGGCGTACGCGCTGTGGTCGCTGACCCGGGACATGCCCGGCCTGGGCCGGGCTCGGCGTACCGCCCCGGCCCACACCGCAGTCCTCGCCCCCGGACCCGTCGGACATCCCTACGGTCACTTCTGGGACGGCTCGATGGCCCTGGGCACGGCCGTGATGCTCCTGATGCCCCACTGAGCGCCCGGGAGGGGCGTCACAGGGCGCCGGCGACGGCCTTCGAACGCATCAGGAAGTCCGACAGATAGCTGTCGTGGGGCACACCCGGTGCCATCCAGTGGGTCGGACGGTGGCCGCCGAGGTACACGTTGGCGACGGTGGGTTCCGCCAGCAGGCGGTCGACCAGCGCGCCGTCGCGCGTCAGCGCCGACAGGACCAGCGTGTCGCGCAGCGGACCGATGCCGTCCGCCCGGCTCCACGGCGCCACCCACACGCAGGGGAAGGGGAGTTCGGTCCGCATCTGCGGGGCGTCGGCCCGGCCCACCAGGTGGACGGCCGGGCGCAGCACCGCACTGCCGTCCCCGAGGTCGTCCGCGATCCCGTCGCCGCCGAGCAGCGCACGGGTGCCCTCGGCCACGCCGCGCAGGTACGAGTCGAGGGCGCGGGCCCGCTCCAGCGGCTGGACCGGCAGTACCGCGCGCTCGTCCCGCGGGGGCAGGCTGGGCAGCGCGGAAAGACGGGCCGCGAGGGCCTCGGCGAGGGGAGCGGGGTCGCCCTCCACGAGCACCGCGGTCGTGTTGACGCACGCGGTGCCCCCCTCGCCGGCCACCGAGGCGACGATCACGTCGAGGTGCTCGCGCCAGTCCGTGTCCGCGGTGACGAGGATCTTCGTCCGGCCCGGCCCCTGCGGAAGCACCCTCGGGTCGTGCGCGTACCGGGCGACCACGTCGTCGCCGCCATACACCACGGCGCGGTCGGCGCCGCGCACCAGGGTGTCGGCGACGGCGTGGTCGGTGGGCAGCAGGACGAGCCGGTCCTCGCGCACCCCGGCCCCGCGCAGCGCCGCGACCAGCCGGTGCGGGGTGAACGGCTCGCGCCGGGAGGGGCGGACGGCGACGCGGTAGCCCAGCGCCAGCGCCTCCAGCCACAGCCGGTGGACGCCGGGGTGGTTGCCGGACGCGTTGACGGCGAACACGTCGCCCCGGCGTGCCCAGACGGCGCCGCCCCCGTGCAGGGACGGATCGCGCCAGTCGGCGACCGTGCCGCGCGGTCCGCCCTGCCCGGCGGACGACCGGGCCCGGCGCACGAAGCGGGCCGTCTCCCGCGTCGCGGTGCGCACCACCGACGCCGGGGTGCCCGAGACCCGGCTCACGAGCCGCTCGTACTCCCGCACGTCCAGGCCCCCGGCGGTGCCCGAGGCGAAGGCGTCGGCGCCCGCGGCGAGCAGGCCGTCCAGGTCGGCCGCGGGCACCGGCCCGGCCTCGCGCAGGGCGGCCAGGGCCCGTCCGACGTACACCGGCGGCACGAGACTCAGCCGGGCCGCCTCGGTGCCCGTCACGTCGGTGATCCGGGCCGCGGCGCGCGTCCGGTAGGAGCCCCGGGGGCCCAGCGCGTCCAGGTGCACGACGTCGGACACCGCCGCGGACGGCTCTCGCGGTACCTCGGCGACCGCCATCAGTAGACCCCCTCGATCACTGCCGTGCCCTCGACCGCGGGCACCGGGGCGACGTCCGCGACGGCGTCCCCCGCCTGGTCCCCGGCGGGGGAGACCCGCAGCGCGGTGTCCCGCTCGGCGTTGTTCGGGATGAGCATCGACCGGCTGACGTGGCTCACCACGACCCGGCCCCGCTCGCCGGCCGCCACCCGCTCCCCGGTGACCGGATCCACCACCGAGAGGAAGACGTAGGGGGAGACCGGGTCGAACACGCAGGGCTCGGACGCCGTGAGGCCGACCCGTTCGATCAGGGCGGTGAGCATCATCGTGTTGCCGTACATGCCGATCAGCCGCACGTCGGGGAAGACCTCGGTGCTCAGCAGCTCACGGGTGTCGGGATCCATGTGCGTACCGCCCCACACGATCGTGTCGACCCTGCTGTTGATGATCTCCAGCAGGTCGTCCTCGCGGGCGAACCGCTCCAGGAGCGGGGTGGTGGCCGCGAGGACACCGATGTCCTGGCCGACCAGCACGCGCCGGCACTGCTCGACGAGGTGGTCGGTGTAGGCCTCCGCCTCGTCGGCCCGGCCCCCGGCGACCAGCTTCCGTACCCACCGGGGGTCCATGTCGATGCTCAGCCCCGGTGCGCCGAGCGCGGCCGCCGCGCGCTGGAGCACGTCGCCGACCAGGTGCGGACCGGTGGGCGCGACGGTCAGCCAGTGGGCGCCGACGGGTACCCCGTGCGCCCGGAGCCGCGCGTCGACCTGCTCCGTGCCGCGCCGCATCCAGTCCTCCAGCTGGACGACCCGTTTGGGCGCTCCGGTCGTTCCGCCACTGTCGAAGACGTTCAGCAGCCGGGCCGCGGATCCGTATCCGCGGGGGACCAGGTCCGTCACCCGCACGTCCCGCAGCTCGTGCGTCAGATCGGGGAAGAGCGCCAGGTCCGCCACGGTCCTGACGTCGCGCCGCGGGTCGAAGCCGAGCTGCCCGGCGCGTTCCAGCCAGTACGGCGACCCGGTCGACGGGTCGAAGTGCCAGTGCATGGCCGCCCGGACGAACTCGTCCGGATCGACCCCGTCCGAGGGACCGGCGTCCAGGATGCTCGGCGTCCCGTACGGCACGGCAGGCTGTGCGTTCGACATGGAAAGGTGTCCTTCCGCACGGTGGCTTCGGCGGTCCGGGACTCCCGGCGGCCGGTCCGTGCACAGTGGGTGTGGTGGGCGGTCAGGAGAGTTCGAGTCCTCCGTCGACCGTGAGCACCTGCCCGGTCAGGTGTGCTCCCCGCGGGTCGGCGATCCGCAGGATCCAGTCGGCGACGTCCTCGGGCAGGCCGATCCGGCCGGCCGGGATGCGCTCGCGCTCCGAGGCGCGCACCTCCCGGATCACCTCTTCGGGGAGTCCGGCCGCCGCCATCACGTTCGTCTCGGTGGGTCCGGGAGCGACCGCGTTCACCCGTACACCCTCGGCGGCGAGTTCGAGTGCCCAGCTCCGGGTCAGCTGCTCCAGCGCGCTCTTCGTCGCGGCGTAGTGCGCGCCGCCCGCCAGCGGCCGGTGGCCGTAGGTGCTGGAGACGTTGACGATGGACCCGGAGGACCGCTTCAGATGCGGCAGGGCCGCGTGGGCGAGCAGGCTGGGCGCCGTCACGTTGACCCGGAAGAGATCGCCGATCACGGAGGCGTCCGTCTCCGCCAGGGGCATCAGCGCCAGTGCACCGGCGTTGTTGACCAGCAGGTCGATGCGGCCCCACCGTTCCACGGCGGTGGCGACGACCTTGCCCGCGGCGTCCTCGTCCCGGAGGTCGAGCGGCAGCGTGGCGATTTCGGGGTGGAGGCGGGCGGTCTCCGCCAGGGCGTCCTTGCGTCGGCCGACGCCGAGGACGCGGGCACCCGCCTCGGCGAGGGCCACGGTCGTGGCACGGCCGATGCCGGATCCCGCCCCGGTGACGATGGCGACGTGGTCCGAGAAGTGCTGCTGGGTGGAGCTGGGCATGGATTCCCCTAGGAAGTTCGATGTTCGTTGAACATCGAACAACGTACCAGACGTTTGACACTGTCTCATGGAACGTCGGAGTGTCAGGTAACACGGTGTGCGAAGTCCGCCTCCGCGCCGGAGGCCGGGGTGGCGCGGAGGCGGACCGTGGACGCCCGGCCGGACCGGGCGGCGGCGTCAGCCGAACTGACCGGGCTGGTAGCTGCCGGCCGGCTGCTGGTTGATCACGTTGACGCGGTTGTACGCGTTCATGATCGCGACGAGCGAGAGCAGCGAGACGAGCTGCTCCTCGTCGAAGTGCTTGGCCGCGTCCGCCCAGACCTCGTCGGGGACGCCGCCCGCCGCGTCCGCGATCCGGGTGCCCTGCTCGGCCAGCTCCAGCGCGGCCCGCTCGGCCTCGGTGTAGACCGTGGCCTCCCGCCAGGCGGCGACCAGGTTGAGCCGCTGCTGGGTCTCGCCCGCGGCGGTGGCGTCCTTGGTGTGCATGTCGGTGCAGAAGCCGCAGCCGTTGATCTGGCTGACGCGGATCTTCACGAGCTCCTGGGTCGCCGTGGGCACCCCCGACTCCGAGGCGACCTTGGCCGCCGAGTTGATGTGCTTGAGGATCTTGCCCGCGTAGGCGTTGCCGAAGAAGTTGAGCCGCGGTTCCATGTCGATCTCCTGGTCGAGAAGGTGGTTACGCCCTACTGACAGGACAGCCCGCGGATGTGTGACAGGGCCCCTCGCGCCGCGTGGACGGTAGCCTGGCGGTCATGCCCGCCCCCTCGTCCTCCACGGTTGCCGCCGACACCTCCCTGCCCCGCCTGCTGGGCGCGCTGAGCGACCCGACCCGGCTGGGGATCGTCCGCGTGCTCGCGGACGGCAACGAGCACGGCTGGGGCGAACTGCGTGCTCCCGTCGCCAAGTCGACCCTCAGCCACCACCTCAAGGTGCTGCGCGAGGCGGGCGTCACCGAGACCCGGCAGGAGGGCACGCGCTGCTTCGTCACCCTGCGCCGGGAGAACCTCGACACCCGATTCCCCGGGCTGCTCCCGGCCGTGCTGTCGGCGGCCCGCACCGACGGCATCGGCGACCACGTGACGGACGAGGGCGCCGCCCGGGACGCGTGACGAACGGCGGTCGGGCTCGTGGTCGGGGGGAACACCCCGTCGAGGGCGAGCGCCACATGACCGGCCGCGGGCGGCCTCCTTCGCCCGCGACCTGACCGACGCGTTCGACGTGCCCGCCGGGGAAATGCCGGTTCTCGGCCGTATGTCACAACCGGGCGGGTTGCGCGGTCCATGTGGTGTGCGGACGGCGTCGGCCGACAGCGGGCGCGACCGCACGGGTTCCCCCGCTTCCCTCTTGGAGCACACCATGGACGCCAGCAAGGAGGCCGCGCGCGGCCTGAGCGACATAGAGACCTTCCTCTACCGGGACGCCCACCTTCGAGCAGCGCGCCGGCGCGTGGCCGAGTTCACCTCCCGGGCACCCGGGCTGACCGAGGAACAGAAGTCCGGCATCGAACAGTGGTATCTCGACGAGCAGGTCCACGTCGCCCACATGGTCACGGACCACATCGCGGACAGCATCAGCACCCTCGAGGAGCAGCACCGCGGCCGGTTCGGGCGGTGGCTGCGCGGGACGATGATCGGGATGGCGCTGATCACCGCGGCGATGGGACTCGCCGTCGCGGTGATCCTGGGTACGTGGGGCTGACCGGAGTTCACCCGGGACCGGCGCGGTACAGACCGCGGCCCGTCCGGTGGATGCGGGAGGTGCCGACGAGGCGGTCGAGCGTGCTGCGGACCGCGTTGATGGTTCCGCTGTCGGTGTCGCGGCCGAGTGCCGCGGCCACGTCGCGGGCGCGTACGTCCACGTCGCCCACGTCGGTGAAGTACGCGAGGATCTGCTCGGTGAGCCTGCCGTAGGGCTTCGGGCCCGGCGGGGGCGCGGCGGAGGGCGCGGCGGGCCGCGGCACGGGGTCCGGCATCAGGACGTTCAGGGCGCCCAGGGCTCGCTGGACGGACGCGCGATGCGCCGTCACCGCGGCCAGCTCCCGCTCCAGGGCCTGCTTCTGGATCTCGAGGCGGGCCAGGTCGTCCTGGAGGCGTTCGGCCGCCGTCTCGGCGTTGTGCGCCGAGTGCGCCGGACGGGCTTCGTGCACTGGGTGCACTTCGTGTGCTTCGTGTGCTGAGCGGGGTACGGAGACCATGTGTTCCTCTCACCCTCGACCGGACACCGGAGTGGTCCCCTTCACATCATATGCGGGCCCGTGGGGGAGTACAGGCTTTACACGCACACGGTGCGGGAGAGTGAGAGGAACGCCGTGTCTACGAGAGGTCGTGCCCTTCGTCGCCCGGGTCGGACACCGAGTGACGCAGCTTGTGCAGACTGTCCGAAACCATCCCGATCCGCACGTCGATGTCGCGGAGTGCCTCGCTCAGCATGCCCAGGCGTGCCTCGAGCAGGGCCGCTTCGGCCGCCAGGGAGACCTTCGCGCCGGCAGGGTCGGTATGGACGTCTCGGCGATCGCGAGCTGTGGACATGCCTGGTCCCTTCCTCGTTGGACAGGCGCGCGCGGGCGTCACGCACGCCACCGGTCAACTGACCGGGCAGCCAGCGGGTTTGTGACAGCGGCGCCGCGGTGGCAGGCCGTCCGGGACCGGTCGTCCTGTGGCATAGTGTTTCGCTCTCACGGATGGCACATGCTGTCCAAGAGTGTTTCTACTGTGAAAGGTGCATCATGGCCGAGCTGTTCTACGACGCCGACGCCGACCTGTCCATCATCCAGGGCCGCAGGGTCGCGGTCATCGGGTACGGGAGCCAGGGCCACGCCCACGCCCTGTCGCTGCGCGACTCCGGTGTCGACGTGCGCGTCGGTCTGCACGAGGGCTCCAAGTCCCGGGCCAAGGCCGAGGAGCAGGGCCTGCGCGTGGTGACCGTCGCGGAGGCCGCCGCCGAGGCCGACGTCATCATGATCCTGGTCCCGGACCCGATCCAGGCCGAGGTCTACGAGAAGGACATCGCCCCGAACCTCAAGGACGGCGACGCGCTGTTCTTCGGCCACGGCCTGAACATCCGCTACGGCTTCATCAAGCCCCCGGCCGGCGTGGACGTCTGCATGGTCGCCCCCAAGGGCCCGGGCCACCTGGTGCGCCGGCAGTACGAGGAGGGCCGCGGCGTGCCGTGTCTCGTGGCGGTCGAGCAGGACGCCTCCGGCAACGGCCTGGCGCTGGCCCTGTCCTACGCCAAGGGCATCGGCGGCACCCGCGCCGGCGTCATCGGGACCACGTTCACCGAGGAGACGGAGACCGATCTGTTCGGCGAGCAGGCCGTCCTGGCCGGCGGTACCACGGCGCTGGTCAAGGCGGGCTTCGAGACGCTGACCGAGGCCGGTTACCAGCCGGAGATCGCGTACTTCGAGTGCCTGCACGAGCTGAAGCTGATCGTGGACCTCATGTACGAGGGCGGCCTGGAGAAGATGCGCTGGTCGATCTCCGAGACCGCCGAGTGGGGCGACTACGTCACCGGCCCGCGGATCATCACCGACGCCACCAAGGCCGAGATGAAGAAGGTCCTCGGCGAGATCCAGGACGGCACCTTCGCCAAGAACTGGATGGACGAGTACCACGGCGGTCTGAAGAAGTACAACGAGTACAAGAAGCAGGACTCCGAGCACCTCCTGGAGACCACCGGCAAGGAGCTGCGCAAGCTCATGAGCTGGGTCGACGAAGAGGCGTAGGGCCGTCCCTGCGGGCACCGCGAACGGGATGTCACAACATCTTCCCCGGTCCGGTCTAGGGGGTGTCGTTTGGATCAGGCCGGCTCCGAGCGACGGCGCCTTGTGGGCGACCCCGGCAAGATCCAAACGACACCCTGGCTCCTGAGTCGGCGCAGGGGGAGGACGGGCGGCCGCCGGGCTCCGACCAGCCGCCCGGGACGACTGCCACGGTCACCGTGTGACGCGGTGCCGGGCGAGAGGAGGGAAGTCGTATGGACCGTGCCGACGACGCGGTGCCGATCTCGGAGTTGCTCGACGAGCGGAAGCACCTGCTCGACGTCGCCTACTGGATGCTGGGCAGCAGCGGGGCGGCCGAGAGTGTGATCGACGAGACATACCGGCAGTGGTACGGGCTGTCCGACGCCGAACGGGCGCGGATCTCCGCTCCGCGTGCGTGGCTCGCGAAGGTGGTGGGCGGAATCTGCCTGGCGCGGCTGGCCCTGCCCGACCAGGAGGCCGTCGCCGAGGGCGACGGCACGGCGGACGCGGCACGCGGCCCGCTGGAGGAGGAGCTCAGCGCGGTCCTGCTCGACGCGCTCGACTCGCTCTCGCCGGCAGAGCGGGCGGCGTTCGTGCTCAACGGGGTCTTCGGGATGGCGCCCGGTGCCGTCGCGGACGTCGTGGGGCAGTCGGAGCCGGAGGTGGCGGAACTGACCGTCCGGGCCCGGAACAGCCTGTCGGCCCACCGCGTACGGCCCACGACCACCGAGGAGCACGACGCGGTGGCCCGGGGGGTCCGCCGGGCCTGTGCGACGCAGGACGAGGGACTCCTGGTGTCCCTGATGGCGCCCGACATCACGGCGTTCTTCGACGGTGGCGGCAAGGTCCGGGCCCTGATCAAGCCGGTGCACGGCCGTGAGCAGGTCGCCCGCAGCCTGCTGGGCCTGCTGCGGGGACACGCGCGCACCGTTCTGCGGGCCCAGTCCGTCAACGGGCGGACCGGTCTCGTGGTGCGCTACCTCCAGCAGGTGGTGGCCGTCATCAGCCTCGACACCTCCGAACACCGGGTCGCACAGGTCTGGGTCGTCCTCAATCCCGACAAACTCCGCTCCTGGAACCAGCCCCGCACCACGGCCCCTTGACCCCTCACACGGCGCCGGAACACGACTCGGCGAACGCGGCGCGCACCGGACTTCGGCCGGTGCGCGCGGGAGGCGGGGCGACGGTGTGCGGCGGCTGCCCGGCGCCGTCCCCTGCGGACGGTGCGACGCGGTCCGGTACGAGAACCGCCTCCAGCGTGACGAGGTCGCCCGTCCTGGCGGCCGAGAGGAAGGCGTCCAGGAGCCGGCGGTGCTCCGTCGCCACCACGGTCGTCCGCGGTGCGGCGAGAAGGTGCTTGCGGGCCCTGCTGACGATCTTCCGGACGTTGACCGGGCTGAGTCCGAGGATGGCCGCGATGTCGGCGTAGGCGTAGTCGAACGCCTCGCGCAGGACGTACGCCGCCCGTTCGGTGGGGGGCAGCTTCTCCAGGACCAGGAGCAGAGCCACCGCCAGCTCCTGCGCGCGTTCCGCGCTCAGTTCGGGGTCGTCGCCCGTGTCGACCGGCTCGGGCAGCCACGGGCCTATGTAGGTCTCGCGGCGGACCCGGGCGGACTGCGCCACGTTGAGGGCCAGCCGCGTGGTGGTGCTCGACAGGAAGGCCACCGGGCTGTTGACCACCGAGCGGTCGGTCTTCTGCCAGCGCAGCCAGACCTCCTGAACCACGTCCTCGGCCTCCACCACGCTGCCGAGCACACGGTACGCGATGCCGAACAGGCGCGGACGGAGCTCCACGAAGACGGAAACGGCCTCGTCGAGAGTGCTCTTCGCGGGCGACGGCTTGAGGTGCATGTCCTGTGGTCTCCGTTCCTCCGAGGGGGAAGCCGTTCGGCGGTGCGTCCACACGGTGTTTCCGCGGGCAGCGCTGTTCCGGGACAGAGATGTACGGAATGTAAGGAATTCTTCCCACTGAACGACACGGTGCTTCCATCGCATCCGCTTCATAGACACAGCAGGTCGGTGGGATGTGACAGGTTTGACCTGTCGAATTTCTTCGACACGGCTGAATCACCGGACGCGGGCGACGCGGCCGGATCTGATCACCCCCGGCACAACGTTGTGATCGTTCGTTATATCGTCTGCTGCGTTCAAGGCGCACCGACCGGATCCGGCGGCGACGAGCGAGCAGCCGACGCCGGTGCGACCCCCCTCGCCCAGAATCGAGAAGTTGATGAGCAGAGACACGGACTCACGCCCGAAGCACGCACTGCGACGGCGGCCCGTGGTGCTCGGCGCGGCGGCCGTGGCGGTGGCGGGTGCCATCGCCGTACCGGTGGTGGCGCAGGCGACGCAGGGTGACTCCACGACCGACACCGCGCTGCAGCAGGACTTCGCGGCAGCGGCGGCCGAGTACGACGTGCCCCAGGAGGTGCTGCTCGCCGTCGCCCACCAGCAGACGGCGTGGGACACCCACCCCGGGCGGCACAGCGCCTCGGGCGGCTTCGGGCCCATGCATCTGACCGACGTCACCCCGGAGATGATCGACGGAGGTGCCGCGGGCACGGCCGGACGCGCGGGGGCCGAGGAACTGGCGAAGGGCGAGGCCAAGCACACCCTGCGGACCGCGGCGGAGCTGACGGGCCTGCCGGCCGAGCGGCTGCGGACCGACCCGTCGGCGAACATCCGTGGCGGTGCGGCGCTACTGGCCTCTTATCAGAAGGAGTTGAACGGGGAGACCTCCGACGATCCCGACGACTGGTACGCGGCGGTCGCCCGCTACAGCCAGTCCACGGTGCGCCAGGGCGCGACCGCGTTCGCCGACCGCGTGTTCGCCACCATGAAGAAGGGTGTCGTCCGCAAGACGTCCGACGGCCAGCGCGTGCGGCTCGCCGCGGACAGCGGGATCAGCCCGGACGTCTCCCAGGTGAACAGGCTCGGACTGCCCGCCGCCCCGGTGCCGGACGCCGAGTGCCCGCCCACTCTGGACTGCGCGTTCGTCCCGGCCGCCCCGGGCAACGGCCAGGTGTCCGACCGGCCCGCCAACGGCATCCGGATCGACCGGATCGTCATCCACGACACCGAGTCGCCCTACGAGTCGGCCATCGCCACCTTCCAGGACCCGGCGAGCAGCACCGCCGCCCACTACGTGGTGCGGTCCGCGGACGGCGCCGTGACCCAGATGGTGCCCACCAAGGACCTGGGCTTCCACGCGGGCAACTACTCCACCAACCTGCACTCGATCGGCATCGAGAACGAGGGCTACGCCGCGCACGGTGCGACCTGGTACACGGAGTCGCAGTACCGTGCCACGGCGGAACTGGTGAAGTACCTGGCCGCGCGGTACGACATCCCGCTCGACCGGCAGCACATCGTCGGCCACGACAACGTCCTGGCCCCGGCGGACCGGTTCATCCACGACCAGCACTGGGACCCCGGACCGTCGTGGAACTGGGAGCACTTCATGGCCCTGGTGGGCGCGCCCGTCAAGGGGCGGCACGGCGTCGGTCCCGTCGGCTCCGCCGTGACCATCGCGCCGGGCTTCGCGCGGAACGAGCAGACGATGGAGCTGTGTCCCGAGGACGACGGCAGCGGCGCCACCGAGGAGTGCACCACCGTGCGCCGGGCGTCGAACTTCGTTCGCCTGCGCACCGAGCCGCACCCCGACGCGCCGCTCTTCGGGGAGCAGACGATCCACCCGGACGCCCCCGGCACCGACCGGATCAGCGACTGGGGCGCCACCGCCCAGGCCGGCCAGCAGTTCGTCGTCGCCGGCCGGAAGGGCGACTGGACCGCGATCTGGTACAGCGGCAGCAAGGTGTGGTTCCACAACCCGCACGGCCGCGACACCGTCCCGGCCCGCGGCGTCACGATCGTGCGGCCCGCCGGTTCCCGGGCACTGAAGGTCTACGGCACCAACTACCCGGACGCCGCCGAGTATCCGGCCGGTCTCTCGCCGTCGACCCAGGCTCCGCTGAGCATGTACGGCGTCCCCGCCGGCCAGGCCTACGTGGCGACGTCGGCCGCTGCCCCGACCGACGACTTCTTCCCCTCCGGCGGCGCGGTCGTCGTCGGCGCCAAGAAGATGTACACCATCCAGTACAGCCACAAGACGGCGCTGGTCTACGCCGACGAGGTGTCCGCCGAGGGACGTCCGTCCCACCACCGCGGCTGACCACGCGTCAAGGGGCTGCCGGACGGCGAAGCGGCCGCGGGCGAAGGCGCGGCCCGGGCCAGGAATCCCCTCCCCGCCAGGGAGGGGAGGATTCGACCTTCGCCGGTGCGGTTCGTCCGGCGCATCGGTGGTCACATGACCGATGCGCCGGCGGTTCAGCCCGCCGACGGCTCGGGGCCGCCGAACAGACCGGCGAGGAACGCGTCCGTACCGAGCCGGGACTGCTCCGTACCGGCCGGGACCAGCCGGTAGGTGGACGCGAGCCACTCCGCCAGCGGCGGCACGGGCAGCTGGAAGAGGGCGGTGGCGCCGTACGAGGAGATCTGCAGCCACGCGGACTCCTGCTCGGCCAGACACTCGGGCCACACCTGGATGTCGCCGATGCCAATCAGGGTGTGCAGCCCCTCGTGCAGCAGGTCGCGGCCGACGTGCCAGACGATCCGCGGACCGTCCTCCAGCACGAATGTGAGGGTGACCAGCAGCGGAGCGTCGGGGTCGTACTGGAACTCGGCCCGTACGTCCGCCCACTCGAGGGTGCCCACCACGCGAGTGAGGTTCAGGGGGAGAAGGGGAAGCACGTGCGAGTCCGTGTGCGGTGTCTGCACACCTTGGTGGTCGCCACTCATGACAGCGGTTCCTTCCGCGGGACGGGAGGGGGGAGGCGGCACCCACTGTCGTCCGGTACGGGGCCGGACACATCGGTCACTTGACCGCATGCGGCGACGGTGGCGCGCCCCGGACGGCAAGCGTTTTCTGTCGATTGTCTTGACGTGTACGCGGCGTAATGAGTTTCATGGGGTCGATGTGGGAGCGCTCCCACGCGCTCGCCGTTCCCCGTGTCCGCCTTACTCAGCCCCTGGAGTCGCCGTGCGCCCAGCGAGACGCGATACACCGAGAACCCTCCCGGCCCGCCTGCTGACCGGACTGGCCGCGCTGATCGGGCTGGTCGTCGTCGGCGCCCTCTGCCCGGGCGCGGCCCTGGCCCAGCCACCCGCGGTACGGTCCGCCGCAGTCCCGTCGGCCGGCGCGCAGGCGGCCGGCCTGCACATCAGTGACGGCCGGCTGCTGGAGGGCAACGGCAACGACTTCGTCATGCGCGGGGTCAACCACGCCCACACCTGGTACCCGGGCGAGACGCAGTCGCTGGCGGACGTCAAGGCGCTGGGCGCCAACAGTGTCCGGGTCGTCCTCTCCGACGGGCACCGCTGGAGCGAGAACGGCCCCGCGGACGTCGCCGCCGTCATCGAGCGGTGCAAGGCCAACCGGCTCATCTGCGTACTGGAGGTGCACGACACCACCGGCTACGGCGAGGACACCGCGGCCGGCACCCTCGACCATGCCGCCGACTACTGGATCGGCCTCAAGGACGTCCTGGCCGGCCAGGAGGACTACGTCATCGTCAACATCGGCAACGAGCCCTGGGGCAACACCGACCCGGCCGGCTGGACCGAGCCGACCGTCGCGGCCGTAAAGAAGCTGCGCGCGGCCGGGCTCCAGCACACGATCATGGTGGACGCCCCCAACTGGGGCCAGGACTGGCAGGGCGTCATGCGTGCCAACGCGCGGTCCGTCCACGACGCCGACCCCACCGGCAACCTGATCTTCTCCATCCACATGTACAGCGTCTTCGACACCGCCCAGGAGATCACCGATTACCTCAACGCCTTCGTCGACGCGAAACTGCCCATCCTCATCGGCGAGTTCGGCGGCCCCGCCGACCAGTACGGCGACCCGGACGAGGACACCATGATGGCCACCGCCGAGCAGCTCGGCCTCGGCTACCTCGCCTGGTCGTGGAGCGGCAACACCGACCCGATCCTGGACCTGGCGCTCGACTTCGACCCGAGCAGGCTCAGCGGCTGGGGCGAACGCGTCTTCCACGGCGTCGACGGCATCGCCCAGACCTCCGAGGAGGCCACCGTCTACGGCGGCGGGGCCCCGGACGACACCGAGGCACCGACGGCACCCGGCACCCCGAGCGCCACCGCCGTCACGGACACCTCCGTCACCCTCGGCTGGACGGCCGCCACCGACGACACCGCGGTCACCGGGTACGACGTCGTCCTGGTCGGCGACGGCACCGCGACCACGGTGGCCGCCTCGGCCACCACCACCGCCACCGTGACCGGACTCACCGCCGCCACCACCTACACCTTCGCCGTCCGGGCCCGCGACGCGGCGGGCAACCGGTCCGCGCCCTCCGCCACCGTGGAGGTCACCACCGACGAGGGCGGCGGCACCCCCGGCGGCACCTGTTCCGTCGGCTACCGCGTCGTGGGCGAGTGGCCCGGCGGCTTCCAGGGCGAGATCACCGTCCGCAACACCGCAAGCGCCGCCATCGCTCCCTGGACACTCGCCTTCGCCTACGCGGACGGCCAGACCGTCACGAACATGTGGGGCGGCACCGCCACCCAGGAGGCCGGCGCGGTCAGCGTCGCCCCCGCCTCCTACACCGCCACCATCCCGGCCGGCGGCACGGTCACCCTCGGCTTCACCGCACAGAAGGGCGCCACCAACACCGCTCCGACCGCGTTCAGCCTGAACGGGGCCGCCTGCGCCACGCCGTGACCGTGACCGAGGGGAGGGTGCGGGTGAGGAACGTCACCACGACACCTCGCGGACGTCGGCCCGGCTCTGCGGCTGCGTCGTGGCGGTGATCTCCGAGCGGTGACGGCTCGCCTCGAAGGTCACCGTCAGGGTCTGCGGCGCGCTCTGCTCCGTACGCACGGTGAAGCCCTGGTTCGGCACCGCCGAGATCAGGCACACCCCGCCACCGCCGAACCGCACGGTCGCCTTGCCGCCCTCGGAGGGCACCGTGTACACCCCCGCCCCGCCCTCCTCGCAGCCCGGGGCTCCCGCGCCCCCGGACGGCCGCGGCGCCGTGGTGCGGGGGCTCGGCGTCGGCGTGGGGGTCGACGTCGCCTCCGGCTCCGGCGGCTCCGCACTGGTACGGGACGGGGCCGGGCTGGGCGCGCGGCTGGTGGGCGACGGGCTGGGAGTCGCCGTCACGGTCTTGGACACGGTCGGCCGGGGCGGGGCCGGGAGCTCCTTCGGCGCCGTCTGCGCGACCGGCGCGGTCGGCCGGGTCGACCCCACCACGAAGTGGATCGTGATGATGACAGCCGTGGCACTGGCCGCCGTGCAGGACAGCCAGATGATCAGGTAGCGAAGGAGGCGGGACACGACACCATAGTGACGGACCGGCTAACGTGCCTGCCCATGGCCTCCGTACTTGTCGTCGAGGACGACCCTGTGATCCGGGCCGCGCTGATCGAGGTCCTCACCGGACACGGCTACGCGGTCAAGACCGCACACCAGGGTTTCGAGGCGCTGCGCGACATCACCCAGAGCCCGCCGGACATCGTGGTGCTCGACCTCGGGCTGCCCGACCTCGACGGACTCGACGTGCTGCGGATGATCCGTGGCATATCCCGCGTCCCGGTGCTGGTCGCCACCGCCCGGGACGACGAGACCGAGATGATCCGGCTGCTGAACGCCGGCGCCGACGACTACATGGTCAAGCCCTTCTCGGGCGGCCAGCTCGCGGCCCGGCTCGCCGCCGTGCTGCGCCGCTCCGCGCCCGCCGACCTCCGGGCGGCGCGTCCGCCCGTCCTTCAGGTCGCCGACCTCCGCATCGACCCCACCGCGCGCACCGCCCACCTCGCCGGCCAGGAACTCCCCCTCACCCGCAGGGAGTTCGACCTGCTCGCCTACCTCGCCGCCAACGCCGACCAGGTCATGTCGCGGCAGCGGATACTCGCCGAGGTGTGGCAGCAGCCGTACGTCGAGGACCAGACGGTGGACGTCCACCTCTCCGCACTCCGCCGCAAAATGGGCGAGAAGCCGCGAAAGCCGCGCTACCTCCACACCGTGCGGGGCATCGGCATCAAGCTGGTCAGCGCGCCATGAGACGTGCCCTCGCCGGGATCGCCCTGGCCGTCACCTCCATGGTGGCGCTGTCGTTCCTCATCCCGCTCGCCCTCCTCGTGCGCGAACAGGCCCGTGACCGGGTCACCACCGCCGCCGAGCAGCGCGCCGCGGCCCTCTCGCCGGTCCTCGCCCTCACCACCCGCCGCGCCGACGTCCAGCAGGCCGTCGCGGAACTCGGCTCCGCCGACCAACTGGTCGTGCGGCTGCCCGACGGCGGCTTCGTCGGCACCCCGCACGCACCCGAGGAGGCCCTCGACCGGGCCGTACGGGGGCGGGAGACGCTCGCGGTGGACACCGCGGACGGCTGGGCCTACCTGCAGCCCGTCGTCCTGCGGGGCGACCGGGTCGCGGTCGTCGAGGCCTACGTGCCCGCCGCCGACCTCACGCGGGGGGTGACGGCCTCCTGGGGTGTGATGGCACTGCTCGCCCTGGGCCTGGTGGGCGGCTCGGTGCTGGTCGCCGACCGGCTGGGCGCCCGGGTGGTGCGCTCCTCCCGGGGCCTCAAGAGCGCCTCGCTCGCCCTCGGCTCCGGTGACCTCGGGGTCCGGGTGGAACCGGACGGCCCGCCCGAGCTCCAGGAGGCCGGAGCGGCGTTCAACACCATGGCCGACCGGGTCGTCGACCTGCTCGCCGTCGAACGCGAGCTGGTCGCCGACCTCTCGCACCGGCTGCGCACCCCGCTGACCGCCCTGTACCTGGAGGCCGACCGGATGGGCGCGACACCGAGCGCCCTACGGGTCACCGAAGCCGCCGGGCAGCTCGAACGCGAGCTGGACTCGATCATCGCGGCGGCGCGCACACCCCTGGCGGCGGCACAGCTCGCCGGGACCGGGGCGGGCACGGCGAAACCGTGCGACGTCGCCGAGGTGGTCGCCATGCGCCTGGACTTCTGGTCGGTCCTCGCCGCCCAGCAGGACCGTCCGTTCGAGCGCTCCCTCACTCCGCGTCCGGCCCCCGTGGCCTTCCCCGAGGACGACCTCGCCGCCGTCGTCGACGCCCTGATCGGCAACGTCTTCCGGCACACCCCGCAGGGCACCCGCTTCGTCGTGCGCGTGGAACGCCGGGACCGGCACGTGCGCCTCACGGTCGACGACGCCGGGCCGGGCGTCGCGGACCCCGGGGCGGCCCACACCCGGGGCGTCAGCGTGGGCGGTTCCACCGGGCTCGGCCTGGACATCGTGGCCCGGGCGGCCCGTACGGCGGACGGCGAACTGACGATCACCCGCGCGCCGCTGGGCGGCGCGCGGGTGACGGTGTCGTTCGCGCTGGCGGACGCGCGGGCGGCCGGAGGCGGTGACCGGTGACGCCTCGGCGGTGGTGACCGGTGACGCGGCGGCGGCGGTGACCGGCGTCAGCGGCCGGTGCCGAAGTCCTGCGTCCACCAGGGTCCGCCGTCGCCGAAGTGGACGCCGACCCCCAGCTCCTTGAAGGAGCAGTTGAGTATGTTCTCGCGGTGGCCGGGGCTGTTCATCCAGGCCTTCATCACCGAGGCGGCGTCCGCCTGGCCCTGGGCTATGTTCTCGCCCAGCGCCGACCACTGGTAGCCGGCGGCCTCGACCCGGCTCGCCATCGTGGAGCCGTCGGGACCCGTGTGGGACATCACACCGCTGCTCGCCATGACGTCGCTGTAGTCGTCGGCGGCCCGGGTCAGCCTGCTGTTCGCGGTGACCGGGGAGCAGCCCGCCGCGGCCCGCTCCTCGTTGACCAGCGCGAGGACCTGCGCCTCGGCACCGCCCGTCGAGCCGGACCCCGACCCGGTACCCGAACCCGAACCGGAGCCCGAGCCGCTGGACGACCCCGAACCGCTGC
Organism: Streptomyces sp. NPDC018026; assembly: GCF_044327745.1. NCBI lineage: Bacteria > Bacillati > Actinomycetota > Actinomycetes > Kitasatosporales > Streptomycetaceae > Streptomyces > Streptomyces sp. NPDC018026. The sequence goes on from NZ_JBIRFY010000005.1 coordinate 39,048, forward strand.
CGGACCCGCTGCCGCCGGACCGGTCGCCGCCGCTCTTCGTGGTGGCCCTGACCGGAGCCTTGGACGCCGGCGCGGAAGCCTTGGGGGCACTGGTCGTGGGGCTCGCCGACTTCGTCGGCGTCCGCTTCGGCTCGGCACTCGGGCTCGGCGAGCCGCTCGCCGTGGCGCTCGGGCTCGCCGACTCGGAGGCGAGCGGTGCCGCACCGCCCGCCGCATCCTCGGCGTTCGACGCCTGGTCGGCGGCGTTCGCGGTGACCCGGTCGGAGGCCCCGCCGTCGTCGCCGTCGCTGACGGCCAGGGTGATTCCGACGCCCGCGGTCAAGGTGACGGCACCGAGTGCCAGCGCGGTACCGCGGTTCCGGAGTCCGCCGCGCGGGCGGGCGTGGGAGCGGGACGGGCGAGCGGCTCGGCGGGAACCCATACGCAGGACACCTCGGCTTGTCGGTCGGCTGACGGAGCCCCCGTACCCGGTGGACGCGACCGCGCCCACCGGGACTGTGGGGGGTGTTCGAGAGCCTAGGACGCGACCGGCGTGGAAACGCCCGTTCGAAGGTCATCTTCAGAAAGCCTTAAAAGAGCCGCCAAAGTCCGTTGAGGATGTCCGGCGCCCCGTTTCGCCCCGTCCGGTCCCTTACGCGCCCGCCGCCCGCCACCCTCGGTCGGGCCCGGGGCGCTTCAAGGTGAAGGGGGGACACGGGTGCTCGCAGGAGCCCGTCCCGTGCTCCCGATGCTCCGCCGTCCCCCCGACCCCGGCGCTTACCGCGCCGGACGGCCGGACAGCCTGTCGGCGTGCACCGGCAGGTCGCCGGACACCACCGGCGCGCCCGGGGAACGGGTCCTCCCGCCCACCGCCTCCGGGCGCGCCGTGCACCGACCGAGGAGGTACCGGACATGACGTCCAGCGCCGACGAACGACAGCTGCTCGACGAACTGCGTGACCTGCTGGCCGCCACGGTCGAGGACCTGGCCGTGGAGGAGATCGGACCCGACTCCTCGCTCCGGGACGACCTCGGCGTCGACTCGCTGGCCCGGCTGGAACTGGTCGCCGCGATCGAGGACCGCTGGCAGATCGAGGTCCCCCAGGAGCAGGCGGACCGGCTCACGACGGTGCGGCAGATCGCCGCCCACCTCGCCGAGGCCGTCGCCGCCCCCGCGGGCGGCACCGCGTGAGTCCACGACACGCGGCCGACCCGGCCCCCGAGGAGCGGGCCGCCGTCGTCACCGGGCTGGGACTGACCACCTCGCTGGGCGGCGACGTCCCCTCCACCTGGCGGGCCCTGCTGGACGGCGTATGCGGCGTCGAACGCATCGACTTCGGTGGGCCGGAAGGGCCCGCACAGGTGTACCTCGCGGCCCCGGCCGCGGTCGACCCCGGGACGGTCCTGTCGGCCGCCAAGGCGGCGCACTGCGACCGCTCGGCGCAGTTCGCCCTCGTCGCCGCCCGCGAGGCCGTTCGCGACGCGGGGTTCCCCGACCCGTCGGCGCTCGCCGCGGACGGCTCGCGGGTGGCCGTGGTCGTCGGGGTGGGGCTGGGCGGCGTCACCAGCATCCTGGAGCAGAACCACCGCCTGCAGACGCGGGGCGCGGGGCGGGTGAGCCCGCGCACGATCCCGGTCATGCTGCCCAACCACCCGGCCGCCGAAGTGGGGCTCATGGTGGGCGCGAAGGCCGGGGTGCACGCCCCCGTCAGCGCCTGCGCCTCGGGTGCCGAGGCCCTCGCCCAGGCCCTCGGCATGATCCGGGACGGCCGCGCGGACATCGTGGTCGCGGGCGGCACCGAGGCCGCGCTGCATCCGCTGGCCCTGGCCGGGTTCGCGCGGCTGCAGGCCCTCTCCCTGCGCCACGACGATCCCAAGGGGGCCTCCCGGCCCTTCGACGCCGACCGGGACGGCTTCGTGATGGGGGAGGGCGCCGGTCTGCTCGTCGTCGAGAGCGCCGCGCACGCCGCCGCCCGCGGCGCCCGCGTCCACGGCCGGCTGACCGGCGCGGGCGTCACCAACGACAGCCACCACGTGGCCCAGCCGGCGCCCGGCGGTACGGGCTGTGCGGCGGCCGTCGACGCCGCACTGCGCGACGCGGGGCTCGTGCCCGAGCAGATCCAGCACGTCAACGCCCACGCCACCGCCACACCGCTCGGCGACCTCGGCGAGGCGCGGGCGCTGCACAGCGTCTTCGCCAAGGGAGTGGACGAGGTGACGGTCAGCGCCACCAAGGGGGCCTTCGGACACACCCTCGGTGCCGCCGGAGCCATCGAGGCCGTCCTCACCGTCCTCGCCCTGCGGGACAGAACGGCACCGCCGGCCTGCAGCCTCGAACGGGTCGACCCGGAGATCGGCCTGAACGTCGTCGGCCGCGACCCGGCGGCACTGCCCTGCGGGCCCCTCGCGGCCGTCAGCACGAGCATGGGCTTCGGCGGGCACAACGTCGCGCTCGCCTTCGCCGACGCCTCATGAGGGACGACCCTCCGGCCCCCACCGGCGGCACACCGCGCACCGTGCTGATGTGCCCCGGCCAGGGGGCCTACCTCCCCGGTGCCCTGCGCCACCTGAGCGGGGTCCCGTCGGTCTCGCGGGTGCTGCGGACGGTCCACGCCCGCAGCACCGCACTGGGCGGCACCCGCACCCCCGTCGGCCGCCTCCTCACCGACGGCGCCGCGCCCGACCCCGACCTGCTCGTGCGTACCGACCCCCTCGCCTTCGACCTGGCCACGTACGCCGCCGTGGTCGCCTCCGCCGCCGTCCTGCTCGATCTCGCGACGCCGCCCGTCCACGCGGTGCTCGGGCACAGCGTGGGCGACCTCGCGGCGCTCACCGTGGCCGGGGTCATCACGATCGAACAGGGCGTGCGGCTGCTGCACGTCCGCGACCGGCTGCTGCGCGAGGCCGCGCTGCCCGCAGGGGGTCTGCTGGCCACCGACCTGACCGCCGAGCTGGCGGCCGACCTGCTGCGCGCCGGGGGCCTGGCGCAGGTGCGGATCGCCGCCCGCAACGCCCCCGGCCAGACCGTCCTGGCGGGACCCGACGACCAGTTGGCCGCCGTCCGGAGCGCGGTCCGGGCACTCGGCCGCCGCGCCACCCCGCTGACCAGCCGCACCGCATACCACCACCCCCTGCTCGCCGAGGTGCAGCGGGCCTTCCGGCGCCTCCTGCGGGCCCAGCCCGTGGCCCGGCCCACGCTTCCCGTGTACACGGCCGCCGCGCCGGGGCCCGCCCGCACCCCGGCCCAGCTGCGCACGGTTGCGGCCGCCCACCTCTGCGAGCCGCTCGCCTTCCACCGGACGCTGCGCGCGCTGCGCCTGGCCGGCTTCACCACCTACCTCGACAGCGGCCCCCGGGCGCTGCTGAGCAGCCTGGCCAGGGCCGGCCTGCCCGGCTGCACCACCGCCGCCCCCTCCCGCACACCGGCCGGCCTCGACCGCATCCGCCTGCGCCTGACCGCCGCCCTGCGGTGACGCGGCCGGGGAGTGGCCCGGCTCACATGGCGTACGGAGGGCGGCGCCGACACCATGGTCTCGTCACCCGGCAGGCTGAAGGGATCAAGAATGTTCCGCAAGGTGCTGGTCGCCAACCGCGGTGAGATCGCGATCCGTGCGTTCCGTGCGGGCTACGAGCTCGGCGCGCGCACCGTCGCCGTCTTCCCGCACGAGGACCGCAACTCGCTGCACCGGCTCAAGGCCGACGAGGCCTACGAGATCGGGGAGCAGGGGCATCCGGTCCGCGCGTACCTCTCCGTGGAGGAGATCGTGCGCGCCGCCCGCCGTGCGGGGGCCGACGCCGTCTACCCGGGCTACGGGTTCCTGTCCGAGAACCCCGAACTCGCCCGCGCCTGCGAGGAGGCCGGGATCACCTTCGTCGGTCCCAGCGCCCAGATCCTCGAACTGACCGGCAACAAGGCCCGTGCCGTGGCCGCCGCCCGCGAGGCGGGCGTACCGGTTCTCGGCTCCTCCGCGCCCTCCACCGACGTGGACGAACTCCTGCGCGCCGCAGACGACGTCGGCTTCCCGGTGTTCGTCAAGGCGGTCGCGGGCGGCGGCGGGCGCGGCATGCGCCGCGTCGAGGAACCCGCCCAGCTGCGCGAGGCCATCGAGGCCGCCTCCCGCGAGGCCGCCTCCGCCTTCGGCGACTCCACCGTCTTCCTGGAGAAGGCGGTCGTCGAACCCCGCCACATCGAGGTGCAGATCCTCGCCGACGGCGAGGGCGACGTCATCCACCTCTTCGAGCGGGACTGCTCGGTGCAGCGCCGCCACCAGAAGGTGATCGAGCTGGCGCCCGCGCCCAACCTCGACCCGGCCCTGCGGGAGCGGATCTGCGCCGACGCCGTGAACTTCGCCCGGCAGATCGGCTACCGCAACGCGGGCACCGTCGAGTTCCTCGTCGACCGCGACGGCAACCACGTCTTCATCGAGATGAACCCGCGCATCCAGGTCGAGCACACGGTCACCGAGGAGGTCACCGACGTCGACCTGGTCCAGTCCCAGCTGCGCATCGCCGCCGGTGAGACGCTGGCCGACCTCGGACTCGCCCAGGAGAACATCACCCTGCGCGGCGCCGCGCTCCAGTGCCGCATCACCACCGAGGACCCGGCCAACGGCTTCCGCCCGGACACCGGCCGGATCAGCGCCTACCGCTCGCCGGGCGGCTCGGGCATCCGGCTCGACGGCGGTACCACCCACGCCGGTACGGAGATCAGCGCGCACTTCGACTCCATGCTGGTCAAGCTCTCCTGCCGGGGACGGGACTTCACCACCGCGGTGAACCGGGCCCGGCGCGCGGTCGCCGAGTTCCGCATCCGCGGCGTGGCCACCAACATCCCCTTCCTCCAGGCGGTCCTGGACGACCCCGACTTCCAGGCGGGCCGGGTCACCACCTCGTTCATCGAACAGCGCCCGCACCTGCTCACCGCCCGGCACTCCGCCGACCGCGGCACCAAGCTGCTCACCTACCTCGCCGACGTCACGGTGAACAAGCCGCACGGCGAGCGCCCCGAGCTGATCGACCCGCTGACCAAGCTGCCGACGGTGTCCGCCGGTGAACCCCCGGCCGGGTCCCGCCAGTTGCTGGCCGAGCTGGGGCCGGAGGGGTTCGCCCGCCGACTGCGCGAGTCGTCCACCATCGGCGTCACCGACACCACCTTCCGCGACGCCCACCAGTCGCTGCTCGCCACCCGGGTGCGCACCAAGGACATGCTCGCGGTGGCGCCCGTCGTCGCCCGCACCCTGCCCCAGCTGCTGTCCCTGGAGTGCTGGGGCGGCGCCACCTACGACGTCGCCCTGCGCTTCCTCGCCGAGGACCCCTGGGAGCGGCTGGCCGCGCTGCGCGAGTCGGTGCCCAACATCTGCCTCCAGATGCTGCTGCGCGGCCGCAACACCGTGGGCTACACCCCGTACCCGACCGAGGTGACCGACGCCTTCGTGCAGGAGGCCGCCGCCACCGGCATCGACATCTTCCGCATCTTCGACGCCCTCAACGACGTCGAGCAGATGCGGCCCGCCATCGAGGCCGTACGGCAGACCGGCACCGCCGTCGCCGAGGTCGCGCTCTGCTACACCGCCGACCTGTCCGACCCCGCCGAGCGGCTCTACACCCTCGACTACTACCTGCGGCTCGCCGAGCAGATCGTGAACGCCGGAGCGCACGTGCTGGCGGTCAAGGACATGGCAGGGCTGCTGCGCGCACCGGCCGCCGCGACCCTGGTGTCGGCGCTGCGCCGGGAGTTCGACCTGCCGGTGCACCTGCACACCCACGACACCACCGGCGGTCAGCTCGCCACCTACCTGGCCGCGGTCCAGGCGGGCGCGGACGCCGTCGACGGAGCCGTGGCGTCCATGGCGGGCACCACCTCGCAGCCGTCGCTGTCGGCGATCGTGGCCGCCACCGACCACACCGAGCGGCCCACCGGCCTCGACCTCCAGGCCGTCGGCGACCTGGAGCCGTACTGGGAGAGCGTCCGCAAGGTCTACGCCCCCTTCGAGGCGGGCCTGGCCTCCCCGACCGGCCGGGTCTACCACCACGAGATCCCCGGCGGCCAGCTCTCCAACCTGCGCACCCAGGCCATCGCGCTCGGCCTCGGCGACCGCTTCGAGGACATCGAGGCGATGTACGCCGCCGCCGACCGGATGCTGGGCCGCCTGGTGAAGGTCACCCCGTCCTCCAAGGTGGTCGGCGACCTCGCCCTGCACCTGGTGGGCGCCGGTGTCTCCCCGGCGGACTTCGAGCAGGACCCGGACCGGTTCGACATCCCGGACTCCGTCGTCGGCTTCCTCCGCGGCGAGCTGGGCACCCCGCCCGGCGGCTGGCCCGAGCCGTTCCGCAGCAAGGCGCTGCGGGGCCGTGCCGAGGCCAGGCCGGTGGCGGAGCTGGACGCCGACGACCGCACCGGACTCGGCAAGGACCGCCGGGCGACACTCAACCGGCTGCTGTTCCCGGGACCGGCCCGCGAGTTCGACACCCACCGCGCCTCGTACGGCGACACCAGCGTCCTCGACAGCAAGGACTTCTTCTACGGGCTGCGCCCCGGCAAGGAGTACACGGTCGACCTCGACCCCGGCGTCCGGCTGCTCATCGAGCTGCAGGCGGTCGGCGACGCCGACGAGCGCGGCATGCGCACCGTGATGTCCTCCCTGAACGGACAGCTCCGCCCGATCCAGGTCCGCGACCGCTCGGCGGCCTCCGACGTCCCCGTGACGGAGAAGGCCGACCGGTCGGACCCCGGCCACGTTGCCGCGCCGTTCGCCGGCGTGGTGACCCTCGCCGTCGCCGAGGGCGACGCGGTGGAGGCCGGGGCCACCGTCGCCACCATCGAGGCCATGAAGATGGAGGCCTCCATCACCGCCCCGAAGTCCGGCACGGTGACCAGGCTCGCCATCAACCGCATCCAGCAGGTCGAGGGCGGCGACCTCCTCGTCCAACTCGCCTGAGCGGCCGGTTCCTTCACCCGGTGGGTGACGCGCCCCGCACCGAGCGGGGCGCGTCGTCCCTCACGGGAACTGGACGACCTTGGACGGCACGGTGTCCGTCCCCGACGTGGCCGCGCCGGTGTCGTTGACGACATGGCGGTACTGGCCCATGCCGCCCAGCGAGATCACCTGGAGGTTGCGCATTTTGACGCCCGGCTTGACCGGCACCTGGAACCCGTGGTGCTGGACGATGGTTGGGTCGGCGGTGAAGTTGCAGTAGCTGCCCAGCGCCACCGCGTCGTGCTCGTTCACCGAGTCGGCGACCTTGTAGGCCGCGTAGCCGACGATGCCGTCGTGGGTGATGGCGGCCTCGTTCGGGGCGTCGTAGGCCTTCTCGTTCTGGAAGAAGATGGTCCGGCCGCGTTCGCCGCTCCAGTAGACGTCGTACTTGTTGAAGTGCTCGACGAACAGTCCCGTCGCGAGCACGTCGTCGCCGTTGACCCTGAGGCCGTAGTCGGCGCGGTTGGTCTCCCAGCCGACCCCCTCACCGTGGTCGGCCCGCCAGATCCAGGTGTGGTCGATGAGCACGTCGTCGCTCTCGACCACGACGGAGTCGGTGGCCTTGCCGGGGCCCGCGCCGCCGACGCGGATGAACACGTCCTGCATGGTGGTGGGGTTGGCGGAGTGGTCGGCGTTGCCGTCCGGAGTTCCGATGCGCAGCAGCGTGTCGGAGTTCACCGGACCCGCGTCGATGAGGAAGCCCGCGAGCCGCACGCCGTCGACGTCGGCCACGTGCATGGCGTCGACGCCGCCGTCCGGAATGATCGTGGCCAGACCGAGGCCGAGCACGACGGTGTTGGCGCGGTCGACCTCGATGGTCTGGTCGATGTGGTAGACGCCGGGCGTGAACAGCAGGTTGAGGCCCTGGTCGAGCGCGGCGTTGATGGTCGCCGCCGTCGCGCCGGGCTTGACGACGTAGAACTGGCTGAGCGGCAGCGAGGTGCCGCCGGCGTTGGCGGGCCAGGACACGCCGCGCGCGTTGGTGCGCTTGGCGGGGACCCGCACCTTGTACTCGTCGCCGTCCAGGTACAGGAACGGCTTCTCGCGCGAGATCGGCGTGGTGTCGAGCGTGGTGTACGGGCCGGTCTCGAAGTTGCCCGCCGGAGCGCCCTCGACGCCCGTGAACGTCATGTTCCAGACGCCGTTGGTCCAGCCGCCGACCGAGCTGTCCCGGGTGTACCACTGCTGCTGGGAGTAGGGGCCGACGGTGCCGTCGATCTTCGAGTCGGCGATGTAGCCGCCGGAGGCCCAGCCGTAGCCGTTGGGCGCGAGGTTGAGGCCGCCCTTGACGTGGATGCGCCGGAACGGGGCGGCCTGGGCGACGGCCCAGCGGTCGGTGCCGTTGGACGGCGTGATGGCGAGGTTCTCGGCCGAACGCCAGAAGTTCTGCGTCGCGTTGCCGTTGAACCAGCCGGCGTCCACGGTGATGTCACCGTTGATCTGCGTGTCGTCCGGGTTGAGGCCGAGACCGGAGATCGAGGTGTAGAAGCCCAGTTGGGCGTTGATCCCGTTGTAGGTGCCCGGCTTCAGCAGGAACTGGTAGCGCCCGCTGCCGAACTGGTTCGACTCCTGCTGGGCGAAGACCTGGTCGAACTTCTGCTGGAGGTTCGGCGTGGCGGGGTCCACGACGATGACGTTCGGGCCCAGGTCGCCGCCGCCCTCGACCGGGGGAGTGCCGGTGGTGCCGGTGTGCACGGCGACCTCCCACAGCGAGTAGCCGTAGCCGGTGGCGCGGGCCGTGCCGTGGATGCGGACGTAGCGGCCCGAACCGCTGACCTCGTAGGAGGCCTTGCCGCCCGTCGCGCCGGTGACGCTCTTCAGCGTCTGCCAGCTCTGCCCGTCCGAGGAGGCCTCGATCCGGAAGTCCTTGGCGTAGGCGGCCTCCCAGTTCAGGTCCACCTTGCACAGGTCCCGTACGGCACCGAGGTCGACCCGCACCCACTGCGGATCGGAGGCCTGGCTGGACCAGCGGGTGGCGGCGTCGCCGTCGAAGGCCGCGGCGGCCGGTGTTCCGGCGTTCTCGACGGAGGAGGCGGCGGCGGGCCTGCCCTGTGCGGCGTTGGCGGTGTCGCAGGAGCCGCCCGGGGTGGTCCCGCCGGTGGTGCCGAAGACCTGGAACTCCCACAGGGAGTAGCCCCAGGGGGTGGCCCGGTGGACGCCCTGCATCCGGACGTAGCGGCCCTGGCCCGACACGTCGAGGGTGTCGGTGCCGCCGTCGCCGCCGGTGACCGTCTTCGCGTCGGTCCAGGTGCTCCCGTCCTGGGAGAGCTGGATCTTGTAGTCCTTGCCGTAGGCCGCCTCCCAGTCGAGCACGACCCGGGTGACGGAGGCGGTGGCGCCGAGGTCGACCTGGAGCCACTGGTCGTCGCTCGCGGCGGACGACCACCGGGTGTTCGTGTCGCCGTCGACGGCGTTGCCGGACGGCGTTCCGGCGTTCTCGGCCGAGGACGACGTGGCCGTACGGCCCTGGGAGAGGGGAGTGTCGGCCGCGGTGGCCGTCATGGGGGCGGGGAGGGTGACGAGCGCCGCCGTGGCGACGAGCGCGACACCCATGGATCTCAGTCTCATGCGTGAGCTTTCTGGGGATGCGGACAGGACCGACCAACCGCTGTGCGCAGCGGCTTAGTTCAAGGTGTGATTTAAGTGGTGAGGCTTCGATCCGGCAAGACTCCGCACAGGAGTTGTCGCCGTTCAGTGTGCGAGCGGGGCCCGCAGCGCGGGATCGGACGCCGCCCGCCACACCTCGGGCAGCTCCCGCTGCCGGGCTTCGGCACCGGCCCGTTCCCGGCCGTGCAGCACCCCCCACGTGAACGCCGACTCGCCCGCCCCGTGGGCGGCCACGGCCAGCCCGCGCAGGGTGTCCTGGGCGACCACGGCGTCCTGGTGCTCGCCGAGCAACTGCTGCACCGCCTTGGCCTTCTCGCCCAGCCGGGCGACGGGCTTGCCGAGCGCGGGACGCGCGACCTCGGCCGCGTAGCGCAGCCTCTTGGCCGCCTTGCGCGCCTCGTGCAGCTCCGTCTCCCGGGACCGGCCGGCCGGCCGCGCGAGCGCGAGGTCCATGCGCCCGGCGAGACGGCCGTACTCCTTGAGCACCGCCCGGGCCATGGTCCGGGCCGGCTTCCGCCCGGCCCCGGCGCGCAGGGGCGGACGCCGGACCAGTTCGTCCAGAGCGTCCAACAGGCGCAGCTGGCGCGGGCTGCCCAGGGTCTCCCGCAGCCGGGACCGCGCGTCCTCCTCCCGGGACACGTCCCACACCCGCAGCCGGGCGGCGACGGGGCCGAGCACCAGGTCCTCGGGGAGCCCGTCCAGCGCGGCGCCGATGCGTTCGCGCAGCACCTCCTGGTCCCGCGCGGCCCCCAGCTCGCCCGCCAGCCACCTGAGTTCCCCGGCCACGGGATCGGTGACCCGCCGGTCAAGCACCGACCGGTACGAGCGCAGACAGCTGCGCAGCCGACGGCACGTGACACGCATCTGGTGCACCGCGTCGGGCAGCTCGCGGCGGACCGCCGGGTCCAGGCCCACCAGGACACCGACCTGCTCGCGCAGGTAGGAGAGCACGTACGAACCGGAGGACCCGGCGACCACTCCGGCGGGCGGCCGGCGCACACCCGTCTCGCCCACGCCGGTGTCCCGCAGCGCCCGGGCGAGCTTCGACGGACTGCCGGCCCGGACGATCCCCTTCTTGCGGAGCTTCTTCTCGACGGCGTCGAGCAGTCCGGCGTGGACGCCCTCGGCGAGTTCGACCTCCAGCTCGCCCCACTCGGCACACCCGCCGCCCACCGCCGTCGCGTCCGCCCGCACCTCGTCGAGGCTCAGCTCGGCCAGCACCCCGCCCTCGGCGTCGTGCAGCCGCCGCACGGCCCGGGTGGACCGGATCCGCACCACCGGACGCAGCGGGGCACCCCGCGTACGGGACAGCACCAGCTCGCGCAGCGCCGCGGGCACGTCGTCCGACAGCGGGGCCCACACCTCTTCGCGGGTGTCCCCGGTGAGCGGCAGCTTCAGGTGCCAGCCTGCGTCGGGACCGCCCGTACGGCGGCGCAGCGTGGCCGAGGACCCGGCGAGCCGCAGATCCGCCGTGTCGTGGTACACGGCGTCGAGCTCCTCGGGCCCGGCCGCGGTGACCGAGGCGACGGGCCCGACGCCGGTGAGGTCCGGCAACCCTGCGAGGCCACCGGAGGGCGGCTCGTACTTCCGCTCTGTCTCGCGCTTCGACTGGGTCATGTTGAGGTTCTCGACACGATCCGCCGGATCAAACCCCGTTCGCGACGACCCAGGGGCGCGGATCGGTGTAGTACCCGTCGAGGATGACCTCGAAATGCAGGTGCGGGCCGGTCGACAGGCCGGTGGAGCCGACCCGTCCGATCGGGGCACCGGCCTCCACGGTCTGCCCCACCGACGTCCCCAGCGAGGAGAGGTGGCTGTAGGTCGTCTCCACCCGCTTGCCCTGGATGGTCCCGTGGTCGATCACGATCCGGTTGCCGTACGCGCTGGTGAGCGCGGCGAACACGACCCGGCCCCGCCGTGCCGCCACGACCTGCGCGCCCTGCGGCGCGGCGAAGTCCACGCCGGTGTGCAGCTTGGTCACCCCGGTCAGCGGGTGCTCGCGCGACCCGAAGGGCGAGGTGATGGTGAGCGGGCTCACCGGCGCGGTCAGCAGGGCACCGGCCGGTCCGCCCGCGCCGTCGGCGGAGTCCTCCCGGTCCAGCGCCTCGTACCGCGGCACCAGGGCCTGGACCTCGGCGAGGTACGTCTTCGCCGCCGCGGGTACGCGACCCTCCCCGGCCACGGCGTCCGGGCCCACGGCGTACGCGGCGAGGGTCAGCTCCACGAGGTCGCCGTTGACCCGGCCCTCGGTGCGCAGCCCGGTCACCTTCTCGGCCAGGGAGCAGTCCCGCCGGCCCAGCGCCATGATGGCGTCCGCCGGATCGCGGGGCGAGGCGTGCCCGCTGCCGTCGTCGTCCTTGCCCCAGGTCCGCCATTCGCTGTCGGTGAACGCGGCGATGCCCTTCTGCCCCGAGAGTTCGTCCGAGTCGTCGCTCCAGCCCGAGAGCTGGTCGATCTGCGCGGCCAGCACCGACGGCTCCAGGACGGAGCAGGCCGAGGCGGCCTTGCGCAGCCACGGGACGTAGGAGGGGTCGACGTCGGCCGCGGCGGACGGCGCGGCGTCGGAGTCGTCGGGCCACGGGTCCGGCAGCACGCCCAGCGCGAGGAGCCCGGCCACACCGGTGACGGTCACGAGAGCCGGCAGCAGCAACAGGGTGACGGGGCCCGGTCCGCGGCGCTTCCGCCGGGGGCCGGGCTCGGGGCCTTCCGGCCGCTCCGGTTCCTGCCGTGGGTCGTCCGTGTCGTCGGCCGTCGGCGCCACGGTCAGCCGCTCGTCGTTCATCTGGCCGCTCGCCGGGACGTGTTGCTCACGAGGCGACGCTATCGCCACCCCCGCTCCGGTGTCACGAGCCGCCGAGGCAGCGGGAGATGCCCGAACGGGCACCCCCGTCAGGGCGGCGAGGGCCGGACGGCGAGGACCGCGATGTCGTCCGCGCTGTCCGCCCCCAGGCCGATCAGCAGCTCGTCGCAGAACGTGTCGAGGGGCTCGCGGGCCAGGTCGGCGGCGTGCCGGCGCAGCCGGTCGAGGGCCTCGTCGAGGGCCTCGTCGCGGCGCTCGACGAGGCCGTCCGTGTACAGCAGCAGCGTCGAGTGGGCCGGCAGGGCGTCACTGGCCGTGCCGCGGGGCGCGTCGGGGTCCATGCCGAGCAGCAGCCCGGCACCGCCGTCGAGGAAGCGGGTCCGGCCGTCCCGGGTGGTGAGCAGCGGCGGCAGATGGCCGGCGGAGGAGTGAGTCAGCTCCCAGGGGCCCTCCGGAGGCCCCTTGATCAGGCCGTAGACGCAGGTGCCGGTCGCCTCCCGATGGAAACTGTGGTTCGCCAGGTCCAGCCGGCGCAGCACCTCCGCGGGCGGCTCCTCGCGGTCCACCGCGATGCCGCGCAGCATGCTGCGCAACTGGCTCATCGCGATGGCCGCGTCCAGGTCGTGGCCCGTGACGTCGCCGATGACCAGCGCGGTGTTCCCGCCGGGCAGCACGAAGCTGTCGTACCAGTCCCCGCCGACCTGCGCGGTGGTCGAGGAGGCGGCGTACCGGGCGGCCAGACGCAGTCCCTCGACCTTCGGCAGCACCGGCAGCAGCGAGCGCTGGAGCCGTTCGGCGATGGAGCGGGTGTCCTGGTACAACCGGGCGTTGTCCACCCCCAGCGCGAGGCTGTGCACCAGGTCGTCGACCAGCGCCAGGTCCTCCTCCGTGAACGGCCGCCCGCGGGGCGCGCGGGCGAGGGTCAGGGCACCGAAGATCTTGCGGCGGGCCCGCAGCGGAGCGACCACGGCGCTGCCCGCCCGCAACTCCCGGAACAGGTCGGCGTAGGCCCGGTCCAGCGCGCTGCCGGTCTGCCCCGGCTGCGGGGCGCCGGTGAGCAGGAGGGGCCCGGTGCCCCGCAGCACCCGGGCCAGCGGGCCGCGCGACTCCTCGGAGACCCCGGGGAGCATGCCCTCGTACGCCCCCGGGCGCAGCGCCCGGGGATCGCGGTGGACGACACACGCCCGGTCCACCCGGGCGTCGGGAGTGAACAGGTCCACCACGCACCAGTCGGCCAGCCGCCGCGTCAGCAGCCGGCCGGCGCGCTGGAGGCCCTCGTCCAGCTCCAGGGTGTTGTTGAGCTGCGCGCCCAGTTCGGCCAGCAGGGTGAGCCGGTCCAGCGCCGACATGCCGCCCCGGGAGCCGGGCGTCCTGGCCGCCGTCGGCGGCACGGTGGGCGACCGGCCTCCGTCGGGCTCCCCGACGGCCGCCTCCCGGATCCTGCCGGGAGTCCTCGGCCCGTCGAGGAACGTGGTTGCCCGCGGGACGAGCTGTGCGACGAAGACGGTGCGGCCGTCGGCCGTCTCCTGCGTCTGGATGAACAGCCGCACCGGAACGAGCCGGCCGTCACGGTGCAGCGCCGGAAGCGGCACCGAGCGCCCCACGATGCGGGTGCGGCCGGTGAGCAGCATCGAGGTGAACGCCGCCGTGTGCCGCTCGCGCAGGTGCTCGGGGATGAGGACGGTGAGGCGGCGTCCGACGAGTTCGTCCGGGTCCCAGCCCAGCAGGTCCGCCGCGGCCCCGTTCACCGCCACGATCCGGTTGCCCTCGTCGGCGGCGACGGTCGGCATCCTGCTGGCCCGCACCTGGCCGACGTCCCACGGGACGAGTTCGGCGGAGCTGACCTCCGGTTCGCGGGGGACCACGGTCCACGCGGTGGGCCGGCCCCCGGTCAGCTGCCCGGCGATCTCGTCGAAGAGCCAGTTCTGGAAGGCGCGGCCGCGGGGCAGGGCCGGAAGCGTGAGCAGCCGTTCCTCCCGGGCCCGCGCCTCGGCCAGGTCGAGTACGCGGCGCAGTGCCCGCACCGCCGGCAGGGCGTCGGCCGACAGCGGCAGGGGCAGGGCGCGCAGACCGGACTCGGGCACCGGTCCCTCCAGCGCGGCCGACACACCGGCGCTGATGACGTTGTTGACGTCGTTGGCCGCGCCGAGGTCTTCGGGCGGCACCCCGAGGAGGTCTCCCGCGGACGCGGCCAGGGTCAGCTCGCGCAGCACCGCGTGCCGGTGCTGCCGGCACGCGGACTCCAGGGCGGTCGGCATGTCGACCAGCGTCACCGTCCGTTCGGCGGGCCACGGCGGCACCGCGGTCTCCCACCCGGCCGACGGCGGCGGCGGACCGTCGTGCCACAGCTCGAACCACACCGTCTTGCCCGCCTCGCCGCCGTCCGCCCCGTACCGCGAGGCCAACTGCTCCACCAGCGCGAGTCCCTGCCCCGTACCGGCGTACGGCGAGCAGCGCTGCGGTACGAGACCACGGTCCGGCCGCCGGTCCGCGACCCGTACGCGCACCCGGCCCTCCAGGCGCGCCACGCTCACCTCGACCTCGGTGCGCGCGTGCAGCACCGCGTTGGTGACCAGCTCGCTGACCAGGAGCCGGGCCGTGTCCACCAGGTCACCGGCGGCGCCGTCCAGCGCGGCACGCACGAACCGGCGGGCCGCAGCCACGCTTGCCGGCCCGTCGGGGAAACGCCGTGACACCGCCGCCGGCGGATCGGGGCAAACCATGACCACAGTGTGTTGCCGCACGGCCCGCCCCGCAGCGCGCGCCCTCGCCGCGCTTCCCGCTCCCGGCGACGCTCCTGTCCGCCGGTCGGGTGACAGCACCCGGTGCGTGCCCGGGGCGGAGCCCGCCGGCGGCGGCCGGGTACGGAAGTTCGTACCGGCCGGGGGACGCGCCGGGTCTGGCAGGCGGCCGATTACTCCGATAGCTTGCTGATGCGGCCCCGCGTTCTCCCCCGTACGCGGGGCCGCACCAGCACGGCCGGGCGGCGGCTCAGGGGGCGAGTACGCCCCGCAGCCCCGGCTGCAGCCGGTCCCCGTGGGCCCGGACCATGTCGTCGCACAGCTGCCAGATCTCCTCGACCCGCAAGGCGGCCGCCGTCGCCGGGTCGGCCATCGCCGCGTGCCTGATGTGCCGCGGGTCGTCCTCCGTCGCCGCCCGCACCACCAGGTCGGTGGTGCTGAGGTAGGCCCGGTTGAGGGCGGCGAGCTGCGGGGGCAGCGCACCGACGCGGGTGGGCTGGAGGCCCGCGGAGTCGACCAGGCACGGCACCTCGACGGTGCCCCGAGCGGGCAGGTTCTCGATCAGGCCGTGGTTGGGCACATTGCCGTAGACCGTGCGGGGTGTGCCGGTCACCATGCTGTGGATGATCTGCGGCGCGTACTCCATGGTGCCCTCGACGGTGAGCGGCGCGCCGCACGCCAGCGCGTCGCGGGTCCGCTCGTACTCGGCCACGTTCTCGTCGACGATGCCGAGGTAGGCACCGACGGGCAGCCGCAGCCGGTCGATCTCGCTGTCGTGGTGCAGGTACCAGGGGACGTACTCGGAGGAGTGCTCGCTGGTCTCCGTCGGGTAGTGACCCAGCCGCCGGTACATGTCCATGCGGACCCGGCGGCGCAGCTGCGGGTCCTCGGCGATCAGGGCGTCCAGGCGCGGGTGGAGATCCTCGCCCCCGTGCTCCAGACGCAGTATCCACGCCTGGTGGTTGACGCCCGCGGCCCGGTAGGTGACCTCCTCGTAGGGGACCTTCAGCAGCTCGCACAGGCCCTGGACCGTCCAGTACACGGAGTGGCACAGTCCCACCACGCGCGTCAGGCCGGTCGCCTCGGCGAGGTACTGGACGTTCATCGCCATCGGGTTGGTGTAGTTGAGCAGCCAGGCGTCCGGGCAGACCTCGGCGATGTCCTCGCCGAGCGCCTTGAGCAGCGGGAAGGTGCGCAGGGCCCGGAAGATGCCGCCGACACCCAGGGTGTCGCCGATGGTCTGGCGCAGCCCGTAGCGGGCCGGGACCTCGAAGTCGGTACGGGTCGCCTCGCCCATGCCGACCTGCACGATGTTGATGACGAAGTCGGCGCCGGCCAGGGCCTCGCGGCGGTCGGCGTGCGCGGTGACCCGGGGCCGGGCACCGCGTTCGGCGGCGATGTACTCGGCGGCGGCCCGCGCGGTGGCCAGGCGTTCCGCGTCGATGTCGTGCAGCGCGATGTGCGCGGACTTCAGCTCGTCGAAGGCGAAGAGGTCGGCGAGCAGACCCTGGGTGAAGACGACGCTGCCGGCCCCGACGAAGGTGATCTTGGGTGCGGACGGGTGGGCGGTGGTGCTCATGCGGGGTTCTTTCCGTTGCGGGTGGCGGCGGACGGAGGGCGGGTGGTCAGCCCTTGAGTCCGCTGGAGGTGATCGACTGGATGAAGGTCTTCTGCGCGCCGAGGAAGGCGAGCAGGACCGGCAGCACGGTGATGACGTTGCCCGCCATCACGGCCGCCCACTGGGTGTGGTGCTGCCCCTGGAACGTGGTCAGGCCCAGTTGCAGCGTGTACTGCGTGTCGTGGTTGATGGCGATCAGCGGCCAGGTCAGGTCGTTCCACGTGGTCAGGAAGGTCAGCACGGCCACCGTGGCCAGCGCCGGACGCGACAGCGGCAGCACGATCCGCCACAGCACCCGCAGCCGGGAACAGCCGTCGATCCAGGCGGCCTCCTCCAACTCCCTGGGCAGCGAGAGGAAGAACTGCCGCAGCAGGAACACCGCGAACGGCGTGACCAGCGACGGCACGATCAGCGCGCCCAGGGTGTCGATGAGGCCGAGCTTCTTCATCACCAGGAACGTCGGGATCATCGTCAGCTGGAACGGCACCGCCATGGTGGCCAGCATCAGCCCCATCAGCACCCGGGAGCCCGCGAACCGCATCCGGGCGAAGGCGTACCCGGCCAGCGACCCGAAGACCAGGTTCGCGGCGACCGTGACGGCGGAGACGATCAGCGAGTTGACGAACCAGCGGGGGAACATCGCGTTGCCCAGCACGTACCGGTAGCCGCCGAGGTCGATGCCGGACGGCCACAGGGCCGGCGGGAACCGGTTGATCTCCGCGTTGCTCATCACCGAGCTGAGCACCAGCCACACCAGCGGCACGGCGAAGACCAGCGCGAGCGGCGCGAGCAGCAAATGCCAGGGACTGAACGGGAGCCGCGGGCGGCGCCGTACGGCGGCCGGGTGCGTCGCCACGGCGTTCGCGGTGGCCGGCCGGGTGGAGGTCGCCGTCATGATCGGGCCCCTTCGAGACGGTGGCGTCCCCGACGCCGGACGATGCGGACGGCCCCGGCGACCAGACCGAGCGCGACGGCCAGGACGTAAGCGGCCGAGGCCCCGTATCCCGCCGTGGCGTTCTTGAAGGCCTGCTCCCAGATGAAGTAGACGATCACCGTGGTCGAGCCGAGCGGACCGCCCTTGGTGGTGACGTACACCAGGTCGAAGACCTGGAGCGACTGGATGGCCTGCCACAGCACCAGGAAGACGGTGACCGGGGTGAGCGTGGGAAGCGTGACGTGGCGAAGCAGGTGCCGGCGCCCGGCGCCGTCCAGGCGGGCCGCCTCGATCAGCGACTGCGGCACGTCCTGGAGGGCGGCGAGGTAGACCACGACACAGAACCCGGTGCCGCTCCACAGCGTGATCGCCACCAGCACCAGCAGCGCCTGGGAGGGGTCGGACAGAAAGCCCTGCGACGAGACGCCGAGGCGGTGCAGCACCGAGTTCGCGGCGCCGAACTCCGGGTCCAGGATGAACGAGAACAGCACGCCCTGTGCGGTCGCCGACAGCACGAACGGCACGAAGATCAGGGTGCGGTAGAGGCCGACGAAGCGGATGCGCCGGTTCAGGACCAGGGCGAGGGCCAGGCCCAACAGCAGGCTCAGCGGCACGTACAGGACCGTGTAGAGCAGGGTGTTGCGGACCGCCTGGCTGAAGTTCGGGTCCTGGGCGAGGGCGCGGTAGTTGTCCAGGCCCACCCAGCGGCTGGGCGTCACCAGGTCACTGGCCTGGAAGGACAGCAGCAGCGACCAGAGGACCGGGACGATGCTCAGGCCGAGGACGATCAGGACCGCCGGTGAGACGAACGCCCAGGCGGTGCCGGTTTCGCGGCGGCGCTTGCGGCGCAGCGGCCGTGGGTCCGGCGGAGGGCCCTCGACGGTGATGGGACGGGGGAGGCGCGGCATGGCGGTGTGGCTCCTCAACGCGGAATGAGCAGGGCGGCGTTGGCTTCGTCGGCGCAGGCACGCAGCGCCTGCTTCGGACTGCTGCGCCCCAGGAGCACGGCGACGATCGCCTGCCCCAGCGCCTGCGAGACCTCCGGGTACGCCGCGTGGACGGGGCGCACCCGCGCCGTCTCCAACGCCGTGGTGAACACGTTCAGGCCCTCGGTGCGGGCGACCTTGTCCTGCCAGGCGGGCAGGGCCTCGGTGCGGCGGCTGAGCGGGAGGCTGCCGGCCTCGATGTCCCAACGCACGTCCTGCTCGGGCCGGGCCAGCCAGGTCAGGAAGGTCCGGGCGGCTTTCGACCGGGCCTCGCCGTTGTCGAACACCGTCCAGGTGTCCGGTCCCGAGATGGTGACCGGGCGTCCGCTGAAGGAGGGCAGGGGAGCGACGTGGTAGTCGATCCCGGCGGTCTCGATGTCCGGCAGCTGCCACGGCCCGGTGACCACCATGCCCATGCGGCCGGACTGGAACACCTGGTACATCTGCTCGCTGCCGGGCTTGGGGTCGACGTACACGCTCTTGTCCCGGGCCAGGTCGGCCACCACCTCCAGCGCCCGCGCGCCGGTGTCGGCGAAGCCGATGCCCTTGCCGTCGTCGTCCACGACGTCGCCGCCCAGGTCCCAGATCAGCGGCCACAGCCGCCACACGGTGTCCTCGTCGCCCGTGCCCGGCCAGCCGGTGCCGAACCGGCCCCGGCCCGACTCGGTGAGCGTGCGGGCCGAGGAGACGAAGTCCTGCCAGGTCCAGCCGGCCTTCGGCAGCGGCAGACCGGCCTCGCGGAACAGTTTCCGGTTGCAGACCACGGCGAGCGAGTCGAGCACCGCGGGGGCGGCCCTGACCCTGCCGTTGAGCGTGACGGCGTCCCTGGAGGCCGCCCAGTAGTTCTTCCACGGCACGGGTCCCGACCCGACCGTGTCGGTCAGGTCCACGACCTGCGGGCTGCGGGCGACCCGGGCCAGGTCCGACCCGAAGATGTAGGCGATGTCGGGGTAGGAACCGGCGGCGAGGGCGGCCGTCACCTTCTGCAGCATCACGTCGGACAGCACACCGCCGCCCAGCTTCACCCGGATCTTCGGGTGGGCCCGCTCGAAGTCGGCGACGAGTCCTTCCAGGACCTTCTTCGCCGTGTCCGCCTGGCCGTGCCACATCTCGACGGTGACCGTGCCGTCGGCCGCGACGCCGTCGTCCGTACCGGCCCCGCAGCCGGTCACCGCGGTGCCCGCGGCCGCCGCGAGCGCGGCACCCCCGCCGGCCCGCAGCACACCCCGGCGCGAGGGGCGTGCGCCGCGTCGGACCGCATCCATCTGTACCTCCAAGGACTGCACTGGCCGTCGGGTGGTGTCAGCAGGTCTCACGGACGTAGCCGCTGCTGCCCTTCGGCGACACGTCCAGGTCGCGCCGGACGATGCTCAGCTCGTCGCCGAAACCCGCGCACGCCTTCGACAGGCCCTTGGCGGTGTACTCGACGACGATCACCCGGTCGCCGAACTCGGCGGTGTAGTCGCCGCACTCGTCCCACTCGCCGCACTCCTCGGCGACCGCGAAGTCCAGCCCGTTCTGCTCGCGGTTCGGGGCCAGTTCGACGGTGTTCTTCTGCCCGATGGCCAGCCCGTCGGAGTGCGCGCGCTCCGCCAGCAGCTTGATCAGGCCCTGCGCGTCGGCGGCGTCCAGCAGGTCGCCCGCGCGGGTGTAGCTGTCGTAGTTGTCCGGTTCGACGGCCTGGAAGCCCTTGTCCGCGCAGCCGTCGATCCAGGTGCCGACCTGCTCGGCGATGCGCTCGCGCTTGTCGGCGGTGCGGATGTCGAGGAACGCCTCGCCCCAGTCGGTGTCGTAGACGACGTCGCCGTTCGCGTCGCGCAGCAGCAGGTCGTCGTCCCAGTCCTGCTCGGCGCCCGGCTGGGCCTGGAAGGCGTTGACGTAGCAGATGTTGTACAGGCCCGGCGCGGGGGCGGCCGTGTGGTCGCGGCTGACCACCTCGACACCGGCCGGCGGGGTGTAGGCGCCGCCGATCTGGTAGTCGAAGCCCGCATGGGCGGGGGGCGGGGTGTAGGTCGCCGCCTCGGCCGGGGTGCTGCCGGGGACGAGTGCCGCGGCGGTGACGAGGACGGCGGTGGCACCTATGCCGGCCAGTACCGGCTTCCTGGGGGTGTGCACCTGTGTACGGCTCATGGTTCGAGCTCCGGAGGATGGTGGGCACGTCCCCGCCTCGGACGCGCGTGGCCGTCCTGGCGACTCAGTCCGGGCTCCTGGCGCGAAGCCAGCTACCGGCTGGGCGTACCTCTGCCGCCGATCACACGGCATCGGCGTTGATCGGGAGTAAATCGACCGGATATAGGCCCTGTCAAGAGTTCGAAACGAGAGAGGTGATGCATGAAGATGATCGAAATGGGCTCCAAGAGTGCAGAATCAATCATCAGGCGTCGGCTTCCCGATACCCGGGAACGATGGATGCGGGCCGGGCGGGAGCCGTGATCACGGCGCTGCCGCGGGGCTGGTAGCGTCGCGTGGTCGCGGCGGGCGGCGCGAGAGAGGTGTCGGTGCGTGGGAGAGCGGCAGGACCGTGACTGGGTGGCGATGACGCCGGGCGACTTCGACCGGGACGCCCCACTGGTCCTCAACGTGGGCACCGGCCCCGCCACCGTCCCGGCCGAGCCCGACGAGTACGGCACCGCCCCCCTGTTCGGCGAGACGGCACCGGCACCCGGCACCCGGCCGCGCAACCGGCGGGGACGGCCCGCGCCCGGTCAGGAGCGGCTGTTCTGACCGTCCCCGCCGGGGATCACGCGGCGGGTACCTCGTCCACGAACCCGGTACCGGCGGCGCGGTACCCGGCGACCTTGGCCGCGACCTCGGCCGGGGTGAGCACCTGGTCCTTGACGTGCAGGACGTAGTCGACCTGCTGGTCGTAGGCGCGCGGCGTCGTAGACGTCTGGCCGTTCAGGTCGATCAGCCACTGGTTGAAGTTGATCGACATCGGCCGCTCCGGCAGGTACCGCGCGTCATGCGTGCCGAACGGCTGCCCGTCCACGTAGTAGGTGATGGCGCCGGCGTCGATCGTCACCACCAGGTCGTGCCAGCCGGCGTAGCTGCTGCGCTGCTCGGAGTGCTGGTTGACGGCCTGCCAGGGATCGGGGTTGTAGGTCTCCCAGGAGGTCGTGTAGAGGATGTTCGACGGTTCGCCCCACCCGCCGTTCGGCAGGTACTCGAAGTCGTACTCGGCGTAGTCGTCGGCCATCGGGGCCTTGAGGTCGTTGATGGTGAAGAAGGTCTGCACCAGATGGTCCCCGTCGGGCCCGGACCTCGGCGTGTCGGCGAACTTGACCCGCGCCGCGTACGTGCCGTCCTTGAACTTCATCGACTTGGTCAGGACCTCGGTCTGCGTGGTGGACGCGCCGGTGCCGGCCGTGGACGTCTCCAGGTTCATCACCGAGTTGCCTCCGGCGGAGACGAAGGTGACCTTCGACGGGTCCCACGTGGCACCGGGGACGCCGGGCCCGCCGGAGTTGGAGCGCACGCTCCAGCCGTGGGCCGAGATCGCGGGATCCGTGTGCGAGCTGTAGTCGAAGTCGTCGAACAGGGTCTGACCGCCGCCGGGCGGATCGGTCGGGTCCGTGGGGTCGTTGCCCTCGGGAGCCGTTCCCCAGACGGTGGCCCCGGCCAGTTGGGCGGTGACCTTGTCCCAGGTCGCGTACGAGGTCTGGCCGCCGCCGAAGGAGTAGTCGTCGCTCTGCCGCAGCGGCTGCCAGTCGCTCTGGTAGAAGCGCAGTTGCAGGTCACCGGTGTCCGCACCGGGCGCCAGGGTGCCGGCCGCCGTGGTGAAGCCGATCTCCAGGTAGCGGTCGGCCGTCGCGGTCGGACTGCTCAGGGTGCCGAACGTGCCGGTGACGGCGGCGCAGCCGCGCACCGCCCAGGAGCACGCGAAGCGGTAGGAGGCGTTCGGGGAGTCCGCCTTGAAGTAGTAGCGGATCTTCACCTGGCTCAGCGGCACGGTGGACGAGCCGGTGTTGCGGACCTTGAACCAGGGTTCCGTCTGGTCCGCGGTGGCTCCGCCCGCGCTGGTGCGGTACTGGACGGTGAGACCGTCGGCGGCGGGAGCGGCCTGGGCGGGGAGGGCGGTCAGGGCACCGCCGCCCAGCAGAACGGACAGGGCGAGCGCCAGGCGGGCGCGGCCCGCGGTGGGTCGGTTTCTCATGCGGGATCCTTTCGGTACGACTCCCGCCGGAGCGGGAGCGTCGGTGGGTGGTGCGGGGTGTGGGGGAACGGCACGGGGGGACCGGGCGGCGGGGTGGCGTGCGGGACGTCCAGGGCGTCCAGCCGGGCCCGGTGTCCGGCCAGCCGGGCCGTGAAGTCCCGCCAGCCCGACGTGCCGTCCCAGACCCGCTCGGCGAGTGCGCACAGCCGGGGGAAGGTGAGGTACTCGATGTGCTCCGGGGTGCGGACGAACTCCGTCCACAACTGGCCCTGGGCGCCCAGCACCCGGGACGCCGCCTCCGGAGTCGGCGGCGCGAGGTCCACGTCGTGGACGGCGCGCAGGTCCACCACCACCCCGGGCTGGGCGGGCGGTTCCCCGGGACCGGGGCCGCGCGGGTAGTCGAAGTAGGTCGCGCGGTGGTCGGCGTGCACGACCCGGTGCCCGCGCAGTGCCGCCGCCCGGGCGTGCGCCGGGTCGCGCCAGCTCATCACCGTGCAGTCAAGGGGGAGGGCGACGCCGCTCTCGGCCCAGACGACCGGCCTGCGGCCCGCGCGCATCAGGTGCTCGGACAGCCGCGCGATGAACCAGGGGTGCAGCGCGCGGGGCCCCGCGAGCCCCTCACGGGCGGCCAGGGCCCGCGCCGCCGGGCTCAGCTCCCACTCCGTGGTGGGCACCTCGTCCCCGCCGATGTGCACGTACGGCGAGGGGAAGACGTCCATCACCTCGTCCAGGACGGTGCGGAAGAAGTCCAGGACGTGGCCGCCGGTGCCCAGGACGTTCTCGCACACGCCCCAGTGCGTCCAGACGTCCAGTCGGCGGGCGGGGTCGGTGCCCAGCTCGGGGTACGCGGCCAGGGCGGCACGGACGTGCCCCGGAACACCGGTCTCCGGCAGGACGCTCACGCCGCGCTCCGCC
Source organism: Streptomyces sp. NPDC018026 (assembly GCF_044327745.1). Taxonomy (NCBI): domain Bacteria; kingdom Bacillati; phylum Actinomycetota; class Actinomycetes; order Kitasatosporales; family Streptomycetaceae; genus Streptomyces; species Streptomyces sp. NPDC018026. The sequence goes on from NZ_JBIRFY010000005.1 coordinate 62,757, forward strand.
GCGTAGGCGACCAGGCCCCGCAGCTCCGCACGGGTGTAGGAACCGCCGTGCGGCACACCGTCGAACCGGTCACTGCCCGCGGGGCCCACCATCGACTCCGCGCGCCGGCCGCCGACCTCGGTCAGCCGGGGGTGCGCCGCCACCGGCATCCGCCAGCCCTGGTCGTCGGTGAGGTGGAGGTGGAAGACGTTCAGCTTGTGCAGCGCCAGCAGGTCGACGTACCGCCGCAGATAGGACACCGGCTGGAAGTGCCGGGCCACGTCGAGCATGGAGCCGCGCCAGGCATGGCGGGGTACGTCGGTGATCTCCACGGCCGGCAGCTCCCACGGGACCCCGCGCACCGGCCGCCCGGACAGGGCCTCGTAGGGCAGGAGCTGCCGCACCGTCTGCACTCCGCGCAGCAGTCCGGCCGGGCGGGCGGCCCGCAGCAGAACGCCCTGAGGACTCACGGTCAGGCCGTACCCCTCCTCGCCGAGGCCGGTCAGGGCGGGGTCGAGGGCGATGACGAAGGTCCCGTCGGCGGCGGAGTCCAGGGGCAGTCCGGTGGCCGGGGCGAGGAGGGTGCGCAGCAGGGCCGCGGCGGGACCGGCCCCCGGGGTGACCCGCAGCCGGGTCGCGTCGTCGAGCCGGAAGCGGCCGGAACGGGTGGACAGACGGCGGGGGCGGGGGACTAGGGCCAGTTCGGGGCGTGGCAGGTCCACGGGGCGGCTCCGGTGGTCGGCGGTGCGGCGACAGTGAGGGCGAGGGGCAGGCGGAGGCGGAGGAGAGGCGGAGGCGGAGGAGAGGCGGAGGAGAGCGCGGAAGGGGGGCAGGGAGGGCGGTCCCGGTCAGCCCTTGACGCCGCCCGAGGCCAGCCCGGCCGTCACGTGCCGTTGCAGGGCGAGGAAGATGATCAGCGCGGGGAGCGCGAAGAGCGTGGCGGCCGCCATGGTGGCCCCCCAGTCGGTGCCGAAGGTCGACTGGAACGAGGAGAGCCACACCGGGAGCGTGCGGCTGTCCTGCTGCTTGATGATGAGGAAGTTGGCGTAGGTGAACTCGTTCCAGGCGGTGATGAAGCCGAACAGCGAGGTGGCCATGAGCCCGGGGGCCAGCAGCGGGAACGCCACCCTGCGGAAGGCCCCGGCCCGGGTGCAGCCGTCGACCTGGGCCGCCTCCTCCAGCTCCGGCGGGATGCCCGCGATGAAGCCGCGCAGCACGACCACCGTGAACGGCAGCGTGATCATGAAGTAGATCAGGGTCAGCGTCGGCAGCCGGTCGAGCATCCCGGTGTCGCGGGAGATGATGTAGATCGGGATGATCAGCGACTCCCAGGGCGCCATCTGCGCGACGAACACCGCCAGCATGAACTGCCGGCGCCCGCGCCAGCGCATGCGGGCCACGGCGTAGGCGGCGCCCAGGGCGACCAGCAGGGCCAGCAGCACGGCACTCAGGGTGACCAGGAGGCTGTTGCGCCAGAACAGCGCGAAGCCGTCGGCGCCGACCGCCTTGCGGAAGTGCTCGAACGTCCAGGCGCTCGGCACCAGCCGGGGATCGTAGGACTGGATGTCCGTCGACGGCTTGAACGCGGTCGTGACCATCCAGTACACGGGGAAGAGGCAGACCACCACGGTGAGCGCGGCGGCGGCGTTCAGCGGGAGGCGGCGCAGGGCGCGGCGCACCCGGGGGCGGGGACGCGGGGTGCTCACGGCTGCTCGCCCTCCTGACGGAACAGTTGGCGGAAGTAGAGGACCAGGACGCCGCTCATCAGCAGGACCGTGAGCATCGAGGCGGCGGAGCCCAGGTCGTAGCGCTGGCCGGCCAGCGCGGTCTGCACGGCGTACACCGGCAGGATGGCGGTGGCCTCGCCCGGTCCGCCGCGGGTCATCACCCAGATCTGCACGAACGCCTTGAACGTCCAGATCACTTCGAGGGACAGCACCAGCATGAAGATCGGCCGGATCAGCGGGAAGGTGACGGACCGGAAGACGCGCGCGGCCCCCGCGCCGTCCATGCGGGCCGACTCGTACAGCTCGGCCGGCACCGTGACCAGCGCCGAGTAGAGCGTGATCGCGGCGAACGGCACGGACTGCCAGACGATCAGCACCACCACGATGCCGAACGCGGCCCCGCCGTGCGCGAACCAGGGATAGCCCTCGTACGACGCGAACCCGAGGCCGGTGAGGGTCTCGTTGACGATGCCGAACTCGGAGTGGAACAGCCACTGGAAGACGGTGGTGGCCGCGACCACCGGCACCGCCCAGACCAGGACCAGGGAGCTGAGCACCACGGTCCTGGCCGCCCGGCCCAGCCGCTCGGTCATCAGCGCGACCATGGTGGACAGCACCATGATGGCCACGACGTTGACCGCCATGAACACGAAGGTGCGGCGCACCACCTCCCAGAACTCCGGGTCGCCGAGCAGCGTCCGGTAGTTGCGCAGCCCGACGAAGTCGGCGTCGCCCAGGATGAGCTGACGCAGCCGGAAGTCCTGGAAGGAGATGAGCACGGCGCGGGCCAGCGGATAGAGCAGCAGGTACAGCATGCCCAGCACGGCGGGGGCGACCAGCAGGTACGGCCACAGGGTCCCCCGGCCCGCCGCGCCGCGCGGCACGCTCCGCTCACGGACGGTCGACACGTCGCCTCCTGGTCTCGTGGTCGTGGTCGTGGTCGTGGTCGTGGTCGTGGGGCCGGGGGCGGTGGGGGTCAGGAGTCGCCGCCCAGCGTCTCGGTGATGGTCCGGGAGGCCTCGGCGGCCGCGGACGCGGCGTCCTCGCCGGTGAGTACGGCCGTCATGTACTCCTTGATCGGGTTCTTGGCCTCGACCGCCGCCCACTGGGGCGTGTTGGGCGTGGCGTGTCCGTTCACGGCGCCGGCCGCCATGGCCGCGGTGCCCGGGTCGTCGGCGACCGCGCCCGCCAGGGTGGTCTTGTTCGGTACGTAGCTCATGGCGACGGCGAGCTTCTTCTGCCAGGCGTCACCGGTCAGTTCGCGGATGAGCGTGAACGCCTCCTCCTGGTGGGCGGCGACGGCCGGGACGACCAGGTCGGAGCCGCCGGTGAAGACGGCGCCCGGACCGTCGGCGGTCTTGCCGGGGACCGGGAAGAAGCCGAGCTTTCCCTTGAGTTCCGGGTTCTTCTCCTCGATGACCTTGGCCCCGCCCGGCACGGCGACGATCTGGGCGACCTGCCCCTTGGCCATCACCTCCGCCTGCGGCGGCCGGGCCTCGTCCGAGTCCTTGGGGCCCTTGCCCAGGGCCTGGAGACGCCGGTAGAAGTCCATGGCGCGCAGCGCCCCGGGGCTGTCGAGGCCGCCCTTCCACCCGCCGCCGGACTTCACGGCCAGGTCGCCGCCCTCGTCCCAGACGAACCCGGACAGCACGTACCAGTTCTGCCCCGGCAGGTAGATGCCCTGGGTCCCGCCCGTGTTCAGCTTGCGGGTGGCGGCGATCCACTGGTCCCTGGTCCGGATCCGGGCGGGATCGATCCCGGCCTTCTCGAACAGGTCGGTGCGGTGGATGACCACCCGGTTGGCCGCGTAGTAGGGAATGCCGTACTGCTTGCCGTCGTACGACCCGGGCTTCGCGAGCCCCTCCAGCCAGTCGCCGCCGCCGAGTTCCGCGACGCGGTCCGAGAAGTCGGTCAGGCCGCCGCTCTGCGCGTACTGGGCGACCTGGGTGTTGCCGACCTCGATGACGTCCGGGGCGTCGTTGCTGGCCAGGGCGGCGGTCACCTTCTCGCCTATGCCCTCCCACTCCTGGATCTGGATCTTCACGTCGATCCCGGGGTGGGCCTTCTCGAAGCCCGTCTCGAACTCCTTCTGGAACTGGGCCGAGACACTGTCACGCATGAGCCAGACGTCGAGGGCGGTCCTGCCGTCCCCAGCGCCGCCGGACGAGGAGCAGGCGACGAGCCCGGAGCCGAGCACCAGCGTGGAGAGCAGGGCGAGCGAACGGTACTTCACGGTTCACCTCTGGGAGAGCTGGAAGGGACGACGCACCCGCACTTGACCAGTAAGGGGCGCAGGACTTACCAGTCGGCGTTGGTCGAAGGTGGCATGGACCAATGAGGGCGTCAACCCCTCACGTATGTACGGGCTTTCGGCCGATCGGACGCGGGAAGTGGCTGGTTCACGTCCGAGGTGGACAGGTAAGCTCGGCTGACCAGCAGACCAGTCACGGGAGTAGTGCATGGAGATCGACGCCGCCGCCTCCGGTGCGGTGCTCAAGCGGGAGCGCGTCCGCGACGCAATCCTGGAACTCGTCGAGGACCGGCGCCCCGGCGACGCGATTCCCTCGGAGCGCACCCTGTGCGCCGAACTGGGCGTGTCCCGCCCGACGTTGCGGGCAGCGGTCGACGAACTGGTGGTCGCCGGACTGCTGGTGCGCGAGCACGGCCGGGGCATGTTCGTCGCCGCCGAGAAGATCACCCAGGAACTGGTCTCAGACCGCCGGGCCTTGAGCCTTCCGCAGGCCGCCGGCGCCTGGACCAGCAGGCTCCTGGAGGTCCGCACCCTGCCCGCGGGCGCCCGGGTGGGGCGCAAGCTGCGCATGTCGCCGGCGGCGCAGATCCACTACGTGGCACGTCTTCGGCTGGTCGACGGCTCACCCATGGCCATCGAGTACCTGCACGTGCCGGCCGACCTCGTCTCGGACCTGACCAGTGAGGAACTGGAGCAGGGGGACCTGTACGAGCACCTGGTCGAGCGGCACGACGTGCGGGTCAGCGAGGCCGTGCAGTCCATCGAACCCACCGTGGTCACCCGCGCCGAGGCCGACCTGCTCGACGTGCCCGAACTCTCCCCGGCGCTGCTCTTCGAGCGCCTGACCACCGACACCCGGGGCCGGCCCGTGGAGTACGTGCACTCCCTCTACCGGGGCGACCGCTACCGGATCGTCTCCCGGCTCACCCTGGGCCCGCGCGACCAGGCACCGCCTTCCGACGAGGGGCACCACCCGGGCATCCCGCCGGGGGACTTCACCACCAAGGACCCCGTCACCCTCTCGACACGCGGGGTGGTGCAGGACGGGATGTAGCGGCACCTCGGGTAAGCGGAAAGACGCGGAACGACGCGGAACGGCGAGGAGCTGCGCGGAAGTGCGCGGAAGTGCTCGGAACTGCTTTGTATCGAGCACGTATTGACATGTCACGGCTGAAGTCGCAGAGTCATGCCCCGAAAGTGTTCGACAGCCCGACGTTGCCCGACCGCGCCCCGACCGTGATGCGAACCGCCACGAGGAGTGTTGCCGTCATGTCCAAAACGCCCGCTGTCTCACGCCGACTGCTCCTGGGCTCCGCCGCCGCCTCCGGCGCCCTCGCGACCGGTATCGGGGCCGCCGCCCCCGCCGCGTCGGCGGCCGGGCAGGCGCCCCGCCGCAGGCCCGGCCAGAAGTCGATGATCGGCGTGCCCTTCGCCGCCCACACAACCGTGCGCGTCGCGGTCGTCGGCCTCGGCAACCGGGGCAGCGGCATGATCACCGGCTGGTCGGCCGTGCCCGGCTGCACCGTGACCGCCGTCTGCGACATCCGCGCCGACCGGGCCGGGCGCGCCGCCGACCGACTGGAGAGCAAGGGAAACCCGCGCCCCGCCGAGTACGGCGGCTCGGCCGACTCCTACGCCCGGATGCTCCGCCGCGACGACATCGACCTCGTGTACATCGCCACGCCCTGGGAGTTCCACTACGAGCACGGCCGGGCCGCGCTGCTCAGCGGCCGGCACGCCGTCGTGGAACTGCCCATCGCGACGGAACTGCGCCAGCTGTGGGACCTCGTCGACACCTCCGAGCGCACCCGCAGACACCTGCTCCTGTCCGAGAACTGCAACTACGGCCGCAACGAACTGGCCATGCTGAAGGCGGCGCACGACGGCCTGTTCGGAGACCTCACCAACGGCCACGGCGGCTACCTGCACGACCTGCGCGAACTGCTCTTCTCGGACACCTACTACACCGACTCCTGGCGACGGCTGTGGCACACCCGCAGCACCGCCTCCTTCTACCCCATGCACGGTCTAGCCCCGATCGCGGCGGCCATGGACGTCAACCGCGGCGACCGCATGACCACCCTGCGCGCCACCACGACGGCCCCGAAGGGGCTGGCCGACTACCGGGCCCGCTTCGTCCCCCGGGACCACCCGTCCTGGAAGGAGACCTACATCAACGGTGACCTGGTCACCTGCCTGATCGAGACGGCGCGGGGCAGGACGATCAGGGCGGAGCACGACGTGAGTTCGCCCCGGCCCTACAGCCGGATCAACACCCTCGCGGGCAGCCGCGGCATCGTCGAGGACTACGCCGGTCCCGCCCCGACCGGCGCCCGCATCTACGTCGAGCCCGACCACGGCGGCCACACCTGGCGCGACTTCGAGGGCTACCGCAAGGAGTACGACCACTGGCTGTGGCAGAAGGTCGGAGACGACGCCGCGAACAACGGCGGCCACGGCGGCATGGACTACGTCCTGCAGTGGCGCACCGTCCAGCTGATGCGCGCAGGGCTGGTTCCGGACATCGACGTCTACGACTCGGCCGCCTGGTGCTCGCCCGTCCCGCTCAGCGTCACGTCGCTGGCCAGGGGCGGCCGCCCCGTCGAGATACCGGACTTCACCCGGGGCGCCTGGAGCGGGCGCAGGCCCGGCCTCGACTCGGCGCCCACCGACATGCCGCCGGTCGGCTGAACCGGCCGCACGGGCCGTCGCGCCCCGCGTGAGGCGCTATCGCGCCAGGACCTCCTCCGGGCCCATGACGACGACCGGCTCCTTGTCCGGGTCCAGGGCGGTCAGCAGGGCGCGCATGTGCTCCTCGCTCAGGGACACGCAGGCGTTGGTCGGCCCGTCGTGGTCCACGTGGATCCAGACCCCGCCGCCCTCGTCCTCGCCCAGGGGGCGGGTCTTGTCCAGCGGGGTGGTGCCGGGCACCCGGTTGTAGTCGATGGCGACCACGTAGTCGAACGACCCCTCCAGGGGTTCGCCCAGGTACCCGGTGCCCGACACGGAGAACTCCGGGTCCTCGTCGTAGGGGAGCCGGGTGCCCGGGTCGGGCAGCCTGCCGCCGGCGTCACTGAGGCCGAAGACGCCGATGGGCGTGTGCAGGTCGCCCGCCTCGTGGTCGTCGGTCCAGCCGCGCAGGCCGTTGTGCGCGGGCCAGGGACCGGCGACCGCGCGCCAGCCCTCGGCCGGGTACTGCTCGTAGAGAACCACCTGCGCCTGAGAGGAGCTCTCGGTCTCGCCGGTGACCACGAGGGCCTGCCGGGTGCCGTCCGGGAGGCGGTCCCGCATGACCGGCCCGACCCCGGGCAGCGGGCGGGGGAAGGAGCGCGGTGGGGCCGGGCGCGGGGCCGCGGAACTCCCGGGTGCGTGCGCGTCCTGGGAAGAGGCGCCCGCGTGCTCCCGGGCGCAGCCGGTGGCCAGCACGCCGGTGCACATGGCAGCGCCGATCACCAGGGCCAGCGCTTTCCTGACGGTCATATCGATCTCCGACTCCGTGTGTGGTCTCTTCATAGCTAGACCACTTCCGGAACCGGGTTGTGCGGCCGCCTCGCCGTCTCCCCCGGATGGCGCAGCGGGGACCCGCGGGGCGGTGGCCGAGGACTCGGGTCGGCAACAAGGTTCCTGCTCGCACCCCTTACTCACTGGTGAGGCTCGGACATGCCGTGTAGCGTCAGCAGCAGATGTCGTGGTTCGCCCAGACCGCCCGCCCAGGAGTGCGGGCGGTTTGCTGTGCAATGCCGGAGGACCAGGACGACCACCTCCGGGTTCGCGCGGTGCGAATCCGATAACGGCTGAAAGGCAAAAGGCATGGCCAGCGGAACTGTCAAGTGGTTCAACTCTGAAAAGGGCTTCGGCTTCATCGCGCAGGACGGCGGGGGCCCCGACGTCTTCGCGCACTACTCCAACATCAACGCTCAGGGCTACCGCGAGCTGCAGGAAGGCCAGGCCGTGACCTTCGACATCACCCAGGGCCAGAAGGGCCCGCAGGCGGAGAACATCACCCCCGCCTGATCGGGAGATCGCCGAGCAGGGCGGGGTCCCGGGGAACGGAACGCTCGTTTCCCGGGGCCCCGCCCTGTGGCATGTCCTCCCGCGGGGCGGCATGTCCTCCCGCGGGACGAGGGGCCTCAGGGGACGCGGCGGAAGAAGTCGAGCAGGGCGGCCGTCAGCTCGGCGGGCGCGTCCTCCTGGACCAGGTGGCCCGCGTGGGCGATCGGCTCCCACCGGGAACCGGGGACGAGACCGGCCAGTTCGCGTCCCCTGGCCACGGGGATCCAGGCGTCGTCCTCGCCCCAGCAGATCAGCGTCGGGACGTCGATGCCGGTGTACCGGTCCTGGATCTCGTCCGTGTACCGCTGGTCCGCCTGGGCGATCTGCCGGTAGAAGGCCGGCTGCCCCGTTTCGCCCAGCCAGGGCTCGACCAGCCGGTCCAGGACCGCCGGGTGCAGTCCCGGACCGCCGGTGGAACCGACGTACTCGCGCACCAGCGCCCGGTGCAGCGCTTCGGGCAGTTGCTCGAAGACCTCGGCGTGGTCGCGGACCAGCCGGAAGAACGGCGACCCCCAGGGTGCCAGCGCGACCGGGTCGACCAGGGCGAGCGCCCGGTACCGGGCACCGTGCAGCAGATGCGCCCGCAGGGCGACGGCACCCCCGAAGTCGTGGGCGGCCACCAGGGGCTCCTCCAGCCCCCAGTGCTCCAGCAGCTCCGCGAAGACCCGGCCCTGCGCGGCCAGCGACACGTCCTGCCCGGCGCTCTTCTCCGACAGTCCGTAGCCGGGCATGTCCCAGACGAACACCTGGTGGTCGCGCCCCAGCGAGCGGGCCACCGCGCGCCAGACGTACGAGGAGAAGGGCGTGCCGTGCAGCAGGACCAGGGGGCGCCCGTCCGGGGCGCCCAGCCGGTTCCAGCGGACGGTGCCCGAACCGCCGGTGAACGCTTCGGGCAACGGCCATGCGGACATGGTGCGGGTTCCTCTCGCTCCGGCGCGGGTCAGGACGTCACGGCTTGCGGGCGAGTCCGCCGTGCTCGCCGATGAGCCCGGGGTCCTCGTCGTCCGCGTCCGGGCGCCACCGGGTCACCGGGACCACGCCGGGCTCCACCAGCTCCAGTCCGTCGAAGAACGCCGTGATCTGGTCGACGGTGCGCAGGATGTACGGAGCGGCACCGCTCGCGTTGTAGCCGTCCTGGGCCCGGTCGAACTCGGGGTCGATGCCGCGCGAGCCGTCGTTGATCGAGAGGTAGCTGCCGGACGGCAGGGCGTCGACGAGCCGGGCGGCGACGGAGCGTGCCCGGTCGTAGTCGGGGATGTGGCCCAGGATGTTGCTGAGGATCAGCGCGATGGGCCGGTCGAAGTCCAGCGTCCGGGCGGCCGCCTCGAGGACGGTGTCGGGGTCGAGCACGTCCGAGTCGATGTACGCGGTCGCGCCCTCGGGCGTGGAGTACAGCAGCGCGCGGGCGTGGGCGAGGACCATCGGGTCGTTGTCGACGTAGACGATCCGGCTCTCGGGCGCGATGCGCTGGGCGACCTCGTGGGTGTTGTCGGCGGTCGGCAGCCCGGTGCCGATGTCGAGGAACTGCCGGATGCCCGCCTCGGCGACCAGGTGGGTGATGTTGCGGCGCAGGAAGGCGCGGCTGCTGCGGGCGACGGTGACGATGCCGGGGAAGACGGCGGTGTACGCGTCGCCCGCCTGCTCGTCGACCGGGTAGTTGTCCTTCCCGCCCAGCCAGTAGTTCCAGATCCGGGCCGAGTGCGGCACGGACGTGTCGATCTTCTGCTGCGCGGTGTGGCCGGGAGTCGTCGAGGGGTCGCTCATGGGTGCGGTCCGTCTTTCAGCCGAGGCGTGGGTGCTTGCCCACAACCTACGTCGCAACGGCCCCTTTCTGTACACCGGTTAACCGACGGGCCCGGACGCGACCGGGCCCGTCGGGACGTCTACTGCGCACTGGCGGACGGGCGCACCACGATCTCGTTCACGTCCACCTCGGCGGGCCGGGAGACGGCGAAGGCGATGGCGTCGGCGATCGCGGACGCCGGAACGGCCACCGAGCGGTAGGACTTCATGTCCTCGCGCGCACGCGGGTCGGAGATGGAGTCGGCCAGCTCCGACTCGGTGACGCCCGGGGAGACCACACTGACCCGGATGTCCCCGGCCGACTCCTGGCGCAGCCCCTCGGACAGGGCGCGCACGGCGAACTTGGTCGCACAGTAGACGGCGGCGGTCGGCACCACCTCGTACGCGCCGACCGACGCGATGTTCACGACGTGCCCGCCGCCCTGCGCCCGCATGACCGGCAGGGCGGCCGCGATGCCGTGCAGCACGCCGCGGACGTTCACGTCGAGCATCCGGTCCCACTCGGCCACCTTCAGTTCCGAGAGCGGCGAGAGCGGCATCACGCCCGCGTTGTTGACCATCACGTCCACTCGGCCCCAGCGTTCGACCGCGGCCGACACGAACGCCCGTACGTCGGCGGCGTCGGTGACGTCGAGCCGCCGGAAGCCCGCGGTGCCGCCGTCCGCGGCGATCCGCGCGGCCAGCTTCTCCAGGCGCTCGGTGCGGCGCGCGCCCAGGAACACCCGGTGGCCGTCGGCGGCCAGGCGCAGGGCCGTCGCCTCACCGATCCCGCTGCTCGCGCCGGTCACCAGGACGACCTTGGAGGTCTGCGTCATGACGATGTCCTTCCGATGGATGGTCCCGCATCTGCTGCGCCGAGTCTGTACGGGACATCGGGGACGCACCAGGACGGTCCCCGCCTGGGTGCGGCACACCCCGGCAACGCGGGACGACGACGTCCGGACGACGCTGCTCCGCCCGCCCGGCGTGCGGGGCGGCCGGGCCGGGTGGCTAACCGACGTTCGCGGCGCCCCGTGCGGACAGAGTGCGGAGCACCTCGAAGCACTCGGCGAGCAGGGGCCGCAGCGGTCGCTCCCGGCCCCCGTCGATCCAGCGCCGGAAGGCGACCTTGAGCACCGCGATCGCCGACTCGGCGGTCAGCTCCGCCGCCGGTTCCTCCACACCGCGCCCGCGCAGCGCGGCGGCGAGCGCGCCGGACAGGGACGCGAGCTTGATCAGCTCCCGCTCCCGCAGCTCCGCGTTGGCGTCGATGACGCCCTGCCGCAGGCCGACCAGGTCACCGCGCTCCTCGAAGACGCCCGCCGCGGCGTCGAGTGCGGCGGCCACCGCCTCCATCGGGCTCGCCGTCGCGGGCGCCGCCGCGACGGCGCCCACGCACAGCTCCTCCAGCCTGCCGGACCCGGCGAAGAGGACCTCCCGCTTGTCGGCGAAGTGCCGGAAGAACGTCCGCTCCGTCAGCCCCGCACGCTTGGTGATCTCGGCCACCGGCGTCTGCTCGTAGCCGCGCTCCACGTACAGCTCCAGCGCCGCCTGCTCCAGGCGGCCGCGCGCGTTCGGCTCCCATCGACCCATGCCGCGGAGTCTACGTGAGGGCAGGCACTGTCATGCGGGGTGCGGTGCCGTGGGGCGCAGGCCGTCCAGCACGAGGTCGAGAAGGCGTTCGGCCTGCTCGCGCTGGTCGGGGCGGGACGAGGTGAGGGCGATGCCCGCGAGGGCGGCGAACATGTCGGTCGACCTGATGTCGGACCGGATCCCACCGGCCGCGACGCCGGCGTCCATGAGGGCCGTCAGGGCGGACTGGATCAGCTGCCGGCTGTCGCCGTAGGGATCGCCGCCCGAGGCGACGACGGCCCGCAGGGCGTCCGCCATCCCGAGCTTCGCCGTGGCGTAGTCGATGAAGCGGCGGGTCCACGCGCGCAGCGCCTCGGCCGGGGGCAGCTGGGCCAGCAGGCCGGGCACGGAGTCGCACAGTCGCGCCACCTCGTTGCGGTACGCCGCCTCGATCAGGGCCTCGCGGGTGGGGAAGTTCCGGTAGAGGGTGCCGCTGCCGACGCCCGCCTCCCTGGCGATGCGCTCGAGGTGCGCGTCCAGCCCCTCCTCGCTGAACACCCGCACGGCGGCGGCCAGGATCTTGTCCCGGTTGCGCTGTGCGTCGGCCCTCAGCGGCCGTTTCGTGGCGTCGGACATGGGCGGCCCTCTCCTCGTCGCCGGTTGCTAAGTGGAGGCGTCCCCGCTTACTGTGGCGGAAGTGGCGGCGCCTCCACTTTCACTCTAGGGCACGACACAGCTCTGCCCATGTCCCCGTCCGGAAGGACTGCCCAACATGTCGGGAATCGAAGGCAAGGTCGTGGCGATCACCGGTGCCAGCGGCGGCATCGGCGAGGTGAGCGCCCTCCTGCTCGCCGAGCGCGGCGCCAAGGTCGTGCTCGGGGCGCGCCGCCCGGAGCGTCTGGAGGACCTGGCCCGGCGCATCGGCGAGAGCGGAGGGGAGGCGGCCTGGATCCGTACGGACGTGACCCGCCGCGAAGACCTCGCCGCACTCGTCGACCTGGCCCGCGAACGCTTCGGCCGGCTCGACGTCCTCGTCGGCAACGCCGGCGTCGGCCTGATCTCACCCCTGGACGAACTCCGCGTCGCGGACTGGGAGCGGATGATCGACGTCAACCTGAAGGGCGTCCTGTACGGCATCGCCGAGGCCCTGCCCGTCTTCCGGGAACAGGGCTCCGGCCACTTCGTCAACATCGTCTCCACCGCCGGACTGCGCATCAGCCCGCTCATGTCGGTCTACGCCGGGACGAAGAACGCGGTGCGCACCGTGTCGGAGGGGCTGCGCCAGGAGGCCGGTGACAGCCTGCGGGTCACCGTGGTCTCACCGGGATTCGTCCACACGGACTTCGCGGACGGCATCCCGGACGCCGGGGCCAGGGCCCGGACCCTCGACACCAGGGACCGGATCGCCATCCCGCCGCAGGCCGTGGCCCGCGCGGTCGCCTTCGCCGTCGAGCAGCCCGACGGCGTCGACGTGGGCGACATCGTGGTCCGTCCCACCGCACAGGACTAGCCCGTTCACCGGACTAGCTACCGGTCGTCGAGCGGGTCCGTGAGGCCCGTGCCGGGGTGGCGCGGCGCCGGTAGACCAGATAGGGGCGGACCAGGTATCCGACCGGTGCGCTCCAGACGTGCACCAGCCGGGTGAACGGCCAGGCGGCGAAGAGCAGGCAGGCGCTCAGCGCGTGCAGCCGGAAGAGCAGCGGGGCGTCGGCGATCGCCTCCGGCCGGGGCTCGAGCGCGAACAGCCCGCGGAACCAGACCGACACCGTGCCCCGGTAGTCGTAGCCGCCGCCGAAGACGTTGTGCGCGGCGGTCGCGGAGATGCCCAGCAGCACGGTCAGGGACAGCAGCGGGAACAGCACCTTGTCGCTGCGGTCGGTGCCCAGCCGGATCCGCCGGGACAGCAGCCGCCGAGCGCACAGCATGCCCAGCCCCGCGACCATCGCCACGCCCGCCACCGAACCGGCCCACACCGCACCCATGTGGTACAGGTGCTCGTCGACGCCCACGGCCTCTGTCCAGGAGGCGGGCACGGCCAGCCCCACCACGTGACCGGCGATCACCATGAACGCCCCCAGGTGGAACAGCGGGCTGCCCCAGCGCAGCCACCGGTGCTCCAGGAGCTGACTGGTGCGCGACGTCCAGCCGAACTGGTCCTGCCGGTAGCGCCACACGTGCCCGGCCGCGAACACGGCGAGACAGACGTAGGGGACGGCGACCCACAGGAAGAGATCGGCTCCGGACACCGACGCGGCGGCGTGGGGCGAGGAGGCGGTGTTCATGAACGTCCTTCGGGGCGGGGGCCGTCCGCGGTGCGCGGGGCCCGGGTGGGCGGGGCGGCCGTCGGCGGCACGAAGGCGGACGTCGGGGCGAACTCGCCGTCCCCGTAGGCCGGGTGGCCGTGACCCGCCCCGTGACCTGCTCCGTGGGCGGCTCCGTATGGATCGAGGCCCACTTCCTCCTCGGGCGGCCCCTCCGCGGCGAGCTTCGCCACTGCCGCCCGGTCCGCGTCGGTCGCGGGCGGCAACAGGCCGAGCAGCGCCGACAGCAGGTGCCGGTACGGGGAGCCGGACTCGGTCAGCGCGTGCCGGATCAGCTCCAGCCCGCGCCGGTGCATCCGCAGCGGCGCCTCGCCCGCGCCGGGACCGGCCAGCGCGGCGAACTCCAGCACGACGGGCAGGTGGTCGGGCAGCTCCGCGCCGTCGGTGTCCCACCCGGCGGCCCGGTAGCGCCGGGCCAGGGTGAGCAGGGCCATGCCCCGGCGCCGGGTGTCGCCGTGCAGGTAGTAGGTGAGGTACAGGCTGCTCCGGCGGCGCAGGTCGAAGGTCTCGACGTAGTGCCGGGCGAGCGCGTCGGTCTCCTGGGCGGTGAACCAGTCCATGAAGGCGTTCAGTTCCGCGGCGGCCGGCGACCGGGGCAGAGCCGCGACGGCGGACGCCAACCGCGGCCGGTGCGCCGCCAGTTCCTCGTCCGGGTACTGCGACAGCAGCGACAGCAGACGCAGCACCAGCGCACGTTCCTCCGCCTCCCGTGGGGACATCGGAGCCCGGCGCCGGACGGCCGCGCGGACCCGGGTGCGGACGATGGCGGGGACGGTGGTGGGCAGCGGGCTCATGCGGGGCCTTCCGTCGAGGTGCGGCGCAGGGTGGGCATGCCGAGGGCGACCCTGCCGCCGGACGGAGCACCGGCCGACTCCACGGGGCAGCCGCTCTCCAGGGCACTGAGCGCGGCCGCGTCCTCCTTGTGCGCGGCCGGAACGACGTAGCGGTCGGCGTACTTCGCCACCGCCAGCAGCCGGTGCAGGTCCCGGGCCTCGGCGGCGTCCAGCCCGACCGCGCCGAGCGCCGCCTCGTCCCCGTCCTCGCCGAGGGACACGGCGCGCATGTACGAGCGCAGCGCGGTCAGTTTCATCAGCACCCCGCCCACCACGTCCGTGTCCCCGGCCGTGAACAGGCTCGCCAGGTATTCGAGAGGGATGCGCAGCCGGGTCACCGCCGCGAACACGTGGTCCGGGTCGTCCTGGTCGCCGCCCGCCACGGTGACGGCGTCCAGGACGGGGGAGAGCGGCGGCACGTACCAGACCATCGGCAGGGTGCGGTACTCCGGATGCAGGGGCAGCGCCACCTTGTACCGCGCGACCAGGTCGTACACCGGCGAGCGGCGGGCCGCCGCCAGCCAGTCCTCCGGGATGCCGGACGCCCGCGCCGCCGCGATCACCTCGGGATCGCGCGGGTCCAGGAATACACCGCGCTGGGCGTCGAGGAGGTCCTGCTCGTCCGGGGTCGCCGCCGCCTCGCCCACCCGGTCGGCGTCGTACAGCAGCAGGCCCAGGTAGCGCAGCCGGCCGACGCAGGTCTCCGAGCAGACGGTGGGCTGGCCCGCCTCGATGCGCGGGAAGCAGAACGTGCACTTCTCGGCCTTGCCGGTGGCGTGGTTGACGTACACCTTCTTGTACGGACAGGCCGTCACGCACATCCGCCAGCCCCGGCAGCGGTCCTGGTCGACCAGGACGATGCCGTCCTCCACCCGCTTGTACATCGCGCCGGACGGACAGGCCGACACACAGGCCGGGTTGAGGCAGTGCTCGCACAGCCGCGGGAGGTGGAAGAGGAAGGTCTGCTCGAACTCGAAGCGGACCTTCTCGGCCCACTCCCCGCTCAGGTTGGGGTCGCCGCCCGCGTGCTCCGGCGCACCGCCCAGACCGTCCTCCCAGTTGGCGCCCCAGGTGATGGCGGCGGGCCGGCCGGTCAGCACCGAGCGCGGCCGGGCGACCGGCAGGTCGGGTCCTGCGGGGGCGCTCACCAGGTTGTCGTAGTCGTAGGTCACCGGCTCGTAGTAGTCCTCGATGACCGGCAGGTCCGGGTTGGAGAACAGGGACAGCAGCCGCCTGACCCGGCCGCCCGAGCGCAGCACCAGCCGCCCCCGGCGGTCCAGGGTCCAGCCGCCCTTCCACTTCTCCTGGTCCTCGTAGCGGCGCGGATAGCCGATGCCCGGCTTGGTCTCCACGTTGTTGAACCAGGCGTACTCGACGCCGGTGCGGTTGGTCCAGGTCTGCTTGCAGGTCACCGAACAGGTGTGGCACCCGATGCACTTGTCGAGGTTCATCACCATGGCGATCTGCGCCATCACCCGTCCGACGGTGGCTTCGCCACGGGGCATGTCAGTACTCCACTCGCTGGCTTCGGCGGCGGATCACGGTGACCTCGTCGCGCTGGTTGCCGGTCGGCCCGTAGTAGTTGAAGGCGTAGGTCAGCTGGGCGTGGCCGCCGGCCAGGTGCGTGGGCTTGAGCAGCAGCCGGGTCAGCGAGTTGTGCATACCGCCGCGCCTGCCGCTGATCTCGGTCTTCGGCACGTTCACGGTCCGGTCCTGGGCGTGGTACATGTACACCGTGCCCTCGGGCATCCGGTGGGTGACCACCGCACGGGCCGCCACCACGCCGTTGCGGTTGTAGGCCTCGACCCACTCGTTGTCCCGGACGCCGATCCGCTCCGCGTCGGCCGTGGACATCCAGATCGCCGGGCCGCCCCGGGACAGGTCGAGCATGTACTTGTTGTCCTGGTAGTTGGAGTGGATGGACCACTTCGAGTGCGGGGTCAGGTAGCGGACGGTGACCTCGGCCCGGCCGTCCTCGTGCAGGTGCTCGTCGCCGTAGTGCCCGATCGCGTGCAGCGGAGGCCGGTAGACGGGCAGTTGCTCGCCCAGCTCGGCCATCCAGTCGTGCTGGACGAAGAAGTGCTGGCGGCCGGTGAGGGTGTGCCAGGGCTTCTTGTGCTCGACGTTGATGACGAACGGCGAGTAGCGGCGCCCGCCGGCCTCCGAGCCCGACCACTCGTAGGACGTGATCACCGAGCGGGGCTGGGTGCGGGTGTCGGCGAAGGTGATCCGCTCGGCCTCGCGCTCGGCGGCCAGCTCCACCAGGCCCTCGCTGCCGGTCTGCCGCTCCAGCTCCCGGAAACCCTCCGTCGCCAGGCGGCCGTTGGTGGTGCCGGACAGGGCGAGGATCGCCTCGCACATGTCGGACGCGGTGGCCAGCGAGGGGCGCCCGGCGCCCGCCCCCTCGCGCACGGTGCCGCAGCGGTGCCGCAACTCCTCGACCTCCCGGTCGGGGTGGACGGTGACGCCCTTCGTGGTCGTGCCGAGGGTGTCCAGGAGCGGGCCGACGGCGCGGATCTTCTGCGCGACGGCCGCGTAGTCCCGCTCGACCACGACCAGCCTCGGCATCGTCCGCCCCGGCACCGGCTCGCACTCACCGGCCCGCCAGTCGCGCACCACGCCGCCCGGCTGGGCGAGTTCGTCCGGGGTGTCGTGCTGCAACGGCACCGCGAGCACGTCGGTGCGGGTGCCCAGGTGCTCGGCCGCCAGCTCGCTGAAGCGGTCCGCGATGCCCAGGAAGGTGTCGTAGTCGGTGCGCGACTGCCACGGCGGTGCGATGGCCGGGGTGAAGGCGTGCACGAAGGGGTGCATGTCCGTACTGGACAGGTCGTCCTTCTCGTACCAGGTCGCCGCCGGCAGCACCACGTCGGACAGCAGCCCGGTCGAGGTCATCCGGAAGTCCATGGTGACCAGCAGGTCCAGCTTCCCCTCCGGCGCCCGCTCGTGCCACACGACCTCCTCGGGCCGCTGCTCCGGCGGGGTCTCGGCCGAGCGGACGGCCGCGTCGGCGCCCAGCAGATGGCGCAGGAAGTACTCGTTGCCCTTGCCCGAGGAACCCAGCAGGTTCGCCCGCCACACGGTGAGCACCCGCGGGAAGTTGGCCGGGTCGTCCGGGTCCTCGACCGCGAACCGCAGCCGTCCGGCCGTCAGCTCGCCCACGACGTGCTCGGCGACCGGGCGGCCCGCGGCGGCCGCCTCGTCGGCCAGGTCCAGCGGATTGCGGTCGAAGCCCGGATGGCCCGGCGTCCAGCCCAGGCGCACCGCCTGCGCCAGGCAGTCCGCGAAGCCCTTGCCCCGGAACCGGCCCTCCCCGAGCGGGGACGCCAACTCCTCGGGCCCGAAGGCCTCGTAGCGCCACTGGTCGGTGTTGAGGTACCAGTACGAGGTGCCCGTCATGTGCCGCGTCGGCCGCTGCCAGTCGAAGGCGAACGCCAGATGCTGGAAGCCGGTCAGCGGGCGGACCTTCTCCTGGCCGACGTAGTGCGCCCAGCCGCCGCCGTTGACGCCCTGGCAGCCGGTCATGGTGGTCAGCGCCAGGAACGCCCGGTAGATGGTGTCGGAGTGGAACCAGTGGTTGGTGCCCGCACCCATGGCGATCATCGAACGGCCGCCGGTGCGCTCGGCGTTGCGCGCGAACTCGCGGGCGATACGGGCCGCCTGCGCGGCCGGCACCGAGGTGATCGTCTCCTGCCAGGCGGGCGTGTACGGCTGGTGCGCGTCGTCGTACGAGGCGGGCCAGCTGCCCGGCAGGCCGGGCCGGGCCACCCCGTACTGGGCCAGCATCAGGTCGAAGACCGTGGTGACCTTCCGGCCGCCGATCCGCCGTACCGGGACCCCGCGCACCATGACCGAGCCGCCCTCGGTGGCGCCCTCGTCGAACCGGGGCAGCGCCACCTCCGCCATCTCCTCGGCCGTCTCCAGCAGGCTCAGCTCGGGCTCGACGCCGTCGAGGTCGAGGTTCCAGCGGCCCCGCCCGGCCTCCCCCCACCGGAAGCCGAGCGAGCCGCCGGGGACCACCGTCTCGCCGGTGGCCCCGTCCAGGAGCACCGTCTTGAACCGCGCGTGCTCCTCCTCGCCGCCGAGGTCGGCCGCGGTGAGGAAGCCGTCCGGGACCAGCCCGTGACCGCTCTCGCGCAGGGTCACCAGGAACGGTGCGTCGGTGTAGGTGCTCAGGTAGTCCCAGAAGTACGGCACCTCGCGGTCGACGAGGAACTCCCGCAGGATCACGTGCCCCATGGCCATCGCCAGCGCCCCGTCCGTGCCCGGGTGCGGGGCCAGCCACTCGTCGGCGAACTTCACGTTGTCCGCGTAGTCGGGCGAGACCGCGACGACCTTGGTGCCGTTGTAGCGGGTCTCGGTGAGGAAGTGCGCGTCCGGGGTGCGGGTCACCGGGATGTTGGAGCCCCACATCACCAGATAGCCCGCGTTCCACCAGTCCGCCGCCTCCGGCACGTCCGTCTGGTCGCCGAAGACCTGCGGGGAGGCCGGCGGCAGGTCCGCGTACCAGTCGTAGAACGACAGCAGCGTGCCGCCGATCAGGGACATGAAGCGCGAACCGGCCGCGTACGACGCCATCGACATCGCCGGGATGGGCGAGAAGCCCGCTATCCGGTCCGGGCCGTATGCCTTGACGGTGTGCACGTGCGCGGCGGCGACCAGCTCGTTGACCTCGTCCCAGTCCGCGCGCACCAGACCGCCCTTGCCGCGGGCCCGCTTGTACGCCCGCGCCTTCGCCGGGTCACCGGTGATCTCCGCCCAGGCCGCCACCGGATCGCCCAGCCGGCGCCGGGCCTCGCGCCACAACTTCAGCAGCGCGCCCCGGACATACGGGTAGCGGACCCGGCTGGGGGAGTAGGTGTACCAGGAGAACGACGCGCCGCGCGGGCAGCCGCGCGGCTCGTACTCGGGGCAGTCGGCGCCGATGGACGGGTAGTCCGTGGCCTGGTGCTCCCAGGTGATGAGGCCGTCCTTGACGTACACCATCCACGAGCAGGACCCGGTGCAGTTCACACCGTGGGTGGAGCGCACCACTTTGTCGTGCGACCAGCGGTCGCGGTAGAAGCCCTCCCAGCGTGCGTCGCCCGCGCCGAACACGGCGCGGCCGTCGGCCGACACCTCCCGGCGGGTCAGCAGCCTGCGGGCGGCCAGCGGCCAGTTCTCCGCGACGCCCGACTGCCGGCGCCGCCCCTCGCGATCGTTCTCCATGGTCCGGAACGCTAGGCCGCGCCCGCCGGGCACACCCGGGGTCGCGCGGCCCCCGCCCGCCGGGCGACCGGCCCCCTTCCCGAGCCCGGCACAGGGACCAACGGCCCTGCGGACAGGGCCGGTCGGCGCAGGGCCCGGCGCGCCCCCGGGTGCATGCTGACGGTGATCGATCGGGCGCCGCCCATCGGTCCGACGCACCCGCAGGCCGCCGGCCGCTGAAATCCCCCGTCCCCGGCCGGGGCACCCGGGTTGCGTCGGGGCGCCCGCCCGGCCGGTCACGCGTCCGGCCGTCCACCACGGCCGGACGCGATCAACACCAGGGGGCTCGCCGCCAGGACGGGCGCGCGACGGAGCACCGCCCGCCGCCGCGTGGCGCGGCCGGCGGGGCCACCCGGCCCGCCGCCGGGGCCGTTCACCCCTCCCCTCGGGCACGGCGGCGACGCAGGGTGTACGGGAAACGGGCAGAGCTTTCGAGAAGGAGCCGCCATGCAGACCCGGGAAGTCGACGCCACCGCCGTCCAGACCCTGCTCGCCGCGGCCGTGGCGGCACCGTCCGTGCACAACACGCAGCCCTGGCGGTTCGGCCTCGACGCGGACAGCCGTACCGTCGAGGTGCACGCCGACCACGCACGGTGGCTCCCGGCCGCCGACCCCGGGCGGCGGGCCCAGCACCTGTCCGTGGGCGCGGCCGTCCTCAACCTCCGTCTGGCCGCCGACCACCTGGGCTGGGACCCGGTCGTCGAGCTCCTGCCCCCGGTCGGCGACCCGAGCCTCCTGGCGACCGTACGACTGGCCGAGCGTCCGCCGAACGGCGTGCGGCGGTGGCCGAACGGTGATCAGCGGCGGCCGGGCGAGCCGCCGCGGCCGGGCGGGCTGTACGAAGCCGTCGAGCGTCGGCACACCAGCCGGATGCCCTTCACCGGCCGCCCGGTGCCCGATCCCGTCGTCGCGGAGATGGTCGCCGCCGCCCGCGCCGAAGGGGCGTACCTGGACGTCCCCGACATCGTCGCGACCCGCCGCCTGCTGCGGCTGACCGCGGCCGCCGAGGCCCGCAACGCCGCCGACGCCGAGCGCGTCGCCGAGACCCGCGCCTGGCTCACCGCGCCGGGATCGGCCTCCCCGTACGGCATCCCCGCGACCGCCCTGGGACCCCGCGACGGCTCCGGGCACGTGCCGATGCGGGACTTCGCCGCCCCGCTGCCCGCGC
Source organism: Streptomyces sp. NPDC018026 (assembly GCF_044327745.1). Taxonomy (NCBI): domain Bacteria; kingdom Bacillati; phylum Actinomycetota; class Actinomycetes; order Kitasatosporales; family Streptomycetaceae; genus Streptomyces; species Streptomyces sp. NPDC018026. Next base: position 83,687 of record NZ_JBIRFY010000005.1, read on the forward strand.
TCGGCCGCCCGGCCCCGCGCTTCGAACGGCACGTCCAGCTGGCCCTGTTGTGGACCTCGCACGACCGGCGCCAGGACTGGCTGCGCGCCGGGCAGGCCCTGCAACGCGTGCTGCTCACCGCGACCGCGCACGGGGTGCGCACCTCGATGCTGCACCAGGCGATGGAATGGCCCGACCTGCGGGCGGCGATGAGCGGCACCCGGCAGCGCCACCACCCGCACCTGCTGATCCGGTTCGGCTACGGACCCGAGGGCGGCCGCACCCCACGCGCCACCGGGACCCCCGGCCCTCCCGCCGGGGACCCTCCGACCGCCGGCCGGGACCCCCGGCCCATGCCGCCGCACCGCCGTACGCCGCGAGGGTGATCAAGGACGAACTCCGCGACGTAAGACGGAAACGAGGACGGACGGCATGGTCCAGCAGGTGAGCGACGAGCGGGACACGGCACCACCGGAACGCACGGGCGGGTCCGGGCCCGCTCCCGGCCGGGCCTGGCCGATGCTGGCCCTGGCCACGGCCGGGTTCGCGGTCAACTTCTGGGCCTGGGCGCTGCTGAGCCCGCTCGGCCCCCGCTTCAAGGAGAGCCTGGGTCTGAGCTCGTTCGAGCAGTCGCTGCTGGTGGCGGTGCCCGTCGTCGTCGGCTCCCTGGGCCGGATCCCGGTCGGCGCCCTCACGGACCGGTACGGCGGGCGCGTCATGTTCCCGCTCGTGTCGGCGGCCACCATCGTGCCGGTGCTGTACGTGGGCCTGGCCGGGCACTCGTCCTTGGCCGCACTGCTGGTCGGCGGCTTCCTCCTCGGGATCGGCGGCACCTCCTTCGCCGTCGGCGTGCCCTTCGTCAACGCCTGGTTCCCGCCCGAGCGGCGCGGCCTCGCCATCGGCGTCTTCGGCATGGGCATGGGCGGCACCGCGATCAGCGCCCTGTCGACGGTGCGGCTCGTGGACGCCTACGGCACGGCCGCCCCTTTCCTGATCACCGCGGCGGTGCTGGCTGTCTACGCGGTGGCGTCGGCCCTGCTGCTGAGGGACGCGCCCGGACGCACCGTCCCCACCGCGCCGCTCGCCCGGAGGCTCGCCTCGACCCTGCGCCTGGGCACCACATGGCAGGCGTCCGCGCTGTACGCGGTCGCCTTCGGCGGCTACGTCGCCTTCTCCGTCTACCTCCCCACCTACCTGAAGACCGGCTACGGGCTCACCCAGGCCGACGCGGCGAACCGCATGGCCGGGTTCGTGCTGCTCGCCGTGGCGATGCGCCCGGTCGGCGGCTGGCTCTCCGACCGGGTCGGACCGGTACGGGTGGTGACCGGCACGCTGGCGGTGGTGCTGGCCGCGGCGCTCGTCCAGTCCTCGGCGCCCGCGCTGACGCCGGTCGGCACCGCCGCCTTCCTGTCCCTGGCCGCCGCGCTCGGCGCGGGCAGCGGCGCGGTGTTCGCCCTGGTGGCCCTGCTGGCCCCGGCGAACAGGCTCGGGTCGGTCACCGGCGTCGTGGGCGCCGCCGGCGGCCTGGGCGGTTTCGTGCCACCCCTGGTCATGGGCTCCCTCTACGGCACCTACGGCTCGTACGCGCTCGGCCTGCTCCTCCTCGGGGCCGTCGCCGCCGCGGCACTCACCTACACCGCCACCCGGCTGCGCCGCACGGCCACCGACCGGCCCCGCGCCGCCACCGCCGACTGACCCGCCGGGCCGTCCCGCCCGGCTCCCACCCAGCGCCCACCCGGAGGCCCCCGATGTGCGAGTACTGCGGCTGCCAGTCGCTGACCTCGATCGCCGAACTCACCCGCGAACACGACGCGGTGGTCGCGATGGCCGCCGAGTTCCCCGACCGGCTGCTGGACGCCCTCGCCCTGCTGCGCGAGCACATTCTCAAGGAACAGGACGGCGTCTTCCCTGCCGCGCCGGCGACCCTCACCACCGAGCAGTGGGAGGCCGTCGAGGCCGGGCGGGCGCGAGCAGGCAGCGCCCTGCCCCCTCCGGCCGCGTGACCGGAGGGGGCAGGGCAACGCTTCGTCAGGCCCGCGGCTCCGCCGGGTCCGCGGCGTCCGCCAGCCACAGGTCGGGGCCGAACACCTCGTAGCGGATGCGCCGGGCCGGGACACCGGCGGCGAGCAACCGGGCGCGCACCCCGCGCATGAACGGCAGCGAACCGCACATGAACACCGAAGCCCCGTCGGGAAGTTCGAGACCGGACAGGTCCATCAGGCCCTCGCGAGCCTCGGGCTCCTCCGGGCCGGGGCGCTCGTACCAGAACACGGCACGGGCGTCCGGCAGCCGCTCGACCAGTTCCCGCGTCTCCGCGCGCAGGGCATGCTCGGCGGGGGACCGGTCGGCGTGCAGGACCAGCACCGGACGGGTGGACCCCAGCGCGGCGAGGTGGGACAGCATCCCGGTGAGGGGCGTACAGCCGATGCCCGCCGAGACCAGCACGACGGGAGACCGGTCCCCGGCGTCGTCGAGCACGATGTCGCCGGACGGTGTCGACAGGGTCAGCTCGTCACCGCGGCACACGTCGCCGAACAGCAGGTTGGAGACCTCGCCGTCCGGTGCCCCGTCCGTGCCGGCGACCCGTTTGACGGTGATCCGGCGCAGCTCGCCGCCGGGCTCAGCGGACAGGCTGTACTGGCGCAACTGCCGTACCCCGTCGGGCATCAGCATACGCACGCTGACGTACTGGCCCGCCCGGGCGCGGGGCGCGGGCTTCCCGTCGGACGGGCGGATCACGAAGGACACCACGTCCGCCGTCTCCGTGCGGCGCTCCACCACCGTCCAGCGGCGCCAGACCTGGCCGGGCCGCAGCCCCGCCTCGTGGTACAGACGCGCCTCCATGGCGATCAGCGCGCCGGCCATCAGCCAGTACACCTCGTCCCAGGCAGCCGCCACCTCCGCGGTGACCGCGTCGCCCAGGACGTCGGCTATCGCGGCGAACAGGTACTTGTGCACGATCGTGTACTGGTCGTCGGTGATGCCGACGGAGACGTGCTTGTGCGCGATGCGCTCCAGCAGGGCGTCCGGACGGGTGTCCGGGTGGTCGAGCAGCGCGCCCGCGAACGCGGCGATGGAACCGGCCAGCGCCCTGCGCTGGGCGCCGCTGGCCTGATTGCCCCGGTTGAACAGCCCGTCGAGCAGTTCCGGCCGGTCGTGGAACATCGTGGCGTAGAAGCGCGAGGCGATCTCGTCGAGCGCTCCGGTCACGGCGGGCAGCGTGGCCCGGACCACGGACGCGGACTCTGCGGACAGCATGGAACCTCCCGTAAGGGGATGGGGGAGTCGATGACCGCGGCACTGGATGCGGCGGCGACTTCAGGTGTATCAGCGGGCGGCCCGCGTTTTTGCCCCGTCGCGCCCCCGGCGGCGTACGCGGGACCAACGGACGCCGGAACAGGGCCGTTGGTCCCCATCGGGCCGCCTCGCGCCGGGGCTCAAGGTCCCTGGGACAGGCCGCCCTGCGGCCCTGCCCCCGCGCCGTCGGACGGTGTCACACCGTCGGGGAGGGCCGCGCCTCGGTGAGCCGGACGCCGGTGATCAGGTCGGGGACGATCCGGATCGCGTAGTCCATCGACCGGTCCACCCAGGGGCGCAGCAGGGCCTGATAGCGGGTCAGTTCCCCGGGATCGGTGACCGGTTGCGCGTAACCGGTCACCACCACGCTCCAGCCCAGGTGCGTGTCCGGGTCGATGGAGTCGGCCTCGTAGGCGACCACGACCCCCGGATCACCGGCCTTCTGCGTGCGGGAGGTCAGGGCCGCCCCCTCGTGGGTGCGGATCACGATGTCGCCGTCGTCCAGGACGTGGTTGACCGGCCGGATCGTCGGCAGCGCCTGCCGCGTGAAGACGACCCGCCCCAGGGACACGCTGCCCAGCAGCGCGAGGGACTCCTCGGCGCCCAGCTCGATGCTGCGCCGCGGCGCCACCGGGGCCGAGGGGACGTGCTCGCAGGTCATGGCATGCTTTCGTCTCGGTCACAGGTACGGTCGCTTCATTGGAGCGCCGTCCGTGAGCCGTGCGCTAGGGCCGTTCGGCCCCCGGAACGGCTCTGCCCGGCCCGGCGCGGACCCCGCGCGCGAGACGGGGCCCGACCGGCCCTGGTCCTTCGGCCCCGGGCGCTGGAGGATCTCCGTAACAGGAGCCGCCGTCCGCACGGAGGAGCGGCTCGCCACGAGAGAGCAGACGAGGAGCATGTCGATGGCGGACACCGAGCGGCCCGGCCCCGCGGACCCGGTCCGGGTCTTCCTGCTGGACGACCACGAGGTCGTACGGCGCGGAGTGCGCGACCTGCTCGACGACGAGCCGGACATCACCGTCGTGGGGGAGGCGGGCACCGTCGAGCAGGCCCTCGTCCGGGTCCCCGCGCTCCGCCCCCGAGTGGCGGTACTCGACGTACGGCTGCCCGACGGCGACGGGGTGAGCGTGTGCCGGGAGCTGCGCTCCCGTATGCCCGAGCTGGCCTGCCTGATGCTGACCTCCTTCGACGACGAGGAGGCCCTGCTGGACTCGATCATGGCGGGCGCGGCCGGGTACGTGCTCAAGCAGATCCAGGGCTCCGACCTCGTCACCGCCGTGCGCACCGTCGCCGCGGGCCAGTCCCTGCTCGACCCCAGCGCCGCGACCCGGCTGATGGCGCGGCTGCGCGGCGAACAGGCCAGGGAGGAGGCGCCGGACGCCCTGCCGGGCCTGACCGACCGCGAACGGGAGATCCTGGCCCTGATCGGCGAGGGCCTGACCAACCGCCAGATCGGACAGCGCCTGTACCTGGCCGAGAAGACGGTGAAGAACCACATCTCCCGGCTGCTGGCCAAGCTGGGCGTCGAGCGCCGCATCCAGGCCGCGGTGATCGCCACCCAGGCGCAGGACCGGCTCCGCCAGGAAGGACACTGATCCGGAACGGACGGCACCGACCGGGGCCCGTTACCGTGGAACGAGACCGGGGTGGCCGGCTGCCGGCGCGTCGGAAGGATCTGGAGGATCACCCGTGGACAGCCCTGACCAGGCGGAAGCCCGGGTCCGCCTGCCACAGCTGCGGCTGGACGAGCTGCTGGAGGAACTCCAGGCCCGGCTCGACGCCGCCCGGGGCACGCGCGACCGGGTGCACAGCCTGCTCGAAGCGGTGCTCTCGGTGGGCCGTGAGCTGGACCTCGAACACGTCCTGCACAGCATCGTGGAGGCCGCGGCCGCCCTCGTCGAAGCGCGGTACGCCGCCCTCGGCGTGATCGGCCCCGACGGCAAGCGGCTCTCGGCCTTCCACACGGTCGGCGTCAGCGAGGAGCAGATCGCCCGCATCGGCCCCTACCCGGAGGGCCACGGCATCCTGGGTGAACTGATCCGCCACCCCGAGCCCCTGCGGCTGCCCGACCTCGCCGAACACGCCGCTTCGTACGGCTTCCCGGCGCACCACCCGCCGATGCGCACCTTCCTGGGTGTCCCCATCCGGGTCCGCGACCAGGTCTTCGGCAACCTGTACCTGACCGAGAAGCGGGGCGGGGCGCAGTTCGACGAGGAGGACGAGTCGGTCCTGTCGACGCTGGCCGTGGCCGCGGGCGTCGCCATCGACAACGCGCGCCTGTACGAGCAGTCGCGGCTGCGGGAGCGCTGGCTGCAGGCGAACGCGGAGATCACCCACAGCCTGATGTCCGGCAGCGAGCGCGGCGCCGCACTCGGCCTGATCGCGGAGCGGGCCCGGGAGATCACCGGCGCGGCCCTCGCCGTACTCACCATGCCCATGCCGGACACGGACTCCCTGGTGGTGGAGCTGGCCACCGGACAGGGCGCCGAGGACCACCGCGGTCTGGTGCTGCCCATCGACGACAGCCTCACCGGCCTGGCCTTCTCCACCGCCGAGCCGGTCCGCAGCCCGGACATCACCCGGGACGCGCGGGTGTCCGCCGCGGCCCCCCGGTTCACCGGCCTCGGACCCGCGGTGGCCGTGCCCTTCGGCGCCGCGGACGAAGGCGTGCGGGGCGTGGTGCTGCTGGTGCGGCAGGCGGGCAAGGCGGTGTTCTCCGCCAAGGAGACCGAGCCGTTGCAGGGGTTCGCCGCGCAGGCCGCCCTCGCGATGGAGCTGGCGGAGCGGCGCCGGGACGCCGAGCAGATCGCGGTGCTCCAGGACCGCGACCGGATCGCCCGGGACCTGCACGACCTGGCGATCCAGCGGTTGTTCGCCACCGGGATGACGCTCCAGAGCGCCGGCCGCCTGATCGACAACGGCTCCGCGTCGGAGCGGGTGCTGCGGGCGGTGGACGACCTGGACGAGACCATCAAGATCATCCGGTCGACGATCTTCGGCCTCCGGTCGCGCGGCACCGCCGCCGGTGCCGGGCTGCGGGGCCGTGCGGTGCGGGTCGTCGGCGAGGCGGCCCCGGTCCTGGGCTTCGCGCCCAGCCTCCGGATGGAGGGCCTGCTGGACACGGAGGTGCCCGGCCGGATCGCCGAGCACGTGGTCGCGGTGCTGTCCGAGGCCCTGACCAACGTGGCCCGGCACGCGCGGGCCGACCGGGTCGCCGTCGCCCTGGAGACCGACGGCCGCGAGGTGCGGCTGACCGTCACGGACAACGGCGTGGGCATACCGTCCGGCGGGCGCCGCAGCGGGCTGCGCAACCTGGCGGAACGCGCCGCTCAGCTGGCCGGCGAGCTGCGGCTCACCAGCCCCGCGGACGGCGGCACCGTGCTGGAGTGGCGGGCGCCGGTGCCGGACGGGGGCTGAACGCCGGGGCCCGCCGGGTCAGAGCAGCCCGCCGCTGCCGCACGGCCCGTACAGGTCGAGCAGCCGGACCCGGGCCGCGTGCAGCCGGTGGGCGACCACCTTGCCCACCCAGACGGCGACCGTGCGGCCGAACTCGGGATCGCGGGCGCACAACTCCCGCATGACGTCCGCGTCGAACTCCCAGGCGCGCACCGGGGTCGTGGCCTCGCCGCCCAGTTGCCACAGGTACGGCGGGAAGTGCCAGGACCAGCCGACGAGTTCCCCGTGCCCCAGCGTCTCGATCACCGGGGACCGGCGACCGGGGACACGCAGGTCGAGGCTGACCGTCCCGGTCCGGACGATCCAGAACCGGTCGGCACGCCGGCCTTCCTCGAAGAGGCGGGTGCCCTCCGCGACGGAGACCTCCCGCGCGACACGCATGAGGCGCTCGCGGTGGTCGCCGTGGAGGGCCGCGGACAGGGTGGTGGCAGAGGTCATCGCTCCGGCTCCTTTCGTGCGGTCACCGCGGACGGACGGCGGGGGAACCGCTCGGCGCCGCGGTCGGCCCGACGGTCCGGGACCGCCGCTCGTCCGGCCGCCGCTCGCCGTTCCCTTCGGGTGCACGCCGGGGGCTGTCGATTCCAGCGTCCCGCCGCCCGGCCCGGGACACCAGGGGCCGCTCGACCCCGGCCAGGGCCGTTCGGCCCTGGTTCGCCCCCGGGCGCTCAGCCCGCGTCCGTCCCCCTGCCGCCGTCGAGGACCGCGACGGCCAGGGGCCGCTCGCCCACCGGGATCCGGGTCACCCGGCCGGTCGCGACGTCGACGACACTCAGGCCGTTCCAGTAGCCGTCGCGGGTGAAGCCGCCCGAGACGTAGGCGGTGCGGCCGTCGGCCGAGAGGGCGACGGTCTCGTGCGGGCCCTCCAGCGGGACGACCCGCTCGTCGCCGTCGGGCGGGCGGACGGTCAGGGACGGGCCCTCGTCCTCGGACGGGTCGATCGGGCCGGTGCCCACCACGTAGAGCGTGCCGTCGGCTCCCGCCGTGACGCCGTGCTGGTGGGTGTTGGCGGTCATGTCCTCGATCCGGACCCGCCCGGTGCCGGGGTCGACCACCGCCAGGCGCTCGCCCTCGAAGGGCAGCAGCAGGGCCCCGTCGGAGGGGCGTACGGCGGTGTAGTGCGGTTTGAGCCAGGAGCCGAGGCCGCCCTCGGTGCCGTACGGGGCGACCTCGATACGGCGCGCCGTCCAGTCGCCGGTGTCGACGACGCTCACGTCGAACGAGTCGTGGTTGGTCGCGTAGACCTGCCGGCCGTCGCGCGAGACGTCGACGTCGAACGGGCGGCGGCCGACCGGGACCACCCGCGTCACCTCCCGCCGCTTCGTGTCGACGACCTCCAGGGTGCCCTTGCCGCCGGGGACGTTGACCCCGACGTAGACACGGCTGCCGTCGGGGGACAGGGCGATGCCCATGCCGCCGCCCCGGTACTCGCCGGTCGTCACCGGGCCCGTGCCCGTCCGGTAGGGGATGAGGGCGGTGCGCTCGCGGGTACGGGTGTCCACGGCGGCCACGCCCTCCGCGGTCGCCACCCACGCCGTGCCGTCCTCGCCCAGCACGATCCCGTACGGCGCCGTCCCGACCCGTACCGAGCCCAGGTCGGCCGCCTCGCCCCGTCCGGCGGGGTCGACGAAGCTGACGGTGTCGGCGCCGAAGTCCGTGACCAGCAGGGCGCCTTGGGGTGTGCGTGCCGAGGTACCGCCGGAGTCGGAGCCGGGGGTGTGCTGGGCCGTGGTGCCGGGCGGGGCGGACACCGGGGACGCGGCCCCGTCGCCGCCGTCGTCCGACGCGCATCCGGCCAGCGTCGCGGTGACGGCGGCCAGCGCGGCGAGGCGGCCCGCGAGGGAACGCCGAGTCACCGCCCGCCACCCTCGGTGCGAGGGTCGTCGCCGCCCTGCGGCTCGGCCCGCCGCAGCAGGTCCGCGATGGCGTCGAAGCCCCTGCGTTCGGCGTGGGCACGGGCCGTGACACCGTCGCCGTCCGGCAGCGCGGGGTCGGCGCCCGCGGCGAGCAGGGCCGCCACGACGTCCTGGTGCGCGCGGTCGCCGTCGCCGAGGACGACCGCTTCGAGGAGCGCCGTCCAGCCGAGCCGGTTGACGTGGTCGACGTCGATGTCCGTCTCCGCGAGCACGGCGCGTACGTAGGCCACGTGGCCGCGTTCGCTCGCCGGGATCACCGAGACGCCGCCGAAGCGGTTGGTCAGCGTGACGTCCGGACCGCCGGGCAGCAGCGCCCGCATCATCGCGACGCTGCCCGTGACCCCGGTGACCAGCCACGCGCTGTCGTCCCGTGCGTCCTGCGCGTCGACGTCCGCACCGGCCGCGACCAGGACCTCGGCGACCGCGACCCGGTCGGCCAGGGCCGCCAGGAGCAGTGGCGTGCGGCCCTGTTCGTCGCGCAGTTCCCGGTCGGCGCCGGCCCGCAGCGCGGCCCGGGCGGCATCGGCGTCGCCGCGGCGAACGGCGTCCGACAGGGCGAGGTCGGCGGGGGTGGGTGGCTTGGCGGTCATGGTGGGACGGCTCCACGGTGTCGGGGACGTGTTCCTCCATGCTGGACCCGCGGGGCGTCGGCAGGCGTCGACGCACCGGCTCCGCTCCGCCCGCCGGACGGACGACCGCCCTGTCGTCCGATCGGACGACCCGCCGGACGACTCCCGGGCCTCCTTCGGCGGCGGGGCCCGGACACGCCAGTCAGCCGACCGGAAACGGGAGCCGCGCCGCCAGCTCGCCCAGCGCGGCCGTCTCCGCCGGGGTCGGCGTCCGGCGTCCGGTGCCGATCAGCAGCGCGTCCCGGTCGGTGAACGCGGTGGGGAACGCCGTACCGACGACCCCTTCCAGCAGCTCCCGCGAGCGCCCGAGCCCCGCCGCGGGCGGCGGCGCCGCATCCGGGAGGTGCGCGATCAGGTCGAGGTGGTGCAGGGACCACTCCAGTACGTACGCGCAGAGGTAGTCGCCCGCCGTGAGCACCTGGCCCTGGGTGCCGACCCGGCCCGCGGGGTCCGCGAGCGCGGCGGCGCGCCCGGCGGCGGAACCGACGTCGTCCAGGTGGAACTTGAGCAGCCCCGGCTGCTCGTAGGCGGCGGCCAGCCGGACGGTCAGCGCGTCGAGCGGGTCGTCCCCGGTCGGGGGCTCGACGACCTGCCAGTAGGTCACCGCGTCCCGGGTCGGCTCCTCGGCGGTCGGGGTGGCCAGGGTGATCAGGACGTCCTGGGCGTCGACGACCAGGTGGCACACCAGGTCCCGGACGAGCCAGCCGGTGCACCCGGACGGCCGGGCGAAGTCCTCGTCGGAGAGGCCGGCGACCGCGGCGAGCAGGGCCGACCAGGAGTCGGAGAAGAGATCCACGCCCGCCAGCCAACACCACCGCCCGCCCGGTCGCGACCCAATTCGCGCGAGGGGCCCGTCATCGACACCGGAGGAACCGTCGTCGACACGGGGGAACCGTCCGTCGGCTCAGCCGTCGGCGACCGCGGCATCCTCGGGAGGTCCTGTCAACTGCTCGCGCACGTAGTTCCACACCACCGCGATCAGCGCGGCGAGGGGTACGGCGAGCAGGCTGCCCACGATCCCGGACAGGCTGCCGCCCAGCGTCACCGCCAGCAGGATCACCGCCGCGTGCAGACCGAGGCCCCGGCTCTGGAGGATGGGCTGGAAGACGTTGCCCTCCAACTGCTGCACCACCACGATGATCGCGAGCACGATGAGCGCGTCGGTCAGGCCGTTCGACACCAGGGCGATCAGCACGGCCACGAAGCCCGCGAACAGCGCGCCCACGATGGGCACGAACGCGGACACGAAGGTCAGGACCGCCAGCGGCAGCACCAGCGGTACGTCCAGGATCCACAGGCCGAGGCCGATGAACACGGCGTCGAGCAGCCCCACCAGGGCCTGCGACCGGACGAAGGAGCCCAGGGTCTCCCAGCCCCGCAGGGCGACGACCGGGACGTCGGTGGCCAGTCGGCCGGGGAGCTGGCGGGCCAGCCAGGGCAGGAACCGCGGCCCGTCCTTGAGGAAGAAGAACATCAGGAAGACGCCGAGAACGGCCGTGATCAGGCCGTTGACCACCGCGCCCACGCCCGTGGCCACCGCGGTGGTGATGCTGCCGACGCTGTCCTGGATGCGTGCCACCGCCGAATCCATCGCACCGGTGATCTCGTCGTCACCGATGTTCAGCGGCGGTCCCGCGGCCCACTCGCGCAGCCGCTGGATGCCCTCGACCACGCCGTCGGTCAACTCGTCGGTCTGGGAGGACATCGGCACGGCGATCAGCGCCACGATGCCCAGGACGACCAGCAGGAACGCCACCGTCACCACCGCCGCGGCCAGGGCCGGACGCCAGCCGTGCCGCCGCAGGAAGCGGGCCGGAGGCCACGTCAACGTGGTCAGGAGCAGACCGACGAGCAGTGGCCACACCACCGACCACATACGGCCGAGGACCCACAGGGTCACCGCGAGCATGACGAGTATCAGCAGCAACTCGCCCGAGACGCGCGCGCTGGTGCGCAGCGCGGCCCGGGTTCTCGCCGCGCTCAATCCGGCAGACATGTGATCACCTTAAGGGGACGCCCGTACGAGGGAGCCGCCGGTCCAGTATTTCCGAGGTGTGCGGCGTGCGCGGTGAGTTGACGGCGAAGCGTCCGCACCGCGTCGGTCGTGGCGCCGGGCGGACAGATCGTCGGTCAGCCCGTCCGGTGCCGGTTGCGGTACGCGCGCGGAGAGCTGCCGGTGACCCGTTTGAAGGCGGAGCTGAGCGCGCTCTCCGAGCCGTATCCGACGGCGCCGGCGATCGCGGCGAGGGTGTCCGTGCCCCCGCGCAGGCGCGCGGAGGCCAGTTCGATGCGCCAGTGGGTGAGGTAGTCCAGCGGTCCCTGGCCGACGGTGTCCTTGAACCGTGCCGCGAGGGTCGAGCGGGAGACGGCGCAGACCTGCGCCAACTCGGCCACCGTCCAGGGGTGTTCGGGTGCGGTGTGCATCGAGGTCAGGGCGGTGGCCACGACGGGGTCGGCGAGGCCGGTCGTCCACCCCGACCCGGTGCGCGGCTCCCGGGCGAAGTGCAGGCGCAGTACGTGGACCAGCATGACGACCGCGAGGTGCCGCGCCACCAGCGACGACCCCATGGGGCGCCGTCGCAGCTCCTGGTCGATCTGGTCGAGCGCCCACCGCAGGGCGTCGGCCTCCCCGGAGCCCGCCGGTACGTGGACGACCGGGGGGAGGGAGTCCAGCAGCAGGGCCCGGGCCCGGTCGCCGAACGAGAAGCGCCCGCCGACGAGGAGGACCTCCTCGCCCTCTCCGGTGCGCGCCACCCCGTTCTCGGCGCCCGCGAAGACCGTTCCGGCGTCCACCGGAACGGCGTCGGCGTCGCTGGACAGCGTGAACTCCAGCGGCCGGGTGAGCAGGTAGCAGTCGCCCTCGGCCAGCTGGACCGGCTCGTCGCATCCCGCGACGGTGAGCCGGCAGCCGCCGCGCCGGACGGCGTTGAACTTCACGCCGTCCGGCGCCTCGAAGCGCACCGCCCACGAGCCCCCGGCCACGAGACCGGCGGACAGATGGCTCCTGGTGTCGAGGAGGGAGAGCACGTCCTCGAGCGGATCCATCGCGATTCCTTTCCCGAGCCCCGAGCCATGAGCCATAACGAAGGGTCTGGAGTGTGGAGCAAGTTTTCTGGACGGTTCAGTATAGCCAGTCCGGAATCCTCTTCGTACGTTGGTGGGGTGAGCACCGTACGCAACAGGAAAGCCACGATCGTGAACGACACCCCCCGCCTCACCACCCCCTTCCACTCGCACGCCACCGCCACCGAGGTGATCGACGGCGTGGACCTCGACGGCCGGCGCGTGATCGTCACCGGCGGTGCCTCCGGCATCGGCGTCGAAACCGCCCGTGCCCTGGCCGCCGCCGGGGCCGAGGTCACCGTCGCCGTCCGGAACCCGGCCGCGGCGGAGCCGCTCGTCCGCGAGGTCGCCGCCGCGCCGGGCCCGGGCTCGGTACGGGCGGCGGCGATCGACCTCGCCGACCTCTCCTCGGTGGCCGCCTTCGTACGGGGATGGCAGGGGCCGCTCGACGTCCTGGTGGCCAACGCCGGCGTGATGGCGCTGCCCGAGCGCCGGATCACCGCCGAGGGCTGGGAACTCCAGCTGGCCACCAACCACCTGGGCCACTTCGCCCTCGCCCTCGGACTCCACGGGCAGCTGCGGGCGGCCGGTTCCGCCCGCGTCGTGGTGGTCAGCTCGGGCGCGCACCGCAGCGCGGCGTTCGACTTCGACGACCCGCACTTCGCGCGCCGCCCCTACGACCGCTGGGCCGCCTACGCCCAGTCCAAGACCGCCGACGTGCTGTTCGCCGTGGGCGCCCGCCGCTGGCTCGCCGACGGCATCACCGCCAACGCGCTCAACCCCGGCTGGATCAGCACCAACCTCCAGCGGCACGTCGACGACGCGACGATGCGGGCCCTGGGGGCGATGGACGACGACGGGAACATCATCGAGCGGCCCTACTACAAGACGCCCCTCCAGGGGGCCGCGACCTCCGTGCTGCTGGCCGCGTCCCCGCTGGTGGAGGGCGTCACGGGGCGCTACTTCGAGGACAACCGGGAAGCGCGGACGGTCACCGGCGGGGACGGGGAACAGGCCGGCGGCGTAGCTCCGCACGCGCTCGACCCGCACGCCGCGGACCGTCTGTGGGAGTACGCCGCCGGGACCGTCGGCCGGTGATCCGCCCCGGTGTCAGCTTTCCGGGACCTTGACCCAGTCGAGCGTGCGCTCCACCGCCATCTTCCAGCCCGCGTAGCCCTGCTCGCGCCGCTCCTCGGACCACTGGGGCTCCCAGCGCCTGGACTCGCTCCAGTGGGTGCGCAGTTCGTCGGTGTCCCGCCAGAATCCCGTGGCCAGCCCCGCCGCGTAGGCCGCGCCGAGGGCGGTGGTCTCCGCGACGACGGGGCGGCTGACGGGGACGCCGAGGACGTCCGCCTGGATCTGCATGCACAGGTCGTTGGCGGTCACCCCGCCGTCGACCCTGAGCACGTCCAGATGGACCGAGGAGTCCTGCTCCATGGCCACGACGACGTCGCGGCTCTGGTAGCAGATGGCCTCCAGCGTCGCCCGGGCCAGGTGCGCGTTGTCGTTGTACCGGGCGAGGCCGACGATGGCGCCCCGCGCGTCGGAGCGCCAGTACGGGGCGAACAGTCCGGAGAAGGCGGGGACGAAGTACATCCCGCCGTTGTCCTCGACGGTGCGGGCGAGTTCCTCGCTCTCGGCCGCGGTCTTGATGATCTTCATCTGGTCGCGCAGCCACTGCACCGCGGACCCGGTCACCGCGATGGAGCCCTCCAGCGCGTAGACCGGCGGGTTGTCGCCGAACTGGTAGGCCACGGTGGTCAGCAGGCCGTGCTGGGAGCGGACCAGTTCGGTGCCGGTGTTGAGGACCAGGAAGTTGCCGGTGCCGTAGGTGTTCTTGGCCTCGCCGGGCGAGAAGCAGACCTGCCCGACGGTCGCCGCGTGCTGGTCGCCCAGCACCCCCGTGATGGGCACGGCGGCGCGCAGCGGCCGGGAGGTCCGGGTCGTGCCGAACGCCTCGGGGTGCGAGGAGGGATTGATGGTGGGCAGCATGCCGCGCGGGATGCCGAAGAAGCCCAGCAGCTCGTCGTCCCAGTCGAGCGTCTCCAGGTTCATCAGCATGGTGCGGCTCGCGTTGGTCACGTCGGTGGCGTGGATGCCGCCGTCGGGGCCGCCGGTGAGGTTCCACAGGACCCAGGAGTCGGTGTTGCCGAACACCGCGTGCCCCTGCTCCGCGGCCTCGCGGACGCCGTCGACGTTCTCCAGGATCCACTGGATCTTCCCGCCGGAGAAGTACGTCGCGGGCGGCAGCCCGGCCTTGCGGCGGATGACGTCGCCCCGGCCCGACCGCTCCAGGTTCGCCGCGATGGCGTCGGTGCGGGTGTCCTGCCACACGATGGCGTTGTAGTAGGGGCGGCCGGTGCGCGGGTCCCAGACCACCGTGGTCTCCCGCTGATTGGTGATGCCGATGGCCGCCAGGTCCGTCCCCGACAGACCGCCGTTGCGCAGCGCGTTCTGCATCACCGAGTTGGTGCGCTCCCAGATCTCCACCGGGTCGTGCTCGACCCACCCGGAGCGCGGGAGGATCTGCTCGTGCTCCAGCTGGTGCTTCGCGACCTCGTTGCCCCCGTGGTCGAAGATCATGAACCGGGTGCTGGTGGTCCCCTGGTCCACCGCGCCGATGAAGTCCGCCATGTTCGCTCCGTCTCTCCGGCCGGTGTCGGTCCTGGTTCGGGCACCTCCTCGGACAGACTAGGACGGGTTACGGCAATCCGCACATAAAGGGCATGGGGGGCGCCGTGGCTGCCGGTGACGGCGGCGCCGCCACCGGCCGTGGGTCAGGGCGCGATCGGCAGCCGGCGCTTGTGGTCGGTCTGCCGGTAACGGGTGACGATCGTCTGGAAGGTCTCCTCCTTCACCGGCTTGCCCTCCAGGAAGTCGTCGATCTCCTCGTAGGTGACTCCGAGGGCGTCCTCGTCGGCCTTGCCGGGGTCGAGGGTCTCCAGGTCGGCCGTCGGGACCTTCCGGACCAGCGCGGCGGGCGCGCCCAGCGCGTCCCCGACCGCGCGCACCCGGCGCTTGGTGAGGCCCGTCAGCGGTACGACGTCGGCGGCGCCGTCGCCGAACTTGGTGAAGAAGCCGGAGACCGCCTCGGCCGCGTGGTCGGTGCCGACCACCAGGCCGTCGTGCGCCCCGGCCACCGCGTACTGCGCGATCATGCGCTGCCGGGCCTTGATGTTGCCGTGCACGAAGTCCTGGTGGTGGGGGTCCCGGAAGGCCACGTCGGCGGCGAGCAGGGCGTCGAGCGCCGCGTCGCTCGCGGGCTTGATGTCGACGGTCAGCACCCGGTCGGGCCGGATGAAGGAGAGCGCCCGCTGGGCGTCGTCCTCGTCGGCCTGGACCCCGTGCGGCAGCCGCATCGCGTAGAAGAGCGCCTCGTGTCCCGCGGCGCGGGCCCGCTCCACGGCCAGCTGGCACAGCCTGCCGGCGGTGGTCGAGTCGACCCCGCCGCTGATCCCGAGCACGAGGGCGCGCAGACCCGTGGAGGTCAGTCGCTCGGCGAGGAAGGCCACCCGGCGCTCGATCTCCCGTTCCGCGTCGAAGGTCTCCGCGACCTCCAGTTCCCGGGCGATCTCCTTCTGCAGGGCGATGGACGCCGGCTCGCTCAATTCCGCTCCTTGTTCGACGGGCAGGGTGTTCCTCGATTCACCCTACCCAGCGGCGGCGGGGCACCGGTCCACCCCTCGGATCCGGGGAGCGGGAGGTGCGGGGCGGCCGTCAGGAACCGCCCCGCACGCCTGAGGGTCAGTCCAGCGGTTCGATCCGGATGTCGCGGAACCGGACCTTGTTCCCGTGGTCCTGCAGCCGGATCGCCCCGGCGGCCGGTGTCTCGGCCCGGCCCGCCGCGGTGGGCCCGTCGAGGGCGACGTTGTCGTGGACCGTCTCGCCGTTCCACACCACCGTCACCCGCGCGTCGGCGGTCTTGGCGCCGTTCTCGTCGAAGCGGGCGGCCCGGAAGACGATGTCGTACGTCTGCCAGGTCTCCGGGGCCGTCGCCGCGTTGGTGTCGGGTGCCTTCTTCAGGTAGATCGCCCCGGCCTCGTTGGTGTCCGGGGTGGTGTCGCCGTAGGAGTCGAGGATCTGCAACTCGTAGCGGTCCTGGAGGTAGATGCCGCTGTTGCCGCGGTCCTGGCCGGTCACGTCGTCCGGCAGCAGCGGCACCCGGAACTCCACGTGCAGCCTGAAGTCCTGGTAGGCGTCCTTGGTGCGGAGGTCGCCGCAGCACACCTCCATCGACCGCTCCTCGGTCAGAGGCCAGGCCGCCTTCCGTCCGTCCGTGTGCTGCCACTGCTCCTGCGAGGCGGCGGTGCCGTCGAACAGGGCGACCCGGGCGCCGTGCGGGCGCACGGTGATCAGGTCGAGGTTGACGTGGCCGGTGTCGCCGGGGTCGTAGCGGTAGGAGACCGTGTTGTGACCGGCCCGCAACCGTACGCTCTCGGTGCGCGTGGACCAGGTGTCCCAGTCCCCGGTGGACGGGAGCCGCGTCTGGCGCACCTTCTTCCCGCCCGCGTACAGGGAGAGCGACTTGGTGCCCTCGAAGGGGTTCGGGCCGTTGGAGTAGCGCAGGCCCACGTCGTAGGTGCCGGTCTTCGGGACGGTCACGTCGAACGTCGTGGTGACCTCGCCCTCGGTGGCGTAGCGGTCGACGAAGCCGCTGCCGGAGTAGCCGACGTGGTCGGTGTTGATGCCCGCCTTCCCCGTCAGCCGCGCCTCCTCGGCCTCGTACAGGGTGGCGGCCGGCGGCTGCTTGCCGGGCATCTCGTTGAGCGTGTACCAGGCCTCGGTGCTCCAGAGCGTCTCACCGGAGGCCGAGGTGAAGGGGCGCGGGGAGCGCACGTGGACGACGCGGTCCGGCTTCAGGCCGTCCAGCCGCAGCCGCACGGTGCGGCCGTCGTCCGAGAGCGTCGCGGACCGCACGGCCAGCTCCTCCTCGGCGATCTTCGGGCCGCCGTAGTCGCCGGTCGGCGTGTAGCGCCACTGCTGGGCCTCGTAGCGGGAGGCCAGCTCCGCGGCCGTCTCCTCGGACACCGGCTGGGTGTACGTCAGGTCGAAGCCGCCGGGCACCGCCCGCATCTTCTGGACGTCGAAGGTGTTGCCCCCGTTCGGCGTCAGCTTCTGCAGGCCGAACTTCAGCTTGCCCTCCTGCCCCCAGTTGCCGTCGGCGCCCAGGCCGCCGGTGTAGATCGCGCCGTCGGGGCCCATGGAGACCCGGTTGACACCCGCCTCCAGGCCCTGCGTGTAGCGGAAGACGGCACCCTGGTACTGGCCCTTCACCTTCTCCAGGTAGGCACGCTGGAGACCGCCGTAGGTGACGTCGCCGATCAGCATCTGGCCCGCGAACCTGCCCTCGGTGAGGTACAGCGGGGTGGAGGGCGAGTTGCCGATCTCGTTCTGCGGCAGCCACAGCACCGGCTCGGTGACGGGGGAGTCCTCGAAGGGCCCGGCGGGCTTCGTGTAGTGGTTGAAGAAGCGGTCCTGCTTGATCTGGACGAGCTTCGAGGCGGGCAGCCAGCCGCCCTGGTTGTCGGTGGCGAACAGACTGCCACCCGGGCCCCAGCCGATGCCGTTGGGCGTGCGCAGCCCGCCCGCGATCGGGCTGATCTTCCCGGTCTTCTTGCTGACCTTGTACGTCGTCCCGCGGTTCGGCGCGGGCTGCGGGGTGGTGGTGGCGCCGCCGAGGTCGATGGCGACGGAAAGGTTCACGTAGAAGTAGCCGTCCCGGTAGAGCAGGCCGAACGCGAACTCGTGGAAGTTGCCGCCGTAGGGCCAGGTGGCGACCGTGCGGTACTCGTCGGTCACGTCGTCGCCGTCGCTGTCGACCAGCCGGGTCAGCTCGTGCTTCTGCGAGACGTAGAGCGAACCGTCCACGTACTTGATCCCCATCGGCTCGCGCAGCCCGCTCGCCACCTTCTCGACGGTGACCTTGTCGCGGCTGGTCTCACCGGTGACGTTGTCCAGGAGGTACACCTCCCCGGCAACGTTGTCGGTGCCGCCCCAGGTGCTGATCGCCAGGCGCCCGTCGGGCAGCCAGTCCATGCCGGTGACCTGCGGTTCGAAGCCCTCGGGGCGCAGATCGGTGAGGTCGAGGTCGGGGCGCACGGAGGTCAGCGGCAGACCGTCGCCGGGGGTGTCGCGCCCGGCCTCGCACTCCTTGCGGCCCGGCGCCGTCACCCGGACGACCCCGGCGTCGGTGCTCAGCGCCTCGGTGGGCACGACGGTGAACCCGCTCTCGCCGGGCGGCATCCAGGACAGCTGCAACTGCTGGCCGCCGCCGCGGTCGAAGTGCTCGATGCGCAGCGGGTGCGCTCCGGCGGTGAGCTGGACCGTGCCGTCCTTGGGCTCCGCGCCGTGCAGCCCGTCGTGGTCGATCACCGTGGCGTCGTCCAGGGTCAGCCGGGAGCCGTCGTCGCTGACGAGCCGGAACACGTAGGTGCCGTCACGCGGCGCCACCAGGTAACCGGACGCCTGGGAGACGAAGTTGTCGGCGATGCCGCCGAAGTCGGCGGTGGTGGACCAGTCGACCGTCGGCATCAGCTCGTCGTGGTTGGGGGTCTGGCCCGGCTTGAGGGTGCACAGCTCGTTCAGCGGCGTCTGGACGTCGAACACGCGCAGCGTGACGCCGGGTTCCTGCGGCGGGATGTCGGCGGGGGCCGCCGAGGACGCCGGGGCGGCCCAGGCGCCGCCGAGCGCGACGGCCGACGTC
This sequence comes from Streptomyces sp. NPDC018026, assembly GCF_044327745.1. Lineage (NCBI taxonomy): Bacteria > Bacillati > Actinomycetota > Actinomycetes > Kitasatosporales > Streptomycetaceae > Streptomyces > Streptomyces sp. NPDC018026. Next base: position 102,727 of record NZ_JBIRFY010000005.1, read on the forward strand.
AGCAGGAGGATGAGGTGTCTTCGGGCACGCGAGAACAGCCGTGGGTGCATGGGTCCTCCGGGTGGTGGGGACCGGACCGTGCCGGATATCGCTCCGGTCTTGTGCGATGTGACGGACGTTCCGCCGCCAAGGTAGGAGACTTCCGCTTGACATGTCCATACTTTGTCATCGGCGTGTTCAAAGTCCCCGCCGTCAAGTCCCGGGCCGGCGGGGTGTGTTCACCCGTCGGCTCAGCGGCCCCTGCGCACCCGGGCCGCCGCGCGTGCCTCCGCGGCCCGGCGCGCCTCGACGGCCTTGCGGGAGCCCTTCGCGGCGCCGGCCGGACGGGTGCCCATCCCGCGGAAGGGGGCGTTGCCGCTCTCCTTGCCCCGCCCGGCCGGCGGGCGCTTCGCGCCGGTGAGGTCCGTCAGCTTCTGCTCGCCCGACCGCACCGGGGTCACCGTCGGCCGGATCCCGGCCTCGGACATCATCCGGTTCACCTCGCGCCGCTGGTCCGGGGTGACGAGCGTGACCACGCTCCCCGCCCGGCCGGCCCGCGCCGTACGCCCGCCGCGGTGCAGGTAGTCCTTGGCGTCGGCCGGCGGGTCGACGTTGACGACGAGATCGAGGTCGTCGACGTGGATGCCCCGCGCCGCGACGTTGGTGGCCACCAGCACGGTGACCCCGCCCTCGACGAACCGGGCGAGGGTGTGGGTGCGCTGCGGCTGCGACTTCCCGCTGTGCAGGGCGCCCGCGGACACTCCGGCGTCCCGCAGCTGCCGGGTGAACCGGTCGACCCCGGCCTTGGTGTCGAGGAACATCAGCACCCGGCCGTCGCGGGCGGCGATCTCGGTCGCGGTCGCGTACTTGTCGGCCGGGTGGACGGTCAGCACGTGGTGCTCCATCGTGCTCACCGAGGCCGACGCCGGGTCGACCGACACGGGGACCGGGTCGTGGAGGTGGTCCCGCACCAGCCGGTCGACGTCGCCGTCGAGGGTGGCCGAGAACAGGAGCCGCTGCCCGTCGGATGGGACCTGGTCCAGGATCCCGGAGACCTGCGGCAGGAACCCCAGGTCGCACATCTGGTCCGCCTCGTCCAGCACCGTGATCCGCACCTGGTTCAGGTGGCAGTCCCGGCGGGAGACCAGGTCGGTCAGCCGGCCCGGCGTGGCGACGACCACTTCGGCGCCGTCGCGCAGCGCCTGGATCTGCCGGTTGATCGACAGCCCGCCGACGACCGTGGTCAGGCGCACGCCCAGCGCCCGCGCGTACGGCGCCAGCGCGTCGCTCACCTGCTGGGCCAGTTCCCGGGTGGACACCAGGACGAGGGCCAGCGGCCGCTTCGACTCCGCGCGCCGGCCCGCGGTCCTGGCGAGCAGGGCGAGCCCGAAGGCCAGCGTCTTGCCCGAGCCGGTCCGGGCCCGGCCGAGGACGTCGCGCCCGGCCAGCGCCTCGGGCAGGGTCGCCGCCTGGATCGGGAACGGCCGTGTCACCCCGAGGGAGGTCATCGTCTCCACCAGCACGGGCGGCAGTCCGAGGCCGTCGAAGGATGCGGTCGGCTTCGCGTTCATGGGGGACCTTTCTGATCAGGCGCCCGGAACGCGACCGGGTCCGTACCCCTCGGTACGGACCCGGGCGCCTCGAAGCGTGCGCCCATTTTACCAGCGGGCGTCCCCCCGCCTCACGGCCGAGGGTGCGGGGCCTGCTTGGACTCGACCCGGCCGAGAGGGTCGGGACCGGCGTCCAGCGCGTCCCGTGCCGCCTGCCAGGCGGTGTCCCCCGGATACAGCGTGGAACGCAGGTAGGCCCAGGTGAGCCGCTGCACCGCGGCGACTCGGGCGGGGTCCTCGTCGGTGGTCTCCGCGACGTCGTATCCGGCCACTCCGCCGAGCCCGTGCTCCGCGCCGAACAGGGTCAGCAGGGACTTGGGGCCGGGGGAGAGCGAGTACGGGTCGGCGTGCCACTGGGGGCCGGACACCGTCAGGTGGGCGGAGTCGTCCCGGTCGCCGGCGACGACGAGCGCGGGCGTGGTCATCCGGGAGAAGTCCGTGCTCAGGAAGAAGGGCATGCTCGCGGCGGCGGACTCGCTGAGGGCGTCGCCGCCCCGGCCGGGAGCGGCCAGCAGGACGCCCGCCCCGATCCGGGGCTCGGTCAGGTCCACCTCCGTGCCGTCGTCCGGATCGGTGAGCCGGGCGCCGAGCAGCAGGCTCGCGGTGTGTCCGCCCATCGAGTGCCCGGCGACCGCGACCCTGCTCCGGTCCAGTCGGCCGGACAGCTGTGGGACGGCCTTCTCCAGGAGGTCGAGCCCGTCGAGGACATGCGTCATGTCCTCGGCGCGCGACCGCCAGAACAGGGGTGCTCCGGGGGTCCCGGGATCCAGCGCCAGCGACCGCGAGCTGAGGTGGGTCGGCTGGATCACGACGAAGCCGTGTGCCGCCCAGTGGTCGGCGAGCGGGGCATAGCCGTTCAGGGAGGAGAGGTGGTTCGAGTAGCCCTGGCCGTGCGAGAGCAGGAGCACCGGGAGGCCGGTCCCGGTCACGGGCGCGGAGACCCGCACCTGCAGGTCCACGGGGCGTCCCGGGGCCGGGAGCACGACCGGGGCCACGGAGAGGACGGGAGCGGACGGGGGGACGAAGTCGGTCGGGCGGGTCTGTGCGCTCATGATGCGGATGTCCGTTCGATGAATCGACGGCGGAGGCGGCGAGGCCGTTCGGGAGGAGGCGCGTCGGCGCGACTGAAGCGGGACGCTGTCCCGGTTAAATATACGGAACAGTGTCCCGTTTGGTCAACGCGTGCGTTCCGGAGCCGGCGGTGACCCGCTCCGCTCCGCCCGCAGCCGGCGATGGCTCCACCCGAGCAGCGCGAACAGCACGAAACCCGAGATGATCAGACTCGCCCCGGTGGCCCATCCGGAGTACGGCAGCTCGGGCACGAGGCCCCAGGCCGCGCCGGCGGCGAGGAGGAACAGGCCCACGAGCACGGAGCCGGCGATACGCCATCGGGAGGAGACGCTCTCCTCGGCGGCACGCATCGCCCGGACTCGGACCGGGGCGACGAACCGGTCCAGCGCCGGAACGGCGCGCGCCAGCAGCACCACTCCGGCGAAGACGAGCAGCAGGCCCGGCCCGGGCAGCACCAGCAGTGCGACGCCGATCAGCAGCAGGACGGCACCGAGGGCACCCAGGGCGGTGCGCCGGATCGACTCGACACCCCGCGCCATGGCGCCCCACTCTCCTGCGGTCGGCAAGGACTCCGGTTCCGTCGGCGTGCCCAGCCTAGGCAGGGATCGGGGCGCGGGCGATTCAAGAGCGGCCGCAGCGGCGGCCGCCGAGCCGGATGCCCGGCCGGTGCGGGCCGTGGTGCCCTCGTCCCGCGGGCCCGGCCGGAGGCGGGGGCCGCTCGCGTCCGTCAACGCCCGATGTGACCGGGGAAGTTGTGGTTGCGCCCCATCGACGGGCAGGGACTTCGCTGCTAGACCTGCACCACCCGTACCACCTGCACCCGCCTTTCAAGGAGGAGCATGTGAGACCACGTCGCGCGGTCGTCCGGACCGCCTCGGCACTCGTCGCCGCCCTCGCCCTCACCGTCGGCCTCGGGGGCACCGCCGTCGCGGCGCACGAGGCGGAGGCCGGGCCGTCCGCCACCGGGAACGGTCCCGTCACGCACGAGGAGAACGACCGCGTCCCAAAGGGCTCGGTCTGGACCCAGCACTACTTCCCGTCCTCCGACCGCTCCGGCACCCGGCTGCACGCCGACGTCCTGCTGCCCGAAGGGCTGAAGCGGAAGGAGAAGGTGCCGGTCATCCTGTCGATCGGCCCGTACTTCGCCCACGCGGGCCAGACCGGCCCCGAGGGCTGGTCCCGCACCGGCCCCTCCGCCCGCTTCCAGGACTTCATCGAGGGCACCGACCTGTTCGACCAGGGGTACGCCTTCGTCATGGTGGACCTGCGCGGGTTCGGCGGCTCCACCGGCTGCCTGGACTGGGGCGGGCCCGGCGAACAGGCCGACGTCGAAGCCGCGATCGACTGGGCCGCGAAACAGCCGTGGTCCACCGGCGCGGTCGGCATGTACGGCAAGTCGTACGACGCCGTCACGGGGCTCATCGGCAACAACCTGGACCAGCGGGCGCTCAAGGCCGTCGTGGCCCAGGAACCGCTGTGGGACATGTACCAGTACATCTACTCCAACGGGGTGCCCCGCCCGAACGTCACCGGTACCGCCGGTGCCTACAACTCCATCGCCTCGATGCCCCCGATGGCGGACGACGACCCGCGGTACCAGGCCGCCGCCCGTTACGAGGAGAGCCACCCGGAGTGCCTCACGCAGAACTCGGCCGGATACCGGATATCCGACCAGCGGGACGAGCACTGGACCTCCCGCGACCTCGCGAGGATGGCCCGGGGCAGCGACACCCCGCTCTTCGTCACGCAGGGCTTCGTCGAGAACAACACCAAGCCCGAGGAGATGGAGGAGTACCTCGACAACCACCGCGGCCCCGAGCGCGGCTGGCTCGGCCAGTGGGACCACGTGCGCGGCGGCGACCGGGTCGAGGACGGACGCCTGGCGATGGGCCGGGCGGGCTGGTACGACGAGACCCTCTCCTTCTACGACCAGTACCTGAAGGGGACCAGGCCGACGGTGCGTTACCCGGCCTACGCCGTCGAGGACTCCACCGGCGCCTGGCGGGCCCAGCGCACCTGGCCCGTCACCGGACGGACGGTCACGCTGCCGCTCGGCGGCGGCTCCTACGTGGACGACGGCGGGGCGTCCGCCCGCGCGGCCCTGACCGCGTCCGGCAGCCCGGCGCCGAAGGCTCCGCCGCAGCCGTCCGGCAGGTGGGACATGGAGAACGCGCCCGCCACCGAGCAGCCCGCCCCGGCGGGGCTGGCCGCGGAACTGGCGAAGCGTCAGCGCACCGGTGAGGTCGCCTCCAGCTTCTTCGTGTGGTCGAAGCCGCTGAGGAGCACCACGCGCGTCACCGGCACCCCGCAGGTGTCCCTGACCGCCCGCGGCGAGGGCAACGTCATGCTCAAGCTGTACGACGTCGCCCCCGACGGCACCGCGGTCATGTTCGACGAGCAGGTCTCCCTGGTGAAGTCCGGCCGGATGAGCGTCGACCTGAAGGCGACCGACTGGACCCTCGCCGCCGGGCACGTCCTGGCGGTGGAGATCGGTTCCATCCAGACCGGCTCCTGGCGCGACACGCCTTCCGGCGGGACGGTCGAGGTCGAGGGGGCCAGGCTCAGGCTGGCGCTGGACGACCCGGCCGACGACGTCGCCACCGCCGGTGACCGGTCGCCGTACCTGGACACGTATCTGCGCCAGTACACGGTGAGCCTGCCGGCCGGCCCGGGAACTTTCTCGGTGGTTCCGGGCGGCCGGTCGTGACAAGCTGGGCTCCTGTTGTCCGAGCCCAGGAGGTCGCCATGACGGAAGAGTCTTCATCGCAAGCAGGTTCGGAACCGGCGGAGGCCGAGGGCACCGCCCTGACACCCGATGCCGACGGTCAGTACAACCTGAAGGACAAATTCCGCGAGGCGCTGGAGCGCAAGCGTGGCAAACAGGCGGAGGCCGCCGCCCTCGCCGCGAACGCCGACGTGGCGAAGATCCGGGGCACCCACGGTCCGGCCGCCAGCCAGCGGTCGTTCCGGCGCAAGAGCGGCTGAGGCCGCGCGGAAACCCGTAACCCGGCAGGGCCCGACCGTGACGGCACGGTCGGGCCCTGCCCGTCATGAGTGTCCGGCCGCGGCGCTCAGGGGCGGGCGGTCAGGTAGCCGCCCATCGAGGTGAAGTACTCCGTCGCGGCCAACTCCCGCCCGTCCTGCGTCCGTACGCGCCTGATGGCGAGGCCGCGGTTGCCGCCCCGGCGCGCGTCGGCCCCGGCGACGATCACCACACCCTCGCCCTCGCGGTAGAAGATCCGGCCGGGCGTGCCGCCGTAACGGCCCTCGGAGACCACGGCGGCGAGGATCTCCAGCCGCCTGCCCCGGTGGAAGGTGAAGGCGCTGGGGTACGGCTCGGACTGGGCCCGCACCAGCCGCTCCAGGTCCTCGGCCGGCCAGTTCCAGTCGACGCGGATGTCCTCGGCGGACCGCTTGTGGAAGAAGCTCGCCCGGGACCTGTCCTGCTTGGTGAACTCCGTCTGCCCGGCCGCGATGAGTCCGAGGGCGCCGACGGTGACCGGGGCGATGAGGTCCACGGTCTTGTGGAACAGGTCCGTGGCGGTGTCGGCCGGGCCCACGGGTACGGCCTCCTGGCGGACAATGTCACCGGCGTCCAGCTCGTCGTTCATCATGTGCGCGGTGACGCCCACCTCGGTCTCGCCGTTGATCAGCGCCCAGATCAGCGGGGAGAACCCGGCGTACTTCGGCAGCAGCGAGTCGTGCACGTTGAGCGTGCCGTGGCGCGGGAGGCCGAAGATGCGCGGGGGGATCCAGGTCCGCCAGTTGTTGGCGACGATGATGTCCGGATCGGCGTCCTTCAGGCGCTCGAACAGCTCGTCGTCGTCCGGGCGGTTGCGGATCAGCACCGGGACGCCGTGCTCCTCGGCGAGGTCGGCGACGGAGTCGCTCCAGATCTTCTCGTACGCGTGCTCGCTCCTGGGATGCGTGACCACGAGGACCACGTCGTGTTCGGAGTCCAGCAGGGCTCGCAGGGTGCGGTGGCCCCAGGTCTGGTAGCCGAACATGACGACCCGCATGGGGTTCCTCCTCAGGGCAGGGGGCTGACCCGGGCAGTTAAGCAAGGCTTACCTTAGTGTGCAACACCGCCCCAGGACTCCCCAGTTGGCTCGAATCAGCCTCTGGTGTGCCCTATCGACAGCCGTATCTCATTAGCTTAGGCTCACCTAAGTTTCCGGCGCACGATGGGAGTGACATGTCACAGGTTCTTCCTGCTGACTCAACGCTGGTCCACGACCTCATTGGTATCGGTTTCGGACCGTCCAATGTCGCCATGGCGATCGCGATCCGCGAACACAACGCGCAGGCCGGCGGGCAGGAGGAACTCGACGCCCGCTTCTTCGAGCAGCAGCCGCGCTTCGGCTGGCACCGCGGCATGCTGATCGACGACGCGACCATGCAGGTGTCCTTCCTCAAGGACCTGGTGACCCTGCGCAATCCGGCCAGCGAGTACAGCTTCCTGTGCTACCTGCAGAGCAAGGGGAGGCTGATCGACTTCATTAACCACAAGAACCTCTTCCCGCTCCGGGTCGAGTTCCACGACTACTTCGAGTGGTCCGCGGCCAAGGTCGACGACATGGTCTCCTACGGCCACGAGGTCGTCGGCGTCGCACCCGTGGTGCGGGACGGCGTCGTGGACCACCTGGAGGTGACGGTGCGTTCGGGGGAGGGGCTCGGGGTCCACCGGGCGCGCAACCTCGTCGTCGGCACCGGGCTGCGCCCCCTGGTGCCGGACGGCGTGGAGCGCGGCGACCGCGTCTGGCACAACTCCGAACTGCTGGCCAGGGTCGACACGCTGGAGGGCACCTCGCCCTCCCGGTTCGTCGTCGTCGGCGCCGGACAGAGCGCCGCCGAGAACGTCGCCTACCTGCACCGCCGCTTCCCCTCGGCGGAGATCTGCGCGGTCTTCGCCCGCTACGGCTACAGCCCCGCCGACGACAGCGCGTTCGCCAACCGGATCTTCGACCCGGCGGCGGTCGACGACTACTTCACCGCGCCGGACGGCGTCAAACAGCGACTGATGGACTACCACGGCAACACCAACTACTCCGTGGTGGACATCGACCTGATCGACGACCTGTACCGGCAGATGTACCGGGAGAAGGTCCTCGGCACCGAGCGGCTGCGCTTCCTCAACGTGTCCCGGCTCTCCGACGTCAAGGAGACGCCGGACCGGGTGCGCGCCACCGTGACGTCGCTGGTCACCGGCGAGGAGAGCCACCTGGACGCCGACGTCGTGGTCCTCGCCACCGGCTACGGACCCGCCGACCCGCTCGGCCTGCTCGGCGAGGTCGCGGACCGCTGCCTGCGCGACGACGAGGGCCGGGTGCGCGTCGAGCGCGACTACCGCGTCGCCACCGACCCCGCCCTGCGCTGCGGCATCTATCTGCAGGGCGGCACGGAGCACACGCACGGCATCACCTCGTCGCTGCTCTCCAACACCGCCGTCCGGGTCGGCGAGATCCTCGAGTCGCTCCTGGACCGGGGCCTCAAGTCCGCATCCGACGAGGCCCGTACGGTCGCCGACGGGACCGGCACCGGCGCGCGTTAATGTACGGCACCATGACCACGCCCGAGGTGGAGCGTCCCGAGCCCACTCCCAGAGGCCCGACGGAGGCGCGCCGGCGCCGCGTTGCCGGTCTGGGGCTGCTCGCGGCGCTCCTCCTCGTCGCCGCGGCGGCCTCACTGGCCGTCGGCGCGCGTGCGCTCAGCCCCGCCGAGGTCTGGCACGGGCTGTTCGCGGCGCCCGAGCCCGACCAGCGCCTCACCGAGATCAGGCTCATCGTGCAGACCGTGCGGGTGCCCCGCACGGTCCTCGCCGTCGTGGCCGGTGTCGCGCTCGGCGTCGGAGGGGCGCTGATCCAGGGGTACACCCGCAACCCCATCGCCGACACGGGGCTGCTGGGGGTCAACTCCGGCGCCTCGTTCGCCGTGGTGTCGGGGATCGCCGCCTTCGGGTTCACCAGCCCGTTCCAGTACGTCTGGTTCGGCTTCGCGGGCGCGGCGGTCGCCGGTGTCGTCGTGTTCGGGCTGTCGAGCATCGGCCGGGGAGCGGGCAACCCGCTGACGCTCGCGCTGGCCGGGCAGGGTGTCACGGTGTTCCTGGCGGCGATGACCACGGCGGTCGCGCTGACGGACAAGGCCTCGCTGAACGCCCTGCGGTTCTGGAACGCGGGCTCGCTGACCGGGGTCGGCTTCGACGTCATCTGGCCCGTGTCGGCCTTCATCGCCGCCGGGCTGCTGCTGGCGCTGACCACGCTGCCCTCGGTCAACCTGCTCAACCTGGGCGACGACGTGGCACGGGGACTCGGCGTGAACATCGCGCTGACCCGCACCGTCGGCATCGTCGCCATCACCCTGCTGGCCGGGGCGGCGACGGCGGCCTGCGGCCCCATCGCGTTCCTCGGGCTCATGGTGGCCCACGTGGCCCGGTACCTGACCGGCCCGGACTACCGCTGGCTGGTCCCGTACGCCGGTCTGCTCGGCGCCGTGGTGCTGCTGGTCTGCGACATCGTGGGGCGCCTGGTCGTACGGCCGGGGGAGTTGGACGCCGGGGTCGTCGTCTCGCTCCTCGGCGCACCGTTCTTCGCCGTCCTGGTGTGGCGCGGGAAGTTCAAGAGCGCGTGAACGGGGCGGACGTGAGGGCGGACGGGGCGGATGCGACGGTGGACGTGAAGACGGACGTGAAGGCGGACGTGCGGACTTCGGTGGCGCCCGGCGTGCGGTTCGGCGGCCTGTCGTTCGTGTGGCGGCCCTGGATCGCGGGCGTCACCCTGCTGCTGGCGGTGGCGGGCTTCCTGGTGTTCTGCCTGTCCATCGGGGTCGGGGACTTCCCCATCGCCCTGCCCAGGGTCGTCGCCACCGTCTTCGGCGGGGGCGAGCAGGTCGACCGGTTCGTGATCATGGACCTGCGGATGCCCCGGGCCCTCGCCGGGCTGGTCGTGGGCGTCGCGCTCGGGGTGTCCGGCGCCCTCACCCAGTCGATCGCCCGCAATCCACTGGCCAGCCCGGACGTCCTCGGCATCACCAGCGGCGCCGGCGCGGTCGCGGTGTTCCTGGTGACGGTCTCCGGCGGCGCCGCCACGGCCGTGGCCGACTCCGTGGGCCTGTCGGCGGCGGCGCTCGCGGGCGGCCTCGGCACGGGGCTGCTGGTGTACTTCATGGCGTGGCGCCGCGGGATCGACGGCTTCCGGCTCATCCTCATCGGCATCTCGGTGAACGCGGTGATGCAGGCGATCACGACGTGGCTGCTGGTCACCGCCGACATCAGGGACGTGGCCCGGGCCCAGGCGTGGCTGGTCGGCTCGCTGGACAACCGGTCCTGGGGCGAGGTCCACGTCGCGCTGTGGTGCACGCTCGCCCTGCTGGTCGTCGTGGCCTCGGTCGCCTTCCAGTTCAAGCCGCTGCACTTCGGCGACGAGGTCGCGGCCGGACTCGGGGTCCGGTACGGGACGGTGCGCGCGGTCCTGCTGCTGTGCGCGGTGCTGCTGGCCGGTGTGGCGGTGAGCGCGGCCGGACCGGTGCCGTTCGTCGCGCTGGTGGCGCCGCAGGTGGCGATGCGGCTGGCCAGGTGCCCGACCCCGCCGCTGGTGGCCTCCGGCCTGGTGGGGGCGCTGCTGCTGACCGGCTCCGACCTTCTCGCGCGCACCGCCCTGCCCGTCTCGCTGCCGGTCGGCGTGGTCACCGCCGCCATCGGCGGACCCTTCCTCGTCTATCTGCTGGTGCGGGCGAACCGCAGATAGCTGGTACAAAGTAAGGCGAGCCTAATCGAGGGGGCCTTGTGGTCGTTCAGTCCATCACCGGGACCGAAACGGAAGTTGACGGCGCCGCACGCCTGGCGGCCAGGGCCGTCACCGTCGGGTACGGGTCCCGGTCCGTCATCGACGGCCTCGACGTGGCGATCCCGCCCGGAGTGATCACCACCATCATCGGACCGAACGGCTGCGGCAAGTCGACCCTGCTGCGCACCCTGTCCCGGCTGCTCAGGCCGACCGGCGGCACGGTCGTGCTGGACGGCGAGGACATCGCCGGGCTCCGGACCCGCGACGTGGCCAAGAAGCTCGGCCTGCTGCCCCAGGCACCGGTGGCCCCGGAGGGGCTGACGGTGTCCGACCTGGTCGCCCGGGGCCGCCACCCGCACCAGAGCTGGCTGCGGCAGTGGTCCTCGGACGACGCCGACGTCGTACGGCGGGCGCTGGCCATGACCGGCGTGTCCGACCTCGCGGACCGGCCCGTCGACTCGCTGTCCGGAGGGCAGCGCCAGCGGGTGTGGATCTCGATGACCCTCGCCCAGGGCACCGACCTGCTGCTGCTGGACGAGCCGACCACCTATCTGGATCTCGCGCACGCGGTCGACGTGCTCGACCTCGTCGACGACCTGCACGAGTCCGGGCGCACCGTGGTCATGGTGCTGCACGACCTCAATCTGGCCGCGCGCTACAGCGACAACCTCGTCGTCATGCGGGAGGGCGAGATCCTGGCGCAGGGCCACCCGCGCGACGTCATCACCGCCGGCCTGCTGCACGAGGCGTTCGGGCTGCGCGCCAAGGTGATCGACGACCCGGTCGGGGACCGCCCGCTCATCGTGCCGATCGGACGCACCCACGTCGAAGTCGGCTAATCCGCACCCGAGTTGTTGAAGTGAGGGTAGGCTTACCTCACACTGGTTGCCGCGACAGCAAAGGGATGCCCGGGATGCTCCTCAGAACGACGCGTATGAAGCCCTGGCGACGACTCGCGGCGGCCCTGTCCGCCGCCGCGCTCGGCGTCGGACTCCTCGCGGGGTGCGGTTCCGACTCGGACGACCCGGCCGACGAGGCCGGCGGCGGCACCCCGGCCGCGGCCGGCGCCTTCCCGGTCACCGTGGAGCACGCGTTCGGAACGACGAAGATCGACAAGGCGCCCGAGCGGGTCGTCTCCGTCGGCTACACCGACGACCAGACCGTCCTGGCCTTCGGCATCAAGCCCGTCGGCATGGTCGACCAGTACCCGAACCCGGCCGGCCAGAGCCCCGACATCAACACCCAGTGGCCCTGGGTGAAGGACAAGTGGGGCGACACAAAGCCCGAGGTCATCATGAAGAACGGTGACACGGGCCCCAACTACGAGAAGATCGCCGCCCTGCGCCCCGACCTGATCGTCGCGGTCTACTCCGAGATCGACCAGGCCGCCTACGACAAGCTCTCCAAGATCGCGCCCACGGTGGGCCGCACCAAGGGCGAGAAGGAGCCGTTCAGCGCTCCCTGGCAGGACAACGCGCTGCACATCGCCAAGGCGCTCGGCAAGGCCGAGGAGGGCGAGAAGATGGTGGCCGACATCCAGGGCAAGCTGGACGCGGCCAAGCAGGCGCACCCCGAGTTCGCGGACAAGACCGCGGTGGTGCTGTCCTGGTACAAGGACTCGGTGGCCCCGTTCACCTCCACCGACGTGCGCGGACGGCTGGTGACCGGCATCGGCTTCAAGTACCAGACCGAGATCGACAAGGTCGCCGGCGGCGACTTCTACACCACGCTCTCGCCCGAGCGCGTCGACCTGGTCGACGTGGACCGCATCTTCGTCATCAACGACAAGGCGGACCAGGACGCGTTGAAGAAGTTCGAGCTGTTCACCAACCTGGACGCCGTCAAGAACGGCAAGGTGTCGTACCTGCTGGACAGCGAGGGCCCGGCGGTCGGCGCGGCCATCTCCCAGGGCACCCTGCTGTCCATGCCGTACGCCGTCGACGAACTCGTCAAGTCGGCCGGGTAGGTGTGAGCGCCACCGACACCCGCGCCGCCACGGCCCCGGCCGTCCTGCGTACGGCGACCGGACGCGAGTCCGGCCGGTGGGTCGCGGCACACTGCCGCGAGGCGCCGTGGCTGACGGCCGCCACGGTGCTCACCACGGTGGCCGGAGCGGCGCTCCAGGTGCTCCCCGTGCTGCTGCTCGGCCGGGTGGTCGACGCGGTGGCCGGGGGCGAGTCGCAGTCCGTCCTGGTCACGATCGGGGCCCTGATGGTCGCCGCGGCGCTGCTCGGCGCGGCGGCGACCGCGGTGTCGACCTATCTGATCGGGCGGCTGGGCGCCGACCTGCTCGCCCGGCTGCGGGAGGGCGCCGTCCACGCCGTCCTGGCGATGCCCAGCGCGCGCGTCGAACAGGTGGGCCGCGGCGACGTGCTGTCCCGGGTCGGCGACGACGTCGCCGTGATCTCCAAGGGAATCCGCACCGCCGTACCCACGGTGTTCTCGGCCGGAGTCCTCGTCGCCATCGCCACGGCCGGCATGTTCGGGCTCGACTGGCGGCTCGGTCTGGCGGGCGCCGGTGCGCTGCCCGCGTACGCGCTGGCCCTGCGCTGGTACCTGCCGAGGTCCGCCCCGCTGTACCGGAAGCAGCGGGTGGCCCAGGCCGACCGGGCGCAGGCCCTGATCAGCGGCCTGAACGGCATCGACACCGTCCGGGCCTACCGGCTCGAAGGCGCCTTCCGCGAGCGGGTCACCCGGGAGTCGTGGCGGGTGCGCGAGCTGGGCATCGAGGTGTTCCGGTTCTTCGGCCGGTTCGTCGGCCGGGAGAACCGCGCCGAGTTCATCGGGCTGACCCTCATCATCGTGGTGGGCTACGCGCTGCTGGAGGCCGACGCGGCCACCCTGGGCGAGGTGTCCGCGGCACCGCTGCTCTTCCACCGGCTGTTCACCCCGCTGGGCGCCATCATGTTCACCTTCGACGAGGCGCAGAAGTCGGGCGCGAGCCTGACCCGGCTGGTCGGCGTGCTGGCGGAGGACGCGGAGGACCGGCTGGTCGGCGACGCCTCCGTCGGGACTGCGGCGGCCGGCGCGTACCCGGTGACCGTGCGGGGGCTGACGTTCACCTACCCGGGCGCCGACGAACCGGTCCTCAGGGACGTCGACCTGACGATCCCGGCAGGGGGCTCGCTCGCCCTCGTGGGGGCGACGGGCGCGGGCAAGACGACGCTGGCCGCGCTGGTCGCGGGCATCGGCACCCCGCAGACGGGGTCGGTGCGCGTCGGGCCGGTGGACCTGGCGGAGTTGGACGAGGCCGGGGCGCGGGCCCTGGTGAGCATCCTGACCCAGGAGACGCACGTGTTCTCCGGTCCGCTCGCCGACGACCTGCGGCTGGCCGCGCCGGAGGCGACCGACGCCCAACTCCGGGACGCCCTGCGCACCGTCGGCGCCGGTCCGTGGGTGGACGCGCTGCCCGACGGGCTGGACACGCCCGTCGGTGAGGGCGGCGAGCGGCTCGACGTGACCAAGGTCGCCCAGATCGCGCTGGCCCGGCTGGTGCTCGGCCGGGCGCCCGTGGTGGTCCTCGACGAGTCGACCGCGGAGGCGGGCAGCGAGGGCGCCGCGGAGCTGGAACGGGCCGTGCTCGCCGCGTGCGCGGGACGCACCACGCTGTTCGTGGCGCACCGCCTGACCCAGGCGATGGCGGCGGACCGGATCGCCGTGCTGGACGCCGGCCGGGTCGTCGAGGAGGGCACGCACGCGGAGTTGGTGGCCCTGGGCGGCCGCTACGCACGGCTGTGGCGGGCCTGGCGGGAGGGCGGTCGGGCGGGGTGTTAGGCATGCCTAAGTTAGGTTAGCCTGCCTTCATTCCTTGGAAGGGGCGTTGAGTCTTCGATGATGGAACCGACCGCTTCTCTCGTACGGCTTTCTCCCGAGCGGCTGACCGGCCTGCGCCGCCGCACCGGCGACTTCTCCGACCGCGTCGTCACCGAGGCGTGCGCCGTCGCGCTGGCGTACTGGGCCGAGGGCCGCGGCCCCGCCGGACTCGACCTCACCCCGGGCACCCTGTTCACCGACGTGCTCGGCTGGACCGACAACGGCGGTACCGCACCCACCGGTTGGAGCGTCGATGCGGACGGCCCGACCATCGCCCTCCCGGACGGCGTCGTGCCGCACGAGGCACAGCTCGCGCTCGACGACCTGGCCGACTTCCCGGACCGCCCGCTCGGCACCATCGGCCCCTCGGGCCCGGCGGAGCGGCTGGAGCTCCTCGCCAGGTGGAACGACACCGACGCCGACCGGGCCCGCCCCGGCCTGGTGGAGATGTTCCGCGAACAGGCGCACGCCAGGCCGGACGCCGTGGCCGTCGTCGACGAGCGCCGCACACTGACCTACCGACAGGTTGCCGAGAAGTCCGCCCAGTTGGCCCACGACCTGGTCGCACGAGGGCTCACCGCGGAAGACGTCGTCGGCATCTCCCTGGAACGCTCCGCCGAGATGGTGATCGGGCTGCTCGCCGTCCTCCGGGCGGGCGGCGCGTTCGTCCCGCTCGACCCGCACTGGCCCGCCGAGCGCCGGGCCGTCGTCATCGAGGACGCCGGGGTCGTCGTACAGCTCAACGCCTCGGGCGAGTCCGCCCCGGGCGAACCGGAAGCCGTGGCCGTCGACCTCGGCGACTGGCGGTTCGACGCCCGTCCCACCGAGGGGCCCGCAGTCACCGTCCCCGGCGACGCCCTGGCCTACGTCATCTTCACCTCGGGCTCGACCGGGCGTCCCAAGGGCGCCATGATCCGGCACGAGGCGATCAGCGAGCGCCTGCTCTGGCAGATCAACGAGATCCTGGGCTTCGGCCACGACGACGCGTCCCTGTTCAAGGCGCCGCTGTCCTTCGACATCTCCATCAACGAGATCTTCCTGCCCCTCGTCAGCGGCGGCAGACTCGTCGTCCTGCGACCCGGCGGCGAACGCGACCCGCACCACCTGCTGAGCGTGATCGACGAACAGCGCGTCACCTTCACGTACCTGGTCTCGTCCATGCTGGACGTGCTGCTGGAGATGGCCGGCGACTCGGGGCGCCTCGACAGCCTCCGCCACGTCTGGTGCGGCGGCGAGGTACTGACGCCCGAACTCTACGAGCGCTTCCGCACCCGGCTCGACATCCCCCTCTACCACGGCTACGGACCAGCCGAGACGACGATCGGCGTCTCGCACGTCGTCTACCGGGGCGCGGCGGAGCGTCTGTCGACGTCGATCGGCCGGGCCAACCCCAACACCCGGCTGTACGTCCTGGACGACGAACTGCGCCCCGTCCCCGTCGGCGTCGGCGGCGAACTGTACGCGGGGGGACTGCTGCTGGGCCGCGGCTACGTGAACGCGCCGGGCCTGACCGCGTCCAGGTTCGTGGCGAACCCCTTCGCCGACGACGGCTCCAGGCTCTACCGGACCGGCGACCTCGCGCGCTTCGCCCCCGACGGCTCGCTCGACTTCCTCGGCCGCGCCGACAACCAGGTCAAGATCCGGGGCATGCGCCTGGAGATCGAGGACGTCGAGGTCGGCCTCGCCGAGCACCCCCAGGTGCGCCACACCTGCGTCGTCGCCAAGAAGAACACGGCGGGTGGCACCTACCTGGTGGGATACGTCATCCCGGCCGCCGGACACGGAGACCTGCGAGCGGACGAGGTCAAGGCCTGGGCCGGCGAGCACATGGTGGAGTACATGGTGCCCGCCCACGTGGTCGTGATGACGGAGTTCCCGCTCACCGCCAACGGGAAGCTCGACCGGAACGCGCTGCCCGAGCCCGTGATCCCCGCGGGCTCGTCCGCCCCGCCCGCCACCGACGAGGAGCGGACGGTGTGCGCGGCGGTCGCGGCACTGCTCCAGCTCGACCGGGTCGGCGTCGACCAGGACTTCTTCCAGCTCGGCGGCGACAGCATCCTGGCCATCTCACTGCTCGGCCGGCTGCGCGACGCGGGGCTCTACGTCACGGCCCGGCAGATCTTCACCCACAGCACGGTGGGAGCGCTGGCGGCGGTGGCGAGCCGCGAGGACACCACCGTCGTGGACCACCGTGACGTGCCCACCGGCAGCGTCGTGGGGTCGCCCGTCGTGCAGTGGCTCGGCGAGACCACGGACGCCGTCGACGGATTCGTCCAGTCGGTGGTGCTCAACACCCCGGCGGACCTGACCGCCGAGGCCCTCGACGCGGTCCTCGCCGCCGTGGTCCGCCGGCACCCCATGCTGCGGGCCCGGCTGGTGCGCGGCGAACGCTGGGGATTCGACATCCCGGAGGCGGAGGCCGCCGCGCCGCTCTGGCGGGAGAGCGACCAGCCGCTCGACGCGTGCCTCGCCCTCGCCACCGAGGAACTGGACCCGGCGGGCGGCGCGATGCTGCGCGCCGTCTGGCGCCGCGAGGCACGGCAACTGGCCCTCGTCGTGCACCACGTGGTGATCGACGGCGTGTCCTGGCGGGTGCTGATGGACGACCTGGCCACGGCGTGGCGGCAGTTCACCTCGGGCACGGCGGTGGAACTCCCAGCGGCCGGAACGTCGTTCCGCCGCTGGACCCAACTGCTGGAGCGTGCCGCGTTCGACGCGGACAGCTCCTACTTCCGGCGCCCCCTTCCGGGGCCCGACGAGCCGTTGGCCGGACGCCCCCTGACCCCGGACGACACCGTGGCACGCGAGCGGATCCGGACCGTTTCGATCGACGCCACGACCACCGCCGCGCTCCTCGGCGACACACCCGCGAAGTTCCACGCCGGGATCAACGACGTCCTGGTGACCGCGCTCGCCGTCGCCCTGGCCCGACGGCGCCACGACCTGGGCCAGACCCAGACCTTCGCGCACATCGAACTCGAGGGCCACGGCCGCGAGCCCGGGTTCGTCGCCCCGTCCGCCGGCTTCGAGCCGGAACTCTCCAGGACTGTGGGCTGGTTCACCACCCTCTTCCCGGTGACCGTCGACCCCGGCGCCGCCCCGGACCCCACCGCACCCGCCTACCTGTCCGCCGCGCTCAAGGCGGTCAAGGAGGACCTCGCACGCGTACCGGACCACGGCGTCTCCTACGGCGCGCTGCGCCACCTGGCCCGCGCCGCCTTCGACGCGCCCGCCCCCCAGGTGCTCTTCAACTATCTGGGCCGCTTCGACGCGGGCTCGTCCGACGACTGGCAACTCGCCAGTGTCAACGGACAATTGGGCGAGAAGCGCGACCCGCGCATGCGGCTGCCCCGCGCCCTGGAGTTCAACGCGATCGCCGAACCCGACGCCACCGGCGCGTACACACTGGTGACCGCCGTCTCCTGGCCGGACGGCATGTTCACCGACACGGACATCACCACCCTCGGCGCGTACTACGTGGAGGCGCTCACGGGGCTGGCCGCCCTGGAGAACGGCGGCCACTCGCCCAGCGACTTCCACCCACTGCGGCTCACCCAGGCGGACGTCGACGCCCTCGACGGCCCGGCGCTGCGGGACGTCCTCCCGCTGACCCCGCTGCAGGAGGGTCTGTACTTCCACTCGGTCTACGACGACGACGCCACCGGCAGCTACGTCGAGCAGCAACTGCTCACGCTGGAGGGCGAGGTGGACCCCGGCCGACTGGCCGCCGCGGCCACCCGCCTGCTGGCCCTCCACCCGAACCTGGCCGCGCGCTTCGTGGCCCTGGCCGACGGCCGCGTCGTCTCCGTACTGGAGAGCGGGCACGAGGCGCCCTTCACCGTGCTGGACCGCCCCGGCATCACCGACGACGAGATCCGCGCCCACGCGGAACGCGACCGCCGCGCCGGATTCGACCTGGCCGGCGGTCCGCCGATGCGGTACACCCTCGTCCGCGCGGGAGCCGGCAGACACGTCCTGGTGCAGACGGTGCACCACATCGTCGCCGACGGCTGGTCCGTGCCGCCCATGCTGCGCACCCTGCTGGCCGAATACCGGGCGCCGGGTTCCGGACACGCGCTCGGCGGCTTCCCCGACCACGTGCGCCGGCTCGCCGCACGCGACGAAGCGGAGAGCGACCGGGTGTGGGACGGGCAACTGGCGGACCTCCCCGGCCCGTCGCTGATCGCCGAGGGGCACCCGCCCTCCGCACACTTCGCCGACACCGCGACGACGGCGGACGTCGACGTCGACGCCGCCGCCCGGTCGGCCGGTGTGCCGCTGAGCGTCGCCGTGCACGGCGCCTGGGCCCTCACCCTGGGCGGCATCCTGCACCGCGACGACGTGGTGTTCGGCTCCACGGTGTCCGGGCGGGACGCGGACGTGCCCGGCATCGAGGACATGGTGGGCCTGTTCATCAACACGATCCCCCTGCGCGCCCGCTGGGCCGCCACCACGACCGCGCGAGAACTGCTGGCCGCCGTCCGGGCACACCAGGCCGCCGTACTGCCGCACCAGCACGTCTCGCTCGCGCGCATCGCCCGCCGGGCCGGAGCCGGAGCGCTCTTCGACACCCTGGTGGTGTTCGACGTGGCGACCGACGTGGACGAACTGCGGCACCCCGGCGACCCCCTCGCCGTCACCGGCATCACCAACGAGGGCGCCCCGCACTACCCGCTGACGCTGGTGGTGGAGCGCACACCGGACGGCCGCGCGCGCTTCAACCTGATCCACGACGCCGAGCTGCTGCGGGAACCCGAGGTCCGCGAGATCCTGCGCTCCTTCACCCGGACCCTCACCGGTCTGCTCACCCGGCCGGACGCCCCGGTCGGCGGCCTGGCGTCCGAGGGCACCGGGCGGGTCGAGCCGGTCCCGCCGACCACCCTGGGCGAACTGTTCGACGCCGCGGCGCGCCGTGACCCGGCCGCCACCGCCGTCACCCAGTGCACCCTCGACGGCGCCACCCGCTCCCTGACCTACGGTGAACTCACGAAGGCCAAGGACGAGTTGGCCGCCGTCCTGCGCGCGGCCGGGGTCGGCCCCGGCAAGCGGGTCGCCGTCGCCGTGCCGCGCTCCCTGGAGCAGGTCGTCGCCCTGATCGCCGTCGTCGGCGCGGGCGGCGCCTACGTACCCCTAGACCTGGCCTACCCCGACGAGCGCCTGGAGTACGTCCTCGCCGACTCCGCCCCGCAGGTCGTCCTCGTGGCCGCGGAGCAGCGCGACCGGTTCGCCCGGCTGCTGGACCGAGCGAAGGTACGGGCCCGCCTGCTCGTACCGGGGGAGGAGCACCCGCCCCCCGCCGCGGAGCCCGGACCCGGAGCCGGCTGGCACGACCCCGCGTACGTGATCTACACCTCCGGATCCACCGGCCGACCCAAGGGCGTCGTCGTCCCCCACTCCAGTGTGGTGACGCTGCTCGCCAACACCCGGCCCGCCATGGCCTTCGGCCCGCACGACGTGTGGGTCCAGTTCCACTCCTTCTCCTTCGACTTCGCCGTCTGGGAGCTGTGGGGCGCGCTCACCCACGGCGGTGAGCTGCTGGTGCCGGACTACGGTCTGACCCGTTCCCCGGTCGACTTCCACCGGCTGGTCCGCGAGCGCGGGGTCACGGTGCTCAACCAGACCCCGTCGGCCTTCCACCGGTTCGCCGAGGCCGACCGGCACGCGGGCGAGCCGCTGCCCGCACTGCGCAGGATCATCTTCGGCGGCGAGGGACTGGACCTCGCGCGGCTGCGCGACTGGGTGGCACGGCACGGCACCCAATCGCCGGAACTGGTCAACATGTACGGCATCACAGAGACCACCGTCCACGTCACCCACCGGGTGCTGACCGCCGCCGACTTCACCCCCGGCGCCCGTGCCGCCAGCCCGATCGGCGGCCCGGTCCCCGGCCTCGTCGTCCACCTGCTCGACGACCGGCTCCGCCCGGTGCCGCCGGGGCGGGTGGGCGCCATCTACGTCGCGGGCGACCAGGTGTCGCTCGGCTACCTGGGCAGGCCGGGGCTCACCGCCGGCCGGTTCGTGGCGAACCCGTTCACCGCCGACGGCACCCGCATGTACCACACCGGCGACCTCGCCCGCCGCACACTCGACGGGCAGCTGGAGTTCGCCGGCCGCGCCGACGACCAGGTGCAGCTCAAGGGCTTCCGCATCGAACCGGGCGAGGTGGAGTCCGCGATCCGCGACCTGGACGGCGTGGTGGACGCCGCCGTCACCGTGGCGGACACCGACGACCACCTGGTGGCGCACGTCGTGGGCCGGGTGCCCGCGGACCTCACCGGGCTCCTGTCGGCGAAACTGCCCGCGCACATGGTGCCGGGCCGGGTGCTGCCCGTGGACGCCCTGCCGCTGACGGTCAACGGGAAACTCGACCGCAGGGCACTGACCGAGCGCGCGACCAGCACGCCGAGCGCGGAGGCCGCGCCGCACGGCGCGAACGACTCCGCACTCGCCACCCTCGTCAACCTCTTCGCCGAGACGCTGCCCGGCTCCGCACCGGACGCCGACACCGACTTCTTCGGCGCCGGAGGCGACAGCATCATCGCCATCACCGTGATCAACCGGGCCAGGGCGGCCGGCCTGCCCGTCGCACCCCGCGACGTGTTCCTGCTCCGGACACCCCGCGCGCTCGCCGAGCACCTGGCGGCGCGCACACCGCTGCCCGAGGTCTCCCCCGCACCCACCGGCTACCAGGACGGCCCGCTGCCACCCACACCGATCATGCTGCGCCGGCGTGAACTGGGCGGCCCCCTCGCCCGGTTCGCCCAGGCCAGGACCCTGTCCGCACCCGAAGGCACCGGATTCGCCGACGTCGAGCGTGCCGCCCGCGCCGTCGTCGCCACCCACCCGGCACTGCGGCTGCGGCTGCGCGTCGGGCACGGGGTGTGGTCCCTGAGCACCGAACCCGCCCGCGAGGTCACGGTGACCCGCGCGGCCGGGACCGACGTGACGCGGACGGCCGACGAGGCGGCCGGCCGGCTCGATCCCGAGAACGGCGACATCGTCGCCTTCACCTGGCTGGAGACCAGCCGCACCCTGGTGGTAGCCGTGCACCACCTCGCCGTCGACGCCGTGTCCTGGCTGATCCTGCTGGACGACCTGGCCGCCGCGCTGCGCGGGGCCGCCCCGGCACCGCCGACCACGTCCTACGCCGAGTACGCACAGGCCCTCACGCACCGGTCCGCACAGGAGACCGACGGCCTGGACCACTGGATCAGCACGCTCCGCGCCCCCGCACCGCTGCCCGCCGCCGGGATGCGGCGCGAGACGACGGCCGTCCTCGCCCCCGACGTGAGCGACCGCGTGACCCGAACCGCACCCGCCGCACTGGGCCTCGGCCTCACCGAGCTGCTGTGCGGCGCGCTGCGCACCGCGCTGACCCGCGTCCAGCCGACGCCCACCGATCTCGCGGTCGAGCTGGAACGGCACGGCCGGGTCCCGGCCCTCGGCCACCACGACTACACCCGCACCGTCGGCTGGTTCACCGCCATCGCGCCGGTACGGCTCACCGCGCACACCGACCCCGTCGCCGCGGCGCGCGAGGTCGCCGAGCGCCAGCCGGACGAGCAGGCGCACGTCGCGTACGGCGGCCTCAGGTACCTCAACCCGCAGACCGCGCCGCTGCTCGGCACCGCTCGGCCGCAAGTCCTGTTCAACTACCTGGGCCGGGGCGGCGAGTCGGACGCGCCGCGCCTCACCGGCGGCGACACGGGCAGCCCGTACGCCGTCGAGGTGAACGCCTGGACCGACGCGGCCACCGGCAGCCTGCACGCGGTCTTCACCCTCGCCGAGGGCGTCCCGGACGAGATCACCGAGCACTGGCACCGCGCACTGGAACGGATCGCCGAAGCCGCCGCGACGGCCGAGCGCACGGCACCCGTCACCCCTCTGCAACGGGGCCTGTACTTCCAGGCCCAGCTGACCGGCCCGGCCGGACACTACGTCGCCCAGAGCTACTTCACCTTCGAACGGCGCCTGGACGCGGACGCGTTGTCCCGGGCGACGGCGTACGTGCTCGCCCGGCACCCGGCCGTCGGCGCGGGCTTCACCACGGACGAGGACGGCAACCCCGTCCAGGTCCTCGCCGCGGGCCGCAGCGTCGACGTCCACACGGTCGAGGCGGCGACGGAAGAGGAGGCCGACGCGCTGCGTCTCGCGGACCGGGAACGCGGATTCGACCCCGCCGAGCCGCCGCTGATCCGCCTGACCGTGGTGCGCCTGCCCGACGACCGCGACGGCCTGCTGCTCAGCTACCACCTGCTGCTGTGGGACGGATGGTCGCGCGAGATCGTGCTGCGCGACCTGTTCGACGCCTACCGTGCCGTCCTGGCGGGCGAGCCCCTCGACCCCGGGCCGGCCGCACCGGGCTTCGAGGACCATGCCCGGGCCCTGGCCGCCAAGGACCCGGCCGCCTCGGAACGCTTCTGGGCGCGGCACCTGGCCGGCCTGTCCGGCCCCACCCTGCTCGCCGGACCGGCGCCCGCCCTCCCCGACGACCTGCCGCGCGCGCTCGCGCACACGCTGACCGCCGAACGGTCCCACGCGCTCAGGGCGGCCGCCAGGACGTACGGCGTCACGCTGAACTCGGTGCTGACCGGCGCCTTCGGCCTCCTCCTCGGCGCCCGCACCGGCCGCGCCGACGCCGTCTTCGGCGTGACCGTCTCCGGCCGCGAGGGCGAAGGGCTGGCCGACGTCGTCGGCGTACTGCTCAACACCGTGCCCATGTGGACCCGGGCCCGGCCGCAGGACACCGTCCGCGCCTACCTCACGGCCGTGCAGGAAGCCAGGGTCGACGCCATGGAGCACGAGCACCTCGGGCTCGGCGACATCCAGCGGGCCGGCGGCCACGACACGCTGTTCGACAACCTGTTCGTCCTGCAGAACTTCCTGGACCTGGACGCCTTCGCCGAGATGAACGCCCGGCACGGCATCACCTCGGTGCGGGCCGACGACTCCACCCACTATCCCTTCACCTGGGTGGTCACCCCCGGCGACCGGCTCACCGTCAAACTGGAGTACCGCGACCACGACACCGCCCACGCCCGGGCCCTCCTCGACGACTACCTCCGGATCCTCGACGACCTGGCCGGACGCACCGGGGCCGCCGAGTCCCGTGCGCCGGTCGGCGCCCTGCCCCCACTGGCCCCTGCCCCCGAGCCCGCGCCGCGCACCGAGATCGGCACGGACACCGTCGTGGACCGCTTCGACCGGGCGGCCGACCGGGCACCGGAGCGGACGGCGCTGGTCGCCCACGGCGCCACGATGACCTTCGCGCACCTGCGGGACCGCAGCCGGGCCGTGGCGGGAGTGCTGGCCCGGCGCGGCATCGGCCCCGGAGCGACGGTGGGCCTCGCCCTCCCGCGCTCCCTGGACTCGATCGTGGCCCTCTTCGCCGTACTGCGCACCGGCGCCGCCTACGTCCCGCTGGAACTGGACCACCCGGACGAGCGGATCGCCGCCATCGTCGCGGACGCCCGCCCCGACGCCGTACTCACCGTGAGCGCCGTGACGCCCCGGCTCACCGGCGGCCCGGACCTGATCGAGCTGGACCGGCCGCTGCCGGACACCGAGCCGTGCGTGACCTTCGCGCCGGACGATCCCGACCGGCTGCGGCACCCCGCGTACACGATCTACACCTCCGGCTCGACCGGCCGGCCCAAGGGCGTGGTGACCGAGTACGCCGGACTCACCAACATGCTCGTCAACCACCGGCGCCGGATCTTCGAACCGGTCCTGGCGCGGCACGGCCACCGCACCTTCCGCGTCGCCCACACCGTGTCCTTCGCCTTCGACATGTCGTGGGAGGAGCTGCTGTGGCTCGCCGACGGCCACGAAGTGCACATCTGCGACGAGGAACTGCGCCGCGACGCACCCCGGCTGGTCGCGTACTGCCTGGAGCACGGGATCGACGTCGTCAACGTCACCCCGACCTACGCGCAGCAACTGCTCGCCGAGGGCCTGCTCGACGACCCGGCCCGCCGGCCCGCGCTGGTGCTGCTGGGCGGCGAGGCGGTCACCCCGGCACTGTGGACGCGGCTGGCCGAGACCGAGGGCACCGTCGGCTACAACCTGTACGGCCCCACCGAATACACCATCAACACCCTCGGCGTCGGCACCTTCGAGTGCCCGGACCCGGTGGTGGGCGTCGCGATCGACAACACCGACGTGTACGTGCTGGACCCGTGGCTGCGGCCGCTGCCCGACGGCGTCCCCGGCGAGCTGTACGTCGCGGGCGTCGGCATCGCGCGCGGCTATCTCGGGCAGCCCGCCCAGACCGCGCACCGCTTCGTCGCCTGCCCGTTCGGCGCGCCCGGCGAGCGCATGTACCGCACCGGTGACCTGGTGGTGCGGCGCCCCGACGGCAACCTGATGTACCTCGGCCGCACCGACCAGCAGGTCAAGATCCGCGGCCACCGGGTCGAACCCGGCGAGGTCGAGGCCGCGTTCGCCGCCCACCCTGCGGTGCGGTTCGTGGCCGCCGTCGCCCAGCCCGACCCGCAGGTCGACGGCGCCCACCGGCTGGCCGCCTACCTCGTGCTGGACGGTGCCGACCTGACCGAGGTCGCCGCCCAAGTGGGCGCCGCGCTGCCGGACTTCCTGCGTCCCACCCACTACGCCCAGGTCGACCGCATCCCGCTGACCGTGAACGGGAAGGCCGACACCAAGGCGCTCCCGGAGGCCAAGCCGCTGGGCGCGCTGAGCACGGCGGGGGAGCGGGCGCCGGAGACGGAGACCGAGACGACGGTGTGCGAACTCTTCGCCGAGGCCCTGGACCTGGACGACGACGAGGTGAGCGCCGTGAGCGACTTCGTGGCCCTCGGCGGCCACTCCATGCTGGCGGTGCGGCTGACCGGGCTGCTCCGCCGGGAGTACGGTCCAGTGATCACCATCCGCGATCTGTTCACCCTGCGAACCCCGGAAGCGATTGCCCGCCACCTCGATGACCACAACTGACACACAGCGGCCCCGCGCGGGGTCCGACATCCTCCGCACCGCCCTGCGGCGCAACGTCGGCGCGATGGCGTGGGGCACCCTCCTCATGGGCCTCTACCAGGCCGGTGAGACCGCCTTCCCCATCGCGCTCGGCCTGATCGTCGAACACACCATGCGGGACCGGAGCCCGCAGGCGCTCGGCCTCTCCATCGCCGCCCTGGCCGTGATCATCACGACGGTGTCCCTGTCCTGGCGGTTCGGGATGCGGATCCTGCAGAAGGCCAACACCACCGAGGCGCACCGCTGGCGGGTCCGGGTCGCGGGCCGCGGACTCCAGCCGGTGGCCAGGGACGTCGACCTCAAGTCCGGCGAGGTGCTGACCATCGCCACCGAGGACGCCGACCAGACCGCCGACATCATCGAGGTGGTGCCGCTGCTGATCAGCTCGCTGGTGGCGGTCGTGATCGCGGCGGTGGCGCTGGGGCTGGCCGACCTCAGGCTCGGACTGCTGGTCATCGTGGGCACCGTCGCGATCCTGTCCGTCCTGAGCGTGATGTCCAGGCGCATCGGTTCCAGCACCCGCGAGCAGCAGGCCCGGGTGGCCCGGGCCGGCGCCAAGGTCGCCGACCTCATCATCGGCCTGCGCCCGCTGCACGGCTTCGGCGGCAACCACGCGGCGTTCCGCTCCTACCGCGAGGTCAGCACGGAGGCGAAGCGCCAGTCCGTCACCGTCGCCCGGGTCAGCGGCGTCTACGCGGGCACGGCGCTCGCCCTCAACGCGGTGCTCGCCGCCGCGGTGACCCTCACGGCGGGCTGGCTGGCCTTCCGGGGCCGGATCACCATCGGTGAGCTGGTCATGGCCGTGGGCCTCGCGCAGTTCATCATGGAACCGCTGAAGCTGTTCTCGGAGATGCCGAAGTACGTGATGATCGCGCGTGCCTCGGCCGAACGGATGGCGCTCGTCCTCACCGCGCCGCCGGTGACGACACCGGGGACGGAACGACCGGCCGCGGGCGGGGACCTGGAGGTCTGCGGCGTGCGGCACGGGGCGCTGCGCAAGGTGGGGTTCCGGGTGCGCGCCGGCGAGTTCGTGGCCGTCGCGGCGTACCAGCCGCGCGCTGCCGCCGATCTCGCCGCCCTCCTGGCCCTGAACGTCCCGCCCGACACCTACGAGGGGACGGTGCGGGTCGGCGGACGGGACCTCGCGGAGCTGGCGGTCGAGGAGGCCCGCGAGCACCTGCTGGTCAACCCCTACGACGGCGAGATCTTCGCGGGCACCCTCCGTTCGAACATCGACCCCTCCGGCACCAGCCGGACCGTCCCCGAAGCCGTCGAGGCCTCGATGCTGACCGATGTGGTCGCCCTGCACCGCGAGGGACTGGACTACGCCGTCCGCGACCGCGGCGCCAACCTCTCCGGCGGGCAGCGCCAACGGCTGTCCCTGGCCCGCGCCCTGGCCGCCGACACCGAGGTATTGGTGCTGCGCGACCCGACCACGGCCGTGGACGCGGTCACCGAACAGCTCATCGCGCGGGGCGTCGCCAAGCTGCGCCGGGACCGCACCACCCTCGTGATTACCAGCAGTCCCGCCCTGCTGGACGCCGCCGACCGCGTCCTCGTCCTGGACGAGGGCGTCATCACCGCCGAGGACACGCACCGCAACCTCCTCGCCACCGACGAGGCGTACTGCCTGGCGGTGACGCGGTGACGCGGTGACCGGGCGGACCGGGGTCCGGCGGGCCGGTCGCGGCGGCCGCTATGCGAGGGCCCAGGCCACGTCCCGGAGCAGCGCGTGCCGCCAGCCCGCGCGGTCGTGGCCCGAGGCCGACCTGGAGACCCGCACGGTCGCACCGGCCCGTTCCGTCAGCGACTCGACCAGGGCGCAGTGGGGGAGCATCCGCTGCTCGTGTTCCCCCACGTCGAACGCGATCCGCAGCCCGGACAGGTCGGGACGGGCGCGCAGCCGTGCCGCGATCGTGCCGCCGACCGGGCCGCCCAGGGGGTCCGGCAGATCCGCGGCGCCGGGCGTCCACCACAGCGACGCCGACTGGCAGGCGACGCGCGACACCAGGTCCGGGAACTCCAGCGCCGCGTACAGCGCGCTCAGACCGCCGAGGCTCTGCCCCGCGACCACCGTCCGGCCGGGGTCGGCCCGCACCCCGCTCCCGGCCACCAGGGGCAGCAACTCGTCCCGCACCGCCTCCCACAGCGCGGGCCGGCATCCGAACTCGGCGCCGCGGTCCCCGGCCGGGAGGAACACCAGGGTGACCGGAGGCATCTCACCGCTCGCGACGGCGGAGTCGAAGGCGGCCGTCGCCGGGTGCAGGTACAGCCAGTCGTCCCCGTCGAGCAGCAGGACCACCGGCCCGCCCCCAGCCACCGGATGGACCCGCACGGTGCGCCGCCCGCCGAGCCGCTCACTGGTCCAGCGCAGCCGGGTGCGGGGCAGCGGCAGCACGTCCGTGGCCCCGACCTGGGGCCAGTGCGGCTGGGCCGGGGCGTCCGGGGTCGCGGCGACGGACCGCTCGCCGCCCGCGCCCGCGGGGTTGTACGGGTCGGCGTACGCGTCCTCGCCCACGACGAACCGGTACGTCACCCGCAGCCGGGCCGGCATGCGCACCTCGGCGTACCAGCAGTCCGTGTCGCGCCAGCGCCGCAGGGGCACCGGATCCGACCAGCTCTCGAAGACGACGCTCGCCGCCCGCGGCCCGCGCCGCAGGAACAGGGTCGTCCACCCGTCGCCGTCGGGTATCGACAGGGGCGTCGTCAGACCGTCCCAGAAGGCGTCGCTGCCGGGCACCGCGGTCAGCCCGAACCCGGCGAAGGTGTCCGCCCCCGCCGACCTCATGAACGTCTCCTTGTGGAGCGGAAATCCGGAAGGCTAAGCTCATCGCGCATTAGGCGAGCCTAACCTAATCCACTGGGAGGTACCGGGTATGAGCACCAACCCCTTCGACGACGCCGACGGCCGTTTTCTCGTCCTGGTGAACGACGAGGGCCAGCACTCGCTCTGGCCGTCCTTCGCGGCGGTGCCGGGCGGTTGGACGACCGTGTTCGAGGAGAACACCCGGGACGCCTGCCTGGCCTACGTCGAGGCCAACTGGACCGACCTGCGCCCGCGTTCCCTCGCCCGGTCCGCGGACGCCTGAGACCGAACTCCGTCACGCGTCGCCGGTGAACTCCCAACTGCCGTGTCCGGCGCGCAGGATGTCGAAGCCGGGCACCGACCGCACGAACTCCGCCCCGCGGGGAGCGGTCGCGCGCCCGGCCTCGGACACCGGCACGTGGACCTCCGCCAGCGCCCCGACGGGCACGCGGACCGTCAGCCGCAGCCTCCCGTCGACGGCGGACCACGCCACCGCCGCCTCCCCGCGCACGGTACGGATGGCGGTGTGCGCCCATTCCACCCCCGTACGGGCGTCGGGGCGCACGGTGAAGGTGCGCCACCCCGCGTCGCCCGGCCTGAGCCCGGCCACGTTCTCGTACAGCCACTGGGCCACGGTGCCCTGGAAGTAGTGGTCGCGGGAGCGGGAGTCCAGCGGCCACATCTCCCACATCGTGTCGGCGCCGTTGTCGTGCCAGTAGCCCCAACTCGGGTACGTGCGCCGGGTGGCCACGGCATGGGCGACGTCCGGGCGGCCGTGGGCGCACAGGACCCGCAGCAGCACGCTGGTGCCCAGGGCGCCCGTGTTGAGGTGGTTCCCGCGCTTCTCGACGTCGGCGACCAGACTCTCCAGGACCGTGGCCCGGGCCCCCGGCGGCACCAGCCCGAACGCCAGCGGTATCGCGTTGGACGTCTGCCGGTAGTCCGGGTCCTTGGCCGTGCGGTAGTGCCCGTCCGGCCCGAGGAACGCCTCGTTGAACGCGTTCCGCAGCCCCTCGGCGGCGGCACGGTAGCGGCCGGGGACATCGTTGTCGCCGGGCAGGCCGGAGAGCGCCTCGCCCAGCTCCGCCGTGTGCAGCAGCGCCCGGTACAGGTAGGCCGTCGCGGTCAGCCGGGTGTCCTCGGGCGGGTTGCCGCCGTAGCCGGGTGCCAGGTAGTCGCCGAGCGCGGTGACGGCCAGTCCGTCCCGCAGCCGGCCCAGTTCCCAGTCCAGGTAGCGGGTCAGCGTCTCCCAGTGCTCCCGGGCCGCCCGCTCGTCCCCGTACGCCCGGTACAACTCGCGCACCACGAAGGGGTACACGGTGGTCCACTCGGGGGAGGGCCCGAGGTCGCCGTAGCCCCAGCCGCCGCTGGGCACGATCACGGGGAGCTGTCCGTCGTCGTTCTGGCTGTCGGCGAGGTCCCCGAGCCATTTGGACAGGAAGCGCTGCATCCCGAAGGCGTACGTCATGACCGGCGTGCCGAGCTGGGCGTCGCCCGTCCAGCCGTTCTTCTCGTACATCGGTGTGTCGGTGGGGATGCCGTGCAGGTTGTTCAGGACGGTGCGCCGCATGGCCCGGTCGAGCCAGTCGTAGAACGGCTCCGAGCAGGCGAACGAGCCGACCTCGTCCACGCGGGAGTGCACCAGCCGTCCCAGCACGTCCTCCGGGGCGGGCCGCGCGGGCAGGCCGTGGACCTCGACGTACCGGAAGCCCTTGTACGAGAAGCTCGGCTCCCACACCTCCTCGTCCCGGCCGGCGCACACGTACTCGTCGGTCTGGAAGCGGCCCGGCACGTGCCCCGTCTCGGCGTGCACACCGCCGTCGGGCTTGAGTTTCTCCCCGTGGACGAGCCGGACCACCGTGCCCTCGGCGGCACCGCGGACGGTCAGCCGGGTCCAGCCGGCCATCGTGCGGCCCATGTCCACGACGTACCCGCCGTCGCGCAGCTCCTCGACGGCCGTCGGGCGGACGGTGTCGACGATCTCGATCGGGTCGTGCGGCTGCGCGCGGAGCGTGCCGCCCGGCGCCTCGCGCACTCCGGCCGGCCGCCACCCCGAGTCGTCGAACCCGGCCCGGGACCAGCCGTCGGGGGCCCGCCGGGCGTCGTAGGTCTCCCCGGCGTACAGGGAGTTGGACAGCGTCGGTCCCTCGGTGATGCGCCACTCGCCGTCCGTGGCGACGGTGGTGCGGGTCCCGTCCGGGTGGTCGATCTCCAACTGCGCGAGCAGCCGGGGCTCGCCGTGCCACGGCGCGCGGTGCCAGTTCCAGACGTTGGGCGTAGTCATGCCGTAGAAGCCGCGCCCGAGGGCGACCCCGATGGCGTTCTCGCCGCGCCGCAGCAGCTCCGTCACGTCGTGGACGGCGTACAGCACCGTCTCGTCGTAGTCGGTGAATCCGGGGTCGAGGACCTGGTCGCCGACGCGCCAGCCGTTGATCTCCGCCTCGTAGTAGGCGAGTCCGCTGATGTGCAGGCGGGCGCGCGCCACGCGGCCGCGGACGGTGAAGGAGCGGCGCAGCAGCGGTGCGGGTGCCTCGGGGCCGGTGACGGTGACGTTGGCGCCCCAGGGCCCCTGGCCGTAGGGGGCCAGTACGGCGGCCGCCTGCCAGTCGCCGTCGTCGAACCCGGGCCGTTCCCAGCCCTCTTGCGCGGCGCCGGTGGTGCGCCAGCCGTCGCCGGTGCGCAGTTCACGGGTGTGTCCGTCCTCGGTCTCGACGAGGAGGCGGGCGAGGAGTCCGCCGGGGTTGACACTGGCCCCGGGCCGGTTGGTGGCGAGGGCGGCGACGAGGATCCCGCCGTCGGCGGAGCGAGCCTGCTCCGTGACGTCCGCCGTGCGGCCGGTGCGCCAGCCGTCGGTCTGCGACGGCGCGTGGAGCACCTGGTGCCCGCCGACGTAGAGGGTGAAGTCGTCGTCGGCCGTGGCGCTCACCACGGCACGCTTCACCACGGAGCCCGCGGGCAGGGTGAGCGTGGCGCGGAACCGGCGTTCGCCCTCCGGGGCGTCCGAGGAGGTCGCGCCGGGGGACCAGATCCAGGACGCGCCGTCCAGGGACGGCGGCGCGGGCGGCTCCTCGGCGCCGATCCAGCTCGCCCGCCAGCCGTCGGCCGGCAGTGAGGTCTCCCACCAGCGGGTCTCGCTCCAGCGGGAACGGCGTCCGGCGGCGTCCCAGACCCGGACCTGCCAGTGGTAGCGGGTGCGGGGGAGCAGCTCGGGCCCGCCGTAGGGGATGCCGACGCTGCGGTCGGAGACGACCTTGCCGGAGTCCCACACCGTGCGGGTGCGCGGGCCCCGGCCACCGGAGTCCCGGGTGACCCGGACGTGGTAGGCGGTCTGCCGGGCGCCGTGCCCGGGGGCGGTCAGCTCCCAGGAGAGCCGCGGGCGTTCGACGTCCGTGCCGAGCAGGTTCTCGGCGTACTCGACGTGGGTCCGCACCACCCGCAGACCGGACTCCGCCGTGCCCGCCTGCGACGGGTCGCCGGCCGTTCCGCCGCCCGCCGCCGCGACCGCGCCGCCGCCGGTCAGCGCCGTGACGCCCGCGACGCCCGCGGTCGTCACGGTGCCGCGGAGGAAGACTCTTCGGTTCCAGCCCTCGGTTCCGGCCGAACTTTCGGTCCATCCGTCGGTCGTGTCCTCGTTCGTTTCCTCGCTCATGTGGGTCCGCCTTTGCGCTTGAAACGATTCAACCGCTCGCTTCACGATCCTATGCACCCGCTGCGGACCGCATCAAGGGATGCGACGGGGATGCGACGGGGGTGCGACGACGGTCGTGCCGAGCGCTCAGTCCTCCGCGTCGAGTCGGGCCAGCCGTGCCGTCACGTCGTCCGCGAGACGGGTGAGCAGGCGGCTGAGGTCCTCGCGGTCCCGGCGCGGCCAGTCGGCGAGCGCCTCGGCGAACCAGCCGAGCAGGGAGGCCACGTACCGGTTGGCGGCCTCCAGTCCGTCCCCGGTCGGCTCGATGAGGCTCGCGCGGCGGTCGTGGGGGTCGGCGACCCGGCGTACCAGACCGCGCTTCTCCAGCGCCTGCACCTGGCGGGTGACGTGCGGGCCCACGACCTGCATCCGGTCGGCGATCTCGCCGATCCGCAGCGGCTGGTCGGCCGTGCGCAGGGTCACCAGCACGCCCATGGCGGGGCGGTCGAGGGCGAGTCCGGCCGCCTCGGCGGCGCGTTCCGTGAGGCGCCCCTTGTTGAACGCGGCGCTGAGCTGGGTGAGCCGGGGCAGTACGGAGAGCAGGTCGTCGTGCGGATCGTCCGGTTCATCCGGTTTTGCGGGTCCGGCGGCTTCGGGGGTCATGAGATCTCCATTTGCATACCTGACTTAGGTATCTATATCGTGGGGAGCGGCCGGTGTCCGGCAGGGTGCCGTAAGCCCTCAATAAAGATACCTAAGGTACGTATGTTTGCCGCTCGTGCGGCACGTGCCTCCGTCTTCCCGGGGTTCGTCCCGGTGGAAGGGTGAGAAGTCATGGTCCACACATCCCGTCCCGCTCGCCGCGTACTGATCTCCGGGGCAAGTATCGCGGGCCCCGCGCTCGCGCACTGGCTCGACCGGTACGGCTTCGAGGTGACCGTCGTCGAGAAGGCGGCCGCCGTCCGCGGGGGCGGCTACCCGATCGACGTGCGCGGCACGGCCCGCGAGGCCGCCGACCGCATGGGTCTGCTGCCGGCGCTGACCAAGGCGCACGTCGACAGTCAGCGGGTCACGTTCGTGGACGCGGCGGGGGAGACGGTCGGCTCGCTCCAGCCCGAGCAGCTGACCGGGGGAGCGGCGGGGGTCGACCTCGAGGTCCGGCGCGGCGACCTGGCCGACGCGCTCTACGCCCCGCTGCGGGAGCGGGTCGAGTTCCTCTTCGAGGACTCGATCGCGACACTCGACGACACCGGCGACGCCGTGCACGTCGTCTTCGACAGCGGCCTGCGCCGCACCTTCGACCTCGTGGTCGGCGCGGACGGACTGCACTCGAACACGCGGAGGCTGGTCTTCGGGCCCGAGGAGCCGTTCCACCGCTACCTCGGGCGCGTCTTCGCGGGCTTCACGCTGCCGAACGAGTTCGGGCTGGCGCACGAGGCCGTCGTCTGGAACGAACCGGGTCGCAGCGCCGTCCTCTACGCCCACGAGCCCGCCGACCGGCTGCACGGCTTCCTCGTCTTCACCCGCGACACCCCGCCCTTCGACGCCTTCCGCGACCCCCGCGCCCAGCGGGACCTGGTGACGGCGTGCTTCCCCGAGCGGGTCTGGCACCTGCCGCGGCTGGTCGAGGGCATGCGCGAGGCCGACGACCTCTTCTTCGACGTCGTGAGCCAGATCCACATGCCTGCCTGGTCCCGCGGGCGTGTCGTCCTCGCGGGCGACGCCGCGCACGCCACGTCGTTCATCTCCGGCCAGGGATCGAGCGTCGCGCTCGTCGGCGCGTACGTCCTGGCCGGTGAACTGGCCACGCACGCGGACCACACGGACGCCTTCGCCGCCTACGAGCGCAGGATGCGTCCCTTCGCCGAGCGCAACCAGGCGCTGGCCACCGGCGGCGGCTCGGCGTTCACCCCCGCCACACGGCAGGAGCTGGACGCGCGCAACGCCCTGCTGCGTGATCCGGAGGCGGTGGCGCGGGCCTTGGTGACCGCGAGCGCACGGGAAGGGCGCGCCGCCCACTCCTCCCTGGAACTGCCCGACTACCCGCGGGCCGCCTGAGGGGGACGCGGGCCCGCCTGTGACCGCCAGCCGTGCAGGAGCAGGTCGAACACCGTCTCCACGGTCGCCCGGGGATCGCGCCGCCCCGTGGTCAGGGCAGGGATCTCCAGGACGAACCGGGCCAGCGCCGCGCACGCCGGGTCGTCCGGCTCCCGGTCGAGTTCCTGCGCGATCGCGGTGCTCAGGGTGTCGGCGTGTCGCATCCACATGCGCTCCCCGTACTCGCGGAGCGCGGGCGTGTCGCCGACCAGGGCGGTGAAGCGCTCCCGGCGCGGATCGGTCACGATCGGCACCCAGGACTCCAGGGCGTGTGCCCGGAGCGCCTCGACCACGCCCTGTCCGTCGGGCCGTTCCCGCACGGCGGCGACCAGCGCGGCGTCGACGTCCTGCTCCCGGTCGAAGACCAGCGACTCCTTGCTCGGGAAGTGCGCGAACAGGGTCGTCGTCGAGACATCGGCCTGCTCGGCGACGTGGCGGACGCTGACCCGGTCGAAACCGTGCTCCAGGAACAGCTCCAGGGCGGCGTCGGCGATGGCCTGCCTGGTCGCCGCCTTCTTGCGCTCGCGACGGCCAGGGGGCGAAGAGTCGGGCATGGCGCCACTCTAACGCACGACTGGAACGACACAGAAACCGGGCCGAGGCAGAAAGCGTAGTGAATAAGAAACTGGAACAGTTGCAGTTTCTCACTCGTTTCTGCTTTGGTGGCTTCCACGGGGGACCCGCCAACGGAAGGAAGCCACCATGAACGCTCCGACGCCCGCCGCCGCGCGGATCAGCATCATCGGTGCGGGCCCGGGAGGGCTCACCTGCGCACGTGTGCTGCGACAGCACGGCATCGCGGTGACGGTGTACGACCGCGATCCGGACGCCGGCTCGCGCGACCAGGGAGGCTCGCTCGACCTGCATGAGGAGG
Organism: Streptomyces sp. NPDC018026; assembly: GCF_044327745.1. Taxonomy (NCBI): domain Bacteria; kingdom Bacillati; phylum Actinomycetota; class Actinomycetes; order Kitasatosporales; family Streptomycetaceae; genus Streptomyces; species Streptomyces sp. NPDC018026. The sequence continues at coordinate 137,375 of NZ_JBIRFY010000005.1, forward strand.
ACGGTCAGCTCGCGCTCCGTGAGGCGGGCCTGCTGGAGGAGTTCTTCGCGCTCGCCAGGTGCGAGAGCCAGGAGGAGCGCCGCTTCGACACCGCGGGGCGGCTCCTCGGGCACCGGCTGCCGGACGAGGGCGAGACGGCCCGCCCGGAGATCGACCGCGGTCAGCTCCGGCAGCTGCTGCTGGGATCGCTGGACGCCGGGACGGTGCGGTGGGGACACGGCCTGGAATCGGTGGGCGGGCCGGCCGGCGGACCGCGGACGCTGACGTTCGCCGACGGCAGCACCGTGGAGACGGACCTCGTGATCGGGGCGGACGGCGCCTTCTCCCGCGTCCGTGCGGCGGTGTCCGACGCGGTACCGCGCTACACCGGGGTCGGCTTCCTCGAGGCCTGGTTCGACGACATGGAGTCCGCGCACCCGGAGCTGTCCGAACTGGTCGGCCGGGGCAGCGCCCACGTGGCCGACGGACAGCGGGGGCTCTTCGCGCAGCGGAACAGCGGTGGGCACATGCGCGTGTACCTCATGCGGCGGGTAGCCCTGGACTGGCTGGCGGCGAGCGGGCTGCGTCCGCACGACACCGACGGCATCCGGGCCCGGCTCCTCGCCGAGTACTCCGGCTGGTCACCCCGGATGCTCCGGATGATCACCGAGAACGACGGCCCGTACGTCGACCGCCCGCTCTTCGCCCTGCCGGTGCCGCACACCTGGCGGCACACGCCGGGCGTGACCCTGCTGGGTGACGCCGCGCACCTCATGCCGCCGCTCGGGGTGGGAGTCAACCTCGCCATGCTCGACGCCGCGGAACTCGCGCTCGCCCTCGCGGCGTCCGCCACCGTCGACGATGCTGTGCGCACCTACGAGAAGACGATGCTCCCGCGCTCGGCCGAGATCGCCGGCATGCTGGAGGGCGGTGCCGGTTTCCTGCTGGAGGAGCCGGACGCCGAAGACCTCGCGCGGCTCGGTGCGCCCGGAGCGGACGGGGGACCCGGGGAGTGACGCGGGCCCGGGGAGCGATGCCTGCCCGGGCCGGCAGGGTCGAGCCCATGGCTGCGCTCCCGCCGTTCGTACTCCTCGCCGGCGCCGACGCGGCCCCCTCGTGACCGGGCGCGCCGGTGGGCACGAGGGGGCGGGCGGGCCGGACGGGCCGGGCGGGTCCTAGCAGCTCAGGTTGCCGCCGGGCTCGACGCCGAGGAGCTGGGTGAAGCGCTCGTAGTTGTCGATCCGGCTCTGGACCTGCCCGGGATTGCCCCCGTCGCACTCCAGGCTGCCGTTGATGGACCGGATGGTCTCCCCGAACCCGGCGCCGTTGACCATGGCGTCGTGCGGGGTCATGGTGCCGGGCCCGGTCTGGGTGTTCCAGTACCACAGGCCCGTCTTCCAGGCCACGGCCGAGTCGTTCTGGACCAGGTCGGGGTTGTTGAGCAGATCGATGCCGAGGGCGTCCCCGGCGGCCTTGTAGTTGAAGTTCCAGCTCAGCTGGACGGGCCCGCGCCCGTAGTACTTGTCGTTGCCGGCCGGGCAGCCGTAGGGCTGGGACGCGTCGCAGTAGTGCGGGTAGTTGGCGGTGTTCTGCTCCACCACGTACTTCAGCCCGCCGGTCTCGTGGCTGACGTTGGCGAGGAAGGCGGCGGCCTCCTGCTTCTTCACCGTGTCGCTGCCGGTGTTCGAGAACCCCGGGTAGGCGCTGAGCGCGGCGGTGAGGCCGCTGTAGGTGTAGAAGGAGTTCCGGCTCGGGAACATCTGGTCGAACTGGGCTTCGCTGACCACGAATTCGGCGGCGGTGGTCCGGGCGTCGGACTTCTCGGCGACGGCCGACGGCGCCATGGTCAGCGTGCACAGGGCGGCGGCCGCACCGGTGGCGGCCAGCAGCGCGAGCTTGCGGTGCTGCACGGTATCTGCTCCTGCTCGATGGGAGGGAGGGTCGGTGGAGCGCGGAGGCGGAGGGCCGAGGGGGAGCGGCCGTGCACCCCGAAGGGGGTGTGACCGCTCCCCGGACCACTCCGACCGGTCCGTCAGCCGCCGACGTTGACGTCGATGCAGGCGTAGAACGCGTTGGACGTGTCGGCGACGTTCCACACGGCCAGGACCTTCTGCTGTCCGGTGAGTCCGCCGAAGTCGACCTGGTGGTTCACGACCGCGCCCGGCTTCGCGCCGCCGTCGTCGAACAGGGCGATCCGCTGACCGCCGACGTAGTACTCCCAGGTGCTGGTGGCGTGCTGTGCGGTGAGCTGCCACGAGAACGTCGTGGTCTTCGACACCGGGGTGACCTTCCAGCCCTTGCTGTCGTCGTCCAGCTCCGCGAACCGGCTGTTGCCGCCGCTGCAACTGGTCAGGCCCTTGGGGCCCTCGACGCTCTGCGGCTCGTACTTGATGTCGCCGCAGGACACCGTGCCCGCGGCGCACTGGGCCTGACGGCTGGGCGGGTCGGAGATGTAGCCGTGCGCGCTCGCCGAGGAGGCGGGCAGGCTCACGGCCACGACAGGGGCGAGGACCGCGCCGATCAGGGCAGCGGTCTTGCGACGTGCGTGCATGGGAACTCCTTCACATCCGGCCGTCCCAGGCGCGCGCGGCCATGTGTGGGGGGACCGCGCGCACGCCGAGTACGGCCTCTCGTGGGTGGGGCCAGGAGGCGCGAAGGTGACGCGCACTCACCGTCCCCACCGGGGCGTGGGACCCCGGCAGGGCTCAACTCCGTAAACGGAGCGGCGAGTTCTGTTGGACTAGACCATACAAGCGGTCGACGTGACCGTGTCAAGAGTGTGTCAACGGCGAACCTGCCCCCGGAGAATGCCGGTTGATCAGACCCGCCATCGCGGCGGCCGGCAACGACGGATTACCGGCCGCCGCTTCCACCACCTCCCAGTCGGCGTCGTCCAGCAGCTTCAGGAGAACCGGCGGGGGCAGTGCCGGATGACCGGCGGCCCGGCGGCGCCCTTGCTCGTCCGCCAGGCAGGCGAGCAGGGCGGGGGCCGTCGCGCGGGGATGCCGGGCGATCTCGCGAAGCGCCTTGCGGACCGCCTTCCCGTGCCGGGTGAGTTCCTCCAACAGGGGCGCGGAAGCGTTGGGGTTGGCGGCCACCTTGGCGACGACCCGGCTTCCGTGCCGGTCCACCATGGCGCGCAGCTGCCCCTCGGACAGACCTGGGTCCGCGGCGAGGGACTTCACCACCTTCGCGTCGGGGTCGGCGGCCAGCGCGTCCCGTATCCGGGCGGGCAGATCGCGTCGCCGGGCGAGGAGCATCCGTCCCGTGGGGTCGGACATCCGGGCCAGCTCCGCCACCTCCCCGGCGGTGGCGGAGGCGATCCGGGGCAGCAGGGTGGGGCCGATTCCGGTGTTTCCGGCGACCTGCACGAGCACGTCGAGGGGCACGCCGGGATTGAGGGCGACCGCGCGCCGCACCTCGTGCGAGGAGTCGCCGGACAACGAGCGCAGCAACGTGCCGTCGACCACCGGGTTCGCGGCGACTTCCTCCCGGACCCCGGGGACGGGATCCGCCGCGAGCAGGCAGCCCACCTCGGGGGTCAGGTCGGGGCGGGCCGCGAGCGTCCAGCGCAGCAGTGCCGATGGATGGCCGGCGAAACCGGCGGCGGCCTCGGTGGGTGTGGCGGCGTTGCGCAGTGCCGCCTGCTGGATGTCGTGCACGGTGGACTCGTGGGAGCCGTCGCAGGACGCTCCGGGCGGCAACTCGCAGCCGGGCCGAGGACATTCGGGGTGGTGCGCGAACGGAACCGCTTCCTGGTCGCAGACCAGGCACCGTTGTGCGGCGGGCAGTCCCGCACCGGTCAGCAGTGCCGCCAGGAGGGGCGGCGGGGTCGCCTCGTTGGCCGCGACCGCGCGGCGGACCTCGGCGTGCGGATGGGTCGCCAGCCGGGAGGCGACCTCCCGCGAGGCGCACAACGCCAACTCCGCGACGACTCGTACGTCGTTGTCCGCGGCCAGGGCCTCGACCACGTCGGACGGCAGGTCCGGGCAGGCGGCCAGCTTCGCCCGGCGGGCGTGGTCCGGGTCGCCCGCGAGCAGCCGGGCCCACCGGGGGTCACCACCGCCCTCGCCGAGCAGCGCGAGGGCGGCGTCCGGCCGTGTCACCGGGTCGAGGTCCGCCTCGGTCAGCCGCCCCTCGTGCACGAGCCGGACCGCGCACTCCGGTACGCGCGAGACCAGGGCGAGCACCTGTGACCGGCTGAGATCCGGGCGATCCGCCAGTTCGTCCGCGGTGTCGCCGTCAGCGACCGTGATCAGTCGGTCGACCAGCTCGGCCGGCAGCGCGGGGTTGGTGGCGAGTCCGCACAGAACATGGTTCACAGCGGGCATTCTGCCCGGTCCGTGACCGAGCGCGGACGGGACCGGGGCACCGCACCGGCAAGGGGGCGCCGGTGCGGCCCGGGGCTCACTTGGATTCGAGGCGGCCCAGAGGATGTGTGTCCCCGGCGAGGTCTCGTCGCGCCGCCGTCCAGTCGGTGCCGTCGACACCGAGGGCGTGGCGGAGGTAGGCCAGGGTCACCCGTTGGACCAGGGCGACGTGGGCGGGGTTCTCGTCGGTGGTCTCCGCGGCCTCGTAGCCGGAGATCCCGCCGAGGAAGTGTTCTGCTCCGAAGAGGGTGAGGAGGCTCTTCCGGCCGGGGCTCAGGACGTACGGATCGGCCGTCCAGTCCGCGCCGCGCACGGTGAAGGGGAGGTCGTCCCGGTCGCCCGCGACCACGAGTGCGGGGGTGGTCATGTGCGTGAAGTCGGGGTGCCTCAGCCACGGGAGGTGCTGGGCCGCGAACGGGGTCAGATCGTCGCCGCCGCGGCCGGCCGTCGCGAGCAGCACGCCCGCCTTGATCCGGGGGTCGGACAGGTCCTCGGCCTCCCCGGTCGCGGGATCGCGCACGCGCAGGCCCAGCAGGATGCCCGCGGTCTGGCCGCCGAAGGAGTGACCGGCCGCCGCGATCCGGCCTCGGTCCGTGCGCCCCCGGAGGCCGGGAACGGCCGCCTCCACCAGGTCCAGGCCGTCCAGGACGCGCTTCATGTCCTCGACGCGCGAGCGCCACAGCCCCGGCTTGCGCGGGTCGTCCTCGGGCAGCGCCACGCTCTTCGAGTCGAGGTGGGTGGGCTGGATCACCACGAAGCCGTGGGCGGCCCAGTGGTCGGCGAGCGGGCCGTATCCGTCCAGCGACGAGCCGAAGCCGTGCGCGAGGAGTACGACGGGCAGCCCGTGCCCGGTCACCGGGGCGGACACCCGCACGCGCAGGTCCTCGCCACGCTGGGGTGCGCGCAGCACCACGGGCTTGACCGAGACGACCGGAGCGGTGGCGGCGGCGCCGGCCGCCGCGAGGGTTGATGCGGTCATGAAAGTGCCTTCTCTCTGCTGGTCAAAGGGGTGAGGAAGCGGCCCCGGGACGAGCCGGGGGCCTCGCGCGTTACGCTAAAACCTGACGCCGACGTGAGAGGCAAGTCGTTCGACCGCCGCACGAGAGGAGGCGCGGGATGCGCATCGGGGAGCTCGCCGCCCGGACGGGTGTCAGCGTGCGGGCGCTGCGCTACTACGAGGAACAGGAACTGCTCGTCCCGGAGCGCAGCCACAGCGGCCAGCGGCACTACCCCGAGGGCGCGGTCGACCACGTCCGGCTGATCCAGCAGCTCTACGCCGCGGGCCTGTCGAGCAGGACCATCGTCGAACTCATGCCGTACGCGGCCGACGGCAGGGCCACGCCTGAGCTGCTCGACCGGTTGTCCACCGAGCGGCAGCGTGTCGAGGGCAGGATCGCCGAACTGGTCGGCACCCGGGACCGGCTGGACTCCGTCATCACCGGCGCCACGGGGAGCCTCCGCACCGGCCGGTCCTGCCGCGGCGGGGCCTCCTGAGGCGGACCGGCGGACTTGGCGCCGTGGACCGGAGGTGGGCGGAGCTTCGGCCGTTACCCTCCATGCCGTGATCAACTCTCCTGCGCCTGACCCGATTCGACAAGGGCGGCGGGGACTTCGCCACCGACGCCGACGTGGCCGCCGAGGAGGCGATCCTCGACGTCATCCGTGCCGCGCGGCCCCACGACGCGATATGCGGTGAGGAGGGCGGGCGGCGGGGAGCGGCCGACGCGGCGCGCCAGTCCCTGGTGGATCCGCTGTGCGGCACGCTCAACTACGCCGCGGGCACCATGGCGGTGGCCGTCAACGTGGCGCTGCGCGGCGGCCCGGCGGCCGTGGCCGACCCGTTCGGAGGCGAGGTCCTCTTCACCGACGGCGAGACCGCCCGGGTCCGGCGCGACGGCCACGACGCACCGCTGGCGCCCAGTGCGGCCACCCGGCTGGTCGACGTGAACCTGGACCCGCCCTTCCCGGGCGCGCCCGCGTTCCGGGCGGTCGACCTGCTCACCCACCCCGGCTTCGTGCGGCGCCTGCGGCCGCGGGTCGTGTCCACGACGCTGGCCCTGGCCTGGGTCGCGGCCGGGAAGCGCGCCGCCTACGTCACCGACGGCACCGGCCTGACCGAAAGCGTGCACTTCGCCGCCGGCATCGCGCTGTGCCGGGCGGCCGGCTGCGTCGTCACCGGAGTCGACGGCGAGCCCGCGGGCCCCGCGGGCCGCGGTCTGGTGGCGGCCGCCGACGCCGGGACCCACGCGCTCTTGCTGTCGCTGATACGAGAGGGCCGTACCCGGTAGGGCCGACCGGGTAGAGGATGCCCCACTCGGTGCCGCCCGCCCGGGAAACGACCTCGCCGCTGCTAGTTTCGCCAGCCGTCGGACGAATGCGGACGTTCCGGTCGGATACGGACGCCGCCTGCGGAGGGAGTACGGGTGACTGATGTGCGCGAGGAAGCGTCGGGGACGGGTGCCCCGTTCGGGCGGAGGGCCTTCATGGGGTCGGCCGTCGTGGCGGCCGCAGCGTCCGTCCCGGCCGCCGCGCCCGCCCTCGCGGCCGGGCGGCCGGAGGCAGCCACACGCTGCGCCTCGGGCTCCCGGTCCGTCGCGCACCTGCTCGCGGTCCCCGAGAGCGACCGCGGTGTGGACTGGCTCAGGGAGGCCCTCCAGGTCGCCGTGGCACTCGAACTCGCCACCATCCCGCCCTACCTGTGCGGATGGTGGTCCGTGGGCGACCGCACGAGCCACGTCGCACGGCTGATCCGGCGCATCATCGGCGACGAGATGTACCACATGGGCGTCGTCTGCAACCTGCTGGTGGCGGTGGGCGGCCGGCCGCGGATCACGGACGCCGCCCTCGCCTACCCCGGCCCGCTGCCCGGCGGCGTGCGCGAGGAGGTGAACGTCTACCTCTCGGGTCTCAACCGGCCCTTCGTGCACGATGTGATGATGGCCGTCGAAGCCCCGGAGGCTCCCCTGGCCCGCGGCGTGAACAACTCGCCCGGCATCGGCCACTTCTACGACGAGCTGCTGCGCGCCTTCCGGGCCACGGCACCGCCACTGTCGGCCGGCGGGCAGTTGTCCCAGCGCATCGGCTCCGACGTCCTGGAACCCGTGACCGACGTCGACGGCGTCGAGCGGGCGATCGAGATCATCAAGGAACAGGGCGAGGGCACCACCAGCTCTCCCGAGGACGCCTTCGGCGACGACCACCCGGCCCACTACTACGCCTTCGGCGAGATCTACCACGGCCGGCAACTGCGCCAGGAGGACGACGGCTGGCGGTTCACCGGCGCCCCCGTGCCCTTCCCCGACGCGCGCCCCATGGCCCGGGTCCCGGCCGGTGGCTGGCCCGGCCCCGCGCAGCGGGTCGGGGACCTCCTCGACCGTTTCGACACCGCCTACGCCAAGGTGCTCAGCACCCTGGAGGCGGCCTGGGCCCACGGCGACGCGCGCACCCTGGGCTCGGCGGTCCGGACGATGCGCGCGCTGGAGGGCCCCGCCGTGGAGCTGATGGAAACCGGCATCCCGGGCGGCCGGGGCACCTACGGCCCCCAGTTCCGCCCGCCCCGCGCGTGACGCCGGACGGCGCGAGCCGAGCAGGCCCGCGCGGCAGGGCCGCGCCCCACCGGCTACTGGACCTGCATGATCTGGATCAGGTTTCCGCAGGTGTCGTCGAGGACCGCCGTGGTGACCGCGCCCATCTCCATGGGGTCCTGGCTGAAGTGCACCCCGAGCGAGCGCAGCCGGTCGTGCTCCGCCCGTACGTCGTCCACGGCGAAGGAGGCGGCCGGGATGCCGTCCTGGGCCAGCGCCGTCCGGTACGGGCCCACCGCGGGGTGACCGGACGGTTCGAGCAGCAGCTCGGTCCCGTCGGGGGCCTCGGGCGAGACCACGGTCAGCCACCGGTCCCCACCCTCTCCCACCGGCACGTCGTGCTTCTTCAGGAAGCCCAGGGTCTCGGTGTAGAAGCGCAGTGCGTGCGTCTGGTCGTCGACGAAGACGCTGGTGAGGTTGATCTTCATGGGGTCATCTCCGGTGCGTGGGTTCCGGGCCGTCGGGTCACGAAGCACTCGGGCGGGGCGAACCGGGCAGGAGGGCCGTGCGCGCCATGACCCCGCCGAAGGCACCGACGAGCTGTCCGGAACGGTCGCGGGCCACTGACGCGCACGTCCCCCCGACACCGCGCGCCGGGGGGAGGTACCGAACAGCCGCCCTAGGACTGGGGCCGACGTCCGTGGTTGGCCGGGTGATTGCGGCGTGCCTTCTTCTTCCGGCGTCGCTTCGAGGACATGCGTGCCTCCTTCGGAAGACGTCTGATCGGTGCGCGTTCCGTGTCAGCGCGCATCCGCCGGTGCCGTCCGTCCACGATTCCACGCACGGCCGGGCCGTGCCATTCGGCGCGGCGCGGACCTCACGGACGCCGTGGGGCTCACGGACCGCGCCGTCGACGAGCCCGGCCAGGCGACGTCGTCGATCGCGAGCCACGGCGCTCCGGCCACGGCGGTGGGGGTGAGGCCGGTGAACGCCTTGACCTCCCGGTGCAGGTGGGACTGGTCGGCGTAGCCGCTCTCGAAGGCGACCGAGGCCGGGGCCAGGCCGGCCGCGAGCAGATGGGCGGCGTGGTCGAACCGGACCAGCCGGGCGGCCCGCTTGGGCGTGATGCCGAGCTGGGCGTGGAAGCGGGCCGACAGCCGCTTGCGGCTCCAGCCGACCTCCTCGGCCAGCCCCTCGACCCGTACGCTGCCCCGGCCCGCGAGCGTCGTCCGCCAGGTGTGGGCGACCTCCGGGTCGACCGCAGGCCGGTCCGCCGCGCGGCGGCGGAGGATGTCCGCCGCGAGCGCGAACCGCTCGTCCCACGACCCGGCGGCGCGCAGCTCGTCCCGGACCCGTTCCGCCTCGCGGCCCCAGACGTCCTCGAACGACTCCACCCTCCCGCCGAGCTCCGCCGCCGGGCCGAGCACCGCGGCCGCCACCGCCGGTTCCAGCCGGATCTGCAGGCACACGCCGACGCGGCCCGCCGCCCTGAGGTCGCCCGGGGCGAGCCCGACGACGAAGCTGCCCTGCCCGTGCCGGTCCCGGGCGCTGTACAGGATGCCGTCGCCCTCGCTCAGGTCGATGAGCAGGGTGACGGACGGATGCGCGACCATGGCCATGTCCACGAAGGCGGCCACGTGCTGACTGAACCCGGCCATGGCGACCCCCGCGAGCAGGGCCGAGGGACGCGGGACCGCGACGTCCACGATCGACCAGTCCGGCGGCGCCCCGGTCGGTGCGTCGCCAGGCGGAGGAACCGACACGTCGGTAGGTGTCCCGGTGGACAACACGCCGCCAGTCTAGGTCTCGGGGCCGACGGCCGGGAGGTCCGCGCCCCGGGCGGTGAAGCCGAGCAGCAACTCGCCGGTCGGGCCGGGCGCTTCCAGCGGCGGCAGGTGCCCGACGCCCGGGAGCAGTTCGAGCCGCGCGGTCGGTACGGCCTCGTACCGGTGCGCCGACGCCGGGTCCCAGCGCGGGTCGGCTCCGCCGAAGAGCACCAGCACCGGGACGGTGAGGGCGGCGAGGCGTTCGGGTACGCCGCGCTCGGCGAGGTAGGCCGTGTTCCCGCGGGCCACCGTCCGGAAGGAGCGGTACGAGATGTCCCGCACGTCGTCGACCATCTCGGCCGGGACCTCCACGGGGCCGGCGGCCGTCGCGGCGATCGCCTTGCGGAGCATCGCGTCCGTGCGCCGCGGCCACAGGAGCGGGCCGAAGGGCGGGGCCAGCAGCAACCGGAGAATCAGCGGCTGCGGCAGGAACGCGTCCAGACCCGGGCCCGTGCTCACCAGGGCGAGGGCGCCCACCAGGTCGGGACGCCGCTCCGCGAGCGCCGTGGCGACGTAGCCGCCGCTGGAGTGGCCGGCCACGGTCACGGAACGCAGGCCGAGGTCGTCCAGGAGCGCCGCCAGCCGGTCCGCCTGCAGCGGCACGTCGTACGACGGGGTGGGCGGCGACTTGCCGCAGCCCGGGAGGTCGACGCGCAGGACGCGACGGTGCTCGGCCAGCGCCGGGACCACCCGCCCCCAGGACGCGCCCGAGGCGCCGGAACCGTGGATGAGAAGGACGGCCGGCGCCTGCGGCGGGCCGTCGTGGACCACGTGCATGCCGTGCGAGAGACGGGCGTCGTACTGATTCATGCCGCAAGGGTGCGCCCCGTGCCGGTCACGGGTCTTGTACGAATGTCGCCGCCCCCCGCGCAGCCCCGTCGCGGCTCGCTTATCGTCAGGCGCGCGGGGCGCCGCGCACCGGATGCTTGCTCAGGACGGAGACGCGGTTGAAGGCGTTGATGCTGATCGCCACCCAGATCACGGCGGAGATCTCGTCGTCCGACAGGACACCCCGCGCCTCGGCGTACGCGGTGCTCTGCGCCCCCGCGTCGGCGGGATGCGTGGTGGCCTCCGCGAGGGCCAGCGCGGCGCGTTCCCTGGGCGAGAACAGCTCGGTGTCGCGCCAGGCCGCCAGCACCCCGAGCCGCTGGGTGGTCTCGCCGCCGCGCAGCGCGGCCCTGGTGTGCGCGTTGAGGCAGTAGGCACAGGCGTTGAGCTGGGAGACGCGGATGTTGACCAGTTCCACCAGGATCCGGTCGAGCCCGGCCGCCTCGGCGACGCCCCGGACCGCCTCCGCCGTGCCACGCAGTGCCGCGTAGGCCTCCGGGCTCTGCTTGTCGACGAACACACGTCGTTCGCCGGTGGCTCCGGGGCCGCCTGCGTCGGTGCGTACAGGCGTCTGTGTCATGTCGGGTGCCCTCCGTCGCGCGATACGGTTTCTCACGTCCTATCATCGAACCATAGAAGTTGAAACTGAAACTTTCAGGGGCGAGTGGGAGGACCGAGCGGTGAGCAACACGGAGACGCACCCCGCCGAAGTCAGGTGCGGGGCAGGGGAGGAAAGGGCGCCCGCCGCAGGCGTGGAGATCCTGACGGCGCGGGACGTCCCGCTCGGCGGACCGCGCGCGATGACGGTGCGCCGCACCCTCCCGCAGCGGGCCCGGACGCTGATCGGAGCCTGGTGCTTCGCCGACCACTACGGTCCCGACGAGGTCTCGCGGTCCGGCGGCATGGACGTGGCCCCCCACCCGCACATCGGCCTCCAGACGGTCAGCTGGCTGTTCAGCGGGGAGATCGAGCACCGGGACAGCGTGGGCAGCCACGCGCTCGTCAGGCCGGGCGAGGTGAACCTCATGACGGGCGGTCACGGCATCAGCCACTCCGAGGTGTCCACGCCGGACACCGAGGTCCTGCACGGCGTCCAGCTCTGGGTGGCGCTGCCCTCGGAGCACCGCGACACCGCCCCCGCCTTCCAGCACCACGTCCCCGCCCCGGTGGCCCTGGACGGCGGCGAGGCGCGCGTCTTCCTCGGCTCGCTCGCGGGGGACACCTCACCGGTCGGCACCTTCACGCCCCTGCTCGGCGCCGAGGTGACCCTGGCCCCGGGCGCCACCGTGACCCTCGACGTCGACCCCGGCTTCGAGCACGGCGTCCTCGTCGACAGCGGCGACGTACGCCTGGACGGCACGGTCGTGCGCCCCGCCGAACTGGCGTACGCCGCACCAGGACGAAGGACCCTCGCGCTGAGGAACGCGGCATCCGGCCCCGCCCGGCTGGTGGTGCTGGGCGGTCCGCCATTCCCGGAGGAGATCGTCATGTGGTGGAACTTCGTCGGACGCACCCACGACGAGATCGTGGCGGCCCGGACGGACTGGGAGAACGCGGCGGAGCGCTTCGGCCGGGTCGAGGGCTACCCCGGCGACCGCCTCCCGGCGCCCGTGCTCCCCAACGCCACCCTCTCCCCGCGCAGGAACCCGAGGCCGTAGGGACACCGCCCGGAGTCACTCCGGCCAGGCGGAGTTCTCGATCACCTCGACGAAGTCCGTGCGCCGGAAGCCCGGCAGGAAGTGCGCCAGGACGTCCGCGTTCACCGTGCCGAAGGTGGTCTGCGGACGGTGCCCGAAGCCGTCGGCGAACGCCTGGAGGATCTGCTTCTTGAAGTCCGGGCGGGGGTGGGCGGCGGTGACCGCGTCGATCTCCGCCCGGGTGATGCGGGCCAGGTTCAGACCGAGCACGTCCGTCTCGACGCCGGCGGTGGTCGCCGCGATCTCCGGCGCCAGCTTGTAGGGGACCTCCGGGGTGGTGTGCAGCGCGACGGCCGTCCACACGGTGTCCGCGTCGGCCTCCGGCACGCCGTGGGCCAGCAGGAAGGCCCGCGCCTGGTCCGCGCCGTCCATCTCGAAGCGCTGGTCGTCACCGCGGTAGGGCGGCACCAGGCCGGTGTCGTGGAAGAGAGCGGCGACGTACAGCAGCTCCGGATCCGGCCGCAGGCCCAGGGCGGCGGCCTGGAGACTGCCGAACAGGTAGACGCGCCGCGAGTGGTCGAAGATCAGCGGCGGTGTGGTGTCACGGACGAGTTCGGTCGCCTCCCGCGCCAGTGAGCTGTCGGGGATGTCGATTCCGGCGATGGTCTCCGTCATGGTGGTCCTCCCGGGACGATGCCTGTCGTGTCGGTTCCACCCTGCGCCGGGCGGCCGGACCGCGTCCGCTGTCCGATGGCCACGAACCCCTCGGAACCGGTCATGACTCCCGCGCGTCACGCCTTCCGGGAGGTGGTGGCGAAGCGCTGCTGGTACCGGATGGGGGACAGCCCCAGGTGCCGGGCGAAGGCCCGCCGCAGACTCTCGTAGCTCGGGAAGCCCGATCGGGTGGCGGCCTCGGTGGCGTTGTGCCCGGCGTCGAGCAGGGCCTTGGCCATGTCGAAGCGGATCAGCTCCACGTACTTCATCGGCGTCGTGTCCAGCTCGGCCCGGAACATGCGCGTCAGATGCCGCGGGCTGACCCGCACCCGGGCCGCCAGCGCCTCCAGGCCGTGGTCCGCCGTCGGATCGCCCTGCACCGCCTCCTGGACCAGCCGCAGCACCGGCGTGCGGGGAGCCGGACCCTGGAGCGAGGCGGAGAACTGCGACTGGCCGCCGGCCCGTTGCATGTACACCACCAGCGAGCGGGCGACCCGGCGGGCCAGGCCGGGGCCGTGGTCCTCCTCCAGCAGGGCGAGGGCGAGGTCGATGCCCGCGGTCACCCCGGCTGACGTGTACGTGCTGCCGTCCCGCACGAACAGCGCGTCGGCCTCGACCCGCGTCGACGGAAACCGGCGGGCCAGCGTCGCGGTGTGCTGCCAGTGCGTCGTCGCCCGGCGGCCCTCCAGCAGGCCCGCGGCGCCGAGCACGAAGGCGCCGGTGCACACCGAGGCGATGCGCCCAGCCCGTTCCGCCAGTGCCTTCGCGGCCGCCCCGAGCACGGGGTCCACGGGGGAGTCGGGCAACGCGTCGCCGCCGACGACGACCAGCGTGTCGTGGGCGGCGGTGGCCCGCGCGTCCGTGTCCGCCGGCACCCGCATGCCGATGGACGAGCGCACCGGCGACCCGTCCGCCGAGACGATGCTCAGCCGGTAGTCGGCGCCGAACCGGTTGGCCTCGCTGAAGACCTCCGCCGGACCGGACAGGTCGAGCAGCTTCATGCCGTCGAACACGAGGACGACCACCCTGTGCGGTCCCGCCGTCATTGCTTCCTCCACCATCCGCTTCGCCATGATCTGGTCATTATGAGTGAAAAATGAGGTATGCCGGTTATCGGCGTAAGGTGGCTGGCGCGGATCAACTACGTGGAAGGATCAGTCATGGGCACGGTCACGACCTCCGACGGCACGAACATCTTCTACAAGGACTGGGGCCCGCGCGAGGGTCTGCCGATCGTCTTCCACCACGGCTGGCCGCTCAGCGCCGACGACTGGGACACCCAGATGCTGTTCTTCCTCTCGCACGGCTATCGCGTGATCGCCCACGACCGCCGTGGCCACGGTCGCTCGGACCAGCCCTCGACGGGCCACGACATGGACACCTACGCCGCCGACGTCGCGGCCCTGACCGAGGCCCTCGACCTGCGGGGCGCGGTGCACATCGGGCACTCCACCGGCGGCGGCGAGGTCGCGCGCTACGTGGCGCGCGCCGAGCCGGGCCGGGTCGCCAAGGCCGTACTCGTCAGCGCCGTCCCGCCGGTGATGGTGAAGTCCGACAGCAACCCCGAGGGCCTGCCGCTCGAGGTCTTCGACGAGTTCCGCGCGGCCCTCGCCGCCAATCGCGCGCAGTTCTACATCGACGTGCCGTCCGGTCCCTTCTACGGCTTCAACCGGGAGGGCGCGACGGTCTCCCAGGGGCTGATCGACCGCTGGTGGCTCCAGGGGATGACGGGCGCGGCCAACGCACACTACGAATGCATCGCGGCGTTCTCGGAGACGGACTTCACCGACGACCTCAAGCGGATCGACGTCCCCGTCCTCGTCGCGCACGGAACCGACGACCAGGTCGTGCCCTACGCGGACGCGGCTCCGAAGTCGGTCGAACTCCTGGCGAACGGCACCCTGAAGTCGTACGAGGGGTTTCCGCACGGCATGCTCTCGACCCATCCGGAAGTCCTCAACCCCGATCTCCTGGCCTTCGTGAAGTCGTAGCACCGGTGCGGTCGTGAGCGGGATCCCGGAGGGCGGGGCCGGTGCGGCTCTGCGCGCCCTGCTGACGGACTCGGTCGTCGGACTCGCCGTGTGGGACACCGACCTGCGGTGCGTCTGGGCCAACGACGCCCTCGAACGCTACGACGGAATCGCCCGTGGGCGGCGGCTGGGCCGCCGCCCGCGGGAGTCGCTGACCGGGGACACCGACGAACTGGAGGCGCTCGTACGGCGGGTGCTGACCACTGGACGGTGTGTCACCGGCCGTGAGTACCGGGTTCCGACGGAGCCGGGCGGTCGCCGCGACCGCGCCTTCTCGGCCTCCTTCGTGCGCCTGCACGACGACGGCGGCCACGTCCTCGGTGTGTGCATGCTGATGCTGGTCGTCACCGACCGGCGGTGGGCCGGCGACCGGCTGGCCGTGGTCAGCGAGGCCGGCACCCGGGTCGGCACCACCCTGGACGTCATGCGCACGGCACAGGAACTGGCCGACTTCACCGTGCCGTTGATCGCCGACTACGTCACCGTGGACCTGACGGAGGCGGTGCGCCTCGGTGAGGAGCCGCTCGACCGGCTGGGCCGCTCCCAGGGGCGCGTCCCCAAGTTCCGGCGCGCGGGCAGGGCCTCGGTCCACCCCGGCTCCCCGGAGTCCCTGTGGCTGAACGGCGAGGTCGTCTACGTCCCCGAGACCTCGCCGTTCATGCAGGTGCTGTCCTCGGGGCGCCCGCTGCTGCAACCCGTGCTCGACCCCTCCCACGAGGCCTGGCTGGCCGACGACCCGGCGAGGGCCGCGAAGATCCGCGAGTTCGGCATGCACTCGCTGCTGATCCTGCCGATCCACGCCCGGGGCGTCCTGCTGGGCGTCGCGGTCTTCGTCCGCGCCTCGAATCCGACACCGTTCGACGACAACGACCGGGTGCTGGCGGAGGAGTTGGTGGCCCGGGCCGCGCTGAGCCTGGACAACGCCCGCCGCTACACCCGGGAGCACAACACCGCCCTCGCCCTCCAACGCAGCCTGCTGCCGCGCCGGGTGCACGGCGGAACGGCCATGGAGGTGGCCGCCCGCTATCTCCCGGCGGACGCGGAGGAAGGCGTCGGCGGCGACTGGTTCGACGTCATCGGGCTGCCGGGCGGCCGGCTCGCCCTGGTGGTGGGCGACGTGGTCGGACACGGCGTGAACGCCGCGGCCACCATGGGGCGCCTGGGCATGGCCATCCGCACGCTCGCCGACCTCGACCTGCCGCCCGGCGAGGTGCTGAGCAGGCTGGACCGGACCTTCATCCGGCTGACCGAGGACGAGGAGGAGGGCGGCAGCGAGGTCGCGACCATGAGCGCCACCTGTGTCTACGCGGTCTACGACCCCGCGACCCGGACCTGCGCGTTGGCCCTGGCCGGGCATCCGCCGCCCGCGGTCGTGCACCGGGGCGGCGACTACTCGTTCCCCGATCTTCCGCACGGCCTGCCGCTCGGGGTCGGCCTGCTGCCCTTCCCCACCGCGGAGCTGGAGCTGCCCGCGGGCAGCCTGCTGGCCCTGTTCACCGACGGGCTCGTCGAGGAGCGCGACCAGGACATCGAGGTCGGGCTGCGACGCGTGGGGCGCGCCCTGACCCGCGGCGCGGCCACCCTGGAGGACCTGGGTACGGCGGTGATCGGCACCCTGCCCGCCACACCGCCGCCCGACGACGTCACCCTGCTGCTGGCCCGCGGTCGGTGAGCGGGTGCCCCGCCCGGTGGCGTCAGGCCCTCGGGCGTCCCTCAGGGCGCCGATTCCCGCAGTCGTCGCCCTGCCGCCTTGGCCCGGTTGCCGCAGCGCCGCATGGAGCACCACTTGCGCGGCCGGCCGCCACCGGAGTCGAGGCAGAGCATCCGGCACACCTCGGAGGCGCAGGCGGTCAGCCGGGACCGGCGTGCCTCGTCGGTCATGAGATCGATCAGGTCCCGGGCGACCAGCGACAGCAGGGCCTCCTTGCTCAGTGGCCGGCGCCCCTTGGCCACCCACGCGCCATCGGCCGTCAACTCCAGTCGGGGGGCCGCAGGTTCGGTCCGCGCGAGGAGATTGACCAGGTCCACCGACTCCTGCCGTGGCCGGTGCGCGTCCAGGGCGCCGGAGGCGATGTCGTGGGCGGCCGCGCGCAGTGCGTGCAGCGACCGCAGGACGTCCTGGGGGTCGTGGCCGTCCTCCAGCGTCACCCCCACGCCCCGGCACCAGGCTTCGAGGCGTCCGGCGTCGCCCATCCGCTCGACGGGAACCCCGGGCCTGCGCCCCACGGTGGCCACCAGGTTCAGGCACAGCGCCCCGGCGTCGAAGCGCAGGGCCCGCAGCTGGGCGGTGACCCTGGTGCGGGGCGGCTCGTGCGGCACGGCGTCCATGGTTCTATAGTAACCGTTCAGATGGTTACCAAGGGAGCGGGGGCGGAGTCATGCGTATCGCGGTGATCGGGGCGGGCGGCGTCGGAGGCTACTTCGGGGCGCGGTTGGCCGCGGCGGGGAACGAGGTCACCTTCGTGGCCCGCGGCGGGCACCTGGAGGCCATCCGCCGGTCCGGACTGGTCGTCCACAGCCCCCTGGGGGAGCTGCGCACCTCGCCCGACTCCGTCGTGGCGAGCATCTCGGAGCTGGGCCCCACAGACCTGGTCCTCGTCGCCGTGAAGCTGTGGGACACCGAGGCCGTGGCAGAGGAGCTGCGGACCTCGGCGGCGCACGGGGCGCCGGTGCTGTCCCTGCAGAACGGCGTCCACAAGGACGACGTCCTGCGCGGCCGGCTGACGGACGAACAGGTCCTGGGCGGGGTCTGCTTCATCTCCGCGTTCATCGAGGAACCCGGAGTGGTCCGGCACAACAGCCCCTTGCAGAAGGTCGTGCTCGGCCCGTACCGGTCCGGCTCGGCGGCGACCGGCCGGGCCGTGCTGGCCGCGTTCCGTGACGCCGGGATCGACGCCGAGGGCAGCGACGACATCGAGCGGGCGATCTGGGAGAAGTTCGTGTTCCTGGTGGGTCTGTCGGCCACCACGGCGACCGTCCGACAGCCCATAGGAGTCGTTCGCGCCAACGAGCGGAGCAGGCGCCTCCTGTACGAGGTCATGGCCGAGACGGTGGCGGTGGCACAGGCGTCCGGAGTGCGGCTGGACAGCGGCTTCGCCCAGGACCGGTTCGACTTCTGCGACACCCTTCCCGCGGCCATGACCTCCTCCATGCACAACGACCTGGACAAGGGCAACCGCCTCGAACTGCCCTGGCTCAGCGGGGGAGTGGTGGACCTCGCCGACCGGCTGGACGTGCCCGTACCGCGCAACCGGACGGTGGCCGACATCCTCGCGCCGTACGTCCTGGGCCGGCCGGCCGGATCCTGACCGGCGCGGAGCGCGGACCGCTTGCCGCCCGCCCCGCCTACTTCTTGACCCGGGCGAGGAAGTCCCGCATGTGGCCGGTGATCTCCTCCAGGTGGGTCTCCAGGGCGAAGTGCCCGGTGTCGAGCAGGTGGATCTCGGCGTCGGGCAGGTCGCGCAGGAAGGCGCGGGCGCCGTCGGGGCCGAAGATCTCGTCGTTCGCTCCCCACACGGCCAGCAGCGGCACCCGGGTGTCGCGGAAGTACTGCTGGAGCCGGGGGTAGAGGTCGACGTTGGTCGGATAGTCGCGGAACAGCGTGAGCTGGACGGCGTCGTTGCCGGGCCGGTCCAGCAGGGCCAGGTCCAGGGACCAGGTGTCGGGGCTGACGAGGCTCCGGTCGCGGACCCCGTTCAGGTACTGCCAGCGGATCATCTCGGGGCCCAGCGCCGCCCGGGCGGGAGCCTCGGTCTCGGGGGTCGGGTCGTCGGTGTAGGCGAACAGCCCGTCCCAGAAGCCCTTGACGAAGCCGTCGGTGTAGCCGTTGCCGTTCTGGGTGACGATCGCGGTGATGCGGTGCGGGGTCCGGGTGGCGATCCGCCACGCCACCGGCGCCCCGTAGTCCTGCACGTACACCGCGAAGCGCTCCACCCCGAGCTGGTCCAGCAGGCCGACGGTCACGTCCGTGAGGGAGTCGAAGCTGTAGTCGAACGCGTCGGCCGCGGGCATCGCCGAGTATCCGAAGCCGATCATGTCGGGTGCGATCACGTGGTAGGTGTCCGCGAGCTTCGGGATCAGATCGCGGAACATGTGGCTGCTGGTCGGGAAGCCGTGCAGCAGCACGACGGCCGGTGCCTGCGGGTCACCGGCCTCCCGGTAGAAGACGTCCAGGCCGTCGACGGTGGCGGTCCTGTGGTGCACGGCGACGCTCATGGCAAACCCCTTTGGTCACGTTTAGTGGTTAGGTAGAGTCCAGCACGCCGGGGTTAACCTGTCAAGCGGACTTAAGTGGTTAGGTAGAGTTGCTGTAACCTGCCAATGTCGATGAAACGGTTAGGGGTGAGAGCGGTGACCGACAGGGCCGCGGAGGACGTCCTCCTGGAGCTGCTCAACACGACTCCCGTCGTGCGGGGCTCGGCGACCGACGCTCTCGGTGCGCCCGCCGAAGGCCGCGCCTGGGCGCGCGGCCACGGGGGCACCGGGTCGGACGAGGAGGTCGCCCTGCTGGTCGCCGTGCGCGACGCTCTCCAGGACGTCGTCCGGGGGTGGCGGGACCCCGCCTGCCTGGGCGGGTTCCTCCAGGGGGTCAGTAAGCTGCCGGTCATCGAGGACGGCGGGCTGCGATGGGTGCTTCAGGTCCCCGACGCGCACCGCCTGGCCGTCGAGCTGGTGCTGACCTGGGCGCACGTCGAGGAGGCCAGGCCGGGACGGCTCAAGTCGTGCGGCAACCCGGAGTGCCGGCGCTTCCTGCTGGACCGGAGCAAGCCCAACAGCGCCCGGTGGTGCTCCATGGCCGAGTGCGGGAACCGGATGAAGGCCCGGCGGCACTACCAGCGCGCCAAGGGGCCCCAGGCGTAGGGGGAGCGGGCCCGCGCGTCAGGCCGCCGCCATCGCCTCGTGCTTCCAGAAGCCCGAGAAGGTGATGCGCTCCTTCGGCAGCCCCAGCCGGTGCAGGTGCCTGCGTCCCTCGGTGGCCAGGGTCGACTCGCCGACGACGAAGGCGTACCCCGACGCGTCGGCGCGGCCCAGCCGGCGCAGCTCGCGGAGCGCGGCGGCACCGGGGACCGAGGTGTCGTCCCGCCGCACGACCCAGGAGACCGTCATCCCGGCCGGGGCGTTCAGCTCGCGGCGGTCGGCGTCGGTGGGGATCTCCTGGATGAGCCGTCCCACGGTGCCCTCGGGGAGCGAACGCATGATGCTCGCCGTGGCGGGCAGCCCGGTCTCGTCGGCCACCACGGTGACCTCGGAGGCGTCGTGCGGGCAGTCGAAGAGGATGCCCTGGTCGAGCAGGGCGAGCGCGTCCCCGGGCCGGGCGGCGCAGGCCCAGATCGCGGCCCTGCCCTCGACCTCGCCGGTGGGGCCGCGGTGGACGACGAAGTCGATGTCCAGCTCGGCCGCGGTACGGCGGTAGTCGGCCACGGAGTAGTTGGCGCAGTGCGGCCGCTCGTCCTCCGGGATGGCGAGGTAGGGCTGCCACCACTGCGAGCCCGTGAACTCCGGCAGGCGCAGGTCGCGTTGGTGGGGGAGCTGGAGGAACAGGCGGAACCAGTGGTCGTACCCCAGCCACGGAAAGCCGCCGAGCCCCGGCCCGGTGACCGTGACGCGCTGCATGGACGGGGAGACCCGCCGGGTCCGCACCACGCGGGCGCGGAACATCTCCGGATGCTGGGGCGTGAGCCGCCGAACCTTCGCCATGAAGGGAAGGCTAGCCTAAGTTGCCGTCGATTCCGAGTCCGTGATCTCCAGCCGTGCGCCGCGGGTCCGGTCGGACGCCGGGCCCGTCGCCAGCTCGACCGACCCCGGCTCCACCACCGGGCGCAGGTCGCGCCCCACCGAGGCCAGCGTGTCCGGGCCCACCTCGAAGACCGCGTCGGCCTGCGCGCCGGGCGCGAGGCTCAGGCGGACGAAGCCCCGCAGCTCGCGCACGCGCGGCCAGGACGAACCCCCGGACAGGCGGCGCACGTAGAGCTGGACCGTCTCCTCGGCGGGCCGGGACCCCGTGTTGCGGACCGTGACCCGGCAGGTCAGGCGAGGCGCGCGGGTGCCGACCCGGTCGTGCGACAGACGCGGTGCCCCGTACGCGACGCTGGTGTACGACAGACCGTGCCCGAAGGCATGCAGCGGCCCGGCACCCTGGTCGACGTATCCGCGGTAGCGGTGGTCCTTCCCGTTGTAGTAGACGGGCAGTTGGGCGGTCGACCGGGGCACGGACACCGGCAGCCGCCCGCGGGGTTCCGCGTCGCCGAAGAGCACCTCGGCCACCGCACGCCCGCCCCGCGGACCGGGATACCAGGCGCTCAGCACCGCCACCGCGGGCGCGTCCAGCTCGGGCAGGGCGTGCGGCCGGCCCTGGACCAGCACCACCACGACCGGGGTCCCGGTCGCCGACACCGCCGCCAGCAGGGCCCGTTGCCCCGGCGGCAGCGACAGGTCCGCCAGGTCCACCCCCTCGCCGCACGTCATGCCGGACGGCGTCCCGGTGCCGGTGACGGCCGCCCCGTTCACGTCGAAGACCGTGTCCGGGGAGCGGGCACTGGAGCCCCCCAGCACCAGCACGGCCACGTCGGAACCGGCCGCCAGCGCGACGGCCGCCGGGACGTCCGACACGTCGTCACCCACCAAGGCGCACCCCCGGCCGTGCACCACCTCGGTGCCCGGCCCGACCGCCGCGCGGATGCCCGCCAGCACGGTGATCCCGCCACCGGGCCGCTGCGGCGCCGTGTAGTCGCCGATCTGCTGCGCCACGGAGTCGGCGTTGGGACCCAGCACGGCGATCCGCCGCACCGCACGGGACAGGGGGAGGACGCCGCCCTCGTGGGCGAGCAGCGTGACCGACGCACGGGCGACCCGCTCGCCCAGCTCGGCCGGGTCGGGCAGGTCCGCGGCCTCGGACCGGGCCGGAGGCAGCGGCTGTTCGAACAGGCCGAGGCGGAACTTCAGCCCGAGGACCCGCGCCACCGCGGCGTCCAGCGCCGACTCGGACACCAGACCGCGTTCCACCGCCTCGCCCAGCCGCCCGAACGAGTCGTCCCACAGGCCCAGGTCGCACCCGGCGTCGAGGGCCAGCGCCCCGGCCGGAACCGGATCGCCGGTCAGCCGCACCAGGCGGTCCACCGCGGTGCCGTCCGCCATGACGACGCCCTCGAAACCCCACTCCGCACGGAGCAGTTCGGTCAGCAGGTACCGGTTCGCGACGCAGGGCAGGCCGTCGAACTCGTTGTAGGCGGCCATCACCCCGGCCGCACCGGCGGCCACCCCGACCCGGGCCGCCGCCAGGTGCACCTCGTGCAGTTCGCGCGGCCCCAGCTCCGTCGCCGCACTGTTGCGGCCGCCGACCGTGGCGCCCTGCCCGGCGAAGTGCTTGAGGACCACCGCCACCCCCGCCCGCCGCGCACCCTCGACCAGCGCCTCGGTCATCCGCGCGGCGAGGTACGGGTCCTCCGTGAAGCACTCCTCGCTGCGCCCCCAGCGCGGGTCGCGCACCAGGTCGAGCGCGGAGACCAGCGCGACGTGCGCGCCGCGCGCCCGCAGTTCGGCGGCGGCCCCGGCCACCGCGTCGGCGTACAGGTCCGGATCCCAGGTGGCGCCGGCCGCGAGATTGACCGGGAGCACCGTGCCGTCCAGCGCCTGGTGGCCGTGCGGCATCTCCTCCACCAGCAGGACGGGGATGCCCAGCCGGGTGTGGTCCATGACGTACCGCTGCACGGCTGCCGCGGTCCGCGCCCCGTCCGCCGCGTCGAGGCCGTCCGCGAAGCCGACACCGGACCAGGCGTCGGCCCGCTGCAACCCGTACAGTGCGCCCATGCCGTCGAAGGCGGCGACCTCGGCACGGAAGGCGCCGGTGAGACGGTGCCCCTCCCCGGCACGCTCGTAGGCGTCCCAGCCGTACATGCGCTGGTTCACCTGACCGACCTTCTCCGCGAGGGTCATGCGGCCCAGCAGGTCACGGACCCGGTCCGGCATTGGTGCAGCCGGGTCGCGGTAGCGGGGGAGGCTCATCGCAGCTCCAGCACGGCCACGCCGTACGCGTCGAGCGCCACGTCCTCCACCGGGGCGCCGTCGGCCAGGCCGTGCAGCCTCCCCTCGGCGGCCGGACGGACCACCAGCGGGTCGGGACTCTGGCTGACCAGCCACACGAAACGGCGGCCGTCGGCGTGGACCAGGACGTCCGCCGACACGTGCGGGTCGGCGACCGTGACGGGCCGCCGCACCCCCGCCACCTGTGCCAGCGCGCCGTAGAGACGCTGCGTGACATCGGGGTTGACGCGCGCCGTGCGGGCCGCCATGTGCTCCAGCGGATAGGTGGACAGCACCGTCCGGCCCACCCCCGTCTCGTGCACGATCAGGGCCGGCCGCCCGTGGGCGTCCACCGCGACGACCCGGCCCGCACGCGGTACGACGGGCAGATAGGCGCGGCTGTCCTCGTTCCCCGCCACCGGGAAACGCAGCACCTCGCCGGCCCGCAGGCCGCCGAAGTCCTCGGTGAACGTCATCTCCAGCACGTCGTCCTCGATCGGCTCGGCGACGCCGTAGGACAACTGCAGCTCCACGCCGAAGAGCCCGTCGAGGTCGTCGAACCAGGGACCACGGGTGGCAGGGTGCTCGCCGGAGCAGAACGACAGGTACACGGTGGCGCCCTCGGCGGCGCGGCGGGCCAGCTCCCTGCGGGTGCGGGTGGTGAGCTGCCGGGTGGCGGGCAGCAGGTAGAGCGACGCCTCGCCCGGCATCCCGTCCGCCTCGCGGGTGAGCGCCACCGGCAGGTCGGCGGCGCGCGCGGTGACGTAACCCTGGTGCAGGGACGTGAAGATGAGCGGCCGGTCGGCGGGACGGCTGTAGGGATAGCCCCGTTCGAGGAAGGCGGGCACGACGAGGGCGGCGTCCGCGTCGGTCCGGGAGCAGCGCGGGAAGTCCACCGCCTTCAGCACCCCCGCGAAGGCGGCCAGTTCCCGCAGGGGCTCCTTGGGCGCCCCGGTGGAGTCGGTGATGCCGAAGTGCATCTCGAAGGGATGGTGGTCGTAGGGGGACCGGTCCCACAGGTCGTCGTAGTCGGTGTTGTTCCAGGCGAGCCAGCCGGTCGCCCCGCCCAGCAGCGAGTTGTGCAGGGTCTGCCGGTAGAAGATCCCCGCGTTGGCGGCCGAGACCGTGTCGGTGGACAGCCCGAACTCCTCCAGCACGACCGGCTGTCCGGTCACCGAGGCCAGCTCGCACTCGAAGGCGGCCCGGTAGTGCTGCCGCGGCCGGTCGGTGTCCGAGCGGTACACGTGCGGGCCCACGAAGTCGACGTACTCGGCCGTCTCCCGCAGCGAGAAGCCGTTGTCACGGCCGGTCACCTCGATGCCCCACGCCCCGTCGCCCAGCGACACCGGCTGCGTCGCGCCGGTCGCCCGGACCGCGTTGCACATGGCCTGGGCCCACGCGGTCACCACGTCGGTGGCGGGCGGGTCGACCTGGTAGATCCGCCCGTACCCGGGCATCTCGTTGGTGATCAGCCAGCCGGTGACCGCCCGGTGGTCCTTGAAGCGCCGGGCCATGCGGGAGACGAACCACGCCTGGCGGCCCACCATCCACACGTCCTCGTAAAGGTCGCGGTTGCCGCGCCAGGCGGGGTCCCAGTTCTCGCCGGACATGTGGCCGACGATGAACGTCGGTATCGTCCCCATGCCAGCCTCCACATGAGCGTCCAGGAAGTCCTCGAAGCGCGCGCACAGTTCGTCGTCGATCCGGTCGGGCTCCGGGTGGAAGTCCGGCCAGTAGAAGAAGGACCGGGTCGTGTTGAGGCCGTGGCCGGCGAGCACGCGCAGTTCCTCGCGGACGGTCTTCGGATCGTAGTCGCGCCACATCAGCGGGCCGCCGGTGCGGGACCAGAAGTTGGCGCCGAGCCAGGGCAGGACGTCGGGCTGGTGGATGAGCTGGGCGCTGTGGCGTCGCATGGTCCTTCTCGGGTGGTGGGGGTGCGGATGGTGCGTGGCCGCGGCCTGCCGCGGCCGGACGGTGGTCAGGTGGGGGCGGGCCCCGTGGACTCGCGGACGACCAGGCGCGGCCGTTCGGCGAGGGCGGTGTCCTCGACCTCCTCGCCGCACAGGACGAGCAGCATGCGCGCGGCCGCCGCGCCCACCCGCTGCACCTGCTGGTCGACGGTGGTCAGCCGGGGGTGGAGCCAGGAACCGAGCGGCAGGTTGTCGTAGCCGACGACGGACACGTCCCGGGGAACGGCCAGTCCGGCGCGCTGCGCGGTGCCGATGCCGCAGACCGCCATCGAGTCGTTGGCGTACACGATCGCGGTGGGCCGGTCGGCGGAGTCGAGCAGCGCCTCGGTGGCGCCGACGGCGCGCCGCTCGCTGAAGTCGGTGGGCAGCACCGCGAACGGGCGCAGGCCCGCCTCGCGCAGGGCGTCCTCGAAGGCGGCCCGGCGCACACGGGTGTGCTGGAGTTCGGGCGGCCCGCTCACGTAGGCGACGCGCCGGTGGCCGAGGTCCAGCAGGTGCGCGACGGCCTCCGCGATCCCCGCGCCCTGCTCGCGCAGGCCGACCCGCGGGACGACGGCCGTGTCGTCGGGCGATCCGAGCAGCACCGCGGGCAGTCCCAGGCGGGCGAGCAGCGCGGGCCGGGCGTCGTCGTCGCGGGCGTCGGTGAGTACGGCGCCGTCCACCCGGCCCTCGGCCGCGAGCCGCTCGTACAGCGCGTTCTCCTCCCGGTGACCGCTGACCAGGTGCAGCAGCAGGCCGTAGCCGCGCGGCGCCAGTTCGCCCTCTATGCCGGTGATCAGCTCACTGAAGTGCGGGTCGGAACCCAGCACGTCCGTGGGGCGCCGCACCACCAGGGCGAGGCTGCGGGTGCGCGCGTTGCGCAGCGCCGCGGCGGAGGCGCTGGGCGACCAGCCCAGCTCCAGCGCGGCGTCCAGGATCCGGCGGCGGGTCGCCTCGGAGAGCCGGCCCTTGTTGTTGAAGGCCTGCGACACGGCGGCCGTCGACACCCCGGCCGCCGCCGCGACCGCCTTGATCGTGGGCCGGCGTCCGGCCCGCTCGGTGGAGACGCTCACATCTTCACCGCCCCGCTGACCAGGGCCTGCTGCATGCGCTTCTGCAGCAGGGTGTAGACGAGCCACACCGGCACCAGGGTCAGCACCGTGCCCGCCGTCAGCACGCCGTAGTCCGTGCCGGTGATCGACTTCAGCGTGGGCAGGGCCACCTGGACCGTGCGCTGCGCCGGGTCCGGGCCGATGATGACCAGCGAGTACAGGTACTCGTTCCAGAAGGTCAGGAAGTTCAGCAGCAGCACGGTGGCGATGCCCGGCAGGCACATGGGCGTGTACACGTGCCGCAGCACCGCGAAGGTGGACGCCCCGTCCAGCCGGGCGGCCTCCTCCATCTCCGGCGGGATGGTGCGCATGAACTGCACCAGGATCACCACCGACAGCGGCAGTGCCGTCGCGGGCAGGAACAGCACCATGAAGATCCGGGTGTGGAACAGCCCGGTGGCCGCCGCGAGCAGGAAGGTGGGGAAGAGCGCCGCGAACGTCGGGATCAGGAAGCCCAGCGAGAAGACCTTCTCGACCACGCCCGCCAGCCGCCCGGTCGAACGCGCCAGCGCGAACGAGGCCGGGATCGCCAGCAGCAGGGTCAGCGCCAGCGAGAAGACCGTCACCAGCGCCGAGTTGACGACCGCGAGCCCGAGGTCGGCGCTCTCGAACGCGGTCCGGAAGTTGCCGAGCCCCAGGGAGGACGGCGGGGCGAAGGGGTGCGCGAAGATCTCGTCGTTCGACTTGAACGCCGAGGCGAGGAAGTAGTACAGCGGGACGACGAGCAGCACCGCGTACGTCCACACCAGGATGTGGGCCGGGAGCCAGCGCTTGCCGAGCTTCATCAGTGCTGCTCCGATCAGTAGTTCTGGCGGAAGACACGGCGGATCGTCAGCAGCCCGACGAGTCCGGCGAGGAAGAGGAGGACGCCGACGGTCTGGCTGTAGCCGAGGTCGGCGGCGATGAACGCCTTCTGGTAGACGAGGAACGACAGCGTGGTGGACGAGGTGCCGGGGCCGCCCTGGGTGAGCAGCAGCACGTGCTGCGCGGAGCCGAACAGCGTCCACAGGAACTGCAGCATCGTCACCACGCCCACGTAGTCGCGGATGACGGGGAAGTGGACCGACCACATCGTCCGCCAGTGCCCCGCCCCGTCGAGCTGCGCGGCCTCCCCGAGCTCGTCCGGCACGCTGCCCAGCCGGGCGGCGAACAGTACGGCGGTGAAGCCGATGCCCGCCCAGATGTCCAGGGCGATCAGACACGCCAGGGCCGTCGACGGCGAGGCCAGCCAGGCGTCGGCGAGGGAGCCGAGACCGACGCTCTCCAGCCCGCCGTTGAGCAGGCCGTCCGGCGACAGCGCCGCGTAGAACACCATCGCCTTCGCGGGCGTCGAGATCAGCCCCGGGATGAAGAGCAGGTACCGGACGACCCGGTGACCGGGCGGGCGCTGGGCCACGTAGTACCCCAGCATGAACGCGCAGACGATCATCACCGGGACGGCGACGGCCAGTTGTACGGCGGTGTTGCGGACCGCGTCCCAGAACACCGGGTCGTCCAGCACCACCCGGGCGTTGTCGAGACCGGCGAAGGACACCGGCTGGAGCATGCCCGGCCAGTGCAGGGCCGCGATCACGAAGATGGCGAGCAGCGGCCCGACCATGAAGACCAGGTACCAGACCAGCGCGGGCACCGCGAGGACGGTGCCGCCCTGCCGGCGCCGGCCCGCGGCCGGGGCGGGGGAGGGCGGCGGGGCGGACCTGCGGGCCGCGCTCCCGTCCGGCGTCGTCGTGAGCGTCGTCATGCGGTGACTCCCGGGGAACGGGTGGAACGGGGGAGGTGGAGAGGGAGGGTGAGGGGGACGGGGGAGAACCGGGCGGCAAAGCCGTCGGTGTCCGGGCGGGTCATGCGGACCGGTACGCGGACTCGAGGGCGGCGCGCACCCGGGCCGGGCTGGTACCGCGGGTGAAGGAGGTGCTGGTCGCGGTGATCAGCGGCTGCGCGGCGGCGGGCGGCACGTACACGTCGGGCAGCAGCACCTGGCTCACCCCGGAGCCCAGCCGCTGGGCCGCCCCGACCAGCGGGAAGCCGGTGGAGACGGCGTCCGTGCGCAGGGCCATGTCCCGGCCGCTCTCCGTCACGAACCGCGCCACGACGTCCTCGCGGTACATGAACCGCAGGAACTTCTCGACCTGCTCGATCTTGCGGACGCCGTTGGGGCTGATCCAGAAGCCGATGAGGGTGTAGGCGCGGATGACGGTGGGACCGTCGTGCGCCGCCCCGTCGGCCAGCGGCCAGCCGCCGACCTCCGTGTGCCCGGCCACCTTCTCGGGCACCTTGGCCAGGGCGGAGGACATCGCCGACTGGACGGCCGCCTCCTCGGTGTTGAACTGCGTGGTCATCGAGTCGGAGGTGAGGCCCTGGGCCTTGTCCGCGAACGCACCGGCGTCGCGCAGGTGCGCGAAGTACTCGATGCCCAGGCGGGCGCCGCGACCGCCGAAGTCACCCGTGGAGTAGACGTGCCGAGCCTCGTCCTGGGACAGGAACGTCTGGATGATCTGCGCCAGCAGCTTCTGGCCGGTCCAGTCGTTGCCGCCCACGGTCACCGGGGCGATGCCCTTGGCGCGCAGCTTGCGGGCCGCGGCGATCAGCTGGTCCCCCGTGGTGGGGATCGCGTCGATGCCGGCCCGGTCGAGCAGGGCGCGGTTGTAGGCGACGGGCCAGTTCGTGGCGAAGTAGGGAAAGGCCCGGACCCGGCCCTCGTCGTCCGTCCAGTCGGCCAGCGCGGCGGGCAGGACGCGCCCGCGCAGCCCCCAGTCGTCGAGATAGGGCTTGACGTCGACGGTCGCGCCGACATCCGTCCAGGCCAGCGTCTTGTCGTACAGGTTGACCATCACGACGTCGGCCTCCTTGCGGGCCAGCCGTGAGGTCTCGTAGACCTGGGCGAGGTCGTCGCCGTTGACCAGGTTCTTGACCTTCACCCCCGGGTTCTCCTCGCGGAAGCGGTCCACGGCCGCGAGATACGTGGGGGAGCCCGGCGCGGTGGTGCCGAGCTGGGTGTGGACGACGAGGGTGTCCGGGTCGGAGTCCGCCGACGCCAGCGACGAGCAGCCGGACAGAGCGGGCAGGGCAGCGGCCGCGGCCAGACCGGAACCGGCGGCGAGCAGTTCGCGCCGTGTCAGCGATGAGCGCACAGGGGTGGTCTCCAGCCGAGCGGTTAACGATTGGTTAATCGATGTACCTCGTGAGGTGCGAGGACTGTATGGAGTGGCGGGACCACGGTCAAGGGGGTGGCGCGGGGAGATTTCCGGTCCCGTGCGGGACGCGGGCTGCCTGGTCAGGCCGTCGCCGAGTCCTCCATCGAGTCCTCCGCAGAGTCCTCCGCAGAGTCCTCCGCCGCGTCCTTCACGCGGAGGCCGAGCCGGTCCGTCACGGTGGTCAGGGCCGGTCCCAGCGGGAGCGCGATCCTGGTGGCGGCCAGCCGGTCGCCGCGCGTGGCGTCGCGGTTGACGATCAGGACCGGCTTGCCCGCCTCGGCCGCCTGGCGGACGAAGCGCAGCCCCGACATCACCGTCAGCGAGGAGCCGAGGACCAGCAGTGAGGACGCCGCGCGCACCAGCTCGCGGCAGTGTTCGACGCGGCGCGGCGGTACGTTCTCGCCGAAGAACACCACGTCCGGTTTGAGGATGCCGCCGCACACCGTGCACGGCAGCACCCGGAAGTCCCCGACCTGCTCGTCGGTGAGGTCGGCGTCGCCGTCCGGGTTGATTCCGGCGGCCACCGGCGAGAAGCCCGCGTTGGCCTCCTCCAGGCGCCGGGCGAGTTCACGGCGCGGGCTGAAGACGCCGCACGACAGGCAGACGACCCGGTCCAGGCTGCCGTGCAGTTCCACGACGCCTTCGCTGCCCGCGGCCTGGTGCAGACCGTCGACGTTCTGGGTGATCACGCCGGTGAGCAGGCCGTGCCGCCCGAACGCCGCCACCGACCGGTGTCCCGCGTTGGGCCGGGCCCGGCCGAAGGTGCGCCAGCCGAGGTGGCTGCGCGCCCAGTACCGGCGGCGGGCCTCGGGGTGGGCGGTGAAGTCCTGGTAGGTCATCGGCGTGTGCCGGCTCAGGCTGCCGCCCTCGCCCCGGTAGTCGGGGATGCCCGACTCCGTGGAGATGCCCGCCCCGCTGAGCACCAGCACCCCGCCGGCCCGCAGCGCGTCGGCGACGGGTGCCAGGTCGGCGGTGCCCGGCGGCAGGTCCGCTCCCGGGGTCCAGCTCAGAGTGGGGCGCATGCGCATGCGGCAAGGGTACGGAACGCGCCGCCGTCCCCGGCGTGGCGGGGCGCACACCGACGCCGCACGCTTGCGGAGTGCCGCCGCCGACCGCCCGCCACCGCCCCCGGCCGGCCCCGGCATGACCTTTTCCGTCCCCGGTGACAGACTTGCACTGTCCAGGGGGCCCGTGAGGCTCCCGCCGGGAGAGGCGGCCTGGCCGGGAGTGGTCGATGTTCCGCAAGCGTCCCGCACCTGACGGTGAAGAGCTGCTCGCCCGGCTGGCCTCGCTGACCACACGGGCGAAGGAGCTCGCCGAGCTGCGGCGCTCGCAGGTCGAGCTGGCGATCGCCCTGCAGCGCGACATGCTTCCCGCGGACCTGCCCGCCGTCCCCGGCATCCACCTGGCCGCGTGCTACGCGCCCGCGTACGCCGGGCTCAACGTGGGCGGCGACTGGTACGACGCCTTCACCCTCCCCGACGGCCGCATCGGCCTCTCCGTCGGCGACGTCCAGGGCCACGCCATCGACGCGGCCGCCTTCATGGGTCAGGTCCGGGTCGGGCTGCGGGCGCTGGCCTCCGTGACCAGCGAACCCGGCGACCTGCTGGCCTGCACGAACGAACTGGTCCTGTCCCTGAACAAGGACCTGTTCGCCACCTGCACCTTCATGCGCTACGACCCGGCGACCGGCCTCCTGGAGAGCGCCCGGGCCGGCCACATCCCCTGCGTGCGGGCCACGGCGGACGGCAGGGCGGAGGTCTGCCGGGACGAGGGCGGCCCCCCGCTGGGCGTCCTGGAGGGCACCGAGTACCCGGTGACCCGGTACCGGCTCGCCACCGGCGGAGTGTTCGTCCTGGTCACGGACGGCGTGGTGGAGGGACCCTCGCTGAACGTCGACGAGGGCCTGGAACGGGTGGTGCGACTGGCGAGCCTCGCCGCCGTCGTCGGCATGGACGCGCACGCGCTGGCGGCCGCCGTGCTGAAGAACGCCGAGCTGATCGGTCACGAGGACGACGCGGCCGTGCTCGTCGTCGGCCACGACGGGCGTGGCGTTGCGCGCGGCGTTACGCCGTAGGGCGCCACGGAGCGCCTCTCGCCTCGCCGACCCGGCGGCACCGGTGTCTGATGGCTGCTGTGGTGGGTATCCGTGCGTGGCCTCGACCGGTCGTCCTCGCCTGCGCGACGCTGCTGCTCGCCGGCTGCTACTACGCGGCGGGGCGGCTGGGGCTGTCGCAGCAGCTGACCGCGGACGGTTCGATCGTCACGCCCATCTGGCCGCCCACCGGCCTCGCGGTGGCCTGCCTGCTCCTGTTCGGTCCGTGGTGCGTGCCGGGCATCGCCCTCGGCGCGCTGCTGGTCATCGTCTCCCTGGGAGCCCCCGGGCCGGAGACCGCGGGCATCGTGGCGGGCAACACCGCCGCCCCCGTCTGCGCCTGGCTGATGCTGCGCGCGGTGGGGTTCCGGGTGAGCCTGAGCCGGCTGCGCGACGGACTGGCCCTCGTCTTCCTTGGGGCGCTGACCGCGATGCTGATCAGCTCGGGAACGGGCATCGGCATGCTCCTGCTGTCGGGCAAACTCCCCACCGACCACCTCGACCTCGTCTGGCTGGCCTGGTGGGTCGGTGATGCCATGGGCGTCGTCCTCGTCACCCCGCTGCTGCTCCTGCTGTACCGCGCCCGCCTGCCGCCCCCGTCCGCGCGCTGGACCGAGGCCGCCGGGCTCACCGTGGTCGTGTGCGTCCTGGTGCCGCTGATCATGTACAGCTCGGTCAGCGTGCTGTTCCTCGCCTACCCGATCCTGATCTGGTCGGCGCTGCGCTTCCAGCTGGCGGGCGGCATCCCGTGCGCCCTGTTCGTGTCGGTGACGGCCACCGTCGTGGCCCGGCAGGAGGCCGGCTCCTTCGGGAAGCTGACCGACATCGAGACGATGATGAAGCTCCAGGCCTTCAACGGCACCCTGGGACTGACCGCGCTCCTGCTCTCGGCGGTGATCAGCGAACAGCTCAACACCAGACGGTCGGTGGAGCGCGCCTGCCACGAGCTGGTCGAGGCGTTGCAGCACCTGAACGCCGGCGGCTCCGGGACTCCGGGTCCGCCCGGAGGAGCCGGCCGGTGAGCGCGGTGCCGGGCGCCCGCCGCCCCGCCGCCCCTCCGTCGGCGGCACCCACCCGGACGGCACCCGTCCGGGCAAGTGCGCGCGTGGGCGTCAGAAGTCGTAGTCGTCGATGTTCCCGGCGTCGAAGACCGTCGGATCGCCGAGGGTGATGACCCCGTTCCCGGTGAGCTGGAACCAGCCCATGTCCCCGGCCAGGAACATCTGTCCCTCCCGGCCCGTGATCTGCCCGGAGGCGAGGGCCACCGCGGCGTGACCGGCCAGCTCGCCGAGCTTGGCCGGGTCCCACAGCAGGAACGCCTCCACCGTGCCGTCCTTGATGTAGGGACGCATGTCGTTGGGGGCGCCGAGTCCGGTGAGCTTCACCTCGCCCTTGTACTCCGACTGGGACAGGTACTTCGCGGCCGCCTTGATCCCGTTGGTGGTGGGGGAGATGATCCCCTTCAGCTTCCCGTGCTCCTGGAGCAGTTCCTCGGCCTTCCGGTACGACTTCTCGGCCTCGTCGTCGCCGTGGACGACGTCCACCAGCCGCATCTCCTTGTACCGCGGATCCTCCAGCTCCCTCTTGATGCTGCTGATCCAGGCGTTCTGGTTGGTCGCCGTCTGCGCGGCGGACAGGATCGCGATGTCGCCCTTGTAGCCGATCTGTTCGCCGAGCAGTTCCAGCTGCCGTACGGCGATGTCCTCGGCGCTCGCGGGGGAGACGAAGGCGTAGCGGCACTCGGGTTTCGTGTCGGAGTCGTACGTGACGACCTTGACGCCCTCCGCCATGGCCTTCTTGAGGGCGTCGCACAGCGCGTCGGGGTCCAGCGCCGAGACGGCGATCGCGTCGGCCTTCTGCTCGGTGAGGTCGTTGATGTGCGCCACCTGCCCGGCGGCGTCGGCGCCCTGGTCCGTGCCCACCTCCTTGAAGGCCGAGCCCAGTGACTCGACGGCGCGCTCCCCGCCCCGGTCGGCGACCGAGAAGTAGGGGGTGTTCACCTGCTTGGGAAGGAAGCCGACGGTCAGCCCCGTCTTGGTGGGCGCGTTGGGGGAGGCCTCGGCGTTCTTGGCGTTCGTCGCCGTGCCGTCGTCCGCGGAGCCGTCGCCGTCGCCGCACCCGGCGGTGAGGAGACTGAGGGAGGACACGGCGGCGACGAGTACGGAGGCACGGCGTGCGGGGGTTCGGTGCATGTGCTTCTTTCGATGAGTCGACATGCGGCGACCGAAGACCGTTCACCAGGGTGCGTTCAGCCATGGCGGTCTTGCGGGTGCGCGGAAGTCGCGTGGGGGCCGCCCGAGCGTGGGGCCAGGGCACTGAAAGGATTCAATCGAGCTTGACCGGGACGTTAGGCAGAAACGCCGTTGTGGTCAATGGACTTGCGGGAAACAGTTCTTGGGCCCGCGGTCCCTCGGGCCTGCCCCCGCGGGGGTTGCTCAGTCCGGTGCCCGCGTGCCCGTTCCCGGCGCCCGGCCGAGCGTGCGGTCGAAGACGGTGAGCAGCAGGTAGAGCACCGCGGCGCCGAGCATCACCCAGGCGAGCCGGTGCAGGCCGCCGGTGTCGGCCCGTTGCCCGAACGCGGCGGCGGCCGCGGAGGAGGCGACCATCGAGCCGACGTAGGCGAAGGTGCGCAGCAGACCGGCGGAGGAGGCGGTGCGCTCCGGATCGGCCTGGAAGTAGACGGAGTTCTGCAGGGCCAGGCTGTTCAGTCCCTGCGGGACGCCGAAGACCAGCGCGACCAGCAGCAGCGTCCACAGCGGGCTGTCCCCGCCCAGCGTGAGGATCACCAGGCACGCGGCGATCTGTCCGACCGCGCCGAGCAGCAGTTTCCCCCGCACGCTCGTGCTGCGCCCCGACACGACGGAGACGCCTGTCGCCAGCAGGAACATGGGGATCTGGGCCAGACCGGCGTGGAAGGGGGTCAGCCCGAAACCCTCCTCGGTCCACTGCGTGAAGCCGTAGAGGAAGGAGTACGAGACGACGTAGGCGACGAGCGCCCGCCCGTAGGTGGCGAGCAGCGGGGGGTTGCCGCCGAGTACCCGCAGGTCGATGAAGGGCGTGGCGGCCCGCAGTTCCCGTGCGGCGAAGGCCGCTCCCGCGGCGGCGGCGAGCGCGAGCAGGTACCAGTCGCGCAGGTGCAGGTTCATCAGGAAGAGCAGCAGCGAGACGAGCATCGCGGCGAACAGCCCCATGCCGGGCAGATCGAGCCGGGCGGCCAGGCTCGCGCGCGGTGTGGATCCGCCCGTGGATCCGCTCGTGGATCCGCCCGAGGGGTCCTCCGCGGGCTCCGCCTTGGGCAGTCGCAGCAGCCCCAGCAGCACGGCCGCGAGGGCCAGCGGCACGTTCAGCGCGAACGTGGCACGCCAGCCGCCCACCGCGATCAGCAGCCCGCCCAGCAGCGGCCCGACGACGGCGACGGTCTGGTTGGCGACCGCCAGCGCGGTCAGCACCCCGCCGGGGCTGTCCCGTCCGGTGCGCTCGGCCTCGCTGCGCACCAGCGCCATGGCCGCGGGGTATCCGGCGCAGGTGCCGAACCCGAGCAGGACCCGCGCGCCGATCAGCACACCCAGGCTGGGCGTCAGGGCGCCCACGACACCGGCGACGCCGACCAGACCGGTGCTGAGCAGGAAGAGCCGGCGCGGCCCGAAGAGGTCGACGAGCCGGCCGACGACCGGCTGCCCGAGCGCCGTGGCCAGGTAGAGGGCGGAGACGAGCCAGGCGGTCTGCGAGGCCGGTGCGCCGAGCGCCCTGCCGATCGGGACGAGGGCGACCGCGATGATCGTCGAGTTGACCGGGTTGAGCACCGAACCCAGCAGCATCGGCGGCAGCAGTCCGCGGTCGAAGCCGGGCTTGTCCGTGCCGAGGGCCGGGCCCGCCTTCGCGTCAGTCACGGGTCAGTCGCCCCAGCACCGCCATCGCCGCGATCACGGTCCGGCGTTCCTCCTCGGTGCAGCGCTCCTGCAGCCGCCCGGCGAGCCATTCGGTCCGGGCCTGCCGGCCCTCCGCCACGCGGCGGACGCCCTCCGCGGTGAGCGTGATCAGCAGGCGCCGTCCGTCGTGCGGGTCGGGGTGCCGCTCCACCAGCCCCATGGAGGCGAGCGCCGCGACCGTCGCCGTCATCGACTGGTGCCTGACCCCTTCGGTCGCGGCGAGTTCACTGGCCGTGACGCGGCCCCGGTCGGACAGCCGGGCCAGCACCGAGGCCTGGCCCAGAGTGAGGTCCTCGACCTCGGAGGCCTTGAGGATGCGCCGGCGCAGCCGGCTGATGACGGCGCGGACCTCCCGCGACGCCTGGACCGCCGAGGGGGAGGGGCTCTCGTTCTCGCTCATGCCTCCAGGCTAATGTCCACAGGATGAGCTGTACAGCTTCACCTGTATATTGCTTCTCCGGTGGCGCCCTGTGGTCCCGTGCCGCCCCGTGGTGCCGTGCCGCCCCGTGTTCCCGTGCGTCAGGCCGAGGCCGGCACGTGCGCCCTCGCCCAGGCCCTGAAGGGGGTGAGGGGAATGCCCAGGTCGCGGGCGAAGCGGGGGAGAGCGGGCTGGGGATGCTCGTTGAGGGACGACTGTCCGAACCCCATGTCGGGCATCCCGGCGGCGACCGCCTCCTCCTCGGTCATGTCGGGCGGGGTCAGGGTCGTGCCAAGGTGCCCGGAGAGGATCTCGGCGATCTCCGTCATCGTCAGCAGGTCGCTCGCCAGCTCCAGTTCGACCCGGTCGAACCGCTCCGGCTCCGCCACCGCGGCCGCGACGGCCGCACCGATGTCGTCGACCGCGACCAGGGACAGCCGGGTCGAGGGCTTCAGGAGGCTCACCAGGCCACCCCGTACGCCCCGCGGGAAGACGATCGCCTCCGAGGGGAGCAGGTTCTCCATGAAGTAGCAGGGCTTGACGATCGTCCAGTGCGCGAACCCCGCCTCGCGCACCCGGTCCTGGATCCCGGCCTTCGCGGAGTAGTAGGGCTCCATCCACTCCCAGCGGTCCTTCACCCAGCTCGTGTGCTGCCCGGCACCGGAGACGGAGGTGTGCACGAACTGGGGCACCCCCGCCTCCCGGGCGGCCTCGATCAGGAGGGCGGCCTGGTCGACCTCCCCCTCGAAGCCGCGCCGGGCGAAGTCGGGCATCTGGACGGAGAAGACGGCGCGGGTCCCGGCGGCGGCCCGGACCATCGAGTCGCGGTCGTCCAGGTCCCCGGCGACCAGCTCGGCGCCGAGTGCCGCGACCGCCGCGGCCCGCTCGGACGAGGGGTTGCGGACCAGGGCGCGGACCGGAACGCCGGAGGCGAGCAGGGCGCGGGCGGTCGCGCCGCCCTGCCGGCCGGTCGCTCCGGTGACCAGGACGGGTGCTGAGGAAAGAGGCATGGGTGAGTCTCCCGGGTGAGGGGCGAATAAGTGGCGGGGTCCGCCATTTAGCTGCGGGGTACGATACGGAGGACCCCGCCGTTTAGCAATGCCGAGAGGACGCCATGCCCCACCACCAGCGCGCGGACGCACGGCGCAACTACGCCCGGATCCTGGCCGTGGCCGAGCGCGAGGTCGCCGCGCACGGCGCCGATGCCTCCCTGGAGCGGATCGCCCGGGTCGCGGGTGTCGGCTCGGCGACGGTGCGCCGGCACTTCCCCGGACGCGGCGCCCTGCTGGAGGCGGTGTTCCGCGAGCGGATCGAGTCGCTGTGCGCCCGCGCGGCCGCGTCGGCGGACGCGGTGGACGCCCGCGCCGCCCTCCTGGACTGGCTGGACGGGTTCACCGAGTACGCCGCGTCCGCGCGGGGCATGGCCGAGGCGCTGGCCCAGGACCGGCTGCTGGAGCCGGAGCGGGTGAGCACCTGCTCGGTGAAGCTCGAAGGGGCGGTCGAGCCCCTGCTGCGGCGCGCCGCCGAGAGCGGGGCGGTAGCGCCGGACGTCACCGCCGCCGACCTGCTCGCACTGGTCACGGGCATCGCCCTGGCCACGGAGGGCCATGCCGACCCCGCCACCGAGGGGCGCCGCCTGCTGGAACTGACCGTCCGGGGCATCAGCCCGGCGAGGTGAGCGCGCCAGCCGGGTCTTTCGCTCCGGCTGCAATGACTTGCTCACGACAAGGTGGGGGTTCATCATGCGACCACCGGTGCGCGGGCAACTTCCGTGCGGGGCAGGCAGGTTCGGCCCGCCCGTCCGGTCGGCCGCGCCGCCCGGTGCCCGCGAGGCCGTCATCGCCCACCCCCCACCTTCGGGCGCCGGAGAGAGCGGAGCGCCCCCACATGTCCTCCGGACACCCCGTCAGACGTGCCCGAACCGCGCTGTGCGCCGCGGCCGTCGCGGCGGCCCTGGCCCTGACCGGCCAGCCGTCCCCGGCCGCCGCCGCACCCACCGCCCCGCCCGGCACCTCCGTCAACGCGGCGTTCGCCCGCGCGGCCGACGCCTACGACGTCCCCCGGGACCTCCTGGTCGCCGTCGGCTACGGCGAGACTCGCCTCGACGACCACGCCGGACTGCCGAGCCAGGACCACGGCTTCGGCATGATGCACCTGGTCAGCAACCCCGAACGGCGGCTCGGCGCCTGGCACCCCGGCACCGCCCGCTACGGCGCCCCCGACGGCAAGGTCGCGGCCCGCCTCTACGCCGACGCGGTCTACGGCCTCCTCGGCGACGGCGTACGGACCCGCGTCGGGAGCGGCGAACCGGTCGCCCTCGCCCCGCGCACCGTACGGCCCGAACGCGGCCCGTACGCCGGGACCGACACCGGCGCGGGGCTCGCCGCGGCCGCCGAGTACCCTTCCGCGCTGTGGAACCCGGCCTACTCCGGCAACTACGCCACGGGCCGCAGCTCGCCGATCACCACCGTGGTCGTGCATGTCACCCAGGGCTCGTACGCGGGGTCCATCAGCTGGTTCCAGAACCCGTCCGCGCAGGTCAGCGCCCACTACGTGGTGCGGTCCTCCGACGGGCTGATCACCCAGGCGGTCCGCGAGGGCGACACCGCCTGGCACGCCCGCTCGGCCACCCCCTACTCCGTCGGTGTGGAGCACAAGGGCTATGTCGACGACCCCGCCTGGTTCGACGCCCTGTACCGCTCGTCGGCGGCGCTGACCCGCCATCTCACCGACAAGTACGGCATCCCGAAGGACCGCGCGCACATCGTCGGGCACAGCGAGGTCCCCGGCAGCGACCACACCGACCCCGGCCCGAACTGGGACTGGGCGTACTGCATGAGCCTGGTCCGGGCCGATGACGGCGCCACCGGTACCCCGTTCCCCACCTGGGGCACGGACGTGAGCGTCCGTCAGCAGCCGACGACCGACTCCGCACGGGTGGCGAGCCTGCCCGGACCGACCTCCGTCCGCGTGGCCTGCCAGGTCCACGGCGGCCTCGTCGAGTACGACGGCTACAGCAACGACGCCTGGTCGTACCTGCCCGACCACGGCGGCTACGTCTCCAACATCTTCATCGACGTCGACGACGCCTGGCTCCCAGGAGTGCCCACATGCTGACCCCTTCGTCCCGGCGCCGCGGATCCGCTCCACGGCGCAGACCCCGCACCGCACGCGCACTGACCGGCACGGTGTGCCTGCTCGCCCTCGCCGGTACGACGCTCGCCGCCGCGCCCGCCCCGGCCGCCGACCCCGTGCCGCCCGCTGAGGTGTCCTGGCGCGCGGACCTGTCCAGGACCGGCGCCGACGACGTCAACGTCCGGTACGACGCGGGCGCCCTGCGGGTGCGGGACGGCTCCCTCAGCCCCGCCTCCCTCGGCCGGGACCGCGGCTATGCCTCCGCCGTACTGGACCCGCACCACGTCGACCGCCCCGTCGACCGGGTCGCCGTGGACCTCGACGCCACGGTGCCCGACGCGGCGGGCGTCGAGGTCGACGTGCGCGGGCGCGCGGCCGACGGCACCTGGACCGAGTGGCGGCGGGCGGCGGCCGGCGCCCCGGCCGAGCTGCCCCGTGACGTGGTCGACGTCCAGGCCCGGCTCACCCTGTGGAACGCCAGGGGCGGGCCCACCGCGGTCGTGCGCGCGGTGACCCTGACGGCCGACGAGGCGGGCACCGCCCCCGCCGAGCCCGCACCGGCCACCAGGGCCGCCGCCTTCTCCGCCCGCGTCTACGCC
Organism: Streptomyces sp. NPDC018026; assembly: GCF_044327745.1. NCBI lineage: Bacteria > Bacillati > Actinomycetota > Actinomycetes > Kitasatosporales > Streptomycetaceae > Streptomyces > Streptomyces sp. NPDC018026. The sequence continues at coordinate 176,733 of NZ_JBIRFY010000005.1, forward strand.
ACCCGCGAGGGCCTGGTCGGGCACACCACCGCCAACGGTCACGTCATCCGGGCGAACGACCACTTCGTGGCCCTCCCCTCCCGCCGGGCCCTGTCGCCGAACGGCAGCGCACAGTACTCGGTACAGGTGTGCGGACCCGCCCGCTGCGAGACGGCGCCGGTGTGGGACGTCGGCCCGTGGAACACGCACGACGACCACTGGAACCCCTCGGCGCAGCGCGAGCAGTGGAAGGACCTGCCGCAGGGGCTGCCCGAGGCGCAGGCCGCCTACGAGGACGGGTACAACGGCGGCCGCGACGAGTTCGGCCGGCAGGTGGCCAACCCGGCCGGCATCGACCTGGCCGACGGCACCTTCTACAACGTCGGCCTGAACGACAACGGCTGGGTGACCGTCACCTACCTGTGGACCGAGGGCGGCGGCGACACCACGTCCTTCCCGACCTGGGGCACCGACGTGAGCGTGCGGCAGCAGGCGACGACCGACTCCACCCGCGTGGCGAGCCTGCCCGGGCCCACGACCGTACGGGTGCGGTGCCAGGTCCACGGCCAAGTCGTGAACTACGACGGCTACAGCAACGACGCCTGGTCCTACCTGCCCGACTACGGCGGCTACGTCTCCAACATCTTCATCGACGTGGCCGACGCCTGGCTCCCGGGCGTCCCCACCTGCTGACCGTCGAGCAGCGCGGACCCCAATGCCCGGCAGCGTGCCGGCTCGTCGTGGCGGGCGCCAGGCGCAGCCGCGGGAGCCGGCGCGAGCGTCACCCGCCCTCTGCCACCCTGGCAATCCAAGGATTTCCAAGCCTTGTTAGGGATATCCGGGGTGGCTAGCCTGACGGCTACGGCCCCGACAACCCCGTCACCGATGCGGCCGTAGAAGCGGGCGCCTGGAAGAAGTGCGACCACTGCGACTACAAGGGCGCCCCCGAAAGCATCCGCAACCACATGGCCAAGGTGCAGAAGGCCGAGAACACCCAGCGAGAGTCCCTGGAGAAGTCCGTTCGCGCGCTCGGCGGAACCTGGGACCCGAGCCGCGGAATGCAGACCCTGCGGGACGCCGATTACCACCCCTCCGAGAAGTACATCCGAGAGGTGTACCGACGACTGGTGGACAGTGGCCTGCTGGAGAAGGTGGATGAGCACCGGGCCATCTACTTCGTCGTCGAGAAGTAGGCCCACGCCGTTGCGTCAACGCTGTGATCTGCGGGACAGACCTCCGAGCGGTGCCAGGTCCCAGTCTCAATGTGTTTCGTCGGCGAGTCCCGCGGATGGACGCCGCGGTGCTGCTGGCCGGGCACGTCCGGAGCATCGCCAAGCAGGCCCGCGCGGCCCGTCCGGGCGGCTCGCCCGAGGCGGACCTGCTGGCCGTCCTCGGCCGCCTGGTGCACCAGCACGCCGACCGCTTCCCCGCGCTCGCCGAGGCCATTGCCTCGCAGGACGGCCGGGATCAGGCGCTGGACTTCGGCCTGGAGCGGATCCTGGACGGTCTGGAGGCACTGATCACGCGCCGCGCCGGGCAACTTGGGGAAGATCAGCCTTGACCCGTGCCCGAGGTCCACGCGCGTCCGCCACCTGCCGTGGTGAATCGGCGACGGTACCCGACCGCACAATGGGCGCATGGTTTCCTCTTCTCGGGCCCGCGTCGTCGTGCGGGACGATCCGCGGCGGACGCGGTCGGCGGCGGCGGTGTCCGCGGCGTTGATCGTCGGCGCCGGACTGGCGCTCAGGGCCTTGGCGGCGGGCGAGGTGGCCAAGTACGGCGGAGACGCGCTGTACACCCTGCTGCTGTTCGCCCTCGTGTTCGTGGCGGCGCCGAGGACGGCACCGGTGAAGGCCGCCGCCCTGGCTCTGGCGGTGAGTTGGGGCGTGGAGTTCCTCCAGCTCAGCGATGTGCCGGCGTACCTCGCCCGGGAGAGCACGGCGGCCCGTCTGGTGCTGGGCTCCACCTTCAACGCACCGGATCTGTTCTGGTACGCGGTGGGCGCGGCGGCCGGCCTGCTGGCCCTCAGACGAGCGTGAAGCGCACCGGAGTTCCGGCCACGGCCTGGGCGGCCGCGGCCAGAGCCGGCTCCGGGACGACCGCGACGACCGGGTAGCCGCCCGTCGTCGGGTGGTCGTGCAGGAAGATCACCGGCCGGCCGTCCGGCGGGACCTGCACGGCGCCCAGGACCATGCCCTCGCTGGGCAGTTCGTCCGTGGACAGGCGCTGGAGCGGCGGGCCCTCGGTGCGCAGGCCGATGCGGTTGCTGTGCGGGGAGACGCGGTAGGCGGCCGAGGTGAGCGTGCGCAGCGCGGCCGGGGTGAACCAGTCGGCGCGCGGGCCGGGGCGGACCGGCAGGACCAGTTCGGCCGGCGGTCCCGGCCAGGGGGCGGCGAGGGGCGGCGGCGCGGGCCGCGCGGGTGTGCCGACCGCCAGGACGTCCCCGTCCCGCAGGGGCTGCGGACCCAGCCCGGACAGCAGGTCCGTCGAGCGGCTGCCCAGGACGGGTTCGGCGGCGATGCCGCCCGCGACGGCCACGTACGAGCGGACGCCCGCGGTCGCGGCTCCCACGTTCAGGACCGCACCCGCCGGTACCCGCACCGGCGCGCCCCAGGCGGCCGGGCCACCGTCGACCGTCACCGCGCAGGGCGCCCCGCCGACCACGGCGGTGACGTCCCGGTCGGGCCGCAGGGCGCAGCCGGTCAGGGTGGTCTCCAGGACGGCGGTGTCCGGGTCGTTGCCCAGGAGGCGGTTGGCGAGCCGCATCGCGGGCGCGTCCAGCGCACCGGAGCGGGGCACGCCCAGGTGGGCGTGGCCGGGCCGGCCCGCGTCCTGCACCGTCGTGAGCGCCCCGGAGCGCACCGTCGTGAGTCTGGTGGTCATGCCCCGGCCTCCGGGCTCGTCCTGTCCGCCGGGCCGTCGCCGGTCCCGCTCCCGGTGCCGTCCGCCGTGACAAATCGCACACGTGTCCCCGGCGTGAGGAGCGCCGCCCGCTCCCGCGCCGGGTCCCACAGCGGCCGTGGGTCGGGCATGGTGCCGATCAGCTGCCAGCCGCCCGGCGTGGCACGGGGGTAGACCGCGCTGTAGGGACCGGCGAGGGCCACCGCGCCGGCCGGGACGCGGGTCCTGGGCGTGGACCGGCGGGGGACGTGCAGCCGAGGGGGCAGTCCGGTGAGATAGCCGAACCCGGGGGCGAAGCCGCAGAACGCGACCCGGTAGGTGTGCGAGCGGTGGAGGGCACCGACCTCGTCGGGACCGACGCCCCACAGCGCCGCCACGTCGGCCAGGTCCGGCCCGTCGTAGCGCACGGGTATCTCCACCACGGCGCCCGTGTCGTCCGCGACCGGCGGCACCTGCCAGTCGGCGACCCGGCGGGCCAGCGCGTCCGGGTCCGGCACTCCGTCCAGCAGGACGGTCCGCGCGCCCGGCACGACCTCGGTGACCGGCGGCAGGGCCCCGGTGGCGCGACGGCGCAGCACTTCCGCGTGGAAGGCCGCGGTGTGCTCGGCGTCGCGCAACTCGACCAGGAGGGCGTGCTGGCCCGCCGGGCGCGCCGTGAGGGACCGTCCGTCCGTCATGCGAACGCCCCGATCCCCACCCCGGCCGTCTCCAGCGCCTCGCGCACCCGGGCCGCGATCCGGGCGGCGTTCGGTGTGTCGCCGTGCACGCACAGGGAGCGGGCGGCGACCGCGACGGCCGTACCGTCCACGGCCTCGACGGAGCCCTCCACGGCGAACGCCAGCGCGCGGCGCACCACCGCGCCCTCGTCCGTCACCACCGAGCCCGCCTCGCTACGGGGGACCAAGCTCCCCCCGGGGGTGTACGCGCGGTCCGCGAAGGCCTCCGGGACGCCGGTGAGGCCCGCCTCCGCGGCGGCCGCGAGCAGCCGCGAGCCCGGGAGGCCGAGCACGGGCAGCGCGCCGCCCGCCAGCCGCACCCCGGCCACGACGGCTCGGGCCTGACCCTCGTCGTGGACGGTGCGGTTGTACAGCGCGCCGTGCGGCTTCACGTAGGCCACCGGGGCGCCGGCGGCCTCGGCGAACACCCGGAGGGCGCCGATCTGGTACGCCACCTCGGCCGCCAGCTCGTCGGAGGGCACGTCCATGGCGCGTCGGCCGAAGCCCGCCAGGTCCCGGTAGGACACCTGCGCCCCGATCCGCACCCCGCGCTCCGCGGCGAGGCCGCAGACGCGGCGCATCACCGAGGGGTCGCCCGCGTGGAAGCCGCACGCGACGTTGGCGCTGGTGACGACGGAGAGCAGGGCGTCGTCGTCGGTGAGGGTCCAGCGGCCGAAGCCCTCACCGAGATCTGCGTTGAGGTCGATCACACCTTGAAACTAGACGATCGTTGAACGATCCGACAAGGGACACTCGCTCGACCGCCCGCTCGACCGCCCGCTCGACCGGGCTCTGGCCCGCGCCCGGCGACGAAGAGGATTCACCTCTTGTTAGATCGTTCAACGATCGCTAGTGTCCGTGCATCTGCCACACATCTGGAGCTATGGTCCCCGGGACCCATGAGTCACGTTCCGAAGCTCCGGATCCGTGCCCTGCCCCCTCATGCCTGAAGAAGGCCACCGAATGATCGTTCTCCTCGGTGTGGTCGTGGTGATCCTCGGATTCGTCACGCGCCGCAACCCCGTCCTCGTGGTGGGCGTCGCCGGTATCGTCACCGGACTGCTCGGCAAGATGAACCCGCTGGAGGTCCTCGCGGCCTTCGGCCGGTCCTTCGCCGACAGCCGCTCGGTCACCGTCTACGCCATCGTGCTCCCGGTGATCGGGCTGCTCGAGCGCTACGGCCTGCGCGAGCAGGCCCGCAACCTCATCGGCCGCCTGGGCAAGCTCAGCGCCGGCCGGTTCCTCACCGTCTACCTGCTGGTCCGGCAGGTCACCGCGGCCTTCGGCCTCAACAGCATCGGCGGCCCCGCACAGACCGTGCGGCCGCTGGTGGCACCGATGGCCGAGGCCGCCGCCGAACGCTCCACCGGGGCCAGACTGCCGGACAGGCTGCGCGAGAAGGTCCGCTCCTACTCGGCCTCGGCCGACACCGTGGGCGTCTTCTTCGGCGAGGACTGCTTCATCGCGATCGGCTCCATCCTGCTGATCACCGGCTTCGTGAACTCCACGTACCACCAGGACATCGAGCCGACCCAGCTCGCCCTGTGGGCGATCCCGCTGGCCGTCTGCGCCTTCCTCATCCACGGCGCCCGGCTGCTGCTCATGGACAAGCAGCTCGAACGCGAGATGGCGCAGGCCGCCGCCGAACACGACCTGCCGCTTCCCGAGGGGGCCGACAAGTGATCAAGGTCGAATGGCTGTACTGGCTGATAGGCCTCGTCTTCGTCGTCATGGCTGTACAGATGGCCACCGACCGCAGCAACCCCAAGCGGTGGACGTCCGCCGCCTTCTGGGGCCTGCTCGGACTCACCTTCCCCTACGGCACCGGCGTCGCCAACGCCACCGCCGGCAACGGCGGCTGGACGCTGCCCGCCGAGCCGCTCGGCGTCGCCGTCCTCGCCCTGATCGTGCTCGCCGGTTTCAACTTCCTCGGCAAGGGCGTCCCGGTCACCACCACCGGCGAGCAGCGCGAGGCCGCCGCCGCCCGGCTCGGCAACAAGATCTTCGTCCCCGCGCTGACCATCCCGCTCGTCGCCATCGTCTGCGCCTCCGTGCTCGACGAGTCCGGGCTCTTCGAGTCGGGCAAGGCCACGCTCCTCGGGCTCGGCGTCGGCTGCATCGCCGCGCTCGTCGTCGGCATGCTCGTCACCGGCGAGAAGAAGGTCTCCGTCCCGATCCACTCGGGCCGCTCCATGCTGGAGGCGATGGGCGCCGCCCTGCTGCTGCCCCAGCTCCTGGCCGTGCTCGGCTCGATCTTCGCCGCCGCCGGGGTCGGGGACCAGGTCGGCGACATCATGAACAAGGTCCTGCCCGACGACTCGAAGTACTTCGCGGTCGTCGCGTACTGCGTGGGCATGTTCCTGTTCACCGTCATCATGGGCAACGCCTTCGCCGCCTTCCCGGTGATGACGGCGGCGATCGGCTGGCCCGTACTCATCCAGCAGATGCACGGCAACGAGCCCGCCGTCCTCGCGATCGGCATGCTGGCCGGCTTCGCCGGCACCCTGTGCACCCCGATGGCCGCCAACTTCAACATCGTCCCGGCCACCCTGCTCGAACTGAAGGACCAGTACGGGCCGATCAAGGCACAGCTCCCGACGGGCATCGCACTGCTCGGCTGCTGCACGGTGATCATGGCGCTCTTCGCCTTCTGACCCCCGCCCCCTCGCGCCCGCCATCCGACCCGCACGGCAAGGAACGCCCATGACCCGTGTCCTCATCACCGGCTTCGCCCCCTTCGGCGGGGAGCGGGTGAACCCCTCCTGGCAGGCGGCCTCCCTGGTGGCCGCCGAACCGCCCGCCGGGCTCGCGGTCACCGCCGCCGAACTGCCCTGTGTCTTCGGCAAGTCCCTCGACGCACTGCGCGACGCCATCCTGGCGGACAGCCCCGACCTGGTGCTCTGCCTGGGGCAGGCGGGCGGACGCCCCGGGGTCACCGTCGAGCGCGTCGGCATCAACGTCGACGACGCACGCATCCCCGACAACTCCGGCGGGCAGCCCATCGACGAACCCGTGGTCCCGGACGGCCCCGCCGCCTACTTCTCCACCCTCCCCGTCAAGGCGTGCGTCGCCGCGATGCGCGAGGCGGGGGTCCCGGCCGCCGTCTCCAACACGGCCGGCACCTTCGTCTGCAACCACGTCGCCTACGGCCTCGGCCACCTCATCGCCACCGAGTTCCCGCACATACGGGGCGGCTTCGCGCACGTGCCCTGGGCGCCGGAACAGGTACCCGACGGCACCGCGCCCGCCCTCCCGCCCGCCACCGTCGCCCACGGCCTGCGCGCCCTGCTGGCCACCGCCGCCCGCACCCCCGACGGGCAGGACCTGAAGGTCACCGAAGGAGCCACCCACTGATGCCGCTCAGCACCCACGCGGCCGCCTTCGCCCAGCTCGCCCTGGCGAACATCACCCGCGAGTACCCCAACTTCCCCGCCCACCTGATCACTTCCGCCGACGAGCGGCTCGAACCCCGCTCGCTGCACCCCGCCTTCTACGGCGCCTACGACTGGCACTCCTCGGTGCACATGCACTGGCTGCTGGTCCGCCTGCTGCGCCGGCACGGCGGCACCCCCGCGCTGCCCGGCACCGAGCAGGCCGTCGCCGCGCTCGACCGGCACCTCACCCCGGGCAACCTCTCCACCGAGGCCGCCTACCTGCGCGAGCACCCCTCCTTCGAGCGCCCGTACGGCTGGGCATGGCTGCTCGCGCTCGCCGCCGAGTGCCGGGCGCACGGGGACGCGGCGGGCCAACGGTGGGCCGGGGCACTGGAACCGGCCGTGGACGCCGTCGACGCGCTGCTGGCCGACTGGCTGCCCAAGGCCACCTATCCCGTCCGCCACGGCAATCACCCCAACAGCGCCTTCGCGCTGGGCCTCGCCCTCGACTCGGGCGAACTGTCGGCCGGGACCGAACGGGCCGTACGGGAACGCCTGCTGAGCTGGTTCGCCGACGACCACGACGCGCCCGCGCACTGGGAACCGTCCGGGCAGGACTTCCTGTCCCCGGCGCTCACCGAGGCCGACGCGATGCGCAGGGTCCTCGCGCCGGAAGGGCTCGCGCGGTGGCTCGACCGCTTCCTGCCCGGGCTCGGGACCGGCGCCCGCTGCGCACTGCTGGAGGTGCCGGTCGTCTCCGACCACGCCGACCCGCAGATCGGTCATCTGCTCGGACTGACGCTCAGCAGGGCCGCCGCGCTGCGTGCCCTGGCCGACGCCCTGCCCGACGGCCCGGTCCGGGCCCGCCTGGACGAGGCGGCCGGGGCGCATCTCACGGCCGGCCTGCCGGCGGTGGAACGCGGTGACTTCACCACCGACCACTGGCTGGCGACCTTCGCCGCACTGGCCCTCGACCCATTGGCCCCACCGGCTGTACGTCACTGACGTCCGCCTCAGTCCTCCGGGCGCAGGAGGCCGCGGCGGTAGGCGGGCACCAGGTGCCGCGGAACCCGCAGGGTCACCCCGTCCACCGTCACGGGCACCAGATTCGGCGTACTCGCCTTCCACTGGGCCCGGCGGTGACGGGTGTTGCTGCGGGACATCTTGCGCTTGGGAACGGCCATGGTGAGGCTCCTTTCGGGCGTGGAACCCCGACTCTACATGAAAACGATGTTCATGTTGACCGTGTCATGTCCCGGAACGCCCCTGCTCATCGCCGCTCCGTGCGGGTGAGGCGGCCCAGCGCCCGCACCAACGCCCCGACGCCCGCCTCCGCCTTCGACCGGGGACACCCGACGTTGAGCCGTACCCGTCCCGGGGAGCCGTAGGCGGCCCCGGGCATGACCGCCACCTTCTCGACCTCCACCAGTTCGCGTTGCAGCTCCTCGTCGTCGACGCCCAGCGGGCGCAGGTCGATCCACGCCAGGTAACCCGCCTGCGGGGGCCGCCAGTCGAGCTCCGGGAACGCCTCCCGGAGGCGGACGGCGACCATCGCGAGGTTGCCCGCGAGATACGTCCGCAGCGCGTCCAGCCAGGGCGCCCCCTCGCGGTACGCGGCGATGTGGCCGACCAGCGACAGCACCGCGGGGGAGGAGAGCCCGTCCGCGTCCTTGAGCTGCCGCAGGTAGGCCTCGCGCGACGCCGGGTCGCCGATGATGCCGTAACTGCCGGTCAGTGCAGGAATGTTGAAGGACTTGGACGCCGAGGTGAGCACGGCCCAGCGGCCGTCGCCGCCGTGGCGGACCCAGGGACGGTGGAGGTGCGGAGCGTGGGCCAGGTCGGAATGGATCTCGTCGCTCACGACCGCCACGCCGTGTCGTGCGCACAGCCCGGCCATCCGGTCCAGCTCCGCGGCCGACCACACCCTGCCCGTCGGGTTGTGCGGCGAACACAGCAGCAGCACGGCCGTGTCGGGGAGCGCCAGCAGCCGTTCCAGCTCCGGCCAGTCGTCCAGGTGGCACTCCAGGAGCCGCCGGCCGCTCGCCGCGACCGTCCTCGGGAACGCGTCGTACATCGGGGTGTGCGCGACCACCCCGTCACCCGGCCGCGACCACAGGTGCAGCAACCGCGAGACCTGGTAGATCACGGAGGGCGCGTAGACGACCGACCCGGGGTCCACGGCCGTGCCGTGCCGTGTCGCGTACCAGTGGACGACCGCGGACAGGAAGTCGTCCTGGCGCCAGCGGGAGTAGCCGAGCACCCCGTGGTCCAGACGGCCGCGCAGCGCCGCCAGTACCTCGGGGGCGGTCTCGAAGTCCATGTCGGAGATCGTGAACGGCAGCAGGTCCGGCACACCGAACCGGTCCTGCACGTAGTCCCACTGCGTGCACCAGGTGCCGCGCCGGTCCACCGGAGTGTCGAAGTCGTACGGCGCGGACGCGGGTGCGGGCCCCGGTGCGGCGCGGGACGAGTGCGCGGTCACGGCCGGCCCGCCGGGACCATCGTCGCGATGGCGTCCTTCACGGACTGCACCTGCGGACCGATGATGACCTGGACGTTGTGCCCGTCGAGCTTGATGACGCCCACGGCGCCCAGCTTCTTCAGCCGTGCCTCGTCCACGACTTCGGCGTCCGCCACCGTCATGCGCAGGCGGGTGATGCAGTTGTCCAGGGACCGGATGTTGCCGGCGCCGCCGATCGCGTCGAGCATGGCGGCCGCGTCGTACTTCCCGGCGACCAGCTCACGCACCGGCTCGGGAGCCGCTCCGCCGCCCCGGTCCTCCTCGTGTGCCGCGTCCTGCGCCCCGTCGTGCTTGTCGTGCTCGTCCCGCTCGTCGTCCGCCGGCGGGTCCTCCCGGCCGGGCGTCTTGAGGTCGAAGCGGGTGATGGCCCAGCGGAACAGGAAGTAGTACGCGGCGAACCACACCGCCGCGATCACCGGCACCAGATACCACTTGGTCGTCGAGCCCTGGAGCACACCGAAGACGAGCCAGTCGATGACGTTGCCGTCCGTGTTGCCGATGAACACGCCGAGCACGGCCGCCGTGAGGAAGCCCAGTCCCACCAGGACCGCGTGGATGAGGTACAGCCACGGGGCGACGAACAGGAACAGGAACTCCAGCGGCTCCGTGATGCCGCCGACCACGCAGGCCACCACACCGGACACGAGCAGGGCCTTGATCTCCGGCCGCATCTCGCGCCTCGCGCAGTGGTACATCGCGAGCGCGGCGCCCGGCAGGCCGCCCAGGTAGGCCGCCATCTTGCCCTGGGAGAGGAAGTGCGTGGCGTCGGTGACGGCCGAGCCCGGCGCCGCCGAGCAGTCCAGCTGGGCGTAGAACAGGTTCAGCGCGCCGGAGACGTGGTCGCCGCACACGGTTCCCGAACCGCCGACGTCCGTGAACCGGAACATGGCGACGAGGATGTGGTGCAGGCCGATCGGGCGCAGCAGCACCTCGCCCATGCCGAAGAAGAACGGTCCGAAGACGCCCGTGTGCCCGATGCCCCGTCCGACCGCGCTGATCCAGCCGTTGAAGGTCGGCCACACCAGCGGGATGAGCAGGCCGAGCACGCTCAGGACCAGGGCCGAGACGATCGGGACGAAGCGCAGCCCGCCGAAGAAGGCCAGTGCGTCGGGCATCCGCTGGGTGCGAAAGCGCCGGTGGAGCAGGCTGACAACGATGCCAACGGCCACGGCGCCGAGCAGTCCGGTGTCGATGGACTGCACGCCCAGCACGTCGGCTATGCCGTAGTGCGCGATCGCCTTCTCGTCCTCGAAGTCGACGCCCTTGGCGGTGAGGTAGAAGTTCACCGCGAGGTTCATGGCGACGAATCCGACGAAACCGGAGAAGGCGGCCACACCCTTGTCCTCGCGGGCGAGGCCGAGCGGGATCGCCATGGCGAAGAGGACGGGCAGGAAGGTGAAGGCGACCAGGCCCGTGTTGGCCATCCAGGTGAAGACGAGGTGGAAGCCCTCGCCCTTCAGGAAGGCAACGTTGTCAGTGACCGCGTCACTCGACAGCGAGGAGCCGATGCCCAGCATGATGCCGCAGAACGCGAGCAGGGCCACCGGGAGCATGAACGTCTTGCCGAGCCCCTGGAGGAATTCCCAGAGTGCGGCCTTGGTCTTCTGCATGTGTACGGAACTTTCGGGCCTGGGGGACGGACCCGTCCGCTCGTCGTGACGACGCGGCGCGGGCCGGCGGGCGGAACGGGCGGCTGGGGAGGAGACGCCGCCGCAGGGATCACATCACAGCGGGTCGGTGACTGTCCACGGTGTCCCGTCGCCCATGCCTGCGCCCCATGCCTTTGCCCGTCACAACCATCCCCGCCGCGCCGCCTGCCAGGCGAGCTGCATGCGGGTGGCGGCGTTGGCGCGTTCCATCATGCCCTGGATACGGCGCTGGACCGTGCGGCGGCTGAGCTGCATCTGGGAGGCGATCGCCTTGTCGGCCACGCCCGCCACCAGCAGCGACAGCAGCCTGCGGTCGGTGGGGGCCAGCGCGTCGGGCGCTGCGGGGCCGTCGGTCCCGGAGAGTTCGCCCGAGTCGTCGACGTCCAGCGGGACGGCGTCCTCCCAGTACCGCTCGAACAGCGCGACCAGGGCCGCCAGTAGATTGCTGTCCCTGACCAGCGCCGTCGTGGGTTCCTCCGGACTGCCGTGCGGCCCGCCGGCGACGAGCGGGAAGACGGCCACCGCGCGGTCCGCGATCGCCAGGCGCAGCGGCAGATGGGGCACGGCACGGGCGACCTCACCGGCCCGCACGCCCGCCACGACGTTGTCGACCGCGCCCTCGTCGTCGAAGAACGCCTTCTCGTACAGCACCCGGTAGCGCACGCCCCGGGCCAGCGCCTCGAACTCCTCGGTGTTGCTGCCCGAGGGCATGGCCACGTACTGCGCCTTGCAGAACCAGAGCATCTCCTCGCGCACGCTGGTCTGGATCTGCCGCAGGTGCTGGCGCAGCGCCTCGGCACCGGTGATGACCTCCAGGAGCTGCCCCGCGTCCCGCCTGCGCATGGTGTCCCGGTAGGACTCGATCAGCCGGGCCGCCTCGTGCTGGGCGAGGTCCAGGTCCTCGGCACTGCGCTTGAGCCGGGGCAGCAGCGCGACGTCGGGCGGCGCCGCCTGGTAGAGCCGCGGGACGCCGTCGGTGGGGCTGGCGAAACCCTTCGCGGTGAGCGACTCCAGGACGCGGTCCATCCGCTCGACCGGCACGCCGTCACGCTCCGCCAGGTCGGCGGCGCCGGCCCGGCCGAAGGCCACGAGCAGCGCGTACACCGACTCCTCGTCGGGCGACAGCCCAGCGATCTCCAGCACCGCGAACGCCCTCCCCGGATCCTGGGCCGTAACGGTTGAACACCGTACTGCACAGGTGGGGAGGGCGCGGCGGGGGTGTGCGGCGTCACCTGCCGCACACCCTTCGTGCCGGACGGGCCGCTACCGGCGTACCGCGTAGGCGCGTTGCACCGTCTGCCGGACCGAGTCGCCCGCCGAGTCGCGCGCCGTGACGCGGAGCGTGACCCACGACTCCCCGTGGGCGGGCGGCGTGAGCGAGGCCCGGAACGCGTTGTGGCCGTGCGCGTGGGTGCGCGCCGCCGACCAGGTGCGCCCGTCGTCGTAGGACGCCTCGACCCGGACGCTCACACCGCGCGGAACGGGCAGCCCTTCCTGGGCGCGCACCCGCACGTCGACGTGGTGCGAACGGGTGCCGCGCACGGAATTGCGCACGTCGACCGGTACGTCGTAGTCCAGTTGCAGCAGCGACAGCGGTGCGGCGGCGTCCGTGCGACCCGACTCGAAGGACCAGGAGGTACTGGTGGCCACGCCCCTCGTCCAGGCCTCGGAGTCGCGTGCGGTCTCCATGTCCAGCCGGTAGCGCGCCCGTTCGGCCGGCACGGCCACGTTCTGCCAGGCGCTGTCGACCCCGTCGACCCGCTCGCCGTCCCGGTACAGCACGGCGCTCGCGGTGTCACCGCCGGAGCTGGGCGACCAGTGCCCGGCCTGCGAGTCGGTGAACTCCGGGACCCTCAGCCGCAGTACGTTGCCGTCCCGCACGGTCGGCGTCGTGGTGCCGGCCGGGATCGACGGCCGGACGACCGCGCCCTGCCAGGTCTCCCCGGGCTGTCCGCCGGCCCGGTAGGTGCGCGGATCGTCCCGCATACCGGCGATGAGCGGCTGGTCCACGTCGAACGTCGTGGTGTGGTGCACCCGGTGCTGCCAGGTGGTGTCGCCCGCGCTCACGTACTCGGTGCGCTCGAAACCGAGCGGCACGAACCGGGTGTACTGCAGCCAGGCCGTGTCCTGGTACGGCCGCCAGCCGAAGCGCTGCTCGCTCGCCCACCCCGTGACACCGTTGTCGGCGTATGTGGTGCGGACGACCGCGCTGTTGCGCGCGGACACCGTGTGCACGACCTTCCGGGGCACCTGCTGCTCGGACACCTGCATCACGTCGTACAGGTACGGGCTGCGCGCGGTTCCGGTGAACCGCACCGAGGTCGAGCCGCGGGCGATGCGCGCGAGCAGCTCGGCGCCCGTGTCCTTGCCGATGCGCAGCGTGGGCAGGGCGTTGCGGTCGCCCGTCGGCCGCCAGCGCGTCCAGCCGGTGTCGTTGAAGTGGACGAGGATCACCGCGCGGACCCCGGCCGCGGCCGCCCGTTCGACCAGGGCGCGCTCGCCGGCTCCCGTCGGGTTGTCCACCACCGCGACCTTGCCGCGGGCGCGGGTGAAGTCGGCGTCCGCCGCGTCACCGGCGTCGACCGCGGTCAGGGTCGCGCCCCGCTCGGGGAAGAGCGGCGACGCGGGCATGTAGTACGCGCCCAGGTCGAACCGGGTGCGGGACACCTTCGCCTCGATGAGCGGGGCGACGAGCTGCCAGCGGGAGGCGAACTCGAAGGTGCCCTCGGTGACCTTGGCCGTGGGACTGATGTACAGCCGCTTGGCGATGTCGAAGTACATCGTGCCCTGTGTCAGGCTGCGGCCCCCGATCTCACGGTAGGTCTGGTAGCTCAGGATCCCGCGCTGCTCCGCGGGCCGGGGCGTTCGGATCTCCACGGGAACCGTCTTGCGGGCGTCCAGGGTGACGGTCATGTCCTTGGTGACCTTGACCTCGGGCAGCACCACGTGGCGCAGCTCCTGGCCGTCGTCGGCCGACGTGGTCCAGCTGGTGTTGAGCTGGTACACGCCCTCCTCGACCTCGGCGACGGCGGCCGCGGGGTCGCTGTAGCCGACGAAGCCCTCGGCACCCCAGATGGTGGGCAGGCCGTCGACCTGCCGGCCGTCCTTGTCGATCGTCTTCACGGTGATCCGGTGCGTCGGCCCGTGCACCACCAGGCTCAGCGTGGTGTGCGCGGCCACCGAGCCGTCGGCGGCCGTCGCGGTGACGTAGCCGTAGAACTTGCCCTGTCCGGCGCGGGCGGGATCGACGGTCAGCGGCACCTCGGCCGAGGCACCGGCGGGCACGCGCACGGAGTCGGAGCCGAGCCGCGCCGATCCCTCGGCAGGCGCCTTGCCGCCTTCCGTGGCCAGCTCGACGGCGAGCGAGAGCGTGACGTCCCGGTCCGAGGAGTTGGTGTACCTGACCCCCGACGTCACGGGCTCGGTGTCCTGCGAGGTGAACGGCCCCATGACGAGGGTGCCGGTGGCGGTCACCGCGCCCAGTCCCGCGGCGCGCACGTCGATCCGTCCGCCGCCCTGTTCGGTGACCTTCTGGCCGTCCACCGTGACCGCCGTGCTGATCAGCGCGTCCTTCAACTGCGCGCCGGTCCACTCGGGATGGCGCTGGGCGAGGAGCGCGGCCGCGCCCGCCACATGGGGGGTGGCCATCGAGGTGCCCGAGGCGGCGGTGTAGTGCTCGTCGACCGGGTCGCCCATCGCCGACCCGGCCGCGCGGGCCGCCACGATGCCCACACCGGGGGCCGTGACGTCCGGCTTCACCGCGTCGTCACCGAGGCGCGGGCCGCGGCTGGAGAACGGGGCGAGGGAATCGTCCCGGTCGACGGCCCCGACGGTGAGCGCGGCGTCCGCGGCCCCGGGCGAGCCGACCGTGCGGGGACCCTGCTCGCCCTCGTTGCCGGCCGCGACCACGAACAGTGTGCCGGTGCGCCGGCTGAGGTCGTTGAGCGCCTGGCTCATCGGATCGGTGCCGTCGGTGGCCCCGGCGGAGCCGAGGCTCATGTTGACGACGTCGGCGCCCTGGTCCGCCGCCCACTCCATGCCCGCGATCACCTGCGACTCGCTGCCGAAGCCGTCGTCGCCGAGCACCTTGCCCACCAGCAACTGCGCGGCGGGCGCGACACCTCGGCGGCTCCCGCCGGAGGCGGCGCCGCTGCCGCCGACGATGGAGGCGACGTGGGTGCCGTGCCCGAAGACGTCGTTGGTGCCGGAGCTGCCGGAGAAGTCCTTGGCCGCCGCGACCCGGCCGGCGAGATCGGGATGGCTCTGGTCGGCACCGGTGTCCAGGACGGCGACCTTGACGCCGTCGCCCCGGTAACCGGCCGACCACACGTCCGGAGCGCCGATCTGGGCCGTGCTGCGGTCCAGGGACGCGGCCACCCGGCCGTCCAGCCACACCCGCGGAGTGGTGGCCGCGGCCTTGGCGCGCTGCCCGCCGGCCGGGACGAGCCGCTTCCAGAACCGGCCGAGGTCCGCCTCGTCGACCCGCACGGCGCGTGCGTCGATGCTGTCGAGTTCACGGACCGACGCGTCCCGCCCCAGGTCGGTCAACGCGTTCACGGAGGAGGCCGCCACGCCTTCGGCCTGCTCCACGATGAGCGGCAGCGCGTCGGTGTGCGCGGTGTCGTACCGCTGCGCCAGGAGCGCCGTCACGTCGAACAGGTCCCGGTCCAGGCGTCCGGCGGCGACCAGGGCGTCGGCGTCGGACGGGAGGACCGTCACATGGCCGTCCTGCTCAAGGGTGCGGAAAAGGATGCCCCGTCTCCCGGGCCCCGGCGTGACGGACGCCGCCTGGCGTCCGTCCGCGGCCCGGGTGACGGTCACGCTGTCACCGGTGATCAGCTTGACCGTCGCGGTGCCCCGGTCCGTCGCGGTGCCCCGGTCCGTCGCGGTGCCCCGGTCCGTCGCAGGCGCGACGGCGTCCTGACGCGGGGTGCCCGCGAGTGCGGGTACGGGGGCCACGGCGCCGGCGGCCAGCGCCAGACCGGCCGATATCGCGGCCAACAGGCGGATCCGTCTCATCAGTGCGCTGCCTTCCCATGCGTTCGATGCGAGTTGGTGCGTTGGCCAGAATGAGCTTGGCGAAGACGGGGTGTCATGCGATTCGGGTGGCACAGGTGGGACATGTCGCAAGGGCGACACCGGGGCGCCGCCGCGGTGTACGGCGGATGCAATCGGGTCTCGGGGGCGCGGGGTTGGCGTGCCGGGCGGTGCGCGGGGCACCGCGAGGCACCGCCGGGCCGCGAGTGGCGTGAGCCGGGGAACGGCCGGGGAGGATCCAGCCCTGCACCCCGTCACGTCGGAAAGGCAGGTACCGATGCGCCGTCTCCTTGCCCGAGTACTCGACCCCGCCCGCGCGCCCCTGGCCAGAGGCGTTGCGGCCGCCCTGGCACTCACCCTGGCGTCCTCCGTCCTGGCCGCGTCCACCAGCACCGCCGCCGCTCCCGCCGGTACCGGGCAGGCCGGCCGGCCGGGCGGCAACGCCTGGTTCACGTCCTGGGCCGCCTCACAGCAGAACGCCGCGCCCACACCGCTGCGCGACCAGTCGATGCGCATGATCACCCACCTGAGCCAGGGAGGTGACGCGGTCCGGATACGCGTCCAGAACACCTTCGGCGGGACGCCGCTCACCGTCGACGCGGCGACGGTGGCCCACAGCGACGGCAAGGACGCCGCGACGGAGGGGCGCCCGCGTCCCGTGACGTTCGACGGCCGGCGCCGGGTCGTCGTCCCGCCCGGCGGTGAGGTGTGGAGCGACAGCACCGGGCTCCGCACCGCCGCCCAGGACGACATCGCGGTGTCGCTCTCCGTCTCCGGCACGGTGGCTCCGGGGCGCCACGACAGCGCCTTCCGCACCAACTACCTGACCCCGCCCGGCTCCGGCGACCACACCGCCGACCGGGACGGCACCGCGTTCACCGAAACGACCGGCTCCACGCTCCTGGTCAGCGCGGTCGACGTACGCAACCCGCGCCTGCGGGGGAGCCTGGTCGCCTACGGCAGTTCGGTGGTCGACGGAACCGGGTCGACGAACTGCGGACCGGGCTGCAGCCGCCCGGGCGCCGATCTGAGGTGGACCGACGACCTCGCCCGGCGGATCGCCTCCGAACTGCCCCCCACCCGGCAGTTCGCCGTCGCCAACGCGGGCATCGGCGGCACCACGAGCGCCGCGACCTGCCCGGGCATCGGTGAGTCCGTCCGCGGTCTGGACGCCGCCGCCCGGCTGGAGCGCGACGTGCTGTCGCTGCACGGGGTCACGGGAGTCCTCTACTACTACGGGACCAACGACCTCCCGGCCGGCTGCGACGCCGCCCGGATCGAGGCGAGTTACCGGGAGGTCTTCCAGCGACTGCGCGCGGCGGGCATCAAGGTGTACGTCACGCCCATCACCCCTCGCCCCGGCTACACCGACCAGCACAACCGCGACCGGCACGCCGTCGGCACGTTCGTCTCGAAGTGGAACAGCTGCGGCGGCACCTGCGACGGGATCCTCCCCTTCGACCAGGTGCTCGAAGACCCGGTACGGCCGAACAGCATCAACCCGCCGTACGACACCGGCGACGGCGTCCACGCGAACATCGCCGGCCAGCAGGCCCTCGCCGACATCGTTTCCCTCCCGATGCTGGCGGCCTCGGCCCGCCGGTGACCGGTGACCCGCCGGCGCGGGTCATGAACTCCCCGGCGGCCTGAGGGCGTCGACGACGAGATCGAGCAGGCGCTCCGTGCGCTCCGGCTCGTCGTCGACCGTCGAGAGGAACACGCCGATCAGCATCGCGGTGACGTCGTCGGGTGCCACGTCCCCGCGCAGCGAGCCCTCCTGTGCCCCCTGCGCGAGCATGGTGCCGATCGCGGCCGTGATGCGCTCGCGGGTGGCGGGCGTCGCGAGGCGACCCGAGGCCCAGCCGCTGTGGAGGGTGTTGAGCATGGAGCGTTTCGCCGCGACGAACGCCGCGTAGCGCTCCATCCACGCGCGCAGCGCCCGCTCGGGCGGCAGCGTGTCCAGCAGCGCGGCGGCACTGGCCGTGACGTCGTCCAGTTCGGCGGCGTACACGGCCTCGACCAGCGCCTCGCGGGTGGGGAAGTGGCGGTAGAGCGTGCCGATGCCGACACCCGCCGCACGGGCGATGCCGTCCAACGGGACGGTGTCGTCCGCGGCCGTGAACGCGGCCCGCGCGGCGGCGACGAGCTTCTCGCGGTTGCGCCGCGCATGCGCGCGCAGCGGGCGTTCGGCGCCGCCCGGCCGGTCGGGGGCGGCGCTCGGTTGCTGGTCCGGACTCAAAGCGGAGGATCCTCCGGTAGTGCTACAGTCATGGAAGCGGAGGGTCCTCCGCTTCTGTCATCATCGCACGAGGACGGACTTCCCATGACGTCAACCGGCACCCCCTCCTCCACCCGTGCCACGCACGGCGGCACCCCCCGCCCCGGCGGGGCCGGAGTGCTCGCCGGCCGCACCGTCTCCCGCATCGGCTACGGCGCGATGCAGCTCGAACGCCTGCACGCCGACCGGGCCGCCGCCGTCGCCCTCGTGCGCCGCGCGGTGGAACACGGCGTCGACCACCTCGACACCGCACAGTTCTACGGCGACGGATTCGTCAACGAGGTCATCCGCGAGGCGCTGCGTCCCGCGGACGACGTCGTGGTGGTGAGCAAGGTCGGCGCCGACCCCGACCCCGGCGGCCCCCTCCCGCTGCGCCCCGCACAGCGACCGGAGGAACTGCGGGCGAGCGTCGAGGACAACCTCAGGAGCCTCGGCACCGACCGGATCGCGGTCGTCAACCTGCGCCGCCTCGACACCGGCCCCGGCCTCCGCGCGGAGGGCGACCAGGTGGTCGACCTCGACGACCAGCTCGCCGTGCTGACGGCGCTGCGCGACGAGGGCAAGATCGGTGCGATCGGTCTGAGCAGCGTGACGCCGGACGGACTGCGCCGGGCCCTGACGGCGGGCATCGTCTGCGTGCAGAACGCCTACAGCGTCGTGAGCCGGGACGACGAGGAGATGCTCGCGCTGTGCTCCGCCGAGGGCGTCGCCTGGGTGCCGTACTTCCCGCTCGGCGGCGCGTTCCCCGCCATGCCCAAGGTCGCCGACGAGCCCGCCGTGCACACCGTGGCCGGGGCGCTCGGCGTGACACCGGCCCAGGTGGGTCTCGCCTGGCTGCTCCACCACGCCCCGAACGTGCTGCTCATCCCCGGCACCGCCGACGCCGGTCATCTGGACGCGAACCTCGCCGTGGGCGGGATCGCCCTGGACGCGTCGTCCCTCGCCGCGCTCGACGCCGTACGCAGCCGCTCCGCGGACGTGCCGCTCGGCTGACGCCCGCCGGTGTCACAGGGTGCGCAGGCCCCGGTCGGCGAAGGCGATGAGCCACTCGAAGCTGTCGTCGACGTCGGTGCTCCACTGGAAGCCGTCCGAGGCCTGCAGCGTGGCGAAGCCGTGGAAGAGGCTGCGCAGCAGGCGCAGCGCGTGGTTCACGTCGCCGTCCTTGAGGTCGTAGCCGCGCAGGACCGCGGTGAACGCGCCGAGCAGCCGCTGCCCGGCGACGGCCAGCGGATCGTCCGGCCCCGAGGGTTCCGGGCCGATCGTCGCGGCGTACCGGCCGGGGTGCTCCAGGACGAAGGCGCGGAACGCGCGCGCGGCGGCCGCCAGGGCGTCCCGCCCCGCGTACCCCTGGACGGCGCCGCCGACGGCGTCCGCGGCCTCGTTCAGGGCGCGGACCGCGATCCGCCGGGCGAGGTCGTCCTGGCCGCCCACGTGCTTGTACAGGGACGGGGTGCGTACGCCGACCCGCTCGGCCAGCAGGCCCATCGTGAGGTTGGCGAAGCCCACTTCGTCGGCCAGCGCGGCACCGGCCGCGACCACGGCATCCGGATCCAGGCCCGCCCTAGGCACGGGCGGCGTCCGAGCGGAGGAAGGCGAGCACGAGCGCGGCCACCTCGTCGGGGAACTGGTCGTGCGGGTAGTGTCCGGCGCCCTCGATCATCTCCAGGCGGCCGAGCCCGGAGGGCAGGGCCGCGACGACGGCCGACCCCTCCGCGTGCGGGTCGGCCCAGTCCGGGTCGAGGGTGCCCATCACCACCAGGACCGGGCAGCGGACGTTGCCGAGTTGGGCGCCGGCGTCCGTCGGCGCGCTGCGGCCCATGGCCTGCATCGCCTTCATCCGGCCCGGCTCGCGCAGCAGGGACTCGATGCGGCCGAGCCGCTCGCTCCAGTGGGCCGGCTTCACGCCCGGGTACGCGAGGTCGAGGTACGAGCGCCACATGGGCAGGCTGCCGAACACGCCCGCGCCGAGCAGCCGGAGCATGCCCCGCCGGAACCGCTTCACCCGCAGGTCGCCGAGCCGCACCGACTGCTTGCGGGTGAACGGTGCCAGCTCGACGACCGCCGTGATCAGGGAGGGCTCCCGGGCCGCGGCGATGGTGGCGGCGCCCCCCGAGGCCGAGTGGCCGACCAGTACGGCGGGGCCGCCCAGGTGGCGGATCAGGGCGATCAGGTCGCCGGCCATGGCGGTGCGGCTCCACTCCGGCCAGTCGACGCTCGACTCGCCGCAGCCGCGCAGGTCCACCGCGGCGACCCGGTGACCCGCCGCCACCAACTGGGGGACGATGGCGCGGTAGGCGGCGCGGCTGTCGCCCATGCCGTGCGCGAGCACGATCAGCGGGCCTGACCCGGTCACTTCGTACGCGATCGTGCCGCCGTCGACGGCAAGGTGCTCGGTCATGTCACTCCCCGGTGTGGCTAACGGCATTAACTAAAAGCTACTGCCATTAGCCTTCACTGTCAACGGCCCGTCAATGGCCCGCCAACGGCCCACCGGGAGGGTTTACTGCGCAGGGGTGCGTCGTCCCGTCGCGCGTTGTACGGCCAGCTCCACCTCGCGGTGCGGTACGCCGGTCTCGTCGGCGTAGGCGGCGATGCCCCGGGCGAGTGCGGCGGTGGCGTCGGACCAGACCGCCAGGGCGACCGTGGCGTTCTCGCCCCTGTTGCTGCGGTAGCGGTTGTCCGCCGCCTCGACGGCGCGCCGGAGTTCGATGAGGTGTCTCGGGATTTCCATGGTCAAAAAGCCTAGGGCGGCACGAGGCGCGCCCCAGTGTCTCGCCGAGCGAGAGTGCTCTCGACGAGGGCACTCGTCCTTGCCCCCGTCGGTGCCCAAGTGGCCAGGCGGCGCGGCGAGCCGCCTTGTGGCAAGCGCTTGCTATCTTGGTTGCCCGACGGTGCAGCGGCATATGTCCGCCGGGAGGAAGAGGACCCCATGAAGCTCTCACTCACCCACGTCCACGGCGACCGCGTCACCGTGGCCCACGGGGCGGCCGGAACCGAGCTGTTCTCCTACGTGTACCGCCCCGAGGCCGCGTGGGAGGCGCCCAAGCCGTACCTCCACCCGGTCCGGACCCTGTCCGGCGCAATCGTCACGGACTACCGCCCCAACGACCACCGCTGGCACAAGGGGCTCCAACTGACCGCCTCCCACCTGTCCGGACAGAACCTGTGGGGCGGCAACACCTATGTGCACGGCGAGGGTTACCGCGCGCTGCCGGAGCGGGTCGGCTCGATGGCCCACGTGTCCTTCGAGGAGGTCGGCGCCGAGGCGGACCGCGCCGTCATCGCCGAGCAGCTGACCTGGCACCCGCACGGCGGCGAGCTGTGGGCCGAGGAGAGGCGCCGCATCGAGGTCCGCGACGTCGACCCGGACACCGGCAGCTGGACGCTCACCTGGACGTCCGCGGTGACCAACCGGCGCGCCGAACCACTGCGGTTCGGCAGCCCCACCACCCACGGACGCCCCGCCGCCGGTTACACCGGGCTGTTCTGGCGCGGGCCCCGCGCCTTCCGCGGCGGCCGGGTCTTCACGGCGGAGTCCCCCGCTTGCGCGGAGCCCCTCGCCGGCGCGGAGTCCGGCGAGCCCGCCCACGCCGACCCGATGGGCTCCAGCGCCCGCTGGCTGGCCTACGTCGGCGAGCACGACGGACGGGACGGCCACGCCACGCTCGTCTTCGAACACGCCCCCTCCAACGACCACTCGGGCAAGAAGGGCACCCACCCGGCCCACTGGTTCGTGCGCAGCGACCCCTTCGCCGCGGTCGCACCCTCCTGGGCCTTCCACGAGGAACTGGTCCTGCCACCGGGCGAGACCCTCGCTCGGGCCTACCGCGTGGTCGTCGCCGACGGCGCCTGGGACCGCGCGCGGGTCGCCGCGCACCTGGCGGGCCTCGCGTGGTGAGCCCGGCGTAGGGCGCGACGTACTGCGCGGCCGGGACGGCGGACACCTGAGGGCCGCCCGGGTCTCACCGTCCGGGCGTCCGACCACTGCCGCGGTACTCGAAAGTGAGTACACGCGACGGTCGGTGCGGACGACGACGGGACGGTGGCCGCCCGGTGAGTCTGGAGAGGTTCCCCAGATCAGATGCGGAGACCTCTCCATGGCAACTTTGCTGTACCGGTTGGGCCGTGGCGCCTTTCGACGGCGCCGGTGGGTGACCCTGGCGTGGGCGGCCGTCGTCCTCGGCGTCGTGCTCGGCGCCATGAGCGCCGGCGAGGCGGCCGACGACTCGGACTCGATGCCGGGGATCGAGTCCCAGCACGCCTTCGACCTCATCAACGAGCGGTTCCCGGGCGCCGAGGCGGAGAGTTCGAGTGCCCGGATCGTCCTCGTCGCACCGGACGGCGGCAAGGTCACGGCGACCGAGTACCGGACGGCGATCGACGCCCTGGTGGCCGAGGTGGCCGACGGGCCGCAGGTCGCTTCGGTGTCGGCCCCCCTCGACGCGTCGACGGTCAGCGAGGACGCGTCCACGGCCTACACCACCGTCACCTACAAGGTGACCGACGACAACGTCACCGACGCCAGCAGGGAAGATCTCACGGAAGCGGTGGAGAAGGCCCGGCAGGCCGGCCTGACCGTCGAGGCCGGGGGCGGCGCCCTGGCGGGCGAGCCGTCCACCGGGATCGGTGAGTTCCTGGGCATCGGCATCGCCGCGCTGGTTCTCCTGATCACCTTCGGGTCGCTCGCCGCCGCCGGGGTGCCGCTCATCACCGCGGTCGTCGGCGTGGCCCTCACGCTCGCCTCGATCATCGCGCTGGGCGGCGCCCTCGGCCTGTCCGCGACCGACAGCGACCTCGCGACGATGATCGGCATCGCGGTGGGTGTCGACTACGCCCTGCTCGTCGTCTCCCGCTACCGCGAGGAGCGGGCGAAGGGGCACCCGGCCCAGGAGGCCGCGGGGCTGGCCGTGGGCACGGCCGGATCCGCGGTCGTCTTCGCCGGACTCACCGTGGTCATCGCGCTGGCCGGTCTGTCGGTGATCGGAGTCCCGTCCCTGACGAGGATGGGCCTGGCCGCCGCCGGCGCGGTCGTCTGCGCGGTGCTGATCACACTGACCCTGGTGCCCGCGCTGTTCGGCTTCTGGCCCGACGCCGTGCTGGCCCGCCGCGTACGCAAGGGGGCGAAACCCGGTGCCGCCCGGCCGGTTGGGGAGAGCGGGCAGTGGGCCGCCCGGTGGGCCCGGTTCGTCCGGCGCCGCCCGGTACCCGTGCTGCTCGGCTCGGTGGCCGTACTGGGCGCTCTCGCCGTACCGGCGCTGGACCTGCGGCTCGGCATGCCCGGTGACGAGGCCAAGCCCACGTCCACCACCGAACGCCGGGCGTACGACGCCCTCGCGGACGGCTTCGGTCCCGGGTTCAACGGCCCGCTGACCATCGTCGTGGACGCCCGGCGGGCCGACGACCCGCGCTCCGCAGTCACAGCGGTCTCCGAGAAGATCGCCGGTACCGAGGGAGTCGTCTCCGTGTCGCCGCCCCGGTTCAACGCCGCGAAGGACACCGCGGTGATCCGGGCGGTCCCCTCCACCGCGCCGACCAGCGAGCGAACGAAGGAGCTCGTCCACACCATCCGCGACGAGCGCCTCGCGACGGAGTCCGCCACCGGCACGACCTTCGAGGTGACCGGCACCACCGCGCTCAACATCGACGTCGCCCAGAAGATGACGGACGCCCTGATCCCGTACCTGCTGGTCGTCGTCGGCCTGGCCTTCCTCCTGCTGCTGGTGGTCTTCCGGTCCGTACTCGTACCGCTCAAGGCCGCCCTCGGCTTCCTGCTGTCGGTGGGGGCGTCCTTCGGCGTACTCGTCACCGTCTTCCAGAACGGCCACGGCGCGGGACTCCTGGGCATCGACGAGACCGGACCGATCATGAGCACGATGCCGCTCATGCTGGTGGGCATCGTCTTCGGACTCGCCATGGACTACCAGGTGTTCCTCGTGTCGCGGATGCGGGAGGCCGTCATCCACGGGGAGCGGCCGGCGGAGGCCGTCGCCACCGGGTTCCGCCACAGCGGCCGGGTCGTCACCGCCGCGGCGGTCATCATGATGTCCGTCTTCGCGGGCTTCATGACCGGCGGTGAGACCCTGCTCAAGATGGTCGGCTTCGGCCTGGCCGCCGCCGTCCTGTTCGACGCCTTCGTCGTCCGTATGGCCTTCGTGCCCGCCGTCCTCGTCCTGCTCGGCAAGCGGGCGTGGTGGCTGCCACGACCGCTGGACCGGCTGCTCCCGCGGGTCGACGTGGAGGGCGAGGCCCTCAGCCGCAGGAGCCCCGCCCCGACGCTCGCGGCCCGTCCCGGCGTCGAGGAGCAGGACCCGGTGCGCCTCTGAACCGCGCCCGGGGAGGGCCGCCCGTGTCTGCCGCGGGCGGCCCTTGCGACGTGCGCGGGCCGCATCGGCGATCCTGGTCCGAGGAGGAACTCATGCTCAGCAGTTGGCGACGGTACGCCGACGGTCACCCGCACCTCGTCGAGGCGGCCTTCCTGCTGCTGGTGCTCGTTGCCACGAGCCGGCAGTACGTGGAGTCAGACCCCGGCTGGTGGGCGGGCCAGCCCCTGGCACTCGCGGCCACCGCCGGCCTGTTCCGGCGCCGCGACCACCCGCGAGCGGCGGTCCTGATGACCGCCGCCTGCGCCGCCGTGTCCGTGGCGGTGGGCTATCCGGTCCTGGTGCTGTTGCTGACGCCGGTGCTGGTGGCGCTGTACGAGGCGGCGGTCCGCACCCCGCAGCGAGCGGCCTACGCCTCGTATCTCGGAGCCGTCGCGCTGATCGTTCCGGCCGCGCTGCTCGCCGGGCGCGACGGTCAGCCGTGGGCCGCCGAGAGCCTGCCCCCGGTCGCCTGGATGCTGTTTCCCGTTCTGGCCGGCACGTCGGTCCGAAGCCGCCGCGCGTACCTCCACGCCGTCCACACCCGGGCCGAGCACGCCGAACGCACCCGCGAGGAGGAGGCCCGGCACCGCGTCGCCGAGGAACGCATCCGCATCGCCCGCGAACTGCACGACGTCGTCGCCCACCACATGGCGCTGGCCAACGCCCAGGCCGGCACCGCCGCCCACCTCGCCCGCAGCCACCCCGAGCAGGCCCACGAGATCCTCACGCACCTCACCGGCACCACCGCGTCGGCACTGCGCGAACTGAAGGCCACCGTGGGCCTCCTGCGCAGGCCGGACGACGCCGACGACCCCGAAGACGACCTGCGACCGCCCCCGGGGCTCGGCCGACTCCCCGAACTGGTCTCCGCGTTCGGCTCCGCCGGACTCCACGTCACCGTCACCGTCCGGGGCACACGGCGCCCCCTGCCGCCCGGAGTCGACCTGACCGCCTTCCGGATCGTGCAGGAGGCCCTCACCAACGTCACCAAGCACACCGACGCCGGCACGGCCGACGTGCACCTCGCCTACGCCCACGACCGCCTCACCCTCACGGTCACCGACGACGGCGGCGCCACCCCGCGCCCGCCGGGCCCCGGCGGCGGCTTCGGCCTCCTCGGCATGCGGGAACGCGCCGAGACCTCCGGCGGACGACTGAGCGCGGGCTCCCTCGCGGACGGCGGCTTCGCCGTCACCGCCGAACTCCCCGCCCCGCCACCACCAAGGGAACAGCCCTCATGACGATCCGCGTGCTGCTCGCCGACGACCAGGCCCTGCTGCGGGCGACCTTCCGCATCCTGATCGACTCCAGCGAGGACATGGACGTGGTCGCCGAAGCCGCCGACGGCCGGGACGCCGTCGAGCTGACCCGCACCCACCGACCCGACATCGTCCTCATGGACATCCGCATGCCCGGCACCGACGGCCTCGCCGC
This sequence comes from Streptomyces sp. NPDC018026, assembly GCF_044327745.1. Lineage (NCBI taxonomy): Bacteria > Bacillati > Actinomycetota > Actinomycetes > Kitasatosporales > Streptomycetaceae > Streptomyces > Streptomyces sp. NPDC018026. Next base: position 202,984 of record NZ_JBIRFY010000005.1, read on the forward strand.
CACCGCCGAGATCTGCGCCGACCCGGCCCTCCGGGGCACCCGGGTCCTCATCCTCACCACCTTCGAGACCGACGAACACGTCGCCCGGGCGCTGCGCATCGGGGCGAGCGGGTTCCTCGGCAAGGACGTCACGGCCGAGGAACTCCTCGACGGCATCCGCACGGTGGCCGCCGGCGACGCCCTCCTGTCCGCCGCGGCCACCCGCAGCCTCATCACCCGGTTCCTCGATTCCCCCGACCCCGGGGCGTCCCCCGTGCCGCCCGAGGACCTGGCCGCCCTCACCGCCCGCGAGCGAGAGGTGACCGCCATGGTCGCGGACGGCAAGTCCGACAAGGAGATCGCGGCGGAGCTCTTCCTCAGCCCGCTGACCGTGCGCACCCACGTCCAGCGCGCCAAGACCAAGCTCGGCGCCCGGGACCGGGCTCAGCTCGTCGTCCACGCCTACCGCTCCGGCCTCGTACGACCGCCCCGCTGACGGGCCCTTTCCCGGCCGGTCGTGTGAGAGGATCCCGAATCCATGGATGAAGCGACTCCGACCGCTGTGGTCCTCGCCGGGTACGGCCCGGTCGGGCAGGCCTTCGCCGACCGGCTGGCCCGGGACGGAGAGGCGCTCGCACGCCGTCACGGCGTACGACCGCGGGTGGCCGCCGTACGCGCGAGCGCGGCCCAGTGCCGGCCGGACGCGGACGGGTCGGTGCCGCCGCGCTCGCGGTGGGGTCCCGCGAGGCCGCTGGACGAGACCTTCGACCGCACCGGCGCGCGGGTGTTCGTCCAGGCCGTCCCGTCCTCGCCCGGACTGCGGGAGCGGGCCGCCGAGGAGGCCCTGGCCGCACTGCGCCGGGGCATCCACGTGGTGACGGCCACCAAGAGCCATCTGCTCACGCACTGGCAAGACCTCGACGCGGCCGCCAGGGCGGGCGGCAGCATGATCAGGATCTCCGGGGCCACCGGGGCGGCCCTCCCGGCGGGCGACCTGTCGCGCACGTCCCTGCGCGGGCTGGACTGCCGGACGATCCGCGCCTGCCCCAACGGCACCGCCACCTTCGTGCTCGACCGCCTGGCCGAGGGCGAGACGCTGGGCGACGCGATCCGCGCCGCCGGGCTGCGGGGCATCGCGGAGGCGGATCCCTCGGCGGACCTGTCGGGCGAGGACGCCGCCACCAAGGTGCGGCTGCTGGCCGCGCTGGCCTGGGGCTGGGACCCCGCCGGGGTGCGGGTGCGGGCGGAGCCGGTGGACGGGAGCACGGCGAGCCGTGCCCTGGCAGCGGCCGCCCGGTCCCATCGGCTGCGGGCGGTCGCCGGCGCGTCGCTGGCCGAGCCCGGCGTCGTGCGCGTACGGCTCGAGGAGACCGAACCGGGCGACCCGCTGCACGCACTGACCGGGCCCGAGAAGGCCGTGGTGTTCGGTTGTCCGGACGCGGGGGACGTGACGGTGAGCGGTGGGCGGTCGAGCCCGGTGGGGGCGGCACTGGCCCTGGTGAAGGACACCGTCGAGGTCACGGCCGCGCGTACCGGCTTCCACTGACGCAGGGGTACGGCGACTCGGCCCGGGGGAGGCCTACGCCACGGTGACGACGGTCTTGCCGCGCGCGTGGCCCTCCTCGACGTGCCGCACCGCCCGCGCGGTGTCGGCCAGGGCGAAGGTCCGGCCGACCACGGGCGTGACCTGCCCGGCGTCGACGAGCGCGGCGACGGCGAGAAGGTCCTCGTGGACCGGCCCGTCCGGGGTCGCCGGCAGGATCGGACGCAGCCTCTGCCGCGTGACCGCGTTGGCCGCCGCCAGTTTCAGCATGGCGCCGATCGCCCCGAACACCCGGCCGGGGGAGCCGCCGCCGTTGGCCACCAGGACGCCCGCCGGGGTGAGCACCTGGCGCAACCGGCCCAGCGGGTGGTTGCCCACGTTGTCCAGCACGACGTCGTAGCGCTCGCGCCCGTCGGTGAAGTCCTCCCTGGCGTAGTCCAGGACGTGGGCGGCGCCCAGGGAACGCACCAGGTCGGCGCCGGCGGCGCTGCACACCCCGGTGACCTCCGCGTCCAGGACCGCCGCGATCTGCACCGCGAAGGTGCCCACGCCGCCGCCCGCCCCGTTGACCAGTACCCGCTGCCCGGACCGTACGCGACCGACGGTCCGGATGCCGCGCAGGGCGGTCACCGCCGCCATCGGCAGTGCCGCGGCCTGCTCGAAGGTCAGGCCCTCGGGCACGGGCACCAGCATCGGTGCGGTGGTGCACGCGTACTCGGCGAAGGCTCCCGGGCAGAACCCCATGACCCGGTCGCCGGGGACGAGCCCCCGCACGTCCGCGCCGACCCGCTCCACCACCCCCGCCGCGTCGATGCCGCCCACCCGGTGCTTCGGCCGGGTCAGTCCCATGCCGCCCAGCATCCGTGCCGCGTACGGGTCTCCGCGCAGCATGTGCCAGTCGTAGGGGTTCACCGCGGCGGCGTGCACCCGCACCAGCACCTGGCCGGCACCGGCGTGAGGCCGGTCCACGTCCCGCAGCCGCAGGCTGTCCGGGGGACCGAACCGCTCCTGGACCACTGCCTTCATCGCCCTGCCACCATCCCCTCGGGGACCCCCGGCACCGAGCGCGGGTCGCGCGGTGAGGGCACCGTAGGGGCCGGGCCCGTCCCCGTCAACAGGCCGCCGGGCTCGGCGGTGCGGGTCCGTCGCGGCGCACGTCAGAGGAGTTCGTAGAGCAGGTGCGTGGCGTTCGGTGTGGGGTTGGCGCTCCGCCGGACGAGCGTGTGCGGTGTTTTGCCGGTGAACAGCGGCGTTCCGGAGCCCAGCACGACGGGAGCCAGGTGCAGGGACAGCATCTCGACCAGCCCGGCGTCGAGCGCGGAGCCGATCAGGGCCCCGCCGCCCATCAGGACGACGTCGAGGTCCCGGCCGAGGTCCGCGGAAGCCGCCTCGGCGCGCTCGCGCGCCGCGGTGACGGCGTCGGGCAGACCGGTCGTGACGAACGTCCAGTCGAGGCCGGTGAGCCGGACCGACTCCGGTGGCGAGGCCGTCACGACGACGAACGGCGGCCTGCCGACCTCCGCGGCGCCGTAGCCGACCGTGTCGTCCCAGCCGCCCGGCCCGTCCACCAGGTCGAAGAGCCGGCGGCCGAGGACGACGGCGCCCGACCGGGCGGTCGTCTCGCGCACGATCCGGCGCTCCTCGGGATCGTCGGAGAACGCCCAGGTGTGCAGGGCCTCGCCGCCGGTGCCCAGACCGTTGCCCGGGCCGGGATCGGGCCCGGTGACACGGCCGTCGAGGGAGATCGAGATGTCCGCGATGATGCGAGTCATACAGGGGAGACCCGATCGGCCGCCCGAATTCATCGGGCGGGCCGCCCCGATTCCCGGCCTGCGGGGGCGGCGGTCGCGCAGAGTACGTCCCATGACGACACCCGCGCAGTCGCTCCGCTCCCTCGCCCGAACCCGGGCCTCCCTCGACGGCGAGGAGGTCACGTACTGGTGGTCCGGAAGTGTGTTCGCATGGGCGCCCGACGAGCCCTACGAGCGCCTCTTCGGCTTCGAAGGCGTCAACGTCGCCCGCCTCGTCCACGACGCCGAGGACGGCCCGGACTCCTACCGGCTGCTCACCCGTGAGGCCGCGTTCTACCTGGACCCCGGCACCGGCGACATCCTGGAGACCTGGCGGGACCTGCCGGTGGTGCACGTCTGGAACGACCCGGCGAACCAGAAGTGGCGCCCCTTCCCGGTCCCGACGACCGACCTCGGCGACCAGGTCTGCTTCAGCCTGGAGATCCCGCTCGCCCACCCCTCGCCCCTGCCGGCGGCCCAGTACCCCCGTCACTCGGCCGGTGACACGTACCGGGCCCTGGAACTCTTCCAGTTCTTCGCCCGCCGCGAGGACCTGGCCGGCCCGGACCCCGGCGTCCCGGCGACCATGTCGTGGACCCGGATGTCCCCGTGGGTCCCGTGGATGGCCCGCGGCGCGCGGCCCGGCGGCCTCACCTACCACTGCCGGGGCCGCAAGCTCGGCTCGTACACGGAGGTGCCCGAGCGCACCCGTGCCCACATCGCCGACCACCACCCGCGGTTCGCACGGGCCCCGGAGAAGTGGAGCGAGCCGAACGAGACCAGCTGGACGTACTTCCGCGCACTCGACCCGCCCGTGTGAGGTCCGGGAGCACGGCGGTGCATGCGGTGCACCCCATGGTCACCCGCTTTATGGTGGCCCGATGCGATTTGTTCCCAGATGGGTCCTGCTCTCGTCGGGATGCGCACCCGTACTGCTGATCGCAGGCTGGACCGGCGCCGCGTATGCCGAAGGGGCTTCCTACGACCCCGTCACGCAGACCATCAGCGTTCTGGGGTCGTACGGAGCCGCCGGATTCTGGGTGATGACGGCGGCGTTCCTGGCCCTGGGCGTCTGCCACCTGCTGACCGCCTGGGGGCTGCGGCCCGCCGCCACCGCCGGACGCGTGGCGCTGGGCGGTGGCGGACTCGCCGCGCTGGTCCTGGTGGCGCTCCCCGCGCCCAGCAGCGGGGGCTCCCTGCGGCACGGCGCGGTGGTGGTGGTCGGGTTCACGCTCCTGGCGGTCTGGCCCCTGCTGGCCGTCAACGGAGGTCCGGCCGCTCCCTGGGCGCTGCGCCTGGCACCCTCGATCGTCGTGACGACCCTGATGGCCGCCGGTGGAGTGTGGTTCCTGATCGAGATGCGGCGACACGGTGACGCCGGCGTCGCCGAACGCGTCGTGACGTCTCTCCAGTCGCTGTGGCCCTTCGTGGTGGCCGCCTCCTGCCTCCGCCACGCCCGGCGACCGGGGACGACCCCGCAGGCGTGAGTGCGCTCAACGCCGCGCCAGGGCCAGCACGCTCAGTCCGAACATCAGGACCCCCAGGGGCAGATGGACCGACGGAACGTGCGCGATGCCGAGCACGACCTGGACCGAGGCGAGGAAGAGGAAGCCGCAGGCGTGCCGGACCGGCCGCAGCGAGCCGCCGCCCGGCCTCCACGCCAGCACCGCCGCGAGCACGTACAGCATCGACGCCCCGTACATCACCCGGGCTCCGACGCTGTGCAGCGTCTCCCCGTAGGACGCGGTCAGCAGCAGTCCGGCGGAGACCGCCTGGAGGAAGATGGTCAGTGTCTGCAGGGCGATCGCGATCCGCAGGAACGAGAGTCGGTGCTGCGCCGTCGCCTGGGTTGCCATGCCGCGGTCCCCATTTCCGCCCCCGGGGGCAGTGGATCGGTAAGGTCTCACCAGTCCGACGACGCGGGCCGGTGAAAGGTAAGGCGAGGGGGCGCTCGGGTATGGGGACGGCTGGGACGAGTACCGACGCGACGGTCGGGGAACGGCGTCAACTGATCAATGTCGCCTACCGGTTGCTCGGTTCGCTGGCCGAGGCCGAGGACGCCGTGCAGGAGGCCTACGCCCGCTGGTACGCGCTGCCCCGGAGCCGGCGGGAGGAGATCGCGTCCCCGGGGGCGTGGCTGACGACCGTGACGGGCCGGGTCTGTCTGGACGCGCTCGGTTCGGCGCGGGCCCGGCGTGAGCGCTACGTCGGCGCGTGGCTGCCGGATCCGCTCCCCGCCCACGCCGAGCGGGGCCACGGGCACGGCGCCGATTCCGCCGACCCCGCCGACCAGATGGTCCTGGACGAGTCGGTGACCATGGCCTTCCTCGTCGTCCTGGAGTCGATGACCCCGGCGGAGCGGGTCGCTTTCGTCCTCCACGACGTCTTCCGCTACCCCTTTGCCGACATCGCGGGCATCCTCCGCCGGACCCCCGCGGCCTGCAAGCAGCTCGCGGCCTCGGCCCGGCGCCGGGTGCGCGTCGCGCCGGCTCCGCAGACGCCGGCCGCGGTGCGGGCCGACGTGGTGCGGCAGGTCAAGGAGGCGTGGCAGACCAAGGACATCGCGGCCCTCGTCGACCTCCTCGACCCGGCCGCGGTCATGACCGCCGACGGCGGCGGCACGGTCGGCACCGTCCTGCGCCCGATCGAGGGCGGCGCCCGGATCGCCCAGTACATGGCCGCCATCGCCGACAAGGCCCCGGGACTCGAACTCCTGGAGCGCTCGGTCAACGGGCTGCCGGGTCTGGTGGCCCGGCGCGACGGTGCCGTCATGACCGTCGCGGCCTTCGACGTCGCCGACGGCCGCGTCACCCGCATCTGGGCGGTCCGCAACCCCGAGAAACTGGGGCCGTGGGTAGGCTGACGGGATCGCGGCCGGTGTGTCGCAGCAGATCTGACAGATGTGGAGATCCGCATGACCATGGCGCACGACCTGACGATCGTCTCTCTCGAGGTCCCCTCCGACTATCCGGTCGAGCGCGGCGACCTGTCGCTGGCCCTGGCCGGAGCGGAACTGATCGACCTGATGGAGGCGGGGACGGTCGCGCTGGACGGCGTCCTGTTGCGGCCGGGGTCGCGGGCCGCGTCCGGTGACCGGCTGCTCGACGCGGCGGCGTCCCTGCTCGGCGGGGACCCGGCCGAGTCCGTGACGGACTGGCTGTGGCGCCGGGGCGACGGCCTGGCGGCGCAGTACCTCGCGGCCGCGGGAGCGGACGAGGGCGGCAAGAGCCGCCTGCGACGGAAAGCACGCGGCGGCACCGGCCGTCCGGCCCCGGCCGATCCGGCGGCCCGTCGGCGCGCCACGGACCGCTGGTCCGGTGGAGACCCCGTACTGGCGGGCCTCGCGGCCGCGGTGGGCGTCCGGCACGAGTCGGCCGACGAGGTGGCGGACCCCGAGGACGACCGGGTCGCGACGGTACTCGCCGCGGTGAACGACGCCGTGGTGGAACTGGCCGCGATCCGGCAGCGCCGCAGCATCGAGGAAGCGGCGTTCGACAACATCTGGCGCGGGATGTGACGTCCCCGGCTCCGGCGGCGCCCGCGGTCAGATGCGCCAGGAACGGAGCACGCCGGCGATGTCGTAGATGCTCAGCCGGGTCTCGCGGACCTTTCTGATCAGGTCGGACAGTGCCCCGTAGGGCGGGTCGATTCCCTCTCCGGACTGGTCCATGTACTGACCGGTGACGAAGGCCGCGAAGAGGCTGTTGCGGTGGGGGAGCGGTTCGAGCCGCACCACCGTGTGCAGGAGCGCGGCGGCGCGCCAGGCGCTGTCGGGGTTGGACGCGGCCAGGGTAGGCATCCGGGTCCTGTGGCGGGCCACCGCCGCGACCAGGGCCGAATAGTCCGTGACCGACACGTCCTCGTTGTCCAGAGCGGCGTCCTGGACGTCCAGGAGCCAGGGGACATCGATGTACAGGGGCTCGCTCATCAGGCGGCGGTGACTCCCTCGCCGCGCTGGGACGGGGGGATCTCGTCCGGGAAGGCCTCGTCGAACTCGGCGCGCAGCCGGTCCGCCCACGAGACGGCCCCGGCGACGAACCGCTTGCGCTGCATCTCGCGGACACCGAGGTCGTGCATGTACTGCTTGAGGCTCTTGCCCTCCGCCGCGGCGGCGGCGCGGACGCCTTCCATCTCTTCCTCGGTGAAGGTCACGTTCAGTGATGGCATACGGGCATGGTACCTACTCGGTACCTGATGCGCGACTCACCGGACGGGAGAGAGTGCCCCGGCATGTCGCGGCCCGCCCGGCCACGAGGGTCGGCGAGGATTTCGCCGATCGCGGTTCCAGGAGCACGGCCCGGCGGCAGGAGGCAGCGGTGACGATCGAGCGGGTCGGACTCGTGGTCCACGGCGGTCGCGAGGGCGCCGCCGAAGCGGCACGGGAGGTCCGGGAGTGGTGCGACGAGAACGCCGTCGCCTGCACGGACATCGACGTGTGGAGCGATGCCGGGCGGCACAGCGCCCGCGAGGAGGTGGACGCGGCCGGCGGCCCGGACCTCGTCGTGACCCTGGGCGGTGACGGCACCTTCCTGCGCGGCGCACGGCTGGCGGCGGAGAACGACGCCCTGATCCTGGGCGTGGACCTGGGACGAGTGGGGTTCCTGACCGAGGTCCCCGCCCCGGCGGTGCGCTCCGCCCTGGACGCCGTCCGGGACGGCGGGCTGGAGCCGGAGAGCCGCATGCTGCTCACTCTGCGTGCCTCCCGGCTCCTGGAGATCCCCTCGGAGATGGAGGCGCTCCTGCGGTACGGGCGCGGTCCCCTGCTGCCGCCCCCGCGGGTGCGGACCGACTGCGAGAGCGGCGACGAGTGGGGCATCGCCCTGAACGTCACGGCCCTCAACGACGTCGTGCTGGAGAAGCTGGCCCGGGACCGGCAGATCTCCGTCGGCGTCTACATCGCGGGCCGGCTGCTCGCCTCGTACTCCGCCGACGCGCTGCTCGTCGCGACCCCGACGGGATCCACCGCCTACAGCTTCGCCGCGGGCGGCCCGGTCGTCTCGCCCCGCGCCGAAGCGCTCGTCTTCACCGCGGTGGCCCCGCACATGGCGTTCGACCGCTCCGTGGTCACCGCACCGGACGAGCCCGTCGGGCTGCGGATCCTCGAACGGTCGGGCCGGGCCGCCGTGAGCATCGACGGACAGCTGCGGGGCGTGCTCGATCCCGGTGACTGGCTCGGCGTCTACGCCGCTCCCCGGCGGCTGCGGGCGGTGCGGCTGGGGCCCATGGACTTCTACGGCCGCCTGCGCGAGCGCATGCGGCTCACCGACGCCCCGGCCGCGGTCGCCGACGGCACGCCCGCCCCGCTGTGGCCGGTGAGCACGCCGCCACCGGGAGACCTCGACCATCTGGCGCTGCCGGTGCCGGGTGCCGACGGGACCCTCCGGTGATCTTCTCCGCGAAAAGCCGTAAACATCTGCCAACGGCGTACAACCCCCGAAGGGGTGCGCCGAGGTGACTACCGGTCGTACGCCGGGCCGGTGTACGTGTCCGCACGCGGCGCCGGACCGGGCGGGGGTTCCGCCGTACGGCGGAGCCCCTTTCGCCCGATGGGGAGGCAACGGCCGCCTCCTTGCGCGACGCGTCACACATCGGTTCGCGACTCGGTCTCATGGGTGGAAGGTCTCCGCAGCCCACCCCCCGAAGGAGCACGACGTGAGCGACATCGTCCTCGAACCCGCCGCGCAGGAATTCGCCGACGCGACCGCCAAGCCGCCGCTGCTGTACGAACTCGGCGTCGACGGCGCCCGCAAGCTGCTCGACGACGTACAGGCGCAGCCCGTCGAGAAGCCCGAGGTGGACGAGGAGTGGACCACCGTCCCGGCCGGCGTCGGCGATGTACGGGTCCGCATCATCAGGCCCGCGGGCCGCACCGGCACCCTGCCCGTGATCCTCTACATGCACGGCGGCGGCTGGATCCTCGGCAACGCCGGCACCCACGACCGCCTGGTGCGCGAGCTGGCGGTGGGCGCCGATGCGGCCCTGGTCTTCGTCGAGTACGACCGCTCCCCGGAGGCGAAGTACCCCGTCGCCGTCGAGCAGGGCTACGCCACCGCCCGGTGGATCACCGCGGAGGGCGCCGGAAAGGGCCTCGACGCCTCCCGCATGGTGGTCGCCGGTGACTCGGTCGGCGGCAACATGAGCGCCGCGCTCACCCACCTGGCCAAGCGGCGGGGCGACGTGACCTTCCTGCACCAGTCGCTGTACTACCCCGTCACCGACGCGGCCCAGGACACCGAGAGCTACCGGACCTTCGCCCACGGACCGCATCTGACGGCCAAGGCCATGGAGTGGTTCTGGGACGCCTACACCACCGACCCCGCCGAGCGCGCCGAGATCACCGCCTCGCCCCTGCGCGCCACCGAGGAGGAACTCCGGGGCCTGCCCCCGGCGTTCGTCGTCGTCGACGAGAACGACGTGCTGCGCGACGAGGGCGAGGCCTACGCGCGCAAGCTGGTCCGGGCCGGTGTGCCGACCACGAGCGTGCGCTACAACGCCGTCCTGCACGACTTCATGATGCTGAACCCGGTGCGCGGCACCCGGGCGGCCGGCGCGGCCGTGGAGCAGGCGGTCCACGTGCTGCGCAAGGCCCTGGGAACCGACTGAGCACGGCGCGAGCCGCCCGGAGCACCGCCGGACGCGGACGACCCCGTCCCCACCCCGCCTCAGGCCGGCTTGCGCCACACGGAGATGTGCTTCGCCGAGTCCTCGGTGAACGCGGACCCGTCCCAGTCCGCGACGCGTCGCTCCAGCTCGAGTCCGGCGATCCGGGCCATCAGGTCCAGCTCCGCCGGCCAGGCGTACCGGTGCCGGGAGTTGTCCCGGCGGTAGGAGCCGTCGCCGGGGTCGCGGGTGAAGTGGTTGGAGACGAGGATCTGCTCGACCAGGTCGAAGGTGTCGAAGCCGAGGTGCCGCTCGGAGACGTCGAACGGCACCGCGACCTGCCCGGGCGGCAGGAACCGCAGCGGTGGCACGCCCAGCTCGATGACGAATCGGCCGCCGGGGCTCAGATGCCGGGCCGCGTTGCGGAAGCACTCGACCTGTTCGTCCTGCGTGAGCAGGTTGGAGATGGTGTTGTACACGAGATAGACCAGGGTGAACTCGCCGGGCACCACGGTCGTGGCCATGTCCCCGAGGGTCACCGGCAGCGTCTCCTCGGCGGCCTTGCGCCGCAGGACCGCCGCCATGTGCTCGGAGAGCTCGATGCCCGCCACCGGCACGCCGCGTTCGCGCAGCGGGACGCCCACGCGTCCGGTCCCGATGGCGAACTCCAGTGCCCGGCCGTCCCCGGCGAGCCCGGCGAGGAAGTCGAGGGTCGGTCCCAGCACGGCGGCGGAGCCCATCCCGGTCTCCGCCTCCTCGGCGTCGTAGCGGTCGGCGGTCTCACGGGTCCACAGCTGGCTGCTCGTCACGGGCGGCCATGTTGCCCGGCGCGAGGCGCGCTGTCGAAGCATTTACGGCTCCGCGCGCAGCCGCAGCAGATACGTCGCGGTGAGCGCGACGGCGCGGTCCCCGTCCCGGGACAGCTCCGCCAGGGCACTGGACGCCCGCGTGCCCGGGATGCCCGCGAGCGCCTGCGTCAGCCGGCCGCGCGCGGCCGCGTCGGTGGTGTCGTCGGCGAGACGGCCGACGAGCCCGGCGGCGATCCGGTCCGCCGTCGCGGTGTCGCTCGCCAGCACGCTCAGCGCGTCGGCCGCGTCGGTGTCGTTCCGTCCCGCCACGATCATGTCGAGCAGCGTCGGCACCGCCTCGCCCACCCCGCGCGACCCGAGCGCCAGGGCCGCGTACCCGCGGACCGCGGCGTCGCCTCCGTCGAGGGCGTGCCGCAGCCGCGCGGTGGCCTCGGCGCCGGACAGCTCGGCGAGTGCCCGCACGGCACGCGCCCGCACCTCGGCCACCGGTGAGTCCAGGCCCCGGGCCAGCAGTGCCGCGGCGTCGTCGCCCGATCGCGCCAGCGCCCAGCGAAGGGCTCCGGCGACATTGGTGTCCGTCTCGCTCAGCGCCGCCTCGACCAGGGCCTCCACCGGCACCGCGGCCTCCTGGACCGCGGAGAGGGCCGCCCGCTGGCGTGCGTCCGCGCTCTTCGAGCCCAGTGCCTGGAGGAGCGCGACGGCCTGCAGGACGTCCTCCCAGCCGGCCGGGCCCGCCGCGTCGATCCGGCGCAGCCGGGTGAGCAACTCCGTCTCCGCCGCGATCCGTTCACGCGTGCGGTGGATGAGGTCGTCCACGAGCGCCGCGGGAGCGAACCCGGGTTCGTCGAGCGCGCGGCCGATCTCGCGCAGCGACAGTCCCAGCGACCGCAGGCTCTCGATGTGGAAGATCCGCCGGATGTCCGCACGCGAGTACTCCCGGTACCCCGAGCCCGTGCGGCCCGAGGGCCGCACCAGGCCGAGCGACTCGTAGTGCCTGAGCATGCGGGCACTGACCCCGGACCGTCGCGCCACCTCACCGATCAACACGTTCTATCGTCCCTCGTGACCGGACCCGCCGAGGGCCACGACGCGCTTCGCCTCCTCGATCGCCGCCTCGAACCCGGAGTCCGGGTCGCGCAGCAGCCGCCGCGTGGCCAGGGCGTGCGCACTCACGTGCGGGGCGGGGGCGGTCGCCGCGGCCTCCAGAGCCGACCCCGCCGCCTCGCCCAGCGCGACCAGCGCCCGGCTGAGACTCAGCTGCGTCTCCCGGTCGCCGCGCCCCAACTGCGTGGCCAGCGACCGGGCCAGAGCCTGCTCCTCGCCCTCGGGGACGAGGACGACCGCGGCCCGCCAGGCGCTGCGCGCCACCTCGTCGTCGGCGTCGGACAGCACCGCCCCGGTGACCGCCGGCCACGCCCGCCGGTCCCCGATCTTGGACAGCGTGTGCAGCGCCTGGCTGCGCGCCTGCGGGAGCTCCGAGCCCACCTCACGGACCAGCGGGGGAAGCGTCGCGGCCACCGGATGACGGGTGAGCGCCCAGGTCAGCATGTCGCGGACGAAGAACTCCGGCTCGACCGCGGACCGCTCGACGAGCCCGTCCACGAAGCGCGGGTCCGGTGCCGTGCCGACCGCGAGGGCCGCCCGCAGCCGCACGGACGCACGCGGGTCGGCCAGCCTCTCGAATCCTCGCAGGGCATCCGTGTCCTGTCTCGCCATGGTCATCGGGACCACCTCCTGGGCAGCCAGTGAAGACCTTGTCACGGTGTCAAGGTCAAAGAAGTGGTGGTAGGGGTGCCCCCGTGCGGGAGAGGATGGGTGCCATGACGGGAGAGAGTTCCTCCATCGACAGCACCAGGCCGAGCATCGCCCGGGTCTACGACTACCTGCTCGGCGGCAAGGACAACTACGCGGCGGACCGCGAGATCGGTGACGTGTTCAAGCGCGACCTCCCGGGTTCGGCGGCGATCGCCTTCGCCAATCGCGCGGCGCTGACGCGGGCGGTGGGGGAGATCGTGACGAGCACCGGGGTGCGCCAGTTCATCGACCTCGGCAGCGGCCTGCCCACTGCCGACAACGTGCACCAGGTCGCGCAACGGCGGGCACCCGAGGCCCGGGTGGTGTACGTCGACACCGATCCCCAGGTCCTCGTCCACGGACGGGCGCTGCTGGAGGAGAACGACCGCACCCGGTTCGTACCCGTCGACGTGCGCGACCCCGAGGGGATCCGCAGGCACCCGGACACCCGGGAGCTGATCGACTTCGACCGTCCGGTCGCCGTCATGTTCAGCGCCATCCTCCACCACGTCAACGACGACGAGGACCCCGCCGCGATCGTCCGCTACTGGCGCGGCCAAGTGCCGTCCGGGAGCCTCTTCTTCGTCAGCCACTTCCGCTCCGGGAACAACCCGGAGACGGCGGAGGCCGAGAAGGTCCTCCAGGCGACGTTCGGCCGGGGCCGGTGGCGGACGGACGCGGAGATCGAGGCCCTGCTGGACGGACTGGAGATCCTGGAGCCGGGGATAGTGCCGGCGTCCTTGTGGCGTCCCGAGGCGGCCGGCGGTACGCACGACGGCGGCGGGGAACGGGAGTTGACCGTCTGGGAGCGTCTCATCGCCGCCGGGATGGCCCGCAAGCCGTAGACCCGGCCGCCCGGTTCCCACGCTCACGGGCTCACACGCCGAGCGCGTCGGCCAGTTCGTCCAGCGCCTCGAATCGTCCGTCGAAGTTGTCGGAGGCCGTCGGCGGATCTCCGCCGGGACGGTGCACGTACGCGGTCCGCATGCCCTGTGCCCGGGCGCCGCGGAGGTCCCAGGCGTGGGCGGCCACCATGAGCACACGGTCCGGCGGGCACCCCGCGGTGGCGACGGCGAGCCGGTAGACCTCCGGCGCCGGCTTGTAGGCGCGGACGCTCTCGCCCGACAGGGCTCCGTGCCAGCGCAGCCCGGCGTGCGCGGCGATCCGCGGCACGGCGGTGCGACCGGCGTTGGAGAGACCCAGCACCACCAGGCGCCGCGCCAGCCGGTCCAGCCCGGCGGCGGAGTCGCCCCAGGGCAGCAGGCGCCGGCCCGCCCCGGCCAGCCGGTCGACGGCCGCCGGATCGCCGACTCCCGCACGGTCGGCCACCAGCCGGGCGGCCTCCGCGTCGATGATCCCGCTGTCGGCGTACGGGCGCTGCCCCCGCGCGATGCGCCGCTGCTCCCGCTCCACGTGCCCCTGCCACAGGGCGAGCAACTCGTCGACGGACGCGTCGTCGGCCGCGGGCACCGCCTCCCGGATCCCCGCGCGAAGCCCGCCGGGCTCGTCCACCAGTGTGCCGAGGACGTCGAAGACGACGACCTCGATGCCGCGGATCCCACCAGCCATGCCCGCCCTCACTCCTTCTCGCGCGCGCTCGCGCCCTCTCGCCGTCGAGTCACCACCTCAACAGGTGACGACGGGATCCACCTTGCCGACCATGCCGTCACCGGTCAAGATGGTGACGTGGACTTCGCCTTCGTGAGTGGCAACCCGGCCCTCGACCTGGCCGGTACCGTGCTGTCCCGCCGGGACGAGCCGGTCGACCTGCTGACAGTGCCCGCGGACCTCGAGCGGTGGGTGGCCGCCTGCGACGGGCTGCCCGACCGTGTCACCGCCACGCCCTCGGCCTTCGACGCGGCACTGACCCTGCGGGAAGCCGTCTACCGTCTCGCGCTCGACCGCGTCCTCGACCGCCGCTTCGACACCCCCAGCCTCGCGGTCGTCAACGACGCGGCCGCCGGGCCGCTGCCCACCGTCCGGCTCGGCGACGCGGGGGTGCGGATGTCCGGGGACCTACCCGCCGTACTGACCCACGTGGCCAGGAGCGGTATCGCCGTGCTCGCCGACCCCGGCGCCCGCCTCAAGGAGTGCGGCCGCACCGACTGCACCCGCGTCTATCTCGACCGTTCGCGCGGCGCCCGGCGCGCCTGGTGCGGGATGGAGGAGTGCGGCAACCGCGTCAAGGCCGCGGCCTACAGAGCCCGCAGACGCACGTCGGGGGAGCGTGCGTGAGCGGACCGGAGACGCCCTCGTCGACCCGGCCCGCCTCGACCGCCTGCCGCGGTGATGTCAGCTTTTCCGTGTGGCAGGTGTCGTAGCGGTATGTACGCCTGCCACCTCACGATCACGATCATGGCGGCGCTGATGAACGGCCGCGGCCGCGGGCCTCACGCTGTACTTCGTCGGCGCCGTCTGCGCGCACGTCAGGTGAGCGGGGCGGGGAGCTCCGGGACAGCTCCGAACGAATCGCGGCACCCTTTGCGCAATGGCGCGAATCGGCTGTTATCCGGCCCGCGGGAGCGACTACGGTGGCCTCGACGCGAGTCCGACCGGCGCGACCGGCGGCGAGCCGGGCGAAGCGGGGGAGTGGACGAGGACGTGGGACAGTGCCGCAGGCCGCCCGGGGCGGTGGGCGGGTGACCGGCCGCCCGGGGCCCGCGGTGCTGCCGCCGTGGCTGCGCGTGTGGCTCGGGCTGATCGCCTGCCTCGCCGCGCCGGCGGTCCTCGTCCTCGGGGTCGTGTACGCCGACGAGAGCGAGCCGCGCGAGTGGGACATGCGGATCTTCGCGGCGGTGGACGGGGTGGGGCCGCCGTGGCGGCACGTCGCCGTGGTCACGGACTTCCTCGGGGAGCCCGCGGGAGCGGTGCTGCTGGTCGCGGCCGTCGTGACCGGCTGCCTGCTGCTTCGGCACCCGCGCGCGGCGGTGTTCGTCGTGACCGGGGCGGGCCTGACCGTGGGGACGACGACACTGCTCAAGCCCGTGGTGGGGCGCACCATCCACGGCGACAACCTCTCCTACCCGAGCGGGCACACCGCCTTCCTCACCGCGATCGCCCTCATGGTGTCGCTGCTCGCGGCCGGACGCCTCGGTCTCGGCAGGGTGGCCGGCACGGCCTTCGTGTTCGCGGCGGGGCTGGTGGCCGGTGCGACCATGGGCTGGGCGCAGGTCGCCCTGGGCTCCCACTACGCGACCGACACCCTCGGCGGCTGGTGCACCGCGCTGGCGGTGCTCCCGGTCACCGCGTGGCTGGTCGACCGCACGGCTGACCGGCTGACCGACCGGTGGGCCGGCCTCCCGGCCCACCCGCCCGACGAGTGGACGGCCGGCCCGCCCTCCGACCGGCGGGCCGAGCGGAGGGCCGACGCCGGTCGGCAGCAGGGCCGCTGACGTCACGCCGGCCCGCGTCGCCCCTCCACAGTTCACCCGGCCTCACACCAGGGGGCGGAACACCGGCTTCACCGGCCGTCCGGCCATCCAGGGCGTGGGGTCGGCCGCGTCCAGCGCCTTGCGGTACACCGCACACGCCTCGGCCACCACGTCCACGGTGCGGTCGAGGTCGGCGTCGCCGAGCGCGCTGCTCACCACGAAGGACGGGGCCAGCACCCCGCCCGCCAGAAGTTGGCGCAGGAACAGGGTGCGGTAGGGCTGCGACGGCTTCCCTTCCTCGTCGAGGGTGGCGAAGACCAGGTTGCTGGCCCGGCCCCGGACGACGACGTGCTCGCCGACGCCCATGCTCGCCGCGGCCTCCCGGAGACCGGCGGCCAGCCGGTCGCCGAGGGCGTGCAGCCGCGCGGTGACGCCCTCCTCGACGTAGGTGGCCTGCACGGCCATCGCGGCGGCCAGCGCGTGCGTCTCCGCCCCGTGGGTGGTGGACAGCAGGAAGACCCGGTCGCCGGAGTGCCGCAGTCCGCCGAGCTCCATCAGCTCCCGGCGCCCGGCCAGCGCGGCGACGGCGAACCCGTTGCCCAGCGCCTTTCCGAACGTGGAGAGGTCGGGGACGACGCCGTACAGGCCCTGCGCGCCCGCCTCCGACCAGCGGAACCCGGTGATCATCTCGTCGAAGACCAGGACGCACCCGTGCCGGTCGGCCAGCTCGCGCAGACCGGCGAGGTAGCCGGGCGGCGGCTCGGTGTGGGTGGCGGGCTCCAGGATCAGACAGGCCACCTCGCCCTCGTGCCGGGCGAGCAGTTCCTCCGTGGCGGCCAGGTCGCCGTAGGGGAACGCCACGGTCAGCTCGCTGGTCGCCGCCGGAATCCCGGCGGACATCGGCGTGGTGCCGATGAACCAGTCGTCGACCGAGAAGAACGGATGGTCGGCGCAGACGGCCACCCGGGGCCGTCCGGTGGCGGCGCGGGCCAGACGCACCGCCGCCGTGGTGGCGTCGGAGCCGTTCTTCGCGAACTTCACCATCTCCGCGGTCGGCACCGTGGCCAGGAAGCGTTCCGCGGCCTCGACCTCCACGATGGACGGCCGGACGAAGTTGCTGCCCCGGTCGAGCTCCCGTCGTACGGCCTCGGTCACGCGCGGGTGGGCGTGGCCGAGGCTGACCGACCGCAGGCCGGAGCCGTACTCGACGTAGCGGTTGCCGTCGACGTCCCACACGTGGGCACCCCGGCCGTGGCTGATCACCGGGGCCAGGTTCTCCGGGTACTGGTCGTCGCCCTTGGCGTAGGTGTGCGCGCCGCCGGGGACCATGGCGTGCAGCCGCTCGTTGGCATGCCGCGACCGGGGCAGGCCGAACTCTTCGGCGTTCACTTCGCTCTCACCCTTCCCGGTGCTTGAGGAAGTCGGCGAGGCTCGCCGCCTCCCGGTCCCGGGCGGACACCGAGGTGACCGGCAGTGGCCAGTCGATGGCGAGGTCCGGGTCGTCGAAGGCGATCGTCACGTCCTCGGCCGGGTCGTGCGGGCGGTCGATCCGGTACGAGACGTCGGAAGTCTCCGTCAGCGACTGGAAGCCGTGCGCGCACCCCGCGGGGATGTACAGGGTCGTCTGCGTCTCGCCGGACAGCTCGAAGAACGCCCGGCCCAGGTAGGTCGGCGAGTCCGGCCGCAGGTCCACGACGACGTCGAAGATCCTCCCGTTGGAGCACCGCACCAGCTTGGCCTCACCGGCGCCGGAGCGCAGGTGCAGGCCGCGCAGCACGCCCCGGACCGAGCGCGACACGCTGTCCTGGACGAAGGCGGCCGGGTCGAGACCCACCGAGCGGACGACATCGGCGTCGAAGGTGCGGCAGAAGAATCCGCGTGCGTCCGCGTGCGGCGTCGCCCGGAACAGGTACGCGCCGGAGATCTCCGGCACTTCGGTCGCCTTCATGGTGCCTCCCGCAGGGCGTGGGCGTGGTCGGTCGCCGGGAACAGCGCCGTGGTCAGAGCCGCGAACTGGTCCTCGACGCGCCGGGCGACGACGAGGTTCCGCTCGTAGAGGGTGCGCCGCACCGGGCCCGACCGCCGTTCCAGCTCGCGGAACTGTTCGAGCAGCCGGTCGGCGTCGGCCTCGCGGGCCGGGTGGCAGTAGTCACCCATCCCCATCTCGGCCATCAGGGCGTCGCTCTTGGCCGAGTAGCTGAGCGCGAGGGTCGGTGTGCCGACCTTCAGGGCGCAGACCAGGTTGTGGTACCGGGTCGCCACCACGCTGTCGGCACAGGCCGTCTCCTTCATCAGGTCGGCCAGTGAGGCCGCCTCGGCGACGGTGACCAGCGGAGAGCCCACCGCGTCGACGATCGCGGCGGCCACCGGCCGGTCGAGCTCGTCGCCGGTGAGCAGCCGGACCGGTCGGCCCTCCTCGGCCAGCGCGCGGACGAACCGCGTCGTCCCGTCGAGGTAGCGCCGGTGGATCTCCTCGGCCACGTCCCGCTCGTCGTTGCTGCCGTGGAAGTCCATCACGCCGACGCAGACCGGGCCCCGCGTCTCCCCGGGCTGGCTCGCGGACGGCCGCCCCGGCAGGGCGAAGACCAGGTCCGCGTAGACCCCGTCCCGCGCGGTGCCCACGCCCATCGCCCGCATCGCCTCGCGCGACTGCGTGTCCCGGTACGAGCGGTACGCGGCCAGCCGCGTCGACCAGCGCGTCAGGACCCGGGTGGCCCGGTTGCCGATCGGGCCCGCGCCGACGCTGACCAGCGCCACGCGGGCGCCGGTCAACCGGCCCGTCAGGCACAGCAGGAACAGCGAGTACGGGAAGCCCCAGGGCCTGAGCGGCAGCGTGGTCTCCAGGACTCCGGTGCCCGGCACGATCACCGCGTCGTGCCGGCGCACCCAGGCGGCGGTGCGGAAGACGTCGACGAGCTTGCCCAGGGCCTTGGCGGCGATCGCGCTCGCCCGTGAAGCGGTCCGGTACTCCCCGCGGTACCAGTTGAGCCGTGTCGCGGGAACCCCGTACCGGGTCGCGACGGTTTCGGGTCCGCCGCACATCGCGTCCACGACCGCGTCGGGATGCGCGGCCCTCAGGTGGTCGAGCACGGCTTCCAGCGACCCGTCGTTGCCGCTGTTACCGGCACCGAACAGGCCGAACACGCCAATGCGTAAGGGCTTTTCGCGCATGGAGGTCATGCCTGCCTTCCCTCGCGGCCGGCGACCAGGTCGTCGACGGAGACGGTGAGCCGGTCCGGGTCCACGGGAGCACGGTCCTCGACCCGCTCGCCGGCGCCCGGCCGGACGCGGCTGGTCATCCACGCCGCCAGATGGCGGTGGCAGGCACGCCGGTCGGCCGAGGACAACGGCGCCCGCCCGATGGCCGAGGCGAAGCCCCAGACGTACTCCGCGAGCAGCCGGGGAGTCGGGTGCAGCCGGCCGGCCCGGCGCGGGTCCAGGTTGACGCACCGGGAGCGCTTGGAGGGGTTCGCCCGCTCGGCACGGGTGGGATGGTCGCGGCGGAAGTACAGCAGCTCCGGCACCTGGTGGAAGGGGCCGTGCAGGGTGATCTCGGCGACGAAGGTGCGGTCCGCGTGGTGGTAGCTGTCGTGCGGCTTCACGCGGCGCAGCATCGCGGACCGCATCACCCCGTAGAAGTCGTCGCCCCCGGGCTCGAAGAGCAGGCTGCGGAAGCGCTCCGGAGCGCGCGGGGAGTCGGTGGCGAGCCCGTACTCGTAGGGGACCTTCACCTTGCCGTCGCCGTCGATGACCGCCTGGCCGGCGTGCGCGAGGACCACCTCCGGCCGCTCGTCCAGCGCCGCCACACAACTGCGCAGCAGGTCCCGGGCGTAGAGGTCGTCGTGCGAGGCCCACTTGAACAGCTCGCCGCGGCACTCGGTGAACACGTAGTTGTGGTTCGGCGCGGCGCCGATGTTGCGGGGCAGCCGGATGTACCGGATGCGCGAGTCCTGCGCGGCGTACCGGCGGCAGATGTCCTGGGTGCCGTCGGCCGACGCGTTGTCGGAGATCACCAGTTCGAAGTCCTCGTAGGTCTGCCCCAGGAGGGCGTCCAGCGACTCGGCCAGATACTCCTCGCCGTTGTAGACGGGAAGGCCGATGCTCAGCCGGGGGTGGGGGGTCATGTGGTCCTCACTTCGGGAATGGGATGGTGGTCGCGCTCGCGCAGGGCGGCCCGCAACTGCAGCCACCACACGACCGAACCGCAGACGGACGCGGCGGCGGCGCCCCAGGCCGAACCGACCGTGCCGCCCGCGACCGCACCGCCGAGCCCGCCCGTGACGTAGCAGGCGGAGGCGAACAACTGGCAGCGCAGACTGCGCCGGGCCGCCGCCAGCGCGCGCAGCCCGGCCGCCGCGCCGGTGCCGAGCCCGGCGCCCGCGACGCTGAGCGTGACCGGCACGATGAGCTCCGCGGAGGCGCTCCAGACGTCACCGAGAACCAGCTCGCCGAGCCGGTCCGGCACCAGCAGCAGCGCCGCGCCCCACAGCACCGCGGCGACGGTCTGCCCGGCGCCCAGCAGGAAGCAGAACTTCCCGAGCCGCCGCGGGGCCTGCCTGAGGACCCGTGCCGCCTCCGCGACGGTGACCAGCGACAGCCCCATCAGCACGGCGAGGAACGGGCCGAGCAGCAGTTCGGCGCCCCGGATCACACCCACGGCGCCGACCCCGACGATCGCGCCGAGGCCGTACGCCCGTATCTGGCCGGCGCCGCTGACGCCCACGTTCTCGACCAGGTACCGGTAGCCGAGGTCGCGGTGGTCGCGATGCCACTCGCGCGCCCCGGCCGGCTTCGGCCTGATGCCGGACTGGAACCAGCCGTACACCCCGGCCACCGCGGCGGATCCGCCCCAGGCGAGGAGGAAGGCGGGCACGCTGCCCACGCGGGCCGCCACCACCATGGCCGGGACGAGCGCGACGGCCCACACGACGTCGTTGACGAACGCCTTACGGCCGACGCCGGCGGCGAAGAACGAGTACCGCCAGGCGTCCTGGAGCAGCAGCCCCGGCAGTACGACGCCGAGCGCGGCGAACGCGGCCCCCACCTGCCCGCCGATGGCCAGCCCGGCGACCAGGGACACCGTGCCGATGCCGGCGCCGACCAGCAGCGCGGCACCCGACGCCCGGGTCACCGCGCCGCGCCAGGACGACTCCGGCACGCCGCTGAAGCGCACCACCAGCGGGTCGGTGGCCAGCCCGCGGGAGACGTTGAGGACCACGCCGTAGGTCACCCAGGCCAGGCTGAAGACGCCGAACGCGGTCAGCCCCAGGGAGCGCGCCACGTAGATGCCCACCACGAAGTTGGACAGGCTGGAGGCCGCCTGGTCGGCCAGCCCCCAGGACAGCCTGCCGACGACGCCCCGCCGGGCGGGTTCCGCCGGTGTCGTCGTCTTCTCCCCTTCGACGGTCATCGGCGTCACGCCTTGACGAGTCCGGCGCCGTGCAGGGCGTCGGCCGCCTGGGCGACGGTCTCGAACGGCAGCCCGGACCGCTCGGCGACGTCGAGCAGGCTGCGCTCGCCGTCGGCGAGGCTGAGCACCCAGAGCATGGCCATCTGGGCCTGCTTGGCGTCGCTGCGGCCGCCGAGCGAGTCGTACAGCCCACGCCTTCCCAACTGCGGCTCCCCGTACGGACTGAGGTTGACGTACCGGCGGTTGCGGTCGAGGACCAGGAACGCCTCGCGGCACACGGCGAGTGTGTCCGCCATCGCCGCCGGGGACACGAAGTCCAGGTTGTCCGCGGACGTGTGGTACTCGGGATAGCCCGCGTAGGGAGTCCGGGTGAGCGAGCCCACACCGAGGTCGAAGCCGGGCGAGCAGTACTGCCGCTCGTCGTAGCCGTAGGGCGTGAACTCCACGACCCGGTGCGGTCGTTCGGAGTCGGTCAGCACATGGCGAAGCACCCGGTCGATCTCCGCGTCGCCACGCCGGCTCTGCTTGTACGTCACCTGCCCAGGGTCACCCGCGCAGGCCAGCACCAGGCCGTGCTTGACCCGGTCCACCCGCTCCCGGTTGCGGGCCAGCCAGGTGATCGCCCCGATGGTCCCGGGCGCGAAGACGAACCGGTAGGTGTAGTACGGGTTCCGCTCCGCCAGCTCCCGGGCCAGGAACGTGGCCACCGCGATGCCGGCCAGGTTGTCGTTGGCCAGCGACGGGTGGCAGACGTGGCAGGAGACGATCACCTCGTCGGACACCTGGCCGGGGACCACGTGCTCGGCGTAGGTGAGATGGCCGTCCGCCAGGGTGGAGTCGATGCGGACCTCGTAGTCGCCCTCCGGCAGCGCGTCGAGTGTCTCCTGGGCCAGGCAGAAGCCCCACTCCGGCCGGTAGTAGCTCGTGCGGTACGGCACCCAGGACGGCCGGTCCGGCAGGGTGTGCAGGTGCGGACGCAGCTCGGCCAGCGGCATCGTCGCCGACACCGGCACGCTGTAGCCGAGCACATGGAGGCTGGACGCGGCGAAGTCGACGACCCGGCGGCCGGTGGCGTCGGCGACGTACGCGTCCCGGATGTTCCACTCCTGCGGCACCGTCCAGTCCAGCACCTGCGTCCCGGTCGGCACCTCGTGCATGTGCAGGGGGATGTACTCGTCGACGATGCCCAGGGTCGCGCGCACACCGTCGCCCGTGATGCTCCGGCACAGCGGGTACAACCGCTCCACCAGGGCGTACATCTCCCCTCCGGCCTGGGTCATCGGCGCCACCGCAGGGTGTCGTCGACGGAGCCGGTCCCGGCGGCCGCGCGCAGCACGGCCAGGCGGGTGAAGCGCTGCTCGAAGTCCTCCCGGGTCAGCCCGTGCTTGCGGTAGGCCTCGGCGAGTTCGAGTGCGCCCTGCTGCACCGTCCACTCGCACTCGAAGCCCGGGACGGCGGCGCGGAAGCGGGAGAAGTCGACCCGGTAGGAGCGCGGATCGGCGCCGGTCTCCCCGGTGATGACCACCTTCGAGCCGGTCACCGCCGCGGCCACCTCCTCGGCGATCTCGGCGACTGTGACGTTGTTGACCTCGCTGCCGATGTTGAACGCCCGGTCGTGCACCGCCTCCCGCGGCGCCACCAGCGCGGCCGCGAAGGCCCGGGCGATGTCGGCGGCGTGCACCAGCGGGCGCCACGGGGTGCCGTCGGAGAGCACCAGCACCTCGCCGGACAGCAGCGCGTGGCCCACCAGGTTGTTCAGCACGATGTCCGCGCGCAGCCGGGGCGAGAAGCCGAAGGCGGTGGCGTTGCGCATGTACACCGGGCTGAAGTCGCCGTCGGACAGCGCGTGCAGGTCGTCCTCCACCCGCACCTTGGACTCCGCGTACGGCGTCACCGGCCGCAGCGGCGCGTCCTCGGTCACCAGCTCGCCACCGCCCGCGGCGCCGTAGACCGAGCAGGTGGACGCGTACAGGAAGCGCTGCACCCCGGCGTCGCGCGCCAGCCGGGCCAGCCGCACCGACGCGTGGTGGTTGATGTCGTAGGTCAGCTCCGGCGCCAGCGAGCCCAGCGGGTCGTTGGAGAGCGCGGCCAGGTGGATCACCGCGTCCACCCCCGCCACGTGCTCGGCCGTGAGGTCGCGCAGGTCGACCCGCTGCCCCGGCGGGTCGTCGGGCGCCGGACCCAGGACGCAGTCGGCGAACAGGCCGGCGTCGAGGCCGACGACCTCGTGTCCGGCGGCCGTGAGGACCGGGGCCATCACGGTGCCCAGGTAGCCCTGGTGTCCGGTGAGCAGTACGCGCAAGGTTCAACCCCCCAGGTTGAGAGTGAGTTTGGCGACGTCGAACGCCTCGGCGTAGCGGGCGTGGCATTCGATGCCGCGGATCCGGGCGAGGCCGAGGAAGGCCTCCCGGTCGTACCAGGGGCGGTGCCGCTGCGAGGGGTAGTGCTCCTGCAGCAGCCGCACCTTCTCTTCGGCGACGTCCTCCGACAGCGGCTGGTAGGCCGTCGGGCGGCCCAGGTCGCCGTCCCACTTGACGATCTCGTAGCGCAGCACCAGGTGGTCACGGAACGCGGTGGTCATCAGCTTCGCCAGACCGCGGTGGTCCTGGTGCGCGTCGTCGGTGCGCGGGGACAGCACGAGCTCCGGCTCGGTCCGCCCGCGCAGTTCCTCGACCGCGGCCTTGGCCTCCTCCCAGTGCGCCGGTATCCGGCCGTCCGGCAGCTTGAGCACCGTCAGCCGCAGGTCGGCGCCCGGGCAGAAGGCGGCGAGGGCGGCCCGCTCCTCCCGCTCCCGCTCGCCGCCGCCCCCGGAGAGCACCAGCGCGTCGACGCGCACCCCCGGCCGCGCCAGGCACACCGTCAGCAGCGTGCCGCCGGCGCCGATGGCGATGTCGTCGCAGTGCGCGCCCACCGCGACGATCCGGTCCGGGCGTCCGGCGCCCAGCGGCATCACGCGGTCCTCACCCCGGCCCTCGACGGTGCGCCGTCCCGTTCCCACACGGCCCACGGGCGCTCCCCCCGGGTGTAGGCGGCGTCGAGCGCGGCGCGCTCCTTCACCGTGTCGGTCGGCTTCCAGAAGCCCCGGTGCTGGTGCGCCACCAGCCGCCCCCGCTTGGCCAGTTGGGTGCATCCGTCGGCCACCAGGTCCCCGTTCTCCGGGATGTGGTCGAAGACCTCCTGGCGGAGCACGAAGTAGCCGCCGTTCTCCCACAGCGGCAGGTCGCTCACCGCGGTGATGCCGCCCACCAGACCGTCCTCGCCCAGGTCCACGCAGTGGAACGAGGACTGCGGCGGCACCACCATCATCGAGGCGCCGGCGTCCCGCCGGGCGAAGGAGTCGATCATCTCGGGCAGCGGCGCGTCGGTGAGCACGTCCGCGTAGTTGGCGAGGAACATCTCGTCGCCGTCCAGGTGGTGCCGCACCCGGCGCAGGCGCTCCCCGATCGGCGACTCGATCCCGGTCTGCGCGAACGTGACCGTCCAGTCGGCGATGTCGGTGGAGAGCAGCTCGGTCCGCCCGCCGCGCAGCACGAAGTCGTTGGAGGTCGTCTCCTCGTAGTTGAGGAAGAAGTCCTTGATGTGGTGGGCCCCGTAGCCGAGGCACAGGATGAACTCCTTGTGCCCGAAGTGCGCGTAGTAGCGCATGACGTGCCAGATCAGCGGCCGCGGGCCGACCATCGCCATGGGTTTGGGCACGTCGTCCAAGGCGCCCTCGCGCATCCGCATGCCGTAACCGCCGCAGAACAGTACGACCTTCATGCTGTGCCCTTCTCGGACGCGGGCTCGACCACGCTCAGTTCCGGTATGGGAAAGACCAGGCGGCCGCCCCACTCGTGCACGAAGGAGAGCTGCTCGACCAGCTCGTCGCGCAGGTTCCACGGCAGGACCAGGACGTAGTCCGGCCGGTCGGCGGCGATCCGCTCGGGCGACAGGATCGGAACGCGGGTGCCCGGGGTGAACCTGCCGTGCTTGTAGGGATTGCGGTCGACCGTGTACGCGAGCAGGTCGGGCCGGATGCCGCAGTGGTTGAGCAGCGTGTTGCCCTTGCCCGGGGCGCCGTAGCCGACCACCGTGTCGCCGCGCTCGGCCGCCTCGATCAGGAACCGCAGCAGGTCCCGGCGCACCTTGGCGACCCGGGCCGAGAACTCGGTGTACCCGGACAGCTCCCGCAGCCCGGCCGCCTTCTCCCGGTCCAGCACGTCGCTCACCCGCCGGCCCGGCTCACCCGCCACCTCGGCGGGCCGCGCCCACAGCCGGATCGAACCCCCGTGCGTGGGCAGCAGCTCGACGTCCACCAGCGTGAGGCCGCCGCTCGCCAGCGCCCGGATCGCGGACGCGACCGTGTAGTACTGGAAGTGCTCGTGGTAGATCGTGTCGTACTGGTTCTCCTCGATCAGCGTCAGCAGGTGCTGCACCTCGATCGAGACCCAGCCGTCGTCGGCGACCAGGGCACGCAGCCCCCGGGTGAAGCCGACCACGTCCGGGATGTGCGCGTACACGTTGTTGGCCACCACCAGGTCCGCCGGGCCGTGCTCGGCGGACACGGCCGCGCCGGTGTCCGGACTCAGAAACTCCGTGAGCGTGGGCACCCCCGCCTCCCGCGCCGCCGCACCGACGTTCACCGACGGCTCCACGCCCAGGCAGCGGATCCCGCGGTCCACCAGGTGCCTGAGCAGGTACCCGTCGTTGCTCGCCACCTCGACCACGAAGGAGTCCGGGCCGAGGCCCAGCCGCTCCACGGCGCCGGAGACGAACGTCCGCGCGTGCTCCACCCAGGAGGTCGAGTACGAGGAGAAGTACGCGTACTGCGTGAACGTCTCCTCGGGCGTGATCAGCGCGGGGATCTGCGCGAGCCAGCAGTCCGTGCACACCCGCAGGTGCAGCGGGTACGCCGGCTCCGGCCGGTCCAGTTGGTCCGCGGCGAGGAAACTCTCGCACGGCGGAGTCGCTCCGAGATCGACGACGCTCTCCATCGCCGCCGAACCGCAGAGTCGGCATCGTGTCATCTACTGCCCCCATCCCCCCTGCCCGCGCGGACGTCCCCGCCGCGAGCCAGTGCCGACCGCCCCGCGATCGCGGTGCGGTACCCCTCCAGCAGGCGCTCCAGGCCGACGGCCGGGCTGAAGCCCT
Organism: Streptomyces sp. NPDC018026; assembly: GCF_044327745.1. NCBI lineage: Bacteria > Bacillati > Actinomycetota > Actinomycetes > Kitasatosporales > Streptomycetaceae > Streptomyces > Streptomyces sp. NPDC018026. Next base: position 229,410 of record NZ_JBIRFY010000005.1, read on the forward strand.
GCTCGTACCGGCGCCGGGCCGCCCGGCCCATCTCCTGGTTGCGCTCCGGCTCCGCCACGACGGCGCGGATGCGGGACGCGAGCGATGCGACCTCGCCCGGCCGGTGCAGCAGCCCGGTCACCCCGTCGTCGACGAGCTCGGCGAAGGCGCCGTGCCCGGCGGCGACGGCCGGTACCCCCGCCGCCATCGCCTCCACGACCACCAGGCCGAACGCCTCCAGCCAGGTCGAGGGAGCCACCACGGCCACCGAGCGGGCAAGGGCCCGCCTGCACTGCTCCGGGTCGTACAGGCCGACGTAGCGCACGTCGTCCCGGCCCGCCGCCCAGGCGGTCACCTCGCCCTCCAGCGGCCCCGTACCGGCGACGACGAGCGGGACGCCCACCCCGCCGTCCGCGGCCAGCTCGTCCCACGCCTTCATGAGCAGCCGTACGCCCTTGGCCTCCGCGAGGCGGCCGAGGTACAGCAGGTGCTCGCCGGGGCCGGTACGGCGCGCCTTCGGGTCGGGCACGAAATTGTGCTTCACCGCCAGCCGTTCGGCCGGCAGCCCCGCCCCCACCAGGACCTCGCGCTGCGCCGCCGAGATGCAGAAGAACCGCTCCACACCGGACCACCAGCGCCGCCGGTTCACCGACAGGCCGACCGCGAGCGGCACCGTCGCCAGCCGCGAGTTCCGGTAGCAGCCGTGCCGCACGGCGGGCAGCGGCGCCGCCCCGACGCACTCGGTGCACGGCCGGCCGTCGCGCTGGAGCGTGCCGGGCGGGCAGACCTGCGTGTAGTTGTGCAGCGTGGCGACGGCCGGGACCCCGGCGTCGGCGCAGGCCGCCAGCACCGCCGGGGACAGGAGCGGGAAGACATTGTGCACGTGCACCACGTCCGGTCGCTCGGTGCGCAGCCGGTCGGCCAGCTCCCTGCGCACCGCCGGGTTCCACGGCACGAGGAGCGGCACGGCGACCTTGCCGAGCAGGGACCGCGAGGCGATGTCGTCGCTGCGCCGCTCGAACCGGCCCACCCGGTGTCCGGCCGCGCGCAGCAGCTCCACCTCCTGGTCGACGACGTTGTTCTCGCCGCTCGGCTGGGCCGAGTTGTAGCGGTTGTGCACCACGAGGACGTGCATGCTCAGGTCACCTCCGGGGTGCGGGCCCAGCGCGGCACGCGTCGGCGCGGGGGTTCGGGCGTCGCGAGGGGCGTGGCCGCGGCGGGCGAGGCCAGCAGCGAGGCGGCCACGGCGAGGTGCAGCAGATACGGCGAGGCGTCGCCCAGACCCGCCTCGGTGTACGACGCGAGGGCGCAGTAGCTGATCAGGAAGATCGCGCAGGCCCGCGCCGGGGACGGCGGCCGCAGCAACGCGACACCGCCCAGCACGAGGAGGACCGCCGCCACCAGGGCGACGCCGATCAGCCCCTGCTCGTGGTAGACGGCCAGCCAGCTGTTGTCGATCGGCAGCCCGTCGAACGACTTGTCGCCCAGGCCGATGCCGAACACCTTCTCACCGGCCGTCCTGGGGGCCGCCAGCAGGGCGTCCCAGACCTTGGCCCGGCCGGTGAGATTGCTGAAGTTCTCCTCGCTCTGGCCGCGCAGGAACCACGCGTGCAGCGCGGAGGCGAACGCCACCGCGGCCACCGCGGCGCACAGCACCGCCCAGGAGAAGAATCGGCGGGCGGCGGCGCTGGTGAGGGCGAGCGAACCGATCGCGAGCGTCAGGCCGACGAGCAGACCGAGGGTGGCCGTGCGGGTATGGGTCAGCACGAGCAGCAGCAGGGACGGAACGATCACCATCGCCGCGCTGCGCCGGTCGGTCTGGCGGCTCAGCACGAGCAGCAGCGAAAGACCGATGATCACCGCGGCATACTGGCCGATCTGGGGCGGGGTGAGCGGCCACAGGGCGCCGACCAGCCGCCCGCCGTACAGGTCGGGCATGGCCGCACCCGGCGAGACGAGCGCGCCCGCGGCCACCGTGCAGAGCACCACGAAGTACATCCGGATGTGGTGCCGGACAAACGTCGGGCCGCCGTCCCACCAGCGGCTGAGCAGCCACAGGGTGCCCACGAAGAGGGCCAGCCGGGCACAGCGGAACAGCGCGCCGAACCCGGACTCCAGGTCCACGCTGGAGATCACGCTCGGTACCAGCAGCAGGGTGAGCAGACACAGGAAGGCGCTGGCGCGCACGCGCAGCCGGAGATTGAGCGCGAGCGCCAGCGAGAACGCGACGGCCAGCGCTCCCATGGTGACCATCTGGATGAGCGAGCGGGGCAGCGGGACGACGGTCTCGGCCCCCGTGGAGCCGAGCGTGTTGAGGACCAGCAGCCCCCAGACCGTCCCGACCAGCTTCGGCGTGCGCCCGGTCTCCACCTCAATCACCGTCCCGGGCACGCAGGGTGCTGTCCGCGTCCTGCCGGTAGGGCGCGCCCCGCCACTGCGCGAAGTCCAGCACCCGGCTCGGGTCGTGGGCGACGAACTTCCACGGTCCGACGTAGACGTTGTCGTGCCAGCGGTTGTGCTGGCGGAGCGTGACGGCCTCGGCCACCCGCTCGCCCTGGTACGGCGACCAGTCCGGATAGGTGCCGTAGTTGGCCAGCAGCGCCATGCGGTCGCACTTGTCCGTGCACTCGACGACCGTCTTGTCCAGGGTGAAGCGGTTGTCGTGGATGTCCACCCGCTGGGTCTTCCACCGGCAGTCCGCGTACAGCGGCGCCTTCGCGATCGCCGGGCGCGCACAGCGCTCGACGTCCTCCACCAGCAACGTGCAGTCGCCGGACGAGGTGTTGGCCGGGCTGTTGCAGAACCGGTCCGCGTTCTCCCACAGGGTGATGCCGGACCAGTTGTCCTCCAGCACGTTCCGGTAGATCTCGATCTTGTCCGTGCGCGCCTCGACCCGAGGTTCGCCGCCCGACTCGGAGATGTACACGGTGGCGTACGGGAAGTCGTCGCCGCCCTCGGTGTTCTCGCGGCCCTCCACCCAGTTGTTGCGCCGGATGATGTTGTCCCGGACGACCGCGTTGTAGCTGGTCTCGTAGATCAGCGCGGCACCGTCGTTGCCCTCCAGCACGTTGTCCTCGATGAGGAAGTCGTTGTTGTTGGTGTCCGCCCACAGGCCGGTCCCGCGGTTGTGGTGCACCCAGTTGCCGCGCACGTCCGCGCCCTGGACGGCCCAGAACTTGACACCCCCCGTGCAGCCGCAGCCCGGCCGCTTGCGCTCCCAGTCCCCGGTGTTGTTGCCCGTGATCTCGTTGCCCTCGACCACGAGGTCGTTGATGACGCCGTTGCCCTTGTACGCGTTGATGCCGTACTGGCCGTTGTCGCGCAGACAGCTGGCGCGGACCTGCTGGCGGTCACCGGCCATCAGTCCGGCGCCGGAGTTCCGCCGGATCGTGGCGTGCTCGATCACCCAGCCGTCGGCCGAGTCGTGGTTGACCACACCCTCGTCGTGGGGCGCGACGAAACCCTGCACGGTGAGATGGCTGATGGTGACGTCCGGCGCGGTGCCGCCGAACGCGTACTGGTTGGTCTTCCGGCCGTCGAGCACCGCGCCCGGCGCGCCGAGGTAGCGGTTCCCCTCCTTGGGGACGACCTGGGAGTAGCGGTCGGACGCCAGCCGGTGCTTGCCCGGCCGGAGCCAGAAAGTCGTGCGGGCGGGGCTGTTCCGGGTCTTGTCGGCCAAGTCGCCGACCACCGCCGGATCGACGGTCACCGCACCCGCCGGCGCCTTCGCCGGACCGGCGGCGGGCTTCTCGCACACCCGGGCCACGTCCGGCGCCCCGGACGGGGAGGACGGCGCGGTCGGCGCGTTCGGCTTGGGTGCCTTGGCGTCCGGCGTACCGACACAGCCGGCCGCCAGCAGTGCCAGCGCCAGCGACGCCGCGGCCGACACGGCCCCGCCCCGGAACCTGATCCCCATGCGTCCTCCCTCCTTCCCCGCCTAGCCGTGAAAGCCGAGTACGGTCGTGAACTCCCGCACGCCGTCGGTGACACCGGTGCCGACCAGGGTGGTGGCCGGTTCCTTGCGCCCGAAGCCGGGGGAGTACCAGCCCAGCGGCGGGTCGGTCTCCCCGCGATGCGCCCGCCAGGACAGCGCGCCGGGCAGTTCGAGCACCGCGGAGCGTTCCTCGCCGTCCCGGGTCCAGGTGAGGGCGGCGCGGCTGCCCACCAGGTCCGCGGCGACCGCCGGGCCCAGGTGGAACGCCAGGCGTACGGACCGGCGCGGGCCGCGCACCTCGTCCACCACCCGCAGCTCCCGGCTCGCGGCCGTCAGCTCCACCCGGCGGCGGTGCACGGAGTCCCCGTACCCGTCGTGCTCGGCGCACCAGCGGGACACCTGCTCGTCGGAGGTGTCCACGGCCAGGACCCGGCTGCGGGCGTGCCGGGTCCACAGGAACGGGCCGCCGGAGACGGACTGGTCGGAGCCGTCCAGCTCCAGGGTGTTGTGACCGAGCGTCGAGCGGAAGTACCCCCGCCACGCGGGCTGCCCGTGGTAGCAGTACGTCCCCGGGTCACTGAGCACGTCGACCCCGTCGTGCCGGACCTCCACCGACAGCGCGTCCGCGTGGGCGTGCGCGGCGATGGACAGGAAGCCGTGCGGACCGCCGTCGCAGCGGCACCAGATCCCGCCGGGGCCGCGCAGCACCGTGAGCCCCGCGTCCGCGAAGTGGGCCGGCCTGCGCGCCGGGCGGGTCACGCCCCGGCCCGCGCCGTCCCCGCCGTACGGCCGGACCAGCGCCGCCAGCAGCGGGGTGCGCACATCCGTGCCGGTCACCGTCGGCCACCAGGGAAGCGACCCGAACACGGCGTCCCCGGTGGCGAGCAGCGAGCCCCAGCGGTCGGTGCCCGGGCCGTCCACCACCAGGCCGTGGCCGTCGTCCGCGTCCCCCTGCCGCGGCGGCCGCAGCCGGTCGTCCACGACGGCGGCGAGCGCGTCCGTCATCCGCAGCAGCACCAGCCGGACCGTCGGGGGAACCGGCACCCCGGCGGCGTCCGCCTCCGCCACCGCGGCCAGGCCGAGTTCCAGCACCAGCCCGTGGTACTCGGTGGCCAGCTCCCGGTTGAGGCCGGAGAGGAACGTGTTGCCGCGCAGATGCCGCTCCAGCGACCGCAGCGCGTCCTTGCGCCACCGTGCCGACTCGGGGAACCACCCGAAGGCGCAGGCCCCGGCCAACTGCCCCGCGGCCTCCGCCACGACGTGGTTGTTCGCCGACGAACCCCGGCTGGGGAAGGCGGCCAGCCAGCGCTGGTGGTGCCAGATCTGCTGCAGCGCCGCCGGGTTCTCCTCGAACAGCTCGGCCGCGCCCGGCCAGCCGTCGAGCAGCCGGCGGACCCACACCCAGGACAGCAGCCGGATCCCCAGCTCGATGCCGCTGACCCAGTGCACCCCGCGCAGCGGCGCGTTGGACGCCCACCACGACCGCAGGTGCCCGGCCACGCGCTCGGCGTACCGCTCGTCGCCGGTGACCGCGTAGGCGGCGGCGAGCACGGTGAGGTACTGGTGCCGGGACGGCTCCCAGATCTGCTTGATGTCCCCGACCGCGTCCTCGTCCCGGTAGGGCACGTCGAAGGCGTAGCCCCACGGCGCCCGGCGCCCGGTCTTCGGGTCGAAGCACCAGTCCGGATCGGCCAGGTCGTCGCGGAGCACGCCGAAGTACTCGACATGCCCGGCCAGCAGGCGGTCCGCCTCGGCGACGAGGCGCTTCGCGGCGTCCGGCGGCACCGCGGCGACCGTCCCGGCGGGCAGGACCGCGGTGAACCGGGCGCCGGTCACGCCCGGGGCGTTCGGCCGCACCGACCGCCACCGCCGCCTGCGCACGGTGTCGCCCACCCGGCCGGCCACCTCGCGCGGCCCCATCCGGGACAGCCGCCGCAGGTACCAGCCCGCACTCCCCGGGGTCCCGGTCATCGCGCCTCCGCCAGACCCACCGGAGCGCCGGCGGCCAGAGCGGTCCGCACGGCGAGGGTGGCCGTCGTGGTGGCGACCAGCGACTCCAGCGGCACCGGCATCGGCCCGCCGGTCCGCACCGCCCGGACGAACGCGGCCAGTTCGGCCGACTGGCCCTTGTCCCGGGCCTTGGGCAGCCGCGAACTGACCCACCGCTTGCGGCCGTCGTAGACCGAGCTGCGGACGAAGTCGTCGAGCTGCAGCACCTTGCCGTCCGCGACCAGGTCCAGCGTCTCCTTGGGGAAACCGGCCGCGCCGGTGGTGACATAGCTGAGGGTGGCGGTGGAGCCGTCCGGGTAGCCCAGCACGACCTGCAGGTCCTCGTTGCCCGCCGGGGCGAGCGCGTACACCGAGACCGGGTCGGCCCCGAGCAGCCAGCTCGCCGTGTCGACGAAGTGCCCGCCCTCACCGGCGAACCGCGAGCCCTCGGTGCCCTGCTGGAGGTACCAGCTGCCGTGGTCGAGCCGCCCCGCGTTGACGAGGTAGCGCAGGCTCGCCGGCCCGGTGCGGGCGCCGAACCGCTTCCTGGCCTCCTGGAGCAGCGGCGCGAACCGGCGGTTGAAGCCCACCTGCACCCGGTCGTTGCCGGACTCCTCCACCGCCGCGAGCACTCCGGTCAGCTCGTCCTCGGTCAGCGCCAGCGGCTTCTCCACGAACACGGCCTTGCCGGCCAGCAGCGCCCTGCGGGTCAGTTCGGCGTGCGAGCTGTGCCGGGTGACCACGAACACCGCGTCCACGGACGCGTCGCCGAGCACGGCGTCCAGATCCGTGGTCGCCTCCCCGAACCCGAACTTCCGCTGCGCGTTGGCCGCGGACAGCGCGGTCGTGGTGACCACCGTCGACAACTCGACGCCCTCGCGCCGGGCCAGGTGCGGCAGCAGCATCGACGTCGCGTAGTTCCCCGCACCGACGAAGGCCAGCCGCACGGGCTTCCGGGCGGCCCGCGCCGGGGCGGAGGCGCTGCCGCCGCGCCGTACCGCGGGCACGGTCACCGCCGGTGCCTCGGCCGGTGCCTCCGCGTCCGACGCCTGCCCGGGGTACCGGAACAGCACGGCGACGGCCTTGAGGGCGCCGTCCTGCAGACTCCGGTACGTGTCGACCGCGTCGTCGAAGTCGGCGGTACGGGTGATCAGCGGCGCCACGTCGACCCGGCCCCGGGCGACGAGGTCGAGGAAGCAGGCCAGATTGCGCCGCTCGGTCCAGCGCACGTAGCCGATCGGGTAGTCCCGCCCCTCCAGCTCGTACTCCGGGTCGTAGCGACCGGGGCCGTAGGAGCGGGAGAACCGGACGTCCAGCTCCTTCTCGTAGTACGCGTTCCACGGCAGGTCCAGGCGGCACTTGCCGATGTCGACGACCCGGCCGCGGTCCCGGCACAGCCGCGCGGCCAGCTCGACGGGCTGGTTGCTGCCGCCGCCGGCGGCCAGGTACGCCTGGTCCACGCCGTGGCCGTCGGTGAGTTCGGCGACGGCGCTCTCCACGGCCGGGGACCCGGGATCGCCGCAGGCGGCGGCGCCCAGCCGCTCGGCCAGCTCGCAGCGTTCCGCGTCGGGGTCGGCGCCGACCACCCGGACGCCCGAGGCGACGAGCAGCTGCACCACCAGCTGGCCGATCAGCCCGAGACCGATGACCAGCGCCGTCTCGCCGAGCCGCGACTCGCCCTGGCGGACGCCCTGCAGCGCGATCGAACCGACGGTGCCGAAGGCCGCGTCCCGCGGCGCGAGACCGTCCGGGACCGGGGCGTAGAGGTTCCGCGGCACCCAGTTCAACTCGGCGTGCAGCGCGTGCTCGTTGCCGGCGCAGGCCACCAGGTCGCCGGCCTTCACGTCGTCGATCCCCTCGCCGACCTGCTCGACCACCCCGCACAGCGAGTAGCCGAGCGGTGTGTAGGAGTCCAGCTTGCCCATCACCTTGCGATAGGTGGCGGGCACCCCGTTGGTGGCCACGCTCTGCACGACCTTGGCCACCTGGTCCGGCCGGGACCTTGCCTTGCCCAGCATCGACATGCCGGCCTCGGACACCTTCATCAGCTCGGTGCCGGTGGAGATCAGCGAGTAGGCGGTCCGCACCAGCACTCCGCCCGGCTTGCAGCCCGGCACCGGCACGTCGAGCAGCGCCAGCTCGCCGCTCTTGTAGTTCTGCACAACCTGTTTCACCGAAGGTCCTCTTGTCTCTCTGCCGGTCGTGGTGCGGTCGCGTCGCGGTACCAGTACTCGAGGGTCAGCACGTGCCACAGGTGTTTGGAGAAGTCCCGCTGCCCCGCGGCGTCTTCGGCGACGAGCCGCCGCAGTGCGTCCCGGCGCAGGAACCCGGACCGGACGAGTTCGCCGTCGTTCACCACATCGCGCACCAGCGGCGCCAGGTCCCGGCTCATCCAGGCCCGCAGCGGGGCGCTGAACAGGCCCTTGGGCCGGTACACGATCTCCCGGGGCAGCACCGAGGTGGCCGCCTCCTTCAGGACGGCCTTGCCCTGCCGCCCGACGATCTTGCGTTCACCGGGCACGGCGAACGCCGCCTTCACCACCTCGACGTCCACGTACGGCACCCGCACCTCGGTCGACGCGGCCATGCTGGAGCGGTCCGTGTAGGCGAGGTTCAGGCCCGGCAGGAACATCCGGGCGTCGGCCAGGCACATGCGGTTCACGAAGTCGTCGAGGTCGTTGTCCTCGTAGACGTCCGCATGCTCGGTCAGCACGTCCTCGACCGTGCCCGCCAGGTCCGGATCGATCAGGCCGAGCAGCTCCTGACGGTCGTACATCGTGTAGCTGCGCCGGAAGGCGGTCTCCGGCGGCAGATCGGCGAAGGACAGGAACCGCTTCGCGAAGCGCACCGACCGGTACCCCCGGCGGCTCGACGCGACCGGCAGCCGGCCCACGGCCGCGGACACCCCGCGCCGCAGCGGCCGCGGGACGCGCTGGTAGCGCAGCGCCAGCACGTTGGCCAGGTGCTTGCGGTAGCCGGCGAACAGCTCGTCGGCGCCCATCCCCGAGAGCATCACCTTGACCCCGGCCTCCCGGGCGGCCGAGCAGATCAGGAAGGTGTTGATCGCGGCGGGGTCACCGATCGGCTCGTCCAGGTGGTATGTCATCCGCGGCAGCAGGTCGAGCACGTCCGGAGCGATCTCGATCTCGTGCAGGTCGACGCCGAACCGCTCGGCCACCTGCCGGGCGTAGCGCAGGTCGTCGGGCATCGCTTCGAACCTGGCGTCCTCGGCGCGGAACCCGATCGTGTAGGCGGAGATCCCGGGCCGGTCGCGGGCCGCCAGCGCGGTCAGATAGCTGGAGTCCAGCCCGCCGGAGAGGAACGTCGCCACCGGCACGTCGGAGAGCAGGTGGCGCCGGGTCGACTCCTCGACGACGGCGGCGAGGTCCGGCCGCTCGCCGGCAAGGGCCCGCTCCCGGCCCTCGGCGGCGACGTCCCGCAGGTTCCAGAACCGGCCGCGCTCCACCCGGCCGTCGGGCCGGCACCGCAGCCAGCTGCCCGGCGGGAGCTTCTCCGCCTCGCGGAACGCGCAGCGCGAGTCCGGCACCCAGTAGTACAGCAGCGAGGCCACCAGCGCCGCGTGGTCCACCTCCAGCTTTCCGCCGGTCGCGGCGGCGAGCGCCTTGAGCTCGGAGGCGAACACCAGGCCCGCGCCGCGCCGGAGCAGGAACAGCGGCTTGATGCCGAGCTGGTCGCGGGCGAGCACCAGTTCACCGGTGCGCTCGTCGAAGACCGCGAACGCGAACATGCCGCGCAGCCGCGGCAGACAGTCCGTGCCCCAGCGCCGCCAGGCCTCCAGGACCACCTCCGTGTCCGAGGTGCCGCGGAAGCGGGCCCCGGCCGACTCCAGCTCGGTGCGCAGCTCGGGCGCGTTGTACAGCTCGCCGTTGTACGACAGGGCGAGCCCGTCCGAGACCATCGGCTGGGCGCCGGTCGTGGACAGGTCGATGATGGCCAGCCGACGGTGCCCGAGGTGCACCTCGCCCACGCCGGCCGGATGGCTGTAGCGGCCCGCCCCGTCCGGACCGCGGTGGGCGAGGACGTCGGTGAGCCGGTCGGTCACGGCCTTGCCGTCCGGCCAGTGGTACGTGCCTGCGATGCCGCACATGTGCTACCGCGCCTCCTGATCGCTGTCCGGGACCGTCGCGGCCGGCATCGACGGCCGTTCCGCCCGGAGGCGGCCTTCCCCCACTGCCTGGACGGCGTGGGAGGCACCCGCACCGTTGTGCCGCTTCGCCCGTTCGCCGGGGACGCGCCGCGCCGGGTGCGGACCGTCCCACAGGGTGCCGTCGGTCCGGTCACGCGGATCGGGGTCGATCAGGACCACGCCGATCACCGCGATGCGCTGGTCCGCGAGCTGCCGCGCCACGGTGTGCAGCCACGCGGTGCTGCCGTGCCCGGCCCGCACGACGAGCACCGTCCGGCTGCCGAGGTACCGCAGGTCGGTCCACGCCGTGCCGGGCGCCACCGAGCCGACGCCGAGCCTGCGCCCCTGGTGCCCTTCGGCCGTGGCCCGTTCGCCGCTCAGCACGGTCGGGCCGCCGGGCTTTCGGTGGGCGCCCGCGAGCCGCGTGCCGGGCAGAGCGTCGACGACGGCCACGGGCCCGTCCGCCTCCAGTGCCCCGGCGACGTCCAGGGCGATCAGACCGGTGCCGCGCGCACAGCCCAGTTCCAGCAGCGACACCGGTTCCGCGGAGCCGCGCACGAGGCGGGTCAGGGTGGTGGTGAGCCGTTCACGTGCCGCCCGGGTCCGCCGGCGCCGCCACGACCGGGCCGACCGGCGCGGCGCGCGGCGCAGCTCCGCGAGGACGGAGGCACCCAGGTTCGCCGCGATCTCCCGCCGCAGCACCGGGCGGTCCGCGACCACGGCGCCCACCGCGGAGAGCGCGAGCCCGAGGACGAGCCCGAGGGCGAGTCCGATGGCGGCGTCCATGCCCACGGCCCTGGGCAGCGAGTGCTCCACCGCGTGCGGGGCGTCCACGATCTGCGTGCCCGCGACGACCTCGGGCGTGCCGGTGAGTGCTTCCGCGGCCCGCTGGTCGAACTCGGCGATCCGCGAGTCGAGTTCGGCCCGGCGGGCGAACAGCGACTCGATGCTCGCCGACGCCTTCGGTTCGTCGTCCGGTGAGCGGTCCCCGATCGCGCTGTTGACCTCGGCGAGCTCCTCGCGCATACGGTCCCGCTGGTCCAGCAGGGACTTGGACTCGGCCTCGGCGGCCTCCCGCATCCGCCGCACGTGGTCCGCGACGAACGCGTCGGCCAGTGCCTTGGCCCGGGCGACCGCTTCCGCGTCGCTGTCGGCCGCCACGTCGATCTGCAGCAGGTTGTTGGTCAGCCCGGTGCCCCGGTAGTCCCGCATGAAGTCCTCCGGGTTCTCCCCGGAACCGAGGGACCGCAACGCGGCGGCGGCGATCCGCGTGGTGTCCAGCAGTTCGACATCCGTGCGGATCAGTGTCCCGGTGTCATTGGGCTGGTCGTCCTTGTGCGCGACCAGCACCTTGGTCACCGCGCTCGGCCGGGGCGGCAGCAGGACCGCCACCGCGGCGCCGAGCAGCAGGCCCAGCAGGGCCAGGCAGCCCCACAGGCGCCGCCGTCTGCGCACCGCCACGACCAGTGCCTGCAGGTCCAGCAGGGGAGCGGAGCCGGACGGCTGTGCAGCCGTGCCCGTCGTCATGCGACACCTCCCGTCGCGTGGTCGTGCACCGCAGCCCCTGCGGCGGTGTTCGCCCCGGACCCGCCGGCCGACGCCGTCGCACGGTCCCGGACCGCGCCGGCGACGACGACGCCGACGACCTCGTGCCCGCCGTCCGCGCACGCCTCGGCGACACCGGCGAGTTCCTCGGCGGTCCGGGCGCCCGCGCTGAGCACCACCAGGGCCCCGGACTCGGTGTCGCGGTCGGGCACCATCGGCCGGGCCACCGAGACCTCCACCACCCGCAGCCCCGGATCGTCCTCGGTGTCGGCGGCGAGCTGTCCGGCCGCCCGGCGGGCCACCTCGTCGTCGTCCGGCACGACGACCAGCAGCCGCCGGGCCGTGGGCACCCGCTCCCGCAGGCGGGCCCGGACCCGCCGGTAGCGGAGCCGCCGGCCGGCCTCGTCGACGGAGGACCGCGGGGTCGGCAGGTCCCACCGCACGTCGATGCCCAGCAGCCGCCGGAACCGTGCCCGCGCGCCGCGCGCCTTCGGCCGGTGGGCGCGCCGGTCACCGGGGACGTCCACGGTCCCCAGCAGCGCCGTTCCCAGCGCCGCGGCGATCTCGGGTTCGGAGCGCAGCCGCCGGTTCACCCGCGCCGCGGTGAGATGACCGACGACGGCGAGCACGAAGAACAGCAGCGCGCCGCCACCGATCAGCTGCAGCCGCGTCGGCGGAGCCTCGCCGTCCGGCCGGGCCGCCGGACCCATGACGACCATGCCGGCCCGGTTGTTCGCCGGGTCGGCCTCCTCCAGCTTCTGCATGGCGTCCTGCAGCGCGCTGCGCAGCTTCTCCAGCTCGGTGCGGGCCTGGACGCTCTCCACGGTCTGCCCCGGATCGGCCGCGTTGGCCAGGTCGGTGATGCGGCGGTTGGTCCGTGTCACCTGCTTGCGCAGTTCCTCCGGCCCGGCGGCCTCGTCGCCACCGGTGGTGCCGCTCGCGATCCGCGCCGCGTACGTCACGAACTGCTGGGCCACCTCGTCGGAGAGCCGCTGCGCACGCTCCGGGGTTTCGGCCGTCCCCGAGATCTTGACGATGTTCCCGTCGGCGGTCTCGGCACTCACCCGCTGGCGCAGCTCGCTCTTGCCCACCCCGTTCCAGCGCAGCTCGTCGGCCGCCCGGTCGACCACCGCCGAGCTGGTCGCGATCTCCACCTGGGTGACCAGCTCGCGCTGCTCCCACTGCCCCGGCAGCAGGACCGAGGCCGATGCCGTGTAGCGCGGCGGGAACAGCACCGAGACGCCGTAGCCGACGAGCGCGCCCAGCACGACGAGGACGGCGAGCAGCCGCCGGCGCCGCCGGAGAATTCGCCCGACCGTGACCAGGCGTATCGTGTCATCGCTCAACTGCGCGGCCTTCTCCCTGCCTTGAACCCTGTTCGGACCGGGGTGCCCGCCGACACCGGAGTGCGGTCACGGCAGGCCGCGGCGTACGCGGCCAGCAGCGCCGCCTGCGAGTTGCGCCAGGAGAGATGTCCGGTGACCCGCTCCTGGCCGATCTTGCCCATCCGGGCGCGCTCGTCCGGATCGTCCAGTAACCGTGCGACGAGCCGGGCGAACGCCGCCTCGTCGTTGGCGGGTGCGTAGAGGGCGGCCTCTCCGGCGGAGACCCGCGCCTCGCGGAGGTCGAACGAGACGATCGGCCGGCCCATCGCCATGTACTCCAGGACCTTGTTCATCGTCGACACGTCGTTGAGGGGATTGCGGGGGTCGGGGGAGAGGCACACGTCCGCGGTGGACAGGTGGCGCACCAGGTCGGCGTCCGGAATGCGCCCGGTGAACCGCACCTGCTCGCCGAGCCCCAGCGACCGGGACAGCGCCACCATCGCGTCGAAGGCGTCGCCGGAGCCGACGAACACCGCGTGCCAGTCGGTCCGCCCGACCTCGTCGCGCAGCTTCGCGAGCGCCCGCAGGGCGTAGTCGACGCCGTCCTGGGGGCCCATGACGCCCAGGTAGCACAGCAGATGGGGCTTGCCCCGCTTCAACTCCGGTTCGGGCGGCACCGGCTGGAAGCGGTCGGTCGCGGGTGCGCTGCGCACCACGAAGACGTCGTCGGGGCGGCGGCCGCCCCGGCGTATCGCGACGTCCTTGTAGCTCTCGTTCGTGGCGAGCACGACGTCCGCGGCCCGGTAGGTCCACCGTTCCAGCGCGCACACGGCGCGGTAGAGCAGGTCCTTGCCACGGCCGAACCGGGACAGGTACAGCTCGGGTATCAGGTCGTGCTGGTCGAAGACGAACCGCGCCCCGCGTCTCTTCAGCCACAGTGCCGGCAGGAACAGCAGGTCCGGCGGGTTGCAGGCGTGGACCACGTCGACCGGGCCGACCCGGCGGGCCAGCCGGGCCGTGTGCCAGAGCGCTGCCCCGTACTCACGCAGGTAGCCGGCCGGTCCTCCGGTCGCGGCGCGCAGCGGATAGCGGTGGATGTGCACCCCGTCGACCACGGCTTCCGGCTCCGTGTCCCGCTTGCCGCCCCGGGGGCAGATGACGTGCACGTCCCAGCCCGCGTCGCGCAGCGTCGTGGCCTCCTGCCACACCCGCCGGTCGAAGGGCACCGACAGGTTCTCCACCAGGATCAGGGCGCGCCGCCCCGGCCGGTCGCCGGCTGTGCCGCCGAACGGCGTTCCACCAGACGTCGTGTCACCAAGCAAGGCCCATGTACCCCGGTTCGGTCCGGCGCGTGTCGGCGTCGGGAAGATGGATGAGGTCGATCAGCAGCGGCCCGCCGCCGTGCGGCAGCGCCGACAGCACGGCCGGGTCCCGGGTCCCGACCAGGCACACCTCGGCGTGGTCGAGGACCTCGTCGACGGAGTCCGCGAGCAGTTGGGCCAGGTGCGGCAGCCGGGTCTCGACGTACTCCCGGTTCGCGCCGAGCAGCCGGGACAGGCTCACGTTGGCGTCGTGGATCCTGAGGTCGTAGCCCTTGCCGAAGAGGCGCTCCGCCAGCTCGACGAGCGGACTCTCGCGGAGGTCGTCGGTGCCGGGTTTGAAGGACAGCCCGAACATCCCCACCCGGCGCTTCCCGGTGCGCTCCACCAGCTCGACCGCGCGCTCCAGGTGCGCGGAGTTGGAGGGCAGCACGTGGGAGAGGATGGGCACCGACACGTCGGCCCGCTGTGCCGCGTGGACCAGGCTCCGCAGGTCCTTGGGCAGGCAGGAGCCGCCGAAGGCGAAGCCGGGCCGCAGGTAGGCGGGGCTGATGTTCAGCTTGCGGTCGGCCAGGAACACGTCCATCACCTGGTGCGAGTCCACCCCGAGCGCCTGGTACACCGCGCCCAGCTCGTTCGCGAAGCCGATCTTGAGGCCGTGGAAGGCGTTGTCGGCGTACTTGATCGCCTCGGCCGTCGCGACCGGCACCCGGAACACCTCGCCGGGCAGGCTGTCGTACAGGCCCAGCACCGCGTCGCCGCTGGCCGGGTCGAGCTCGCCGACGACGGTCTTGGGCGGGTCGAAGAAGTCCCGCACGCTGGTGCCCTCGCGCAGGAACTCCGGGTTGACCGCGACCCCGAAGTCCACCCCGGCGGTGCCGCCGACGTACTTCTCCAGGATCGGCACCAGCAGGTTCGTGCAGGTGCCGGGGAGCATGGTGCTGCGGAACACCACGGTGTGCCGCCCGCTGTGCCCGTCACGGTCCGCCAGCGCGGCGCCGATCTCCTCGGTGACCCGTTCCAGGTAGGTGGTGCACAGGCTGCCGTTGGGCTCCGACGGGGTGCCCACGCAGATCAGGGATATCTCGCTCTCCATGATCGCCTCGCGGACGTCACCGGTGGCGCGCAACGCCCCGCTGTCCACGACCTCGGCGATCAGCTCGCCGATCCGCTCCTCGACCACCGGGGCCTTGCCGTCGTTGACCAGGTCGACCTTCACCTGGTTCACGTCCACCCCGACGACCTGGTGCCCCATGCCGGCCAGGCACGCGGCCGACACGCAGCCCACGTAGCCGAGGCCGAAAACGCTGACCCTCATGACCCGTTCCTCCCCCCAGGCAGGCCGTGACGGCCTGCGGTCCGCGCGACGGGCCGGCGGCCCCCGCGCATCAGTACGCCCCCTGTCCGTGGACCACCGCACGCAGCGTCTTCCACAGGATCACCGTGTCCAGGGCGAGCGACCAGTCCTCCACGTACCGCAGGTCCAGCCGGACGGCCTCATCCCACGGCAGGTCGCTGCGTCCGCTGATCTGCCACAGGCCGGTGAGTCCGGGCTTGACCAGCAGCCGTCTTCGGATGTCCGGGCCGTACGCGGCCGACTCCTCGGGCAGCGGCGGCCGCGGTCCGACGAGCGACATCGATCCGGTGAGCACGTTGAAGAGCTGCGGCAGTTCGTCGACCGAGTACCGGCGCAGCACCGCGCCGACCCGGGTGACCCGCGGGTCCCGGCGGAGTTTGAACAGCAGGCCCGCGCCCTCGTTGCGGTCGGCCAGCGCGGCACGTGCCCCGTCGGCCCCCGCGACCATGGTGCGGAACTTGAGAATGGTGAACTCGCGGCCGTCCTTGCCGACCCGGCGCTGGCGGTAGAACGCCCCGCCCCGGCTGTCCATCAGCACGAGCAGCGCGACGAACACCATCAGGGGCGCGAACAGGGTCAGCAGAACCGCCGCGCCCAACCGGTCGACGACCGCCTTGACCGCTCGGCGGCCCCCGGTGAAGGTCGGCATGCTGACCCGCAGCAGCGGGATCCCGAGCACCGCGTCGACGTGCAGCCGCGGGCCGGCCACCTCCATCAGGACGGGCGCGACGACCATCTCCGCGTCGCTGCCCTCCAGGTTCCAGGCCAGCCGTTGCAGGCGGTGCGGTGACCAGTGCGGGTCCGGGGTGACCGCGACCACCCGGTAGCCGTCGCGGCTGACGTGGTGGGCGACGTGCTCCAGCGGGCCGACGACCGGCACTCCGTCCAGCTGGTCACCCTCCAGCCCGTCGTCCGTCGTGCACACCGCGTCCACGCGCCAGCCGAGGTGCGGGAACCGACGGGTCCGGGCGATCAGATCGCGCACCGTGGCCGGACTTCCGGCGGCCAGCACGGGTCTGAGGCAGCGCCCCTGCTTGCGCTGTCTGTGCAGCCGGACGCGCAGCGCATAGCGCGCGACCATGGTGAAGATCGCTATCGCGGGGACGGCGACGAAGATCCAGAGTTTGATGTTGCGCGAGGTGAGGGCGATTCCGCCGAGCGCCAGCACGACGGTCGCCATGAACAGTGAGCGGCCGAGCCGGCGGAATTCCTCGGCGCCCTGGCCGAGTACGGCCGGTGACCACGACCGGCTCACCGCGAGGGCGCCCAGGACCAGCAGCCAGGTGCCGAACGCGAGAATTCCCCATTTCTCGTGCCAGTTGGCCGCGTCCCGGACTCCGAAGAAATTGCCGATCCCCGCCACCACGAAAGCGGTGGTCGCGGTATCGCTGGTGATCACGGTACGGCGGTACCGGTGCTCCCAGTCGCTCGCGAGCCGGCTGGTTGCCCCGCCCGCCAACTGCCCGCGCGCAGACGGAAACGGGCTGACCAATCCCCCTTGCCGCACAGAACCCCCCAGGTTCCCAGTGGTTCGACGTGTTCGCCTAGCACTGTTCCTCCCCCTCGGGAGGCCCCCGCCTCCCGCGCCGCGCTGTTCCTCCCCACGGACGGCCCCCCGGCCTGTCCGCGCACAACGTTCCGGCTAAGTCGCATCAATACGAGCAATGCGCAGTGACAGCAGCAGACCCCCCTG
This sequence comes from Streptomyces sp. NPDC018026, assembly GCF_044327745.1. Classification (NCBI taxonomy): domain Bacteria; kingdom Bacillati; phylum Actinomycetota; class Actinomycetes; order Kitasatosporales; family Streptomycetaceae; genus Streptomyces; species Streptomyces sp. NPDC018026. Next base: position 246,698 of record NZ_JBIRFY010000005.1, read on the forward strand.
CCCCGGACCTAAAGATCATTACCGGTCGCCTCGTGCCTGAACAGCTGAAGCACGGTCAATCTAGACCATCGGGGCCACTGTGTAGAGGGGATGTGTGTAATTCGTGGTCACGCTTTGGGAGTTGATCAAGCAACCTGTGAATGTCCACCGATGCCTTCACGCCACCGCGTAATGCGGGGTGCCGAGTCCGACGGCCATTCTTCCGCTTCCGGTGCACGCCCGCACCGATGGTTCACGCCAGACGCCGTCAAGGCGTGACGGGAGCGATTGCTGTCGTGGGAGAGGAGCGAACCGATCGCGGTTCAGTCCGCGAGGAGGTGGTCCCGGCCGAACATGGCCGCGGCGGCCCGCGCGGTCGGCGTTCCGGAGTCCAGGTCCGCGCCGGCCCGACGCAGTACGGCTACGACGTCGTCGGCGCCTTTGAACAGGGCGCCGGCGATGGGGGACTGGTCGCGGTCGTTGCGGAGGTCCGGGTCGGCGCCGTGCCGGATCAGGGCCTGCACGGTGTCGGCGTGACCGTGGTAGGAGGCGAGCATGAGGAGGGAGTTGCCCGCGGGGTCCCGTACGTCCACCGGCAGCCCGTGCTGTACGAACTCCACCAGTCGCCCGGTGCCGCCCTCGCGGGCCAGATCCATGGCGATGGCGACCACGCGCTCGGTCTGCTCGGGAGTCAGGCCACCGCTGTTGTGCGTGTTCATGAAGTAGATCTCCGTGGCGGTACGCCCGCACCGGCGCGGGCACCTCGGGGGTGCCCGCGCCGGTGCGGTGCGGATGTACCGCGTGTGTTGCTGACCTGCGGGATCAGAGGTTGCCGGCGGCCAGGGCCTCGATCGCCTTGCGGACGCCCGCGCCGTAGGCCGGGTCGGCCTGGGTGCAGTTGCCGATGTGGCGCTCGACGGTCTGCTCCGAGGCGCCGTCGATGGCGCGTGCCGTGTTCTCGAACAGGACCTGCTGCTGCTCCGGGGTCATCTGCCGGAACAGGTTGCCGGGCTGCTCGAAGTAGTTGTCGTCGTCCTCGCGGTAGTTGAACCGGTCGGCGACGGCGCCCACGGCCTGGGCCGGGTCGCGGTAGGCCGGCTGCTCCTGCCAGCGCCCGTAGGAGTTGGGCTCGATGCCCGGGGTGGCTCCCTGGTTGCCGTCGACGCGCATGGCGCCGTCGCGGTGGTAGGAGTTCACCGGGTTCCTCGGGGCGTTGACCGGGATCTGGTGGTGGTTGACGCCGAGGCGGTAGCGCTGGGCGTCGCCGTAGGAGAAGAGGCGGCCCTGCAGCATCCGGTCGGGGGAGAAGCTGATGCCCGGGACCACGTTGGCCGGGCTGAAAGCGGCCTGCTCGACGTCCGCGAAGTAGTTCTCGGGGTTGCGGTTGAGCTCCCACTCGCCGACCTCGATCAGCGGGTAGTCCTTCTTCGACCAGACCTTGGTGAGGTCGAAGGGGTGGAATCGGTAGTTCTCGGCGTCGGCCTCCGGCATGACCTGGATGAACAGCTTCCACTTCGGGAAGTCGCCGTCCTCGATCGCGTCGAAGAGGTCGCGCTGGTGGGACTCGCGGTCCTTGCCGACCAGGGCCTCGGCCTCGGCGTCGGTCAGGTTCTTGATGCCCTGCTGCGTGCGGTGGTGGAACTTGACCCAGAACCGCTCGCCCTCGGCGTTGATGAAGCTGTACGTGTGCGAGCCGAACCCGTGCATGTGCCGGTAGGAGGCCGGGATGCCGCGCTCCGACATCACGATCGTGACCTGGTGCAGGGCCTCGGGGAGGTTGGTCCAGAAGTCCCAGTTGTTCTCGGCGTTGCGCAGGTTGGTGCGCGGGTCGCGCTTCACCGCGTGGTTGAGGTCCGGGAACTTCAGCGGGTCGCGGAAGAAGAAGACCGGGGTGTTGTTCCCGACCAGGTCCCAGTTGCCCTCGTCCGTGTAGAACTTCACGGCGAAGCCGCGGATGTCGCGCTCGGCGTCGGCGGCGCCGCGCTCACCGGCGACGGTGGAGAACCGGGTGAACAGCGGGGTCTTCTTGCCGATCTCGGAGAAGATCTTCGCGCTGGTGTACCGGGTGATGTCGTGGGTGACCGTGAAGGTGCCGAAGGCGCCCGAGCCCTTGGCGTGCATCCGGCGCTCCGGGATGACCTCCCGGTCGAAGTGCGCGAGCTTCTCCAGGAACCACACGTCCTGCAGGAGCATCGGACCGCGCGGGCCGGAGGTCAGGGAGTTCTGGTTGTCGGGAACCGGTGCACCGGCAACCGTGGTCAGCGGCTTCTGGTTGTTCTCAGGCAAGGCATGCTCCTCGGTGTGGTTCTTCGCAGCCACCACCCTACCTTGGACAGGATCTAAGGCAAGGCGACATCTAGAGCCATATTCGCTCTTGATTTGACGCCGAAGCCTGCTAGGGTGCCGCGCGCCCTGCCGGGGCGGCAGCCCTGCCGGTGGGAGCGGGAGCCGACAGTCTCGGCCACTTCGGCGTTCCGGCACCCCGGACCCGGTCCGCTCTCATCCCTTCGGGGCGCTCAGGGCGCCGTCCTGCGCGCACACCGACACAGTGGTTCCTGAGCCACACGGCTCCGGAAGGAAGAGAGGCGTGCGCATGAAGATCGCGGTCATCGGAGGGACGGGGCTGATCGGCTCGCAGGTCGTCAAGGACCTGAACGCGGCCGGGCACCAGGCGGTGCCCCACTCCCAGTCCACCGGCGTCGACGTCGTCAGCGGCAAGGGGGTGGACGAGGCGGTCGAGGGAGCCGAGGTCGTGGTCAACCTGACGAACTCCCCCACCTTCGACGACGCCTCACCGGCCTTCTTCCGGGCGTCGATGGACAACCTGCTGGCCGCCGCGCAGCGGGCCGGGACGGGGCACTTCGTGATCCTCTCCATCGTCGGCGTCGACCGGGTGCCGGGGCTGGACTACTACCGCGCGAAGGTGCTCCAGGAGGACGTCCTCAGGGACGGCCCCGTCCCGTACTCGATCGTGCGCGCCACCCAGTTCATGGAGTTCATGGAGGCGGTCCTGTCCTGGACCGCCTCGGACGACTCCGTCCGGCTGCCCGCCACGCCGATCCAGCCGATCGCGGCGAAGGACGTGGCGGCCGCGGTCGCGGACGTCGCCGTGGGCGCTCCGCTGAACGGCATCCGCAACATCGGCGGACCGGAAGTGTTCCCCCTGGACGAGCTGGGCCGCCTGACCCTGGCCCACAAGGGCGACGCGCGAACGGTCGTCACCGACCCGGGCGCCGGCATGTTCGCGGCGGTCGAGGGAGACGTCCTGACCGACCTGGACGCCCACCTGGCCCCCACCCGGTACGCCGACGGGCTCTCCTGAATGCCCGAGCGCGCCGGCCGCGACCCCGCAGGCGTCGTCGCGCCGAGGGGAATCCTGCGGCGCCGGCCGGAGCGGTGGCTGTTCAAGGGGATCTACGGCCTGGTCCTGGCCAGCGCGCTGGTCGCGGCGCTGGACGTGCCGGGCGAAGAGGCCGACCCCGGCCAGGACGCGCTGTGGATCCTGCTCACGGCGCTGACGTCGGGCGCCGCCCACGGGTACGCGCATGTCATCGCCCGGCGTGCGTCCGGCGACGGGACGGCCGGACCGAGCAGACTGCGCGCGGTGCTCGCCGAGTGGCCGCTGGCCGCCGCCGTGCTGCCGACCGTGGTGATGCTGCTCGCCGCCGCGGCCGGGTGGTGGGCCGAGGAAACGGCGGCCGACACCGCCCTGGTGCTCAACACCGTCCTGCTCTTCGCCCTGGGCACCTCGGCGGCCCGCACCGCCGGGCTCGGCCGGCTGTCCTCCTGCCGGGCCGGGGCCCTGGACATGCTGATCGGCCTGGTGATCATCGTCGCGGACGCCCTGATCGAGTAGCGGGCGTGCCCCGCCCTTCCTGCCGCGGCCTGACGCCCCGCGCAGCCGTCACCCGGCCGTGTCCCGGGCCTCGGGGTCGCCGCCCTCGCGCTGGTGGCCGCGGCGGGCGTCGCGGTCGAAGATGCCCAGGATCTCGCAGGGGCCACCGGCGGTGCCGATCGCGTGCGGCATCATCGTGGGGAACTCGGCTGCCTGGTGGGTCTCGACGCGGAAACGGCGGTGGCCGAGCATGAGGACCGCCGTGCCGGACAGGACCACGAGCCATTCGCGCCCGGGGTGGGCACGCATGCGTGCCGGATTCTCGGGCGGCGGCTGGGTCATGCGCTGACGCACCACGGTCATGCCGGGATCGCCCTTCACCGGCCAGCGCATCAGGGCGTGAGCGCTGTCGATCATCGGACTGGTGATGACGTCGTCGTCGGCCGTCTCCACGAGCTGGTCCAACGTGGTGTCCAGGGCTCGGGCGAGAGTGACCAGCTGATCCAGGGCCAGGCGGCGCCGGCCGTTCTCGATGCGGCTCAGCGAGGACTGGCTGAGATTGGCACGCCCGGCCAGTTCCTCCAGGGACCAGCCCTGCGCGACCCGCAGGGCGCGGATGCGTTTGCGTACGAGGCTGTCCAGGTCTCCGTCTTCTTGCGTCATGGGCAACATCATATGCCTGGAACGCAATGCGGGCTTAGCTTCGGACGCAGTCGAGCCGCGCCTCCCCGACACCCCCCGGCACCCCGTCGGGCGGCGGCATGCCCTGCGAAAGGAACCCATGAGCACCAGCCCACCCGTACGGGCCCCGGAAACCGGCGGCGGGAACGCCCCCGACGCCCGTCAGCTGCGCACGATCCTGATCGCCGTCTCCGTCGCCCTGATGGCCGTCATCGCCTCGGTGTCCGGTCTGAACGTCGCACAGACCCACATGGCCGTCGAGTTCGGCGCCTCCCAGAACACGGTCCTGTGGATCATCAACATCTACCCGCTCGCCCTGGCCGCGCTGCTGCTCCCGCTCGGGGCCGTCGGCGACCGACTGGGCCGCAAGCCCGTGCTCGTCGCCGGTCTGGGTGTCTTCGGGGCGGCGAGCGTCCTGGCCGGACTGGCCCCCTCGGCCGAGGTCATGCTCGCCGCCCGCGTGGCCGGCGGTGCCGGCGCCGCGATGATCATGCCCGTCACCCTTGCCGTCATCACCTCCACCTTCCCCGAGGAGCAGCGCGGCAAGGCGATCGGGGTGTGGACCGGCGTCGCCGGAGGCGGCGGCATCCTGGGCATGTTCCTCTCCGCCCTCCTCGTCGACGTCGCCGACTGGCGTCTGCTGTTCGTCCTCCCGGTGGTCCTGGTCCTCGTGGCCCTGGCCATGGCGCTGAAGTCGGTCCCCAACTCCCGCGAGATCCCGGCCCACCGGTTCGACACGGCCGGAGCGCTGATCTCCACCGTCGCCGTGACCGGCCTCATCTTCGTCCTCCAGGAAGGCCCCGAGCGCGGCTGGACCGCCCCGCTGACGCTGACCGGCCTCGTCGTCGGCATCACCGCCGCCGTCGGCTTCGTCGCCTGGGAACTGCGCCGCCGAGACGCCGCGCTGCTGGACGTGCGCCTGTTCCGCGAGCGCGCCCTGGCGGGCGGCTCGATCACGCTCCTGGTGGTCTTCGGCGTCCAGGCGGGCATCGCCGTGGTCCTCTTCCCGTACTTCCAGGCCGTGCTCGGCTGGTCGGGCCTGCTCTCCACGGTGGCGCTGATGCCCATGGCCGTCATGATGATGGCGACCTCCGGCCTGGCCCCCGGGCTCGCCGCACGGGTCGGCTCCCGTACGACCATGGCGGCGGGCATCGCCCTGGCCGGCGTCGGCCTCGCGCTCATGGCCCTGTTCGTCTCCGTGGACGACGGATACCTGACCATCCTGCCCGGCATGGTGGCCATGGGCATCGGCATGGGCCTGTCGATGACCCCGTCCACCGAGGCCATCACCGGCTCCCTGCCGCGAGGGAAGCAGGGCGTCGCTTCCGCACTCAACGACGTCACCCGCGAGTTCGGCACCGCACTCGGTGTCGCCCTGCTCGGGGCCCTGCTGGCGGGCGGCTACCGCGGTGCCATCGACGGACGGCTGGACGGCATCCCCCAGGGCCCCGCGGACGAGGCCCGCGAGGGTGTGGCCAACGCGGTCGAGGCCGCGGGCGGCGCCGGACCGCACGGCCCGGACCTGCTGCACGCCGCCCGGCAGTCCTTCGTCGACGGCTGGCAGCAGGCCATGTGGGCGGGCGTCGCCGTCATGGGCGTGCTGTTCGTCCACATCGCGTTGCGGGGGCCCGGCAGGACGGCCCCCGCGGTCGCGGACGAACCGGAGGCCACCGAGGTACTCGGCGCCCCCTGACCACGGGCGAGTCAGCGGTCCTGGGAGAGCGCGAGGAGTTCGGCGAAGGTGCCGCCGGCGTGGACCAGGTCGTCGTAGCGGCCCTGCTCGGTGATCCGGCCGTGCTCCATGACCACGATGTGATCCGCGATCCTCGTGTTCTCCAGGCGGTGGGTGACCACGATGGTGATGCGCTCGGTGGCGATCCTCTTGATCTGCTCGAAGATCTGGTGCTCACCGCGCGGGTCCATCTGGGACGTCGGCTCGTCCAGGATCAGCAGCCCCGGGCGGCGGTACAGGGCCCTGGAGCACGCCACGCGCTGCCACTGGCCGCCCGAGAGCTCGGTGCCTCCGAAGACGTCACGGGACAGCAGGGTGTCCAGGCCCGCCGGGAGACCGTCGACCGCTTCGCGCAGACCCGCCGCCTCCAGGGCCTCCCACACCGCGGCGTCGTCGTGGGCGCGGGGCTGGCCGAGAGTGACGTTCTCGCGGACCGGCATCGGCCACTGGGCGAAGATCTGCGGCACCAGGCCGATGTGCGCCCACACGGTCGCGGGGTCCAGGTCGGCGAGGTCGGTGCCGTTCCAGGTGACCCGTCCCTTGTCCGGAAGGTGGATGCCGGTCAGCAGCCGGGTCAGGGTGGACTTGCCCGAGCCGTTCGCCCCGACGATCGCGAGGATCCGACCGCGCTCCAGGGTGAGGGAGACCCCGTCGACGGCGGGCCTGTCCTTGCCCGGGTACTGGTAGACGACCTCCTCCAGCCGGATCTGCTCGGTCGGCGCACGGTGACCGCCGGGCCCGCGCTTCGGGACGCGGGCCGCGGCGTCGTCGAGGAAGGCCTGCATGTCGCTCAGGTAGAGGCTGGTGTGGAAGACCGCGGCGCCGTTGACCACCACCTGGGAGAGCGCGGCCAGCGTGGTCTGCACGGCGATGACGGCCGTGGCCGCGACCGCGAGTCCGATCCGGCCCGAGACCGCAAGCCAGGCGAGCACCCCCCAGGTCACGACGAGGAAGACGCCGCCGGCCGACGCGGACAGCACCGCGATCCGCAGCGTACGCGGCGCGGCGGCCAGGGTGCGCCGGTCGCACCGGTCGGACAGGGTCCGGTACCAGTGGACGAGGTAGTCGGTCATGGAGTTGGCGCGGACCTCGTCGGCGTACTTCGACGTGGTCGCCCACCAGCGCATCATGCCGCGCACGTTGCGGTCGGCGATGTTGGCGTAGTGGACCTCGTAGTCGACCCGGGCGGTGAGGACCGCGCCCGCACCGGCCGGCAGCACGGCGAGCAGGAGCAGCGGCAGCATCACGGGGTTGAGTACCGACAGCACGCCGCCGGCCGTGACCATCCGGATCAGCGCGGACAGGAACCGCTGGGCGTCGGTGACCATCACCTGGGTGCGGATCACCCCCATCTCGGCGGCCTCGTGCCGGTCCGAGAAGCCCTCCTGCGCGTAGGCGGACGCCTCCACCCGGACGACGGCCTCGACCAGGGCACTGTCCGTCTCCGTCGTCAGCCGGGGCGTGATCCGCCGCTCGGCGTAGGTGGCCACCGCCGTCGCACCCCGGCCCAGCGCGGCGGCGAGCGCGACCACCACCAGGGCCGGCGCCGCTCCGTGCAGCCGGTCGCCGGCCGAGCCGTCGCCGAGCACGGGCTCCATGGCGCGGGCGGTGGCGGTCAGCAGCACGGCGGCCGAGACACCGGTGACCACCTGGCACCCCAACAGCATGTGCACGGCCCGCCGGTCGGTCCGCCACGCCAGTCGTGCGATCCGGCCCAGCACGGCCGGGATCTGCGCGCACATCCGCCCGAAGGAGACCTCGGCGAGTGGATTGACGGAATACCGCCCGCTGTAGGTGATCTCCGCGGGCGGCGGTGGCGGTGGCGTGGGGGTCTGCGGTCCGTTCGCGGCGGTCGAGGTCAATGGGTTCCCCTTGACGGTCGTTCGAGCGTGGTCGTGAAGCTCAACGACCGGACCGAGGTATCGAACACATGTATTTCGGTCGGGGCCGGAACCCCGGAACACCGCGCGTGTCGGTGCGTGGCGGATGCACGGACCCGGTCGCCCCAACAGGGGCGCGGAGCAGGGAGGTTGGCCGAATCGCCGGTGGTGTCCTCCCGCTCCTCACCGGGGGCCAGGAAGGTCATGGGCCCGTCCCCGCCGCAGCGCACCGCCGTCGCAGGTCTGGAACGCGCCGCAGCGCGAGCGGATGCAGACGTGGGCGTGCGGTTCGGCGGAGCGGGTCTGGGGTAGTCCGCCGCATGGCCCCCGACTTCGCCTGCAACCAACGTCCCTGCCCCGACCACGTCGCGCGGTTTCGGACGGGACCGGGGCAGCAACGAAGGGAATCCGATGAACCAGTGGCCCGACGCCGCGACCACCCTGCCCGCCGACGGAACCGGGGGCGCGCTCGTCGGCCGCGTCTGGCGTCCCGGCCTCGGGCCGTCCGTCGTGGCCGTCCGCGAAGACGGCCTGCACGACATCACCGCGGTCTTCCCGACCGTGCGCGACCTGTGCGAGACACCGGATCCCGCCGCCCGCCTGCGGGCCGCCCGCGGCGAGCGGATCGCCGGGCTCGACGAGGTACTGGCCAACACGCCCGTCGACACCCGGGACCCGCGACGGCCGTGGCTGCTCGCGCCGGTCGATCTGCAGGCCGTCAAGGCCGCCGGGGTCACCTTCGTCGTCTCGATGCTGGAGCGGGTGATCGAGGAACGCGTCCGCGGCGACGCCGCGGGTGCCGCCGAGGCCCGGGAGCAGATCCGCCGGCTCGTCGGCGACGACATGGCCGCCCTGCGGCCCGGCTCGGACGAGGCCGCCGCGCTCAAGGAGCTCCTGGTCGCGCAGGGGGCGTGGAGCCAGTACCTGGAGGTCGGCATCGGCCCCGACGCCGAGATCTTCACCAAGGCGCCCGTGCTGGCCGCCGTGGGCAGCGGCGCCGACGCCGGGGTGCACGCCGCCTCGCGCTGGAACAACCCGGAGCCCGAGGTGGTGCTGGCCGTCTCCTCCACCGGGGCCGTGGTCGGCGCGACACTGGGCAACGACGTCAACCTCCGCGACGTCGAAGGCCGTTCCGCACTGCTGCTGCCCCAGGCCAAGGACAACAACGCCTCGGCCGCCCTCGGCCCGTTCCTGCGGCTGTTCGAGCCGGGCTTCCGCATGGACGACGTACGGCGGGCCACGGTGACCCTGACCGTCGAGGGTGCCGACGGCTACCGGCTGGACGCCGAGTCCTCGATGGCCGCCATCAGCCGCGACCCCCTGGACCTCGTGGCGCAGTTGCTGGGCCCGCACCACCAGTACCCCGACGGCGCGGTGCTCTACCTCGGCACCATGTTCGCGCCCGTCGAGGACCGCGACGCGCCCGGACAGGGGTTCACGCATCACGACGGCGACCTCGTCGCCGTCGCCACGCCGACGCTCGGCACGCTCGCCAACCGGATCCGGCCCAGCGACGCGTGCGTGCCCTGGACGTTCGGCATCGCGGACCTGATGAGGGCGCTGGTGGCGCGGGGAGCACTGTGACGCCCGACATCGGTCCCGGCGTGACCCGGCCGCCGGCAACCCGGCCTCGAACCGCAGCCACACGGTCGCCGCCCTGGTGCCGCCGCTCGCCGCGGCCATCGTCCAGAGCCTAGCGACGGCCATCGTGCTCGGGGAGTACCCGCCGGGCACCGCACTGCCGTCGGCCGGTGAGCTCTGCGAGGAGTACGAGGCGAGCCGGACCGTCATCCGGGAGGCGACGACGACGCTCGCCGAGAAGCGCCTGGTGGCGACCCGTCAGGGCTGGGGGCCCGTCGTCCTGGGCCAGGACCGGTGGAGCCTGCTCGACCCGCTGGTCCTCGACGCGCTGTTCCAGCGCGAGGACCGCCTGGTCCATCTGGACAACCTGATCGAGATCAGGACCACCCTGGAGTGCGCGATGGCCGCCCGCGCCGCCGGGCGCATCGACGAGGAACAGTCGGCGGCGCTCTCGGCCAAGCTCGACGAACTCGCGGGCCTGATCGACGATCCCGAGGCCTACTCGCGGGCGGACATCGAGCTCACGCACGAGGCGCACGCCCGGGTCGCCGCCGCGGTGCTCGCCGGGGACGGCGACGCGGCCGCCGAGGCGATGCGCGAGCACATCACGTCGTCCTGGGCCCGACGGCGTCCGGCCGAGGTGCCGGACGCGTAGGAAGCACGGCGAAACGGCCGTTCCGGTTCCACTGCGCGATCCACGCGGCCCCGTACGCCCGGGCCACCGCACCGGAGCGGGGCCGACGGCTGCGGCTTCACCTTCGAGGACATCGAGGTCGGCAGGACCACCGACCAGTCCTACCGGAGCTACCAGTGACCGGTCGCTGAACGCGAGCCCGCCCGTGCCGAGAGAACGGAGCATCCGCGGACCGTGTTGGATGGGCGCATGAGCCAGACAGCTGCTGCCCTGCGCCTGCGGCGGGCGATCGCCAGGACCCGGCATGCGACGCGGGAACGCCCTCCCGCGGGGCGCCGCCCGGAGGAGGCCGACGACGTGCTGGGCACCTTCGCCACGGACGGGGCGCTTGGCTTCGACCCCTTCCCCTTCCTCCGGGCGCTCCACGACGCCGGCTCCCACGCGGTGGTCATCGGCCAGGTCGCCGGCATCATGCACGGCTCCACCGAACTGACCGGAGACCTGGACCTGTTGTGGGACGGCACCCCCGCCGAGGCGCGCGCCCTGCGTGCCGCCCTCGCCGCGTGCGGCTGCGCCGAACCGCCGGACCTGGACCGCGAACAGGCGGCATACGAGGTCACCGGGGCCGCCGGGGACCTGTGCACCCCCCGGCTGTCCTGGGGGGACATGGACGTGGCGCCCTGCCTGGCCCGGGCCGAGACCACCCACGACCCGTCGGGATTCACCGTCCGCTACACCGCACTCGACGATCTGATCCGCATGCGCCGTGCCCTTGGGCGGCCGAAGGACCAGCGCCGCGCGGACGAACTCACCCGCCTGTTCCCCTGATCGCCCCCGCCCCGCCCCCGCCGCCGTCCCGTGCGGGGCCGGGCGGCGGCCTCAGCCCACGGAGAGCCGGACCAGCCCCTCGTGAGCGTGCGGCGCACCCTGCACCGTCACCGCGACGTACCGGGCCGAGCCCGCTCGGGTGAGCCGCCGTACGCGGCCACGGCCGTCCAGGGTGCCGACCCGCTGGTAGCGCACCCCGTCGGTGCTGAACTCCACGCGGGCCGCCGGTGCCGCGCCGGTCCTCCAGCGCGCCTCCACCCACCGCACCCCGGTGCTTGTCCCCAGATCGACCACCATGCGGCCGTCGCGACCCGGGCGCCAGGCCGTGTCCGGGTCGCCGTCCACGGCGGCACCGGGGCCGGACATCCCCGGCGGCAGCGGATTGGTCGGGAAGGTGTTCCGGCCCAGGGCGTGGTCGTGGTGCGGGAAGGCCTGTGCCCCGCGCAGCGTCACCCGCGTCTCGCGTCCGCCCCGCACGGTCGCCTCGGTGCGGCGGCCCTGGGCCTCGATCCGCAGCCGGCAGTGGGCGCCGGACAGGACCAGGGTCGCCCCGTCGGCCACCCGGACCCGCAGCCCGGAGGGCAGGGACCGGCCGGACAGTGCGCTGAGGGTGAAGCGCGGCGCGAGCAGCGAGGCCGACGCCGCGTCCAGCCGCGCACCGTAGTCGATGCCCTCCCGGGTCACCGTCTGCTCACCCTCGTAGACCTCCCGGCCGCCGCCCTGCTGCGGCACCGCGATCCGGGTCTCCACCTCGTCCGCCGACAGGTTGAACAGGCTCAGGTACCCGTCCACCCGCGCCGCGCGCACCCGGTCGTCCCCGGCGGTGGGCGCGGCACGACGGGCCAGTACGCCCAGGTCCCCGGCGGACACACCGCAGTGCCCCTCGATCACCAGCGGCTCCCGGGCCCCTTCGGCCGGGACGATCGTGTCGCCGTACACCGCCAGCGTGTGCCCGCTCCCGCCGCGGACGACGAGCCCGGCACGGCCGTCGACGTCGAGCCAGCCGCCGCCGCTGCGCAGCGAGGGGGCCGGGCCGGTCGCCAGGTCGGTCCACCGCTCGCCGTCCGCCGAACCCTGCATCCGGTAGGAACGGCCGGCGGCCGCCTCCCAGCGCAGCGTGACCCGGTCCAGCGTGCGCTCGGCGCCGAGATCGACGGCCCACCAGCTGTCCGCCCGCCTGCGGTCCTCGCGCGAGACCGCCCAGCGGCTTGCGCCGTCGCCGTCCACCGCCAGCTCCGGCCCCATGCCGGCCGACTGCGAGGAGGCCGTGGCCGTGCCGCCCCGCGCGAGGTCGGGCCCCTCGGCCCCGTCCCGCGCCTCGACCGCGTACAGCGAGTACCCGTACGTCGGGTCGGGCCGGACGCCCAGCATGCGCAGGTGCCGCACCGTCGTGCCGGGGAAGGTCAGTTCGTCGACGCGCCCCGCGGCCGAGGGCGTGGTGTCCTGCGCGCGGACCGTGGCCGAGCCCTCCGCGAACCGGTAGGTGCGGCTGCCGTCGAGGCCCGCCACCCCGGGCATGGTCAGGTTGTGCACCTCCAGCCGCGAAGCGGCCGCGTCCGGCCCCTCGCAGGCGTAGACGACGGCGCCCGTCGGGAGTGTCGCGTACCCGGCGAAGCCCTCGCCGAGGCGCAGCACCGTGGCGCTGCCGTCGAAGCCGTCGCGCAGCGCCGTGTGCACGCGCACGGTCCTGCCGGTGACCTCCGCGGCGGTCGAGGGCAGGAACATCGGGGTGGCACCGCCGAGCCGGAACAGCCAGTCGTCGTGCGCCGGCTGCCAGGCGAACTTCACGAACCCGGGCTTCGTCACCGCACCCGCCCAGGCCGCCGCAGACTGGTGGGACACCAGGCCGGGGCCAGTCCCGAAGTCGGTGACCCCCGACGCGTGGGCGAACAACTCCTCGCGCGACAGGGGACGTACCCGCGGCCCCGCCTGCGGCCACACGTGCAGCAGATAGCTGATGGCCAGTTCCGCGCGCGCCTCCGGCTCGTACTTGGGCTCGCCCGAGAACTTCGCCAGCCGGTACTCGGGCGGGTACGCCTGGTACGCCTCCAGGCGTGCGGCCAGCTCCGTCTCCGCGCGGGCCGCCGCCCGGTCTCCCGCGACCCGGGACAGGAAGGCCAGCGGTATGACGTCCCTGCCGTACAGGTGCTCGCGGTCGTCCACCATCGGCATCAGCGGCTCGCCCGCGTCCGACATGACTCCCAGCAGGGTCCGCCACAGCGGCTCCGCGTTGGGCTGTCTCGTCAGGACCTCGGGCAGCGGCTGCCCCGCGGCGAGGAAGTGTGCCGCGTTGCGCCCGGAGGTGCGCCACATCTCCTCCTGGTAGTGCGGGCCGAAGGAGCCGTGGTTCTCCACGATGAAGGTGTCGTACGCGTTGTGCGCGGTGTTGTGCGAGACCGGCACCCCGTCCACCCGCGCGGGGTTGGCCAGGTCGGCGGGCGGCAGGCCGCCCTCGTTGCGCGACCAGGTGCCGTAGTCGGCCGCCCACTCGGAGCGGCGCCGGTCGTCCGGGGCCCAGGCCAGCGCCGGAGCGAGGGTCTGCGCGTAGAGCCCCATCTCCTCCAGCTTGGTGTCACCGACGTAGCCGCCCGAGAGCCCGTTCGGCGTCCAGGAGCCGGAGTACGGGTCGTCGCCCGTACCCAAGGAGTGCGTGTACGCCGCCTGTTCGCGGGTGATGGTGTCGACCGCGGAGCGGGTGGCCGAGTCGAGCTCTTCCCACAGCAGGTGCGCGGCGAGGACGAAGTACGACTGGAACGTGGTGTCGAAGAACAGGGTGCGGCCCCACTGGGTGCCGCCGGTCAGCCGGTTGGAGGCGGCGTAGTGGCGCAGGGTCGCCAGGGTGCGGCGCCTGAGCGTCTCCCGGTCGATGCCGGCCGCGTCCTCGTCGAAGGTCCCGTGCGTCAGCAGCACGGCATGCCCGAGGACGACGGCGAACCCGAAGTTCCGGTCGCTGTAGGCCCCCTTGGCCTCGTCCCACTGCGTCTCGGACCAGCGGGTGTGCCGCAGCAGCACGCGGTGGTACGTGGCGGCGACGTCGTCCGGCGGGTCGACGCTCCGGGCGGCCCCGGAAGCGGCTCCGGAAGGGGCCGCGGCGGCCGAAGCGGACGACCCCAGCGCCGGCTGGAGGGCGGCCGCGGCGCCGGTCGCGCCGAGGAGTTGCAGGAGAAGCCTGCGGCCTACAGGGAGGGAAACGGGGCCCATGATGGTCCTCTTCACCAGGCGACAACGTTGTCAACGAGGTCATACTTGAACGCCCCGGCCGCGCGTGTCAATGGCCGTTCAGCGCAGGATGCGCCAGCGGTTGTCGGCCGTACCGTCGTCCGCGTCCTGTACGACGAAGGCGCCGACGGCGGTTGAGCCGTCCCGGACGGCGAGCAGTTTCCCGCTGTGGAAGTTGCGGATCGTGCAGGTGCCGTCGCCCTGGTCCAGGAGCGTCCAACGGTGGTCCGCGGTACCGTTGTCCGCCCACTGCAGCACGGTGGCGCCGTCGGCCGTGGACATGTCGAGCACGCCGAGCACCTTGCCGCTGTGGACGTTGCGCAGGCGGTGGGTGCCGCCCGCGTCGGGCACCAACTCCCAGTCGTGGTCGGCGGTCCCGGAGTCGGTCCAGAGCAGGGCGCGGCCGCCGTCGGCGGTCGACATGTCCTGGATGCCCAGCACCAGGGCCCCGGCCGCGTTGGCGATGCGGACCGGGGCGAGGCCGCTGGTGTTCCAGTAGACGGTGTAGTTGTGCCCGTGGGCGTCGTGGAACGGGCCGAGGTCCACGGTGGCACCGTTCGCGGTGGCGGTGAAGGCCAGGGCGGTGGGGCTGGTCCGCCTGACGGAACCGACGTCAAGGGCCGGGAGGGCGGACAGGGCGGTGTCACCGTAGTTCCCGGACAGGACGACCGGGCCGTGCGTGACGGCACCGACGGCCGGGTTGTCGTTGGCGGGCCGTACGACGGTGCGCATGGGCAGGCGGACGGTGACGGTGTCCCCGGAGGTCCAGGCGCGATCGACGGTCGCGTAGGTGCCGGGGTCGGTGGTGATGTCCTGCGGGACGCCGTTGACCTGGATGGTGGCACCGGTGGTCCAGCCGGGGATGCGCACGCGCATGGCCCAGTTGCCGCCGGCGTCGCCGGTGACCCGCAGCGTCGTGGTGTCGCTCGCCGGGTAGGAGGTGGTCTGCGTGACGGTGATGCCGCGCTCGGCCCAGGTGAGGACCGAGGGGACGAACAGGTTCACGGTCAGGGTGGTGCCGCCGTCGTGGAAGTAGACGGACTCCATCAGCCGTGTGTGGATCTCCAGACCGGTGCCCTGGCAGCACCAGAAGGTGGTGTAGTCGGTGCTCCACGTACCGCCGCCCCACGCCGGGCCCACCCCGCGCCGGCCGCCGGGCCTGAGCGGGGTGAAGTAGGTGACGTGACCGTGCGGGTCGGCCGGGTTCTGCTGGCCGATCACGTGGTTCAGCCACGCCCGCTCGTAGTAGTCGAACAACTCGGCCCGGTCCGGAGTCAGCGCGAACAACTCACGGGTGAGACCGAGCATGTTGACGGTGTTGCAGCTCTCGCAGGTGTCGTTCGCCAGGTGCGCGGCGATCGCGTTCGGGGCGCGGAAGTGTTCCGCCTGGCTGTTGCCGCCGATGGCGTAGGTGTGCGTGGTGACGCACATGTTCCACGCGTTGGTGGCGATGTCACGGTAGCGCGTCGTCCCGGTGGCCTTGTACTCGCGCACGGCCCCGATCCACTTCGGCACCTGCGTGTTGGCGTGCAGCCCGGCCAGCCGGTCCTGGCCCGCCGCCAACGGGTCGAACACCGCGGCGTGGTCGAACCGCTGGGCGACGGCGAGCCATCGGGTGTCGCCTGTCTGCTGGCAGAGGTCGGTCAGGACGGCGTTCATGCCGCCGAACTCGGTGCCCAGCACGGCCTGCATCCGCGTGCCGCTCAGCCGGCCGGTGCGCCGGTCGACCCAGCCGGCCAGGGCGAGCAGTACGTCGCGGGCCTGGTCGCTGCCGAGGTGCCGCCACACGTCCAGCAGGCCGGTGAGGGTCTTGTGGATCGTGTAGTACGGCACGTTGCCGTTGGTCAGCGTTCCGGACTCCAGGGCGGCGAAGTCAGACTCGGGGTAGCCGGAGAGATACCCGGCGCCGAAGCCCGCGGCGACGTTGTTGGCCTGGCACTTGGCCAGCTCGGCCACCATGTACCGGGCCTTGTCCCGGCAGACCGTGTCCCCGGTCACGGCGTACACCTGCGCCCACGCGGTGAGGAAGTGGCCCTGCACGTGGCTGCGGAAGGGGAAGCCGGGCGCCTCCCAGCCGCCGGTCGCGGCGGCGCCGTTCGTGGACAGGCGGTGGTTGGCGCGGAAGTTGTACAGCAGCCGGTCGACGTCGACGAACCGCAGATAGCTCCGGGTGCGGTCCTGGTTGTCCAGCCACCTGCTCGCGGTCGGCCTGACCCGGTCGAGGCCGAAGGGGAACGCCAGCGCTCCGATGTCGGCCCGGGCCGGAGGGCGGACCGCTCCGTGGGCGGGGGAGCCGCCGGCGAGCGGACCGACGGCGGCCGCAGCGGCCGTCGTCCCGGCGATCTGGAGCATGCGCCTTCTGCTGAGGGGCGTGGGCATGGAACCACCTTTTCGTTCGCCGTGCGGAGCCTGGATGTACGGGAGACGTGGGGTTCGCTATTTCGAACACTGTTCGTGAAATCGTCGAGACGATAGTTCCGGCGCCGACGGGCTGTCAACGGCCCCGCCGAAGGGACGATGGCCCCGAGGCGCGGTGAGAGCGGGACGACCCCGTTCCGCCCGGGCTACGTCCGGTCGGCGAGCTCTGCCGCGGTCAGGTCCGCGAGTCGTTGCGCGGTGTCGAAGTGAGGGGTGAGGCGGGTCTTGGTCAGGGCGAAGGCGGTGCCGGTGGCGGTGTCGGCGTAGACGTAGCTGCCGCCACCACCGACCCAGCCGAACGTGGTGGGGGCCTCTTCGGGCCGCGTGCCGATGCGGCCCAGCGGATAGCCCAGGCCCAGTCGGGCGTGATGGCCGAAGACCTGGTCGGTGCCCTCGAAGGCCACCGCCGTCACCTGCGCGAGGTGGTGCGGGTCGATGAGCCGGCCGTCGAGGACCGCGGCGTTCATGGCGGCGATTCCCCGCGCGGTGAAGGTGCCCACCGACGGGATGTCCGCCCGGAGGATCTCGCGGCTGTTTCCCAGGGCCGCGGCGGGTCTCATCTCCCAGGGCGCGAGGACGGCCTCGACGTCGGGCGGGTCGGCAGGGGGCGGTGCCGCGTCCTCAAGGCGGGCCAGCCGGGCCAGGTCCGTTGGGGGCACACCGAAGTACAGGTCGCCGTCGAGCCCCAGCGGCCCGGCGATCCACTCGCGCAGGAGCTGCCGCATCGGCTTTCCCGTCGCCCGGCGTGCGACCTCGCCGACGAGGAAGCCGTAGGTGAACGAGTGGTATCCCGTCCTGGTCCCGGGGTGCCACCGCGGTTCGGCGTCGGCCAGCGCCGTGCACACCCGCGACCAGTCGGCCAGGTCGCCGGGGCCGACGTCACGGGGCATGGCCGGCACGCCGGCCGAGTGGGTGAGCACGTGCCGCAGCGTCGTGGTCTCCTTGCCGTGGGTGCCGAACCGCGGCCACAGCTCGGCCACCGGCGTGTCGTACCCGACCCGGCCGCTCTTGACGAGCAGGTGGGCGAGGAGCGACGTCATGACCTTGCCGGCGGAGAAGCCGAAGAACGGGGTCCCAGGAGTCACCCCGCGCCCGGTCCTGCTGTCGGCGACACCGGCCACGGCGTCGACGACGAGAGCACCGTGGTGGTACACGGCGACCTGCAAGCCCGTTTCGGCCCCCGTACCGACGAGTTCGTCGAGCACGCCCTGGACCTTGTGCTGCAGCGAGGGGCCCGGCACGGCGTCCGGTTCACTTCCCAACGTGTCACATCCTCCGTCCGCGCCCGTACCGGTGACGGTCTCTAGAAGTGCTGCTCCGTGTAGTGCCCGCGGAGCAGGTCGGTTCCCCAGTCGTGGCGGACGTGCCGCCAGACGGAGTGGGCGTGGTTGCCGTCGTCCTGCGTGTTGTCGTACTCGATCAGGAAGTCCGGGGCGCG
This sequence comes from Streptomyces sp. NPDC018026, assembly GCF_044327745.1. NCBI lineage: Bacteria > Bacillati > Actinomycetota > Actinomycetes > Kitasatosporales > Streptomycetaceae > Streptomyces > Streptomyces sp. NPDC018026. The sequence continues at coordinate 264,923 of NZ_JBIRFY010000005.1, forward strand.
GACGCAGTAGTAGTGCCGGTCTCCCGCGGCGAGGCCGCCGGCCCAGGCGAAGGACAGGGAGCCCAGCCCGCGGTGCACGGCCTCGGACCAGCACTCCCGCGCGTACGCCTCGGGAGCACGGTGGAGATAACGGCGCACCAGGCGCTCCAGAAGGCGCTGTTGCTCCGGCGCCAGCCGGTCGTACGGCAGGCCCTCCGGAAGGAGACCCGGATCGGCGAACGGGTCGGCCCGGGTCAGGATGTCGTCCGGCGGTGTCGCGGCGAAGAGCGCCGACGCCCGCGCGGTGCCGCGCAGGCTCGTGACCAGCTCCCTGGCCAGGTCCTCCTCCGGGCCCAGAGGCCGCAGGCCGGTCCGTGGGCCGGTTCCGGTGCGAGCCGGTTCCGCGCCGACGAAGTGCGGGGTCACCCGGATCCCGGCCCCCGTGACCAGTACGTGCACGGCCAGGTGGTGGCCGTTCAGCCGCCAGCCCCACGGTTCGTCACCGCCCGGGTCGCCGAGTAGCCGCACCCAGTAGCGGTCCGGCCCCGAGTGTCCCGCCCCGGCGCGGCGGTGCCGCTCCACCTCGATCGCCCCGCGCACCAGCTCCGCTCCCGCCGCGCTGTGCGCCGTGGTCAGGAGGGCGTCGACCACCTCGCGCTGCCGGCCGTCGAGCCCTTCGGTGGAAAGCCCGGGGCGCGCGCCGGGCAGATACGTCCACTCGCGCAGCTCGGGCGCGTCCAGCCGGTCGGGCACGGCGCGCAGCTCACGCACCTGCTCCGGCTCCAGGACGGCGAGCAGGGCACGCGCCGCCTCCCGCATCCCGGAGGCGACGCCCTTCGAGGGAACCCCGGCCACGCTTCTCCTTCCACCGACGTAGTCCATTGTGCGCGGTGGGCGGAGCGCTGTCAGTGCGGTGCCGGTGCCGGGTCCAGGGCGTTGGCGACGCTGCACCCGCCCTCTCCGGGCATCCGCTGGATGCGGGGCGGCACCCAGACCTCGGTCGCGCCGGGGACGACGCGGGCGAGCAGACAGTCCTGCGGGTCGAAGTGGTCGCCCTGCACCGACAGGAGGACGCCGACCCGGCCGCCGTCCGCCTCCACCTCGGTCCGGACCCGCGGATCGAGGTCGAGCGCGGCGAGCGTACGGCGAACCTCGGTCTCGTCCACCCGGCCGCCCGCCGGGACCCGGGGAAGCTTCGCCCGAAGCTCCTCGGTGGGCAGCCCGGGCGGCTCGGGCGGCGGGGCGAAGACCGGCGCGGGGCCTTCCGGGCAGTCCACGTCCTGCGGGTCCTCGCGCCACCGCGACCTGGGGGACACCCGTACGGTGAAACAGCTGCGGACGGTGACCTCCTCGAGGTCGACCCACGAGTTGTACGCCGAGCCGGACGTGCGGACGACCACGTCGACGCCGTCCCCCTCGTGTGTGGAGGTGCCCGTCACCCGCAGCACCTCCACCCCGTCCATCTGCGAGGCGGCCCGCCCGACCTCCTCCGCCGTGCGGGGGCGCTGGCCGTACAGCCGCTCGCCCACCGTCCTGGCGGCCTCCCGTGCGGCATCGGTCGCCTCGCTCCGGGAGGACTGGGTCAGTCCGCAGCCGGAAGCGAGCAGCAGCAGCGGGGCGAGCAGCAGTATTCGGCGCACGCGTGCGTCCTTCCTGGGCCCACGCCCACCGCGTCGACGAGCAGGACCGGGTGACCGCGGCACCGGTCCGCTCCGTCATGACACAGCACCCCGCTGTCCGAAGAGAGGCGCTCCGTACGACGTACGGTAGCGGCCGGCCGCCCACCACCGGTCCGTCGGCGGCAAGTTGGTCCCGGCCGGGGACGGCTCGGCCCGCGGCGCGTCGCGCACCGTACGAGCCGGAGCCGCGGCGGCCTCCCGGACTTCGCCCGCCGTTCACCCGCCGTCCCCGTGGCACTCGCCCTCGGCTGAAAACGTTCGGCGACGGAGTGGACCGGACCGGAGGAAAGATGTCCCCCAAGAGCAAGAGAACCCGCGCCGCGCTGGCCGCCCTGGTCGTGGCCGCCGGCAGCCTGGCGACCGCGGGAGCCGCGCGGGCGGAGCAGCCGCACCACGGGCAGCAGTACGGCGGGCAGCGGCACGGCGGTCAGCAGGCCCAGCAGCACGGGCAGGGGCGGCCGAGCCTGTTCGAGCGCACCGCCACCTACCCGGTCTTCCACAACCGTCCGGCCGGCGAGGACCCGGCGGCCGGGACCGTCGCGGAGATCTCCGCGGTCAGCGAGGACGGCCGCACCCTGGTGCACACCGACGCGGTGGCCCGGCGGATCGGCTTCCTGGACATCTCCGACCCCGGCCACCCGCGCGGCCTCGGCACCCTGTCGCTGGCCCGGCTCGGCGACGCCGAGGACGAGCCGACCTCGGTGACCGTGGTCGGCCAGTACGTGCTGGTCGTCGTCAACACCAGCGCGAGCCACGCACGGCCCTCCGGACGGCTCGACGTCGTCTCACTGCGCGACCGCGAGCGGGTGGCGAGCTTCGACCTCGGTGGGCAGCCCGACTCCATCGCCCTCAGCGAGGACAAGCGGTACGCCGCCGTCGCGGTCGAGAACGAGCGCGACGAGGAGGCGACCCCGCCCGGCCGCGACGAGGGCGACCTGCCGCAGGCACCGGCCGGCTTCGTCCAGATCGTCGACCTGGGCCGGGGCGCAGCCCCCGCACACTGGCGGACCCGGGCGGTTGCGCTGACCCGGGCCGACGGCCGGGCGCTGCCCGTGCTGGCCGAGGCCGAAATCGCCGAACCGACGGACCCGGAGCCGGAGTACGTCTCCGTCAACAGCCGCAACCAGCTCGCGGTGACGCTCCAGGAGAACAACGGCGTCGTCCTGATCGACCTGCCGACCGGCCGGATCACCAAGGCGTTCGGCGCGGGCACGGCATCGGTGCACGGCATCGACACCGAATCCGACGGCAGGATCGACCAGACCGGCTCCATCGAGGACCTCCCGCGCGAGCCCGACGCCGTCGGCTGGATCGACGACCGCTACCTCGCCACCGCCAACGAGGGCGACTGGCGCGGCGGTACCCGCGGCTGGTCCGTGTTCGACAGCCGCACCGGCAAGCCGGTCTGGGACGCGGGCAACAGCTTCGAACGGCTCGCCGTACGCCACGGCCTGCACAACGAGGGCCGGTCGGGGAAGAAGGGCGCCGAGCCGGAAGGCATCGCGATCGCCCGATACGACGGCGTGCCCTACGCCTTCGTCGGCTCGGAGCGCGACAACTTCGTCGCGGTCTACGACGTCAGCCGCCCCACCCGGCCGGTCTTCCGCCAGTTGCTGCCCGCCACCAACGGCCCCGAGGGCCTGCTGCCGATCCCCTCGCGCGGACTGCTCGCGGTCTCCAGCGAGGAGGACGACGCCGAGGCGGGCGTGCGCGCGTCCGTGAGCCTGTTCCGGCTGGGGCGGGGCACCGCGCACGCCCCCTCGTTCCCGGGCATCGTCTCGGCCGACGACGACCGGGGCGCCCCGATCGGCTGGGGAGCGCTCGGCGCGCTGTCCGCGGCGCCGGGCCGGCCGCACCGGCTCTACACGGTCACCGACGCGGCGTACTCCACCACCCGCATCCTCACCGTCGAAACGGCCCGCCGCCCCGCCGTCATCACCCGGGAACTGACCGTCAAGGACGCCGAGGGGCGCCCCGTGGGTTATGACGCCGAGGGCATCCACGCCCGGCCGCAGGGCGGCTTCTGGCTCGCCGTCGAGGGCGGTACGGGCGCGGGCAACAAGCTCGTCCGGCTCGACGCGCGGGGCGTGACCCGGCAGGTCGTCCCGCTGCCGGCCGACGTCGCCGCGGGCCTCGGCAAGCAGGGCTTCGAGGGAGTCACGGCCACCACGGACCGGCGCGGGCACGAGATCGTGTGGGCCGCGCTCCAGCGCGAGACCGCGGACGACCCGGCGGGTGTCGTGCGGCTGGGACGCTACGACGTGGCGGCCGGCACCTGGAGCTGGTACGGCTACCGGCTCGAATCCACCGGCACGGCCGGTGACTGGATGGGGCTCTCCGAGATCACCGTGGTCGGGGACCGGCTCGCGGTGATCGAGCGCGACAAGCTCAACGGCCCCGCCGCCGAGGTCAAGCGGATCTACACCGTGGACCTGCCGAAGTCGGCGGCGCCCTCGGGAGCCCTGCGGGTCCTGCCGAAGAGGCTCGCGCACGACGTGCTGCCGGACCTGCGGGCCACCAACGGGTGGACGCAGGAGAAGCTGGAGGGTCTGACCGTGGGCGGTGACGGCCGCGTCTACGCCGTCACCGACAACGACGCCCTCGACGACGCCACCGGGGAGACCGTCTTCCTGGACCTCGGCACGGCCCGGCAGGTCTTCGGCCGCCGGGGCTGACGTACCTGGCGCAGTCCCCGGGCGCGGACTGGATCGATGTCGACCGGCCGGACGGGTCCGGCCGGTCGAAGCCCACGGGCTCCTGGTGGTGGGTGGGGGCGGCCGGGGCCCGCCGCGGGGCTCAGCAGGTGCGGCCGGTGTACCAGGCGCCGTCGATGTCGGAGCTGGAGCCGATCCAGGTCACGCCGGGCACCACACACCGTTCGCTGTTGGGCCCCCAGTCGTCGATCTCGATGACGATGTGCGAGCCGTCCGAGGTGCAGTGGTTGTAGTAGGCGCCGGAGGCGGTCTCGTAGAAGCCGCAGGGGTTCGCTGCGGCCGGGCCGGCGCTCAGGGTGACGGCGCCGGCGGAGGCGAGCGCCAGAGCGAGGGAGGCGAGGGCGCTGGTCACGATACGACGAAGGGGCAAGGAGAACTCCAGACGGTAGGGGATCGCCGGGCGGGACTGCCGCTGTTTGCCGATCCGTTGTCGATGCGACGCCCAGACTCACAGCATCGGCGCGGGCGCTCTCGTCAATGGCGGCACCGTTCACCCGGCGTAACGATTCACTGCTGCGCCGATCAGTTGATCTTCGCTTGTTCACGGTGCGCCGCGCCCGGGTCCGCGTGGCCAAGTGAGGCGAGACGTATCGTCTTGCCAACGCGTGCGCCGTGGCGTACCGTCCTTCGCATGGGTTCCCTGTGAGATCACCGGCGCCGACGGCGTAGAGCACCGCTCCGCCGTCACCGCGCCTCGCCGTGCCGTCCATCCACCCCGATCCGGCCCGGGCTGATCCCGTGCGGCCAGGAGGGACCCGATCTTGCACACCTCACAACTCACCCTGTCCCATGTCACCAAGCGCTACCCCGGCCGCACCGTTCTGGACCAGGTCTCCCTCACGCTGAAGCCGGGCGAGAAGGCCGGACTGATCGGTGACAACGGCGCCGGCAAGTCCACCCTCCTCAGGATCGTCGCGGGCCGGGAGCGCCCGGACAGCGGCGAGGCGACCGTGACCGCCGCCGGCGGCATCGGCTTTCTTCCGCAGTCCATCCCCCTGCCTGCGACCGCCACCGTCCAGGACGCCGTCGACCTGTCCCTCGCGGACCTGCGTGCCCTGGAGGACGAGCTGCGCCGGGCCGAGCGGGCGCTCGGTGCCGGTGAGGATCCCCAGGCGCTCGCCGCCTACACCGTGCTCGTCGAGCGCTACGAGGCCCGAGGCGGCCGCGACGCAGACCGCCGGGTGGACATCGCGCTGCACCACCTCGGCCTGCCGGGGCTCCGCCGCGAGCGCCGGCTCGGCACCCTCTCCGGAGGCGAGCGCTCCCGTCTTGCCCTGGCCGGCGTCCTCGCGGGCCGCCCGGAGGTCCTCCTGCTGGACGAGCCGACCAACGACCTGGACGATCAGGCCGTGGAATGGCTGGAGACACAACTGCGGGCGCACAGCGGCACGGTGCTCGCGGTGACTCACGACCGCGTCTTCCTGGAGCGCCTGACCAGCACGATTCTGGAGGCCGAGGGAGGAAAGGTCACCCGCTACGGCGACGGCTACACCGGCTACCGTACGGCGAAGGCCGCGGAGCGCCGCCGCCGGCTCCAGGAATACGAGGAGTGGCGGTCGGAGCTGGCTCGCAACGAGCGGCTGGCCGTGGGCCACGCCGACCGCCTCGGCGCCATCCCGCGCAAGGCCTCCCTGGCCAACTTCGGCCACGGTGGCTTCCGGGCCCGTGGCCGTGCCCACGGCGCCATGTCGCGCATCCGCAACGCCCGCGAGCGCGTCGAGCGCCTGACCGAGAACCCGGTGGCACCACCGCCGGACGCGCTGGCCTTCACCGCGCGCATCGGAACGGCAGCGGAGGAGGGAAGGGGCACCGGGGCCCCTTCTGCGACGCTCCCCGCCGTACAGCTGTCGGACGTGCGCGTGGGCGACCGCCTGCACCTGGGCTCCCTCAGTCTCGGCCGCCGCGACCGGCTGCTCGTCACCGGCCCCAACGGCGCGGGCAAGACGACCCTGTTGAAGGTGCTCGCCGGTGAACTGCGGCCGGACGAGGGGTCGGTACGGGTGCGGGGCCGGGTAGGGCATCTGTGCCAGGAGGAGGCGCCGTGGCCGCCGGACCTGCGGGTCGTCGAGGCGTTCGGGCTGGGCCGAGTGGGGGCCGTCGACGAGCACGCCGACACCCTGCTCGCCCTCGGCCTCTTCCGCCCGGCGGAACTGCGCTTGCGCATGGGCGAGTTGTCGTACGGCCAGCGCCGTCGCGTGGAGCTGGCCCGCCTGGTCTCCGAGCCCGCCGACCTTCTCCTGCTCGACGAGCCGACGAACCACCTGTCACCGGCGCTGGTCGAGGAACTGGAAGAGGCGCTGACCGGTTTCTCGGGGGCGATCGTGCTGGTCACACACGATCGCGCGCTGCGCGGGCGGTTCCGGGGCAGGCGTCTGACACTGTGTCGGCGGCGTGATGGTCGGCAGTCCACACCTTGACGTCGGTGACCTCGGTGGTGGAGTCACGGACAGGCGGCCAGCCCGGGCTTCCGGTGGCGGCGAAGTCGGCCCAGGCGGGCGCCGGGGCCGGAGCGCGGAACCGGTGGGCGTCGAACGGCGCGGCGGCATACGGAACACCGAGGACGGTGATGACGTCGCCGGAGGTCCGAAAGCCCCGGACCGAACCGTGCTGGGTCTTGAACACGTCCACCGGGACCGCCTCTCGCCGCACGCCTGTGGGACGGGGCACAGCATGGCACCGGCCGGCCGGTCGGGACCAACACCAAGATCGTCAGGATTGACGCTCCGGTGTTGTCAATCCCTTGGTGTCGCCGGCCGGCGCGGGCCTACTCACCGCCCATCAGGAGCAGTGACTTGCCCACCGTCGTACGCGCGGCCAGAGCGCGGTGGGCGTCCGCGGCCCGTGCCAGCGGGTAGGTGGCGCCGATGGCCGGGCGCAGGCGTCCCTCGGCGGCGCTCTCCAGCGCCAGGCCCAGCAGTTCCCGGGCGGTCTCCCGGTCCGGAGGTCCGTCCATGAGCGGCATGAACAGCCGGATGCCTCGGCGCGCGGCGGATTCCCGGTCCGGGGCGGCGAGTCCGTCGGCACTCCCGTAGGTGACGAAGCGCCCACCGTCCGCGAGCGCGTCGACGCTGGACGCACCGAGCGCCCCGCCCGCGCCGTCGTAGACCAGCGCGGCGCCGCCACCGGTCGCCTCGCGCACCCGCTCGACCCAGTCCGCCCGCGTGTAGTCGACGACGGCCTCGGCGCCCAGATCGCGGGCCAGGGCCAGCTTGGCATCACTGGACGCGGCGGCCACCACCCGGGCCCCCGCGGCGACCGCCAACTGCACCAGCAGCGTGCCCGCCCCACCGGCCGCCGCCGAGACCAGGACCCATTCCCCCTTCTGCGGCGCCCCCAGCCGGTGGAAGCCGAGAGCGGTCACGCCGTCGTGCACCAGTGCGGCCGCCGTCAGGGTGGCCAGCCCGTCCGGAACCGGCATGATCTCCGCCTCGCCCGCGACGACCCGTTCGGCGTATCCGGTCTCGGTCCGTACGACCACGCTCCGGCCGATCCAGCCCGGATCCACTCCGTCACCGACTGCCAGCACCTCGCCCGCTCCGCCGCCACCCGGCACGTACGGCAGCGTTCGCGGGAAGAAGTCCTGACCCCAGCCGCCGCGCAGCAGCGTGTCCAGGAAGATGACGTCGGCCGCGACCATGCCGACGACGACCTGGCCGGGGCCGGGCACGGGATCGGGCAGGTCGACCAGGGTCAGCACGTCCGGCGCACCGAACGAGGCCACGTGGATCGCACGCATGAGCAGCACCCTTCGTTGGAGGAAACATCCCGCTCAGCCTCCAACCTCAAGTCCGGTCGAGGTCAAGACTCGGCCGTCGGCCGAGGCGGAGTCGGGCGGGTCGGCGAGGGCGGGGTGCGGGGGGTGTGGGTGTGTCGGTCGTCTGTCGGCGGTGCATGCGAACTGTCGGCGATCTGTCGGCCGGGGGAGCGACCTTGGGCGGGTCGGTGCTCTTCACGAGCACGCTGCCCAAGCACAAGGAGTCTGTCATCGTGTCTTCCGCATCCCAGAGCCGACCGTGGGACGTACACCGGCTGCCGTCTGCCGAGGGACGGAACTTCCTCGTCACCGGCGGGAACGCCGGGATCGGCTACTTCGCCGCGGAGCAGCTCGCCGCCACCGGCGCCCTCGTCGTCATCGGCAGCAGGAACCCCGGGAAGGCCGAGGCCGCCCTTGCCTCGATCCGCTCGCGCGTCCCGGGCGCGCGGGTGCGGCACCTGCACCTGGACCTCGCCGACCTGTCCACCCTGAAAGCCGCCGTGGAGGGTCTGGCGCCGGACCTCGGCCGTCTCGACGCGGTGGTCCACAACGCGGGGGTCGCGCTCGACGACCCGCCCCGTCGGGAGACGGCGGACGGCCACGAGCTGATGTTCGGCACCAACCACCTCGGCCACTACGCGCTGACACGGTGGCTGGCCCCCCTTCTGTCCGCGGCGCCGGCGGGCCGCATCGTGACGGTGGGAAGCTTCGCGGCGCGATCCGAGCGGCTGGACCTGGACGACCTGCAGTCCACCCGGGACTACCGGCCCAAGCGCACCTACGGCCGGTCGAAACTCGCGCAGATGTGCTTCGGCTTCGAACTCGACCGTCGGCTGCGTGCCGTCGGCAGCACGGTGCTCAGTGTGGTGGCCCACCCCGGTGGTGCCCTGGACTCCCTCACCCCGCCCCGCCCGCCGGTCAGCACGTCGACCCCCGGCGAGCGACTGCGCGGTCTGCCCGCAGCGCTCATGGTGCAGGGCAAGGACGCCGGGGCATGGCCGGTCGTCCGTGCCGTCCTCGACTCCGACGTACAAGGAGGCCAGCTGTGGGGGCCGAGGGTCTTCGGCCTGCGCGGCCAACCGCGACGTGAGCCGGTTCCGGCACACATGGCGGACCCGGCCGTCGCCGCTCGCCTGTGGGCCGCGAGCGCGGAACTGACCGGTAGCGCCCCGCACCTCGGCTTCCGGTAGCAGCGGGCGGGCTTCGCAGCCGCCACCACGGCCCGAAGGCGCACTGCGGTGCTCCAGGGTGATCCCCTACTGTCACCTTCACTGTCACCTTCACCGCCACTGCCAGTGGAACGACTGCTCGGAGATCAAGGACCATCGAAAGCCATGTCTGAACGAGCGACGGAATCCGTCCTGCGGTCCCCGGGCATACCCCACCTCCTGACGGTGGGGGCCTTCTGCTTCGCGGGACTGGCCCTGCTGCTCCCCGTCTCACCGGCGTGGGCCGTCGCCGGGGGCGCCGACGAGTTCGGTGCCGGACTCGTCACGGCCGTCCTGATGGCCGCCACCGTCCTGGCCCAGCTCTGTGTCAGAACGGCGCTGCGCACCATCGGCTGGCCCCGCACGCTGGCCCTCGGCGCCCTCCTGCTCGGCCTGCCCGCCCTCCTGCAGAGCCTCAGCGACCACCTGGTGCCCATCCTGGCGACGACCGCCCTGCGCGGAGCGGGCTTCGGCATCGTCACCGTCTGCGGCGCCACCGCCGCGGCCGCCCTGGCCCCGCGCGGTCGCCAAGGGGCGGCCATTGGCCTCTACGGCCTCGCCGTAGCGCTGCCCCAGGTCGTCCTCACCCCCGCGGCACCCTGGCTGATGGGTACGTTCGCCCTCCCCGCGATCGTCGCCTGCGGTGTTCTCCCCGTCCTCGCGCTGCCCTGGACCCGGGCCCTCGGCCGCGCGGTCGAGGCCCGCACGGACGACCCGCCCACCCAGGACGGTCGCCCGACCACCCAGGACGGCCGTACCGGGCACCCCGCCCCCGCCGCCACGGTGCTCCGGCGCATCCTGCTCCCGCTCACCGTCCTGCTCCTGGTCACGGCGGCGGGCGGAGCGGTGCTCACCTTCGCCCCGCAGTTCACGAGCACCCCCGCGCTCGCCGCCACGGGTCTGCTCGCCCTCACCGCCACGGCCGCCCCGGCCCGCTGGGGCTGCGGAGAACTGGCCGACAGGATCGCCCTGCGCCCGATCACCGCCCTCCTCGCCTCGACCGCCTGCGCGGGACTGGCGCTGATCGCCCTGGCCGTGGGCTCGGACGGCGAACCCGTCCTCCCCCTGCTCGCCGGACTGCTCCTGCTGGGAGCCGCGTACGGAGGGCTCCAGAGCCTCACGCTGGTGCAGGCCTTCGACCTCGCCGGCGCGGAGAACCGGCACGTGACCTCCGTCGCCTGGAACATCGGCTACGACGCCGGCACCGGGCTCGGATCCCTCGCGCTGGGCCTGGCGGCGCAGGCGGCCACCTTCTCCGCCGGTTTCACCGTCATGTCCGCGGTGATGGCAGCGGTGGTCCTGGTGGTCGTCCTCACCCCCGGGCGGCCGGCCGGGAGCACCGCCGCAGGCCGGCCGCGCACGCGCAGCAGCACCCGTCGCTCACCCACCCGGCCCCGGAAGCTGCCGTAGCGACATGCCGTTCCGCCGACGGGGGACAGCCGCCCGTGAGAAGGCGGGCCGCTCGGCCGACCATGATGGAGGCATGGCAGCAAGGGAACCGGACCGGCACGACGGCAGGCCGTCGCTCGAGCAGATCCTCGGTCTGATCGCCCCCGGAATGCTGGATGTCGTCGTGGCGCCGCGCGGAACCGGTGTGCCGGTGGCCGACGTGGTGCTGCACGACCCGGGTGAGGAGCGGGACGACGGCACCTGGGCGGCGTCCGGACTGATCCTGCTCGCGGTCGGGGTGGATGTCGCCGCGCCGGAGGCGATCGACGTGCTGCGCGGTGCGGAGCGGGCCGGAGCCGTAGCCGTGGTGCTGAGGCGGGGGGCCCGCGGGCCCCGGGAGGCGCTCCTGGAGGCGGCCGCCGCGGGGCGCACCGCGCTGCTCACCCGGCGGCCGGGGCAGGGGTGGACCGAGGTGCTCGGGCAGTTGCGCACCGCTGTGGCCCACAGCGCCCCGACCGGAGGGACCGGGGTGGAAGGGCTGCGGCTCGGCGATCTGCCGGAGCTCGCCAACGCGGTGGCGACCCTGGTCGGGGGCGCCATCACGATCGAGGACCCGCAGTCGCGGGTGCTCGCCTACTCGCGGATGGACCACGAGCCCGACCCGATGCGCAGGCTGACGATCCTCGGACAGGAGGTGCCGCGCTGGCGGGTGGACGAACTGCGTGAGAGCGGCTTCTTCCAGGCCCTGTGGAACACCGACGGCGTCGTACGTCTGCCCGCCGACGACCGGTACGCGGAACGGCTGGCCGTCGCGGTGCGCCACGGGTCGGAGATCCTCGGGTCCCTCTGGGCCGCCGCCGACGGCCGGCCGCTGGCCGAGGACGCGGCGGCGGCGCTGCACACGGCGGCGCGGGCCGCCGTGCCGCACCTCGCCCACCACCAGACGTGGGGCCTGGCCGCGGCCCGGGCCCGGGAGGGCGCGGTGCACGCACTGCTCGACGGCAGCGGCCGGGCGGCCGGTGTCGCGCACGACGCCGGTGTCGCGCCGGACCGGCCGTACACGGTGCTGGTCGCGGAGGCGTACGACAGCCGGGACCTGACGGTCGGGCCCGCCCCGGCCACCGGGGGCGCCGCCGAGCAGCGGATGCTGGACGTGCTCGCGCTGCGGGCCGAGGCGTACCGGCCGGGCTGCGTGACCGCGCGGTCCGGGCGGCGGCTGTACGTCCTGCTTCCGGCGGCGGACGGTGAGCCGGACCCGGCGCGTGCCCTGGCGGCGACGGCGCGGTCGGTGCCGCGCGGTGTGGTGTTCGCCGGCGTCGGCCCGGTCGCGGCGGACCTGTCGGGGCTGCCCGCCTCGCGCGAGGCCGCGGAGCTGGTGGTGCGGGTGCTGCGGGAGCGGGCCGCGCGGCGGCCGGCCGCGGACGTGGTCTCCGCCGTGGCCGGGTTCGGCGAAGTCGTTCCCGAGGTGTCCGCGCTGCGCGTGCTCGACCTGATCGCGCCGTTGTGGGAGGGCCTGTCGGGCCCCGTGCACGCGATGGTCGAGCACGACCGGGCGCACGGCTCGGAGTACGGCGCGTCGGTCGGCGCCTACATCGACGCCTTCGGTGACACGGGCACGGCAGCTCAGCGTCTCAACGTGCATCCGAACACCCTGCGCTACCGGCTGCGGCGGGCTCGGGAGCTGTTCGGTGTCGACCTGGCCGACCCCACCCTGCGGCTCCTGGCGGACGTCGGACTGCGGCTGGCGCGGCGCACGGAGTGAGGCCCCGGTTCAGCGGAGTCGTGGCGGTCACCCGAGCTTCTTGATCGTTCAGCTGTCCTTCCGTACAAGAAAGCGCCCCGACCGTGGTCGTGTGGCACGAAGACGCGCCGGGCTCGGCGGAGCGAAGCTGTACGAGACAGAGCGGCAAGGCCGACCCGCGAGCGCCGTGCGCGACCGACATCCTGGAGTGTGGTGCAGTGACTTCCGGTTCCCTCCACCGACGCGGCAGCGCCCGTGAGGCCGCGCTCGCACGGGCGGTCGAGGACGGCCTGCTGGGCCCGCGAGCGCCCCTGGTCGGTCTCCTCGACGTCGACGGTGTGCTGGCCGCCGTCGACGCGCTGAACGAGGCGTTCGAGGGACCTGCCCCGGTGCAGCACACGTTCGCGGCGAAGGCGTGCGGGCTGGTGCCCGTGCTGCGGCTGCTCGCGGAGGCGGGCATGGGCTGCGAAGTGGCCTCGCCCGGGGAACTGGAGCAGGCGCTGGCGGCCGGATTCCCCTACGACCGGCTGGTGTTCGACAGCCCCGCCAAGACCGTCGAGGAGCTGGAGTTCGCCCTCGCCCACGGCATCGCGATCAACCTGGACAACTTCCAGGAGATGGCCCGCGTCGACCGCCTGCTGGCCGGCCGGGAGGCCTCCGGGCCCATCGGACTGCGGGTGAACCCGCAGGTCGGGGCGGGAGCCATCGGTGCGATGAGCACCGCCACCGCGACCTCCAAGTTCGGCGTCGCGCTGCGCGACGAGGGCGCCGTCGACGCGGTGATCGAGGCCTTCGCGGGCCGGCCCTGGCTGAACCGGCTGCACGCCCACGTCGGCTCCCAGGGCTGCCCGCTGCCGCTCATCGCCGAAGGGGTGCGGGTGGCGTACGAACTGGCCGAGCGCATCAACAAGGAGCTGGGACGCGCCCAGATCACCGGGCTGGACATCGGCGGCGGCCTGCCCGTCAACTTCGACACCGACGACGACCGTCCGACGTACGCGGACCACGTCGCCGAGCTGCGCTCCGCCGCACCCGGGCTGTTCGACGGACGCTACGCCCTGATCACCGAGTTCGGCCGTTCCCTGCTCGCCAAGAGCGGCACCATCGGCTCGATCGTCGAGTACACCAAGTCGGCCGGCGGCCGCAGGATCGCGGTCACGCACGCCGGCGCGCAGGTGGCCACCCGCACGGTCTTCATGCCGGACGCCTGGCCGCTGCGCGTCGGGGTGTTCGACGCCGCGGGGCGGCCCAAGCGGGGCCCCGCCGAGGTCGTCGACATCGCGGGCCCGTGCTGTTTCGCCGGTGACCTGACCGCGACCGGGCGCGAGCTGCCGGCCGTCGAACCGGGCGACGTGGTGGCTCTGTACGACACCGGGGCGTACTACTTCTCTTCGCACTTCTCCTACAATTCCCTGCCGCGTCCCGCTGTCTACGGATACCGGACGGATTCCCGCGGGCAGATCGCCTTCGCACTCGTGCGCGAGGCCCAGAGCGTGCGCAGCGTCGTAGAGGAGAGCGGACTCGCCCAGGCGGACGCCCTGGTGGCATGGCGGCCGGCGTCACCGCCCGGGCCGCCGTGACCGCCCGAGCCAGGAACGCCAGGAACGCCACGAACGCCGGGCTCGTCGCTCGGACGTGACGGCGTCCGGGGCGGGCAACCGCAGCGATATCCGGCGGCGTGCGAGCAGACCGACCACGATCAGCAGCAGGAACGGCGACCACGCGATCGCGTACGCGACACCGTAATGGTGGAAGTCCAGGATCGACCGGCTCGGGTCCAGGTCGCTGCTGTTGACGCCGAAGTACGCGAGGAGCAGCGCGGGCGGGAGCGCGATGAGCGAACCGACGGCGATCACCGCCGCCAGCACCCGGTCCCGGTCCTCGGCGTACTGCTGCGCTGCCGATTCGAGGCCGACGCGGCGCGTCGCGAGGACGGCGTTCACTCGCTCGACGATGCGGGAGGTGTTGGCCAGCGCGTCCGCCAGTGACGAGACGTCGCGCAGTGACGCGTGGAAGCTCTCGACCAGCAGCTCCGGTACGAGGATCGTGTCGGCGTACACCTCGACGCTGAAGCTCAGGTCGAGCTGGAGATCATTGAGCCGGTGCGAGAGCTGCGCGACCAGGGCACGGGCATCGTCCGTCGTCTCCACCGCGGCCGCCCGGTCCAGCTCCAGCGCCTCGAACGCCTGGCGTCGGATGCGGTGCACGGCCGCGACCGCGGTGAGGATGCCGGCGGCGGCCAGCCCGAACGCGTTCTCCACCGGCGGTGCGTAGCCGACGATCAACGACACGCCTCTGCCGTGCGCGACCATGGTCTGGCCGGCGTTGTTCAGCGTCTCGGGCCGTCGAATGCCCAGGGTGGCGCCGGTACCGCTGTCCAGCGTGCCGCGCAGCACGATGGTCACCACGTCCTGGCCGACCGCGTCGCCGGGCACGTGCTCCGCCAACAGCCTTCCCGCCAGGGCCGCTCCGGGAAAGACGCTCTGGTGGACGTTCCGGCCGAACCCGAGAGCCGGCCGGTCCGCGGTCCGGTCCGTGATGCCGTACGCCCGTAAGCGCTCGTCGAGCCATGCGGTCAGCGGCACCCCGCCGACGCGGGTGGCGGTGCGGTCCTGCCAGGTGGCGTAGAGGGTTTCGGCGATCGTGTCCGAGTCGCCCGCCTCGTCCGGGACTTCGACGTCCACGAAGAGCAGCGGGTCCTGGCGAGGGGTGACGGCCAGGGCGATGTCCGCACCGTCGACCCGGGCCGCGTTCGGCGGCAGCGTGATCTCGGAGACGCGCTCGTGCAGCACCAGCCGGGGCAGCAGCAGTCCGGCGGCTTCGACGTGGGCGGTGAACCGGCCGAGACCGAAGGCCTCGGACAGTGGACGGAGCCTGTCGTCGGGCACGTGCACCTGTGGCGTGAGGTGGTACATCAAAAGCAGCCGGGTACGAACCCTGACCGCTGCGTCGGACCGTGGCACAAGGCCCCCCTCCGGCTGACACCCGTGTGGTGCAGCAGCCTAGGGGGCCGCGGATCATTGCGCCGAGACGGCACCCGGGGCGCGCAGGGCGCGCAGGCCGTCGTGGGAGGGGGTGCCGGGCGCGGCGGTCAGGGCGATGAGCTGCTGGTCCGGGTCGGCCGTGTCGGTGAGTGTGGACCAGTCGAGGGTGAGTTCACCGACCACCGGGTGGCGCAGGTCTTTGGTCCCCGCGCTGCGGACGGCCACGCGATGGTCCTGCCACCAGGTCCGGAAGTCCGGGTCCTGCGCGGACAGCTCTGCCACCAGCGCCGACAGACGCGGATCGTGCGGATCCTGGGCGGCCTCCATGCGTAGCTGCGCCACGCAGGCCCGCGCCATGTAGGGCCAGTCCGTGTACAGGGCCCGCACCGCCGGGTCGCGGAAGACCAGACGGACGAAGTTGCGTTCGTCCCGCGGCAGCAGCGCGAAGTCGGTGAACAGCGCGGCGGCCGGCTGATTCCACGCCAGGATGTCGGTGCACCGGCCGAGGACGAGGGCCGGAGTGTGGGCGAGATCGTCGAGCAGGCGCCGCAACTGCGGCCGGACCTGCTGGCCGGGCCGCCGCAGCGGTCGGCCGGCGTCCTTGCCCGAGAGCTCGAACAGGTAGGCACGCTCGTCCGCGCTGAGCCGCAGCGCGCGGGCCAGCGCGTCCAGCACCGGTTCGGAGGCCCGGCGCCGTCCCTGTTCCAGACGGGTGTAGTAGCCGGGGCTGATGGACGCGAGCACGGCGACCTCCTCCCGGCGCAGGCCCGGGACCCGTCGGCGCCCGGCGTCGGGGAGCCCGGCCGTCGGGGGGCTCAGCTCCCTGCGCCGTGCC
Organism: Streptomyces sp. NPDC018026; assembly: GCF_044327745.1. NCBI lineage: Bacteria > Bacillati > Actinomycetota > Actinomycetes > Kitasatosporales > Streptomycetaceae > Streptomyces > Streptomyces sp. NPDC018026. The sequence continues at coordinate 281,206 of NZ_JBIRFY010000005.1, forward strand.
TTGAGGAAGTCACCCAGTTCGCTGCTCATGTGATCGAGTCTCGCACCGCGGGCCGGCCCGTTGAGGGGGCCGGCCCTGGCCCATTGTCCCGGCGTGCGGCACCCGTCAGGGTCGAGGGCATGAAGACCGACGTCACCTTCCGCAGCAGCCGTCTCACGCTCGCCGGCACCCTCTTCCTGCCCGGCACACCGACCGCCGGTCGGCTCCCGGCCGTCGTCATCGGCCATCCCGGCGGCGGGGTCAAGGAGCAGACCGCGAGCGTCTACGCGGAGCGCCTGGCCCGTGAAGGCTTCGCCGCACTGGTCTTCGACGCCGCCTACCAGGGCGAGAGCGAAGGGGAGCCGCGCGGCCTGGAGAACCCCTTCCAGCGCGCGGAGGACGTCAAGTCGGCCGTGAGCTTCCTGGCCACCCGCGACGAGGTCGACCCGGACCGGATCGGCGCCGTGGGCATCTGCGCCTCCGGCGGCTACGTCCCCTACGCCGCCCAGACCGACGTGCGCATCAAGGCGGTCGCCACGGTCAGCGCGGTGGACCTGGGTTCGGTGATGCGCGACGGTTCCGGCCACGCCCGGGATCCACGAGCCCTGCGCTCCATGCTCGAACGCGCGAGCGCCGCACGCACCGCGGAGGCACGCGGCGAGCCCGTCCCCCGGCAGGAGTGGATCACCGAGGCCGTGGACGCCGAGACCCGCGAGTACTACCGCACCCCACGCGGCCACCACCCCGGCGCGGTCCGGCCCTGGCCGGTCCGCAGCCTCGACCAGATCATCCAGTACGACTCCTACGCCCTGATCCACCTCATCGCGCCCCGCCCGCTCCTGATGATCGTCGGTTCCCAGGCCGACACGGCGCACTTCAGCCGCGATGCCATCGAGAAGGCGGCCGAGCCGAAGGAACTCTTCGTGATCGACGGCGGCACCCACGTCTCCCTCTACGACCGGGACGAGCACGTCACCCCGGCCGTCGCCAAGCTCACCGCCTTCCTCGGCACCCACCTCCGGCACGGCGCTCCGCGCGTCCCTCAGCGGCAGGGATCCATCACGTCCAGGTCCTTCAGGTGACGGTCCCGTTCCCGGGCAGGCAGGGGCCGGCTCACCCGACCGCCCGCTTCCCGCGCGCCGTTCACCCGATTGCCGCACACCCGCCGAGGCGCAGAACCGTTACTCCGGGCATGACCAAGAACACAGGGGACGGGGTCCTCCGGCCACCGGGGGACAGCGAGACCGACCGGCACCGGCCACGACCGGTCGGCACAGGCCGGGAGACGGTCAGGTAACCCACGGCCTCATGCACCACGAACGCGGCACACACGACACACACCACCCGAACCACCCTCCGTACTCCGGCCCTCTGACGTCGCCGGACGCCGACTGGGATCCCGCGGCCGAACTGGCCTTCATGCTCCAGGACGCGGAGGAGGGGTGGCAGCCCACCGAGTTCCACGAAGAGGAGACTTCCCCGCAGCCCCCGGCGGTCGGGACACCGCAGGAAAGCCCGTACCAGGCCGCGGCGCCGCCCGGACGCCGGCGCCGTCCGCGTCGCAGAGCGCGCCGTCGACCCGACATCGGCCCATTGCGCGCCGCCAGCCTGACGGCCGCCGCGCTGGCCGCGGTCGTCGCCTCGTCGGTGAGCCTGCTCGGCGGGCTGGCGTCCTACGAACCCCTGCGGCTGACGGCCGCCGCCCAAGCCACCGACGGTGTGGTGTCCTGGTGGCCGATGCTGGTGTACGGCCCCTGGCTGGTGGCGTCGCTGGCCGTGCTCCGCGCCGCGCTGCACCGGCGCCGTGCCGTGCACTCGTGGGCCGTGGTCCTGCTGTTCTCGGTCATCGCGATGCTGTTGTGCGTCTTGCAGGCGCCCAGAACCCCAAAGGACGCCGCGGCCGCGTCGCTGCCCGCTCTGGCCTCGCTGGTCTGCTTCCAACAAGTCGTCCGGCAGATCACGTTGAGCCGGCCACCCCGGCGAGCCGCGCCCCGGCACCACCCCCGCGCCCGGGATGCCCGGCGCGGTGCAAGGCCGCTTTCGGCGTTGTCCGGGCCCGGCACCCGGATTCACCGATGAGTTCAGCCTCCTCGAACGGTCTCACCCGGCAACACGACCGTTCCCGACAGGAGTGCCATGTCCACCATCCAGCCAGTGATCCTGACCGCCGACCACGGTGTCCTGCTCGGCTTCTACACGAAACTGTTCGGCGCCGAGGAGATCTTCCGGGTACCGGAGAAGGGTCCGGTCTTCTACCTCGGCCTGCGCATCGGCGACACCGACCTCGGGCTGGTGGCCAAGCCGGACCCGGGGGAGCGGGAGGCACCGCGGATCCTGCTCAGCATCGGTGTCGACGACGTCGACGAGACGCTCGGCCGGGTAGCGGCGCTGGGCGGCACGGTCCGCCGCGGTTCCAAGGACATGCCGTGGGGGCAGCGTGTCGCTCACATCGAGGACCCCGACGGCAACCCGGTGAACCTCACCCAGCCCGTTCCGGCCCGGTGACGCCGCCTGGAGCAGCGTGGGCAGCCGCTCGGTCCAGCGGCTCGTGGTTGACCCAGATCGCCCGGTAGGGGTGGCGGCCCTGCCAGCGCCTGATGATGTGACGCCGGGCGGCGACCGACTCGACCAGACCGGATGCCCTCACGAGTTCCTGGAATTCGTCGAGGCGGCCGGCCTGGCGATCGCGCAGCCGGCCCTGTCCAAAGCGGTCCGGCGTCTGGAATCCCGGCTGGGGGTGCGGCTGCTGGAGCGCTCCAGCAGGCACGTCGCCCTCACCACCGCAGGCGAAGCGCTGCTGCACCACGGCCGGCACGCACTCGACGCGGTCGGCGCGGCTGCCGAGGAGACCCGCCGGGCCGGTGACCGGCACGCCCACCTGCGCCTGGTGATCAAACCCGGCGGTGACGGAAACCTGCTGTCCGGCATCCTCGCCGGCTACGCCGGCCGGCCCGACGCCCGCCAGGTGGACATCCTCTTCGGCGGAGCCACCGACCGCGCCGATCACGTCCGGGACGGCCGTGCCCATGTCGCCCTGGTGTACGCGCCGTTCGACGACATGACCGGCCTGGACCACGAGACCCTGGCAGTCGAAGGACGTGTCGCGATCCTGTCGCCGGACCACGGGCTCGCCGCCCGCCCGGAGGTCACCCTCGCCGACCTCGCCCGGGAGACACTGCCGCGCTGGAAAGGCGTGCGCTGGACCGGAGCGCCCGAGGCCGGGCCGGGTCCCGAGGTCACGGACGCGGCCGAAGCCCTGCGAACTCGTCATCGCGTGGTCCCAGGACGACCGTCGCCGCCCGATGCCGACGGGCTCCCCGCGCTCCCGGTCGTGGCGGCGGCGCAGACCGAGGACCACGGCCGCCGCTCCCGGCCCGACCCCACCTCCGGGAACTCGGAAAAGCTGGAACAGGGCCTCTCTGTCCCGGCCGAGTCCCGCTAGTGGCCGATCTTGTCCAACTCGGCGAGTTCCTCGGCGGAGAGCGAGAGCCCCGCGCCGGTCACGTTCTCGCGCAGGTGCGCCACCGACGAGGTGCCGGGAATGAGCAGGATGTTCGGCGACCGCCGCAGCAGCCAGGCCAGGGCGACGGACATGGGCGTCGCACCCAGCCGGGCGGCCACCGCGGAGAGGGCCGTGGACTGCAGCGGGGTGAAGCCGCCCAGTGGGAAGAAGGGCACGTAGGCGATGCCCTTGTCGGCGAGTTCGTCGATCAGCCCGTCGTCCTGGCGGTAGGCGAGGTTGTACATGTTCTGGACGCACACGATCGGCGCGATCGCCTGTGCCTCGGCGACCTGCTCGGCGGTCGCGTTACTCACTCCGAGGTGCCGGATCAAGCCCTGATCCTGGAGTTCGACGAGGGTTTCGAAGGGCTCGGCGAGCGAGCCGGGCCGGGGGCCCTGAGCGTCGCCGAGCCGGAGATTCACCACGTCGAGCGAATCGAGGCCGAGGTCATCGAGATTCTCGCGGACGGCGTGGCGCAGATCCTCGGGCCGACGGGCAGGAGGCCAGCCGCCCTGCTGATCGCGGACCGCGCCGACCTTGGTCACGATGTGCACCGGCGCGGAACCGGGGCGCAGCGCTTCACGGATCAGCCGGTTGGTGACACGAGGTCCGTATGCGCCGGCGGTGTCGATGTGGGTGATCCCCAGGGCGGCCGCCTCGCGCAGGACGGCGAGCGCGCCGTCGTGGTCGGCGGGCGGGCCCATGACCCCGGGGCCGGCGAGCTGCATCGCGCCGTAGCCGAAGCGGGTGACGGTCAGGTCGCCCAGGGTCCAGGTGCCGCCGGGCAGTGAAGCGGAGGGTGTGTTCACGGTTTCGCTCATGCCGAAGATGCTCGCTCGTGGAGCGGCTGCGCAGCCAATACCGATGCGGTGCTCTCTCATACCCGGTAGGTATCACCGAGGTACGCTGTGACCATGGACGCCTTGGAGACCCGCGAGCTGAGGTACTTCGTGGCCGTCGCGGAGGAACTGCACTTCGGTCGTGCCGCCGAGCGCCTCGGCATCGCCCAGCCACCGCTGTCCCGGGCGATCCAGCAGCTCGAACGGCGCCTTGGCGTACGTCTGATGGAACGCGACCGCCGCGGCGTCGCACTCACCGGCGCCGGAGAAATGCTGCTGCACGAGGGCCGCGCGGCCCTCGACGCGACCACCGCGGCCGCTCGCCGCACCCGTCGTGCCGGTGGCGCCGACAGTCCGGGCGGCCCCCGCAACCGCCTGGTGCTGGCGGTGAAGGCCGGTGCCTCCCACGAGCTGCTGCACAAGCTCCTCGACGCCTACGCGGCCGAGCCCGCCGCCGCCGAGATCGAAGTGCTGCCGAGCGGCACGTGTGAGCAGGAAGGAATGCTGCGCGACGGCCGCGCCGACGTGGCGCTCATGCACGCGCCGTTCAACTCCCTCGCCGGGTTCGACAGCGAGGAGCTGATGACCGAGGGTCAGATCGCCGTGCTGCCCGCCGGGCACCCTCTCGCCGCGCGGAGGACGCTGTCACTGGCCGACGTCGCCGACATCCCCGATCTCCCGCTCGCCCGCTGGTCCCGCCACGGCACGTACCCGCCCGGCCCGGGCCCGGAGATCCACGACCAGACGCAGCTGGCCCAGCTGATCGCCCTCGGACGCACCGTGGCCGTCTACCCCGACTCGGCCCGCGCCTGGCTGTGGGCCGAGCACGCCGCCGTCCCCCTGACCGACGCGCCCCCCGTCGTCACCCACATCGCCTGGCCCGCGCACAGCAGTTCCCCCGCCCTCGCCGGGCTCATCCGCACGGCCACCCGGCTGTGACCGCCCGGCTCGGGCGGCCGGGACCGCCCGAGCCGGGAGCCGCGTCGTCCGCATCCCGGACCGTCAGACTCCGATCAGGGTGTACGTGCCCGTACCGTCCTGCCTGCCGCTGGAGTACTGACGTATGAACTCCCCGTCCGCGTACCGGTCGTGGCCCATCATGGAGCCGGTGTACTTGTTCTGCACACCGATCTGCGAGCTGCCCGGGACATCGCGGTAGATGTAGAACCGCTGGAGGTCGTCCTCCGCGCAGGGGACCGTCATCAGGACCGCCCGATCGGTGGCCGCGCTCTCCTCGGTGACGGTCGCGCATCCACCGTTGCCCCAGTTCCACAGGGACGCCTCGAGGACCCCGTTGCGCTCCGTCACGTTGCACAGGCGCCAGTTGTCCAGGTGGGCGCTGAAGATCGTCGAGGGCCGCAGCCGGACACCGTCGTCCGCCAGGAGCGGTGCGCCCCAGGACAAGGGCTTTCCGGGGACGGCGATCTTGTAGGCCTCGGCCGAGCAGTCCAGAGCGGCCCGCGCGCTGTCCCCGGTTGCCCCGGACATTTCGGCGGAGGCGCCACTCGTGGGAGCCGGGCGCTGCACGGGGCGGTCCGGCTTCTGCTGCGCGGCCGGGGCCACCGCACCCGCCGGGTGGGCGGCCTTCGCGGCGGCCGAGCCGCAGTCGAGGAGGGTTTGTGCCTTGGCCATGATGCTGCCGGCGGGCACGCTGTCCTGGCAGCGCACCGCGCCCTCCTCAAGGGTGGTGAAGGTGGTGAAGCTGCCGCTGCCGGGCCCCTCGGCCCACTCCAGCGCCCAGCTTCCGTCGTCCTGCTGGGCGCGGTTGCAGTTGAGGCTTCCGTACGTGCCGGTGACCTTCTTGGTGCCCTTGTAGACGCCGTAGTAGCCGGGCTGGTTGAAGTTCCAGGTGACCGAGGTCGACTCCGTGCTGGTGGAGGTGTACTCGAGCTTCACGTCCAGGCCGACGGTCGCGCTGACGTTGCTGAGCGTCTCGACGTCGAAGCTGCTCTCGATCGTGTCGTTGAGGCCGACGGAGACCGTGATGACCGTCGTGAGGTCGGTGGTGACGGCCTGGTTTCCGGTGGTGCCCTCGGTGACGTACCAGCCCTTGAAGTGGGTGATCGTCGGCGACACTTCGGTGGCCTTGATGTACGGGTGGCGGGTGCCGAGGTCGGCCGCCGTACAGGTGTCGCCGGGCCGGGGCGCCGTCGTGTCGGTGGGCGCCGCGGCGGCCGGCGGGGCGGCGAGGCCCAGGGCGGCAACCGCCCCGGCGGCCGCCGTGGCGGCCACCGCCATGAGTGATCTGCCGATGCGGCTGACGGGTCCTGTGGAGCGCATCGTTGCCTGTTCCCCCCTGGTCGAGTGGGTTCGGTCGGGGTGAATGTAGCGGCCACCCAGGGTGGTGGTGTGAGGCCCGAACTAGCCACAAATGATCACGGAGGGGCCTGTTCCGCCCCTGCCGCGGACCGTCCCCGCGGGTCTCACGGACCAGGTTCCGGGTCCCTCAGCAGCCGGTCGACCAGCCCGTCGATGTAGTCGGGGGTGAGCGGCACCATGCCGAACAGGACGCGGATGTACATCGGGGCCAGGACGTGGTCCAGCACGTCGAGCGCGTCGGGTGCGGCCTCGCCGCGGTCGCGGGCGTGATCGAGCATGGACTGCAGTTGCCGGGTGCGTTCGGCCCGCAGGTCGGCCCCCGCCTGCCGGCCCTGCCGGCCGCTGCTCGACAGGGCGACCGCCAGATGCAGCACCGCCGGACCGTCGGGCCCGGTGATCTCGCGGGCCACCTGGGCCGCGTACGTACGCAGGTCGCCGGCGAGGCTCCCGGTGTCGGGCATCGGGGACTGCGCATTGAGGCGGGTGAGCGCCACGTCGGTGAGCAGGGTTTCGAGGCTGCCCCACCGGCGGTAGATGCTGCTGTCGGCCACGCCCGCGCGGTCCGCGACGTCGCCGACGGTGAACTTGCCGTAGCCGCGCTCGCTGATCAGATCGGTGACGGCCTGGTGCACCTGCGCGCCGACACGGGCACTGCGCCCGCCGGGTCGCCGGGCTCGCTGTTGCTCGTTCATGCCCCTCACCTTAACGCAGTCGCGGCTTGCGTTTGCGAGGGGAGCCTCCCTATAGTCTCCTAACGCAGTCACGGACTGCTTTAGGGGTGCTCGGATGTCCGGGCACAGCCAACGACGGAGGGGGATTCCATGGGCGCACCGCATGCGACCGCAGGCAGTCGGCCGGACCGGGGCGTGCTGCTCACGGTGACCTGCCTGGGGCAGTTCATGGTGCTGCTGGACAACACGATCGTCGGAGCGGCACTGCCCGATATGCAGGAGAGCCTGCACACGCAGCTGACCGGACTGCAATGGATCGTGGACGCGTACGTACTGCTGGTCGCCATGCTGCTGCTGTCCGGCGGGGTCTTCGCCGACCGGTTCGGCCGCAAGCGGGTGTACCTGACCGGGGTGGCCGTGTTCACCGTCGCGTCGTTGCTGTGCAGCCTCGCGCCCTCACTGGGCTGGCTGGTCGCCGGCCGGATGCTGCAGGGCATCGGGGCCGCGGCACTGAGCCCGGCCTCGCTGGCCCTGCTCGTCGCCGCCCACCCCGTGCCGCAGGAACGAATCAGGGCGATCGGGCTGTGGGCCGGAATCAGTGGAATCGGTCTGGCCGCAGGCCCCGTGGCCGGGGGCGTACTGACGGACGCCTTCGGCTGGCCCGCCGTCTTCCTGGTCAACCTGCCCATCGGCGTGGTCCTGGTGCTGGTCGGCCTGCGCCGCCTCGGCGAGTCCCGCAACCCCGGCGCGCCCGCGATCGACGTACCGGGCACGGTGCTGTCCGTTCTGGCAGTGGGGGTACTGACCTACGGGCTGATCGAGGGAGGTGCCCGCGGCTGGACCTCCCCGGTCATCCTGGGCAGCCTCGCCACCGCGGTGATCCTCCTCGCCGCCTTCGTCGCCGTCGAAGCCCGTCGCGACGCTCCGATGCTGCCGCTGAGGCTGTTGCGGCAGCGCCTGTTCACCGTGTCCAACACCGCCATGGTCGTGGTGGGATTCGCGCTCATGGGTTCGTCGTTCTTCTTCTCCCAGTTCTTCGTGTACGTCCAGGGCAGCTCGGTCCTGCGCGCCGGCCTGCAGACCCTGCCCATGTCCGTGGCCATGGTGATCGTCAGCCCGTACGCGGGCCGGCTCGCCGCCCGGTACGGCTTCCGCATCGTGGTCACCGCCGGCCTCGCCCTGGCCGCCCTGGGACTGCTGGCGCTCGGCACGGTGCACGCCGACACCGGCTACGCGAACGTGTGGTGGCGGCTGGGACTGGCCGGCGCCGGCTTCGCCCTGGCCATGTCCCCGCTGACGGGCGCCGCCATCCAAGGGGTCGGCCCGCAGGAGGGCGGCCTCGCGTCGGGCATCAGCAGCACCACCCGGCAGATCGGCGCGGTGCTCGGCGTCGCGGTGCTCGGAGCCGTCGTCCGCACCCGGCAGTCGGGCGGCGCCTCCTTCGAGACCGGCCTCAACACCGCCTTCCTCGTGGCCGGCGCCGTCACCGCGGCCACCGCCGTGTTCACCGGCCTGTGGCTGACGAGGTCCAGGCCCGCGAAGGATTCCACCACCCCGGCGCCCGCCACCGGCGCCGACCCGGTCACCTCCCCGAACGGGGCACCCACGCACAGTGGTTGACCATGGACCATGGACCATCACCTCGTTCGGCAACCACGCGAAGGACCCCGACCTTGACTCCGGACCCGACCACCCTGCACCCGCTGCCCGCCCACGACCGCGTGGTGTTCCTCAAACCGCTGGTCACCTCTCCGAACATCACCGTGGGCGAGTACACCTACTACGACGACCCCGACGGCGCCACGGACTTCGAGCACCGCAACGTCCTCTACGCCTACGGGCCGGAGCGCCTCACCATCGGCAAGTACTGCGCGATCGCCACCGGCACCACCTTCCTGATGGCAGGCGCCGAGCACCCGACGATGGGGGTGTCGACGTATCCGTTCACCATGTTCGGCGGCCGGTGGGCGGAGCAGACCCTGGACATCGTCACCGCCATGCCCAGCCGCGGCGACACCGTCGTCGGCAACGACGTGTGGTTCGGCTACCGGGCGACCGTCATGCCGGGCGTACGGATCGGCGACGGCGCCATCGTCGCGGCCGGCGCGGTGGTGACCGCCGACGTCCCGCCCTACACGATCGTCGGGGGCAACCCGGCCGGACCGATCAGGCAGCGCTTCGACGACGCCGACGTCGAGCGGCTGCGGCACGCGGCCTGGTGGGACTGGCCCGCCGACCTGGTCACCGAACACGCCCGCACCATCATGGCCGGAACCCCGGCGGACATCGTCCGCGTCGCCACCGAGCTCGGACGGACCGCCCCTTGAACCACGGGTGAGCCGACGGCCGCCCGGCACCCCGACCACGGGTGGCTCGGCTCAGGCCGGAGCGGTCGGCTCCTGCTCGACCACGGAGCGCAGGCGCCGGGTGTGGTCCGGGTGGCGTTCGGCTCCGGTCAGAACGACCCTGGCGGTCAGGCGTGGGTCCGCGCTGGAGGCGGCCAGCCTCAGCTCCAGCTCGCCCGGCTCGACCACCCGCCGTCCGTCGCGTCCGGTGAACGAGGCGAGATCGGCCGGGACGGTGACCCGCAGACGCCGGGCCTCACCGGGCTCCAGGCCGACCCGGGCGTAGCCGACCAGGCGCTGCACCGGCTGGACGACGGAGGCGACCGGATCGTGCAGATAGAGCTGGACGACCTCGGTCCCGGACCGCCCGCCGGTGTTGCGGACGGTGAAGGCGAGAGTGAACTCGCCGTCCGTCGGTGCCTCCGGGACGTCCACGCTCAGGTCTGTCCAGTCGAATTGGGTGTAGGACAGGCCGTGACCGAAGGGGAACGCCGGTGTCGGGTCGACGTTGGACACCGCGCCGGCGTGGGCGAGCCTCGCTCCGAGGTAGCTGGCCGGCTGGGAGCCCGGCCCGCGCGGCACCCCGACCGGGAGCCGCCCGGACGGGTTGACGCGGCCGCTGAGCACACCGGCGATCGCGTGGGTGCCTTCCTCACCGGGAAAGAAGGACTGCACGATCGCCGCCGACTCCTCCACGGCGCGGCCGAGGGAGTACGGTCTCCCCGCGAGCAGCACGGTGACCAAGGGCGTCTCCAGGTCCAGCAGGGCGTCGAGCAGTTGCTGCTGCGCCCCGGGCAGTGCCAGCGTCTCGACGTCGCAACCTTCACCACTGGTGCCCCGCCCGAAGAGCCCGGCGCGGTCGCCGAGCACCACCAGGGCGAGGTCGGCCCCGCGTGCCACCCGGAGGGCCTCGGGTAGACCGGTGAGATCCCCGTCGTCGACGCCGGTGCCGCGGGCGACGGTGATCTCCGCGTCGGGGAACTCGGCGGCGAGGGCGACGCGCAGCGTGGGCAGCTCGATGCCGTGCGGGGTCCCGGGGTGCCGGACGCCGATGTGCTGGGGGAAGGAGTAGCAGCCCAGTACGGCGACGGCCTCGTCGGCGTTGGGGCCGACGAGGGCGATGCGGCGCGGCCTCGCGAGCGGCAGCGTGCCGTCGTTGCTCAACAGCACGACGGCTTCCTCGGCGACCGTGCGGGCCAGTGCGCGGTTCTCCGGACTGTCCAGGTCGATCCGGCCGCGCAGGGCGGCCGGATCGTCGAGGTCTGCCCCTTCGAGCGCGGCCGGCAGGGGGTTCCAGTCCGGATCGAGCAGACCGAGCCGCGCCTTCTGGGTGAGTATCCGGCGCAGGGCCCGGTCGACCAGCGTCTCCGGGACACGGCCGTCGGCAACGGCCTCGGCCAGGGGCGCGCCGTATGCCTTGACGTTGGGCAGCTCGACGTCGATGCCCGCCCGCAGCGCCAGTCCGGCGGCGTCGGCCCAGTCGGCCGCCACCCCGTGCAGGGTCTTCAGGAACGCGATGGCGAAGTAGTCGGCGACGACGGTGCCGTCGAAGCCCCACGTGTCGCGCAGCAGCCCGGTGAGCAGCTCCTCGTCGGCCGCGGAGGGGACGCCGTCGGTGTCGGTGTAGGCGTTCATCACCGACCGCGCGCCACCTTCACGGATCGCCATCTCGAAGGGGGGCAGCAGGACGTCGGCACGCTCACGCGGGCCCATCGAGGAGGGAGCGAGGTTGCGCCCGGCGCGAGAGGCCGAGTACCCGGCGAAGTGCTTGAGGGTGGCGACGATCCCGGCCGACTCGAGACCCCGCACGTACGCCGTTCCGATGGTGCCGACGAGGTAGGGGTCCTCGCCGATGGTCTCCTCGACCCGGCCCCAGCGGGCGTCGCGGACGACGTCCAGGACGGGCGCGAGCCCCTGGTGAACGCCGACGGCACGCATGTCCCGCCCGATGGCGGCGGCCATGCGCCCCACCGTGCCGGGGTCGAAGGTGGCGCCCCAGGACAGTGGGACGGGGTAGGCCGTCGCACCCCAGGCGGCGAAGCCGGCCAGACACTCGTCGTGCGCGAGAGCGGGGATGCCGAACCGGTTGGTGGCGGCGATCCGGGACTGGGTGCGGGCCAGGGAGAGCGCGCCCAGGGCGGGGTCGACCGGGACCGTGCCGAACGGCCGGGTCAGCTGGCCCAGTCCACTGGGCAGCAGCGCGTCGAGATCGACGGCCTCCTCCATGTCGTGCTGGTGGGGAGCCACTTCACCGCCCTGGTCGGAGGCGCCCACCCAGACTCCGTACAGCTGGGCGGTCTTCTCCCGCAGGGTCATCGCGTCGATCAGGGAGTCGACCCTCGCGGTGACGGAAACAGCGGTGTCGTTCCAGCGGGAGACTTTGGCGGTGTTGTCTGCGGCCACGTTGGCGTTCACTTTCCCTCCCACGGCCCGCGGACCCCGACCGGGGCGCGACGGGCGAACAGGTGGACGTGCGGGACTCGGTGCGGGACGGGGCCCGTCCGGGTTCCGGCGGGTGCCGGCGTCGGTCAACGGCTGAATCCGGCGGTCAGACCGCTCAGCAGTTGGCGGCGGCCGAACGCGTACAGGACGAGGACGGGCAGTGTGGTGAGGACGACGGCGGCGAGAACGGCGGGGACGTTGACCCCGTACTGGCCCTGGAAGGTCCACAGCGCGAGCGGCAGGGTCCGGCGCTCCGGACTCTGCGTGAGCACCAGCGGCAGCAGGAACCCGTTCCAGATGGTCAGGGCGTTGAAGATGGTCACGGTCAGGATGGCCGGCCGGGTGAGCGGCGCCGCCAGCCGCCACATGGTCGTCCATTCGCCGGCGCCGTCGACCCGCATCGAGTCGAAGAGCTCCCCCGGCACGTCGCGGACGAAGTTGGCGAGTACCAGCACCGACAGCGGGATGGCGAACGCGATGGACGGGAGGATCAGCGCCGCCAGGCTGTCGTACAGCTGCAGTTTGATGATGATCAGGTAGACCGGGATGACCGTCGCCTGCAACGGGATGGCCAGGCCCATCAGGAACAGCCCGTTCACCGCGCGCAGCATCCGCAGGTGCCGGCCCCGGACGATCGCGTAGGCGGCCATGAAGGAGAACACGACCGCCGGCACCACGGCGCCCGCGGTGACCACGACGCTGTTCAGCAAGTAACGGAGGAAGTCGGACTCTACGACCAGCCGGTAGTTGTCCAGTGTCGGGTCGCCCGGGGGCACCAGCGGGTTGCTCGCGTAGTAGCGGCTCTGGGCCTTGAGACTGGTGATGAGGGTCCAGTACAGGGGTACGGCGACGACGACGAGCCAGAGCCATCCGGCCAGCCCGCCGGCCCAGTTGCGTCGGCCTGCCCGCCGGGAGGAGCGGCGTTGCCGCTCGCGGGGAGCGATCCTGGGCGGCCGTCGTGCCTCGGGCAGTGTGGCGGTCACCTCAGGCCCCCTCGAGTTGGCTGGCGCCGGCGTCCCGGCCGCCGAGCCGGCGCAGCAGCAGGGCCAGGGCCAGGCCCACCAGGACCAGGATGACCGCGATGACGCTGGCCGGTCCCATCAGGCTGGCCTGGAACCCCCGCTTGTACATGTCCAGGGCCAGCACCCGGGTGGCGTCGCCGGGGCCGCCCTCGGTCAGGACGAAGATGAGGTCGAAGAAGGTCAGCGACCCGACCACCATCAGCGTGGACGAGGTGATGATGGTGTACCTCAGCTGGGGGAGTGTGATGCTGAAGAACTGTCGGATCCGTCCGGCTCCGTCCACCTGGGCCGCTTCGTACAGGGACTTGGGAATCTGCTGGACACCACCCTGGTAGATCAGGGAGTGGAACGGCACGAACTGCCAGGAGACGACGAAGACGACGACCCCGAAGGCGAGGCCGGGCCGCCCCAGCCAGTCCTGGCTGAGCAGGGGGAGCTTCAGCCCGGCCCCGAGCCCGAAGTTGGGGTCCAGCAAGGCCTTGTACGCGATCGCGATCGCCGCGGAGCTGAGCATCAGGGGGACGAAGTACACCACGCCCAGCACCGCACGGTAGCGCTGGCGGCCGGCGAGGAAGGTGCCGAGCAGAATGCTCAGCGGCGTCTGGACGGCCCAGGACACCGCCATCACCATGAAGGTCACCCAGAGGGCGTGCGGCAGCCCGGGGTCGGTGAGCACCGCGCGCCAACTGGTCAGCCCCGACGGGTGGATGGCGCCGATCCCGTCCCAGGTGGTGAAACTCAGGGCGAAGACACCGACGAGTGGGATCACGGCGAAGCCGACGAAGAGCAGCAGCGCCGGTGTCGCCAGCCAGGGCAGGATGCTGCGCTGTCGGCGACGCGCTGGGCGACCCGTGAGTGAGCTCATTTGCCGATGACCGCGTTGAGGTTGCCGGCGAACTGCTGGGGCGAGATGGACAGTTGGAACAACTTGACGATGCTGTCCAGCAGCGTCTCGGCGGCCGTCGGACTGAGCGCCTGGTCCCAGGACTGCACGAACGTCCTGGCCTCGCTGGCGATACCGTAGTTGACCTGGAGGAAGTCGGCGCTCTTGGAGGCGGCCAGCAGCTTCTCCGTGCCCAGCCGCACGGGGACCGACCCGTTGTCGATCCACGCCTTCACCTCGGCGTCCTGGAGGACACCGGTCGCGAAGAAGTCCTTGGCGACCTTCTTCTCCTCGTCGGTGGCCTTCGAGGAGATGGACAGGTACTGGGCGGGGTTGCCGACCGCGTTGCTGGGATCGCCCTTTCCGCCGTCGACCGGAGGGAAGTTCATGTAGCCCAGTCCGCCGCTGGAGACGAAGTCCCCGCCGTCGGTCTGCTGGATGCCGTACGACCACGCACCGTGCAGCATCATCGCGGCCTTGCCGGTGTACAGCAGCGCCTGGTCGGCGTTGGAGTCCGCGGTGATGGAGGAGAAGCCCTTGATGAACCCGTCGGCCTTGACCAGGTCCTGCACCCTGGTCAGCGCGGTGATGGCGTCCGGATGGGACCAGGCGTCCTTCTCGCCCTCGATGACGGCCTGGAAGACCTCGGGACCGCCGATGCGGTCGAACAGGAACTCCAGCCACATCATGTTCGTCCACCGGGACTGGCCACCGAGGGAGAGCGGTGCTATGCCCTTCGCGTTGAACCTGGGCACCAGCGCCATGAGGTCGTCCCAGGACTCCGGCGGCTCGGCGCCGACCTGGTCGAAGACCTTCTTGTTGTAGTAGAGGATGATCGGCTGCACGGTCTCGCACGGCATCGCGTAGATCCTGCCGTCGACGGTCGCCGCGCCGAACGACGACGGGAACAGCCCCTTCTTGACCTCGGAGTGCTCGTCGAACCACGACGTGAGGTCCTCGACCTGGCCCGCTTCCGCGTAGGTGCGCAGTGTCCCGCCGCCCCAGCCCCAGATGATGGTGGGGGCCTGACCGGCGCCGATGGCCGTCTTGATCTTCGTCTTGTAGGCGTCGTTCTGGAATGTCGTGTCGTCGATCCGGTCGTCGGGACGGGCCTTGTTGAACGCGTCCACCGCGCCGGCTCTGACGCCTTCCTGCGGCTGCCCGTTCAGATACCAGTACGTGGCCCCACCATCACTCTTGCCGGGGCCGGACGAGCCGCAGGCCGCCAGTGCCGCGGAGACCGGCACCGTGGCGGCCAGGCCGAGGAGGGTACGTCGGGAGAGCGCCATGTCTTTTCTCCGCACTCGAGAGCCGCCCGGCTTCTCGTGAGTAGTGGTGAAAGATTTTCGAAACAGCCTTCTCCGAGCTCTGTTGGTGCAAATTAGGTTTCGGGCTGATGGCCTGTCAAGGGAAGTGACAATGCCCGACAGGTTCTCGTGAGGTTCGAAATTGTTTCGAAAAGGCTGGGCCGAGGGTAGGCAGGTCAGGCGGTGATCTGCTGGAGTCAGGGGAGGGGACCGATGCGACCGAGCGCGAGACGCACCACTTTGGCGGACATCGCTCAAGCGGCGGGGGTCTCCGTGGCGACCGTGTCCAAAGTGGTGAACGGCCGCGGTGACGTGGCGCCGGGGACCCGCGCCCGGGTGCAGGAGCTGCTGCACCACCACGACTACCTCGCCCCCGTGTTCCGGCACAGCGAGCCCGTGGAGAGCCCGACCATCGAGGTGCAGTTCCAGGGCAGCCTGAAGTCGTACGTCGCCGAAACCCTGGAAGGGATCATCGACTCCGCCTCCGAACTGGGGGCCTCGGTCGTGATCAGCAAGGCGTCCCGTGCCCCTCACTGGGCCAGGGACCTGGTCTCCGCCGGGCGTCGTGCCGTCATCGCGGTCACCAGCGTGTACACCTCGGCGCACCTGAACGAACTGGCCAGGTCCGGGCTGCCGCTGGTCGTGCTGGACCCCTTGCACCTGCCGGACAGCCGGGTGCACAGCGTCGGGGCCACCAACTTCGCCGGAGGGCTGGCCGCGACCCAGCACCTGCTCTCCCTGGGCCACCGCCGAGTCGCCTATCTCGGCGGACCCGCCATGGCCGTGTGCAACCAGGCACGCATGCACGGCTACCGCGCCGCCATGGAGGCGGGAGGGGCCCGGGTGCCCGAGGCCTACGTCCGGCCGGGAGAGTTCACCCACGAGACGGGACTGCTCGGAGCCACGGCCCTGTTGGGCCTGCGAGAGCCGCCGACGGCGGTCTTCGCAGGCAACGACGAGATCGCCGTCGGGGTCGTCGAGACCGCACGGGGCCGGGGCCTGCGCGTTCCGGAAGACCTGAGCGTGGTCGGTTTCGACGACACGAGCCTCGCCCGGATGGCCTCACCGCCCCTCACCACCGTGCGCCAGCCGCTGCGCGAGATGGGCGGCGCCGCGCTGCGTACCGCGCTCCGGCTCGCCAACGGCGAGAAGGTCGAGTCCCACCACATCGAGCTCGCCACCGAACTCGTGGTACGCGCCTCGACGGCGCCGCCACCCGAAGCGTCTGCGGAGCGCGGGTGACCGCGGGCCGGTCAGTCCGCGAACGCGGCGACGTACGAGGCCACGCACGACTCGGGTGTGGCCAGTGAGGTGACGACGTGGCTGTCGACGGTCGCGGGCGGGTCGAACGGTAGATGGAGCAGCCGCTCGGAACGGAACCCGGCGAGCTGCTCGGCCGGCATCAGGGTCCAGGCCCCGGGATCACGGCCGACCTCCAGCAGCACGTTGGACAGGTCCCCGGCGGGCGGGCGGAGTGGGGCCACGGGAACGGCTGCGAGGAGCGCGTCGTGCAGCGGCGGGTCGCTCTCACGGGCGGGCAGCCGCAGTCCCCGTGGATCAAGGTGACGCAGGCCGACCGCCGGCTTGCCGGCCGCGGCGTGGTCGCGCGCGAGCACCGCGTGTACCGGCTCGGACCACGCACGCGCCACCGTCACCGCCGACGAGGCGATCGCCCCTCGTACCAGCGCCACATCCAGCTCGCCGTCCCGGACGGCGGCCAGCCGTGCGGCCACCGGGAGGTCGACCAGTTCCAGTTCGGCAGGCCGCTCACTCACGCGCAGGCGCTCCAGTGCGCGGTCGAGCCGCCACATGGCACACGACGCCGTCCCGATCCGCAGGGCCGCGGCCGGTTCCCCGGCGACCACCCGGACCCGCGCCGCCGTGGCGAGGGTCTCGCGGGCCGCGTCCAGGACCCGTGCACCGGCCGGGGTGAGACGCACCCGCCGTGAGGTGCGCTCCAGGAACTGCACGCCGAGTTCGCGTTCGAGTCGGCCGATCTGCTGGCTCACCGCTGACTGCACGATGTTCAGCCGTTGCGCCGCCCGCCCGAAGTGCAGTTCCTCGGCAACGGTCACAAAGTAGTGCAGCGCTCTGAGCTCCATCTCTCTGATCTATCACATGATGTGATCGCTGCTGGAGGATGCTGGTTCTTGTTCGCCCGGGACGTCGCCGCTGTGATGGGTCCGAGGCCGCCGCAGCGGCCGAGCAGTCGGCTGCGGCAAGGCGGCAAGACCCCGAACGGAGAACGCAAGTGAGCCGAACGACCTTGGGAATCATCGGCACCGGCATGGTCGGCGTCGCCGTGGCCCGCCGCGCCGTCGACGCGGGTGTATCCGTCGTCCTGAGCAACTCCCGCGGCCCCGAGACCCTGGCCGGGCTGGTCGCGGAACTAGGTCCCCGCGCCCGCGCGGCCACCCCCGCCGAAGCCGCGGCGGCCGGTGATCCGGTCCTGGCCGCCGTACCGCTGGCGGCGCGCGAGCGGCTGCCCCGAGCGGCGCTGTCCGGCAAGACCGTCATCGACCCGATGAACTACGCGTTGTACCCGGGCTTCTCGATTCCTCGGCTCGACACCAACGAGCTGACCTCCAGTGAGCTGGTGCAGAGCCACCTCGCGGACAGCAGGGTGGTCAAGGCCCTGCACAGCATCGGCCCCAAGCACCTGCTGGAACTCTTCCGCCCCGCCGGAGCCGACGACCGCACGGCGATACCGCTCTCCGGAGACGACGGGACCGCCAAGCAGGAGGTGGCCGATCTGCTCGA
The DNA here is from genome assembly GCF_044327745.1 of Streptomyces sp. NPDC018026. Classification (NCBI taxonomy): domain Bacteria; kingdom Bacillati; phylum Actinomycetota; class Actinomycetes; order Kitasatosporales; family Streptomycetaceae; genus Streptomyces; species Streptomyces sp. NPDC018026. The sequence continues at coordinate 299,275 of NZ_JBIRFY010000005.1, forward strand.
CGTCCTCGGCTTCGACACCGTGGACCTCGGCACGCTGGCGGAAAGCTGGCGCAGCGAACCCAATACGCCGCTGTACGCCCTGCCCTACGTCGGGCAGCCGCCGACCGGCCTCGGCCCCGAAGAGTTCGTGGCCTGGGTCCAGCAAGCCGCCGGCATCCCCGCATCCGCCGCCCGGATCAGGGACCTTGCGGCTGCCGCGGTGCGCGGTCCAGCCGGATTCCGCATGTAGTGCTCCGGCCCCGCAGGGGAGTGCGCCCGGCCGGGTGGCGGCCGGGCGGGTGGCGGCCGCCACCGCCGCCGGGCCGGAGCCTTCTTCGTCCTCAGACCGTGAAGGACAGGCTGAGGGCGGAGGTCATGGACGAGCAGGTGCGGCGCAGAAGTCCGGGCAGTTCGTCCGGTGTGCAGTCGGGCAGCCATTCGTCCAGAGCGCAGCGCCAGGACGCCACGAAGAACTCGATGAGGAGCCGCAGTTCGAGGCAGTCGTGACCGCCGAGCCTGCGGACGATCTCGGCCTGGACCTCGGCGCAGTGCCGCAGCGAGTGCCCGTCGAGTGCGGGCGAGCCGGCGATCAGCCGCAGCGTGAGCGGGAACCGCCGGTACCAGTCCTCATCCATGCGTTCGAGGGTGGTCAGCATGGCGCCGAGGAAGGCGTCGGTCAGCGGGCCGGACTTCTCGACGTCGTCCAAGACGTCCAGGTAGACGTCCCACAGCTGTTTGACGGCGGTGAGGGCGACGTCCTCCTTGGAGCGGTAGTTGCGGAAGAAGGTGCGCCGGGACACCTCCACCCGCTCCAGCAGCGCGTCCAGCGGAGTGCCGTCGAAGCCGCGTTCGCCGAAGAGCGTGACGGCGGTGTCGGCCAGGGCCTGGCGGGTGCGGAGCTTCTTCCGCTCGCGCAAGGTGGCGGGCTGTTCGGAGCTGGTCATCGAGAGCACTCTACCAACAGCGCCGAGATCGCGCATATGCTCTACTGGAGCAAACGCCACACTGTGGCACTTCATGAACGGAGTCTTCACGTGCGTGCACTCGTCGTCGACCACACGTCACCCGGACACCTGTCACTGACGGATGTCCCCGCACCGCGACCGGACGCCCATGAGGCGCTCGTGCGGGTCGAATCGCTGTCGCTGAACTCGGGTGAGGTCCATGAGGCGACCCGGGCGCAGACACCGGCGGGTACCGTCCTCGGCTGGGACGCGGCCGGCGTGGTCGTCCAGGCGGCCGCCGACGGCTCCGGCCCGGCCGAGGGGGAGAGGGTCGTCACGCTCGGCGAAACCGGCTGGGCCGAACTGCGGGCCGTACCCGCCAACCGGATCGGTACCGCACCGTACGACGCCGACTCCGGCGCACTGAGCACGGTCCCCGTCGCCGGGCTGAGCGCCCTGCGCGTGCTGCGCGGGATGGGATCGCTGCTCGGTCGCCGCGTGATGGTGACCGGTGCGTCCGGCGGCGTCGGCCGCTACGCCGTCCAGTTGGCCGCCCTCGCGGGCGCTCACGTCGTGGCGATCAGCCGGAACCCGGCCCAGGCGGACGGGCTGCGCGCCCTGGGCGCCCACGAAGTCCTCCCCGAACCGGCCGCCGCGCGGCAGCCGGTGTCCGCCGTTCTCGACAACGTCGGCGGACAGTACCTCGTCGACGCCTTCGCCGCCCTGTCGGCCGGTGGCGTCCTCTACAGCGTGGGCCGTTCCTCCGGGGCCGACGTGGTGCTGACACCGGATGCGCTGCTGGGCAACGGAGGACGACATGACCGTTCGATCCGCACCTTCTTCCTCCTCGGTGACCCCACCGCCGACTTCTCCGGCGATCTGACCTGGCTGGCTGGAGAGATCGCCGCGGGCCGCCTCGATCCGGGCATCAGCTGGCGAGGCCCCTGGACGCGCCACTCCGAGGCGGTACGGGCGCTGCTCGACCGACGCCTCCACGGCAAGGCCGTCCTCGATCTCACGAGGGTTCCCCGGCCGTTCGGTCCAGACAGCACTGTGTAGAGATGACGTACGGAGATGTCGTGTGCGGCGGCGATCGTAGAGGGCGAATTCCCCCGTACGACGGATCGTGACCGCGGTCGCCCGTGCCGAACAGATTCGGAGAGGTCCGACGGTACCGAGCCCGATCCGAACGGACAGGTCCTCAGCGGAAGGACGGTGATCGATGTCGACCGCCACCACGGATTCCCACACGGCGTTGCGGACCACTTCCTCCCGGTCGCGTGGCGGTATGAACGCGGTGTCCAGAACTGGGCTCATGAGCCGGACCTTCGTCCGCGCCGCTCGTACCGCCGGCCCGACCGCCCCTCGGCCCGTTCCCTCACAAGCGCCCGCCCCGGCCCGCGCCGGTCACCCGGTCAGCGCACGCTGCCGGGCCAGCTCCACCGCCCGCGTGAGCGCGGCGATGTCATAGGCGCCGTGATGGCGGCGCCCGTTGATGAAGAACGTGGGCGTCCCGGACACCCTGCTCAGATCCGCCGAGTCGATGTCCTCCGCCACCCGCCGGGCACCGCGATGGTCCCTGAGGTCCTGCCGGAACAGCTCCACGTTGAGACCGAGCTCACCGGCGTAGCGCAGCAGGTCCGGCGCGCCGAGGGCGTTCTGCCGTTCGAGCAGCAGGTCGTGCATCTCCCAGAAGCGGCCCTGCCGGGCAGCGGCCTCGGACGCCTCCGCGGCCAGCTGGGCCCTGGGATGAACGTCCCTCAGCGGCAAGTGCCGCCACACATAGCGAACGTCGCTCTCCTGGCCGAGGAGGTCTCGCACCACGGGCTCGGCCTGTCCACAGTACGGACACTCGAAGTCCCCGTACTCCACCACCGTGACCACCGCGCTCTCGGGCCCGCGGATGCGGTCGTGCCGCCCGTCGACGGGCACGGCCAGGTCCGTCAGCGGGTCGACGTCGCCCAGCAGCGCCCGCGCCCTGCGTCGCTCCGGCAGCAGACCGATCACCGCGGTCGCCGCCCAACTGGTCACGAACGCGCCGACCAACGTGACCAGGATGCCGATCCGCGCCTCTTCGAGTTCCTCTCCGTCGAACGCCAGGGACGCGATGAGCAACGACACGGTGAACGCCGACCCGGCGATCGCGCCGCCGACGGTCACCGATCCCCAGCCCACGTTCGGCCGCAGCCGCCCGCCCGAGAGCAGGCGCGCGGCCGCCATGGACCCGACCGTCCCGATCACCTTGCCCACCACGCAGCCGAAGACGATGCCCAGCGTGATGGGCGAGGTGAAGGCGTCGCCGAGGGCGGAACCGGAGAGTTCGATACCGGCGTTGGCCAGGGCGAACAACGGGACGATGCCGAAACTCACCCATGGCAGGAACCGCTGCTCCAGCCGCTCGTTCGGCGAGATCGCCGCATCCAGCCCCTGGACGGCGCTGCGGTGCAACTCGGGCGTCGGCTGCTCGCGAAAGAGCCGGAACAGCCGGCTCGCCTGCTCCAGATCGCCGCGGGGCGCGGGGTAGGCCGCCACCAGGGCACCCACGGCCAGACCCGCGACGACCGGGTCGACCCCGGCCTCGTGCAGCGCCACCCACACCACCACCGACAGCACCGCGCAGTACAGGGCGCCGCGGACGCCGGCCAGGCGCAGCAGGGCGAGCGCCAGCAGTGTGCAGACGGCGACCACCAGGGCGGGCAGACGGATGTCGTCGCTGTAGAAGACGGCGATCACCAGCAGCGCGACCAGATCGTCGACGACGGAGATCGACAGCAGGAACGCGCGCAACGACGCGGGCAGCCGAGAACCGAACACCGCCAGGACGCCCAGCGCGAACGCGGTGTCGGTGGACATGGCGGTGCCCCAGCCGTGCACCGACTCCCGTCCCGCGTTGACGACGACGAAGATCAGAGCCGGGACGATCATGCTGCCCAGACCGGCGACGGCGCTGAGCAGCAGCCAGCGGCGGTCGCGCAGCTCGCCCACGTCGAAGTCCCGCCGCGCCTCCAGGCCCACCACGAAGAAGAAGAGGCTCATCAGCCCCGAGTTGATCCATTCATGCACGGTGAGCGAAAGGTGGCGCGTGTCGAATCCCACGGTGAACCGGGCCTGCCACACCGCCTCGTAGGAGTGCGGACCCACGTTGGCCCAGACCAGGGCGGCAGCGACCGCCGCCAGCAGGAACACCGCACTGCTCGTCTCGGTCTGCACGAAGGTCCGCCATCGCGCCGTGCTCCGGGCAGCGGGGCTCGACGTCGCCTCCTCGGGCTCCTGACCACTCACGACGCCGATTATCACTGCTTGGGCCCCATTCGCCCGGAGCCCTTGCCCACCTGACACGGAAGACCGCTGAGTGGCACCAACCGGAACGGTCCGACCGTGCGACGTCCTGCTCGGGGCATCGACGGCCGGACCGGCGCCTCATACGGCTCAGGTGCAGGTGACCCGCAGGTCCGCCCAGTCCGCGTGGTCGTATCCGCTGCCGTCCCCGGCGTCCGTGACCACCAGGCGGACGACGTCCGCGCCGGAGACGTCGGCGGAGACCGCGCGGGCGGCGTCGGCGTTGGTCAGGGTGCCCGTCGACGCGGCCCGGGTCTCGTCGGCCCAGACCTCGAAGGCCACGGTGCCCTTGTCGCCCGACTCGTCGTCGACGCCGACCTGCGCGGTCACCCTGCTGCAGGCGCCGCCGAGGTAGTACTCGACGCTGCTGGATGCGTGGACGCCCAGTCCCTTGGCGAAGGCCGTGCCGCCGATGGTGATCGGATTGCCGTCGCCGGCTCCGAGCTCGCCCACGCTCTGGTCCCGTTCGACGGGGCCCCAGCCGTTGGTGGCGCTCAGCGGATCGGCGTCCGACAGAGCGGACTCACCGGCTGGCAGGGGGACGCCGACGCGCACGGTGAGGGGTGCCGTGGAGGTGAGCCAGGAACCGGAGTGCGTGCGGTGCCTGGCGGTGAGCGTCAGGTTCTGGTCGCCCGTGGATGTGCCCGCGGGGACGGCGACGTCCCAGTCCGTTGCCAGAGTCGCGCCCGGCTTCAGGGCGCGGGCCGACGTGGCGGACCTGGGGGTGACGCGCCAGCCGTCGGGGCCGGTCAGGGCGACGCTCACCGAGTGGGCCGCGGTGCCGCCCAGGTCAGTGGCCGCGGAGGTGATCCGCACGGTCCGTCCGGCCTCGGTCACCGTGTCGCCGCCCGCGTGCACGTCCACGGCGGGCGGGTACTGGGCCCACTTCTTGTCGGCGTGCACCCGCACCAGCACGGTGCCGTGCGCGGGCACCGTCGCGGCGATCGTGCCCGTCGTGTTGGTGTCACTGTGCTTCCAGAGGTCCCGCACGGCGTAGCCGCGCGCCTTCGGCAGGCCGACGGCCGTGGTGGTGGTCTCGATCCGCTGGGCCCGTGAGCCCTCGTTGAACAGCGCGACCGCCCGGCTGCCGTCGGCCAGCTCCTTCGACACGACCCAGCGGCCACCCTCCGAGGAGACGACCTCGCCCTGCTTGCCCAGGGGGTCCTGGTCGACGGCGACGACCTCGTCGTTGGTGAGGATCTCGAACGCCGACTCGGGCGCCGTGCGCAGGTCGGTGCCGATGAGCAGCGGGGCAGCCATGATCGACCACATGGAGAAGTGCGTACGGTACTCGGTGTCCGTCATGCCGCCGTTGCCGACCTCCAGCATGTCGGGGTCGTTCCATCCGCCGGGACGCGCGTACTCGGCGAGTTCGAGGTTGCTCTTCATGATCGACGACATCGAGCCCCAGGAGTCGTTGATGTCCCCGGTGGTGCGCCAGAGCTGGCCCAGGTCGCCCGCCCACTCCCAGGGCTTGTTCTCGCCCCACTCACAGATGCTGTACACGATCGGCCGGCCGGTCGCCGCGAGCGCGTCGCGCATGGTGGTGTAGCGCTGCTCGGCGTCGATGCCCTGGTTGTTGCAGTTGTCGTACTTGAGGTAGTCGACACCCCAGTCGGCGAACTGCCGGGCGTCGCTGTACTCGTGACCCAGCGCGCCGGGGAAGCCGATGCTGCTGCACGTCTTCGTGCCGGCGCTGGTGTAGATGCCGAACTTCAGGCCTTTGGCGTGCACGTAGTCGGCGACGGCCTTGATGCCGTTCGGGAAGCGCTTGGGGTCCGGCACCAACCGGCCGTCGGCATCGCGCTCCGGCAGCGCCCAGCAGTCGTCGAGGTTGACGTACTCGTAGCCGGCGTCCTTCAGACCCCGCTCGACGAAGAGGTCGGCGATGCCCTTGACCATCGACTCGTCGAACTCGTCCCTGCAGTGCGTGGAGTTCCAGTTGTTGAAGCCCATCGGCGGGGTGAGGGCCAGTTGCCCGTGGCCGGACGGTGCCGGAGCCGAGCCCGGCGCGGCGGTCGCGGCGGTTGCGGCGGCCTGCGCGCTCACCGCCAGGCCTCCGGTGGTGAGCAGTCCGGCGGTGATGGCGCCCAGGGCTCTGCGCCCGATGACGCGCGTGACACGCATGGGAAGGTGACGCATTGTCATGTTCCTCCGCGGCTCGTCGGCAGCGGGTGCGTGCGGGGGCACGCACCGTCAGCGCGCGCTCACAGTAGAGGCGCCGAGGACTGATGGAAAGAGTGCGGTCGTGATTGATTCTGCTAGCTATTTCGAACCTTGTTCCACAAAAGCGCAGACCGTCTCCCTGATCCGAGGCGTCTCCCCGCGGAATTGAAGCGAGACGCCTCGTCTTGTTAGGGTGGGGGCATGGCTTTCCTCTTCTTCGTCTGAGTCCGGGCACGGCCCCCGCCGCCGCTTCCACCGCCCGTAGACCCTTCGCATGCCAGGGGAAAGCTCCATGCGCGATCGCGCCCGTACCGCCCTGCCCACCACCCCCGCCACCGCTGTGGCACAGCTGTCCGTCAGGTCCGTCACCAAGTCGTACGGCACCCGGACCGTCCTCGACCAGGTCTCCTTCACCGTCCGGCCGGGCGAGAAGGCCGCCGTCATCGGTGAGAACGGCTCCGGCAAGTCCACCTTGCTGCGGCTGCTCGCCGCGGTCGAGACGCCGGACGCCGGGGAGATCACCGTCCGCTTCCCCGGCGGAACGGGTCACCTCGCCCAGACCCTCGGCCTGGAGGCGGACCGCACCGTACAGGACGCCGTCGACGTCGCGCTGAGCGAACTGCGCGACATGGAGCGAGGGCTTCGCGCGGCAGAGCAGTCCCTCGCCGACGCGTCCGACGAGGAACTCGCCGCCTACGGCGAGCTGTTGACCGCTTTCGAGGAACGCGGCGGATACGAGGCGGACGCCCGTGTGGATGCCGCCACGCACGGACTCGGGCTGGCCCGGATCGCCCGGGAGCGTCTGCTCGGCACCCTGTCCGGCGGGGAGCAGTCGCGCCTCGCCCTCGCCTGCACCCTGGCGGCCGCCCCCGAACTGCTGCTCCTCGACGAGCCGACGAACCACCTCGACGCGGCGGCCGTACGCTGGCTGGAGGAGCACCTGCGCGCACACCGCGGTACCGTCGTCGCCGTCACGCACGACCGCGGCTTCCTGGAGCGCGTCGCCACCACGGTCCTCGAGGTCGACCGGGACGAGCGCACCGTGCGCCGGTACGGCGACGGATGGGCCGGCTACCGCGCCGCGAGGGCCGCCGCCCGGCGCGGAGCGGAGCAGCGGTACGCGGACTGGACCGAGGAGGTGGCCGCCGCCGAGGAGCTGCTGGCGGCGGCCGCCCGGCGGCTGAACACCACCGGCCGCGACCCGAAGCAGGGCTTCGGCAAGCACCGCCGCTCCAGCGAGGCGAAGCTCGGTGGGCAGGTGCGCTCGGTGCGGGAGCGCCTGGACCGGCTGCGGCGCAACCCGGTGGCGAAGCCGCCGGTACCGCTCCGGTTCACGACGGCACTGCCGTCGGCGGCCGACGGCCCGGCTCAGGGCACGCTCGCCGAGCTCGCCGACGTACGGGTCGGGCAACGGCTGCGTCTGGAAGGGCTCCTGGCGATCGAACCCGGAGGGCGCCTCCTCGTCACGGGCGAGAACGGCGCGGGGAAGACGACGCTGCTTCGCGTTCTGGCGGGCGACCTGCGGCCGGACGCGGGCACCGTGCGGCGCCCCGCCCGGATCGGCTACCTCGCCCAGGAACTGCCCCCGCACGCCACGCGGCTGCCGCTGCTGTCCGCGTTCGCCGCCGGGCGACCCGGGCCGCCCGACGAGTACGCCGGACAGCTCCTGTCCCTGGGCCTGTTCCGCGAGCAGGATCTGCACGTGCCGGTCGCCGCCCTGTCCGTCGGGCAGCGGCGGCGGCTGCAGATCGCGACCCTGGTGACCCGGCCCGCGGAACTCCTCGTACTCGACGAGCCGACCAACCACATCGCACTCGACCTGGTCGAGGACCTCCGGGCGGCGCTCGCGGCCTACCCGGGGGCGGTGGTCGCGGTCTCGCACGATCGCGACTTCCGGGCGCGCTTCGAAGCCGAGCGGCTGGAACTGCACGCCGGTCGCAGACGCTGACCCGACCCGACCCGGACCGCCCGTTGGCCGTCGGAGCGGCCCCCTTCACGCTGATCCTGCCGGTGACCGGCGCGATCCCCCTGGTACTGCTGCTCCTGACGCCCTGCTACGGCTGCGGCCCGCTCCCGTCGGCCCCCTCGGTGGGCTGGTGCTCCTCGAAGTGCCGGACGATCGCCGGGTCGAGCGGGGGAACGTCGACCGGTGTGCTGCCGGAGCGCAGCGAGGTCGTGGCGGCGACCGCGGCGGCGACCGCCTCGCGGGCGGCCACGGGTGAGGTCTCGGTCGGCCCTCCGTCGGCGGCGAAGCGCAGGAACTCCTCGACGAGCGCCCGGTCCGCGCCGCCGTGCGTCTCCTCGTCGGACGCCACGACCGCAACGGACAGGTCGGCGTCGGCACGGTAGCCGGAGCGGCGCCGGTTCCACACGTCGACCCGAGCGAAATCGCCGTCGATGCCGTCGCCGAAGTTCTCCAGGCGGCCCTCGTCGCCGATGACGGTGTAGTTGCGCCAGTAGTCGGGCGTGAAGTGGCACTGCTGGTAGCTGGCGAGGACGCCGTTGTCCAGGCGGGCCAGCATCATGCTGATGTCCTCGACGTCGACGACGGGGTTGAGGTCGCGCAGGGCGGACGGCGGCCAGACCTCCGGGTCGAACCAGTCGGGCATGCGCCGACCGGGCGGCACGGTCTCCTGCGTGGCCCGGCGCGGGTTGTCGCCGTAGACGGCCAGCGCACCCTGGGCGACCACGTTGCGGGAGTAGCCCCCGGCGAGCCAGTGGACGACGTCGAGGTCGTGGGCGCCCTTCTGCAGCAGCAGACCGGTGGTGTTGGCCCGCTGCGCGTGCCAGTCCTTGAAGTAGAAGTCCCCGCCGTGGCCGACGAAGTGACGGCACCACACCGCGCGGACGCGGCCGACCGCGCCGTCGTCGATCAGCTCGCGCATCCGCCGCAGTACGGGAAGGTGACGCAGGTTGTGGCCCACGTAGAGCCGGGTGCGGGAGCGGAACGCGGCCCGGAGCAGCGTGTCGCAGTCGGCGACGGTGATGGTCAGCGGCTTCTCCACGAACACCGCCACCCTCGCCGCGAGAAAGAACAGCGCGGGTTCGGTGTGCAGGTGGTCGGGGGTGAGGACGAACACGGCGTCCAGCTCGTCGTCGAGCATCCGCTCGTACCGGCCGTGCACCACGACATCCGCGCCGAACAGACGCCTGGCGTCCTCCTGGCCCCGCGGGTCCGGGTCGGCGCAGGACACGATCCGGGCGGCGCCGGAACGGTTCACCAGAGCGGCCATGTCCGCGCGCTGTCCGACGCCGACGACGCCGACGCGCAGGTGCCGATCCGGTATCTGGTCACGGGTGCTCACTGGGCTGTCCCTTCGTTCCTGTCGGGTGTTGCGTACGGGCGCCGGGTGCCTGCCCGGCCCCGCCGTTACCGTCGGGGTGCGGCCGGCGCCGCCAGACCGTCGCTCAGCAGCCGGCTGTCGACCTCGTCCAGGGCCAGCCGCACCGCCCCCAGCGCCACGCTCTCGTCGCCGAGCGTGGAGGCGCGCAGCTCCGGCATCCGCAGGCAGTGCTTGGCCAGCTCGCGGTGCAGCGGACCGAGGACCACGTCGGCGGACCGGGAGAACCCGCCGCCGTAGACCACGACCTGGGGGTCCAGGGCGAGGACCAGGGCGGCCACCCCCACCGCGAGGTCGCGGGTGTAGCGCCGGACGGCCGTCCGGGCGTCCCGGTCGCCGTCCCGGGCGGCCTGGAAGACCCAGGCCGCCGCATCGCCCTCCGCGGCGGTCGCCGGCAACCCGGGGCAGGTCTGCAGGTGGTCGGGCGCGGTGAGCCACCGTACGGCCTTGAGCGCGCCGATCTCTCCCGCGGCGCCGCCGTGGCCCCGGCGCAGGGTGCCGTCGAGGATGAGACCGGCGCCGGTGCGCAGACCGGCGAGGAGGTACACGATGTCGTCGGCGTCCTGCGCGACGCCCCGCCACCGTTCGGCTACGGCGGCCAGCTTGCAGTCGTTCTCGACCCGCACCGGACAGGAGAACCGGGCGCCGAGGTGGGCGGCCGGGTCGGCCTCGCTCCAGCCGGGCAGCGGACTGGACAGCGAGGTCCGGCCGCTGCGGTCGACCGGACCGGTCACCCCGACGGTCACCGCCCAGATGTCGCCCGGCGCCATGCCCGCGCTCGCCAGCACCTCGTCGACGACCCGGTCCACCGCCGCCAGCCGCTCCGCGGGCGCCGCCTCCGGGGCGGCCGGGTGGCGCACCGTGCGCACCAGGTTCCCCTCGAGATCGCCGAGGATCACGAGGATCTTGTGCACGCCGATGTCGATGCCCAGCACGTGCCCGGCGGTGGCCCTGAACCGGTACCGGCGGGCGGGACGCCCCACCACACTGCTGGCCCCCGGTTCCTCGACCTCCGCCCACCCGTCGGTGACCAGGGACTGCACCAGCACGTCCACCGCGGGACGGGACAGGCCGGAACGGGACGCCAGCTCGGTGACCGTGGACGGCGGGTTGCCGCGCAGTGCCCCCACGATGGACAGCTGGTTCATCTCGCGCATCCGGGACATGTCCGTTCCGGTCGTCGCCATGTTGGTGCTCCCTGGAGGCATTGCGGTGGCCACCGCCGAATATTGCTGAAGAGTTTACTAATTCATGGTGACGGCCGCGTGCGGGTGCGAGGTGGGGCGACGGGATAGCGCTGCTCGTGGCCGGGTGTCACGGCCGCGCCGAAGTCCACCGGGTCGGAGACGGCCCGGAACCCGCAGACGTCGGCCAGGTCGCGCAGCAGACCCTGCTGCTGGTCGGTCAGCAGGTTCAGCCGGCTGCGGAAGTACACGACGTCCGGGTCGACCTCCAACAGCGGTGACTGCCACAACCGGTGCACCGTGTTGACGACGGCGTTGCGGGCCAGCGCGTCGGACGGGTCCCGCGTGGCGTGGTGCTCCCACATCGGTGCGACGTCGGGGCCGCTGCGGATGGCGTCCACCAGCCCCAGCGAGGGCAGCAGCGGGGCGCCGCTGCCGACGAGGTACGCGTCAGGGCCCGCCGTTTCGCGGACGATCGAGAGGCCGGTGCGGTAGGCCTCCTCGCGGCCCACGTCGGCGAAACGCACGCCGGGTATGGCACCGGCAACGACGAAGTCGAGCTTGAGGTAGGTGAACCCCCACTCCCGGACGACCCGGTGGATCACCTCGCGCAGGTGCTCCTGCGCCGCGGGCAGCGTGAGGTCGAGCGCCCAGTAGCCGCCGCCCCAGTTGTGCCCGGCGACCACCGGCTCGCCGCGCCCGTCGCGCAGCAGCAGCTCCGGACACTGCCGGGCGGTACGCGAGCCGGGCAGGACGATGAACGGGGCGATCCACAGTCCGGGCCGCAGCCCGGCGTCCGTGATCCGGCCGGCCAGCGCCCGCATCCCGGAGGGGATACGCGTAGAAGAGCGCGAAGCCGAGCAGGGCCGGCGCCAGGAACAGCCAAGCCGCCTTCCGGTCGTCGCGGGGCCGGCACCTGCGTGCGGCGGCGCCACCGCCGTGTGTGCGCCCATGGTTCCCCTCCGAAGGGATTCGCGCCGCACCTCTTGCCAGTGGGGCACCATGGACAACATATTGATGAGCAAGAGTGAAACTTTGTCAATGCTGTCGCATAATAAAGAGACCGTCCACCGCACGGCTGATCGCGGGCAGCACCCGGCCGTTCAGTGCCCCGGGATCGCCGTGGAACCGCGGCCGCGAGTTGGACGGGAACGGGTTGGAGGAAGAACGGGCCGGACGGACGGGCGGGGCGGTCCGGCCCCGCGCCCGTTCGCCTCGGCACCGCCGGAGCCCGTCGCGTGATCAGCCACCGCGGGGGCTGTCCGCCCGCCGCGCCCTGGTGCTCATCCCGCCGTCGGAGCCAGCACCACGAAGTCCGCCTTCGACGGATCGAGGCACACGGCCAGACGGCCGACGCCCTCCGCGTCCGCCGGCCCCATCTGCACGCTGCCGCCATGCTCCGTGACCGCGGCGACCGCGGCGTCGCAGTCGGTGACGGCGAACACCGGGTGCCAGTACGCCCGGCCGTCCGTCAGGGTGAGATCCCGCTCGTCGAGCTGCATCAGGCCGCCGTGCATGCGGTCCTCGGACAGACCGGAAGGAGTGATGAGGGAGTACGTGCCTTCGCCGCCCGGCACCGCCATGTCGCCGAAGCGCCAGCCGAGGACCCCGCCGTAGAACTCCTTGGCCGCCGCGGCGTCGCTCGTGTACAGCTCCGTCCAGCACAGTGTCCCGGGCTGGTCCACCAGCTCGACGCCCTTGGTCCGGCCCGGCTGCCACACGGCGAACTGTCCACCGGACGGGTCACTGTACTGAGCCATCCGGCCCCAGTCGTCCAGGTCCGTCGGCGCCACCCGCACGGTGCCGCCGGCGCGCTGCACCGCCTGAGTGGTGGCGTCCGCGTCGGCGACGGAGTAGTAGATCATCCAGGCGGAGCGCGCGCCTTCCTCGGTGAGCTTGCCGAGACCGGCGACGACCTTGCCGTCCTTGCGGAACATACCGCCTTCCGCGTCTTCCCCCATGGCCTCGTACGTCCACCCGAACACGCCGCCGTAGAAGGCCGCCGTCCCGGCGACGTCGGGGGACCCCAGGTCGAGCCAGCAGGGGGAGCCGGGGACGAAGTCATTGGTGATCACGAACGTTCCCTTTCGCAGTTCCTGTGTGTTCCAGCGTGACACTCCGTGGTGACTCTCGCCCGTCGCCCGGCGTCCGGCGTTCCGCCGGGCGCAAGCGCTCGGGCCCCCTTGGTCGCGGCTGTGCTGCGGACGTGCGGCGGGCCGGGGCATCGACGCCCATGCGGCGGTGCGGAGCCTTCCCGCAGCCGATCGGCTCCGTCCCCCGCCGGTCGCACGCCCGGCCGGGCCGGTGTCACAGATGCGCCGGTCGTCCGGTCTTCCCAAGTGACCCCCGAACAGTGCCCCTTTCACAGCAGGAGGTGCTCCATGGACTGGCGCGAGCGGGGCCTGTGCCTGGGTGAGGACCCTGATCTCTTCTTCCCGGTCGCCAGGGTCAACAGTGGCCAGTGGGCGGTGCAGACGGATGAGGCGAAGGACGTCTGCCGTCAGTGCCCCGTGGCCGAGCGGTGCTTGGCGTGGGCCCTGGCCGCCGGACCCGTGGAGGGCATCTGGGGCGGGACGACGGAAGGGGAGCGCCGCGCCATGCGACGGCGCACGGCCCGCCACCGGGCGGCGACGGGAGCCGCTGCCTGAACAGGGGGCGGGCACTGAAGAGACCGGTCCCGCCGCGTGGCGAGTGCACACTCCCGGCTGCCGGCGGCAGCGCGACGTTGATGGCGAAACTCGCCGCCGACACGCCCTGCACCTGCATGAAACACCGTGTGAAGACATATTCTGTTACGCGTCTCCCATGTGACGGACCACCTCGGTGTGCAGCGGACAGCATCGAACGCCGGGGAGGACCGTCGGCCCGAGCGCGCGGCCGTCCCGGGCAACGCCACGGGACACGACGGGCGCGCCATCAGCGAATACAAGGTGAACCACCATGACAACCGAAAGTGTTCTGCACCCGAGCCTCATCATCCCGGTCGGACACGTCGAACCCGTGCCCCGCCGCATCCGGGGCACGGTCGGCGGGCAGGTCGTCTTCGACACCCGCCGTGCGCTGTACGTGTGGGAATGGAAGGCCTACCCGCAGTTCAGCATTCCGGTCGAGGACCTGGTGGACGGCGTGCTGCACGACGACGGACACACGGAAGAGCTCGGTGCCGGCCCCGCGCACCGTCACACGCTTCAGGTCGGTGAGGAGGTCCGTGCGGGCGCCGCATGGGTCTGGGCGGAGGGCGCCCCGGGGCCCCTGCACGACACGGTGCGCTTCGAGTGGGAGGCGCTGGACTCCTGGTTCGAGGAGGACGAACCGGTCTTCGTCCACCCACGCAGCCCCTACTCCCGGGTGGACGCCCTGCGTTCGGGCAGCAGCGTCCGGGTCGAGCTGGACGGCGTCGTCCTGGCGGAGGCCGCCGGCTGCGTCAAACTGTTCGAGACCGGCCTGCCCACCCGGTACTACCTCGACCGAGAGACTGTCCACTGGTCCCGGCTGCGGCCCTCGGACACCGTGACCCGGTGTCCTTACAAGGGGACGACGAGCGGCTACTGGTCCTTCGACAGCGACAGCGCCTCCCACGAGGACATCGCCTGGGCGTACGACTTCCCGACGATTCACGCCAACCGCATCGCCGGACTGACGGCGTTCTACAACGAACACGTCGATCTGTACGTCGACGGCCATCTGCTGCCGAAGCCCGCCGACCCGCTCCCGGCGGCATCCGGCCGCTGACGCCCGCCCGGAGGGCTGCTCCAGGACGGGATCCGAACAGGGGGACCGGTGGCCTGTCCACCGGTCCCCTTGTCGACGCGAACGACGCGAACGACGCGAACGATGTGATCGACGCGAACCTGGAGCCGACCGCCCGGCCGGTCCTCACCCGGACGCCGGCAAGGAACGGGGTGCGTCCTCCGGTTCCGCCAGCAGCCTCGGCACCGTGACGATCGTGACCTCCCTGGCCAGCAGACGGTGCACGGGACACCGTCCGGCGGCCGCCAGCAACTGCTCCCGCTGGGCCGGCTCCAGGTCACCCGTCAGCCCGACGTTCTTGAGCACGGACCCGGCCGGCCCGAAACGTACGGCCACGTCGACCCGGTCGAGCCGCCAGCCGCGCCGGTCCGCCAGCGCGCGTACCGTCATGGACGTGCACGTACCCAGCGCGGCCAGCAGCAGCTCCCCCGGAGTGGGACCCGTGTCCGCGCCGACGGGCTCGGGTTCGTCAACGGTCAGCGTGTGGGGGCCGATCGCGACGGATCGGGTGAGCCGTGCGCCTTCGGCGACGGACACGAGACGCGTGATCATGGATCTTCCTCCCGGTCGAGGTGCGGGGACCGCGACGAAACTCGTCCCCTTTCCCGCACAGACCGAACGACCTCGCCACCTGTGACAGCCGGAGCGGACGGCCGGGTGCCGCCCGCGGTGTGGGCGAGTGACACAGATCATGGGCACGGGAAGACATGGTTGCCGCGTGGAGAACGGTGTTTCCTTGGCGGCATGAACGATGAACACACGGTTTCTTTCCCCACCCCTTCCCACTGGATCGACGGCCGGGCCGTAGCGGGCTCCGGGCAACCCATCGAGGTGGTGAACCCCGCCGACGAATCCGTCGTCGCCACGGTGCGCGAAGGCACGGCCGCCGACGTGGACCTGGCCGTGGACGCCGCGCTCGCCGCGTTCCCCGGATGGGCGTCGACGTCCGTGCAGCACCGGTCGGACGTCATGCTTCGCCTGGCCGAGGCCCTGGCGAGGCACGGTGAGGAACTGGCGGCCACCATCTCCCTGGAGATGGGCGCGCCGATCGCCTTCTCCCGGCAGGCGCAGGTGGGCTTCCCGGTGGCCTCGGTCCAGGCCGCGGTCGCGACGGCCGAGCACTTCGAGTGGACGTCGGAGGTCGGCAACTCCCTCGTCGTCCGCGAGCCCATCGGAGTCGTGGGAGCCATCACTCCGTGGAACTTCCCGCTCCAGCAACTGGTGACCAAGGTGGTGCCCGCGATGCTGGCGGGCAACACTGTCGTGCTGAAGCCGTCGGAGATCTCCCCGCTCAGTGCGCGGATGTTCGCCGGCATCGCCACCGAGGCGGGTCTGCCCGACGGAGTGTTCAACGTCGTGCAGGGCACCGGCCCCGTCGTCGGCGAAGCCCTCTCCCGGCATCCGAAGATCGACATGATCTCCTTCACCGGATCGACCAGGGCCGGTCGGAGCGTCGCCGCCGCTGCCGCCGGAACGGTGAAGCGGGTCGCGCTCGAACTGGGCGGCAAGGCGGCCCACATCGTCCTTCCGGAAGCCGATCTCGACCTCGCCGTCGCCCGTGGCCTGGCCTTCGCCTGGGCCAACGGCGGCCAGGCCTGCGGCGCCTACACGCGCATGCTCGTGCCCGCCGGCCTCCAGCAGAGCGTGGTCGACAGGCTCCGGGCCGCGGCCGACGAGTACGTCGTCGGTGATCCGAGGAGCGAGGACACGCGCATCGGCCCACTCGCCTCGGAGACCCAGCGCCGGCGCGTCGACGAATACATCCGGCGCGGTATCGCCGACGGTGCCACGCTCGTCACCGGCGGACCCGGCCGCCCGGAGGGCCTGGAGAGCGGCGCCTACGTCAGGCCCACCATCTTCTCCGACGTCGCCCCGGATTCGGTCATCGCGCAGGAGGAGATCTTCGGCCCGGTCCTCGTCGTCATCCCGTACACGGACGACGACCACGCCGTCGAGATCGCCAACGGCACGGTCTACGGACTCAACGGCGCGGTCACCGGTGACGAGGACCACGCCATGGCCATCGCCCGGCGCCTGCGGGTCGGCCAGGTCGACGTCAACGGCGGACAGCACAACTTCCAGGCACCGTTCGGCGGTTACAAGCAGTCCGGCAACGGTCGGGAGATGGGCCGGGCCGGCCTTGAGGAGTTCCTGGAGACCAAGGCGATCACCCGCTGACCCGGCACACGCCGGCATCCGGGTGAGGAGTGACGGCCCTGCTCCTCACCCGGATGCAGACGTACGATTCCGATGTGGCGGAACACCGTGTCACAGGAATGAGAGTCCGGCACCCACCGTTCTCAGGACAGGAGTATCGGTGAGTAGGCCGGTGAGAGAGCCGGTGAGAGAGCCGGTGAGTGGGTCGGTGAGAGGACTCAGCCATGAGTGACCGAGCAGCACTGGCGGCCTTCCTGCGGGCGCGCCGTGAGGCCCTCCAGCCCGATGACGTCGGCCTGCTCCGGGGGCGTCGCAGACGTACCGGCGGGCTGCGCCGCGAGGAGGTGGCCGCACTCAGCGACATGTCGGCGGACTACTACGGCCGGCTCGAACAGCCGCGCGGCCCGCAGCCCTCCGAGCAGATGCTCGCCTCACTGGCCCGCGGCCTGCGCCTGTCGCTGGACGAACGCGACCTGCTCTTCCGGCTCGGCGGCCACGCCGCCCCCGGCCGGGTACGGCGCGGGGATCACATCAACCCGGGGATGATGCGCGTTCTGGACCGGCTGGAGGACACTCCGGCCCAGGTGGTGAACCACTTGGGCGAGACGCTGAAGCAGACGCGCCCGGCCAAGGCGCTGCTGGGCGACGAGACGGCGTACACCGGACTGGCCCGCAGCGCCCACTACCGGTGGTTCACCGATCCCGCGGCCCGGCTGATCCACCCCGCGAGCGACCACGCCGACCAGAGCCGCCTGATGGTGGCCGACCTCCACGGCGCCCGCGCCCGCGACGGCGGCGACTCCCGCGCGGCCGCACTCGTGGAAGCCCTGACCGGCGAAAGCCCGGAGTTCGCCGCCATCTGGCGGGAGCGTCCCGTACTGGGGCCCCAGTGCGCGTCGAAACGCTTCTGCCACCCGCGGATCGGCACGCTGGAACTGCACTGCCAGACCTTGATCGACCCCGACCAGTCGCAGCGGCTCGTGGTCTACACCGCGACCCCGGGGACCGAGAGCCACACCGGTCTCCAGCTGCTGTCCCTCCTGCCCGACCTTCCCCACGCCCCCAGCCCCGGGCATGCCGGGTGACGCCGTGGCGGCGCCCGTCCGTCAGCCATCGGCGGCCGACACGGTCACTCCGGTCACTCCTCCCACCACTCCGGGGACGCCGTGTCCGCCGCGACGTCCCCCATCAGCTCGACGATGTCGGTCGGAATGGGCGGAACGGGCTCGCGGCGTACTCCGGTCGCCGGGGACCACACCAGGTTGACCGTCAGGTCCGGGTCCACGTCGGGGTAGTCGGACCGATGGTGACTGCCGCGGGTCTCCCGCCGCTCCCGCGCGCACTCCAGCGTCCCGCGCGCGGCGACGACGGCGGAGCGCAGGTCGTAGGCGTACGCGAGATCCTGGAAGCCGCCGATGTCGATGTGGACCCCCACGCCCTCGATGCGGTCCTCGATCTCGTCGAGTCCCGCGAGCCCGGCGGTGAGTCCCGCCTCGTCGCGCACGACACCGGCGCGCTCCGTCATCAGGTGCCGCACCGACCGGAGCAGTGTGCGCACGTTCTGGTCACCGTCGGCGGTCAGCAGCCGGTTCACCTGCGCCTCGGCGGCGCGCACCGCCGCCGGTGACCGCTGCTGCGCGGTGAGTCCGGCCGAGTACTCCGCCGCGGCCCGGCCGGTGATCCGCCCGTAGACGAGCAGTTCACTCAGTGCGTTCTCCTCCACACGGTTCGCACCGGGCAGGCCGCTGGCGGCCTCCCCGGTCACGAAGAGCCCGTTGACCTCGGTGCTGTGGTCCTCGGGCCGTACCCAGACGCCGCCCATCGCGTACTGGGCGGTAGGCGCCACCTCGACCGGATCGCGGGTGATGTCGAGCGTCTGGACGTCCAGCAGCGTCTGGTGCAACTGCGGCAGACGGGTCAGCACGGTCTCCCGCGGCAGATGGGACAGATCGAGCCAGACACCGCCGGCCCGGGTGCCGCGGCCGGCCTTGATCTCCGTGTACGCGGCCAGTGTGACCCGCTCCCGGCGGCCCCGTTCCAGGCGTTCGGCGTCGTAGCGGGCCATGAACCGCTCTCCGAGACTGTTCAGCAGGACCCCGCCCGCACCGCGGGCCGCCTCGGTGACCGGCGTGCCGGCCGCGTGCTCCGGCCCGAGCAGCCCCAGGGGATGGAACTGGACCAGCTCGGGGTCGCGCAACCGCGCGCCCGCCTCGACGGCGAGGCGGAAGGCGTCCCCGCCGCTCTCGCCGCGCCGCGCGGACGTACGCCGCCAGATGCGTGTGTGTCCGCCGGTCGCGAGGATCACGGCATCGGCGTGCACCAGGTAGCGTTCGCCGTCGGCGAGGCCGAAACCGTAGGCACCGAACACCGATCCGTCGTCGACCAGCAGCCGGGTGACGTAGACGCCGGTCAGCACGGGGATGCCCAGTTCCGCCGCGCGGGCCCGGAGCGCCCGGCGCACCTGCGCGCCGGTGTACTCGTCGCCGTACACCGCGCGGCGGTGCGGGGGGTGCCAGGGCCGGTGGCCCCCCGGCCCGCCCGGTCCCCGACGGCCCGCCTGCGCTCCGTAGCGTCCGACGTCCTGGAACCCCTGCCGCGCGTAGCGCGCCACGATCTGCGCGGTGCGGGGATCGGCCAGCAGACGGCCCTCGCGCAACGTGGCGGCCGCGTGCCCTTCCCACACCTCGCCCGCGTCGGTCGTCGTCGCCCGCACGGGACCGTCGGACGGCGCGGCCGGGTGCGCGCCCCCGGCCGTCCGTTTGGCCACCGCGATGACCGCGACTCCGGCCTCCGCGACCTCGATGGCCGCCCGAAGGCCGGACCCACCGGCTCCCACCACGAGCACGGATGTGGCGAGCTGGTGTCCGAGCGAAGACATGGGGGACCTCCTGCGAACAGCGGACGTGCGGTGGACGAGCGTGGGCCATCGGCAGTGGTCGACCGGACAGCAGGACGTCTTGTGACAGGTGACCGGCACTTCGGGACGTGGAGTCCGTCACAGGAACCCAACACACCGTGTGGTGGTTGTTCTGGGTATTGTTACAACGATCGTTCCGACACTGTGGTGGGAGTCCCTCCCCTGTCTTTTCCCGAGGAGTCGCGTCGCATGATCGCCAGCCCGCTTCCCGACCTCGTCGGCCGGCGACGCGAGTGCGCGGCACTCGACGACCTGCTGGCCGGTCTGCGTGAGGGCGGCGCCCGAGTACTGGTGATCCGCGGCGAAGCCGGTATCGGGAAGTCGGTGCTCCTGAAGTACGTGGCCGCTCAGGCTTCCCGCACGACGGTGACCTGGGCCCGCGGCATCGAGGCGGACATGGAACTGCCCTACGCGAGTCTGCACCAGCTGTGCGCGCCCTTCACGGACGAACTGGACGAACTGCCCGAACCCCAACGCGCGGCCCTGCGCGTGGCGTTCGGGATGGCCGCGGGAGACCCGCCCGACCGCTTCCTGGTCGGACTCGCCGTACTCACCCTGCTCACCCGGGCCTCGGAGAACCGGCCCGTGCTCGTGCTGGTCGACGACGCCCAGTGGCTGGACCAGGTGTCCCTGCAGACCCTGGAGTTCGTGGCCCGGCGACTGCTCGCCGAAGCCGTCGTCATGGCGTTCGCGGTGCGCGACCCCGAGGGGCGTTCCGCACTGGCCGGACTGCCGGCGATGCGGCTCGACGGCCTCGACACCTCCGCCGCCGGACTGCTCCTGGAAACCGCCGTCGGCGGGCGGCTGGAGAAGCGGGTCCGGAACCGGTTCGTCACCGAGATGCACGGCAACCCCCTCGCGCTCCTCGAGTTCTCCCGCGGCCGCAGCGCCGCCGAGCTGGCCTACGGGCTGGACTCGTCGAATCACCCGGCCGCCCGGGGCACGGTCGCCAACCGGGTCGAGCGGGACTTCGCCGACCGCCTCGGCGCGCTGCCGGAGGCGACCCGCACCCTGCTGCTGATAGCCGCCGCGGAACCGGTCGGCGACGCGGGCCTGCTGGTCCGCGCGGCCGCCTCGCTCGACATCGTCCCCTACGCCGCGCCGGCCAAGGCGGCCGGCCTGATCGAATTCGGCGAGTCCATCCGGTTCCGGCACCCGCTCGTCCGTTCCGCCGTCTACCACGGAGCCGAACCCGAGGAACGCCGGGCGGCGCACCGAGCGCTGGCCGAGGCCACCGACCCGGTCCTCGACCCCGACCGGCGCGCCTGGCATGCCGCACAGGCCGCCGACGGACCGGACGAGGAGGTCGCCGCGGGGCTGGAGCAGTCCGCCGGCCGTGCGCGGCAACGCGGCGGCCTGGCGGCAGAGGCCGTGCTGCTGGAGCGCGCGGCCGAGGTGACACCGGATCCGCGGCGCCGCGGCCGCCGGGCCCTCGCGGCAGCCGAGGCGCACTTCTCGGCCGCGGCGCCCGACCGGGCCACGGAGCTCGCGACGGTCGCCGAACTGTGTCCGCTGGGCACTTTGGACCGGGCCAGGCTCGCGCGCCTGCGGGCCAGGATCCTGTTCGCCCGCAGCCGCAGCGACGAGGCGGCGCCCCTGCTCCTGGAGGCCGCCGCACAGTTCACGGCCGCCGGTTCGCCGCTGGCGCGGGAGACCTACCTGGAGGCGATCAGCGCCACCATCTTCGCGGGCCGGGTCCACGGTCCGACCGGCGCCCGCGCCGCCGCGATCGCGGCCCGCGGATCCGGAGCGCCCCCCTCCGGCTCCGAGGCCGCCGACCTCCTCCTGGACGGCGTGGCCGCACTGCTCACCGAAGAGTACGAGACCGGCGTCCCGGCACTGCGCGGCGCGCTGGAACTGCTCGCCCACGAGGAGCTCGGCACCCGGGAAGCGACCATGCGCTGGCTGCTGCTGGTCCCGGTCGCGCTGGAGGCGTTCATCCACTACGCCTGGGACCTGCATGCCTGGGACACCCTGTCCGGCCGGGCCGTGCGCCTGGCCCGCGACATCGGCGCGCTCGGCGCGCTGCCACCGGCCCTCATCTACGCCGGCGGGGTGCACATCCACTACGGGAACTTCGCCGAGGCCGGCCGGATGATCGACGAGGCCGACGCGCTCGCGGCGGCGACCGGCCACGCCCAGCACCAGTACGCGACGCTGGTCCTGGCCGCGTGGCGCGGTGAGGCGGATGTCGCCGCCGGCATCATCGACGAGGCCAGGCAACGGGCCGAACTGCGCGGCGAGGTGTCCCTGCTGGGCGCCTCTGGCTATATCCAGGGCGTGCTGTTCAACGGGCTGGCACGCTACGAGGAGGCCTTGGCCGCCGCGCGCACGGGCATCGACCACGACGGGTTCAACTTCACCGGCCTGTCACTGGTCGAACACGTCGAGGCCGCCACCCGGTGCGGCGAGCTGGACCAGGCCCGTGCCTCGCTGACCCGGCTGCTCGAACTCACCCGCGCGGCCGACTCCGGATGGGCCTGCGGCGCCGCCGCCCGCAGCCGGGCGCTCCTCACCGACGGCGACGAGGCCGACGGCCTGTACCGGACCGCGATCGAGGAGTTCGGCCGCGGCGGTGTGACCGTGGAGGTGGCCCGCACCCACCTGCTGTACGGCGAGTGGCTCCGCCGCGACCAGCGCCGTTCCCAGGCCCGGGAGCAGCTGCGGACGGCCCACGAGATGTTCGACGGCATGCGCGCCCACGCCTTCGCCGAACGGGCCCGACGCGAACTGCTCGCCACCGGCGAGCATGTCAGAGTGCGGGAGAAGAAGCCGGTCAGTGCCCTCACCCCGCAGGAGTCGCAGGTCGCGACGCTCGCCTCGGGCGGCATGACGAACGCGCGGATCGGCGCCGAACTGTTCATCAGCCCCCACACCGTCGAGTGGCACCTGCGCAAGGTGTACACGAAGCTCGGCATCAACTCACGCCGCGCGCTGCCGGCGGCCCTGGCGAACACCCCGGCAGAGGAGTCCTGGGACCAGGACGCGCCGCGCACCGCCTGACAGCCGGCGCGGTCTTCCGGACGCGGTCGCATACCCCTCGTTGACCCACGGACTCCCCACGCGGACCCCACGGGTTCCGCACGTGGCACCACGGACTCGGCCACGCGGATCAAGGGCGCGGCGAACGGCCCCCCGCAGCAAGGGTGGAACCACTGCCCCACGACGGGCGCCCGTCCACGACGAGGAGTTCCCGATGCCCGCGCCCGGCCCGGACCCGACGCCGCACACCGCCACCTCGGCCGCCCACCCGGCCGACGGAGACCTGGACAGCGCCCTCGCTGTCTTCCTGTCCCAGCGACCACGGCTGTTCCGCATCGCCTACCGCATCCTCGGCGACGTCACGGGAGCCGAGGACGTGGTCCAGGAGGCCTGGCTGCGCTGGCAGCTCACCCACCGGGCGGAGATCGACAACCCGACCGCGTTCCTGGTGACGGTCACCAACCGCCTGTCACTCAACGTCGTACAGTCCGCCCGGCACCGCCACGAGATCCCGGCGGAACCGCAGTTGGCCGACCTCGGTGACCGGACCGCCCCGGACCCCGTGCTGAGCGCCGAGCGGACCGCGGCCGTCGAGGGCGCCCTGGCCCTGCTCATGGCGAAACTGACCCCGGACCGGCTGGCCGCGTACGTGCTGCGCAAGGGCTTCGGCTACGCCTACGCGGAACTCGCGGCCCTGCTCCGGATCAGCACCCCGAACGCTCGGGTGATGGTCCACCGCGCGCAGGCCCGCCTGGAGCGCGGACGTGAGCGGCCGGTCCCCGCCGAGTCGCACCGTCGTCTCGTCGTCGCCTTCCGCACCGCGGCCGGTACCGGAGACCTGACGGATCTGATGCGGCTTCTCACGCCCGAGGACCAGGCGCACCACGCACCACCGGCGGCCCCACCCCCCGGCCGCGAACACCTACCCGTCTCGCACACCGTGTGAGAGCGCTCGTCGCCGGCACCGTCCAGCACCCCGGTGAGCTCGCGCCGGGCTTCCGTACACCTCGGGGAGATGCGCGGTCAGTGCTCTGCCCAGTCCGGCGTCCACGTGTCGTGCGGGGTGCGCGGGGCTGTGTTGCGCAGGTGGTCACGCAGCGCGGTCAGCACGGGGTGCCGGTCTCCGGTGCGGAACAGCAGCACGTGCGGGTACACCGGGGTCGGGTCGTGCAACGGGATGCGCCGAAGGTCGTGGTTTCGGGGCCACACGTACCGGTCTCCCCGCCCGACGAGGGTGGCCAGTGAGGCCGAGTCGGCCAGCGAGTCCATCAGGGCCTCGTCGCCGAAGTCGGGGCCGAGCGCGTCGACGCTCAGGCCGAAGGCCTCGGACAGTGCCTGGTAGAACGCGGCCCACTCGGTGCCCGGCCTGATCCCGGGGATCCAGATGCGGTGGCCCGCCAGGTCCACCGGGCTGATCCGGGGTCTGTCGGCCAGCGGGTGGCCGGGGCCGACCAGCAGTTCCAGGGGTTCGTCCAGGAGTCGTTCGGCACTGATCCCGGTCGGGACCTGGTCCGCCGGCAAGGCACGGAAGGACGCGTCGACCGTCCCTTCGAGCACCGCCCTGGCCGCCTGTGCGGCGTTCTCCTTGTCCAGCGTGACCGCGTCCAGGTCCGTCTCGGGGCGGGAGCGGTAGAACCGGTAGACGGCCTGGGCCGGAGAGATACGCCGATTGAGGACATCGACGCGCAACGGGCGGCTCCCCGGGTTGACGGCCCGCTCGGCCTGCTCGATGGCCGTCAGGACCTTCTTGGCGTGCGGCAGGAAGACCTGCCCGTCCAGGCTCAGCCGGGAGCCTCGGGAGCTTCGCACCAGCAGCGTGACCGCGACATGCCTCTCCAGGGCCGCGATCCGCTTGGAGACCGCCTGCTGGCTGATCCCCAGCTCGTCGGCGGCGGCCTGGAACTGACCGGTCTCAGCGACGACCACGAACGTCCGTAGCGCTTCCACATCCACGCCTTCAGCCTACTTACACAACTGTGGGTTGTATCTGGCGCGGCGAGGGTTGTTTGATCGAAGGTTCCGCGCGGTGGTGGGATCGGCCCATGTCCACCCGCACAGAACAGATCATGTATGTCCATACGCCCGAGTTCGCGCGTCATGCCGAGCGGATCGTGGAGGTGACCGATGTGACGTCTCGGCTGAACGTGCTTCCGTTCAGCGACAGTGAACGTCGTGCGGAACTACTTTCCGTTGTGTTCGGAGGTCCGCTGCCGGAATCGGTGACGATCTACCCACCGTTCTTCACCGAGTACGGGCTGAACACGACGTTCGGGGAGAACGTCTTCGTCAATCAGGGATGCACCTTCATGGACAAGGGAGGCATCCGTATCGGGAACGGAGTCATGATCGCCCCGAAGGTCAGCCTCATCACCGGGGGCCATCCGCTGCCCCTGGCCGAGCGCCGCGCGCACCTCTCCTTCGCCCCGATCGTCGTCGAGGACGACGTCTGGATCGGGACCGCCGCCGTGATCACGCAGGGCGTGACCATCGGCGCGGGTGCGGTGGTGGCTGCCGGTGCGGTGGTCACACGTGATGTCCCCGCAGGCACCGTCGTCGCCGGAGTGCCGGCCCGGGTGATCAAGCAGATCGGCTGACCTCGGCCGGGCCGCCGGACCGGCCGCGGGGGCGACAGCCGTACGACCGGCTGTCGCCCCTTTGTCATGTTCGCCGGCGTCAGCCCGCGTCGACCGCCATCTCGCCGAGCGGCGACCAGTCGTCCTGGGGCACGATGGCGTTGACGATCCTGGGGGTCGTCGCGAGGTGGGGCGGCAGCGTCTGCCGGGCCGCCTCGAAATGCGCCGAGCCCACGTGGGCCGCACCGGCCTCCTCGTCCCGGAAGGCTTCCACGAGGACGTACTCGGTCGGGTCGTCGAGGCTGCGGGACCAGTCGAACCACAGGCATCCCGGTTCGGCCCGCGTCGCGCGGGTGAACTCCGCCACCACCTGCGGCCATTGGTCGGCATGTTCGGGGCGGACACGGAACTTCGCGGTGATGAAGATCAAGACGTTGCTTCCTTCGCTGTTCGTTCTTCGG
This sequence comes from Streptomyces sp. NPDC018026, assembly GCF_044327745.1. NCBI lineage: Bacteria > Bacillati > Actinomycetota > Actinomycetes > Kitasatosporales > Streptomycetaceae > Streptomyces > Streptomyces sp. NPDC018026. The sequence continues at coordinate 325,068 of NZ_JBIRFY010000005.1, forward strand.
GTTCCGTCACCCGGGGCCGGGTCACGGAACAAGGATCGCGCGGCCCCGGATGCGGCCGCCGTCCAGGTCGTCCAAGGCGTCCTGGAAACGGTCGAGAGAGTACTTGGCGGTGTGCAGGCGCACGCGTCCCCGCGCCGCGAGGACCATCAGCTCGCACAGGTCGTTGTAGGAACCGACGAGATTGCCGATGAAGTTGATCTCGGCGGAGACGACGTCGATGGTGGGGACGTCGATGTTCTCGCCGTAGCCGACCACGTGGTAGTCGCCGGCCTGGCGCAGCATGCCGATGCCGTCCCCGGTGGAGCCGCCCTCACCGACGAAGTCGATCACCGCCTCCGCACCGTGCCCGCCGGTCAGCTCGCGCACCCGGTCCACGTGGCCGCCGTCGGCGAGGACACCGTGGTCGGCCCCGAGGGAGACGGCCAGGTCGACCGCGTCGGGGTTGCGGTCGACGACGACGATCTCGGCGGCGGTGAGGGCCCCCAGCACCTGGATGCCGATGTGCCCGAGACCGCCCGCGCCGATCACGACGCAGCGGTCGCCCGGCCGGAGTCTCCGGGCCGCCTTGGCTGCCGCGTGGTACGCCGTGAGGCCCGCGTCGGCGAGAGCGGCGACGTCCGCCGGTTCGAGCGAGTCGTCGAGCCGTACGACACTGCGCGCGGAGGTCTTCAGGTACTCGGCGTAACCGCCCGCGGTGTCGATGCCCGGGAACCGGTTGTTCTCGCAGTGCACATCGTCACCGGCCCGGCACGCGCGGCACAGCCCGCAGGTGATCAGCGGGTGCACGATGACCTTGTCGCCCTCGGACACGTTGGTGACGGCGCTGCCGACCGCGTGGACCCACCCGGCGTTCTCGTGACCGATCGTGTAGGGCAGCTCCACCCCCGACTTCTCGGCCCACTGCCCCTCCAGGATGTGGATGTCGGTACGGCACACCCCGGCGCCGCCGATCCTGACGACCACGTCGTACGGGCCGGTGACCTCGGGGGCCGGGACCTCGGCCATTTCGAGGTTCTTGCCGTATCCCACCACCTGGACTGCTTTCACGACATGTTCTCCTTCGCTGGAGCGGAGAGCCGGAAGAGCTCACCCGCGGGTACGGGTTCCCCGGCCCCTACGGGTTTCCCGCCCGCCGGGAATTCCTCCGGGCGCGCGGACTGGTCGGCCGCGGACTGCGGGTACCGGGTGCGCAGCAGGCCCCGGCAGAAGTGGGCGTTGCCGTCGACCGAGATGCGCACGGAGCGGGCGAACCGCAGACGCAGCGGGATCTCGTCCGGAGCGAAGGGCCGGCCGTCGTCGTCCACGAGCGCCGGGTCGGCAGGGGCGGTGCCGAGCCCCAGGGCGGCACGGCGGCGCAGCAGCGCCCGGGTGGCGGCGGTGTCCGGCAGGTCGCCGAGGACGACGTCGCCGAGCTGGTCCTCGGCCAGCGCGGGCCGGGCGCGCAGCAGCGCCGTGAGCGCCCGTTCCATCGCGGCGGTGTGCGCCTTGCGCCGGAAGATGCCCCGCAGTTCCTCCAGGTCCTGCTCCGCCTCGTGGCCGAAGGTGCCGCGGTACCCGGCGTCGGCGGCCAGCCCCCGGTTGATCAGATCGGAGTCGTGGTGGTCGTCGAGCAGGACCGTGACCTCCCGGGCACCGGGCAGGGCGCTGAGCGCGTCCTTGGCGTCGGAGGCCATGAGATAGGCGAAGTTCGGCGAGCAGAACGAGGTCGGCAGCCGCAGGTGCACGGTGACGCGGCCGTCCTCGGCGGTCAGCGAGCGCACGAAGCCGAGGTCGGTGACGGGCTCGTCCAGCTCGGGGTCGTACACGGTGTCGAGCGCCGCGCGCGCCGCCACCTCGAGTTGCGCGGCCCACACGTCAGACCACCGCCGGCTCGGGGAGGCCCAGCCCGGCCGGGACCTCGATGTCGTACATGGCGGCCGCGTTCAGCCCGAGGATCTTCTTCTTCTGGGCGACGGTGAGCTGCGGGTACTCGCCCGTCATGTCGTCGGGGATCTGGAAGTCGACGAACCGCTCGACGATCCACCTGGGCGTCCACAGCGCGTAGTCGCTGGAGAACTGGACGCGGTCCTCGTCCAGCCAGTACAGCAGCTCGCCGATGATCTGCGCGAAGTAGCGGGGCCGGGTGTGCATGAACGGGATCGCGACGGCGAGCCCCGCGTGCACGTTGGGCTCCTGGGTGGCGATCCAGCAGAAGTCCTCGAGGCGGGGCAGACCGCAGTGCTCGACCACGAAGTTGAGGTCGGTGAAGTCGCTGGCTGCCGCGTCGACGTCGGCCACGTCGAAGGCGTCCCGGTCCAGCGGCCGGATGGTGGGGCCCTTGTGGATGTGGATGTTCTTGATGCCCAGCTCCCGGCAGGCGTCCAGATAGCGGTACGTCCACGGGTCGCTGAGCTTGTAGCCGCGGGAGTCGCCCTTCCACTCGGCGGTGTAGAGCTTGACGCCCTTCAGGCCGAAGCGGGCGGCGTCCTCGCGCAGTTGCCTGAGGCCCGCCTCCTCGAAACGCGGGTCGAAGCAGTGGTTGTAGGTGAGCTTGCCGGGGTGCTTCCGGGTGAGCGCGAAGGCCTCCTCGGTCTGGCCGAAGCCGGTGTTGTAGAACGCCCCGAGATGCGCCGGCTGGAAGATCGCGTGGTCGACGTACCCGTCGGTGAACAGGTCCTTCATAAGCCGCTCGCCGCCCTGGTACAGGAAGTCCTCGTACGGCCAGAGCTCCGACGCCGGGCTCAGGTTGCGGTGGTAGTCGTAGAAGCAGTCGATGAACTGCTTGCCGTGGATGTTGCGCTGGTTGTCGGGGCGTGCGTCCCACAGGGCGACGTGCGCGTCCACGACGAAGTAGTTCTCGCCGTCCTTGGAATACATCGGTTGCTCCTCGGTTCGCGGTGGGTGGTGGGCCGAGCCGGCGTTCGACGGTGCGGGTCGTGGGTCGGCAGGCTCGACGGCGCGGGTCAGGCGAACTGGATGCCGCCGTCGATCATCACCGACTGGCCGGTCATGTAGTCCGAGTCCCGCGAGGCCAGGTAGGAGACGAAGGACGCGACGTCGGCGGGCTCTTCGACCCGGCCGAGCGCGATCGCCTCCGCGTGCTTCCTGATGGCCTGGCCCTTCTGGATGCCCGCCTCCTCGGCCAGCCGCTCGTCGATCAGGTCCCACATGTCGGTGCCGACGATGCCCGGGCAGTACGCGTTGACGGTGATGCCGTGGCGCGCCCACTCCATCGCCGCGGCCTGGGTCAGCCCGCGTACGCCCCACTTCGACGCCGAGTAGGCGCCGAGCAGCGCGAAGGGGCGGTGCGCGACGATCGAGGCGGCACCGATGATCTTGCCGCCGCCGCCCTGGGCGATCATCTGCCGCGCGGCGGCCTGGTAGGAGAGGAAGACACCGCGCAGGTTCACCGCCATGACCTGCTCGAACTCGTCGAGGTCGGTCTCCAGCAGCGGGGTCACCCGGGCGATACCGGCGTTGGCCACGTAGACGTCGACCCGGCCGAAGCGGTCCGCCGCCGCCGCGACGAGTGCGTCGGTCTGTTCCTTGCTGGTCACGTCGGCGTGCACGGCGAGGGCCCGGCGGCCCGTCTTCTCGATGCCGGCCGCCACCGCGCTCAACTCCTCGGCCATGCCGGGGAGGTCGGCGACGACCACGTCGAGACCGTCCTCGGCCAGCCGCTCCGCGATGCCGCGGCCGATGCCCCGGGCCGCGCCGGTGACGACGGCGATACGGGGGACGGCGTTGTCGACGGAAGTCATGGGTCCTCCAGGGTTCGACTGCTCGGCGCGGAGCCTCCGCGCTCTCGTGCGGTGCTGCCCAACAGCGTGCGGGCGGCGGACGCCGTCGACTTTTTCAATGTGGAACACACCCGGCCGGCCCCTGATCGGAGGACCGCGAACGCCGGGAAAAGCCCCACCGAACGACCCGTTGACAGGTGCAAACGCGTTCGTAATATGGCGGAAACACGCTCACCGGAGGGGCGCCATGCTCAGTGACAGCACAGCGCGCGACCGAACCATCGCGCGAGCACGCCTGAAGTTCCTTCAGAACGCGGAACTGCCTGCGGCGGTCGTGCCCGAGGGCATCCTCAACTCCTGGCAGCGTTCCAAGTACCTGGGGATCGGCACGGACGAGGTGGTCGTCCCGTACCAGCCGGACTACGACCGGGAGAGCCGCCTGGTACGCGCCGCCACACCGGTCCTGGACCGGCTGGAACAGGCACTGGCGGGTTCGGACGCCAGTGTGATCGTGACGGACCGCAACGGCTGGGTGCGCGACCGCCGCGTCGGGGAGAAGCGGCTCTCGGCGCACCTGGACCGGGTGCACCTGGCACCCGGCTTCAACTACGCCGAACAGTTCGTCGGCACGAACGGCATCGGGGTCGCGCTGGAGGAACGCCGGCCCAACGTGGTCCTGGGCACCGAGCACTTCAACGAACGCCTGCAGAGCGTCTCCTGCGCGGCGGCCCCGATCCGCAACACGGTCACCGGGCGGGTCGAGGGAGCCATGAACCTGACCTGCTGGAACGGTCCGGCACGCCCCCTCATGGCGGCCCTCGTGCAGGAAGCCGTCGAAGACATCGAACGCGTGATGTACGAGTTCAGCAGCGCGCACCAGCGCGCCCTGCTGGAGGCGTTCCAGCAGGTCACCCACTACGGAGACCGGCCGGTGCTCTGCCTCGGGCAGGACCTCGTGCTCGCCAACACCGCCGCCTCGGCGAGGCTCACCGGCGACGACCACCGACTGCTGCACGAGGCCGCCGCCGAGTTCGGGCACGCACCCCGCACCCGCAGGGAGGTGCGGCTGACCGGCGGCGAGAGCGTCCTGATGCGCTGCCGGCAGGTCGACAGCTCCGCGGGCGCGGCCGGATACCTGCTGGAGCTGGCCTTCACGGACCGCCCCGCCGACGCCCCCGGCGCCAATACGGGCTCCCGTACCGGAATCCGCCATGGCTCCCGCGCGAAGGGCAGCGTGACCGGGCCCTGGCCGCTGCCGGGTCTGGCGGGGACGGACCCGGCCTGGAACTCGGCCTCCCGCACGGTCACGCGCTGCGCACGGGACCGCACCCCGCTCCTGCTCCACGGCGAGACCGGCACCGGCAAGGCCGGCCTGGTCCGTGCCGCGCACGCGCTGACGGGGGCGTCCTGGGCGCCCGTCGTCGTGGACGCCGCCGCCCCCGGCACCCCGCACGCCGGGGGCGGCCCGGCAGCCGCCCTGCGCGCGGTGCCCGCCGGACCGGGCCGCGCCCTGATCCTGCGCAACGCCGACGAGGTGACCCCCGAGGACGGAGCCGCCGTCGCCGAAGCACTGGACTCGGCGGCGGCCCGGGGCACCTGGGTGGTCGGCACCGTGCGGCGCGCGGCGGGCATGCCGGAGCCGCTCAGGCACTGCTTCCTGGAAGCGGCGGCGGTGCCCGCCCTGCGGCACCGCCTCACCGACCTCCCGGCGCTGGTCGACTGCCTGCTGCGGCGCATCGGTGGTGGTGTGGAGTGCGCACCGGAGGTGCTGCCGCCGCTGCGCCGGCACGACTGGCCCGGCAACGTCCGCGAACTGAGCCTCGTCCTGAGCAAGGCCGCCGCAGCCCGCCGTACGTACCGGATCGAGTTCGGCGACCTGCCGCCGTCCCTGCACAGCGCGGGCAGCCGGTCCTTGAGCGTCTGGGAGGCGTCCGAGCGCGACACCCTGGTCCAGGCGCTCCTGGAGGCGGACGGCAACAAACTGCTCGCCGCCCAGCGGCTGGGCATCTCCCGTACGACGATCTACCGCAAGATGCGGGCCTACGGCATCACCCTCCCCGCCCGGGGCTGACGCGGGCCCGCGCCAACGGCCGGACCGGCGAGGCCGAGTTCTGCCGGTGGCAGAAGACCGGCCGGACCGGGCTCGACCATCACTACAGTCCCGTCTCATGACGACGATCACGACGCGTGAGGTCGAGTACCCGGCCGACGGTTTGACGATGACCGGGTACCTCGCGCTCCCGGCCGGTGCCGACCGCCGACCCGCGGTGCTGCTCGGACCGGAGGGCATGGGGCTCAGCGACGTCGAGCGCGGACGGGCCGACGCTCTCGCCGAGCTGGGATACGCGGTGCTGGCCTTCGACCTGCACGGCGGGCGCTATCTGGGTGACCCCGAGGAGATGCTGGCCCGTTGCATGCCACTGCTCGCCGACCCCGACCGGATGCGGGGCATCGGCCGTGCGGCGCTCGACGTGTTGCGCACCGAACCGCGGACCGACCCCGACCGGATCGCCGCCGTCGGCTACGGCACCGGGGGCGCCATCGGGCTGGAACTCGGGCGTGATGGCGTCGACCTGCGCGCGATCGGGACGGTCAACGCGCTGACCACGGGCCGACCCGGCGAGGCGGAGCGCATCCGCTGCCCGGTGTGGGCCGGCGTCGGGTCGGAGGACCCGATCATGCCGCCCGCGCAACGGAACGCGTTCACCGCCGAGCTGCAGGCCGCGGGCGTCGACTGGCGCCTCACGGTCTACGGCGGCGCCCTGCACGCCTTCCACCACCCGCCGGTCGACCACCCCACGGTCCCCGGCGTCGGCCACCACCCACGGCACGCGCGGCGCGCCTGGCGCGACGTCGTCGACCTGCTCGCCGAATGCCTGCCCAGGTAAGCATGTCGGCGCCACCCCCCGGCCGCGTCTCCTCTCGTCCACCGCCTAACATCGCACTGCGTTCCGCAACGGACACCGACACGACGTCGGCCGTGCACCGCTGCCCCACACGGCAGGACGACGTCCACCGCCGGGGCGGGCGACCGGCCGTCGACAAGGGGGAAGAATCATGCGCGCCCGGAGCATCGGCACCGCCACCGCAGCGGCACTGGCCCTGGTGGCCGCCCGAGACCTCGTCCAGAAGAAGCACGCGCTGCTGCGCAACTTCCCGCTGGTCGGACATGCCCGGTACCTGCTGGAGACCATCGGGCCGGAGCTGCGGCAGTACATCGTGACCTCGAACGAGGAGGAGCGCCCCTTCAGCCGTGACCAGCGCACCTGGATCTACGCGTCGGCCAAGGAGGAGAACAACTACTTCGGATTCGGCACCGACGTCGACGTCGAGCACGTGCAGGGACGCGCGTACGTGAAGCAGCGCACGTTCGCCCGCAGCCTCCCCGAGTCGCACGGCCGGCCGGACCTCCCCGATGCCGTGCCGTCCGCCAAGGTCCTGGGGGGACCGCGCGGCCGGGCCAAGGCGTTCCGGCCGGACAGCGTGGTGAACATCTCGGCGATGAGCTTCGGGTCCCTCTCCGGCGCCGCGGTCACGGCTCTCAACAAGGGGGCGGCGCTGGCCGGGACGATGCAGAACACGGGCGAGGGCGGACTGTCCCCCTACCACCGCAACGGCGCCGACCTCGTCCTCCAGATCGGCACGGCGTACTTCGGCTGCCGTGACGAGAACGGCGACTTCGACCTCGCCAGGCTCAAGGACGTGGTCGCGGGCGCCCCGGTCAAGGCGATAGAGATCAAGCTCTCCCAGGGTGCCAAGCCGGGCCTGGGCGGGATGCTGCCCGGCGCGAAGGTCACCCCGGAGATCGCCGAGATCCGCGGCATCCCCCAGGGCAAGGACTGCGCCTCCCCGTCGCGCCACACCGCGTTCGGCGACGTCGACTCGATGCTGGACTTCGTCGAACTGATCGCCGCCGAGACGGGTGTGCCGGTAGGCATCAAGAGCGCGGTGGGGGAGATGGAGTTCTGGCACGAGCTGGCGACGCTGATGGCGCGTGGCGACCGCGGCGTCGACTTCGTGACGATCGACGGCGGCGAGGGCGGCACCGGGGCGGCGCCGCTCACCTTCACGGACTCGGTGTCGCTGCCCTTCCGGATGGGCTTCTCCCGCGTCTACGGCACCTTCGCCGAGCTGGGACTGACCGACGACCTGACGTTCATCGGCTCCGGCAAGCTCGGCCTGCCCGACAACGCCGCGGTCGCCTTCGCCCTCGGCGCCGACATGATCAATGTCGGCCGTGAGGCGATGCTGTCCATCGGCTGCATCCAGTCGCAGAGGTGCCACACCGACAAGTGCCCCACGGGTGTCGCCACCCAGAGCCCGTGGCTGGCCCGTGGGCTCGACCCGGAGTCGAAGGCCACCCGCGCCGCCGTGTATCTGCGCACCCTGCGCAAGGAGCTGACGAAGCTCTCGGCGGCCGTCGGTGTCGCCCACCCGGGGCTCATCACGCCCACGGACATCGAGATCCTCAACGGCGACTACGACGCCCGTACCCTGGCCGCCGTCTACGGCTACAAGGACGGCTGGGGCGAACTCGGCCCGCACCTGGCCGACGGGATCACCGCACTGCTCACCGCGGGGCCGGGCACCCTCGGGGACGTCCGTCCCTGACCGGTCGGGCCGGCACCCCGCCGAAACGCACAGCGCGTACCACGAAGGGCCGTCATCGCCGGCACCATGTCCGTGACGGCCACGCTCCGGGCGTGCCCCCGCACCCGGTGACCCGGGCCGGGGCGCGCTGAGCGGGGCGGGCTCGGCTACCCCGCGGCCACGTGTCCGGCCAGTCCGTCCGTGATGAGGGCGAGCCCCGCCTCGAACGCCGACGCGTGATCGATCTCCGGTACGCCGGCCGGGAGGTCCGCCGTGTCGCCGGGGCCGGCCTCCGCCTGCTCCTCCAGGACGCAGCCGACGGTGAAGCGGCCGGCCGCGAGCATCGCCATCTGGGCATGGCGCTCGGGTACACCGGACGCGACGAGGAAGCCCATCTTGCGGCGGATCCGGTCGAGGTCGGCGGTGGGTCTGCTGCCGGCGTGCAGCCGAGCACCGTCACGGCGGGCGAGCAGAGTGCGCCGGAAACTGCGCGTGTTCTCCAGGAACCAGGTGTACCAGTCCTCGTCGGGCCCCGGCAGCGGTTGGGCCGCGTGCGGGGCCATGGCGGCCTGCGCCATGGCCGCCAGAAGTTCCCTCTTCGTGCGGAAGTACCAGTACAGCGACGGCTGCTCGACGCCCAGGCGCTTCGCCAGCCGCCGGGTGCTGACGCCGTCCAGTCCGACCTCGTCGAGCAGGTCGAGCGCCTCGGTGATCACCGTCTCCCGGTTCATCTTGGTCATGTTGACAACCTATCGCCGATAGATGACCCTGGAAAACAATCATTCACTGATAGATTCCGGGTGAGGGCGATGGCGAAACGGTCAGGGACGACCTCCCTGCGGGTTCTTGTGGCCGGCGGCGGCATCGCCGGACATGCCCTGGCGTACTGGCTGGTCAGAGCGGGTCACCGGGTGACCGTGCGGGAGCGGTATCCGGACCTGCGCGCCACCGGTGCCCAGATCGATCTGCGGGGCCACGGCATCGAGGCCGTCCGGCGCATGGGACTGCTCGACACCGTCCGCGGCAGGCTCGTGGACGAGGCGGGGGTCGCCTTCCTCGACGCCCGCGGCAGGCCGAGGGCGACCCTCATGGCCAACACCTCCGGCCGGGGCAGGCAGAGCCTGACGTCCGAGTACGAGATCATGCGCGGCGACCTGGTGCGCATCCTCCACGAGGCGACCGGAAACGACGTGGAGTACGTCTACGGAGCCGGCGTGGACGGCTTCGACCAGGACGAGCACGAGGTCGTCGCCCACTGCTCCGACGGATCGTCCGAGACGTACGACCTCCTGGTCGCCGCGGACGGACAGGGCTCACGCCTGCGGCGGGCGATCCTCCCGGACGGCGCCGACCCGTACTGGCGGGTCGGCATCCACATGGCCTACTGGTTCGTCCCGCGCATCGCCTCCGACGGCAACATCCGCGACACCTGCATGGTCCCGGGCGGCCGCCAGATCATGCGCCGCAGCCACAACCCGACCGAGACACAGGTGTACTTCGTCCTGCGCGAGGACTCCGCGCAGGCATCGGCGATCCACCGCGAACCCGTCGAGAAGCAGCGCGAGTTCTGGGCCGACAGGTTCCGCGACGCCGGATGGCAGACCGAGCGCTTCGTCGACGGCATGAGGACGAGCCCGTTCTTCTACTCCCAGGAGATCGTCCAGGTGCGCACCGACACCTGGTCCAGGGGCCGCGTGGTCCTGGTGGGAGACGCCGCGCACTGTGCCTCCCCCTACAGCGGCATGGGAACCTCCGGCGGTCTGGTCGGCGCCCACGTCCTGGCCGGCGAGATCAACCGGCGCCCGGACGATCTCCCGGCCGCGCTGGCGCACTACGACGCCACGCTGCGGCCGTTCACCGACGCGATCCAGGGCGAGGTCAACCCGCGCCTCCTGAAGCTCGCCATGCCCATGACCCAGCGGGCGATCGACGCCTTCCTCACCGTCACCGGCATGGCCACCAGGCTCCATGTCCCCGACCTGGCGGCCCGCTTCGCGAAGGAGGACCGGGGCGGCGCCTGGCGACTCCCGCACTACCCGGAACTCCGGGCCGCCTGACCGCGGCACATCCCGACGACGACACAAAGGCCCTGTTCGTACGGCGATCGCAGTACGAGCCAGTGTCAGCAGGAGTGGGACGACGAGGACGTCCCGCGCGGCAAACCATGGAGCCACGGCCGGGGCACGTGTTTTCCCGGACCGTACGACCGGAACGCGGCCCGTGCCGCCGCACCCTGCCCATCCTCCTGACTGGAGCTCCTCGCCATGTCCACCCTGCTGTACCGACTCGGACGACTGGCGTTCCGACGACGCCGCCACTTCGCCTTCGCCTGGGTGGTGATCCTGGCGGCATGCGCCTTCGCGGCGCTGAGCGCCCCGGCGGCAGAGGACGACGGGTTCTCGATACCGGGCACCGAGTCGCAGCAGGCCTTCGACCTGCTCGACGAACGCTTCCCGGGCGGGACTTCCGAGGGCGCCGACGCGCGCGTCGTCTTCGCGGCCCCGGACGGACAGAAGATCACGGCTCCCGGCCACCGGCTCGCGGTGACCGAGGTCGTCGACGACATCGCCGCCGGTCCGCAGGTGGAGGAGGTGCCGAGCCCCTTCGCACCGGAAACCGTGAGCGAGGACGGCACCACCGCCTACACGACCATCACCTACGACGCCACGAGCGACAACCTGACGCAAGCCACCCGCGAGGCGCTCCTGGACGCCGTCCGGGCCGGCCGGGAGGCGGGCCTGACGGTGGAGGCCGGCGGCTCGGCCGTGGACGGGGGACCGGAGTTCGGCGGCATCACCGAACTGATCGGCATCGGTGTCGCCGCGGTCGTCCTGTTCCTCACCTTCCGCACCTTCGTCGCCGCCGGACTGCCGCTGGTCACCGCCCTCATGGGGCTCGGCGCGGGGATCTGCCTGATCATCGCCGCCGGGGTGGCCACCACGACGATCACCCTCGCGCTCATGCTGGGGCTGGCCGTGGGAATCGACTACGCCCTGTTCATCGTCTCGCGCTACCGCACGGAACGGGCCGAGGGACGCAGCGCCGAGGAAGCCGCGGGCCGCGCCACGGGCACGGCCGGCTCCGCCGTCGTCTTCGCCGGAGCCACCGTCGTCATCGCCCTGGCCGGACTGTCGGTGGCGGGCGTGCCCATGCTGACCGACATGGGCCTGGCCGCCGCGGGGACCGTCGTGATCGCCGTGCTGGTCGCGCTGACCGTGCTGCCCGCCCTGCTGGGCTTCTTCCCCCGGGCCGTCCTGCCCCGGACCGACCGGGCCCCACGAAAGCGGGCCTCCGGGACCAGGGAACCGGCCGGCGTCCGCTGGGCCCGCCGGGTGGTCCGCCGGCCCCTCGCCGTACTGCTGTTGAGCATCGCGGGCCTGGGCGTCGTCGCCGTCCCCGCACTGGACCTCCGACTCGCCCTTCCCGGCGACGAGTCCCTGCCCCCCTCCACCACCCAGCGCCGCGCCTACGACACCCTCGCCGACGGGTTCGGCCCGGGCTTCAACGGGCCCCTGACCATCGTGATCGACGCCCGGGAGGCCGACGACGCGAAGGCGGTCGCCGACCGGGCCCAAGGGATCCTGGACACCACCGACGGTGTCGCCGAGGTGTCCCCGGCCATGTTCAACAAGGCCGAGGACACCGCCGTCCTCACCGCCGTGCCCGGCACCGGCCCCACCGCCACCGAGACGAAGAACGTGGTCGAGACCATCCGCGCCGAAGCGGACCAACTCGAGGCGGACACGGGCGCGTCCATGGTCGTGACCGGGCAGACCGCGCTGAACATCGACGTGTCGAACAAGGTCACCGCCGCCCTCCTGCCCTACCTCGCGATCGTGGTGGGCCTGGCCGTACTGCTGCTGACGATCGTCTTCCGCTCCGTCCTCGTACCGCTCAAGGCCGCACTGGGTTTCCTGCTCTCGGTCGCCGCGGCGTTCGGCGTGATCGTCGCGGTCTTCCAGTGGGGATGGCTGGCCGGCCTCCTCGGAGTCGCCCAGACGGGACCCGTGATGAGCATGATGCCGATCTTCCTGATCGGCGTGGTCTTCGGCCTGGCCATGGACTACGAGGTCTTCCTCGTGACCCGGATCCGGGAAGCCCATGTGCGGGGCGAAGGCCCCGCGCAGGCCGTCGTCACCGGCTTCCGGCACAGCGCCCGGGTCGTCGTCGCCGCGGCCGTCATCATGATTGCGGTGTTCGGCGGCTTCATCGGCCTGACCGATTCCCTGATCAAGATGCTGGGACTGGGACTGGCCTCGGCCGTCCTCTTCGACGCCTTCGTCGTCCGGATGACCCTCGTCCCGGCGGCCCTCGCCCTCCTCGGGCACTCCGCGTGGTGGCTCCCGCGGTGGCTGGACCGGGTGCTGCCCGACCTGGACATCGAAGGCGAACGGCTCACACACGCCCTGGAGACCGGTTCCGCTCCGGTGGCACCGCCCCCGCACCAGGAGGAGTCGGTGAGCGTGTGACCCGGGCGCGCCGGGCCGCCTCGGTCCGGGCGGCCCGGCGCCCCGCCTGCCCAGAACACGTCAGGACGGGACCGTACCCAGGACGAAGAAGGCACCACCACGACCGGTCAAGGAGCTCGTGTGATCGTCGAACCGCGGCAGTGGATCCGGCGTCGTCCCCGCGCGACCGACAGCATGCTCGCCGTACTGCTGTTCGCCGTCACGCTGGTGTCCACGACCTGGGAGCAGCCTCCGTACGTCCATCAGTGGCCGCCGCCACCCGCGCTGGTCGTCTGCGCGGTCTCGGCCGGCACGTTCCTCCAGCACCGCCGCCACCCGCGCCTGACGGTCGTCGCGACCACCACGTGCAGCACCGTCCTGGGCGTCCTGGGGCCGACGCTGGGCTACCAGTTCGGCTCCACCGTCGCCGCCACGGCCATAGCCGCGCTGGTGTCCCTCGCGTGGCGCACCGACCAACGCACCACCGGCCGGTACACCGCCGTCTGTGTGCTGACGCTCTTCGCCGCCTCCGCCGCCTCCGCCGCCCGGACCTCGGACGGCATCCACGTGCGCCCCGACCAGGTCGGACTCGTCGCCTTCGTACTCCTGGCCGGCGCGGTCGCCGACTCCGCACGCAGCCGGCGCGACCACGTTGCCGCCGTCGAGGCCCGGGCGGAACTCGCCGAACGCACCCGCGAGGACGAGGCACTCCACAGGGTCGCCGCCGAGCGGATGCGCATCGCCCGCGAACTCCACGACGTCGTCGCCCACCACATCACCCTCGCGCACGCCCAGGCCGCCACCGCCGACCACCTGCTGGCGACCAGGCCCGACCGGGCGGGGCCCGCCATGAGTCATCTCGTCCCCACCTTGGCGACCGCGCTGAAGGAACTGCGCGCAACCGTGGGGCTCCTGCGCCACAACGGCCACGAGGGTCCACTGGAACCGGCGCCCGGACTGGCCCGGCTCCCGGCCCTCCTCGCCTCCTTCGCGCGTGCCGGGCTCACCGTCCACCGCACCGACGACGGCCCCGAGCAACAGCTGGCACCCGGCGTCGACCTCACGGCCTTCCGGATCATCCAGGAGTCACTGACCAATGTCACCAAGCACGCGGGAACGGCCGCAGCACGGCTGCACCTCGCCTACACCGGCGATCTGCTGACCATCACGGTCAGCGACGACGGCCCCCCGCGCACGGCGGCGGACACAGCCGCCGGGTACGGACTCATCGGCATGCGGGAGCGGGCCCGCGCCGCGGGCGGGCGCCTGCGTGCCCGGCCGAGGACGGACCACGGTTTCGAGGTGATCGCCGAACTCCCCACCGGCACGGCGCACCGGGCGGGGCCGTCGCTCACCGACCACGAGGACGTGCGATGACCATCCGGGTGCTGCTCGCCGACGACCAGGCACTCCTGGCCGGCACCTTCCGCATCCTCATCGACGCCACAGACGGCATGGAGGTCGTCGGTGTGGCCGAGGACGGCGACCGGGCCGTCGGGCTGGCCCGCACCACGGCGCCGGACGTCGTCGTGATGGACATCCGGATGCCGGGCAAGGACGGTCTCGACGCCGCCGAGGAGATTCTCCGGCCCGAAGCACCGCACCGGCCCCGGATCCTCGTCCTCACCACGTTCGAGACCGACGAGTACGTGACCCGGGCCCTGCGCGCCGGCGTCAGCGGCTTCCTGGGCAAGGGCGTCGCCCCCGCCGAACCCCTCGGCGCCATCCGCACCGTCGCGGCCGGAGACATGATCCTCTCTCCTCTCGCCACGCACACCGTCATCAGCCGCTACCTCGCCGTCCCGGGCCCGTCGGGCGCGGTGCCCGAGGCGCTCGACACACTCACTCCCCGCGAACGCGAGGTCCTGGCACAGGCGGCCAACGGGCTGACCAACCACGAGATCGCCGAGGTCTTGTGCCTGAGCCCGCTGACCGTACGCACCTTCATCCAGCGCATCATGGCCAAACTCGACGCCCGTCATCGCGCCCAACTCGTCGCGATCGCCTACCGGACCGGCTTCGTACGCGTCCACCAACCGCCTTCGCCCGACGCGCGCACCTGAAACGGCGCCGACGGGCGCCCGGGAACCCGCCGGAATCACGTGCGGACGGCGCGCAGGCCGTCCAGGAGCAGCCGCAGTCCGAACTCGAAGTGCGCCGTGAAGTCCGTACTGGTGAGCACCGGCAGGGTGGCGGCGAGGTGGGGATACGTCCCTGCCGCCACCGCCCCGCGCAGGGTCTTCTCGTCGAGGGGCCCGCTGTCCCCGGGTGCGAGGGCGGCCTGTTCCTCCAGCGTGTGGCCGACGGTGAAGTTGGCCACGGAGTACAGCGCCCGTGCCGCGTCCTCGTCACCGAAGCCCGCCTCGCGCAGCACGCCGACGAGGCTGTCGGCGAATCCCAGGGTGTTCGGACCGGTCGCGTGCGTGCCGGCGAAGACGCGTGCGCCGTCCCGATGGGCGAGCAGGGCCGTGCGCAGCGCGCGGGCGAGGCGCGCCGTTCGCTCGCTCCAGTCGCCGTCCCCCGCCGGCCCGGCGGCATCGGCGATGCCGTCGACCATGTACTCGGCCATCGCGGTGAGCAGGTCCTGCTTGGCCGCGAAGTAGCGGTACAGCGCACCGGCCTGGACGTCCATCGCCTGAGCGAGCCGGCGCATGGTCAGCGCGTCGAGGCCGGACCCGTTCAGCAGGTCGAGGGCGGTCCGGACGGTGCGGGCCCGGTCGAGGCGGGCGGGCCGACCCCTGGTCCGGCTTGACGGGAGACTCATGGACCTCACTATAGTGAACACCATTCACGTGAACACTGTTCACTAATGAGGAGGTATCCCGATGAGCGCCGATGTGATCGTCGTGGGCGCGGGCCCGACCGGGCTGATGCTCGCCTGCGAGCTGGCACTGGCTGGCGTACGGACCCGGATCCTGGAGCGCCGCACCGAACCGCAGCGCGATTCGCGGGCGCTGAGCCTGCACCCGCGCAGCGTGGAGCTGATGGACCAGCGGGGGCTGCTCGACCGATTCCTCCCGCTGGGCCGGGCCGTGCCGGGCTGGCACTTCGCGGTCCTGCCCACCCAACTGGACTTCAGCGCCCTGGACTCCCGGCACGGCTACACCCTCTTCCTGGCCCAGGCGCGCACCGAGGCGATCCTCGAGCAGCGTGCGCACGAGCTGGGGGTGGAGATCAGCCGGGGACACGAGGTCCTCGGCGTGCGCCAGGACGGCGACGGCGTCGAGGTGGAGGTACGCGCCCCCGGCGGCGGCACCGAGACCGCACGCAGCCTCTACACGGTCGGGTGCGACGGCGGGCGCAGCATCGTGCGGCAGGCCGCGGGGATCGGCTTCCCCGGCACCGACGAGACCCTGACCGGCGTACTTGGGGACTTCGAGGTCGTCGACCCACAGCCCGGCGCCCTCGATGCCGCACGCGCGCACGGCGTGATCGTCGCGCCGCTGGAGGCAGGGGTCACCCGGTTCGTGTACCTGGATCCGGAGCGGATGCGGGTGCCGGCCCATGAGCCGGTGTCCTTGGAGGAGTTCCGTACGTCACTCACCCGGATCACCGGATCCGACTGCGGCGTCGCCGAGCCCGTCTGGCTGTCGCGTTTCGGCAACGCCACCCGGCTCGCGGAGAGCTACCGCTCGGGACGCGTCCTCCTCGCGGGCGACGCCGCCCACATCCACTTCCCCGCAGCGGGGCAGGGACTCAACACCGGGCTCCAGGACGCCGTGAACCTGGGCTGGAAGCTGGCAGCCGCGGTGGGCGGCTGGGCCCCGCCCGGGCTGCTGGACGGTTACGACGCCGAGCGCCGCCCGGTCGGCCGGTCGGTGACCGAGAACACCGAGATCCAGACCCTGCTGGTGGAGCTGACGCTGGTCGCGCAGTACCGGCGCCCGGCCGCGGCCCTGCGCGAGCTCCTCGACGAGCTGCTGGGCATGGCGGAGGTCAACCGCCGGCTCGCCGACCAGGTCTCCGCGCTCGGCACCCGCTACCCGGCGTCGGACCCGGGCGCCGATCCGCTGGTGGGGCGGCGCATGCCCGACATCGGGCTGACCGCGGCCGGTTCACAGGCGACGCGAGTGTACGAACTGCTCTGCGGCGGCCGCTTCGTCCTGCTCTCCCTGGACGGGGACCCGGACCCGCGCGAGTCCGTCGACGCGGGCTGGGGCGCGCGGGTCACCGCCGTCGCCGTCGACCGGCACGACGAGCACACGGACCTCGACGGCGTGACCGAGGTCCTCGTACGTCCCGACGGCCACGTCGCCTGGGCCACCCGTACCACCAACGGCGGCGCACGCGGCGACGAGCGCGTCCGGGCGCTGACCACCTGGGCCGGCACGCCCTCCTGACAGGTCCACCAAGGAGCGCACCTTCTCCCGCATGAAGAACTACAAGATCCTCCGCGACCTTTCGGGTACTCCCCGAGGGCCATCACGTGCTCCGACCAAGGCGCACGTGCCCACGGCGAAGGCCGCGAAGGCCGTGACAGTGAGTCCGCTGCCTGATGCTGTCGGCTGCTGCCCCTGGAGTTGGGGTTCGGCTCCGGCCAGACGACGCCCGGACCGGGCCGGGCCCGGTCCAGGCCATGGAGTTGGGCGAAGCGACTGACTAGCAGCTTCAGGCCTCGACGACGATCGTGCCTATGGTCGATTCCGGGCCGGGCCCTTCCGGACGGTCGACCCTCCACCACCCCAGCACGTCCTGGTACTCCGGCTGCGGGACCGCACGCCCTTCGGCAGTCATCAGACGTCCTTGATACGCCTGGGCGTAACGTGCTCGAACCGAGTAGACGCCGGGTTCGTCGGGGACGACGACGTCGCACGACACGGTCACCCACTCCGCCGGACCCGGGTTGTCCTCCGCCAGCGCCTGGACGTGCGTGCCGGGATTGACCACCTTCATGCCGCCCCCGCTGCGCTGCTTGCCGTTCCACACCGATGCCTGGGCCCGGTCCTGGCCCGCCAGACCGACGATCACCTGGTTGACGGCGTTGCCGCACTCCGAGCAGTCGTGCAGTACGTCGAAACTGACCTCGTGCGAACCTCCTCCGCGAACGCGCACCACGTCGGCCCGGCCATCGATCTTCACGTTGCGGATCTTGAACCGAAACCCCGTCCCGCCGCCGTACGGCTCGACCATCTCGGCGCCGGGAGTGGGGGCCGTGGTCCGGTGGACATTGCTGTGACTCATCTTGTCGGTCATGCGCCAAGTAAACAGGTGGCGGCACCGGGGGAGTCGAGGTGCTCTGGACCATGCATGGCGGCTGCCGCCGCCCACGCGAGATCCATGGCTGTCGCACTCCGCCAGAGGCCTACGCCGACGTCCTGCGCAGACAGAACGGGTGTCCGGCAGGGCTGGCGTAGACGCGGCTGCCGGTGCGGGTTTCCGGGGTGGCCTCGTCGGTGGGCCGCAGTCGGGTGGCGCCGGCGTCGGTGGCCGTACGGTCGGCGGTCGCGAGGTCGTCGACGCCGAAGTCGAGGTGCATCTGCTGGGAGTTGCCGTCCGGCCAGTCGGGGGCGGTGTGTCCCGGGGCCGCCTGGACGACGATCACCGGGAGGCCGGGGGCCTGAACGAAGTGGTGGGTCGACGTGGACGTGAGAGACCCGCCGAGCAGCCGATGCCAGAAGGAGCTCTCCGTCTCGATGTCGGCGGCGTCGATGATCACGGAGGTCAGGGTGATGGCCATGCGGTGTCCTGTTCGTGCTGTGGGTGGTGTTGCTCAGACGGTCGGGATGATGCCGCCGTCGACGCGGAACTGCGCTCCGGTGAGCCACTTCGCGCGGCTGGAGGCGAGGAAGGTGATCATCTCGGCGACGTCCTCGGGATCTCCGGGACGTCCCATGGGGACCTTCAGATGGTCCACGATCTGCTGCGCGGCCTCGTCGGTGGTGATGCCCTGCTGCTCTGCCATGTGCTTCAGATGGGCGGTGGCACCTTCGGTCACGACGAAACCGGGCAGGACGCAGACCACACGCACCCCGTGCTCGCCGACCTCGGTGGCCAGTTCCCGGCTGTAGGCGTTGAGCGCGGCCTTGGCGGCGGCATAGGACGCCTCGGTGCGCTGGGGCAGTTGGGCGGCGATCGAGGAGACGTGCACGACGACACCGGAGCCCCGCTCGACCATCCCCGGCACCAGGGCCCGGTCCAGGCGCGCGGCGCTCAGGAGGTTCATCTCCAGGTCCGCCTGCCAGGACTCGTCCGACCGGCTCAGGGTCGGCGCGGGGGCGCTCGCCGCGCCCGCGTTGTTCACGAGCACGTCCACGCCGCCCACCTGCTCGATGACACGGCGGCCGAGTTCCGCCACGCCCTGCCGCGTGGAGAGGTCCGCCGCGAGGAACGTGGCACCGCTGTTCTCCTCGGGCCGGCTGCGGGAGGCCGTCAGTACTCTCGCGCCCGCGGCGACGAAGCGGCGGGCGGTCGCCGCGCCCAGGCCCCGGCTGCCGCCAGTGATCAGTACACGAAGGCCGTCGAGGCTGCTGTCCGTGAGGGGCATGGGTCTCTCCTCCGTAAGATGAACCTGACTCCGGAAACGGTACACGTAAACGGAACCAGACTCACCTTATGGAGGTCCCTTGCCGTCATCACGCCCGCCGCGCGCCGACGCGCGGCGCAACCGCGAGGCACTGCTGTCCGCGGCCCGCCAGGCCTTCCTTAGCGGTGACACCGACGCGCACGTGAAGGACATCGCCCGCAGCGCAGGTGTCGCCATCGGAACGCTCTACCGCCACTTCGAAACCCGCGAAGCACTGATCGAGGAGGTCTACCGCACCGAGGTCGACGTCCTGTGCGCCGCGCCCGGCGACCTGCTGGACCAGCACCCCCCGGACGAGGCACTGCGACGCTTCCTGCTGCTGCTCGTGGACCACGCGGCGGTGGGCAAGGGGATGGCAGGTGTTCTGGAGGGCATCATGGCGACGGACTCACCGGTCTTCGACGACGCACGGACCCGTATGTCCAACGCCCTCTCCCTCCTGCTCGAAGCCGGCAGCGCGGCAGGCACCGTCCGGGACGACGTCACCGGCTCCACCCTGCTGCGCGCCCTGGGCGGCGTCTGCGGGATGCGGGCCACGGAGGGCTGGTTGGTCGAGGCCCGGCAGATCACCGCCCTCCTCTTCGACGGCCTGCGCCACGGCGCCCCGCAGGCGCCCTGAATCGAGGGCCTCGCGCAGCGGGCGCACGACGCAGGCGGCCAGGACCCCGGCGGTGACGTTGCAGCGGCCGAGCAGCTTCAGGTCGTCGCTGTGCTTCGTCGTCCAGAGCGCGATGACGTTACGGCGCGAGTGCCGCACGTTCCGCAGCGGCGTAGAGCGGCACTTCACACTACGCCGCCACAGGGCCGCCGATGAGGCGAGAGATCACCACTGCCCGAAGTGTTCCAGGGCTGTCTGCATCAGGCTCTTGCCGTCGGGCGAGTTGAAGAGGACCGAGTCCTTCTCCTCTTCCCGCTCCCACCCCTCGGGCACGGCGATGTTGAAGCCGGGGCCGTCCTCCCGGCGGACATGGCCCGGGGCGCTGGGCAGGTCGGAGGTGTACTCCTCGGTCGGCTCGGCCTCGACCGGGCCGGAATTCGGTCCGCCGCCCGCGCTGATGTCCGGGGACGTCCCGTTCTCGGGCACGGCGGGTCCGGACGTGCTGAGCGTGGACGCCCCGCGGCCGCCCGCACGATCCGCCCCCGTGCCCACGTCGCGCACCACGAGCAGCCCTCCGACCACGCAGCCCGCGAGGACCGCCACCACCCCGCCGACAATCAGCGGCGTCCTACGCCGTGCCCTCGGCACATGGCCAGGCGGGCCGCTCGGGTGCTGTCGCCGCGTCGTACGCGGGCGGGGGCGGCGCGGCCGACGCGTTCCGTGCCTCCCGGTTGCTCTCCGTCTCCCAGCGCTGCGTCTCGTCATTCCAGCGGGCTCCGCCGGAGTCCCTCGGTGGGCACCAGGAAGGTAAGGCTCAGCCCATCGGCGACCGGCAGGCTGACGATCCACAGCAACAGGATCGCCACCGCCCAGCCGAGCTCGCTGCGCTGGGCGCGCAGGGCACGGGCGAGTACCCGGGCGGCGTCGAAGCCGAACGAGGGCGCGACGATGAGCTCCTCGTGGAGGTACAGCTCGTCGATGACCGTGTGACGGTAGGTCTCGTCGAGATACGTGCCCGCGCACGGCAGGCGTGTCGCCTCGCTGGCGTGCGGAGGCGCGCATGTGACGGGTCCGGGTGACGGGCCCCGTTGTCCGGACCGTCCGGCTGCCGCGGCGCCGTCATCTGTTGCGTCACTGTGTCGTCCCCCGAGACACGCGAGTCCTTGCGCTGCCGAAACCCTTCACGGCTCGTAGGTTGACGGGCCGAAACGTCAGCGTAGGGGAGTGACGGGTCGGCTCACGGAGTAGAGAACGCGACAAAGAGGGATGGATGAGGTGTCGCCGCTGGCTGTCGTGGTTCCGGCGTTGAGTCGGGGGCGTTGCGTCACAGGGCGGCGGCGAGGTGGCCGCTGCCGGCGGGTTGGAGTCGGCGGGGTACCACTACGCGATGCCGGGGTCCTGGCTGCGTACGAGTTGGTCGCCGAGCCGGGTGCGCCGATGGAGCACGGACCGCCCGTCGCGTCGGCTGGTGAGAATGGCCGCGACCTGAAGTGCTTTGAGGTGTGCGTCCGCCCCTCGACGAACTGGCCGACGCCCTCGCCCGGAACGGCTCACCCGGTGCCACAGTGGCCCGCAGCGCTTGCCGCTCTGCCCACGCCGGATGACACCGGCGCTGTGTCTGCGGCCCTGGCGGCACTCGTCGACACCGCGACCGTGCGGTATCTGCGTACTGGCCCCCATGCTCCCGTCCTCCTGGAACGGGCCGCCGACCACCGCGACGACCACGTCATCAAGTTCGCGGACACGGCCGTCGATTCGTTCGAGCGAACCGGGAACCCCAAGGCGCTGGCCGCTGCCCACGCGTCACCGGGGAAGCACAAGCCTCACACATGGCCCTTCGAATACCACCCGGGGGTATATTGCTATTGGTGTCACCGAGCAGCGAAGGAGCCGAGATGTTTCTCATCGAGATTGCCTGCCCACGCGGCGCATTGACCGACGACGACCGAGGAGACCTCGCCGGCGAAGTGTGCCGACTGCTGGTCGGCGCCGAAGAGGGTGTGGCGGAGGAAACCATGAGCCGTGCCCGCGCGATGATGCATGTCGGCTTCCGGGAGCTCGACGGCTGGACCACCGGCGACGGCCCGTGGGTCCCCGGGAACGCGCCGCCGCTCTGGGTCACGATCACCGTGCCGGAGGCGTGGCGCACTGAGATGTCGCTGACCACCATGGGCATGGTGCGTCGCGGTGTGCGCCGGCTCGATCGTGCGCACGGGTGGCAGCGCCCTGAGGGCCATCTGTGGATCAACCTCGTCGGCATCGTCGACGGGAGCATCGGGATGGATGGCAAACCTGGCACCGCCGACGACGTCGTCAGCCGGATGACCGCTGCGTACCGGGCGAAGCAGGACGCCCCGAGTGCCGACGGCCCCGACCTCCCCGAAGGAGTCACGATCGACCCGATGTGCGGCATGCATGTACGGCTGGGAGGCAGCGCCATCACGCTCGAACACGAGGGCCGGACGATGGGCTTCTGCGCGAAGAGCTGCCGGGCGGCATACGCCCGCGAACACGGGCTGTCCGCCCCGGCCTGAGCTCGTCCCACTTCCAAGCGGGCCGGTAAGACCACCATCACCAGCCGCAAACGGTGGTGATCTTGCGGGGGTCCGACTCCACCCGTGGAGGCCAAGTACACGGGCTCGCATGGCCAGTCGGACATCGGGTTTGGCATCACGAGCCTGCTGAACTTCGACCTACTGCGGCGTACCAAGCGGATCGCGGAGCCGGTCAAGGGCAGACGGAACCAGGGATGATACGTCGCCAGGCACGGTCTTCCAAGCAGGTCAAAGGGCGCAGAGCACTCCATGATCACGGGAACCTTCCCTGCACCTTCCGCCGGTCACATCAACGCGCAGCCTCGCCTGCCACCCAGGTCCGCCAGACATGACGGGTGTTCGGCAGGTCAGGGCGGTCAAGCAGCCAGAGCACATACCCGGCGTGGCACCGCGCCCACGGACTGTCCGAGCCGGCTGCCCGTTCGAGCCTGCCCCGTAGGTCAGCGCTGTCGACAGCCCGGGCAACCCGCACGTATTCGCGATCCTTGCATCGATACGCCCGGTTGACGACGATCTCGACCAGGTCGGTGAGCTTCGCCCTGATCGCCTCCTTCTGGCGAGAACGGGCCACCCCCCGAATCAGGCTCTGCTTCGTACCCCACGCCTTCGCATGCTGCGTCCACTCCAGCGGGTACCTCGCCTCCCACTCCAAAAAGAGCAACACATAGGGCAACCCCGGCCAGGTCGCCAGATCCCCGCCCACAGGACCACCCCACACACCGTCAGGCAGCGAACGCCTCTGGGCTAGCTCAAACCTCCGGCGCGCTTCCAGAAAGGCCGGCTCCCGGTACTGCTCGTCCGTTCCCAGATGCCGCGTCAGCAGCCACATCTCGTTCGATCGGGCGAGCGCGTCCGTGACCTGCCGCTGGGCCTCCACCAGATGGACGAGCGCTGCACCCCTCACAGCCGGATCCTCCGCTATGAGTCCGAACGCCCAGCCCAGCCTCTCAGCCCACGCGCAAGCATCGTCCGCATCTGACCCTGCGTGTTCAGCCACGTAAAGGATCATCTCCCAACGTCCATAACTGTGGGTCACTTGTCATATCTCGAAGAGGGCCTCCTCTTGTGATGGGATCGGAGGGTCTAGGACGTCGCGGAGGCGGGTGATGTCTCGGCGCCATCTCGGCCCGTCCGTGGCCTCATCCCACAGCTCGGCGATTTCAGACCGCTCGTCGACTACTCGGTCCAGGGCGCCGACGGCGAGCGTCCGAAGGTCTGCGGGCAACTCCGGCAGCGGCTTCGATGGGCCGTAGTTCGTGCACGTGGGCTCGCCGTCAGGGTGCTGTGCGACCACCAGGGCTGCTGCGGCAACTGCTCGCTCGGCGTCGGAGGTGATCAGGTAGTCCGAAGGGTCGGCGGCGCGTTTGAGGACTCTGCGGATCATGGACTCGCGTTCTTCCATGGTTGCTTCGTCCAGGTCGCCGGCAAAATCGGCGGCGGTGTCATTGCCGAAGGCGCCGATGTCCCAGGTGCCCATATCTCTCCTCGCGCGGTCGTCTCGGGATCTTCGCACTGCAGCGCGTCCGTACATCTGCTGTTTGATCATTTTGGTGCGGTTGACGTGGCCGTCCCCTCCGCCCGAGCTCCAGGGCAGGGTCAAGCCGGCGATGACGACGTCGAGGCCGCGGTCGATGCCTTCGGCGAGGGTGTGGAGGCTGGGCAGGTCGTCCTGACGAACTGCGTCGAGCCACTCCGGAAGATTCGCCATGCCGGTCGGTGGGCAAGGTCGCGAGGGATCGGACGTGGTGGGTCAGGGCATCGAGCTCGTGGCGGAGGATCCATCCGGAGACCGTTCGGGGCGACAGCGGCCGGGCGGTCAGCGGCTGCGGTGAAGCGCGCTTCTTGTGCAGCCAGCCGCGGACACGCTGGTAGCTGTGCTAGCTGCCCTGATAGCCGAGCGGCACGATCTCCTCCCTGTACCCAGCCTCCAGGAGTGCGTGGACGGCGGCATACCGGGCCTTGGTGCGGTCGGCGAACCTGTGCCCGGTCGACCATGGTGGTCCGGACGGTGTTTCTCCTTGGCTTCGCGCAGGCTGTGCCAGAGGTGCCACCGGTCCGCAACCTGGACGGCCTGCGGTGCGCCGACGCCGGCGCCTTCGGCGACGAACGGCGCCCGGTCGCGGCAAAACGACCTCAACGCCTGGCCGGTCAGAGACCAGGCGGCCAGGCCGCCACGCTGGAGGCCTCCCGGTCCGGCAGCAGGTCGACGTGGCGGCGGGTCTCGATGCCGACGAGGACGGTGCCGTGGTGGCGGCCGTTACGGGTGGCGTACTCGTCGACGCCGACCACCCGCGGCGCGGCCCCCTCAGGTTCGGGAAGTCCGTCGACCGGCTGGAGCACGGCGTGTGCAGCCCGAGTTCCCAGAGGTGAACCGGCGAACTCTCAGCTGGAGGACAACGCTTCAGCCACCGCTCGGTACATCAGCGGGAAACCGCAGACAGGAACCATGAACTCGATCCGGTCAGACTTCGCGAACTGGCCACACAGCGCCGTCCGCGATGCCCTGGGCGTCAATGCGCACTATCTCGATGTCCACGTCCACCGACAGCACCGCGGCGTCTGGGATCGACGCGAACAACAACTCCTTCATTGGGAGCGCGACCTCTTCCACGGCCCCGAACTGTCAGCCCCACCGCCTGGTCCACGGACCATTTTCGGGCGACTTCGCGGAAGGCTCGAAGGAGTCCGCCTGTCACTCAGAGTGGCGCCATCACAGAAGTTGCGCCAGAGCCCGTTCTCGTGGACAAGGCCACGTTCGTTCGTCGACAGGCGTCGCGGGTCATGCAGCGGACTCGCCGGTCGTCGGCGTCGCTGTGCGGGCCGTTGCCTCGCTACGGCGGCTCGCAGGGGTGGGGATGGCGATGTTGCGCATGAGGAGGAGCGCCGCGAGGGCGAGCAGTCCGGCAACGGCACCGCTCCAGGCGATGGTGGATCCGATCGCGGCCGTGGGTGTGGCGTGCTGGTTCATCAGGGACTGGCCACATGCCAGGCCGAAGGCGCCGCCGATCTGCTTGGTGAGGGCGGAGCCTGCGGTGGCGGTGCCCATGTCGGCGTGCGGGACGCAGTTCTGGGTGGCGATGGTGATGCCTCCCATGGCCGGCCCGGTGCCCAGTCCGGCGATGAGCAGCCATACGCACGTCCATGCCGGGGGTGTCGTGGTGTCCAGAGTGAAGAAGGCGGAGGTGCCGAGGGTGAGCAGCCCGGCGCCGGTCAGGAGTGTGGGCTTTGCGTGTCCGCTGCGCAGGACGGCGGTGGCGGTAAGCCGGTTGCCCAGCGTCATGCCGATGAGCAGGGGGAGGAGCAGGAGGCCGGAGACGGTGGCTGAGTGGCCGCGGTCGTATTGGAAGTACAGCGGCAGGAAGACTCCGACCGGCAGCGCGGCGACCTGAAGGAAGAAGCCCGCGGCCAGCAGGGCGCTGTAGGTGCGGTGTTGGAACAGCCGCATGGGCAGCACGGGAACGGCCGCGCGCCGCTCGACGGGAACGAGCAGGGCGAGCAGAGCCAGGCCGCTGAGCAGGCACCCCGCGACGGCGGGGTCGGTCCAGGACGGGGCATGCCCGGCGACGGTGTTGCCTTTGAGGCTGAGGCCGGTCAGAGCCAGGCAGAGACCTGCGGCGAGCAACGCGATCCCTGCCACGTCGAGGCGGCCGGATGGTGCTGCGGCGGGCCGGTGGTCGGGCAGGAACCGGGCAAGGACGATCGAGGCGGCGAGGCCGATGGGGAGGTTGAGCCAGAACGCCCAGCGCCAGCCGGCGTGGTCGGCCAGCAGGCCGCCGATGATCGGACCGCCCACCATGCCGAGCACCATCATCGCGGCCAGGACCGTCTGCATCCGGATGAGTCCCTGCGTCCGGGAGGGCGGATAGAGGTCGCGGATCAGGGCCATGCCGAGGGTGAGCAGGGCTCCGGCACCCAGACCCTGCACGGCGCGGGAGGCGATCAGCACCGTCATGGACCCGGCAAGCCCGCAGGCGAGCGAGGCGACCAGGAACACGGTGAGTCCGCCGAGCAGTAACCGGCGGCGGCCGTACAGGTCGGAGAAGCGGCCGTAGACCGGGACGCCGACCGAGGAGGTGAGCAGGTACGCGGTGACGAGCCAGACGTACCAGGAACCGTCACCGCCGATCTCCTCGACGATGCGCGGCAGGGCAGTGCCGACCACGGTTCCATCCAGCATGGCCAGGAAGGCGCAGCCCAGTAGGGCAAAGGTGACCGCCGTCCGGTGCCGGGGCACGAGCGTGTCGTACGCATCAATGGTGGTCACCGGGTCTTCCCCGGGGTGGTGAGCGCGCCGTTGAGGAAGAGGTCCACCAGTTCTTCGGTGGTCAGCGGGTCCGGGGCACCGGGACGGCCGGCGGACATGAGCATGAGCTGGAAGGCGTCCGCGAGCCGTTCCGGGGCCAGTCGCAGGGAGTCCTGGTCGGGTCCGAACAGCGCGGCCAGGGCTGCGCGGGGTGCGGCGAGGCCGGCTTCGCGATCCGGGGAGCGGCCGTCCTTGGCGGGATCGGCCGGTGCAGGGCGGTCCAGTCGCCCGGCCGACGCGAGGGCACCGACAACGGCGCCCATGCGCATCATGTAGCCGCGCATCACCTCGGCCGCCTCGGTGAGCCGCGCCGCCAACGGCTGGTCCAGTGCGATCGATTCCAGGTGGGCGAGGGTGTCGTCGGGGCGTACCGCCTCGGCCATGCAGGCCGCGAGCAGCGCGTCCTTATCGGCGAAGGCCCGGAAGATCGTGCCCTCTCCAATGCCTGCGGCGCGCGCGATCTTCGCCGTGGACACGGAGGCGCCGTACTCGATGACGAGGGGAAGGGCCGCAGCGACGATCATCGCGCGGCGCTGGTCGGGTTCCATGGGCGCCGCACGGCGCCGGGAGGGAGCGGGAGAGGTCTCTGCCATACGAAAACTGTACGGAGTGAGTACTCACTCCGTCAATGTTGGAGCTGATCGGCGGACTGTGGGTCATACGTGGGGCGCCGTCGTCCTCGCGGAGACCGCCGGCCCCGGGTCGCGCAGCGCGGGCGGGCAGGGTCCGCACCTCCTCGACTGCGGCGTCGGGATATCGGGTCGTCCACAGCCGGCTGTATCCGGCGCGAGACCGAGGGGCGCCGACTTGGTCCTCCTGGCCCGTCCTGTACGCCTGCATGATCTGCCCGCGTTCGCGTGACACATGTCCCGGGCGAGCTTGCGACGGGACTCCTGCACAGTGAGCTGCCGGTTCATCTGCCGCCGATAGGTGTCGTCGACGGGATCGACCACATGCAGCAGGTGCAGGGTCTCGGCGATCCACCCGTACTCCGCGAAGGCGGCTACGTGCCTCCAGCGAGTCCGACATCCACGAGTGGAAACGAGTCAACTCGGCCAACCAGCCGAAGCTGGCGGCCGCCTATAACTACCGACCGGGCACCGCCACCGCCACCGCCACCGTCGGGCCAGCAGGCTAGACGCTCTCCAGAGCCTTGATCACGTGCTCCAGTTCCGGCGGCATGACCGCGATCAGGACCTCCCCGTCGGACGATTCGCATTCGACGATCCGGGATCCCGGGTTGACCGCCGCCGCCTCCCGCAGTGAGGGCGAGCGCACCCCGACCCGGCACAGATCGGCCGGCAGAACGGCTCCCTGCTTACCCAACTTGCCCAAGGAAGGCTTCCAGACGAGGGGACCAGCACACTTGACCATGATCGACGATCAGGAGCCCGACGTCTACGTCTCACCGTTTACCGTGCACGAGCACGTTAGGCGGGGTGGTCGACGCACCAGCGCACCGCGAGTGCCGTCACGTTCGCCTGTCGTCGTAGCCGGTCGGGTACCGCTGGCCGTGCCCCAGTGCCCAGGGGGTGGTCGCGCGCCGGTGGGCAGGTTGTCGATGGTTCCTTGTCCGTCCCTGCCGAGCAGGTCAAGCGGGTTCTGGTGGGGCGAGGGCGTCGCGGAGTCTTGACACCGTGGTGGCGAGGGCGATCAGGGCGGGTGGTGCGTCGGGATCGAGGGCGTCGGGGCGGGGGGCGCGTGCGAGGAGGCGTGTGTCGACCGGTGGCCCGCCGGCGCACCACGTGCATACGGCTGTGGCCAGGTCTTCCGCGGTCTGGACTGTCGTGGTGGTGGCCGGGTGGTCCGGAGCCTCGTCGGAAACCCGCCGGGCGGAGCGGTACAGGCCGGGCAGGTGTCTCCAGGCCGCGACGGCCCGGCGGGCCGCCGCGGTTAACCGGTCGCCGTCGACGCTGGGTGGGGCGGGGGTAAGGGCGGCCGCGGCGAGATCGTCGGCGAGGGACCGGCGGCCCGGCCGGGTGGACAGCCGGATGGTGACGGTCATGGTGGCGGTGGCGGTGGCGGGGACCGCGGTGTGCGCGACGCCGTCCGGGCCGGGGGGTGCGGGCATGGTGAGGTGCAGGGTGATGCGAGCGGTTTCGACGCTGTAGAGGGGCCATCCGCAGAGGTCGGCGAGGGCGATGTGCCGGGTGCTGCGGGCCGGGCCGGTGGCAGCCGCCGTCTGCGCGACGGGTTGTGGGCGGCCTTCGTCGTCGCAGGTGAGAAGGGTCCGGGCCGCACTTGCCAGTCCGGTGCCCACCGCGCCGACTTGCCCGTCCAGCACCGTGCGGCAGGCCTGGGCGAGCAGCGCGGCCAGGGGCGTGGCCTGCCGCGGGCACTCCCCTCCTTCCGCGCGCGGCGCGGACGCCCGCCCAGGGCCGCCGCCATCCATGCAGCTCACGAACGGCTCTCCACGTAGGCGAGCTCGGTGACCGGGTGGGTTCTGGTGTCGATGAGGTGTCCCCAGATCTGAAGGGCCGCCCTGTTCCAGGCACGAGCGGCGGGGTTCCACCTGTCCGGATCGTAAGAGGGCACGGAATAGTTGCCATACCGGATTAGATTGTTGAAAGTTTCGAGCTTTTCGATGACCCCCTTCATGCTGCTGTCTGGGATCCGTTTCCCGAGCTGCAAAGCCTCCTTGCCCTTATCCCATGCTTGATAGGCTTGCGTGCAGGCCATTTGCATACGATCGCAAGGATCCTTCTTGTTCATACGCCGGCGAAGCATCTCCTCGCGGAGTGGCTCCGCCTGTCTATCAAGCTCCCCCAGCAATCGCGTGCACTCTTCGATCTCTTTGATGCTCATTCGGCTGCTGGCGCGGAAGTCGACCGGTACCTTACGGGGCCCCAGCGCGTCCCATACCCTCTCAGCGGCTGCGGCCAGCTCGTCCTGTGTGTCCCGGGATTCGGGGCTTTGGGCCGACGGGTTCCACATCTCCCGGGTCGCTTCAGCGGTTTTGTTGTAGCGATCCAGAGTTGCTGTGACGGCTTCCGGCTGCTTGTACTGGTGGGCGATGCAGCCTTGCGCGACGGCCCCTTCGAGCTGCTCCAGTTTCCCCAGCAGATCTGTCAGGCTCGGCACCGCGGCAGCGAGTGCGGCTCGGGCGGCCTTGAAGCGGTCGCGCAGCTGTTCCACGGTGGGCGGGCCGAATTCGGCGACCTGTGCGCGCGCCGGGAGGGCGTCCCACACGTCTCTGGCGGCCGCGATGAATGCCCGCCGTAGCTGCGTGATGGTCTCCGGCTCGGTGTGCCGGTCGATCCAGGTCAGTTTCCGGCACTGGGTGTTCCACCTCTGGTGGAGCGGGGGAATCTTCTCCGGCAGCCCGTCGCGGAAGGCGCTCACTGCGTCCGTGACGGTCTCCTTCAACTCCCACAGAAGCTGCAGCCACTCCCGTACCCCCACGCCCTTCCCTTTGGAGCCGTCCTGGGCGACGGTGTCGATCAACGCGGTGGCGGCCTTGCGGAACGCCTCTGCCAGGTCCAGGACCTGGTACCAGACGCTGTCACGGTCGCTGACCGCCGCTTCCAGCAACTGGGACAGCCGGCTGCTGGCCATCAGGTCGCGCTGCTTGAGGGTGGACTCGATGGTCAGGACGGCGTTCTTGTCCCCCTGGTGGACAATGCGCCCCTTCAGCTTGGGCGTGGTCGCCGCCGCTGCACTGCTCGCGGCGGGGCCGTCGGCCGGCCCGGTTCTGATGTCCTGGCTGGTCAGGTGCAGGCTCATGTTGATCTTG
Organism: Streptomyces sp. NPDC018026; assembly: GCF_044327745.1. NCBI lineage: Bacteria > Bacillati > Actinomycetota > Actinomycetes > Kitasatosporales > Streptomycetaceae > Streptomyces > Streptomyces sp. NPDC018026. The sequence goes on from NZ_JBIRFY010000005.1 coordinate 355,537, forward strand.
GCGCTGTCGATGCTGATGACCGGCGGGTTGACCAGAGACAGCAGCGGCACGGTGGCGTGCACAGTACGCACCTGCGGCCCGGCTTCCGTCGCCTCGGTGCGCTGATAGGCGAAGCAAAACGGCTTCGCGTTGCCGTACTTATCGAATCCGAGATCCTTGACCAGTTCGATCGCTTCGCGCGCGGCCAGGCCCTGCCCGTGGACCACAGCCTCGTACGCCGCGCCGAGCAGCGCGCTGACCGGGACGTCGTCGTCGCTCATCGCTGGTCCCCCGCGGCTCCTGCGGGGACGATGTGATAGCGGCCGTTGACCTCGAGCCGCTCCACCGGCTGGTTGCTCACGGTGAACCTGACCTCGTGCACGTGCTTGGCATCGGCGAGAGCCTGCTGGTCGACAGCGATGCGGACGTCTTCTGCGACCTGGCCGGAAGCGGGCGCAGACGGAGCGACCTGATCGGCCACGAAGGAGACGGTGAAGGAAACGTCGTCAATGGCCATCTGCGGCTGGATTCCCACACAGTCGCTGTCCGGCTCCTGGGCCGCGCGTACCGCCTGGTCGGCATCGGCCACGGCCTGCTGCAAACTCTGCAGAAGCCCACGCATCGTCAACTCACTCATTGAATGTCCTAGGTTGGAAAATTTTCGGCTCGCACCCCTCATTGAGGCGGTGGCGGTGACCATCGCCTCCCCCGGAAACCTGAGTCATCCGAACGGGGGAATGTGAGGAGCGGGCCGGGCATGACAGATGAACGGCTCTGGCGCGGCTCCGGGCGCCGGATACTGACTGCGGTCGGGGGCGGGGCGGCACTGGGGTCCGAGCCGGATGCAGTGCCGCCCCCGGACGTCCGGAGACGAACGGATGGGATTCGACGTTGGATTCCGTCAGGTGGTCTTTTCCTGGACGGCGGTGGTGACGGCGTTGTCGGTCAGCATCGTCAGGATCTTCTCCATGCCGCCCGGCATCGGCCCCTGCTGAGCCTCCACATGGACCGACATCGAGGCACTCCGGCTGACCGTGTCGGAACTCGAACTGCTCGAGCTGTAGCTGGCCTTGACTGAAGCCTGGATGCCCCAGAAGCCGCCACTCGCCGACGCTTCGCCTCCGACGTCCTGTTTCCTCTCCTGCTTCGAGACCGAGTCGATCTTCACATTGAAGTCGAGGGTCACTTTGGAGAGCTGCAGATAGGGAACCGGCACCACCGCGAGAAGAGGCACCGACACATTCGTCACCACCTTCTTTCCGGCGGCGCTATCCGTTTCCGTGGGCTCCGAGGTGTAGGTGAAATCCACCATCCTGGCGTGCTTCTTTTCGTCGAAGCCCACGCTGTTGATGAACCGCGCGGTCTCGTTCGCGGCCATCGCACTGGACCGGATGACCCCCTGGAGCGGTCCGCCGATGATCTGCTCGAACGGCAGCGACAATTCCGCCCCCAGGTCGACCGCGGAGGTCGGGGGGCTCGGGTCACCCGGCACGAGCGGGACGCCCGGGACGGACGGTCCGGAACCCGCGCCGCCGGACCCGCCCGCCGCTGGCTTCCTGGCTGGCGCCTTCGCCGCCGCCGGCGTCCTCTTCCTCGTCGAACTTGTCTTCTTCGCCTCCGCCATCAGCCACTCCCTCAATCAGGTACTGGATCTTGAAGTGATCCTCTGCCGTCCCCGTTGCGCCCGCCTCCCGACACGCTAGAGAGCACTGAAAGTCGTACGGGCGCGCATCGGTGGCGGGGGTGGGAGGGGGAGTCCGCGCCTGCGAACAGGAGCCGTTGGGCGTGCCGAGACAGCGGATTTCCGATTGCATGGTTTGTTGGGCAAATACGCTCGTATAGCGGATTCAGACTGCGTTGCCACTTGTTCAGCGAGTCCTGGAATCACAACAGAGCCGGTGCACACTACGTATGAACGAGCCGTGGTCCTTCGGCAACGGAAACACTGGCCTGCGACTTCATAAGGACGGAAACGTCGTCCTCTACAAGGAAGCTACGCCAGTGTGTGCGGCTCACGGCGCCCTCCACAACGGTGGGCGACCACGCCAGGTGCCCGGAAGACGGCAACTTCGTCCTCATCCGCGTGGACGGGCCCGTGCTCTGGGCGTCGAACACGGATGCCTGCTGCTATGGCCTCGCCCAATTTGAGTTTTAACCTTCGCGCGCGTGCGGAGGAGGGTTTCGTAGCCCCTGGCAGCCCGCCCGCAATGGAGACCGAAGCGTTCTGGCGCGCGCTCGACGCCGTAAAAGACAGTGACAAGCCGCTCGATGTAGCAGTCGTCGACCATCTGTCGGTCCGGCCAGCAAAGAGATCCTCGCCTTCGAACACAGCTTCTGCCGTCTGCGCGATGGGGTCTACCGCTGGGACGTGTGGGCGGCCGCCTACCTCATCGGTGGTGGCTGCCCCGATGACCGGTTCAGCGACTTCACGGCTGGCCTGGTGGCGCTCGGACGTGATTGGTATGAACAGACCGCTACCTGCCCTGACGCACTGGCCGAGGAGGATGGCGAGGACATGGGTGAGTAGTTCGACTTCGGAGACGCACAGCAGATGTGCCGGCGTCTGCCGCGGCTGGCTGCGCTCCCTCTCGGTCCTGGAGCCGGCTGACTCACACGAGTGGCTGGCAGGTTTCGAAACGCCCGCGGCGGGGACAGCCCATAGCCTGAGTTTTAGCCTCGGCTCATCCCTTCATGTTCGTTGTGGGCACCAAGCTCCTGATGAGCGGCGGCATTGACCTGGAGGCAACGCGTCAGGGCTCGAAAAGATGCGATGCCGTGCGAGCGGTGTGTGTACGGTGCCGGAGTGATCGACACTGATGGCGCTTGGTTGGGAACGGAGGCCGCGCGGCGGTTGGCGGAGGCGGACTGCTGTGAGATAGCTCCAGGGCTCACTGAGGAAGAGTTCAGCCGGATCAAGGCGACCTACGGGTTCGAGTTCTCCCCGGAGCATCGGGCCTTCCTGGAGGCAGGACTGCCGGTCGCCTCACCTCCCGAGGAAGGCGCAACGTGGCAGCAGCCCTGGCCCGACTGGCGGCACGCCGATGCGGACGACCTGCGCCATCGGCTGGAGTGGCCGGTACGAGAAGTGCTGGGCGATGTCGCCGCTGGCAGCTGGCATCCGGCCCTGGGGGTGCGTCCCACCGCCACTGAGGAGGCCGTCGAGGTGGCTCGAGCGGTACTTGCCCGAGCGCCACGACTCGTTCCCGTCTACGCGCACCGCTTCATACCCGCGGGTCCCGACACTCCGGGACATCCGGTCCTGTCAGTGTGGGGAACTGACATCATCTGCTACGGCCACGACCTGGCCGACTACATCGACCGCGAGTTCGGCGAGGTCGACGAGGACGCGCCATGGGCTCCACAGGCGTCCGTGCCGTTCTGGAAGGACTTCCTCGGCTGAGATTGCTCCCCAGCTGATGCCGGGCGTAAATGATCTCTGTCGTGCATGGTGTGATCACGGCCTCAGAGCCATCCTGGATAGCTCCGTTCACCGGCGTGGGACCGCGCCAGTTCAACCAGGTGGTGCGTGCGCTGCGGCGCGAAGGCGTCGACACCGCTCGGCGAGGCCGGCCGTGGCGGCTTCCGCTGGAAGACCGGTTGCTCCTGGTGGCCGCATACTGGCGTTCCAACCTGACGCTGCGCCAGCTCGCCCCGCTATTCGGCGTCTCGAAGTCCGCAGCCAACCGCATCGTCAGCCACCTCGGGCCTCTTCTCGCCGCTCAGGCCCCATAAGCGGTTCCACAAGGACGTCGTGCTCATCGTGGACCACACCCTGGCCCCCCACCCGCGACCACACGGTGGCCGAGCAGTCCAAAACATCTCATGTCGTCGGAGGTCAAGTGCCTCGTCTGTCGGAGTGACCCGACAACACCGCGGCGCGTCATGAGGCGGACACCAGAGAGGGTTGAATGTGCAGGTCGCGAGCGTGGAGATTCGGGTGAATCATCCGGTTCTGGCGTTGGGGTCGACCGACTGGCTGCCGGTGCTGGAGCTGAGAGGCGAGGCTGCGGTCGGGTGTGACACTCATGTGGCAATCCGGGTTCAGGCTCAGGTTCGGCTCATCAAGGTCCGGCTCTTCACCGATCCGCTCGACGAGGCGCCAGGGCCGGACCCTTCCTTCACGACCGTCTTCAAGGGGCCGATCTCGTTGGCTGACGGACGGCTGGTCGTCGGTGATGTCATGGGTGTGACGCGCTTCGTGAGCCTCATCGGTGAAGGGGGCAGGCGGCAAATCCATGTCGCTGTTGACGAGCCTGGCTGGAAAGCCGCCGCAGTCGACATCTTCGTGGGCCCGCGGCTTTAGGCAGCGAGTGCGACGGGTGCGGTGAAGGCGCGTTCGACGTCATAGGGCATGCGGTTTCGCAGGCAGTGGTAGAGGCAGCCGAGCAGTTTGTTGAACAGGTTCCTGAGAGCTGCGGTATAGCGTTCTCCACCAGCTCTGCGTCGGTCGTAGTGGGCTCGCGGAGCCTGCGTCCAGAGGGCTGTAAAGGCCCACATGTGCCCGGCTGAGGCCAGTCGCTGGTTGTTGACGGTCCGGGCCACGACCACGTGGCTTCGAGCGGAGGCTCGCGTCACGGGTGCCGCTCCGGCATATGCTTTCATGGCTCTGGCGTCCGCGAAGCGTTCGCGGTCGCCCCCGATTTCGGCGAGGACGCGTGCCCCGGGCAGTACAGACAGCCCCGGGAAGCGTGTGATGATGTCTGCATCAGGGTGTGAGGAATGCCTCTCCCGTCGCCGCCGCGAGCTGAGTGACGCTGAGGCGGGCGGAGTCGACCTGCCGGGCGAGCGCCACTGTCTGATGTCCCAGAGCCCTTTCGGCCTGCGGCAGTTGCCCCAGGTAGTCGGCTCGGAAGATTGCCCGAAGCCGCTCGACCTCGCATCACCGAGATGCCCACCTACACAGCCCCGCCCCTGGAGCACGGAGCCTTCCGCGAACTTGTGGAGAGCGACTACACGCTCTACGCCCAGGACTTCCTCGACGACGACCAGCGCGACAGCGCCGTGGACGACACGTTCAACCGCCTGTGGCTGTCCTGGAACGAGGCCCTCGCCGACCACGACACCCGCCGCCACGCCTGGAACGTCCTGCGCGAAACCGTAATGGCCCGCCCCCCCACCACGACGGTCGGCCCGAACTAGGCCCTGTCTCCTCGACCGTCTACGGGCTGGGCGTTTGCGGGTGGTCCATGGTGGTGCCGTCAGGATTTCGCCCGAAGGCGGCCTTTAGAACGTCAGGGAGGTCCTTCTCGGAGACTGTGGTGCGCACGGCCGTCAGAATCTGGGGAAAGTCGTCATCGTCGATAACTCCCATGTGTTCCTTGCGGAGTTGGTAGACGATCTCGACGAGCTCCGGTCTCAGCCGCATCCAGGCACGGGAGGTACGGATCTCTTCATCGACATGGTGCATGAACCAACGTATGACCTTGTACGGGACGTCAGCGTGCCCCGCGTGCGGGGTGAAGCAGACGGTGGGTTCCCGTGCCGGATCCTCGTCAGGGACGATTGCGGTGACGAGAGTCTCTTGCTTGGCCACGAGATCCAGTTCCAGGTACCAGGCGTCATCGGGCACGGAGTACATCATGGTGATCGTGTAGTTGCCGTCGGGGTGTCGCAAGACCATTGCCGCATGCTGTCACGCTGGACTGAGCAGGTGCCTCTCCAATCAGGTGGCCCGACGCCTCCATGTCCGGGTCCAGATGAGAAGGGCGGCGACGTGGAGCGCCGCCTGGCAGGCGATGGCGAATCTGTCCATTCGCATCGCCAGCCCTCGCCACTGCTTGAACCGGCTGATGCATCACTCGACCGCGTTGCGCTGCTTGTACGCCTCGGTGTCGAAGGCGGGCGGCCGGCCACCCGAACGACCCCGGCGCCTACGGTGACCGGCCTGGTCGGACGGCTGGGGAATGACAGCGCGGATCCCGCGTTGGCGGAGATGCTTCCGGATCGAGCGTGACGAATACACGCGATCTGCGACGGTGATCGGCCCACCGTCGACCGCGAACGGGGGGTCGACCGGCATCAACGGTTTGATCCGACCCCACATCGCATCAGTGATCAGCAATTGGACAGACACATCCGATCAACCGACCGACAAGCGAATCAAGGAGACGCGCTCTAGCCCACGCGTCGGCCGCAGCGGCAGCAACGGCTGGACCCTACGACGGTCACGAACGGTGCGTCCCGCCGCTGCGGGCAGCCGCGCTGCTGACGCGGACTCGCAGGTCACCCGCGCCCAGGGTGCCCGTGAGCTGGCCCGGGACGGACGAGTTCCTTGCCGTGGGCCAGGATGAGGAAGGCCCCGTCGGGCAGCAGACCTCTGTCGGCTCGGCCGCCCCGGCATGTCGAGTTGGTGCCGCACGTCCGAGGGCGTCCTCGTCCGGCATCAGTGTCGGGTCAACCGGTGCAAGGAATCGAGGACGGGCGGCGCGAGCGTGTCCGGGTGATCGGGGTCGTGCATCAGATGGTCCACTGCCGGCAGTGTCACTCGGCCCGGTCCGCCGGCATGCGCGTGACGCAGGGCGGTCGTCAGGGCGTTCGTTGTGGCACAAGGGACCTGGGCGTCGTTCGTGCCGCAGGTCAGGAGTACGTTGGTTCCGGGCCGGAGCGCGGCCGCGATGTCCGGTGGGTAGACGGCGTCGTCACTGTCCACGAACCGGGCGTTGGGGCCTTGGAAGGCCTCGAAGAGCCGGCCGATCGCCGGGGGCAGGTCGGTGGTCTCGAGCGGTAGGTTTTCGCGCAGTGAGGTGACGGCGGCGTCGATGGCCGTGTGTACGGTGCGTTGCTGCTCAGGGGTGAACTGGCCTTGCCGGGTCGCTTCGGATACCTGGGCTTTGAGCTGGAGCGCGACCAGGTCCAGCATGCGGATGGCCTGGGGTTGCAGCAGCGCCAGGCCGACGGGACGCGGGCGGACGGTGCCGCCGAGCACGAGTCCCGTCATCGCGCCCTCGCTGTGTCCGACGACCAGCAGTTCGTGCGGGTCGGTCTCCGGTTGATCGCGCAGCGACTCGTAGGCGGCTTGTGCCTGGCGGACGAATGCTGGGTAGTCGAGTTCTTCCGGGTGGTCCCGATAGGCGCCGAGTCCCGTGCGGCCGGTGCCGTACTTGTCGAACCGCAGAGTGGCGATTGCCTCCCCGTCGAGCGCGTCGGCCAACTGTGTCAGGGTGTTTGGTGAGGACACGGGCGGCTGGTTGCCGTCCCGGTCGGTGGGTCCGCTGCCGGGCAGCAGCAGTGCTGCCCGCAGCCGTTGCCCGGGGCGGTGTTCGGGAACGTGCAGGGTGCCGTACGCGGTCGTTCCGTCGACCGTGAAGGCGACCTCGCGGTCGGCGGCAGGTACGAGCCCGGGTGTTGCCGCGGCCGGGGCGGCCGTCACGGCGGCCAGTGCCGTCACAGCTGCTGCCAAGTGGCGAAACATCGGACTACCTCTCTTCATGCAAGGGCCCTTTCGACCAGGGCGACAGCCGCGCGGGGGTCCTCGACCTGGAGCACCAGGCGTGCGTACTGTTCGTCAGCGAGTTCGACCACGACCGCCTTGGATGGGTCCCTGACATCCCAGAAGATCTTCTCGCCGTCCTGGTAGAACGTGCCGGCGGTGATGACGCCGGGGAGGTGGGAGCCCGGCGCGCGGATTCCCTTGGGGTCGGCGGAGATGCCGGGGGCGGCGGTCGCGCCACGGACGTTGGCCAGCGGGGTGGTCAGGCTGCCTTTGAATGACCAGAGCTTGTCGAGGCCCTCGATCACGACCACGAGGTCGTCGCCGTCGATACGTATCAGTGCCATTTCGGGTTCCGCTTCGGGGGAATCGGGTCGAGGTGTTGGGTCAGTGCGGTGACGGCGTTCTCGGGGTTGCCGCGCAGGAGAATGCCCAGCGCGGCGGCGGTGAGGGCGGAGGCCAGGTCGGCGGGAACGCCGAGCGCGTCGGCGATCGCCTGATCGACTGCCGCCAATGCGGCTGTCACCTCGGAGGCGACTTCCTCGTCGACCGGTGCGCGTTCGATCGTCGCGAGTAGAAGTAGACGGAGGTCGGCCGTGGTGACGAGTCGCAGCGCGGCCGCGGCATCCGATGCGGTGCCGAGGGCGTTGAGCAAAGGGCGGACATCGTCGGCGAGGTGGCGGCGCAGAGCGATCAGATAGAGGCCGCGCTTACTGCCGAACGTCTTGTACAAGCTGTTGCGGTGTACGCCGAGGTGGCTGACGAGGTCGTCGACGGACACACCGTCATAGGCGCGTCCGCCGAACAGATCCACGGCGGCGCGCACCGCTTCGTCCTCGTCGAATGCTCTTGGCCTGCCCATGGCCACTACGTTAGACAGTTTAGGAATGATCAGTCAAGAACAATCGTTCCTTAATCTCCCGTCCCCTTCGAGGCACGGTCTTCACCAGTTGTGGGCCAGCCACAAGGCAGCTGTGCGGCGTTGGACTGACTCAGGCGGGCTCTCGTTTCGAGCAGGTCTGTCGTACGGCGTTGTCAGTGGTGCGAGGTAGCTTCGGGATCGTTCGGGATCACAGGGCGGGAGGGGTGAATTCGTGGGTGTCAGGCATGCGTTGAGCGTTGTCCTGGTCGACGTCAACAAGGAGGTGGTGACGGCCTGGCGATCCGCTTTCGCGGACACGCCGGAGGTCGAGATCAGGCGGGGTTCCCTTCTGGATGTGGGGGCCGACGCCTGGGTCTCGCCCACGAACGAGCGTGGCCGGATGGACGGTGGGGTCGACGCCGCCGTCAAGCGGTACCTCGGTGCGGGTATCCAGGTGCGGGTGCAACGGGCGATTCGCGACCGGTTCGGCGGACGGCTGCCGGTGGGGAGCGCGGTGTGTGTCCCGTCAGGGGCGGATGTGCCCCGGTACCTCATCTCGACACCCACCATGCGCCAGTCGTCACAGGACGTCAGCGACACGATGAACGTGGCGCTGGCCTGCGCTGCTGCCTTCCAGGCGGTGCATCTGCAGAACCGGGCGAAGCCGGACAGTATCCGGTCGGTGGCTCTCGTCGGGATGGGCGCGCAGACCGGGCAGGTGCCCGCGGAGGTGTGCGCCAACCTGATGTGGACGGGCTACACCCTCTTCCACGACCACGGTTTCGCGGACTACGACGAGTTGAGGGCCGCTGTACTGAGGCAACTCGACGACATCGAGGGAGCGGGGTCCGCACGGCGGGTCCGGATCAATGTGCCTCAGCGGCCTTCCTTTCGCCACTGACCCGAAGGCCTCGCAAGCCTCTGCCGCGCAGGGCGCGAACACCGGTGACGACGTTGCCGCATCTGTTCAGCATGCCGGGGCGCCCGTGGGGGCATCCGGTTCGACTATCGGGAGTCCCACCCTCGTGAGTGATGTCGACGTGACGGCCGCCCAGGATGCCGGTTCCCCGGCCGGAGATCCGCTGGAACTGGCCGACTTGTTCACCGGTGGCGGCGAGCCGTGGCTGCCGTTGCTCAAACCGGTGATCGAGGCGCAGCCGGGAGCCGCCGAGTTCATCGGCCCGAAGCGCAGCCCGGAGGTCGTTCCGGTGCGCGAGCTGACGTTCCAGGCGTTGAAGCCGCATCCGCCGGAGAAGTGGAAGGTGGTCGTCTTCGGACAGAACCCCTATCCGCGGACGGAGAGCGCGACCGGTATCGCGATGTTCGACAACACCTTCAACGACTGGAAGGACAGCCAGTTCGGCAGGGTCGTCAGCATCCGCTGCCTCATCAAGGCGGCCGCGATGTGGAAGTACGGCATCGTCAAGAAGACCCCGATCGCCGACGTCCGAGCCCTGTTGAAGAAGGAGGACACGGTTCAGCCGCCCGAGTGGTTTCAGGCGATGCTCACCCAAGGTGTGCTGCTGCTGAACGCGTCGCTCACGGCGAGTGCGGACGGGGCGATGGCCACCGACCGGCACACGTCGTTCTGGCGGCCCGTGGCCGAGCAGATCGTCGAGGAGATCCTCAGGGCGAAGCAGGATGCGGTGGAGGAGGACGACCGGGGGGTGGTGTTCGCCTGGTGGGGCGCGCACGCCCGCAGTCTGAAGAGGGTCGTCCAGCGGCTGGAGGAGAAGTACCCCGGGGTGCAGGTGCGTCACCTGGACCACGCCAATCCGGCCGCCCAGGGGGATCTGTTCTGCGAGGGCGACCACTTCGCCCAGGTGAACGACGCCCTGGCGGTGGTGGGGGCCGAGCCGGTCGACTGGCTGCCGCAGAAGGGCTGGGACCAGGGGACGGAAGGGGCCGGCGAGCCCAAGGACGGTGGTGTCGCGAAGCGGATGGGCGCGTTCATCGCGTCCACGATGGAGTTGCACCAGCTGTATCTGGAGCGGCTCACCAGCGTCAAGGACGAGGGCCTCGTTCTGCCGCCCGTCACCGGGGTGTTCGACACGCCTCTGGTGGATTTCCAGAAGGCCGTCGAGCCGGTCTCGCGGGTGCTCGCACACCTGGATCGGCATATCGCTCTGTCGAGCCGTTTCGGGGAGACGAAGGCCGCTGAGGCGTCGTCCGCGGGCGCGCTGTCCGGAGAGGCCGTGGGCGCCATGTCGGCCGACGCGATCTCGGCCCTCTACCTGTACACGTGCGAGTCGGGCTTCTACCGCGAGATCAACGCCGTGCTGCGCTCGTCGGACCGCGAGCGCGTGGTGCCGTACCTGCCGTACCTACGGTTGCTGTTCTCGGCGATGGAGGCGTTGCCGGCGCAGACGCGGCCGTTGTGGCGTGGTGTGGCGTTGGATCTGCGGTCCCAGTACCCGCTGGGGCGGACGGTGACGTGGTGGGGCGTGTCGTCGTGCACGTCCGAGCCGGGTGTGGCCCGCGCGTTCCTCGGCGGGCGTGGTCGGCGGACGCTGTTCGAGGTCACGCCCGCGCGGGCGGTGGGGATCCGGCAGTTCTCCGCGTTCACGGGGGAGGAGGAGTACATCCTCGCGCCGGGAACGCAGTTGAAGGTGACGGAGGTGAAGGCCGAGCGTGGGGGTCTGTGCACCGTGCGGCTGACCGAGCTGGAGGGGGCCGGCTTGGTGTCATGACGTGCCTGGGCCGGGCACGCAAGGCAACGCGGCTCGGACTCTGGCGGAGCCTCCCACTCGATGGCCGTCAACGAGATGGTGATCGCGATGCTGCGCCCTCCCGCCATGCACTGCTGGTGGGGGAGCGCGGCCGTGGCCCGCGACAAGTTCGTCTCCCGCGGCGGCCGGAGGAGCGCTTTCCCTGGGCGCTCGCGACCCGTCTCCGACCCGCGCATCCCGCCTGGCGCACCCTATCCTGGGCACCCACCCGGTACTGGCGCGACGTCGGCTGCGCGGCCGGACCACTCCTCGCAGGAATGCACGCCGGCGTCCCCGACCTCACGCAACCGTCATCGCCGCCGCAGCACTCACCGCCGGCTCCGGCATACCCGCCGCCCTCCGGATCACCGACCACACGAGCCGCTGACCCCCGCTCTTGTCGGGAACCGTCCTGCGGGCCGGTCGGTCCCGGCAGCCTGAAACACGCCCGCCGCACCTGCCCGGACACCGCGGCGGCCCGGGCCCAGGCGCTGACCGGGCGAGGTGTCTCCCCGCGTGTGTGGTGGCTGTCGTACGGTGCCCAGCCCGTGGCGGGGGCGGTGGACCGACGTCCCCGACGGCGACCTCACCGTTGGGCCGGGCACGTGGCCTCGATCGTCGCCGAGACAGGTGAGGCCAGTAAGCGCGACGGCCCGGCCCTGCCGCGCCGGCCGGCACTGCGGCAGGGCTACTGGTGGTGGCCCGGCACCGTCCCCGTACCGGACCCGGCGGGCAGGCGGCCCCTCGTACCGGCCGGAGAGGACACCGTCCACCCGGTGATCGGCGGCACGGGCGGCATGGGCCCGGCGCCGCGTGGCTGCTCGCACACACCCGCGGTCGGATCCTGGTGCTGTCGAGAAACCCGCGGCTGCCCGAGGAGTCGAACGAATGGGGCCACCACGTCGGCCCCGTCCGGGCGGATCTCGCCACCACGCCTGCTGACGAAGCGGCGGCGGCCGTCACCGACCAGACGTCACGGCCAGACGGCGTCATCCACGCGGCGGGTCTCGGACACGCCGGGGTGCTCGTACGGCGTGACAGCACAGCGATGCGCGAGGCCGTCGCAGTCCGCGAGAGAGGCGCACTCGTCGTCGAGCACCTGATCGCAGTTTTCCGTCCGGCGGTCGCGGTCTACTGCTCCTCGATGTCCGTCTGGCTCGGCGGTGTGGACCACTGCGACTACGCGGCGGGCGCGAGCCTCCTCGACGGCTTCGCCCACCACCACCGGGCCACCGACACGGAGACGACAGTCCGGATGGGATTCGACTGGGACATCTGGAGCGAGAGCGGAATGGCGACCCGGGTCCTGAACCCCGACACCCGCCATCAGGACCATCTCTCGGTGGGCCTGACCGGCCAGGAAGGAAAGCGGTCTTCGGCCATGCCCTTGCCCCGCAACTGCCTAAACTCCTCGTTTCCACTGCAGACATCGAGGCCTATCGAGCCTTCTACACTTCCGCCGAACCCGAGGACTAGTCCTCACGCACCGGATCGGCGAGTCGGACGGACGTACCGGAGGAAGCCCCCGGCGCCGGAGGTTCCGAAGAGCGAGCGGACGCCATGGCCCGGGCGATCGATCCTGGCCGACTCGCTGACCCTGATCAGCCTGATTGCCCGGACCAAGGACGGCTACGGTGTCGAGTTCGACCTGTCGTCCTTCAGTCACCGCGTCAGCGTCACGGAGATCCTCAAGCACATGGAGGTGGCCCTCACCCCGCCGAGCCCACCGCCGAGGCGACCGGAAGCACGACCTGGGTAGTCCTCGACAACTGACTGGAGGAGACCGGTCCGGCCGTCCTGTGTCTGGTGCACCCGTTGGCGGCGACATCCAGGCCTCCGCCACTGCCCCACGCAAGGGTGCTGACCACCGCCTACGACGAAGCCCATTTCGACAAGGTGCGCGCCGCCGAACTCGGCAGCCCAGCACCCTCGTTGCCGACCGAGCACGCGTAGGCGTACGCCGAGAGACTGGCTCACTGCTGCCGCGCCAACCTGCGCAGCCTCGGGGAACACCGTGTGAAGCCGCTCGTCTCCGTCCTCACGTATCTGTGGCTTGCCGAGCACCCCACAGTGGGCATGCCCGCCCCCGCCCCCCCCAGGAGCCGGAGCGCCAGTGGGCCACCTGCCTCCCCTCGTCCACCGTACTCAGGTACCTGCCCACGGACCACCACGGCATCGTCGCGGCACCCCAGGTGGACACGGTGGCCAAGGCCATCAGAGCGACGCCGGCGATTCCGGGTGCCGGCACACCTGGGACCGCCGACCTGCACTGAACCCACTCTTCTGGAGGTTGACATGGAGTCATACGAACGCGAGGCAATCGATGCGGTGACCACGCGCCCCGCGCATCCCTACCGCACAGTCACCGTCGAACGGATCATCCCGATTCTGGGCGCGGAAGTCTCGGGCGTCGACCTGTCGCAGGAGATCCCGGCGGATCAACTGGGCGGCCTCCGCCCGCCTGCTCGGAGCGGACCCCGTGCTGCGGGGCCATCTACGGATCGCCGTGACTGTCCTGGTCGTGGTCCACCATGCTGCCCAGCCCTATGGTCCCGCCGACTGGTGGTACGTCGAGGGCCGGCCGCGTTCGGGTGTTCTTACCACGCTGTCCGCCGTTGACGGCTCCTTCTTCATGAGCCGGTTCTTCTTCGTCTCCGCTGTCTTCGCACCCGGCTCGTACGAGCGCCGCGGCGCCCGGCGCTTCTTGGGAAGTCGGCTGGTACGACTCGGGATCCCGGGCGCGGTCGACGCCCTGGCGATCGTGCCGGGACTGTTGTACGCATACTGCGTGCACTGCCGTGGCTACCCGCCGATGTCATTCCCGCGCTACTTCACCGACGTGAACGTGGGACTGGGGGACAAGCCGACAGGTTGGGGGCGGCCCCTCCTGGTCGGACCTCCAGTTCGGCCACCTGTGGTTCAGACGAGTGGGTACCGGTTCTGAGATTCCTCCAGGTCGAGCCCGCACGCGTGCCGCAGTAGTCCACCTTCTTCGCGTTGGGAATCATCGCTGGCAGCCTGCGCTCTTCCTGGCCGGCGCCGACTCCACCGGCTTTGGACCGGGCGGGGCGAACGGGCCGTCCGTCGTGTGGGCGCCATACCAGAGTGTGCTGTGTGCATCCCTGTGCGTCGGACTGCTCACGCTCTTTCGCGGGCACGTGCAAGGCAGTAGCTGGTGGGCGAAGGAGGTGGTGGCAGGCCCCCTACGCCGCCTGCATCGTTCATCTGCCGCTGGCGGTCGCCGCACAGTACGGCCTGGCCGACCGAGGTCTGCCCGCTGCAGGCTCGTGCCTCCTCGTTGTGGCACTCGCGCTACCGACCTCCTCTCTCCGCGCGGCAGGGAATCGGTGTCCGGCGTGAGTCCTCAAGAGCGAGACGATGGCGCTCAAGAGCGACGATCGGTGAACGGCGGTGAACCAGCGCGGAGGCATCGAGCTCGTAGCCGTTGGGGGTCACCCGTCAGTTGCGGGAGTTGCCGAACAGCAGGCGGCAGCCGACCAGTAGAACGAGGGCGCCGGCGATGGCTGATCCCCAGGTGGCCGCGTCGAAGAACTCCCGCTGTACCGGCCGGTCGAGGAACTGGGCCGACAGCCAGCCGCCGAGGAACGCTCCCGCAATACCGATCACCGTTGTCCCGACGCAACCGCCCGGGTCCCGCCCAGGCAGGATCAGCTTGGCGATCCCTCCGGCCAGAAGTCCCAGAATCAGCCAGGCGATGACGCTCATCTCTCCGGCGCTCCCTTCCACTGCTCTGCTTGTAAGAGTCGGACCCCTACAGCATATCTTCTACAGCTGTGTAGAGGATGTGATGCTGAGTGGGCGTCTCTGTGGGCGGGCCGGCGACGCCGGTCGGCGGGCACCCTCGGTGTGCAGCGGCGGGAACCGCCGTGTCGGTTGTGGCATCTGGGAATTCGTCCGTGGACATGTGCTCCGTCCCGCGTGTTGCGAGACCGCTCCGACCGGCGGATGCGCTCCGTGGCTGTGGCACTTCGGCGATCAACGAGAACGAACTGCCGGGGATTCCGCCCGAGAAGCTGCGCGAGGCAGGCTTCACCGTCGTCGGAACGGGCAACGCGTCGAAGAGTAGCAATACCACGGTGAAACATCCGCCCGGCCTGGAGCAGCAGGCCGAGGCCCCTACCACCAGAATGACCGGTACACAGGCCGGACGGGACACGGAGGCCGTCTCCCGCACAGTGACCCTCGTGGACGAGAGTGATCTCGACCCTGCGCGCATCGGGCGAGTGTGCCGGGCGGAACTGTCCACCTCAACCGCGTTCTTCTGGCACCCTTCCGTGCGTGGAAAATGGTCTCGCGTCGATGACCTGCGCCCCCGCGTGGTTCCTCCGCTGCCGCCCCGCCCTGAACGGCGACACTGGTGCAAGGGTCGGCGCCGAATACCGGACCCAGTCGCGCTGGCGGGCATCTGCTACGTGCCGCACACCGGTGTGACCTGGCGCGATGTACCGCGCCACCTGGTGCCGCATCAGACAACGTTCGCCCTATAGCGCCGCCGGAAGACTCGTCGAAAATGTCTCCCTGCAGTAGCCGAGGATGGCCGCATTCTGGCCGCCGACAATCAGAACAACTCCGCAGGCGAGAACGCCTACTGGGACGCGAACGACTGGAGCCAGTACAGCGGCCGGTGGGGGACCGTCCAGACCACCTGGTCCGGCACAGGCAAGGAGATCATCGACCTGGGATGGTCCGTAAGAGCGACCGTGGATGCCAGTCTCACCGCTTCCGCAACGGCAGACTTCGGCAGCTCCGGTATCGAAGAAGTCCGAGAGCTTGCACCGCGCTGCGACGACATAGTCAAGGGCTCTGCGCCGGGCTGTGTGCTGCCGTACTTCAAGCTGAACTGGACGGTGGACACCAATTTGTATCCGGCCGCCGGTGGTCACTACTGGTACATGCAGCAAGTGATGCCTGATCACGCCGGCTCCAAGCGGTGGGGCTCGTTGATGCACTACCTGGGCCCCGACACTCCCGTCAAGAACAGTGCCGGGGGCACGTGGACGTCGGACAACAGCCGTACCCGTGTATGCGACAACACCTGGAGTGTGCACGCGTCCGACGCGTCGGTGGGGTCGGTCGACTGCGATGAGTTCGCCATGGCCTCCACGCATGAGTCCGGCGGCTATCCCAAGAGCGTGAACCTGGTGACGTCCGGCAGCAAGTGTGCACTGTTGTTCACCGACAAGATGGGCGACGGCTCTGCGAACTACGGGCTTCTGGCGGATACCCGTGCGGCGACCAAGGGGCCGAGTGGTTCGGAACGGTGCGGGCGTGCGGCTATCCCCAGCGTGCAGAATCAGCGGGGTTCAGTGGCTTTCCGGCCCCGTCGTGGCGGATGCTCGACGGTGACGGCTTCTTCGTGACCCTGCCGGGCTTCGAGCACTGCACCTCGACTGCGTCTACCTGCACCTGGCGCAAGGTCGGCTGAGGCAGCCTGGGCTCCCCCGCCCCTCCGCGTTCAGCCGGTCAGGGGCTGCCACCAGTCTTCCTGCGCCGGATCGAGCCTGCTGCCCCAGACCAGTACCCCGTCGATCAGGCCCGGTTTGTCCCGTGTGGCAAGGTCCGGGGATTCGAGCATGTCGGCGACGTCTTCCAGGTAGGTGAGGAGCGTCTCGTCCTCATCGTCCTGGCCCTCGTTGTATCGGGACCAGCGGCCCAGAGAGCCTGATGAGGTGACCAGGTGTAGCCCTGAGGTGCGGTCGGTCACGCCGTAGGAGACCACCGGAAGCCGTGATGACTTCCAGACGGTGGTCTGGTCGTATTCCGGGCGGCCGGCGTTGAGGTGTCCTGGTGTGCTTGGGAGTCCATCTTCTGCCGGTATACGGAAGCCACGGCCTCCAAAGACATCAGAGCCTGGTTCCCGGGCAGGCATCCCGCACCGTTGACCCCGTCATCCCCTGCGGTCAAAATCCAAAGGGCCCGTACGTCAGCAGGTATCTCAAGGCCTAGTACTGCAACGGTGCTTGCCGTGACTGGTGGCCAGGCTGGTCGTTGGTGTGGTTATGGGTGGGGACCTTGCTGATGTCAGGTTGTGGGCGGGTGAACTGGAAGCTGTGCATGGGCGGTTCGTGCACCGTTTCAGCAGGTCGGAGCCCCGGGAGTCGGCACTGGCCTATATGCGGGGCCTGATCGCTCCGCTGCAGCGGAAGAACGGCTGGACGCTGGCGGAGGAAGCAGGCCACGCAGGCCCGGACCGCATCCACCGGATGCTGAACCGGATCGAATGGGACGCCGACGAGGTGCTCGACGACGTGCGCCGGTACGTGGTCGACAACCTCGGCGACCCCGGTGCCGTCCTGGTCGTGGACGACACAGGTTTCCTGAAGAAGGGCACGCGGTCGGCGGGGGTGCAGCGCCAGTACTCCGGCACAGCCGGGCGGACGGAGAACTGCCAGGTCGGCGTCTTCCTCGCCTATGCCACCGACCGTGGGCGGACGCTGATCGACCGGCGACTGTATCTGCCCACCTCATGGACCGACGACCCGGAAAGATGCCGCCGGGCCGGCATCGGCGACGAGGTCGCCTTCGAGACCAAGGTGGCCATGGCCAAGGCAATGGTCCGCCGCGCGATCGCAGACAAGGTCCCGTTTCGGTGGGTGACCGCGGACGCCGCCTACGGCTTTTCCAAGGGCTGGCGGTCCGAGCTGGAGCGGGCGGACGTCTTCCACGTCATGGCCACCACCCGGCACGACACCGTGGTCACCCGCTGGGCGATCGACCATCCCGTCCACGACCTGTTCAACGGCCTCGCCCGGCAGAAATGGAAACGTCGTTCCTGCGGCACCGGAGCTCACGGCCAGCGGATCTACGACTGGGCACGCGTCGAGGTGCGGCCCTGGCACCGGTCCGACCGCCGCCACTGGGTGGTCGCCCGCCGCAGCGTCGCCCGCCCGCAGGAGATCTCCTACTACATCGCCTACTGCCCCGCCGAGACCACACTGGATGACCTGATCCGCATCGCGGGCAGCCGGTGGGCCATCGAGGAATGCTTCCAGAGCGCCAAGCAGGAATGCGGCCTGGACGACTACCAGGTCCGCCGCCACCCCGGATGGCACCGCCACATGACCCTGGCCATGGCCGCCCACGCCTGCCTGACCGTCCTGCGAGCCCGCGAGCTGGATACCGGGAAAGCAGAAACGGATCCTCCCAGCTCATCCACCTCAGCCTCGCCGAGATACGAAAGCTGATCACCCGCCTCACCAACCGCCGGCCCACACCCGTCGAGCACATCCTGCACTGGTCGACCTGGCGCCGCCGACGACAACACCAGGCCCGCACCAGCCACTACAAACGACGCGGACACATCCCCTGACCTGGCCACCAGTCACGGCAAGCACCGTTGCAGTACTAGTGCTCTGACCGCATAGGTTCGCCGGGTTGACGGCGTCCGTGCTCGGACCGGCTGGGCTCGGTGTGGGAACAATGCGAGCGGTTGCGGAGCTGATCAAACTAGGCTCCCAGCATGTCTGGTCCGACGTTGTGGTGATCGAGTTGGCGGAGCCGCTCTCCCCGGGTGTGCTGCGGAAGTTTCGCGCGTTGATGGTGGGGCTCTCCTCCCACTTCGACGAGAAGCGGCCTGGGTTCTTCGACGTCAACGTGCCTGCAGAGCGACTGGGCGTCGAGGACGGGCGAGAGCAGGACTGGCGAAAGCCGTTCCCGCTGCCACTCCTCGGCAACACCTCCGCGGACGAGGAGCTCACAGCCCTGGTGGGGTTCAATCCGCGGCGCGAGGACTGGCGTCGGCCCTTCCTGGTCTACTTGATGGGGCCGGGCGTCGGCGACGAGAGCATCTTCGAGGCTGAGCACTCGGACGAGCCCGAGGTGAAGGCCATCCTCGGCTTCAGACCGACCCATGCCGTCAATGTCAGCGCCGGCTGCAATCGCGAGATCGACCATGTGACCACGGCCCTGCTGACCGCCGCTGTCATGGACGTCATCGGGGGCGTGGCCAATGTCGAGCTGATGGATGGACAGGCGTCGGTCGTCGCTGGCCTTCCGGGGGTGTTGGGGATCGCGGGCGACGACTGGATGGCGCTGGGATCGGCGGAGTTCCTGCGGGCCTGGGTCGGGCACCCCGACTTCCGGCTGGTCAAGTAGCCCAGACAGATTCGCGGCGGAGGTGGTGCTGTGACCTGGAACGTTCGCCGTGTTGCCTGATCATGCGGCGAGAGCGGGTCGGCCGCCCCGGTGCGTTCCGTGACCAGGACGTCGTGGTGGCGGGCATTGGCATTGCGCCAGCGGAGGTAGCCGTGCAGGGCTCGGGTCTGCACGGTGTGGTTGGGGTGGTTCGAGTTGGCGATGGTGAACTGCCGCAGCGGTCCGAAGTGCGCTTCGATCGGGTTCGCCCACGAGGCGTAGGCCGGGGTGAAACACAGCTCGACCTTGTGCTTCTTCGCCCAGCGACGGATGTCGGCGCCCTTGTGGGCGGACAGGTTGTCAAGCATCACGTAGATCGGTGCGCCGTCGGGCCGGGCGGCACGGGTCGATCTCAGCGCGGCCAGCGTGTTCACGGCTCCCTTCTTTCGCCGGTTCACGGCCCACAGCCGGTCGTCGCCCAGTGAGTAGCAGCCGTGGAAGTACCGGACTCCGTGGGTGCGGTGGTAGGTGGCCGGCAGCCGGTCGGGACGCAGTTGTTCGGCCCAGCCCGAGCCCGCGGTGGGCCGGATCCCGAGTGGGCCGAACTCGTCGAAGGCGAAGACCCGATCCGGGAAGCGGTCCAGGACGTGCTCGATACGGCCCAGCTTGCCTCCCGTTCGGGGGCCGGGGGCTCCTTCCAGGTCTTGGTGAGCTGGAAGGTGACGCCGCGGCGGGCGAGCAGGCACCGGTAACGCCTCACGGCCAATGCGGATCACCCGGCCGTGCACTTTGCGCGGGTAGGCGACCAGCTTGCGCAGCGACCAGCGGGTGAACGGCTGACCGGGCGGGTAGTGGCCGTCGCGATGACGAAGTCGTCGTCATCACTGAGTCGGCGGGGACGGCCTCCCGCCCACTGAGGGTCCAGGCGGGCCGGACCCTTCTCATTGAACGCGTGGATTACATCCCTGACGGTGTCCTAGTCGGCCTGCACCAGCTGGGCGATCACCGGCACTCGGTTCCCGCCGGCCGAGGCCAGCAGCATCATCGCCCGCTGGCAGCGAACTGAACTGGCGCTGCCCCGGCGCACGATCTGCTGCAGCTTCTGGCCCTCCTGGTCGGTCAGTCTGCGCACACGGACGGGCTCGGCCACCGCGCCTCCAGCGGACGGACCGGATGTCACCGCACATCCAACCGCTACGACCGCCAACTCGGCCAGCCCAATCCGGAGTCAAGGACGTTCCGACGGGGCGGATGCTTCGCGGGATGTTCGAGTACGGGACCACGATGCCTCCGGCCAGCCGGGTCTGATGAGACCTCCGCATAGAGCGGCGCGTGGTCCCTGTGCTCATGGTGGTGGTCGCGTGGGTGCCGGACGGATGCCTGTGCTGCTCCTGGTCGGGATGCCTAGTGTGAGATCGCGCAACGTTCGGCTCTCTCGTGACTGCCACCACTCGGTAGGTGGGTGTTGACGTTCGTCGGTGCCGGGCGGACATCTGAAGCCAGCACGGCCAAGCAGGCCTCGGCTGAGACCGGGTGCCGTCCGGCACCGTCATGCGTCAGCACTGGCCGCTTGATTACTCGTTGGTGTTGGTGGTGCGAGCCCGCCGCACGGTGACCTCTTGTTACGCCCGAGCCGAGCTCCCGTGCAGACCGGGGCCCCTGGGGTGCGCTGGTGCCACGAACGGCTAGTGAGGTGGCGGACCGACCGGATGGTCGAGTCCTGGAATTAGGTCGCTGCGTGGCCCGCATGCGCTCGCAACCAGCGCAAACACCGCATCTCTGGGGAGGAAAGAGTTGATCTACTGCGGCATCGACTGGGCCGAGAGGACACACGACGTTGCCTTGGTCGACGACACCGGCCAGCTACTTGCGAAGCGACACATCACCGACGACGCGGCCGGCTACAGGAGCCTGATAGACCTGCTCGCCCAGTACGGCGACACGGAGGACACCCCGATTCCGGTTGCGATCGAGACCTCCCGCGGTCTGCTGGTCGCGGTGCTGCGGGCAGGCAAGCGGAAGGTGTTCGCGATCAACCTGATGGCGGCGGCCCGCTACCGCGACCGGCACGCGGTCTCCCGCAAGAAGTCCGACCCCGGCGACGCCCTGGTCCTGGCGAACATCCTGCGCACGGATATGCATGCCCACCGGCCGCTGCCGGGCGACAGCGACCTGGCCCGCGCCATCGCCGTACTGGCCCGCGCTCAGCAGGACGCGGTCTGGAACCGGCAGCGTGCGACACGAAGTCGCACCAGAGAAGTGAGGGCAGCCGCATGAAGGGAAGTTGATCGGCTGTTCTTCGGGCCAGTGTCCAGGGCCCGTCCCCACGCTCACATGCGTCGCTGGCAACGGCGGGGTGTGAAGCTGAGCGTTCAAGCCCAAGGGCACCCGGGCCATCCGGGAGCCACAGGCGAGGGGAAGGCTGGACGGGTGAACGCAGGTGAACCCCCGATGATGCCTCGTCATTCCAAGACCGCGCGATGGTGTGCTTGCGGCGGTTTCAGGACCCTGTGCTGAAAGGCACGAGGCGACCTCCGGCCAGTTGACACCGGAGGGAGGACACCGCTGGTCCCGGGGTTTAGGGGGCACCCACCCCAGCCGTTTCTTACTGGTGCGGAACGTGGAAACCCCGTCGTGGTCCAAGCCGATGGCTTGGTAGGCCGACCGCAAGGAAGGCTGATGCTCCGGCGGGAGAAGGATGATCCAAGAAGCAAAGGCCGGCAGGCCGAAAGGCCAGAGGAAACCACGGGTCGGGGTCTTCACCCGCCCGCGCATAACTCGTCGGATACGGGCCCTGGTGGCCCGGCCCGAAAGGGCGCCCACGTGGATCGGGTGAGCCTTTGAAGCTCGCTCAGCAAGAGACGTCAGAACCGAGGGACAAGTTAGACACCGGAGGCAAACATGGAGGTCACGGCCCCGGCCGGGGTATCCGAGCCTGCGGCGAACGGACCCGAGGGCGTGGGCCTCGACTGGCACGGCATCGACTGGGCCACCTGCGAGGACAACGTACGACGACTGCGGCAGAGGATCTTCAAGGCGACGCAGGAAGGGGACCTGAAGAAGGTCCGCAACTTGCAGAAGCTCATGCTGCGGAGCCACAGCAACACGCTGGTCAGCGTGAAGCGGGTGACACAGCAGAGCAGTGGTCGCAGGACCGCTGGCATCGACGGGGAGCGAGCCCTCACCCCCAGGGCGAGGGGCAAGCTGACGGCCGAGATCCATCGGTCTTCCCAACCCTGGCGAGCCAGGCCGGTCAAGCGGGTGTTCATCCCCAAGAGCAACGGGAAACAGCGACCGCTCGGCATTCCTGTCCTCCGGGACCGGATTCTCCAGGCCCGCGTGAAGAACGCGCTGGAACCCGAGTGGGAGGCACGGTTCGAGCCGAAGTCGTACGGGTTTCGACCGGGCCGCAGTTGTCACGACGCAGTCAGAGCGATCTGGTCCACGACGAACGGGAAGAACCCGAAGCGTCAGTCGGTCCTGGACGCGGACTTGTCGGCGGCATTCGACCGGATCGACCACGATCACCTGATGGCCGCGCTTGGGCAGTTCCCCGCCAGGGACCTGATCCGAGGCTGGCTCAAAGCGGGTGTGGTCGACCACGGCCGGTTTGCACCAACTGAGGACGGAACTCCTCAAGGCGGTGTGATCAGTCCTCTGCTGCTGAACGTTGCCCTGCACGGATTGGAACAGGCCGCAGGATGCCGATACGGAAAGCCGGGCCCCGCAACTGGAAGGGAGCCTGGCGCTCTGAGAAGCTCTCCGGTGCTCGTGAGGTACGCCGACGACTTCGTTGTGCTCTGTCACAGTGAGGAACAGGTGCGCCAGGTCAGGGACCGTCTGGAGAAGTGGCTGGAGCCGAGAGGGCTTCGCTTCAACGAAGAGAAGACCAAGGTCGTGCACCTCGATGAGGGCTTCGACTTTCTCGGGTTCACCATCCGCCGACTCAACGGAAAACTGATCACCAAGCCGAGCAAAGCGGCCTGCGCGAGGCTCCGAGCGCGATTGCGGACCGAGGTGAAGGCCCTGCGAGGGGCCAATGCCGGAGCCGTACTGCGCAAGCTGACCCCGATCGTTCGCGGTTGGGCGGCTTACTACCGTGGGGCGTGCTCCACAAGGACGTTCGCGTCGATGGATCACTACATGTGGCGGCTGACCTACAACTGGGCCAGATACCGCCACCCCACGAAGCCGAAGTGCTGGATCGTCAAGCGGTACTTCGGCGAGTTCCACCCGTCCCGGCGAGACAAATGGGTGTTCGGTGACCGCGTCTCGGGTTGCTTCCTGCCCAAGTTCTCCTGGACGGGCATCGTCCGCCACTACCAGGTCAAGGGCGCGGCATCCCCGGATGACCCCGCCCTGACGAAGTACTGGCGAGATCGCCGCCACCGCAGAGAGCCACCGCCGATGGACAAGACCAGTCTTCTCCTGGCAGCCCGGCAGAAGGGGCTGTGCCCCCTCTGCAAGCAGGCTCTCATCGTCGGAGCCGAATACGAACCGGACAGCCCACGCGAGTGGATCAACTGGTTCGCGGCCTCGAAGAAGATGCTCCACAAGCATCACTTCACCTACCGACGCGACGGCGGCACCGACGAACGGAGCAACCTCCGCCTCGTGCACTCCGAATGCCATCGCCAGCACCATGCCCGCGATGACAGACGGACCACACAACGCAGTTGACCTGCGAAGCCCTCGGGCTTGCTTGAGCCGGATGCCTCGAAACGAAGCACGTCCGGTTCTTAGGGGGCCGGATCGCGGCAACGCGATCCGGCTACCCGACAGGTCGCCAACCAGCTTCGCTCGCTGTTGCGCGAGTACTACCCCGCCGCTCTGGAGGCCTTCGCCAAGTGGGACAACGGCTTGTGCCGACCGGAGGCCCGCGAGCTGATGAAGCTCGCGCCGACACCGGCCAAGGCCGCGAGCCTGACTCGCACCCAGATCACGGCGGCTCTCAAGCGTGCGGGCCGCAAGCGCGGCATCGAGGCGGACGTCGAGCGGCTGCGCGAGGCATTCAGCACCGACTGGGCCCGTCAGTCCGAGCTTGTCGAGGATGCGCTCGGCAAGCAGACGCTCGCCCTCCTCGGACAGCTCACGGCCGCCTGCACCGCCGCCGCCGACCTCGCCCAGGCCGTCGAGGAGGCGTTCCCACAGCACCCGGACTCCGAAGTCATCCTCAGCTTCCCCGGCCTCGGTATCCGGCTTGGCGCCCGGGTGTTGGCCGAAATCGGAGACGACCGCACCCGCTTCGCGGACGCCCGCGGCCTGAAGGCCTATGCGGGCGCCTCACCCGTCACCCGAGCCTCCGGCAAGAAGTCCAGCATCACCAGACGATGGGTGAAGAACGACCGGCTCAACCACGCCGGCTACCTCTGGGCGTTCTCAGCGATCACTGCCTCGCCCGGTGCCAAAGCTCACTACCGACGGCGACGTGACGACCACGGAGACTGGCACGCGGCTGGCCAGCGCAATCTGTTCAACCGGATGCTGGGCCAGCTCCACCACTGCCTCAAGAACCGCCGCCTGTTCGAGGAACGCACCGCGTTCCCGGCGCCGCAGGCCCCAGCTCTGGCGGCGGCATAGGTGATCCCGCTCATGACTCACCGCCCCAGGAGGTCGCTCCGCAGCGTGCTTGAATCACCGGATGATCGACTGGTCCACACTCCACGACGTCTACGGCCCGGCACACGCGATACCTGGGCTGCTGGACCGAGCCATCGGTCGTGACCAGGAGGCCATCGACGGGCTTTGGGGGCGCTTGTGCCACCAGGGGACGATCACCCCGGCGAGCATCGCCGCACTGCCTCAGCTGGCGGACATCGCGAAGACCGAGGGTGCCGGGGACTGGGCGCTCGATCTGGCCGGAGCCATAGCGGGTGGCCTCCTTCAACCTCACGGTGCCGACGAGGAAGTCGCCCGCTGTGCTGCGACCTTGGCCGAGCTTCGCGCCATGGCCGCCGCCCGGCTGCGGTCTGGCCTGGACGGGAAGATCTACCTAAGCTGGCTGCGGGCCATGCTCGCGTTCGACGGCCAGCCCTTGTGGCTCGAGGCCCTGGACGACTTCACCGATTCCTTCGTCACTGTCGTCTGTCCGCACTGCGTCGCACCAGTGACGATCGCGATCGGCGACTACGGATGCTACTCCTCAATCCGGGACTGGCATCTGGGGGATGTCCACCAGGTCCCGCTCAGGCTGGCCGTCCCGCACGAGCTGACCGGCACCGGGAGGATGTTGCATGAGTCAGCCGTGCGGGATGGCCAGCAACGGCTCGCCTGGGGCCTGACGCACCTGTTCGGCCAGGCGGAATGCCCAGGATGCGGGAGCGTCTTTGGCATCGCAGACGAGTACGCGGCCGCCAATGCACCCGCCCCATGGGACTTCGCCAGAGGCCACATCAAGGACGCTCTCTGATGACCACCGGCAGGGCCCTCGAAATCGAACGGTGAGCTCATGCCCGCTGTCCCGGCTTGACGACTTGGCGCCGTGAGGTGTCTGGGTAGCCCCGTTCACTGGGCTGAGCCCACGCTGCTTCGGCAAGTTGGTGACCCACGTGCGCCGCGGGACCGCGGGCGAATCGCAGCGTGGGTGGTTGTGGAGCCCTCCGTTGGAGGATCGAGTGTTGCGGGTTGCAGCGTACTGGCGCACGAATTTGACGCTGCGTCAGCTCTCTCCGCTCTTCGGCGTCTCAAAGTCGGCGGTCGACCGGATTATCGGCCACCTCGGCCCCAAGCTCGCCTTCCAGCCGCGTAGGCGGTTCCGTCAGGACACTGTGCTCATCGTGGACGGCGCTCTCGTGCCTACCCGCGATCACACAGTGGCCGAGCAGTCGAAGAACTACCGTTACGCGACCAACCATCTGGTCGTCATTGATGCCGACACCCGCCTCGTCGTGGTGGTCGGCCGCCCGCGGCCCGGCAACCGCAACGACTGCCGCGAGTGGGCGGAATCCGGGGCGAAGAATGCCGTCGGCGCCACGATGACCATCGCAGACGGAGGCTATCGGGGTACCGGCCTGGTGATTTCCCACCGCCGCGCGACAGGCCAAGCTGAACTGCGTGGCTGGAAGCAAGAGCACAACCGCTCCCACAAACAGGTCAGGGACCGTGTCGAGCACGCCTTCGCCTGGGATGAAGGGGTGGAAGATCCTGCGCGACTGCCGCCTCAAGGGCGACGGCGTGCACCACGCGATACTCGGCGTCGCGCGCCTGCACAACCTGGCCCTGGTGAGCTGAGAGGGCGTTCTCTCTCCGACCTCCATGTTTGGTTTTCGCTGGTCAGGCATGAGGCCGGAGCTGGAGGCCCATTGAGGCGATGCCCCGGGGGTGAAGCGTTGCCGATGGACTACCAGGCGTTGGTGAGGAGTGGAGCGGTTGCCGTGACGGGTCAGGGGGTGTGGGCGTACTCGGTGAAGTGGCCGCTGACGGTGAACCCGAGGCGGCGGTAGACGGGTTCCCCGTCGGCGGATGCCTGCAGCACCGCGGTCTCGTAGCCCGCGTCGCGGGCGGTGTGCAGGGTGGCCGCGGTGATGGCGCCGCCATAGCCTCGGCGGCGGTCGGTGGCGCGTGTGGCGATGTTGTAGATGCCGGCGACGCCTGCGTGCAGGAAGACCTCGGCCGAGCAGACGGGACGGCCGTCGACGTAGCCGACCAGGTAGCGGGCGGGGCAGTCCTGGGCGAGCGCCCAGCCGGCGGTGTCGGCGAAGAACTGGCGCACCGTGGCGGCGGGCGGGTTCCAGTTCGCGGCGAGGACCGTGGCGTAGTCGGCGAGCTGTTCCGGGGTGGTGGCCGGGCGGATTGCCAGGCCGTCGACGTGCGCGTCAGGGAGGGGATCGCGCAGGTCCTTCCACATGCCCGCCTCCGTTTCCGACACCTCCAGGCCGACGGCCTGAAGATGCTCGGCGAGATTGTCCGGCGTGGAGGCGGGGCCCACCCACCAGGAGAAGGGGCGGCCGGTGGCGGCCAGGGTCCGGGCCGTTTCCGCGGCGCGGGCCGGTGCGGTGTCCGGGGTGAAGTGGGCCGTTGCGACGATGTTGAAGGTGTCGTCGTCGAGACCGCTGTCGGCGATGAGCAGGTCGGCGGTCTCGGTGACGGACGCGCCCTTGAGGGTTCGGTGCAGGTGGCAGGCGTGCTCGGCGAGATTTTGCTCCATCGCGAGCGGAAGGTCGGATTCATTGACGGACGGGATGTGCATGGAGTTCATGATGATCCATCCCAGCAGGCCGTCTGGGGTGCTCGCAGGTCCCCCTTTCCGTACTTGTGAACGGGCCGTCCAGGAGCTGTCCGCTGGATCAGGGGGGTCATGCTGGCAGCGAAGGCGTGATGGGTAGGTACGGCAGACAACGTCGTCCCGTTCTCTCCGGCCAGCCAACCAGTTGCCTGCTGCCCATCGGATCAGCTCTGACAGGCCGGACACAGTTTCGGGACAACCCTTAGCCGGCGTTATCGCCTGACGTCCAAGCGCGCACAAACCCGACAAGCAGCACAACATCAGACCCCGGGACGATCACGCCCGGGGCCTCATGCTGTCCGGCTCAACAGCCGGACAGCGCCAGCGTCACGCCCACTCCACGCCCAGCTCCCGCAGGGCGTCCAGTTGCTCCCGGGCGAGCCCGTCCCGCCTCGTGCGAGCGTTCGATACCCATACGCCCAGTTTGACCACCACCGGCTCTGCCTCGCCCTGGACTGCGATCTCCTCACTGTGGCCCCGTGGTACTGGCCGATGGCCTTCCCGTTCCACCCACTGCGCGAGGGCCGTCAGGCCCCGCTGGAACGACTGCTGCGCCTTGGCCGAGCGCTTGGCCGTCGGGGCGGGAGACGGCGCCTCGGCGGGCCTGATGCCCAGCTTGGACAGCCGCTCCTGTTGCACGGCCGAAAGTGACGCCCACGTTCCCGGCTTCTTATGCCGCTGGAGCCATCGCCCGATGTCGTCGCCGTCCATGAGCACGCCGGCCCTGATATCGGGCAGGACGCCGTGGGGTTCGTCGGCAGCGAGGTCACGTAGTACGGCGTAATGGCGTTGCCAGTCCAGTGGCCAGGGGCAGTTCCAGTCCGGGTCGATCGCGGTCAGCTGTTTCGCGCGGTCCGCCGCCCGATCCGGGTCCTTGCCGAGACCGCCCTTCCTACGGAGGTTGGCCATGTGCTGCCCTACTGGAACCATCGCCTCGCCCTCGCCCCACACCGCGTCCTGGCGGGGGGCGAGGTGCCCCGTGGCGCGTCGGTAGGACCGGAGGGTGGCGAGCTTGGTCTCCCACGCCTCCTCACCTGGCTCCCAGACCATGCCGGCCTCTGGCAAGTCGAGCAGTTCCTTGCGGCGAGGCTGCAGTTCCCCGGCCCGCAGCGCTTTCCGCTGCTGATGGACCCATCGCCCAAGTGGAAAAGATTTCGTTGCACCGACTTCGGCCTCGACGTCGTAGGGGACGGCGTGCAGGCCGGTGATCTCGTTCTGCTTTCGCCAGCGCAGCAGAGCCTGGTAGTGCTGACTCTCACGTCCGCGCCGCACCCGATTCTCATTTAGATGTCAGCTGAGAGATGTCCATGGCCCGCTAGTTGTAGGGATGTCATGGATTTGCTTCAGACACAGCATGAGAACTGCTGATGCATGCGACTGAGAATCACGAGTTCAGTCCACTGAGAATCACAATACGACGCGGACTGTGACCTGCTGTTTCGCGCTGAGCGGTGGCGAGATGGTCTACACACGCTTCGCAGTCGACTGCGCTCACATGTGCGGCACCTGGATCAGCCGACGATAAGTCATTCCCGCTCGCATGGACTATGCAACGCCGCGGTCTCCGCCCTGGCAGGAGGTCTGGGGCACCCCCGCCTGCGCGGGTGTTACAGCCTGGCCGGAGCAGCAAGCTGAACAGGGCGGCGGAGTCACTCCCGCTCATGCGGGCTCTGTTGGCCAATGACCACCTGGCAGGGCTGACAGCACGAGTCACCCCTTCTTGTGGGCTCGAAGGTCTGGGCGCCGAGGATGGTGCCACGAAGGACGTAGCATCCCGCTCGCGCCGGCCATGCCTCATCGTCGAGACCATGGAGCGCACTTCGGTGACCGTACCGACGGCGATGGGTCACTCCCGCTCGCGCGGGCGTTACGGCAGCGATCTCGCTCGGCGGATCGCGGAGCAGGAGTCATTCCCGCTCGTGCGGGTGCTACCGGTGCAGCGCCGAGGGCGGCAGGGGCCCTGGGGGGCACCTCCTGCTCGCGCAGGATCACCCGACTACTACCCCACTCCCGCCGGAGCGGGCATTCCAGACTGACGGTCAGCTGGTGAAGGCCTGAGCACGGGTGACTCCCGCTTGAGTGCGCTTACGCGGCGCCGCAGAACCTGTGCACCGTCATGACCGGATCACTCCGCTTGCGCGGGCTCTACCTCGCTGGGTCGTCCCGCGGGCTGCAGTTCCAGGAGTCATCCCCGCTCGCGCGGGCTCTACTCGCACAGTGGCGAGCGGGCCCCGCTGCCGTACGAATCATCCCCGCTCGCGCGGGCTCTACCCTCTCTGAACTGGTCATTCTAGCGCGGTTTGCCCGCGTTTTGCTTGGGACAGGGCAGTTGGCGGCTCGTGGTTTTAGCGTCGCCGGGGATCAGAACCTGCTGTCTCTCTCGACGGCGACCGAGAACGAGGCACGCGGCTGAAGCCGAGAGCCAGGCATCACCGCCAGGACTGCCGCGGCATCGCTTGCAAGCCCCGGATGGGAATGCCGTGATCAACCGATTGCTGCGGTCGGCAAGGGGCTGCACCAGCCCGTGCACAAGCCGGCGCGCCGACGCCGCGCCGGACGGGGCCAGCTACGCACTGCTGTCCCGGGGCGCCGGTCCCCCGCAGGCCGTCGGTGCGGGGGACCAGCGGCCCTGCTCGGAAATCCTGGGACACCGGGCCCGGTCTGCCATCGATGCCAGTCCGCCCAGGTGCGCCAGCTCCCCTTCCCCGACGGGCTGCTGCTGGACACGCGGCCTTGGACGCTGGTAGGAAACGGACTGGAATGCCGGGGGCGCACCGGCTGGGGGAGGGGAGCCGTGCAAAGTGAAGTGGGCGGCCGGGACATCCCGGCTGACGTGCGGGCGGTTCGTGATCTCGTCGACACCGTGGCCCCCACCCATCCGGCATCGGCCGCCGAGCAAGCACTGCTCGACTTTGTGGAGTCCCACCTCGCTCTGGTGAGCCGACTGGACCATGACGGCACTGCGGGATGGAAATACCGGTCGGTGTATGAGCTGGTGGCCGCTTGCGGCCGCTGGTACATCCCCGCCAGTCTTCCGGCCGGGATCCGGGCGCTTCCGGAGCGACAGTGTTTTGCCAACGCGGCGGCGACCGAGCGGGAGCACCCCCACCTGGCCTACACCGAGGGCTTCGCCGTAGCGGCCAACAGCCCCCTACCCACCGCCCACGCATGGTGCACCAACGCGGACGGACACGTCATCGATCCGACCTGGTCGGACCACGCGGGCGGCGCATACCTGGGAATCGCTCTGCCCACACACCTGCGACCCAAGGCGCCCCACAACTGGGGCGTCCTGGAAGCACCCGACTCCCTGTACCCACTGCTGGGCAGCGGCCTGTGAGCCGGTGGCCCCTCCCGCGTCCCGCGGTCCGATCCCGAGGCGGTCAGGGTGCGCCCACTGTTCCGCTCACCGTCCGTCCTCCAGTGCCTGACACCCCCATGCTTCAGGGCAGCGCCGAGGCCGCGGCCGCCCCGTTATGCCGCTCAATCCCGTTCAGCGGGCTCTACAACGTGTGGGCTACCGACTGAACGAACGGGTCACTCCCGCTCACGCGGGCTCGCTGGTCGTTGACCACCTGGCAGGCTGACAGCACGACGAGTCACCCCCGCTCGCGCAAGCTCTAGAGGTTCTCGCGGTAGTAGGAGCCGACCATGGCCGGGTCATCCCCGCTCGCGCGGGCCCAACCCTTCGTGACCAGGTCATTCTAACGCGGCTTGCTCATGTTCCGACAGCGAGATCGAATGTAGGCGTCGCTGTCGAGGATGTACGGGCCGGCCGATGGCCGACGTAGGCTGCGGACACGACGCCCGATTCGCAGAGGCGCTCCCCGCCGTTCCCAGCGACCGGCACCGTTGGGCCGGTTGATTGAGCCTGCGCCATCTTGCACATGCAGGTCAGTGGGGTGGCGTGATCCTCGTGAGGCGTACGTGTCAGTCCTGCAACGCTTGAGCGACGTCTCATGTCGTGCCAAAACTGACTGTTGCGTCCCAAGCGCCCTGGAGAATCGGTGGCGGAAATCGGCTCGATCGGACTCTCCGACGGTCCCTGATGGGCCATCATGGAATGGTGACTAACTGGCAGTTGCTGCGCCTGGTCGGCGGAATCACCGGTGTCATCGCTCTGGCCGTGTTCATGACGCTTCTGGGTCTTGAGCGGGCTGACAAACTGAGCAGCGTGCTCAGCCTGTTCGTCACCGTCGCCGGCTTCGTTCTGTCACTGGTGGCGCACGTGCGGCAGAAGCCGGTCGATACGCCGGTGGCGCGTGGCGGGGCGATTGCTGCGGCCGGGAGTGTGCGAAATGCCCGGGCTCGGAGCGATGGCGGCACGTGGCAGCCGGATTCGGCACCGGCAACGGGGATCCGGGCGGAAGGCGGGTCGATCGCTGCCGGTGGTGACGTCGAGGGTTCGTCGGCGTACGAGGGGCCCCGGTGAGTACCGGGTGGTGGCGTCGGGGTCCAGGCCGCGGCAAGGAGCAGGGCCACAGAGGGCTGAGCGCAGAGCAGGGATCGATCGCTGCAGGCGGGGACATCGCCCACGCAGTCGCCTTGCAGGTGGGCCACCTGGTCGTGCAGACTCCGGCACCCCAACCCCAGCAGTTGGCCTCCGCGGCACCACCGCCTCGCGAACTTCCCACCAGGGAAACGCTGGCCGGCGAGACCACCACCCTGGACGGTCTGTGCGCCTATCTCCGCGACGTGCCCGTACCCGACAGCCGCACGCTCCCGTCGACTGCCGCTGAGGGCCAGTCGAAACTCGTTGTCGTCCATGGCCAGCCCGGGGTGGGAAAGACGGCCCTGGCAGTCAACGCCGCGCACGAGGTGAAGGACGCTTACCCGGACGGTCAGGTCTACCTCGATCTCCATGGTGACAAGACGACTCCGAGGAGCAGTCCCGATGCCCTCGGTCGCATGCTCCGCAGTCTGCACGTGGACCAGAAGGACGTACCGAACTCCGCCGACGACCGCGCGGCGATGTTCCGGACACTCACCGCAGATCTGCGACTGCTCGTTGTCCTGGACAACGCCCACAGTACGGATCAGATCGAGCCTCTCCTCCCCACCGGACCCGGTTGCTCGGTACTGATCACCTCTCGACGCGCGCTCTCTTTCAACAGCATCACCCAGCGGGAGTCGCTGCCGATGCGTCTGCCGGACGACCAGAACGCACTAGCCGTGCTCGCGCACTACGCAGGGCAGGAACGCGTTGCCGCCGAGATGACGGCGGCAGTGGACATTCTTCGTTTCTGCGGCAACCTCCCGCTGGCCTTGCGGCTGGTCGGCTGCAAGCTGAGGGAATCGGGCCACAGTCTCGGACGCATGCGCCAGGCCTTGGTTGACGAAACAGACCGCCTGGAGAGCCTGGGGCGTCTCGACAACAGCAAGCTGACTGCCTGCTTCACCTTGAGTTTTCAGGGCCTCACGCCCACGACCCGTTCCTCCTTTGCCATGCTCGCCTCCTTACCTCCAGGCCGCTTGACCGATTGGCATCTCACCCGGCTCGCGACCACCCGCGGGGCCGGACTTGCGGCTGGGGACGAACTGCTCGAGGTCGCCTTGATGGAGAGGCTGGACGGAGATGGAAGCGGCGGGAACTCCGAAAGCAGCTACCGCATGCACGACCTGACGCGTCTCTTCCTCACCCGACAGCACGAGCAGATGCCGCCAGAGGAACGGAACGCTCTGGAGGAACGTCTGGTCCGGGCCTACAGGGACACTGTTGTCTTCTGGGCAGCTCAGCGTGCCCCGGAACTGCGCACCGAGGTGGACCCCCAGCGCATGTCCGACCTCTCCGAAGCGTCGATGACAGCCGCCCAGTGGGTCGCCGACGAGCAGGAGCGTCTCCTGTGGGCACTCGACCACGCACGGACCCTGGGGCTGAACGCGGTTGCGGGGGAGATCGGAGAGGCGTTGTCCTACTTCCTCGACGACATCACCCTGGCCCCGAACTCCGCCGAGTGGATCTTCGAGGTTCCTGGGGAGACTCGGTCGCGGGTCCTGGCCGGTCTCCGCAGAGCACGCGCGATAGCCTCCCTCGCCGAAGGCAACCCGGACCGGGTGCTTTCGCTTCTGCCCGTCAGCAGCGACGATGCAGTGGAGCGGTCCAGGGACCCGGCCCTATGGGCCCGGGACACAATGGTCGTTGCCCGGGCGCACTCCATGAAGGGCGACTACCGCACCGCTCTTGCCCGTATGACGACCGCAGTGGACGGGCTACGCGGGGCAGGCGATTCCTGGCATACCCTCAGTTCCCTTGAGCTGCTGGGGGAGCTGCAGCGCTGGCGTGGGAAGCCCGAGCTGGGCGAGCAGAGCCAGCGGGAGGCCTTGCGTCTCGCCGAACAGGCGGGTGACCTCAGGGCTCGGGCACGTCTGCGGCGCACCCTTGCGGAGACGCTCGGTTACCTACGACGCCCGTCGGAGGCGGCGCCCCTGCTCGAATCGGCCAGGGACGACTTCAGACTTCTCCGCGACCGCCGTTGGGAAGGCGCCACGGAGTACGCCCTCGGCAAGATCTACCGGCTTCTTGGAGAACGCCAGAAGGCACTCGACTGCTACAGCCGGGCGGAGAGCATCTTCGGCCCGATGGGCGAGCGGCTGTGGCTCGCCCGGGTGAACAACGCCCGTATCCGTGTGCATGCGGGCATGGGACGGCTTGAAGACGCTGTCGCTACTGCCCACCAGGCGATCTCGATGTTCGAGCAGTTGGGCAACCACATGTGGGTGGCGCACACCCAGCGGGACGTCGGCTGGCTGCAGTTGCGCGCTGGACGCCCTCAGGACGCGGAGGCGCCACTCACCCATGCCGTGGACGCCTGTGCTGCAGCCGGCGACTCCTATGCGGGTGCCATGGCACGTCACCTGAGAGGCGTGGCCTATCGCGAACTCGGACGGTACACAAAGGCGCACGCGGACTTCGACGCCGCGCTGGAGATCTACAGGTCCGGTTCGTACGAGTGGAACGAGGCAGCGATCGCTCATGACGTGATCCGCACCCTCCGAAAGGAAGGACGCGCGGAGGAGGCGGACAGCATGGAACGCGAGCTCTCCGCCGGCAATCCGTTCTTTGAGCGTATGCACGGCCGGGACGGAGCGGTCGCGGTGCCGGATGAGGACTGACCAGACCTGCCGACAACCGGGGTCCGCTTGACGTTCAGGACTTCGCTCCGCCCAGACGGCCTGGCCGGCCCTGCCCCCAAGCGTGATGAACCGCCACCGACGGTCGGCCAAAGCCCTCGACCAGGAGCAGCCGCGCATCCCTTCGCCGCAATCCCGGCGCGGCGTCCCATACCCGTTGGTGATCACCGCAGCGCACCGTCGCCCAAGCCCACGACCTGCTCGCCCGGCCCGGCCGAGACCTCGCTGTCGTCACCGAGAACCAGGTCCCGATGGACGACGTCCTCCGTCCGTATCCTTGCCGACCGGCTCATCGCCAGGCAGGAAGGCGAGGTCAGCATCCTCACAGAGGTCCTCCCACAACCCCTGACCTCGTCAGGTGGCAGGCGAGCCGGCACGCAGGTGGTCGAGGGCCTGGCTCCACGTACCGACCTGCACCGGCAGGGTCTGAAGACTGTCCGCGAGCGAGCAAACGGAATCAGGCGTGGCAGGACGACGGATCCAGTTGACGATCTGAGCCAGCACCTGGGCACGCGTCCACGACCCGGTCGAAGCTGACTGAGACAGGACGCTGGTGACCAGACTTTCCCGCTCCCGACTTGCGGGCGAGCCGGTCAGTACTGGCTTTCCTCCCGAAGGCGGAAGACGCAGGGTGGTAAACGGCCTTGGGCACAGGCGCCAGCCAGCACGCTCAAGCCTCGTTGAGTGCACGACCAGGTCCGACAGCCAGTTCCGCGGCAGCAGTACGGCACGTCCATCCCGGTGCACGGCCGCCGCGCACATCAGCGTCGTCTCGCTGGGGTCGGGAACGCCGTAACCCGCCAGCACCTGTGCCAAGGTATGACTCAAAGCGTCTGCCGTCCGGGCACGGGTGAGTAGTTCGCCGCCCCGGTAGAGCAGGTAGAGCGATTGCGGCCGTTCCACGGTCAGCGTGACGGGCGCGTAGACACCCTGGTGCCCCTCACCGGTCACCGATCGGACCAACTCGAGTATGCCGCCGCCGCCCCGGACCGCAATGCCCACAGCGCGGCCGCCCCCCACCCGAGCCGTCACCAACGCGTCTACTGGCGCCTCGGTGACCTTGAGGGAACAACTGGTAGGAGCTTCGATCACCGTCGTCACGGCGTTGCCGCCACTGAGGTGTACCAACTCGGCGCTGACATCGGGGAACCCCGCCACGAACCGGGCGGGACTGCCGGGCGACAGAAGCCACCCACCCGGAGTCCCGAGGCATGCTGTTTCGCGGCCGAGTGCCACAAGACGTGCTCGGACCTGTGGCGGGACAGGCAAGCCCAGCAAGTCGTCCCGCACGTCTTCGAGTAGAAGCACGGAAGCGTTCAAGCGGGTCAGGACAGAGGCATTCGCGGCGAGATCGGCCGACAACTGCGTGCAGAATCCGCACTCCGGTGACATGGCCACCACCAACACACGATGAGGCACCGCAACATCGTCAGCCAGCACTCGCATTCGAGTCGGAGCGGCCGCGAGAGCCGGGGGCTGGGTGTTGCCGGCGTGGACGAGCCCGGCAGCACTCCACCTCTCGAGGCACTGCCGGTAGGCGGCGTGCTCTTCCGCGGCCGGCTGCTCCTTGCCCTGCAGCCACGCCATGGGCGCCGGGGCGATGAAAGCAGCCACAGGCCGGACGGTATCCAGCAATACGCCGCCGCGTCCCAGATCAGCGGTGATTACACCATCGGCCAGTCTCAGGCCTGGGTGCATTTGAACCACGAGCAGATCATGCCCGGGCAGCACTCGGAATCCCACCAACAGGCGCCTCCGGCTTTGGTGCAAGCGGTCGGGGCCGTGTAGACCTCAGTGAAGATTTCTTCGATATCTGTGACGGTCTTGGCGTCGAGGGACACCAAGTCTTCCGCGACGGTTACCATAACTCGTCCTTCTCGTGAGGAGGGCAGGCACTTCCCTTTCCCAGGCAAGCGAATGCATTCCGCTCAATCCGGAGGTTCGCCCGGAAGAATGAAGGGCACGTACGAGATCGTAGCGTGCAGCCGCCGTTGGCCGGGACATCTTCAGCCAAGGTTCACGCCACACAGTGATCACTCACCGCGGCTGAGACCTGCTGCACCGCATCGCCCACGGCAAACTGCTGCAAACACCTGAGCCGGCGGACGACCCAGACGCGCCACCGCCACAGATCCGGTCCGGGCCGAACGAGGCAGAGCACCGCGAAGTGAAGGACCAATCCGCCCCGGAGGCTCGGAAGAAGAGTGCGCAAGTACAACAACTGCCTTCAAGTCACTCCTGCGGGCCACTGCATGGCCAGTGAGGAAACCGTCAACTAACGGGCGAAGTGAACTCTCGCTCGCACAGGCTCTACCGGTGGCAGATCGTGGGCCGGGACTCGGTCGTCGAGTCACTCCCGCTCGCGCGGGCTTACGCCGAGTTCAGCGCAAACGATGACAACCACCGTGAGTCACCCCCGCTCGCGCGGGCCCTGCTCTCCGCTCCGGCCGGTCAGTACACACTCGAACGGGGCCACTCCTGCCCTCGCGGGGGCGCTTTCGAAGACGTGAACACCGACGACCTAGCTCCGGGCGCTCCGGCTCTCTCGGAGCAGTTGGCCGCCACGGTACAGATTCTGGGCACGCCCCGGACGCACCGTGCCCAGGCCGACTCTTCCGTGGCGGCAGGCAAGCGATCTCCAGGCCACGCTAGTACTGCAACGGTGCTTGCCGTGACTGGTGGCCAGGTT
Source organism: Streptomyces sp. NPDC018026 (assembly GCF_044327745.1). Classification (NCBI taxonomy): domain Bacteria; kingdom Bacillati; phylum Actinomycetota; class Actinomycetes; order Kitasatosporales; family Streptomycetaceae; genus Streptomyces; species Streptomyces sp. NPDC018026. The sequence continues at coordinate 392,653 of NZ_JBIRFY010000005.1, forward strand.
GGTCGTTGGTGTGGTCATGGGTGGGGTCCTTGCTGATGTCAGGTTGTGGGCGGGTGAACTGGAATCTGTGCATGGGCAGTTCGTGCACCGTTTCAGCAGATCGGAGCCCCGGGAGTCGGCACTGGCCTATATGCGGGGCCTGATCGCTCCGCTGCAGCGGAAGAACGGCTGGACGCTGGCGGAGGAAGCCGGTCACGCTGGCCCGGACCGCATCCACCGGATGCTGAACCGGATCGAGTGGGACGCCGACGAGGTGCTCGACGACGTGCGCCGGTACGTGGTCGACAACCTCGGCGACCCGGACGCTGTCCTCGTCGTGGACGACACGGGCTTCCTGAAGAAAGGGACGCGGTCGGCAGGAGTGCAGCGGCAGTACTCCGGCACCGCGGGGCGGACGGAGAACTGCCAGGTCGGCGTCTTCCTCGCCTATGCCGCCGACCGTGGGCGGACGCTGATCGACCGGCGTCTGTATCTGCCCACCTCATGGACCGACGACCGGGAAAGATGCCGCCGGGACGGCATCGGCGACGAGGTCGCCTTCGAGACCAAGGTGGCCATGGCCAAGGCGATGGTCCGCCGCGCGATCGCAGACAAGATCCCGTTCCGGTGGGTGACCGCGGACGCCGCCTACGGCTTTTCCAAGGGCTGGCGGTCCGAGCTGGAACGGGCTGACGTCTTCCACGTCATGGCCACCACCCGGCACGACACCGTGGTCACCCGCTGGGCGATCGACCATCCCGTCCACGACCTGTTCAACGGCCTCGCCCGGCAGAAATGGAAACGTCGTTCCTGCGGTAGCGGGGCGCACGGCCTGCGGATCTACGACTGGGCACGCGTCGAGGTGCGGCCCTGGCACCGGCCCGACCGCCGCCACTGGGTGATCGCCCGCCGCAGCGTCGCCCGCCCGCAGGAGATCTCCTACTACATCGCCTACTGCCCCGCCGGAACCACACTGGATGACCTGATCCGCATCGCGGGCAGCCGGTGGGCCATCGAGGAGTGCTTCCAGAGCGCCAAGCAGGAATGCGGCCTGGACGACTACCAGGTCCGCCGCTACCCCGGATGGCACCGCCACATGACCCTCGCCATGGCCGCCCACGCCTGCCTGACCGTCCTGCGAGCCCGAGAGCTGGATGCCGGGAAAGCAGAAACGGATCCTCCCAGCTCATCCACCTCAGCCTCGCCGAGATACGACGGCTGATCGCCCGCCTCACCAACCGCCGGCCCACACCCGTCGAGCACATCCTGCACTGGTCGACCTGGCGTCGCCGACGACAACACCAAGCCCGCACTAGCCACTACAAACGACGCGGACACATCCCCTGACCTGGCCACCAGTCACAGCAAGCACCGTTGCAGTACTAGCGCATGTATGTGTCCGGCCGGGGTGTCCGCCGTTCGTTCCGGGAGAGTGGCAACCCGATGGCGCCCCGGGGCGGCGCCGCCGTTCGTGTGGGCGCTACGTTGAGTCACTCCCGTTTGCGCAGGCGGCGCTACTCCACCAAGGTCGCGCGGATCATCGTGCCCGTCGAGTCATCCCCGCTCGCGCGGGCACGACGCTCAAGTACTGCGCAGCAGCTGGTGGTTCGACGAGTCATTCCCGCTCGCGCGGGCTTCACCCGGTCACTGCTGCTGCGTGCGCTCTGGAGTGGGAGTCACTCCCGCTCGCGCAGGCTGTGCAGAATCGTGCGGGGTCGTTCGGTCAGCGCGGGGATCACTCCTGCTCGCGCAGGCTTCACGGCGCTGGTGTTGCCAGCGGTATCGACCTCTGAGGTCACTACAGCCCGGCGTGTGCCGGACCCCTGCGTTGAAAACAGAGGACCAGAGAACCGAGTTGCTCCCGCTCGCGCGGGCGCTAGTGCAAGAGCGGCGGGACGCCCGGACCGGGCCCTGCCAGCCAAAAGCTCCAGGGGAGCCACCCCCGCTCGCGCAGGCGCGCAACCTGGTGTTCAGCCCATTCAGTAGGTACGCGTACGAGTCACTTCCGCTCGCGCGGGCTCCACACCGCAGCGATCGGCACCACTGACGACGGATGCGGAGTATCCCCGCTGGCGCAGGCGTTACCCTCTCCGAACTGGGTACTATAGCGCAGCTTGCTCGCATTTTGCATGGTTTGGGTAGGGGAAGGATGATGCGACCGAAGACCTCGTACTGCCTCCGGGGCGTGCTTCGGAAGCCGCCCGCCCACTAATGAATTTGTCGCTGGCACCCGGCACCGACGATTCGCCACTTCCGCGACCGGATAGATCACGAAGTCGCACTTGAGCGTTAGCCGGTCGGGTTCTGCCCGGCCCTATCCCGATGCTGCGGCAGAGTCGGCCCTGCTACACGAGGCACTCCCGCTCCCGCGGGCTTCCGCCAGCTCCTCTCTGCGGAACGCAGTGCTGCTTCAAGGTCGCTCGCGCGTCTCTGATAGCCGGGTGATCACCTGGCAGGGCTGGGCAGCACGGGTCGCTCCCGCCCGCGCGGGCGTTACGAGTACAGCAACGAGGATGAGACGAGGCCGTTGGAGACCACGCAGGTTGCGCGGGTTCTCTCTGGTCAGAAGGGCGCGGGCCCACTCGATGGACGAGTCACTCCCGCTTGCGCGGGCTCTGCAGACGACGGCTGATCCTGAAAGGGTCGTACAGGGACACTCCCGCTCAACGGGCTCGGCAACGCTGCGGTCACCGTCCTGGACAGGAAGTCTGGATCATCCCCGCTTCCGCAGGCTTTACCTCATCGTACAAACGCGCGGGTTCTTCTGGCCGTTGGCCACCCGGATCGACACCAGCGTTGGGTCACTCCCGCTCCCGCAGGCGGTGCGAGACGGTGGACAACATGCTCACCTCCCGGGCCGAGTCACTCCCGCTCGCGCGGGCTCCACGCCCAAGACACTCGTCGTCGACCGAGGCAAAGTCGAGTCACTCCCGCTCGCGCGGGCGCTACGCAACCGGCAGACGTTCCCGGACAGCCCGAACGGGTCACTCACTCCCGCTCGCGCGGGCGCTGCGGCGCCGGCTACGTAGAGCTGCTGCCGGTGCGCGGGTCACCCCCGCTCGCGCGGGTGCTGCGACTGCGAAGGCGGCCGCCGTGTCTACCTCGCCGGGCCACTCCCGCTCGCGCGGGCGCTGCTGGTCGGCGCTGTGGGCCATCGCGAGCAGCGGCGGGTCACTCCCGCTCGCGCGGGCGCTGCCCTCTCCGGCCCGCCCGTTCTGGCATGGTGTGCCTGTCATTTGCTTCTGACTGGCTGGGAGATGATGGCACACGGGACTGGATGCACGGCAGGAATCTCTGCTTTCTGGCGTTCGTGGTCTCGTGAGCAGCACGGGGTGGCAGCGTTGGGGGATGGGAGTCGTTGAGGATGCCCGGTACGACGGTGTTGACCGTCGTCCGTGGGGGAAGTTCGACCGCACGACGCTGAGGGTGTACTCGCTGTTGTTCCACTTGATCGATGTGGGGGCGGTGGCCGGGGTACTGTGGGACCGGTTTGTGACCCCGAGCCAGCGCCGGGTCATCAGCGATGGGCTCAACGTGCCGCAGGAGCAGGCGCGTTCGGTGGTGTGTTTCCTGGCTGCCATGCATGACATCGGGAAGCTGATTCCGTATTTCCAGGCTCTCGAGCCTGCGGCGTATGTGCGGCTGGGGGAGGACCTGCTGGCGGACACCGGCCCGGTGGTGCATGTACCGCACGCGCGTGCGTCGATGCATGCGGGGCTGCAACTGCTGGGCGAACTGGGATTCGCCGTGGGCGGTAACGATAGTCCCGCCGTGCGTGCAGCGCAGTGTCTGGGCGGGCATCACGGCCGATTTCTGCAACTCGACGTGGACGGGGCGGCGTCCGCGCAGCGGGTGGAGGCCACGTTGGGCGGGTCCGCGTGGCAGGATCTGCGCCGCCGCTACGCCCGGCTGCTGTGGCACCTGTTCGGTGTCGATGAGGGTCCGGAGCGGTTGTCGGTGGAGGCTGCGGTGCTGATCACGGGGCTGACGATGGTCGCGGACCGGGTTGCGAGTCAGCGTCGCTACTGGGTGCCCAACGCGGACACGCCGTCCTTCGGCGCCGCCGAGCACCACAGCCGCGCCCGCCGGCAGGCCGAGGAGGAAGTCGAGCGGCTTGGCCTTGCCCGCTTCGCATTGGACCGGATCCCGTTCACCACCGCGCACCCGGGACTGGAGGAACCGAACGCTCTGCAGCGTTCGGTGATGGATGAGTTGCCGCGTCTGGTCGCCGAGCGGGGGAGCGGTATCGCGGTGGTGACGGACGCGATGGGGACGGGCAAGAGTGTGGCCGCGCTGGAGATGGCGCGGATCTTCAACGAGCATTGCGGTACCCAGGGGGTGTTGTGGCTTCTGCCGGCGACGGCCGCCGCCGATCAGGCCTACGAGGTTCTGGACCGGTATGTGCGCGCCCACCAGCCCGGGTACGCGCCGGTGACGCTGGTGCACCACCACAGCGACCTCAACGAGGCATACACCGGCCGGCGTCTGTCCCCGGCGGACGCCACCGTGGTGGACGGGCCGCCCGACGACCCGTTCACCGAGGACCAGGACGACTCCTTTGCCGACGACGAAACCGAGTACGGTCCGGGCGCCGCGGGGCCCGACCGGTGGCTGCGTGGCAGGGACAACGCGCTGTTGGCCCAGTACACCGTCTCCACCACCGACCAGGCGCAGATGGCCGTCCTGCCCGTCCGTCACAGTGCGCTGCGCATGCTGGCCCTGTCGGGCAAGACCGTCGTGGTCGACGAAGCCCACGCACTGGACCCGTTCAGCCAGCTCCAGCTGCTGCGCCTGCTGCAGTGGCTGGGAGCCCTGAACTGCCCGGTCGTCCTGCTGTCGGCGACGATGCCCGCATCCACCGCCAGCGACCTGGTGCTGGCCTACCTGTGGGGCGCCGGCCGTACCGGTCTGCACGGTGCCTCGTTCGCCCCCGGCTACCCCGGGTGGCTGTTCGCGGATGCGGCGACCGCCACCGTCCACCGCATGCCCGAGCCGGCCCAGGACGAGCAGCGGACCGCCCAGCGCAGGACCGCGCGCATCCACGTCCGTCCGGTCACCTACCGGCCCCTGGGGCCGGCCGGCCGTACGGTCGAGGCGGGGGAGCGCCTGGCGGTGATCGCCGACGTGCTCCAGCGGGTCATCCGCCAGGGCGGGTGCGCGGCCGTGGTGTGCGCGACGGTCGCCGACGCGCAGGACACCTACCAGTACCTGCGCCGCATCTGGAGCGGCCCGCCTGACGACCTGGTCCTCGTCCATGCCCGGGTGAGGGGGCGGCGACGGCAGAGCACACTGGGAGACCTCCGCCACCGGCTGGGGCCGACGGGCCCGCGCCCGGCCCGCCGCGTTTTCGTCACTACCAGTCTCCTCGACGTGAGCCTGGACATCGACGTCGACCTGATGGTCAGCGACCTCGCTTCTATCGCACGTCTGCTGCAGCGTCTGGGCCGTCTGGGCCGCTTCACGCATCTGTGGACCGGACAGGGGCGTCGGCCCGTCTGGTGGGACGGGGAGAACAGTCCGACGCTGACGGTGCTGTACCCGGTCAACTCCCGTGGCGCGACCGCCCTGCCGCCCGGCTGGGACACGGTCGAGCCCGCTGTCGCCCTCCATGAAACCGCCCGGCTCCTGCCTGCCCTGGAGAAACAACCGGTCGTCGTCCCCGACGACGTCCAGGCTCTCGTCGAACAGGTCCACGGCGTCACCTCCGGTTTCGCAGCCCAGACGACGCGCCTGCAGCAGATGGCCGCAGCCCACCAGAGGCGCACCTGCCGCCAGGAGCAGCTCAGCGCAGTCCACCTGGTACCCCCGCCCAAACGGGTCTCTTCCCTGGCCGACCTGCACCGCCAGCACCTCACCACCGCCCAGGCCGCCACCCGGCCCGGTGTCCTGCCCCGCCGACTGCTGCCCTGTTACCGAAGTGCCGACGGCACGCTGACGCTCGACGCAGCAGGCCTGCTTCCGCTCCCGGACCAGGAACACCTCGGCCCGCGCCACCTGCGCAGCATCCTCGAACACTCACTGCCCGTCCCGGCCGCCTGGGTCGCCCGCGCTTCCGCACCGCACCAGCCGCCCGCCAGCTGGAAGCAGCACCCCCTGCTCGCCGACATCGTGCTGCTGCCCACCGACTCCGTAACCCTTGAGAGTGAACATCATTTCGGCCAGCACTGGCTCCGCATGGACGAAGAACTCGGCCTCCAACACCGCAAACAGCAGTAATCACGATGCGTGAAGCCCAGCGCCAAAAGCATTACGCCATTACTTGATCGTCGGACTTTCTCACCGGTCGTGAGAGACGGCAGCGGCATGGTTCGCTGTACCCGCGACCCCGTCGAACCCTCGACCGCACCTCGCACATCCTTCCCCTCGCCCCACAAGGGCGCGGTGACGAACCCGTGCCCAGCCGTGCCTACGCGCGGCACGTGCAGCTGCCGCATGCCCGAGCCAGACCCAACCACCGGCTCAAGGGAACACCACCCTGGCCCCGGCACACCCCATCGCCCCAGGCCTTCACCGCACCTTCCGCTCCCGCCCCCCTTTTCGAAAGACACGCTCTTGTCTGCGTTACCCCCGCCCACCACCTCGTTCAGCGCGGCCGACCACCCCTGGATCGACGTCCGCACCGGCGGCCAGTACGACCAAGTGGGCCTGCGATCCCTGTTCCTGGACGCCCACCGCATCGACGACCTCGCCCTGCCCCAACCCCCGGCCGCGTCAGCCCTCCTGCGGATCGCGGCCGCCATCACGGCCCGCATCACCGGCCTCGACGACCCCGAACTCACCGCCTCCCAGTGGAACGCGCTGCGCCGCAGCCGCCTGGCCGAGGGCCGCTTCGACCCGGACGCCGTCCACACCTACTTCGACCAGTACGTCTGGGACGTCTTCGACCCCGTGCGGCCCTGGCTGCAGACCCCCTCACTGCGCACCGAGTGCGACCACAGCACCGGCATCAACGCCTTCGTGCCAGGGCGGCCCGCCGGCCGCAACTTTGCCTGGTTCAGCCCGCACGGCCACCACACCGCCAAGCCCGTTCCCACCGCCGAAGCCCTGCAGATCCTGCTCATCCACCACTACTACGGGCGTTCCGGCACCGGCACGCCCCGCACCCAGGACGGCACCACCGGCGGCAAGCAGACCAGTGGGCCCCTGCGCTCCAGCGTGTCCTTCCACCCGCTGGGCCGCACCCTGCACGAGACGCTCCTGGCCGGTGTGCCCGCCTTCACCGGCGACGACCAGCCGCCAGGCGCGGACACCTGCCCCTGGGAAGTATCCACGCCACCCGACTCGCAGGCCACGCTGCACGGTCCGGTGACCTGGCCCGGCCGGCAACTGACGGGACTGAGCCGGCACGCCATCCTCCTCGTGCCCGGCGACGACGGCACCACCGTCACCGACGCCTACCTCACCTGGGCCACCCAGCAGCCCAAGCCGATCACCACCGACCCCTACCTCGCCTACCGCATCATCCCCGAAACCAAGAAGGTCGACCGGCGCCGCATCCTCCACCGCGCCGACGCGTCCCGCGCGTGGTGGCGTGACCTGGAAACCCTGCTCCTGGCCCCGGACGAACACGGCACACAGCGCCGGCCGGCCATCTTCGACACCCTCAACGACCTCCCCGAACCCCTGCGACGCAGCCTGCGGATCCGCGTCCACGGATTCGACCAGGACGGCAAGGCCGTAGACCACCAGTGGTACACCGCCATCACGCCGCCCCTGCTGAACTGGACGCAGGAACACGACCCGGCCAAAGCCCAGCGCATCGCCGAGTGCTGCCGGGAAGCCGAACAGGCCGCGCAGCGGCTGCAGACCGTCGCCAAAGATGCGTGGGACACCGCCATGCGCAGCCGCCGCGGCACCACACCGCCCCCCTGGGTGAACAAGTCATTGACCCGTTACTGGCCGAAGGCCGAGACGGTGTTCTGGCGGCTGCTGGAAGAACCCGACACACCAGCCCCCACGGCTTTCGCCGCCGCGGCCGCCGCCGCCCTGCGCGAGACCACCGAAGCCGCCCGGACCCGCCAGACCTCCGCGGCCCGCGCCGTCGCCCACGCCGTCCAAGAGCTCTACCGCCGGTCCGCCACACCCCGGAAAGCCGCCTGATGTCCACCGCAGCCGAACACCGCGCCTCCTGCGACGCGTTCGTCGCCCACATCCACCTCCTGTGCGCCGAACCCGGCGTCCGTGTCCGCCTCAGCCGGGGGAGAGGCCGGCCCGTAGAGGAATGCGCCCCCATGGACCGCTACCTGGCCCGGCGCACTGCGCACCGCCAAGGACGCCGCGCCTACTACACCGTCGCAAGCCTCATCGCGATGGCCGGACCCCAGTCCCACACCCCCGGCGTCCGCCCCGACCACGACGCCGGCCTCCTCAACCCCGAGGACGGCCCCGACGGGCTGCTCGTCGCCCCCGTCGAACCCGCCCTACCACCAAAGCCGGACCCGGCCGCCTGGTACGCCCGGCCGAACCTCGGCGCCACCCTCGCCACCGCCGTACGCCGAGCGGGCCACCAAGCTGAGCGCACCGAGAGCCTTCTCCACGTCCTGACCCGCCTCAGCGACGACCAACTCCACCGTCGGCTGCCCGCACCCGTCACACGGCTGCTGCAGGACGGCATCACCCCCGACTGGGCAGTCCTCCTGAACGACCTGGTGCAGCGCCCCTACCGCCGAGACAAGGTCGGACTGCGCTGGCGCGACGCCTTCTACCTCGCCACTCCCGAACCCCGGCGCACCTGAAGCACGCAGAGGCAGCAGCCGGCTCCGGCCAGCCCCTACAGGAACCTGCCGACATCCCCGGCGCCCACCGGACCCCACACCACGCCACAGCGCACGACTGGCCGGCCACCAGTACAGTGCCGGCCCCCTCGTCCCTCCTGTTCCGGCAGCCCCCGTCCCATGGGCTGCACCAGCGGCATACCCGCCGCCCCACCGCGAAAGAGCCCCCTTCATGCACACCCCCGCACGCTTCCTCGACCTGCACATCCTGCAGCCCGTGACCGCGGCGAACCTGAACCGCGACTCCGACGGCGACCCCAAGACCATCCTCTTCGGGAACACGACCCGAGCCTTCGTCTCCCCTCAGGCGTGGAAGCGGCCCATCCGCCTCAACGTCGAGCAGGACCTGGGCGAGCACGCCGCCCGCACCCGCATGGTGCCACCCCTCGTCGCCCGGAAACTGCAGGAAGCCCAGTGGCCCGAGGACCTCGCCGCGTTCGCCGCGGCCCAGATCGTCCACTCGGCCAAGGACAAGGGCCTGCAGCACAACGACCAGGAGGGCTATCGCACCCAGGCCATGCTCTACCTCCCCAAGGACGTCGTCGACGACCTCGTCGCCCTGTGCGAAAAGCACCGCACCGACCTTGAAGAAGCACTCGCCGCCCACACCCCTAAGAAGCAGATCGCACCGGTCCTGCCCGCCAAAGACCTCGCCGCGCACCTGACCCGCCGCACCGCGAGCATCAACCTGTTCGGACGGATGCTCGCCGAAATCCCTGCCGGTCACGTCGAAGCGGCCGTGCAGATGGCCCCCGCCTTCTCCGTGCACCAAAGTGACCCGCAGCCCGACTTCTTCACCGCAGTGGAAGACCTGCCCCAGGACGGGGACTCCGGCAGCGCCCACCTTCAGACCGCGTTCCTGACCACCAGCCTCTTCTACCGTTTCGCCACCGTCAACATCACCGACCTCCACCGCAATCTCGGCCCCGGCGCCACCGTCGGCACGGTCAAGGATCTCGTCGAGCTCTTCGTCCAGCACTTCATCCTCAGCATGCCCAGCGGCAAGAAGACCGCCACCGCACCGCACACCGTCCCGGATCTCGTCCACTACGCCGTCCGCGACCGCCGCTCCGTCTCCTACGGCGCTGCCTTCGAACAGCCCGTCACCGCCCCCGCCCACGGCGGCTACACCGCCCCCGCCCGCCAGGCGCTCGCCGACTACGCCGCCACCATGAGCCGCCTGCTCGGCACCCGTCACCTCGTCGCCCACGGACACACCGGCACCCAGGCCAAGCCCGTCAAGGACCTTGGCTCACGGCACACGTCCTTCGACGACCTCGCCGCCGCCTGCGCCGCCGCCGCGACCGCCGACCTCACCGGCGCGGGCCGGCCGTGACCGGCCTCGTCCTGCGCCTGGCGGGCCTGCTGCAGTCCTCCGGCGAACGCGGCGTCTTCCACTACCGCGACACCTGCGCCTTCCCCACCCGCTCCTCACTCATCGGCATGTTCGCCGCCGCCCAGGGCCGCCCCCGCGAGCACGCCCTCGACCCCTATCTCCACCTGAAGGCACCTGGTGACACCACCGCCCCGAGCCACCGCGATCTGACCCTCACCCTCCGCATCGACCAGCCGGGCACCCGCTACCGCGACTTCCACACCGTCGGCGGCGGCCGCCCCCGCGAGCAGGGCCTTCACACCGGCGAAGGCGCCCGGCGAAAGGTGGCCGCCGCCACTCTCGTCTCCCACCGCGACTACCTCACCGACGCCGTCTTCACTGTCGCCGTCACCGGGCCCGCCCTCCTCATCGGCCACATCGCCGAAACCCTGGAGCGGCCTCGCTTCGGACTGTTCCTCGGCCGACGCGCCTGCCTGCCCGACGAACCCCTCGTCCTCAACCCGGACAGCCCCGACCCCGTCGAGGAACTGCTCACCCGTGTCCCCCTGACCCGCAGCCGGCCGCCCGGCCCCGCCGGCACTGACCTGCCCACCACCTTTGTCTGGGAACACCCGCCCCCCGGAGTCGACCCCGCCACACCGCCCGACCGGGAGAGCACCAGCGAACCCGTCAACCTCACCCGCCACGCCCGGCGCCACCTGCCACGCCCCCTGTGGATGACCACCGAAGCCCTGCCCGCCCACCTGTACGCAGGCCCCCGCCCTCTCGACGCCCTCACCACGTACATGCACGGAGCACCCGCGTGACCAGCCTCTCCCGCCTCATCCTCGACCCCCGCCATCCAGCGGTCAGAGCGGACCTCGCCGACGTCGACAGCCTCCACAAGACCCTGATGCGTCTGGTCCCCGACCACGCCGGTCCCACCCCACGGGCCAGGGCCGGCCTCCTGTTCCGCACCGAACCCGGACCCGATCCCGTCCTCCTCGTCCAGACTGCCAACCCGCCCGACCTCACCGCCCTGCCCACCCACTACGGCACCGGCCGCACCCTCGACCTCACCCCGCTGCTGAACTTCCTCACTCCCGGCCGCACGGTCCGCTACCGCATCACCGCCGCCCCCACCGTCGCCCGCTCCGCAGGCAACCCCACCCCCCACCCCGTTACCGGGAAACGCCGCGGCAAGATCACCCACCTCACCGGCGACGAGGCCCTCGCCTGGTGGCAGCGCCGCGCCACCGCCGCAGGCCTCGAACCCGTCACCATCACCTCCGTCCCACGCCCCTTTCCCCGCACCCGCGTGACGCGCTCGGCCCCCTACTTCACGCTCACCCAGTTCGACGGCCTCGCCCGCATCACCGACACCACCCCCCTCACCGACGCACTGAAGAACGGCATCGGCCGGGCCAAAAGCTACGGAGCCGGCCTCCTCTCCCTCGCCCCCGCCTGACCCTCGACGAGAAAGCACACCCCGTGCCCCACCCGCCCGACCACGACGCCCTGCGCGCGGCCGCCATCCACCGCCTCTACACCCTCGAGCAGTCGGAGCGACTCACCCGCGCCCGGATCGCCGGCGTCGCCGACGCTTTCGGTGTCGATCCCCGCACCGTCGACCGCTGGCTCGCCAACGCCCGAGCCAACAACGGCACCTACCGGCCCCCCAGCCGCACCAGCTTCGTCCTCACCCCGCACATGCTCGACGCCGTAGCCCGCTGGCGCGGCAACGCCACCGCCGCCTGGAAGGAACTACGCGCCGAAGACCACCCCGTCCCGTCCTTGGCCACCTTCCACCGCGCCACCAACAAAGCCCTCACCCCCGGCATGCGGGCCGGCCTCCGCGCCGGTGAGAACGCCCGCCGACGCTTCGACGTGGCCGGTGAACGCGAACGCCTCCACCGCAACCACGCCTGGGAAACCGACCACGTCGAAGCCAGCGTCAAAGTCCGCATCGAAGGCCACATCCGCAAACCCTGGATCACCTTCTTCGTCGACTGCGCCACCTCGGCCATCTGCGGCCTCGCCATCAGCCCGCAACGCCCCAGCCGCGAAGGCGTCCTCGTCGCCATCCGCGACGCCATCCTCATCGACGAACACCACGGCCCGTTCGGCGGCGTCCCCACCTACCTGCGTGTCGACGGCGGCAAAGAGTTCCTGTGCGCCACGGTCACCGAAGCACTCGGCGTCCTGGGAACCGAAATCATCGCCCTGCCGCCCTTCACCCCCGAAGGCAAAGGCAACGTCGAAGCAGTCAACGGAGCCATCAAGAAGACCCTGTTCGCCGGCATGCCCGGCTACACCCACGCCCCCACCCTCCGCGGCGGCAAACCCGTCGACCCCGACCAGCCCCTGCTCCACTTCGAAGCGTTCGTCGACCACGTCCTCACCTGGGTCCACCACTGGAACCACGAGAACACCCCCAAAAGCCTGGACGGCCGGACTCCCCGCCAAGCCTGGGACACCGACCCCGCACTCATCGACACCGTCAGGGCCGAAGACCTCCACACCTACACCCTCGAACGCCACGGCAAACCCCTGACCATCAACAACAGCGGCGTCCGCTGGCGCAAGCGCAACTACATCGCCGACTGGATGCACGGCCGCGTCGGAGAGAAAGTCGACCTGCGCTACCTCCCCCACCACGACCACCGCGTCGAGCTCTACGACCCCCACACCGGCCGCCACCTCGGCCCCGCCACCATGGCCCAACAAGCCACCCAAGAACAGGCCCTCAGCCTCAAACAAGCCCGCCGCCGCGAAGCCGACCGCCTGCGCGCCCAACTGAAGAAGGCCGAGAAGAACCGCAACGAACGCTACGCAGCCGCAACCCGCCCCGCACCACCCGTCCCCCTGGACACGATGCCTGAAGAAGAAGCCCTTGAGCATCTGCGCACCCTCGACGGCTTCACCCCGGCCACAGAAGCCCTGCCCGACCTCATCAAACTGCCCGAACCCGACGCCGCACTGACCCGGCCACTCGACCCCCGCACCACACCGCCATCCACCCTGCCCACACCACCCGAGGACCAGCCGTGAGTGCCCCCGCCACCTCGCCCCGCCCCAGCCAGCTCCCCCCACCCAGCCAGGACCACTACCTGGGCCTCACCGGAGCCAACGCCATGGCCACCAAAGCCGTAGCCGAAACCGAAACCCGCATCCTCAAAGCCATCAAGCACAACGCCCTGGTCTGCATCCACGGACACGTCGGACTCGGCAAGACCTTCGCCGTCCACACCGTCCTACGACGCCACGCCCCCGAAACCACCGTCCGCCTGCGCTACAACAACGGCGCCAACATGAACGAAATCCGCACCCAACTATGGCGCCGCCTCGACCTGCCCGGACCACCCCCGCAATCCGTCGGCCCCTGCGACCAGCAGATCCACGACGCACTCGAAGCAGAACCACGCGTCCTGCTCATCGACGAAGTACAAGGCCTCGGAACCAAAGCACTGGAATACTTCCGCACCCTGTGGGGCGACGACGCACGCCGCGCCCCCATCATCCTCGTCGGCAGCGGCAACGCCCGGCAGAAGATCCTCAACAACCCCGCCCTGCACTCCCGCATCCTCGACTGGTACCAGTTCAGCCCCCTCACCCCCACCGAAGTCCAGGCAGTCATCCCCGCCTACCAGCGCATCTGGGCCGACGCACAGCCCGAACTGATCCTGTACACCGACGACATGGCCGGCCACGGATCATTCAGGAACTGGGCACGAATCACCCTCCTCCTCCACGACGCCCTCGAGGAGAATCCCGGCCTCAGCCTCAGCAAAGACCTCATCCGCTGGGTACTCAGCCGCATCGATCCCACCACTCGCCACACTCCGCAACGCGGGTGACCGCACCGGCTCTCGGCCGCCACTGGCCGCCGTACCGCCCGAGCCGTGCCGAGCGCAATTCACCTATGCCGATCCACGAACCGCCACACATGTACGGGAAGTACATGTCCTGCCTCCCCGCAGAGCGTCAGAGGAGCCCGGCTGAGGCCAGGGGCGCTGGGCGCATGCGGTCGACCTCGTCGTAGATCCGGGCGCGCAGCTGCGCTCACTCCTCGGTGAGCTGCAGACTTCCGTAGCGCGTCTCGTAGAGGGCCGGGCGTTGTGCGGGATGTGCGGTCCGCTTGGACACGACCATGCCAGCGCGAGGACGACGTCTGGCTGACGGAAACGGCCACCCCGCCACGTACAGCAGGGGAGTAATGCAGAACCCGCCAACCGATGTGGAGGACAGCGCCCCAGGCCGGGTAGGGGAGCTTTCGTTCCGGGCGGTGTCGGCGTCGGTGACGATCATGTGCTGCTCACGAACGGCACGGGGCTTCTTCTGGGTGGCGTAGCGTCGGCATGCCACTGCATCCGACGCGCTGTCCGACTCGTGTACCACCGCAGCTCGTGCCGAATCCGCTCTCCTGGGTCGAGGTCGTGCAGCAGGGCGGCCGCGAGGACTTCGCCGCTCACCAGGCCGGGGATCTGCCGTTGCTGGGACACGGCGGCTTCCAACGTGGGTATGGTCTCCGCGCCCTCGTCCACCCTGGTCCTGGTTGACGCTGCCCTCGGCGTGGCCGGGCTCGACTTCAGCTGTCCCAGGGAACAGTGCGGGGCGTGTCGAAGCAGCCCCGGCGTCAGGTGTCGCGCTCCAGGAGGATCAGGGGGGTGCCGGCTCTGGCTGTGCGGCGCAGGGCTGTGCCGGGCTGCAGTGCTTTCGCAGCGAGTTGGTAGCCATCGGATCCGTCGTCGCAGGAGGTGAGCCCGTGGCGGGTGGCGAAGACGAGGGGTTCGTTCTGTGCTGCGATGGTGTATCCGCGTCTGCGGTACCAGCGCATGATGGGGAAGGCCCCGACGCGGATCTTGGCGAGGGCCAGGTGGGTTCCGTTGGCGCGCGCGGTGTTCTCGGCCTCCTGGAGCAGGACGGTCCCGACGCCCTGGGTGCGGTGGGATTCTGCGACGGCGAGGAGTTCGATCTCGACGAGGGAGTGGATCAGGCTGTTGCGGTGGGGCGACGGTTGTTGCTGAAGCCACCGGATCGGGGGCGTGGCGTACAGCATTCCTGAAACGGCCTCGCCGGTCCGGGCGACCCAGCACTGTCCCTGCCCGTACGGGAGCGGCACGCAGCCGCCGTGGTGGTCGATGGCTGCGGCCAGGGGAGAAAGGGGACTGTCCGCCGGCAGGGGGCTGTCCTGGAGGGCGAGTGCGCCCAGGGCTGCTGCCGCTTGCCCCTCTCCTCGGGCTGCGAGAGCAACTGCGGCGCGGCGGGTGCGGGCCTGGTCGGTCATGGGGGCACCTTATGACGGGGCGCGGCGCGGCCGTGTTCGACTGCTGGTTCATGCAAGTGCCGCGAGGACGGGAGCGGTGGCCCGCTTTGGAGCTTCTCCTGGCTGACCGTGGCCGCGCCTCGTGCCCCTCGCATCGATTGGACCCAAGGACCGACCAGGCGGGCGGCAGAAGCCGCCCGGCTGTCAGGCCGCAGACCGACGGCCCCACCAGACATCTGGCGGACCAAAGACGTCGGCAGAACTCTCACACGCCGATTCACCTGTGACGTGCCGTGCCTGACGGTGTGCAAGTTATCTATTGGGACTGACATTCTCAGTGGGTAATGGCTGGAATCTTCAGAGTGGTGGAGTCGGTGCGCCTGCCACACTCTGTCCGTGAATCCCACGGTGGCCATGCGCCTGCTTCTTTCTCCGATCACCTGTGCGAAAGTAGTACGCTTGATGCGAAAATCCGGGTGGTCCCTGTCCTTCGACGTGGCATGGCGGACCGCTCGAATCGCCTCCCATCCCGACGAGCTGGTCTACCGCGAGGCCGGCCACCGTACGCACCTGGCATCGGACACGACGTCAGCTCATGTGTCACCGCCCCCTCGCGAACCACAGTAACCACTTCATAATCACCGTTCGCACGAACTCGAAGAGTGTTCGAATAGGGCCTCGGGGCTGCAGGGAAGTGGCCTATTTAGGAGTCCCTTTCGCGCCATGGGTGCTGGAAGCGGTGCGGGCGCCACCGTCTCGGAGGTAAGAAGAGCACGCGTATTCCAGTTCTTGGTCGTCGCTTTCCGGGGGGAAGTCATGAATGACGCCGCAGACCTCTCTCTTATCGCCAGCAGTGCACTGCCGGCGGCCTTCACCTTCCTGTTCCAGCGGCTGCAGACGGCCCTGGAACGCCGTCGCTCAGCGCGGACAGAGCAGCCGGAACACGCCCCGGACGTTCCCGCGGAACTGGTCGGCAGTCTCCAACTGCCGCTGACGGTCGACGAGGACGAACTCGCCGACCACGCCCCGGTGCTGGAGGCCCTGGCACTCGGACTGCGACGCTACGACCGCGAACCCCACCTGGTCACCGCACACGATGCCGACCTGATGCAGGCGCTCGGAAAGGTGCGTGAAGGACTGGAGCGCGTTTACGGCCAGCGGTTCACCTTCCAGGGGGAGACGCGACAGAGCAGCGGCCCCCTCAGTGTCCAGCACTACGACACCGTGACCGGCGAGGTGATCGGCATGGAAGCAGGGCAGGCGATCCTCGGTGCCGCCACGAGCACGATCAGGGCCGGAAGTGTCGAAGCCGGGGGCAGGGTCGTCGGGATGAAAGCCCCGATCATCGACGGCCGCAGCTGACGGACTGCCCTTGCTCGCCTCCCCTCTGCCCTCTCTCGAGGAGGAACCCAGCGCATGACCCAGCCCGTCTTCGACAAATCACCTGCAGGGCCCGCCGAGGACCTACCGCAGTCCGTGGACGAGAAGGACGCACGACAGCCACCGACGCCGGATTCCGGCACCTTCAGCACACGGGTACCCTCACCGTCTCCCGCCCCGGACCCGGCCGCCGCCACTCACCCCATGGCGTACCCGGCACACACCACGGCGGAATTTTCGAAAGTCAGTCCGGTGCGTACAGAGGACACCGGCAGTACCCCCGGCGCCGGCGAGGGAGACGACGCGAGCGGAGAGGAGCCGACGAGGGGCACACAGCCAGCCACCCCCGGTGAGCCGACGGCCGTCACCCTTCCCGCCACCGCCGACGCCACCACACCCCCCAGCGCTGCGGACAGCTCCGACGAGGCGCCCGCCTCCCCAGGCGGGGCCTACGCTGACGTTCACGCCGACACCAACCACGGCACCATGATCGGACAGTTCTTCGAGGCAGTGGAACGCCTCAGCGGTGCCCCCCTGCCTCCTCAATGGGTGGACCGGGAACTCGCCGACTACGTACCGGTGAAGAACGAGGAGGAACTCGCCCGCCGGCTGCAGGACGACCGCGTCGTCGTACTCTTCGCAGATCACTTCGGCAGCGGCCGGTGGACGACCGCGCTGCGTCTGCTGACGACGCTTCCCAGCCAGCCCCGCACCCTGAGGCGGATCCGCCGTGAGCCCGGCGACGCCTTCAGCACCGAAGGCATCAGAGGCCACAAACGCACCGGCTGGATCCTGGACCTCCGAGATCCGGACGACAGCATCCCTGCCACCTGCGACTTCGGCCTCGAACTCCGCCACACCGCAGACCTGGACGCGGACGACTCCCATCTCGTCGTGCTTATCAGCACTCGTCTGTGGCATCAGATCGGACACGGAGCCGGCCACCTTGCACGCACCCCAACCCCTCCGGCCCAGACCACACTGTTCGCCACCCTCCTGCAGTCCGCCGGCATCGAGCACGCGAAGGACTTCGCCGCCGACCACCGCCTGACCGAACAACTGGCCAACCTGCGACCAGGACAGGTCAAAGAGCACGCCCAGACACTCATCCGCGCCGAACGCCACTACCGCAGCGCCACCGGCAGAGGAACCGACCCAGAAAGCCCAGGCTTCGAAGCGGTCGTCGCAGCCGCCGCCAACGCCACCTCCGGATGGATGGACGTGCTCGCCACCTGGCACTCCCACCCCCAGAGAACCAGCTACGACCGCAACTACCTGCTCCTGACCGCCGTCTACGGCGGAGAACCCATCGACAGCGTCCACACCAAGATCGCTTCTCTCTCACAGGCCTTCGACGAGAAGGAGCCGGCCGGAGCACGGCCCAAGGGCCAGCAGGGACCGGGCCTGATCCAGCTGGCACGGCAGATCGAGGCCGATCCGCTCCCCGACGGCCGTCTGCGCTTTCCCGGGCCAGGATTCGCCGAGGCCGTCGTCCGCTACTTCTGGCGTGACCGGCCCGAACTCATCACCCCATTCACCCGGTGGACAGCGAAACTCTGCCTTGACATCGGAAAGAAACAAGGCACGCAACTCGCCGAACGCATGATCCCCTGGGCGCTGCACGACCTCCAAGCCTCCCGCTCCACCAAACTGCTGCGCCAGGTGGCCGACGACTGGGCACAGGAAGACGCCCTGGCCCCCCATGCACACGACCTCATCGTCGCCGCCATACTCGACCCCCAGACTGCACAACTAGTCAAGAACGCTGCCGACCGCTGGACCGGTCAGCAGGACACCAGCCCACCGCTCCTGCGGACCCTCGCGCACGTCTTCCAAACCCTCACTCCCGCACAACCCGCACGCATGCTCCGCCGACTGGGCACCCTCGCCTCCTCCCAGAAACCAGGGGTCGCGGACGCCGTCGGTGACGCTCTCAACACCCTGTTCAGCAGCGAAAAGCTCCGCCCCCAGGTCCGTCAGACACTCGACTCCTGGTTCACCAGCACCGACCAGGCCCTGCAGCATGCCGCGGCCAGCGCCTTCGTACACCTCGCCGCACAACGCGACCCGGCCGGCCTCCCGGCCCTGCTGCATACATCGGATGCCGAAGCAGCCCCCTGGGTCGTCCGCGGCTGGAGAACCACGCTCGAGGCCGAAAAACCCAGCCCCGCCGCACACCACGCCTGCGCCGTCTGGCTCGACGCGGCCACGACACGACCGGACACCACGGAACGCATCCTCTCCACGCTGATCCGGTCCGTGCACGACGTCACCGGCCACGATCTGCGGGGCCAGCGCTACCTCAATCTCGTCCGCATGGCCGAACGATGGCTCATCCGGGACGACACCACCCGCCACCACGACCGCGAGCACATCCACACCATGCTCATGCACCGCACCAAGCAGGCAGACCCTCACCACAGCCAGCACGACAGAGAGGACGCCTCGACGGGTGACTAGGATCCGGCTCTGGCCGGGACGGCAGGGCACGCTGACAGCAACATTCACGGCTGCCAGCACTGAGGCTGATTTCCGCTTCGACGTGCACGCCGAAGGACGCTGGCAGGCCACGCGCCGAGGCCATCACGACCCCGCCGCATCCGCGACCTGCCATGTCATCGACGAAACGAAACGGCTGGCAGCCGAACACTCGGTCCTCGCCGCAGCAGAACTGCAGCATCGACTCAACGCACTCCTCGGCCGGCCAAGACAACTGCGCGAGACCACCGTGAACCTCAACTGGGCACACGTGCACGTCCACGTCGACCCAGAGACTCAGCACGTGGCTCACACCCGCCTTCGCCTGCGCGCCCGAGCACAAACGCAGTGGGAACTCAAGCAGGTGACGATGGCCCAAGCCGAAACCTACCGAGACCAGCTGCGCGAAGACCCCAACCTGCTCGTGGCGCAGCTCCTCCTCCACTCACCCCAAGCGGTCACCCAGCAAACCCTGGAAATACTCCCTCAGATCGCCAGGTCCGTAGCCGCCTACGCCCCCGGTGCCAGGTGGGTGCAGACAGCGCTCCTCCTCGACAAGTGGTTCGCGGACCTGCCGACCGACGCCAAGAGATTCATCATCGACCGCCTCAGTACCACCCTCACCGAATTCGGTGGCGAAGCCATCGCACAACAACTGAGAGATGCCCACGCCACGTCGGTACCGGCTGAACGCCCCACTCAAGGGGAGGGCTCAGACCGCAGCCCGGCCGGCCTCAACGGCTACGATCACCACAGCGGATGACGAACGAGACACGATGCTCCCGCCCTGCCAATCGGCCACCTATGTGCCACCGGGACGTCAGCGGCGCGCGGGCGAGGCCATGTGCGCTGGGCGCATGCGGTCGAGCTCGTCGTAGATCCGGGCGCGCAGCTGGGCCCGCGGCTCGGTGAGCTGCAGACGTCCATAGCGCGTCTCGTACCTGGCCAGGCGGGCCCGGATGTGCCGGTAGAGGTCGGGGTGGCGGCGGACAAGCTCGTTGTAGGCCTGATCCCCGGCCTTCTTCAGGAGTTGGTAGCTGGGGTCACGGCGCTCGGCCAGGGACATCCCGTCGTTGAGCGAGGTGATCAGCCGCACAGATTCCGAGCGGCGCTGCAGCAGGGCGGCGAACATGCGCCGCCGGTCGTGAAGCCGCCGAAGCTGTGCGTCGCTTCGCGGCCGACTGGTGAGGGCGAGGTCGTGCAGGTGCTTGGTGTGGGCGTTGTTAGCACGCGGGGCCATCTCCACCAAGGTCTCGGTGAGTTGGTCGCGCCACCGGTTGAGCAGCAGCGGGTGGCACAGTGCGTCATCGCGTGCGTCCTGTTGCGCGGCGTCGGCAACGATGCGCCGCCGGAAGGCCGGTCCGTCGAGCTCAAGCAGCTCGTGCACCGCGTCGTTGACGGGGGCGGCGAGCCATCCGTTGTCGATGCAGCGCGTGATCTTTTCCGGGATGGAGCGGATGTGGACGGTGGCCGAGGGCGCGAGTCCCTTGTCTGCCGCGAGGCGGCGTACGAGGGCCTCCTTCTCGTCCGGGAGGTAGCGGCCCAGCCACGCCCGGGCCAGGCGCCGGGAGTCGTCGGTGGGCGCGGGAAAGGGAAGGATCCCTGCGGCGGTGAGCTCCGCGATGCGCTGGTTCTTGAGGCGTCGCTCCGTATCGCGCAGCCGGTCCCGCACGGCCCGCTCCTGAGCGGCCAGGTCCTCGATCTCCTCGGGGCGGCCGCCGGACAGGACGCGGACCTCGCGCCAGAGCTGCCGGTCGTGCATCGCGTAGGTGAGGGCGTCGACACTCTGGTCGATGCGGTCGGGGCCGAAGAGCAACTCGTCCAGGCCGGTGCGCTGCAGGCCGCATGCGTGGGCGGTGACCACCTTGGCCAGGTCGAGGAAGCTTACATTCACCAGGTCCGCCAGCTCGTGCAGGGGGAGCCGCCACGGCTGCGGGTGCGGTGCACGGGTGGCTGTGAAGCCCGGACCGGAGAGCGGGGGAGCGGCCCGGTGGCGGACAGGCCGCTCATGCGGCTCGGCGAGGTCCAGAGCGAAGCGCATCTTCACATAGCGGATGGTGCGGCCGCGGTGCAGCACGGTTGTGGGGCGGTCCCACAGGGTCCGGCACGGGGCGCGCCTGGCAGCCCCGCAGGTTGGGCACGCGATCGTCGCGACCTCGCTGGAACGCAGATTCCACAGGGCCCGCCGCGTCGGGGAGGTGTCGAGTGCAGCGTCGGCCCGCGCGGAGTCGTCAAAGCTGGAGCACATGTGCCGGAGGCTGCCAGGCACAGCTCGCCTTCTGACCGGGCCACGCCGCGCAGGCGTCGTGCAGGCCCCGGAAGCCAGTCTTCGCGTTCCAATCGTGTACTCACGTTCGCATTGCTGCCGCACTATCGGGTGAACTCGTGCCGGGGAGTCTCCCTAACGGGCCCTGGAGCGCACCTTGACATGCATGCCGTTCGCGACCGGGCTGGGCCCCCCGCCCGTCCGCACGTCGGGGCCTCTGCTCGCCTGACTCGGGCGTCGCGGCGTCTTCGGTCTGGTGACTCGCACCGGGCCCCGAAGCAGTAGACAGGAACCCCGGCAACCCGGCCGTGCCAAGATCCCGTCAGGGCCAGCCAATCTGCCCACTACAGGTGCCATCGACGCAAGCCGCATCCCGGGCAGACGGGAGCCAACGGTCGGCGCGCCGGGACCTCCCATACCGGCCCCGAGGACGGAGCTGCTCAGCGGCGGTGTACTGCGCGGGCGGCGGCAAGTTCGGCCTGTACGCGCCGCACCCGACCCCTGGGGAAGACCTCCAGGCCCAGCCAGGTGCCCGCTTCCACGTCGTTGCCGGACACGAGCCACACCGGCACGCCGTCGATCAAGGCGCGCAAGCACATGTCGGAGGTGCCGCCGCCACCGGCATTAAAATGATCATGAAATGCGATCACGAGGCCCGGCCGCTCGTGCAGCAGCATCCGCGTGTTCCGCTCCGGTCCCGCCATCCGCCAGTCGTGCGGGCGCTCACGCCGCACTGCAGCCCAGTCGACCGGGTGACACCGGTGGCGGTCTGCCCCCAGCCCGTGACGGCGGCACCAGCGGCACGCAGCAGCATCCGCTCCGGTCGCCGAGCCCTCGATAACCACGAGCCTGTCGCCATAGCGTCTTGAGAGCCGGCCCAGGACTGTCGCTACGGCAGAAGGCCACGGCCAGCGGCGGCTCCCGCACATCAGCACCCGGCCCTCCATCAGCTCCGGCACACCTCTCACCCGCCCTTCTGGGCCAGCGTTGCATGTGGCACTGACAGCAGACCGCAGATCTGGCTGTGCCCAGGACAGGAAGACGCGAACGGGGCGGTGAAAAGCGAGGCCGCACAGAAGCGCAGCTGCTGCGCGGTGGACGGCCGGAGCCGGAAGATCTGCATGGAGCTGCCCCCGCCCACCGTTGAGTCGCAGGCGCGCGCGAAGAGGCGCGCTGAGGCGCAGCGCAAGGCCGAGGAAGCCGAAGCCCGCAAGGCCGGAAAGACGTTTGGCGACGTAACCGCAGCAATGGCGGCAGCGCCCGCGGTGGACCTGGTTGAGGATGGCGAGGCCGGCACATCGGTGGTCGCCGAGGCGCGGCTGCTTCGCGTGTTGGCCGACTTAGGAGACGCTCCCGCTTCCTGCGCTGGGACGCAGGTACACGGCCTGCACGGTGTTCTACAAGTCCCTGGCTGTCGTAGCGGGGGCAGAGCCGTTCACAGACACAGTCTGTTGCGCAGGGCGAGGCTGTTACTCACTTTCGAGTGAACGGGCCGCGGCGGCTGGGGTGGCGTGATCTGGCGTGGGGGGTTCTTGGGCCAGTGCCTGCAAGGCTCGTCTACCGAAGAGCTCGTCAATCTGGTGTATTTAGTACATAGATGGATATGGCAGGTGAGTGTCATGGTGACGTGAGTGATTGGTAACGCCTTCACGCCTTCTCCATGAACCGGTCGTCCGGTCGACAGTGTGTGGCTGCGCGGCCGACCGGCCGCCACCGCACCACGCACAACCTGGCCTCGTGGCCGCTGGGCCTGCCTGGTCGTGTTGTGCCTGTACCCAGCAGGGGGAACCTGTGTCGAAGTCCATCACTGCCCGCCGCCTGACCGCCGCCGCCCTCGTCGTCGGCGCCCTGACCGCCGCACTCGCGGTGCCGGCCACGGCCGCCGACCACGACCACCGGGCGAAGCGGCCGAACGTGGAGATCAGCCACGTCCAGTACGACTCTCCGGGCCGTGACACCCGCTCCAACCGCTCGCTGAACAAGGAATGGGTGGAGATCACCAACAACACCCGCCGCGCGGTCAACCTGGACGGCTGGACCCTGAAGGACGAGGACGGCCACACCTACACCTTCCGCCACTACCGCCTGGACGGCCGCGCCACGGTCCGCGTCCACACCGGCCAGGGCCGCGACACCCGCCACGACGTCTACCAGGACCGCCGCAACTACGTGTGGGGCAACCGCTCCGACACGGCCACTCTTCGCAATGACCACCGCCGCTTCATCGACAGCCAGTCGTGGGGCCACCACCGCCACGGCGGCCGTCACTGACACACCGCCTGAGCCGATAGCCGGGCCGGGCCGGGTCGGCAAACGGCCCGGCCCGGACATCGGGCACAGCACTGTCCCCGCGCGGCGCGCCACCCCCTGCCAGGGGTGGCGCGGCGCCGGCCTGGGGCTCTACGCGCTGCCCATGCCGGCTGAGTTGGGTGGCAGGCAGTACAGGGCGATGTCCAGGTCCCGGGGTGTCCAGGCGTGGGCGGGGGAGGGGGCCTGACTGAGGAGGTCGTCGAGGGCGGCGATGTAGCGGCTGTACCGGCCAGAAGCGTGGGTGAGCGAGATGCCCAGGGAGCTCAGGGCGGTGTGGGCGCGGCGGTCGTAGACAGCCATACGGTGGGGTGCGGCCGCGGTGAGGACGGTGGAGGCCAGTGCGTCGCCGCGAGTGAAGCCGGGAAGGCCGGCCAGCGCGGCCCGGCCCGCACGGGCGGCCTCGCTGCGGCTGAGAGCGGGGGTGCGCACGGCGGCCGTGGCGGCCGCGGTCGCCTGCCGTACGGCCGTGTCCGCGGTGGTCATCAGCGCGCGGGCCCAGGGAGTGTCGGCGCGCAGGCGTTTGAACAGCAGCAGCGCTCCGATGTCGGCCTTGCCGATGCTGCCTTCGCTCTGGGCCCGCTGGGCAACCTGGTGGAGGATCTCGTCGTAGTGGATGCCGGACGACCGCGCATACATCTCGCGTGCAGTGATCAGCCGCTGCCAGTCGTCACTGCAGATGTCACCGGTCCGGTCCGTCACGGCCTGCTGGTTCCTATCGGTCTGTGAGCGTCCGGGGTACGGCGAGGGGCCCCGGCTGCCGGGGTGTCTGTCCGACAGCCGCCTGTCGGTGCGCAGCGGGCAGTTGGTCAGCCGTGGTAGGTGATGTAGCCGTTGCCGTCGCGGTCGTTGGCCTTCTTGGTGTAGACATGGACGTCGGCGCGGGCACCGCCCGGCTTGTAGAAGTAGATGGTGTCCTTGTCGTTGTTCCAGATGAAGTTGCAGTTCTGCCGGTAGACGACGTTCTTCCCGTCGGAGTCGGTGCCGCGACCGCCGCGGAGGCTGACGTAGTCGCCGGGCTGCAGGGTGTGGCTGTTCTTGAAGGTGAAGGTGTTCCCGGCGGCGTCCTTGACCTTGTAGCCCTTCAGGTTCACGGTCGCCGTCTTCGAGTAGTTCTTGATCGTCAGGTACTCGTTCTTGGTGTTGCCGCCCGAGCACTTGTTGGAGTCCCGGCCCGGAGCGTCGTACTGCACGCCCTTGATCTTCAGGGCCGAGGAGTACTCGGCGGCCTGCGCCGGAACGGCGGCGGCGAGGCCGAGTGCGGCGGCGGCCGCCGTGGCAGCGGAAGCAGTCAGGGCGTAGCGGATGCGCATGAGGATTTCCCCCTCAGTGGTGCGAATGGAGCGCCCGGAGCCTACCGGAAGTGATCACCTCATGGAGGTAGAGTGAAGAACTTGTGACCATGGCTGCCGGTTGTCAGTAGTTCCCTGCGCCTGGTCACCCTGCGGGGCCCGGGGCAACTCCCCGGCTGGCTTGCCGTCAGGTGCTGCAACGAACGAACCCCGTCAGGGTGAATCCGAGGTCGTGGCAGAACCGGCCTACTCGGTAGCGCGTCGTGCGGGGCATGGAAGCGATCAACGACGTGCATGTGTCGCAGCCGGGTCTGGTCGTGGTCGATGTCGCCGCGGCCGACGACGAGACCGCGTTCGCGTTCCACACGGCGCTGGCCGCCCGGTGGGCGACCACCGGGGTGGAGCGCACGACACGGGATGCGGGCCAGCCAGGTGTCCGTCTGCGCTGCTACCTCGACCTGCGCCAGCCCGTCAACGCATCCGGCCAGGCGCCGACGCCCCACTGAACAAGCCGCCCTGCCCGGTCACTCGCCTTCCCGCGCCGGGTTCCGGGCACAGCACGACCCGCTGTCGTGGGGAGCCGGACCGCAAACGCCGGTATGACGAGTGCACCCACACGGGCGGCGCACTCGGCAAACGCCTGACAGCGCCCCCTCAGGGGCCGTTATGAACGGTGCATGCTCAAGTCTGTGCTGCGCGGCCTGGCTGCCGCTGCTCTCGCCGTCCTGCCCCTGACTGTCTCAACGCCCGCCCAAGCGGTTGAGACGCTTCCGCTGTCCGAGGCCATCGTGCGTCTGCCGGTGGCGGTCGAGTCCCGCGACGGCTACGACCGGGACGCCTTCAAGCACTGGAACGCCGGCGCGAACCCGTCCGACGGCTGCAACACCCGCGCCGAGGTATTGATCGCGGAGGCGGTGGAACCGCCGACGGTGGGTCCGAAGTGCCGCCTGACAGGCGGCCGCTGGTGGTCATACTACGACCAGGTGTGGGTAACCTCGGCCTCCAGCCTGGACATCGACCACATCGGCCCGCTCGCCGAGGCATGGGACAGCGGCGCCTCCATCTGGTCGGCGCAGCGCCGGGAGGCGTACGCCAACGACCTCGGCGCGGCCGCCAGTCTGGTCGCGGTCACGGCCCGCTCGAACCGGTCCAAGTCGGACCAGGACCCGGCCCAGTGGCTGCCGCCGGCGGCCGAGGTGCACTGCCGCTACGTCGCCGAGTGGGTGGGCACGAAGCTCCGCTGGACGCTGTCGGCGGACGAGGCCGAGGTGGCGGCGCTGCGCGAGGTGGCGGACGGCTGCCCGGAGCAGACCGTGACATACGAGCCGGCCCCGTGACCGGGGTGAGGCAGGACGTGGTCCTGCTCACCGAGGACTGGCACAGCGGCGCCTCGACATGGTCGACGCAGCGCCCAGAGGCGTACGCCAACGACCCCGGAGACGCCACCAGTCTCGCCGCTGCCACCGCCCGCTCCCACCAGTCCAAGTCCGACCGGAACCAGGCCGAGCAGCTGCCGCCGGCGGGTGAAGCGCACTGCCGCTACCTCGCCGAGTGGGAAGACATGAAGCTCCGCTGGGGCCTGTCGGCGGACGAGGCTGAGGCGGCGGCGCTGCGCGAGGTGGCGGACGGCTGCCCGGAGCAGACCGTGACGCGCGAGACAAACCCATAACCACGGGATGCCGGCGCACGCGAACGAGGAGAGGATTCATGGCCACAGCACGAAGGACACGACGGCGGATCGCCACGGTCACGGCCGCGCTCACGACCACCGCAGGGCTGCTGTTGGTAACGGCGGCGCCGGCGAGTGCCGAAGTGAAGTCCACCTGCGGCACCTACATCTGCGTCGCCACCGCATACCAGGGCCGCGACTACGTCCAGGACATCACCGTCACCACGAGGGACGGCCTGCCGGGGACGCTACGTGCGTTTGTCGGCGACTACCGGGGGAGCAAGGCGAACGCCTCGCGGTGGCGGTTCGTCGTCAACCGGGAGATCAGGGCGTACCCGAGGCTAGCCGTTTGCGGCGGACTCGATCGCGGTGGCAGGGTCATCGAGAACCACTGCGTGATGATCCCCTGAAGCCGGGCCGGCCCCGCGCCACCACGCCACGAGTCCTGAGCGGACCTGCAGGTCGACCCAGGTCCTGCTGTAGGGAGTCGGTGAAGAAGGAAGCCATTTCGCAGGCGCTGCGGAGGTGCAGAAGTCTCTGCGTAGTCGTCCTTGTGGACGTCCATGTGCGATGCACGGGCTGTCCTGACGCGCGGTGGCTGAATGGCCGAGTCTGTCCCCGTTTTGTGTTCACCGGGACTGGGTTTTCGGCATCCGACGGGGCTCGGCGATCGGAACGGGGTCCGCGCTGCGCGGGCAGGCCGCGGTGCTCGCCGCAGCCTGCCCGTATCCGCGCCGCCCAGGCCCTCAGGCTGAACCGGCAGCGATGCCGAGACTCAGTAGTCCCAGACCGTCGGCACGAAACGGAAGGCGTTGCCGGCCGTCGCCACGTGGCAGACGGACGGGAACGGCAGGTGGCTGGCCATCAGGTGCTCGCCGCTCGCCGCCATCTCCTTCAGTAGACGCATCCGGACCCGGGCCGACTCCTCGGGGTCGTGTTCAAAGCCGTTGTACCAGCCGGGCTGGTCGAACCCGCACTGGAACACAGCGTCACCGGCGAACGTCAACCGCTGTCCACCCGACTCCAGGCGGACGATGCTGTGACCGGGAGTGTGACCCCCGGTGCGCTCGATCAGTACGCCGGGCGCGACCTCGAACTCGGTCTCGAAGGGGTGCAACTGGCCGCGGTAGACATCCAGGAACCGTGCGGCGGTCGTGACGAGCGTCTCGGGCACCGGCGCCGGCATGGCGGTGCGGGAGAAGTCGGGCGCCTGCCAGAACTCGGCTTCGGCCGCGGCCAGGTGGACTCGGAGGTCCTTGCGCAGCCGGCCCCTCAGACCCTCGACGAGCAGTCCCCCGATGTGGTCCATGTGCAAGTGGGTGAGCACCACGTCGGTCACGGATGCGGGATCGATCCCGGCAGCGTCCAGCCTCATGGCCAACTGCCCGGCCCGGGGGAAGCCCGGGAACTCCGTACCCAGCCCGGAGTCGATGAGGATGGTCCGGTCCCCACTGCGGACCACGGACACGTTCAGTGGGTAGTCGATCACCTCGGGCGGCAGGAAGTTGTCACGGAGCCAGGCCGACAGCTCGGCCTTGGCGGCGTTGGTGGCCAGCGTCGCAGGGTTGATCGCCAGCACCCCGTCACTGATCACTGTGACATCGATGTCGCCGACCTTCAGCGCGTAGCGAGACGGAACTGCCTCGTCCCTCATCGGTGCGTGCGGGTGCGCGACGTTGATCTGGTTCATGTGCTCGTCCTTTGGAAGGCCTCGACAGAAGTCATCGACGAAGTGACGAGATCACTCCGTCCTACTCTCTCCAAGACAATTCAAGGTCAGCGCCTGTGACGACCCATCACATAATCCACACATTCGTGTGAAGCTCACCCCAGCAGCCTCACATCATGAGGACGTAGGTCTCGTGAGCAGGACGTCAGGAAGCGGCGCGGCCCTCGGGCGCAACAGGGCGGCCAGCCGCCGTCCGATCTTGCGGATCAGGGCCAGTGGCCTGCCCTTGCAGCAGCTCCGGCCCGGCGATCCCTCGTCTCGTCAGCCCAGAGATATGCGCGACGGGACAGCCCGTGTCCGTGCGACGGTCGGGTGGCAACGCACCGGTCGAGGCCGGCTGTTCGACCACGACCAGCACCGTTCCGTGCTCGGCCTGGAGCTTTGCCACGCAGTGACGCCTCGATCGCCCCGGCCCTCTCCTCATCACCACGCACCACATACAGGTCGAGATACGTCCAGGAATCAATCCGGCGTTCAAACTGCGGGCGGCTCAGATGAGTGCCGCGCGGACGGCCTTCAGGTACTGATCGACGTCGTACCGCGGCGTGAGAGATGGCCGGATGCCGTCCGGTCATCGCGTCGCAGGTCCTCGAGTCCCGCGTCCGTGGCGGTGGTGTCGGCGAACATGGTCACGTGGTGACCTCGTCCCATGCAGCTACGCGGTGGACTCGACGCACATGGTGCCGATCATCCCAGTGACGGTGATGTATTCCGCCCGGTGCTGACGGAGCTCCACGTCAAGGTCGGTCGTGGCCAGGACGTCGATGTTCTTGTGGGGTGCGATGACGATATCGTCGCAGGTGGGAGAGAGGTCTGGGTGGAACTCCGCGCCCCAGCGGCCCTCCTCGAACCTACGGTTCTCGAACAGCACCTGATGGATGCCAGCCAGGCGCTTATGCCATGGGGGGAGAATACCGGGTGGTCCAGTTCGCGCACCCCGGGCCAGCAGTCGCTTCAGGTTGTGGAAGGTGCCGATCCTGTCGAACCCCGCCTGGTAGAACGGTATTCCTTCCCGCTCCTGGTGGAATACCTCGTTCGTCGTGTCGATGAGGGGCAGCCCAGTCCCGGCCCCGCTTCGTACGGTGTGCTCATCGGTTTGCAGGCCAACTCATCCGAGCCACAAGGATCGTCCAGTCGCCTCTCGGCTGGAGTCGGTGGGGCGTGTACACGTTTTCGGCGCCTGATTCCTCTACCTGGTGAAAGCACTTCGAGCCTCGGGAGGCCAACGCCGTGACAGGACAGTGGAGTTGGGTGATAGTGGGCACCGGGGCGGCTGCTGCGGGAGCGGCAGTACGGACCTGCGGATACCTGCTCAGGGAGCGGGTGCGTGCCCGGGCGATGGTCCGGATGGCACGTGAGCTGTCCGTCCGCGGGGGGAGGGCCGAGGTGAGCGACCAGGACGGCACGGCATGGAGCGTCCGCCTGGACGAGCAGGATCCTCAATGACAGCCCCGCCCGAGGAGGAGTTCGACGCCCTGTTCCGTACGTGGTACCGGCCCCTTCCGGCGCAGGCGATCTTCGTCTCCGGAGGGCGCCGCACTCTGGCCGACGACGCGGTCCAGGAGGCCTTCCTGCAATGTTGGCAGCGCTGGAACGCCCCGCACTTGGAACCGGTCAGGGCCTGGCCTGCATGGCTACGCACCACCGTCGTGCGGGAGGTGCTGCGACTGCAGAAGGAAGCCGGCTCGATCGGTTTCGATACAGAGCACCACGATCGGGCTGCGGCGGAGGTGGACTTGGCGTCCTGGATGGATGCGCGCGGCGCCTACCGCACGGTGCTGGAGCGCATCGTGTCCCTCAGCGACAAACAGCGCGAAGTCATGGGCCGCTGCGCGATTGCCGGACAGCCGCTGGGGGATGCCGCGAAGGAGATGCGAATCCAGGTCGCGACCGCGCGCGTGCATCTGCACCGCGCCCGCCAGGCGCTGGAAGATGTACGAAGCCAGCTGCAGGAGCTGGGCGTGATCGACACGGGCGAGGGGAGGCAGTGATGACCGGCCACCACGACGAGGATGAAGTTGCCGCACTGCCTGCGGGGGCCGTCCGTCGCGGGCGGGAGGCGGCGAGGGCCGACCACCACGACAGGGACGACATTGCCGCGCTGCGCGAAACCCTCATGGCCAGTGAAGGACCGATCGGATCGCTCGTGGCCACGGCCCAGGACGTCGAGTCCGCGCTGGCCAGAGTCAAGCGGCGGACCAAAACACAGCCCACCCCCCAGCCGCCCCTTCGCACTACGTCGTCCGCCGCCGACCGTAGTGACGCGCGAGCGATGTTCCTCCAACTGCGCGCGATGCAAGGCGGCAGCCCGGAGTACGCCGAGCTGCGCAACCGGCTGGTCCGGATGCATCTGCCGCTCGTGGAGCACCTCGCACGCCGCTTCGGTAACCGCGGTGAGCCGCTGGACGACCTCGCCCAGGTCGCCACCATCGGTCTGATCAAGTCGGTCGACCGCTTCGACCCGGAGCGTGGCGTGGAGTTCTCCACGTACGCGACCCCGACGGTGGTCGGTGAGATCAAACGCCACTTCCGTGACAAGGGCTGGGCAGTGCGTGTACCCAGGCGCCTTCAGGAACTGCGCCTTGCGCTCACCACGGCCACTGCGGAGCTGTCGCAGGAACAAGGCCGACCGCCCACGGTCCACGAGCTGGCCACGAAGCTGTCGATCTCGGAGGAGGAAGTCCTGGAGGGCCTGGAGTCCGCGAACGCGTACTCCACACTGTCGTTGGACATCCCCGACACCGACGACGAGTCCCCGACGGTCGCGGACACCCTGGGAGCCGAGGAAGAGGCACTCGAGGGCGTCGAGTACCGCGAGTCCCTCAAGCCGTTGCTGGAAAGCCTCCCGCCGCGCGAGAAGCGGATCCTGCTGCTGCGCTTCTTCGGCAACATGACCCAATCGCAGATCGCGCAGGAGGTCGGCATCTCCCAGATGCACGTCTCCCGGCTACTGGCGCGCACACTGGCCCAGCTGCGAGAGAGGCTCCTTGCGGAGGAGTGAACTTCCCTATACAGAACCTTCCGTGCCTGCGTTACCCGCTCCCGGCAGTGCCTTGGGACGCACTGCCGGGCGGCGAAGGCCGCGGGTGCGCGAGGCACCCTGGCAGGGCGCCAGCCCACACCTGGTTTCGGGTCGGTGATGGTCGTTTGCGCGGAACCGTCGCTGGGCTACGTGTGGGTGGATGGCTGCTATGGGGGCGGGGGAGGAGACGGACATGAGCTCTGGAGAGACAGACGGATTACATGAGGGGGAGCAGTGCCGGCCCTCGAGGGAAGAGACAAGCGGCAGCGCCGCGCCGCCGCGATCAGGCAGGCGAACGGGCGATGAGGACGGTCAGGGATCCACACGGCCGGAGGGTGATGCGGTCGCAGCGGAAACCGGGGACAGCGGCCCGCAGCCGGAGGGAGGGTTCTGGCACAAGCAGAACAGGACGCTCGAGATCGTCGGCGCCGTTGTTACGGCGGTCGCTGGGGTAGCCGGACTGATCTTTCTCTTCTGGCCCGATGCGCAGCCCAAACCTGCGCCCGAGCCGGCGCCGGCGGTCGAACTGGTCGACTCGGACGTCGACCGGGAGCAGAACGTCGCTGCCGATGTGGTCTTCGACGGACAAGTCACCGAACAGGCTCGGGTGCCCGCGTCCGTCGTCAGCGCGACGCTGAGGAACAGTGCAGACAACCCCGTTCTGATCACCCGTGCTGAAGTGAACCTTGTTTCCGCTGCTGAGGTGTTCTGCCGTTACGGGGCCGGGCCGACTGACATCACTGCGCAGTACGACATCAAGATCCCGGCCGAAGCCCGCGAGGGAGCCGTAATCCACCGGAAAATGAAGTACACCCTGCCGCCGCATGCTCAGGAGCGGGTTGCGTTCACGGTGGGGCCCGAGCGGTACGGAGAGGGGTCGATGCCCTGGATCTACACCTTCACCATCTCCCTGTACATGGACGACGGTGCCACGGTCACGGTGCCCGAGGTCACCTACCTGGCTCCGACCGACAGAGCCACGGCGTTTCTCGCCATGGCGGATCAGGCCACGGGTCCGCCGCAGCCGGGCGGGCCGGGGCTGATGGACCCCTCCTGCATCTCCAAACAAGCCCGCCTTGTAGCGCAGTTGGTCAAGTCCGCGCCACGCCCGTCGCCGGAATTGCGGGAATTCAGCGCAGACCTGGCACGCATAGCCGCTCAGTGAGAGGGTCTCGTGCCCGTTGAGGCCGTGGCAGGGCTTATCGGCTGCCCGGCGGCTTCGGCCACGGGCTCCCCGCGGCGGCTGCGTCCAGCAGGTCGCCCAGACGCAGCCAGGCGGTGGGGCCGGAGTGGGTGGCGGGGCAGGCCGCGAAGCGGTCCCATGCCTCCTGATCACTTCCCAGAGCCTCGCGTACGGCCGTGACCACCGCGGCGTGCGCGGTTGCGTGGTAGTCGCCCCGGGCGCGCAGCGCCGTCCAGGCAGGCAGGGCGCGCACGAGTGCCGGATCGGCCTCCGCTCTGCCCAGAACCAGCTGGGTCCAGGCCTCACGCCAGGACGGCCCGCCGCCAAGACGGGTGCGCAGGCGCCCGGTGAGACGGAGCAGCACCGTGTCGGGACAGCTGTGGCGGCGCAGCACATTATCGAAGTCGTCACGCGACCGGTATCCGCTGGCGGCGCAGGACAGCAGGGCCTTTTCCACGAGGGAGTCGTCGCCGGCGTGCCGAGTCAGATAGTCGCTCAGTGCCTGCGTCTGGAGACGGGCCAGGTCGCGCACGGTCACCTCGTCGGGAGCGCCGAGCGCGGTCCGGCGACGTTCCACGCCGGTCGCGGGGGCAGGGTCTGCGAGCACGCGTTCGATCGTGTTCAGGCTCTCCTGGATCTCGCTGCGCTCGTCGTGACGCGGCTGGAGGCCGGGGTGACGGTAGCTCAGCCGCTCGTGCGCGTCGCGGACGAGGGGGCCGACCCCGGCCCTGACGTCTTCGGTGATGGTCGGAAGGCGCAGCACCATGTCGCGGACCCAGGTCACCTCGCGCGCGGTGATTCCCCGATAGCGGTCCATAGGCTCCCAGTAGGGCAGGGCACAGGCGGCGGTCTCGGCGAACTGCGTGGCGAGATCGGTGAGCAGGGCGGCGGACGCCTGCCACTGGACAGGGCGGTAGCCGTCCTTGGCCTGCGTGGGGCTGAGGATGTGGCGCCATGTTCCCACCGCGGCACGTTGCGCCCAGGTGATCGGTGCGTGGCACCCCATGTCGAGCAATGTGCTGCTCTTTCGGCGCAGGGCATGATGGAAGAGCGTCTGCTCGTCGTCCGTCACTGCAGACAGGTCCGTGGCGAAGTGTTCCAGGACCTGCTGCTCGTCCGATCCGGCGCGGAGCATGCGGCAGCCCCGGGCCAGTAGCACTTCGAAGGAGAAGCGGTCGAGGTCGGCCCTGGCGAGCTCGGCCAGCAGCGCGGGTTCGACCGCCCAGGGCAGACTACCGAGCAGCTCGTCGCGGATCAGCCCCTCGGCGCCGGCATCGGCAGCCCACGCTATGAGCTCTCGGTGACAGTGCGGATGGCGGTTGAGTACCTGACGCCACATGCTGCGCCACGCGTCGTACGCCTGTTTGTACTGCTTCCACGTGCCGTCTGTGTCGGATCCCTCGCCGATCTTGTCCGGATCGGGCTCGGTGGGAAGCGTGTCCCGGGCAGCCTCGAACACCAGAGGGTGCAGCGGTCCTTGCTGCAGCACGGTCTGGGCCGCAGTCGGCTCCTGAAGCAGCTGTGGAGTCATGGGCAGCGGTGCACCGCTGCGTGCACGCAGCTCCGCAGCAACCGTGGCGGCGAGGCGTGCATCCGCACGCGGCGTCCCGAGCATGCCCAATTGCTCACTCGTGCACCGTCTGAGGGCCTGCTCCCGCAGTGAGGCCGTGCACGACGGGTGCTCGAGGGCAGTCGCGACCAGTGCGGGCTGCTGGCCGACGCCAGACGCTTCCCCCTCGGCCCCCAGACCTGCCTCCACGGTGGTCTCCAGAAGCCACAAGGGTGCCTCCTGCGCGTACGGGCCAGACAGCAAAGCCTCCACCAGAGCTGACTGTGCATGCCCGGGCTGCGCCGTTCGGGCCTGTTGTGCCGCCAGTTGCACCACCGGGTCGTTTGGGCTGCGGCCGGCCATTGCCGTGCGGAGAAAGTCGACGGGGAGCACAGGGCTCAGATCTTGGCCGGTCACGGTTCTTCTCCATCACTGCGTGCAGGGCTGTTGGGTCGGAATGCTGCCGTACAGCACTGACATCGAACGCTCTGATTCAGCGCGGCAGGGCCGCGGCCCGCCGCCCTGCGGTCAGAGGCTATCTGCGGCTGCGACCGTGTGCTCCTCGTTGGCGTGTCTGGCCGCCGATTGCCCTGGCAGCGCGGGCTGCCAGCATTGCTGGGTACGCTATGCGCAAGCGACAGGTGGCCAAGGGCATGGCCGGCCGCCCGAGGTCCACCCGACGACGTGGACGAAACGCGTCTGGGTGAGGGGGGCGGTGCCTGCGGGAAGCGGCCGGCTTCTTCCGCCAGCACGGTGTAGCTCTTCATGACGGTGACCGGGTCGTCGACACCGGCCTTCGAATGCACAAAATGAGTCATACCCCCTCTTTTCGGTGACGCCCCCGCCGCTGTGACGGGCGGTCGATACTCACCGCGACACTTGGCGGTTCAGGACAAGGCTCCGATAGAATTTCTTGGACGACGGACATGGCGGAGCGATACTTCCCGACGAAGGCGGACATGGTGCCTGACATCGCGCCGTTGCGGGGGCGACACCGCGAGCTGGCGGAACTGGAAGCGCTGGTGGGCGGTGCCCGCGGTGGCCGCAGCGGGGCGCTGGTCGTCTCCGGTGAGGCCGGTGTCGGCAAGACGGCGCTCCTGGACCACCTCACGGCACGGACCGCGGCACACGTGCGCACCGAGCGGATCGTCGCCTCCCAGTCCGAGATGGAACTCGCCTACGCCGGCCTCCAACAGCTCTGCGGGCACATGATGGGTTCGGCCGCCAGGCTGCCGACTCCGCAGCAGGAGGCAATCGAGGTGGCGTTCGGGCTGCGCACCGCCGCAGCGCCGAGCCCGTTCTTCGTGGGACTGGCTCTGCTGGGGCTACTCACCGAGACTGCCCAAGAGCAGGCACTGCTGTGCGTCGTCGACGACGCACAGTGGCTCGACCAGGCGTCCGCGCGTGCCCTCGCCTTCGCCGCCCGGCGCTTGGACGCGGAGGGCATCGTCCTGGTGCTCGCCATGCGCCAGGCCGATCCGGTGTTCGCGGGCCTGCCCCACATGGTCGTCGAAGGGCTCGGCCACGAGGACGCGTGCGAGCTGCTGCGCCTGGCCGCACCCGGTGGTCTCGACCGGCGGGTGCGCGACCAGTTGATCGCGGAGGCTCGTGGCAATCCGCTTGCCCTGCGCGAACTGCCCCGGGCACTGAACCCGGCCCAGATCGCCGGCGGTTTCACCCTGACGGGCTCCCTGCCGCTGGAGAGCCGCATCGAGCAGAGCCTGGTCGTGCAGCTCGCGCCGCTGCCCCCGCCGACGCGCCTCCTGCTGTTGCTGGCGGCCGCCGAACCCACTGGTGACCCGGGGCTGCTGTGGCGTGCGAGCGCAGTACTGGGACTGGGCCCGGAAGCCTTCGACACGGCCAAGGCTGCCGAGGCCCTCATCATCGGCACCCGCGTCGGCTTCCGCCATCCGCTGGTGCGGTCGGCCGTGTACCGGGCGGCGTCACCGGGCGACCGACGTCGCGTCCACGCCGCTCTGGCCGACGTCACCAACGCCGAACACGACCCGGACCGCCGGGCCTGGCATCGGGCCAGCGCGACCCTGCAACCGGACGAGGAGGTCGCCGCCGATCTGGAGAAGTCCGCGGTCCGCGCACGAACGCGCGGCGGCGCGGCAGCTGCCGGCGCGTTCCTTGAGAGGGCAGCGGAGCTCACACCCTCGCCGTTCCACCGCGGGCAGCGGCTGATCGCGGCGGCCGAGGCCAAGCACGACGCGGGCGCGTCGGACGCGGCCCTGCGCCTGCTCGAGTCCGCCCGCGTCCTTCCCCTCACTGCGCTCCAGGAGGCGCTCGTGGTGCGGCTGCGCGCGCGGGCCGGATACGCGCTACGGCGTGACCGCAGCGGAGCGCAGAACCTCCTCGACGCGGCACGGGGGCTCGAAGGGCTCGACCCGGTCCTCGCCCGCGACACCTACATCGAAGCGCTCGCGGCGGCGACTTACGGCGGCAGGCTCGGTGACGCCGAGCAGGTGGCCGCCGTCGCGCACGCGATCCTCGGCGCCACGCCCGCCGCCGAGGAGACCGACCGGGCACGGGACCTGATCCTGCGCGGACAGGCGCTCCTGGCCACCGAAGGGCAGACGGTGGCGCTCCCCACCCTGCGACGGGCCCAGCGTGCGTTCCTCGAGCAGGCGCCGGACTTCCTCGAACTGCACTGGATGTGGTTCGCCTCTCGCGCCGCCCAGGACCTGTGGGATCCCGACGGGCTGCGTGCGCTCGCCGACCGGCAGGTCGAGCTCGCTCGCGCCGAAGGCGTCGTCACCGTGCTGCCGATTGCCCTGAGCCTGCTGATGCTCGTACAGATGACCGACGGCGACCTGGACGGGGCGGAAGCCTCCTGCGACGAGATCGACGCCATCAAGGAAGTCACGGGCAACCCGCTGCCGCCGTACGGGCGACTCCTCCTCGCCGCGTACCGGGGGCAGGCCGACGAGGCGGAGCGCTTGGCCGAGCGGATTCGGGCCGACGGGCTCGCGCGCGGCGAGGGATACGCGCAGAGCGCGGCCAACTTCTCCGAGGCGGTCCTCTACAACGGCCTGGGACGCTTCGCTGAGGCGGTGGCCTGCGGCCGGCGCGAGCTGCCGTACACCCATGAACTGAACCTCGCGATGCGCACGCTGCTCGAACTGGTGGAAGCGGCCACGCACACCGGTGAGCACGCACTCGCCGAGCAGGCACTCGAACAGTTGGCCCGCGTTACACGGCCGGTGGGCACCAGATACGCGCTGGCCGTACTGGCGATGGCCGAGGCGCAACTGCGTGCGGGGGACAAGGCCGAGAACCTGTATCTGGACGCGATCGCGCGCTTCGAGCACGAGCGGATCCCGATCTGGGAGGGGCGGTGCCGCCTGCTGTACGGCGAGGCACTCAACCGCCAGGGGCGGACCGCCGAGGCGCGCGAGCAGCTCCGCACCGCCCACAAGGAACTGACAGCCTGCGGAGTGAACGGATTTGCCCAGCGTGCCGCGGACGAGCTGCGCGCCTGTGGCGAGACCCTGCGGGTCCACGCACGGGGATCGGCAGCGCGGCTCACCGAACAGGAACTGAATGTGGCGCGCCTGGCCCGTGAGGGGCTGACGAACCGCGAGATCGGCACCCGCCTGTTCATCAGCGCACACACCGTCGAGTACCACCTGCGCAAAGTCTTCGTGAAGCTCGGCATCAAGCGGCGGACCGAGCTGAAGCCTGCCCTCGCCGGACTCACACCGACCGCGTCGAGCGCATGATCACCCACGAGCCGGTGTCCTCTCCCGGTTCCGAACGCGGGCGACGTCCGCGCCGTGCCTTCCGGAAGGGCCGTCCGGTGCGCAACGACATCCATGAAGCCTTCCCCGACCTCGCCCACCTGTCTTCACTTACCGCCACGTCAAACGCCCTTGTTAGGACCTCTTATTACAGCGCTGCTCGTGGGTGGGCGGGCTATCGTGACAGCGGGGATGCCGTCGCCCGTTACCTCTCGGAAGTGCTGTCGCCGCCAGAACGGGGCGCGTGTCCATGAGGACGTGAGCACTGCTGACGCGGCGCCCTTTCCCGTGTCATGCATGGACCGCTGCGCCCCGTTGAAGGCGCTCAGACGGTCTGCCGTGGAGGCAGGAACGCGCCTGCAGTCTCCGGGTCCGGCCAAGGCGTTACGGTCTCGCCGGCGACGAGCCAACCGCGGACACCGCCGCGCTTGAGTCGCAGCTCGTAGAGGAACGGTGCAGCGGACTCGCTCATGCGGCGGTAGAGAAGCACAGTGGCGTCGTCGCCCTGCTCCTCCAGGTGCAGAATGCGGTACTCCGTGGACAGGGCCCTTTCCCCGTTACTGCCACGAGCCGCGAACTCGGCGAAGACATCCTCGCGCGGTGCCGCGACGATCGAGCCGTCCTTGCTCGGGAACAGGATGGCCATATCGGCAGCGTAGAGCTTGTCCATTTCGTCCATCCGATAGTTGCTTCCATCCTCCACGACGTAGCGGATGAATTCCTCGATCTCCTTGTTGACCGTGCCCATAGTTTCCTCCAGGAAGCTTCTGGCGTGCCGAGTCCGGGCAATCCAATTGCCCTAAGGTCGGCGGTGCGAGTGTTTGCCTGCTGTGCGACGCGAACGTAGACGAGTGAGTCCACTCAGTCGTCGGCGGTCGACGGTTGTTAGCCCGACCCCCACAGGGCGGGTATCACTGGCGCGACCACATCTTTACGTGCGACCACCCAGACCCTTGTTCGGCGCCTATCGAACAAGCTACCTTGTTCATTCGGCATTTGTCGAACGTTGCGCCTGTGGCAAAAGCCACAACGTGGAATTGCTTAATTCGGCCTTCTTGGAGAGGCTAGGAGGACGACCGACCAGTTCCGATTTCGATCATCGTGAATACCGATCATGAACCCCCAGGGGTGCACCCACGCCCTGCGGGCGCGCTTGCCGGGGCATGGAGCGAAGTTCCTGGAGGACTCGGCCTGGTGGCGACCGGACTCCCCGCGGCCGGCCGATATGAACCGATGGCAATGACGGCGCCGTGCGTACAGTTCCGTCACCTCGTAGTCGCGCGCATACGGATCACGCGCCGCGGAACAGGCGACCGAACTTGCGCATTTCCTCCGCGAAGATCACGGGCTGCTCGAAAGCTGCGAAGTGACCCCCCTTGCTGGCCTGGTTCCAGTACACGAGCTTGGAAAAGGCCCTTTCGGCCCACGCGCGAGGCGGCGTATAGAATTCCTTCGGGAACAGTGTGACGCCCATCGGGATGTCAATTTCTACGGCATTCATGGTGACGTCAGAATTCTCCCAGTAGAAGCGTGCAGCCGATTCAGCGGAATTCGTCAGCCAGTAGAGGGTGATGTCGTCCAGCATTTCATCCAGAGTCCAGATGGACTCGGGGTTCTTGTTGCTGTCGCTCCACACTCCGAACTTCTCGTAGATCCAGGCAGCCTGACCCACGGGCGAATCCGCCAGCGAGTAGGAAACTGTCTGCGGCCTGGTCATCATTTCAAGCTGATAACCGATCTCGTTCTGCTGCTGCCGGTTCAGCTGATCCATCGCGACCTGTTCCTCAGGAGTCAGGTGATCGAGGTCGAGATCGGGCGGCACGATCTGCGGGAAGTTCAGGTGGATGCCCAACAGCCCCTTGGGCCGCAGCACACCCAACTGGGCGTTGACTGCCGCTCCCCAGTCGCCGCCCTGGGAGAGGTAGTGATCGTATCCGAGGCGCGGCATGATCTCAGCCCATGCCTTGGCCGTCCTCGCACGCCCCCAGCCCAGATCGTCGGGCTGGTCGGAGAACCCGAACCCCGGCAGAGAGGGAACGACCACGTGGAAGGCGTCGCGTCGTGATCCACCGAATTCGGTGGGATGCGTCAGACGCCGGATCACGTTACGGAATTCCAGAACGGATCCCGGCCAGCCGTGGGTCAGCATGATGGGCATCGCCTCGGCGTGCGGTGACTTGGCGTGCAGCAGGTGGATGCTGACCCCGTCGATAACCGTGCGGTACTGACCGAAGCTGTTGAGCAACGACTCCACCCTGCGCCAGTCGTAGTGCCGCTTCCAGTACTCCACGAGGTGCTTGACGCGCCGCAGAGGGGCTCCCTGCGACCAGTCGTCCACCAACTCTTCCGCCGGCCACCGTGTCATTTCCAGCCGCTGCCTCAGATCGCGCAGCATGCTCTCGGGCACGTGAAGCCTCATGGGAACAACGGCATCATTCGGCGGGCTCGGCAGGTACAACTCCGCAGCTGTAGTGCCTGATTTTGGGGCTGCCTGGGCGGCTCCGGGGGTGATCACTGAAGCTGCGGACCCCGCCCCCAGGGCGCCCATGGCGTACAGCAGTCGCCGACGGCTCAGAACACTTTCTCTATTCGGCATCAGCTTCTTGCTCCTGTCGGTACGTTCTGGCGCCGCGGTACTCCGGCGGCCTGCATGACCAGAACAAGCGCTGGGCACCCGGGTCTGGATCCCACACACCGGGCCCCTTATGGACCTGCGGTCGGTTTGCGCTCTGGGATTCACGGATCGTGAGTGCGAGTCGCCAACTCGACTTGCAGGGAGCCCTGTACAAGCACCTGCACGTGCCGTCTTGTCGTCCAGGTAACGACGAGGGTGCATACCTGACGCATCGGCCTCGGGCGTTCGGAAGGCTTCGGACCGTATTCAAAGGAGGCAGTCGTGGCGCGGGCGACGAGCGCCCGCCCGGCAACCCGATGCCTGGAACGTCCGCGCAAGCAGTTCTACAGAGACTAATGTTCGCTATCCATCGAACATATCTGGAAACGTATCACGGCCATCGTCCGTGCGGCATCTGACAGCCGTGGCATCAGTCACAGCGTGAGCGCCCTGCGGAATGGATGGAGATCGGCAGCGCTTCTCCGTGCTGCACCTCCGTCATGCGGACGGGTGTGATCTGCTCCCGGGCCGGCCATCGCGCGAGGCATGCCGGTTCGGAGCGCGTCGAACGCTCATGTAGATTGTTCGACGTGTTTCGAACGCTTCGCATCGTGTGAGGGTGGCGGTGCGCCACCTCGGCCTGGCCTGGTCCCGGGCCGAGTGCCTGTCGGCACTCCAGCGACGGCGGAGCCGCAGAGAGGACGGTCAGTGACGGCTGGAGGAGCAATGCGATGAGTGATGTCTCCCGCCGCGGACGCGGATTCTCCCTCGTCTGAGGAACTACGGGATGAGCGGCGCGCGGAGACGCGCCCCTGGGCATCGAGTAGTTCTCCTGGCGGCGGTGCCCTTTCGGCGCGCACGTACAGGGCATGCGGCCCAGTCGGCGGGCGACGTGCACCCGCTGCGCGTGCGACCGAGACGGCTCCTGACTTCACCGCGTGATCAAGCAGGACGGGGCGGCTGAGTGACAGCCGGAAGCGGTTTGTCATTAATCCCCCGGAATCATCCACTGTCATAGTGTGCTCAGTAACACACCGCAACATCCAACATTGTGTACAACCCTCCGATTTTGTGATGTCTGATGCCGGGCACCTCGTGCCCGATGCGAGCCCTGGAAGGCGAATCGATGACCAACACTCTCCGGCGAACTGAACCGGCCACGCGGCGCAGTGTGCTCAGGGGCGCGGCCGCCGCGGCCGCTGTGCCTGCTGGGGCGGGGCTGCTCGGCACGACGATGGCGAGGACCGCCGGCGCTGCTGAACGGGAAGCCTTGCCGGACTTCGCACCGGTACCTGCCAGCGCCCTGGGTCCGGCGATGAATGCGCAGGGGTACCACGTCGGCAAGATCCAGGGCAACCTTTACTGGGTCACTGACAGCTTCTACACCTCGATGTTCCTCACCACACGCAAGGGCGTGGTACTCGTCGACGCGCCACCGACGATCGGACACAACCTTCTGCGCGCCATCGGTGAAGTCACCAAGGCCAACGGCAGGCCGAGCAAGGTGACGCATCTGGTGTACTCCCACTCCCACGCCGACCACATCGGAGCGTCCGCCATCCTGGGTCCCGATGTGGTGCGCATCGGCCACGAGGAGACCCGCGCGCTGCTCAAGTACCAGTCAGATCCCAATCGCCCGGTGCCGAAGGAGACGTTCCGAGACAGGTACGTGCTCGAGGTGGGGGGCGAGACGCTGAAGCTCGCCTATCACGGTCCGAACCATGCACCCGACAACATCTATGTCTACGCGCCCGAGTACAAAACGCTCCTGCTGGTGGACGTCTTCTACCCCGGCTGGGTGCCGTTCGAGAACCTCGCGATGTCCGAGAGCATCCCCGCCTGGGTGGACGCGCATGACGTGGCGATGAACTACCGCTGGCAGACACTGGTCGGCGGACACTTGGGGCGCCTCGGTACCCGAGCGGACGCATATATCCAAAAGCGGTACATATCAGACCTGGATGCGTCCGTGCGCACCGCTCTGGCCACCGTGGACCCCACGCCGTACATAACGAAGTACGGCCCCAGCGGCAATGCCTGGGCCATCTTCAAAACATACCTCGACGCCGTTGCCCGAGAGGCCGCCGAACCCGTGTCCGACAAGTACACCGGCATACTGGCAGGCGCCGACGTGTACACCCTGGGGCACGCCGCGACGCTGATGGAATCCCACCGCATCAACGGGGGCATCCTCGGCCCCTTCGGTACCCGCCCCTGAAAGAGCCCCGCCGCCTGCTGCCCGTCGTAGCGGTGACCGGCAGGCAGCAGGCATGGAGACGTGCCAAGCACACTATTGAAATGCGATACACTTTTCACAGTGTTCTTGCTGTGATGTAGGTACCCGGCGACAGCAGCCTGGAACACGCTTCAGCACCTGCCGATGGAGCCAAGCAGGTGCGTAGCTGCTCCGGACGCCACTCGGTCCCCCGCGAGCCGGCGTCCGGAGCGGTCAGTCAGGGTGTTTACCGGGCGCGGTAGAGCCCACGGCCAGCCCGGCGGATACGGGAGTTGCCGACGAGACGGTCGAGGGTGCTGCGAACCGCGTTGATGCTCCCGCTGTCACTATCGCGGCCCAGTGCCGCCGCGACATCACGAGCGCGCACGTCGGCGTCGCCGACGCCCGCGAAGTACTCCAGGATCTGCTCAGTGAGCCTGCCGTAGTTCCGCTGCTGGCCGTCTTCGGTGCGGGGCGAGCGCGAGGTCCTCTTCGCCGTCTGCGGCCGCTGTGCCGGCTGCTCGACGCGCGACTCGGTCCGGGACCCGGCGGTGTCGGCGTCCTTGACGGGGACGTCAGCGTCCGCCGGCGCAGCCTCGGCTGCCCGGGGGCGTTCTGTGCGCGGGAGAGCGGCGGCAGGCTCGGCGGAACCCGTGCTCGCCGGAGTGAGCATGAGGACCTCGAGCGCGCTGAGGGCACGCTGAACGGAGCCGAGGTGGGCCACGACTGCGGCCAGTTCCCGCTCGAGTGCCTGCTTCTGGACCTCTAGGCGGGCCAGGTCCTCCTGGAGGCTCTCTGCGGTGATCTCAACATTGTGTGCCGCGCGAGTTCCCGAGACCATGTGTTCCTCTCATTCTCATCCGTACGTGCACATCATAAGCGGGAGCCCGCTCCTCACAAAGATGTACCAATTGTTGCCACTGTCCCCCAAGGAGTGCAACGGGGGGCCGAGGGGAAGTCTGTCAGGCCCGAGCGAGCTCTCTCGATGTGCGGAAACCCCTGTGTCACACATACGGGCAGTGCCCGGTCTCACAAGCCAGATACTTCGTCACCGAGGAGGCTCAGCCATGGACTGGCGTGAGAAGGCGAGTTGCCGACACGAGGATCCTGATCTCTTCTTCCCTGTAGGCAACATCAACAGTGGCCCGTCGCTGGTACAGGTTGATGAGGCGAAGGCCGTGTGCCATCGGTGCCCCGTGATGGAGACATGCCTGAACTGGGCGATCGGGGTCCCGCCAATGGAGGGGATCTGGGGCGGCACTACGGAGAGCGAGCGCCGTGCCATCAGGCGCCAACTGGCACGCCGGACGACCCGGACCACCGTGAAGGCCGTCGCGTG
This sequence comes from Streptomyces sp. NPDC018026, assembly GCF_044327745.1. Taxonomy (NCBI): domain Bacteria; kingdom Bacillati; phylum Actinomycetota; class Actinomycetes; order Kitasatosporales; family Streptomycetaceae; genus Streptomyces; species Streptomyces sp. NPDC018026. Next base: position 436,773 of record NZ_JBIRFY010000005.1, read on the forward strand.
ACAGGTTCCGGGGTGCTGGGGACGGAACCGCGACACGGTTATGTCACATATTCACACGGTGTCTGGTCGTATGGAAGACAGACGTCCGCAATCCCAGCCGTTGGAGTGCCACCGTGAATGAGTCGGGTGAAAGGGTCGCCCAGTGGACGAAAGAGCGGCTGGGCCACCGCGGCAGTGACCGGGGAGCACTGCGGAAGGCTTTCCCAGGGCATTGGTCGTTCCTGCTGGGAGAGATCTGCCTCTACAGCTTCGTCGTCCTCGTCCTCACGGGCGTGTACCTGACCTTTTACTTCCACCCGTCGTCCGAGCAGCTGATCTATGAGGGCAGCTACGTGCCGCTGCAGGGGCAGCTGGTCTCGGAGGCGTTCGACTCGACCATGCACATCTCCTTCGACGTGCGTGGCGGCCTCCTCATCCGGCAAGCCCACCACTGGGCGGCCTTGGTATTTGTTGCCGCCGTGTTCACACACATGATGCGGGTCTTTTTCACCGGCGCCTTCCGAAAACCGCGTGAGCTCAACTGGGTCCTGGGGTTCTCCCTGCTGATCCTGGCCATGTTCGGGGGACTCACCGGATACGATCTGCCGGGCGACCTTCTGTCCGGCACCGGGCTGGTCGTCGTGAACGGAACGATCCTCTCCATACCCATCGTCGGCACCTACCTGTCGATGTTCCTCTTCGGCGGAGAGTTCCCGGGAAACGATCTCGTGGCCCGCTTCCACACCATCCATGTCCTGCTGATCCCGGCCCTCATGACGGCGCTGATCCTCGCCCACATCGTCCTGTCCCTCCGCCACAGGCACGCCCAGTACCCCGGGCCGGGACGCACCAACGACAACGTCGTCGGCATACCCGCCCGGGTGTATGCGGTGAAGGCGGCGGGATACTTCTTCCTGGTCACCGGTGTGATCTTCTTCCTCGCAGCCATCGCACAGATCAATCCCGTCTGGGAGTACGGCCCCTACCGGCCCGACCAGGTCTCGGCCGGATCACAACCCGACTGGTACATGGGCGTGGCCGACGGACTCCTGCGGGTCATGCCCGGATGGGAGATCAGCGCCTGGGGTCACACGCTCGCCCTCGACAACCTTGTTCCGCTACTGGTGGGCGTCGGACTCTTCGCCGCAATGGGCGCGTATCCCTTCCTCGAGGCGTGGGTGACCGGCGACAACCGGGAACAGCACCTCCTCGACCGACCGCGCAACAGGCCCGCGCGCACCGCACTTGGGGCCGCCTGGCTGAGCGTGTACATGGTGTCGCTGATCGGGGCGGCCAACGACCTGATCGCAACGCGTTTCCACGTCTCTGTCAATGCTGTGACGTGGGGGGTCCGCATCGGCCTGTTCGCCGTACCGCTCGTCGTCTACTTCGTTGCGAAACGCTGGGCCCTCGGCCTGCAGCGACGCGACCGCGACAAGGTTCTGCACGGCCGGGAGACAGGCATCATCAAACGCCTCCCGCACGGAGAGTACGTCGAGGTGCACGAGCCGCTCGGCCCCGAAGAGCTGCATGCGCTGACCGCGCACGAGCAGTATGCGCCACTTGCTCCGCCGACCAAGGACCACGACAACGCAAGGCCCACCCGCGTACAGCGGCTACGGAGCCGGCTCAGCCGCGGTCTCTACGGAGAGACTTCGCAGATTCGGAAGCCGACTGAGAAGGAATACAAGGAAATTACTCACCCGTAGATGTCACACGGCGACCGGGTTCCCTGTCACAGAAGCGGAGGAGGAACGTAATTCCTCTGCTCCGAAGAGGCCCGGATCACAAGCGGATCCCTCCATGGCCGCGCACCAGTAAATTCCCGGAAAGGTCTTCGAAATGAACTCGCGTTCTGTTTACCGCCGTCTCCGCACACCACTCACTCTTACGGCCGCAGCGACGGTCGCAGGCGCTCTTCTCGCCACGTCGGTCGCTCCGGCGAGCGCCGGCAAGGGAACACCGTCCCAGCACCGCAAGCCGACCGTGGTCCTCGTCCACGGCGCATTCGCCGATTCGACCAGTTGGAACGGCGTCATCAAGAAGCTGAAGCGGCACGGATACCCGGTCGTAGCCGCGGCCAACCCGCTGCGCGGACTGAGCAGTGACTCCGCCTACGTCAAGGAACTCCTGGCCGGCATCGACGGGCCCGTGGTGCTCGCCGGACACTCGTACGGCGGATCGGTCATCAGCAACGCCGCCCGCGACGCCGACAACGTGAAGGCGCTGGTCTACATCGCGGCCTTCCTGCCCGACAAGGGAGAGAGCGCGCTCGCTCTCTCCGGGAAGTTCCCGGGCAGCACCCTCGGCGAGGCCCTCAAGCCGGTACCGATCACCCAGCCCGACGGCTCCCAGGGCGTCGATCTCTACATCGACCAGAGCGAGTTCAACCACCAGTTCGCGGCGGACGTCCCGAAGAACACAGCCGATCTGATGGCTGTCACTCAGCGCCCCGTGACCAGTGCCGCATTGGAGGAGGAGGCCGGCGAGCCCGCCTGGAAGACCATCCCCTCGTGGGTCCTGGTGACCACACAGGATCTCAACATCCCGCCGAAGGTCCAGAAGTTCATGGCGGACCGAGCCAAGGCCCACACGGAGAAGGCCGTCGCCTCGCACGCGGTGAGCGTCTCGCAGCCGGACAAGGTCGCCGACATCATCCAGGACGCCGCCCGGACGGTCCGCTGACCGTCGGCCCACGGCAGAAACCGGGGCGGGATGGCGTGTCGCGCCATCCCGCCCCGGTTTCTGCCCGGCACGTGGCATGCAACTCCGTGCATAGATCGAGCGGTGGAAGTCGTCCGATGCCTGTCGGGCCAGCGCTCATGACGGCCACGTAGACGCATCACGGGGGCAGTCCTGGTCGGTGGGCAGCGTCCTCGGGCAACGGACGGCCGTTGCGCAATCCCGTGCGTTGACGCTCGAGACCGGACGTTCACACAGCCGTAGAACTCCTCCTCGTTCACGAGTTCTACTGCTGGCGCCGTAGGGCTTCCTGCTTCATCGCCGACCGCTGCCCGGAGCACTCCGTTGAGGTCTTGTGCCGGCTCCACTGGCCGACACTGGGCAGGCTTTTCGCAGCGCTCACGTCCCTGCCGTGGGTTCGTGGCGCAGCCGCCCGTCCGGTTGTGAAGGCTCAGGACGTCGTGCCCTGCCAGGTGCAGCAGCGGGAGCACAGTCTGGATGCGAGAAGCGGTCGACGGCGACCACTTCTCGCCCCTGCCAGGATGCCGTACTCCAAAGAGCGGCACTCACTCCCGCCCGCCTCCGAGGTGGCTCGGGCAAGCGTGTGGTTCTCGACCATGGTGCGAGCAGAGCGATCCCCCTCCAGCGCGGCCCCGACCCTCGCTCAGTGGGCGGCAACAGGCCGCCTTGCCCAATGAGTTGCATCCCCACCGGCCTGACTCGGGCCGTCACCCCGGCGACCAGCCCTCACCCACGGAGCTCGTCCCGCTCACAGTGGCCTGGTCGGCCTTGATGTAGCCCATCATGTCAGCCATCAACCGCCGCTAACGGCCCGTCGAGAGTTGGACCACGTACAGACCAGCGCGCCAGACCCCCGGCGACCGGAGATCTGGCGTGCGCGTGAGCGTCAGTGGGTCAGGCGGCGGGAGATAGCTGCTGCTCCTGGCGCACTGCGGAGATGTCGAGCACCAGCGTCACCTTGTCGCTGATGAGGACACCGCCCGTTTCCAGGGCTGCGTTCCACGTGAGTCCCCAGTCGGACCGTTGCAGGGTGGCCCTGCCCTCGAAACCGACCCGGTGCTGGCCGTAGGTGTCCTGGCCGGCACCGCCAAAGGTGATCTCGAGGTCGACGGGCAGTTCGATGTCCTTGATCTTGAGGTTGCCGACCAGGCGGAACATGTCGTTTCCGACCGGCACGATCCCGGTGGAGCGGAAGGTCATCAGAGGAAAGACCGCGGAGTCGAAGAAATCCGGGCCGGTGAGATGCGTGTCCCGCTCCCGGATGCCGGTGTCCAGGCTCTGCGTCTGGATACTCGCGTAGGCCTCTGACCGTTCCGGCCGGGAGCCGTCGAGTTTGAGGAGTCCCTCGAACGCGTCGAACTTTCCCCGCACATTTGAGATCATGGCGTGCCGGACGGAGAAGCCGATCGTGCTGTGGACCGGGTCGATGGTGTAGAGGCCGGTCAGCGGCGTGTACCGGCCGGTCTCGGAGAGGCTGTTCTGCGTGCGGTTCCTGAGCATGACCAGACGCTTCCTTCGGGGGCGGAGTGATGTGGCGGGGGAGGGCGGCGCCGTCGGGAGAAGACAGGGGCGGCCCCAGAGAGGGGCCGCCCCGTCCGGACGGCCTGCTGCCTGCCGCTCTACCGCTGCTGCTGCGCGGACCAGTCGGCGATCCGGGTCTCGGCGATCTGCGCGTCGGGGCCGGGCAGGAGTGTGGTCTCCTGGAGCTGGGCACCGAAGTACGGGGCCTTCGGGTCCGCCACGACCTTGCGGGGGTCGTTCTTGGCGGCGAGGGCCTTGCGGACCAGCTCGTCCAGCTGGAACGCCTCGGGGCCGGCCACCTCCACCACGCCGCCCACGGGCGTGCCCACGGCTGTGCGGCCCACGGCGGCGGCGACGTCGTCGGAGTAGATGGGCTGGATCTTGACGGGGGCCAGGCGCACGGTGTCGCCCTCGGTCGCGGCGTCCGAGATGCCCTTCATGAACTCGAAGAACTGCGTCGCGTGGACGATGGAGAACGGGATCCCGGACTCCTTGATCAGCTCCTCCTGCACCTGCTTGGCACGGAAGTAGCCGCTCTCCTGGAGCCGCTCGGTGCCGACCACGGAGAGCGCGACATGGTGGGTCACACCCGCTTCCGCCTCGGCCTTGAGGAGGTTGCTGGTCGACGTGCGGAAGAACTCCATCACGTCGTCGTCCGCGAACGAGGGGGAGTTCGAGACGTCGACCACGACGGAGGCGTCCTGCAGGACCTCGGCCAGGCCCTCACCGGTCAGGCAGTTGACGCCGGTGTTGGGAGCGGCCGGCACCGCCTCGTGGCCGTGCTCGTTCAGCTTGGCGACCAGCTTCGAGCCGATCAGGCCGGTCCCGCCGATGACTACAACCTTCATGATTCGGATCCTCTCCGAGTTCTCTCTGCGCGGCGAAGTTGCGTGAAGCGGTGTTCCGCCGCATCGGCCAATTTTGTTCTTCACTGGGAAAGACAGAATGCTGACTTCATTTGTGACACTGCACCCGGATGGATTCGGAACCCTCCGGACCTTCCGTGCCGGGATAGCTGCGGTCTATTCCACGAGCTTGCCGTCGGCCGAGACGTCTTCCATCAGACGGGAGATCTCGTCCGGAACAGGGCCGATGCTCTCGTGGGTGATTCCCGACGTGGGGGACCACACCAGGTTCACCTGCAGCGCGGGATCCATCTGCGGGTAGTCGCTTCGGTTGTGGCACCCGCGGGTCTCCCGGCGTTCGAGCGCCGCTTCGAGCGTGGCCCGCGCCGCGAGAGCAGCGGACTTGAGATCGAAGGCGTGGGCCAGGTCCTGGAAGCCGGCGATGTCAGGGTGGACGCCGACATCTTCCATCCGCTTCTCGATCGCGGTGAGTTCCGACAGCCCGGCGCGCAGCCCGTCCTCGTTGCGTACGACGCCCGCGTGCTCGGTCATGGTGTTGCGGATCGCGCGCTGGAGGGCGCGCACGTTCTCCGGCCCGTCCGCCGCGAGCAGCTCGTCGATCTCCGCCCGTGCCGCGGCCACCGCGGCCGCAGAGCGTGGCTGCGCAGTGAGCCCCTGGGAGTAGGCGGCGGCCGCTTGGCCCGTGATGCGGCCGAAGACCAGCAGCTCGATGAGGCTGTTGCCGCCCAGGCGGTTGGCACCGTGCAGGCCGCTGGACGCCTCGCCGATGGCGTACAGACCGCGTACGTCGGTGCTGTGGTCGTCGTGCCTGACCCACACGCCGCCCATCGAATAGTGGGCCGTGGGCGCGATCTCGATCGGCTCGCGGGTGATGTCCAGCATCTGCAGGTCGAGCAGTGTCTGGTAGACCCGGGGCAACCGGTTCATGATCGTCTGCCGGGGCAGGTGAGAAACGTCGAGCCAGACGCCGCCCTTGGGCGTACCGCGCCCTTCCTTGATCTCCGTGTAGGAGGCCAGGGCCACCCGGTCGCGGGTGGACAGTTCCATGCGCTCGGGGTCGTAGCGGTTCATGAACCGCTCGCCGAGGGCGTTGCGCAGGATTCCGCCCTCCCCTCGAGCGGCTTCGCTGACGAGGGTCCCTGCCGCGTTCTCCGGCTCGATGATGCCCGACGGGTGGAACTGGACCAGTTCCGGGTCGCGCAGCCGGGCACCGGCTTCCACCGCCAGCCGGAACGAGTCGCCGGTGTTCTCGTCGCGCCGGGAGGACGTACGCCGCCAGATACGGGTGTGGCCGCCCGCCGCCAGAATGACGGCGTCGGCATGGATGAGATAGCGCTGTCCGTCCGTGAGGTCGAAACCGTAGGCCCCGAACACGGCACCGTCGTGCACCAGGAGCCGGGTGATGTAGACGCTGTCGAGCATGGGAATCCCGAGCTGAGTCGCCCGCCGGATCAGGGTGCGCTGGATCTCCAGGCCGGTGTAGTCGCCGGCGAAGGCGGTGCGGCGGAACTTGTGCGCGCCGAAGAAGCGCTGCGAGATGCGGCCGTCGTCCTCCCTGGCGAAGGCCATGCCGTAGCGCTCCAGGTCATCGATCCCCAGGGCGGCGCCCTGGGTGACGATCTCGACGGTGCGCGGATCGGCCAGGAGGTAGCTCTCCTTGAGTGTGTCCGCGGCGTGCTGCTGCCAGCTGTCCTCGGGGTCCATGGTGGCCAGGGCCGCATTGATGCCCCCGGCGGCCAGGGCCGTGTGCGTGTCCTCCTTCGGGCGCTTGCCGACGGCGAGGACATCCATCCCGGCCTCGGCGAGTTCGATGGAGGCCCGCAGGCCAGCCCCGCCCGTACCGATCACCAGCACCCCGGTGGAAAGACGTCGTTCGGTGATAGCCACGATTGCTCCGATCGCTTGGGTCGTCACCGACTACGACCGGCTGGTCCCGGTGTTTGTGACACGGGCCGGATCAGGGCAGCAGGCTGCCGAGGGGGACCTCGGGGTCGGCAAGAAGAGCGTCGTCGATGTCGGTCCGGGACTGCACCAGAGCCCGGATGGGATCGACGACGTCCCACACGTTGACGTTCATGCCGGCGAGCACACGACGGCCCGACATCCAGAAGGCGACGAAGCGCCGCTGGTCCAGATCGCCACGGAAGACCACACGGTCGTACCCGTCGGCCTCCGTGTAACCCGTGTACTCCATCCCCAGGTCGTACTGGTCGGTGTAGAAGTACGGCAGCCTGTCGTACACGGCGTCCTGGCCGAGCATGCTCCGCGCTGCTGTCTCCGGCTGATTCAGAGCATTGGCCCAGTGTTCGACGCGCACATGACGGTCGAGGAACGGGTGGTAGGCATTGGCGACGTCACCCGCCGCGTAGATCCCGGGCACCGACGACCGCAGGTGCGCGTCGGTGACGATGCCGTTGCGCACCTCCAGGCCCGCCTGCTCGGCAAGTTGCACGTTGGGGGTGATGCCGACTCCCACAACGACGGCGTCCGCGTCCAGACGAGTACCGTCGGACAGCAGCACCCCGTCCGCGCGGCCTCCTGCCCCGGTGATGCGCTCAACCTCCACACGCGAGCGCAGGCGGACGCCGTGATCCGTGTGGAGCTGGGCGAACACCTCGGCCGCCTCCCGGCCCAGCACCTTCATCAGGGGCAGATCTCCATGCCCGAGCACCGTCACCTGTGCCCCCGCCATCCGTGCGGCGGCCGCCGTCTCGAGCCCAATCCAGCCGTCGCCGATCACCACAATCCGTGCGCCCGCGGTGAAGGCGGCCTTGAGCCGTTCGCTGTCACCCACCTGCCGCAGGTACAGCACGTTCCCGAGATCCGCACCCGGAATCCGCAGGCGGCGAGGAGACGAGCCGGTGGCCAGCAAGAGCCCGCCGTAGGACACACGGCGGCCGTTGTCGAGCTCCACCTCCTTGGCCAGAGGGTCGACGGCCCGCACGCTGGTGCCCAGGAACAGGTCCACCGCGTTGTTCGCATACCACTCCTCAGGGTGCACGAAGATCGAATCGCGCTCTTCCTTGCCCAGCAGGTAGCCCTTGGACAGCGGCGGGCGGACGTAGGGCGGCTCCTTCTCGTCGCTGATGACGAGAAGTGGGCCGGTATGGCCGTGCTCCCGCAGTGCCTCAGCCGCCTTTCCTGCGGCGAGTCCGCCCCCGACGATCACGAAAGTGTTCACAGATGACACGGTGTTCCTCTTCTCGGATGTCGCATTACGAGGCACGTGGCCCTCGGCCAACTGACCGGGCATCTGTGCCTCCTGTGACATCCGGCCGGGCCTCGGCGATCGCCGGGGTGTCACACCAGCAAGATCTCCTCGGTCTTAACGGCTGGCCGGGAGTGCCGCGTCCGAGGGCGAAGGAGGACAGGATGACGTACGTCATTGCGCAGCCCTGCGTCGATGTCAAGGACAGAGCATGCGTCACGGAATGCCCCGTGGACTGCATCTACGAGGGCGAGCGGACGCTCTACATCGACCCGTCCGAGTGCGTCGACTGCCACGCGTGTGAGCCGGTGTGCCCGGTGGAGGCGATCTTCTACGAAGACGAGCTCCCTGAGCAGTGGGCGCACTACCGCTCTGTGAACGCCGAGTACTTCCAGGCCGTCCGGGAGCCGGACACGCCCCGGGGCACCGGAGGCGACCACCGTTTCGTCGCTGAGCTGCCCCCGCAGGGCTCGCGGAGAAAGAAGGAAACCGCCGTGTTCACCATCCGGAAGGAAGAGGCCGCCGATGCCGATCTCTGGTTTCCCAGCTGACACCCGGTCCGCCGCTCGGGCGCCAGCCGGCGCATGCGACGGTGCGGTCAGGGAGCGAGAGTGACGGTCGACGGCGTTCCCTCACCAGCCATTCTGGCGTAGGGACACAGCGAGTCCGCCTTCTCGATGAGGGGCGTGGCGACCTCCGGAGCGACACCGGGCCACTTGACCACCAGATCGACGCGGAGCAGGTACCCGCCGTCTCCCGGATCCCGGCCGAACGCCACTGTCGCCTCGACACAGATGGCGGATGGATCGAGCGCCTCCTGCCGCGCGACCAGGCTCAGGGCCCCGTGGAAGCAGGCCGCGAAGCCGGCGGCGAAGAGCTGCTCGGGATTGGTTCCGTGCCCGTCGCCGCCGAGCGCGGCTGGCATCCGCAGGTTGAGGTCGAGAACTCCGTCGTCCGACCGCGCTCGTCCGGAGGCCCGTCCGTGGGCGGCCACCCCACCACTGACCGTCACGGTCGTCGTGTAGATGGCGGAGAAGGACTCGCCGTCGAAGTCCTTGTCCGTGGACAGGTCCGGCAGTCTGATGTGTTCGGTCACCTCGTGACTCCCCAGGCAGGAGTCTTGACTTGCCGGCCACAACCGCTCACACCGCAGAGGGCGGGACCTGCCGCGCCGCTCATGGCTGTCATCACGTCGTCTGTCCTTCTGGTCTTCAGGAAACCGCAGATTCGGATAACCAGATGACCGACGAGTGGCCGTCCTTGTGACACAGCGTGCCCCGAGCCGCCTCCTGAGTCTTCGAAGGCCGTGCTCAACCTGTCAGCGACGCGACGTACGGCGTCAGCTTGGCCGGGTTCATCACCCACATGATCCGGTCGATGCCCTCTGCCGAGACATCGACGGACAGCAGAGCCACGGGCTCCTCCCCAAACTGCACCAGGACCGCCGGCCGGCCGTTGGCCTCGACCCAGCGGACCTGTGCCTGCGGCCAGAAACGGGGGGCGAAGGCGGCCAGGTACCTGGCGACACGGGCACGCCCGAAGACGGGGATCCTCGATGCTCCACGCACTCCTCCGCCGTCGGAGTAACTGACGACATCCGCAGCGAGGACATCCTCCAGAGCCTCGAGATCCCCGGTCCGCGCCGCAGTGAGGAACACCTCCAGCAGGCGCTGGTGGGCGGACCGGCTCACCCTCTCACCGCGCTCGGCGGCCAGATGCTTACGGGCCCGGCTCACCAGCTGGCGGGTATTGACTTGACTCGTCTCCAGCATCTCGGCGATCTGCCCGTAGGGATAGTCGAACGCCTCTCGCAGAACGTAGGCGGCCCGCTCCACAGGGTTCAGCTTCTCCAAGAGGTGGAGAACGGCCAGTTCGACCGCCTCGGCGCGTTCCGCGCCCATCTGCGGATCCGCGCTCGTATCGACAGGCTCGGGAAGCCAGGGACCGACATATGCCTCACGCCGTACCCGGGCGGACTGGGCCGTATTGATCGCGAGCCGCGTGGTCATGGTGGCCAGGAAAGCCGCAGGCTCGACGACCTGGGTGCGATCAGCGTTCTGCCATCGCACCCAGGCCTCCTGGAGGATGTCCTCAGCCTCCACCGTGCTGCCCAGCACGCGATAGGCGATGCCGAAGAGCTGTGGACGCGACGCAACGAAGTCCTTCGTCGCCTTCTCCAGTGCGTCCACATCGTCCCCAGCGTGCATTGGCATCCCTTCCGGCCCGCAGAAAACCCATGCTACAACCGGCACAGACGGGACGCGCGGACGACTCGAAGGAACACACGGTACCCGAACATCGTGGTACTCGATGTCACACACGAGGGAGATCCGGCAGGGGCGGGAGACGGGAGCATGGCGGGTCAGAAGCGAGGCCCCGGGCGCACGAGTGTCACCGCGAGGACAGCCGGATCACGCCGCAGGGGCAGCGGAGCGAAGCCGTGACCGGCCAGGTCGCTGAGCAGATCTGCGCGAGCAGCAGGCCACATCCAGAAGGTCTCCGTGTGCCGACTGAGCAAACCCTCCGATCCCCGGACCCAGTAGCGGCATCGGGTACGGATGCGGTCCCCGACGGCCGACATGGCCATGTGCCCCCCGTAGACGTGCTGCCCGACCGTCTGGAGGGGAAAGACACGCACGGTGTCCGAATCGGGAACGCGAGCGGGCGGAAGCTGGAAGACCAGTGAACCACCGGGTACGAGCGCCCGGGCGACGGCCGGCCACAGCGCTCGCCGTTCCTCTGGCGCGAGACAGGCGATGGTGTTGTGGCAGATCGCCACATCCGCGACCTCGTGCAGTGCCGTCTCCTCAAGGGACCGAGGATGCACGGTGACACGCTCCCTCGGCGCCCGTGGCAGTGCAGCCAGCCGCGTCATCAACGGCGCACGCATAGCCCGAGAGGGCTCGACAGCATGCACATCGACCCGGGACTCGCCCAGGCACATCATGGTGACCCGCCCGGTTCCGGCTCCGATGTCGAGTACTCCGACACGCGCGTCTGCCGCATCGCGGCCGTAGAGCTCCCGGACGAGGGCCTCGTCCTGCTCCGCCTGGAGCACATCGTAGAACTCCGCGGTGACCGCATAGTCGTCCGGCGGTGGGCGGCGGGCTGGCGCTCTCGAAATGACGGAGTACATGCCCAGCAGGACCGGTCACCCGACGGATGTGTGACAGCCGTCCGGCACCCGACCGTATCCAGGGCGAGGACCCGCCCGTGTCACAGATCCACCTGCCACCCGGTCGTAGTGGGCGGACCGTAACGACGCGTCACCCAGGGTGGAGAAGGTAGATCATGCAGGTCACTCGCCTCCGGAAACCGCTCTCGTCACCACGCCCCGACGAGACGCGTTCCCTGCCACCGCGCAAGGTGTCCACGGCCGCCGAGGCGGTGGGCCTGAACACGCTTCCGCGGCCCGTCGCCGTGGTCGTGGGAGCCGGCGGCGTGCTGGGCGCGGCGCACGTCGGCATCGGGCACGCCTTGGAGGAGCGTGGGTTCGTCCCGGACATGATCATCGGGACTTCAGTGGGAGCGCTGAACGGCGCCATCGCGGCCTCGCGCCCCGACGGGGCGGCGTCGTGGCTGGAACACGTGTGGAGGGAACTGCGCCGCCGGGACGTGTACCGGCTCGCCCATCCGTCCTCCCGGGCCGGCATCTTCACCGACCTGGGGCTGCGCCGACTGATCGTCCGTGCCGGACTTCCCTCGCGCATCGAGCAGCTGGCGGTTCCCTTCACCGCAGTGGCCACGGATCTGGTAGCCGGTACACCGGTGCTGCTCGACCACGGCGACCTCGAATCCGCCCTGCTGGCCAGCACGGCCATCCCCGGGATCCTGCCGCCGGTCGAACGAGGGGGCAGAATGCTCGTCGACGGCGGAGTGACCGCCTACGTCCCCGTGCTGGCGGCCCTCGAGTCGGGCGCATCCAGCGTGGTCGTGGTACCGACCGGGCCGGAGAGCTCGCCACTGCCCCCCAACGTCCCGCCCCTGCGGCCCGGCGCGATCGCCGCCCGGGCAGGGGTCCTGCTGTTGCACCACCAGATCGAACGCGACCTGCGCGAAGTGGCGCGGAGCATCCCGACCGTAGTGCTGCCGACCGGCACCCACGACTGGCCCGCCCCCTGGGATTTCGGCCACTCGCAGCGACTGATCAGCACCGCGTCCCAGACTGCCGGGCACTTCATCGACGCGCTGCACGTCACCGGACCGGGCCTGTACCGGATCGGGGACGCTGACGGGTCCGTTCCCGGCACACGGATCACTCAGAACGCTTGGAAGACAAGAACACAACAGAAGACCTGATCACAACAGGTCCAGACCCAGAGGAGATTGGTCTGTGAGCACCGTCGCGTTCCTCAACATCGGCATGCACGGGCACGTCAACCCGACCCTGCCGGTCGTCTCCGAACTCGTCAGACGCGGCCACACGGTCACATACCACACCTGGCCGGCGTTCCGTGAGGCGATTGAGGCCACCGGTGCCGCCGTACACCTCTACCCCGGTGGTGCCCCTCCGCTGCCCGAACCGGTCACCCCGCTCGCGCTGCTGGAGGCGCTCGCCGGCACCGCCGTACGCATGCTGCCCGCCGTCCTCGACGACCTCCGCGGCATCGGCCCCGACCTGATCGTCCACGACAGCGCCTGCCCCTGGGGCGCGGTCGCCGCGCGTGAACTCGGGATCCCGGCGGCGTCCTCGTTCACCACGTTCGCCTACAACCGACACGTCCCCAGCCCCACGAGCGCCTCGTGGGACCTGCTCACCGCGGCGCGGGCCCGACCCCGCAGCCTCCAGGGCTACGTCCGATCACGCCACGAACTGCACCGACGGTTCGACACCCACGACATACCGCTGGTCGACCTCTCAGGCATCCGCCAGCCGCTCAACCTGGTCTACACTTCACGCGAATTCCAGCCGGACGTGCAGGAATTCGACGGGTCCTACCGGTTCGTCGGCCCCAGCCTGGGCGCCCGGCCGCACGACCCGACCTTCCCGTTCGAGCGGCTGCGGGACCCCGTGCTGTACGCGTCCCTGGGCACCGTGTTCGACGCCGCCCCCCGCCTGCTGCGCTGCTTCGCCACCGCGCTCGCTCCACTGGGCGGCACTGTGGTCCTCTCCACCGGCAGAACTGACCCTGGGGCGCTGGAGCCCCTGCCGAAGAACGTCATCGCGCGTCTTTTCGTGCCGCAGACAGAGGTGCTGGAACGCACCGCCCTGCTCGTCACACACGGCGGGATGAACAGTGTGAACGAGGCCCTGTACGCCGGAGTCCCGATGCTGGTGATCCCGCAGGGTGCCGACCAGCCGCTGGTGGCCCGGCGCGTCACCGACCTCGGAGCAGGCCTGTCGATGCACCCCCGGAACGTCTTGGAGAACACGGTCCGGTCGCTCGCCCGGCAGCTGCTGGACGAACCCCGGTTCCGGAAGGCCGCGCACACCATGCGGGACGCCCAGCACCGGGCGGGCGGGTTCCGACGAGCCGCAGACGAACTGGAGCGGTACCTGCATACAGCGCGTCCGCTCCGGCCGGCCGCCGACCGGGCACAGCAAGGGTGACACCATGTCACCCGCCGTCGTCGCACTGCTTCTGCTCGCCGGACTGTCAGAAGCCGCCGGGCGCATCATGCCGCTCTTGGTGTGCCGGCCCGGAGTGTCCCTCAGGAACGTCGTCGGACTGATGCTGACCGGCGCCATCGTCGAGGGGGCCGTGCTCGCACTGTGGCCGCTGACCGCGTGGACCGTAGCCGAACTGCTGCTGACCTCACCGCCTGCGGACGGCACACTGGAGTGGACCCCCGGCCTGCTCGCACCCCTGCTGCTCGCCGCAGTCCTCGCCTTTCCGCTGCTCGGCCCCCTGCTCCATCTGCTGCTCTTTGCCGGAGTCGGCGCCACACTCACCGGCCCGCTGGCCGCCACGACCGGGCTGGGCTGGTGGACCGCCGCCGGCTGCGTGGCCGCAGCCGGAGTAGCGCTCGGCATCACGGTGGAGGGCGTCCGCCGACTGGTCGTACGCCTCAGCGCGACCGCTGCCCCGGAGGCGCTCGCATGAACCACTTCCTGCTCTGGGCCAGCCTGCTGGGACCGGCTCTGCTCGCCGAGGGACTGCTCGCCCGATATGAGGTGCTGGCCTACGGTGCCGGCTGGCGCAACCCCGTCACCACGCTCCCCAAGGGCGTGCCCTACGCCCGTGGCGCGGCACCCGACGATCCCCCGAAGGCATACCTGGTCTACCTGGACGGCATCGGAAAGCGGCGCGTGCGCGACAGCCGCGACGGCGGCCAACTGGTCAAGGCCGTAATTGCCGCAGCACCCGAATTGCGGGTCCTGGGCCAGGTCCAGCCCTACTCGCCGCTCGCCGACCCGCTTGCCGACCGTCCCGTATGGGCATGGCTGCGCCGCCATATCGGGCTGCTGCTGTTCCTGCACAACGTCATGCAGATCTTCGTCGCTGCCGACCGGCGGTACCGCCCCCTGTACAACCGGGCCGTCGGCTCACAGATCGCCACGCAGCTCCGGTTGGCCGGATACCGCCCGGGCAGCGGCACCCCTGTGGTGTTGCTCAGCTACAGCGGCGGCGCACAGGTCGCCACCGGCGCAGTCGACGAGCTGCGCACACGGCTGGCCGCCCCGCTCATGCTCATCATGTTCGGTGCGTTCCACAACGGGGCCAACGACCTCTCCTGCGCCGAGCACGTGCATCAACTGACCAGTGCATACGACCGTGTCGAGCGGGTCGGCACCTGGATGTTCCCCCAGCGCTGGCCGCTGCTGCGCCGCAGTGCCTGGAACCGCGCCGCCCGTGACGGCAAGATCACCGTTCACCGGCTCGACCCGGCCACGCACGTCGGACCGCGCAGTTACATCAGCCCCACCGCTCTGCTGCCGAACGGCCGCAGCCATCTCGACCGCACCACGGATACCGTGATCGCGATCGTGCGCTCCCGGCGTGCTGCGACCGCGATGACACAGGACCCGGCACCCTGAGCGGCGACGGCCGCATACATCCGAAACCGCCGAAGGCGGTGCGGGGCGACGTTTCGCTCGTCGCCCCGCACCGCCCGTGCCTTTCCGCAGCCGCAGCCGCAGCTCAGGTCCGGGAACCGGGCGAGAGGTCGCCCTCGAAGGCCGCGGCCTCCAGGATCGCCTTGACGGCGGTCAGATACCGGGCGGCGTCCGCACCATCCACCAGACGGTGGTCGTACGACAGGGACAGGTACACCATGTCGCGGACACCCAGGCCCACGGTGTCCTCGTCGATCATGACGGCCGCCGGCCGCTTGACGGTGGCACCGATACCCAGGATGGCAGCCTGGCCCGGCGGCACGATCACCGTGTCGAACAGAGCGCCACGTGAGCCGGTGTTGGAGATCGTGAAGGTCGCTCCCGACACGTCGTCCGGGGTGAGATGGCCACTGCGGGCCCGGCCGGCCAGTTCGGCGGTCGCGTGCGCGATGCCCGCAGTGCTCAGGTCGCCCGCGTCCTTGATGACCGGAGTCATCAACCCCCTGTCGGTGTCCACCGCAATGCCGATGTTCTCGCGGTCGAAGTAGGTGATCGTGCCCTCGCCCTCATTGATGCGGGCGTTGATCACGGGATGCGCCTTGAGGGCCTGGGCAGCCGCCTTGACGAAGAACGGCATGGGCGAGAGCTTGACACCCTCGCGGGCAAAGAAGTCCTCCTTGGCCCGGTTGCGTAGACGCAACAGCACGGTGACGTCGACCTCGACGACGGAGGTCAGCTGAGCCTGCTCCAGCAGCGCCTGCTTGAGGTTGTCTCCGATGATCCTGCGGATACGGGTCATCGCGACGGTCTGTCCCCGCAACGCCACCGTGCCGGCAACCGGGGTCGCGGGTACGGCAGCCACCGCGGGAGCGGACGCCGCAGGCACCGGAGCCGGAGCGGGCACGGCCTCCTCGACCACGACAGGCGGCGCGGCGGCCTGAACCGGTGCGGGAGCCGGAGTCGGCTCCGGCGGAGGAACCGAAGCCGGCGTAGAGGCCGCCGCAGGAGCAGGAGCAGGAGCAGGAGCAGGAGCAGGTTCCGGTGCCTGGGCCGTGTCCGGCGCGCCGATGACGCCGAGAACGGCGCCGATCTCGACGGTCTCGTCCTCAGGGACGCTGATGGAAACGAGGATGCCAGCGGCGGGGGAGGGGATTTCGGTGTCGACCTTGTCGGTGGAGATCTCCAGGAGGGGTTCGTCGACTTCCACGCTGTCGCCGACCTGCTTGAGCCAGCGGGTGACCGTGCCCTCGGTGACACTCTCACCGAGGGCTGGCAGGGTTACGGAAAACGCCATGATGTTGGTTGCTCCTCACACGTCCACAGGGCGTCACGGCACCCCTTGTCGTCGTATCCGGCCCGCATCAGGCGGGTCCGGTTCATGCCTGCCATCCGTAGCGTTCGCGGGCCTCGGCAACGGTCTGCGGGGAGACCTCGCCGGCCCGGGCGAGCTGGTCCAGAGCGGCGATCACGATCGACTCCGCGTCCACCCGGAAGTACCGGCGTACGGCGTCCCGGGTGTCCGACAGGCCGAAGCCGTCCGTTCCAAGGGAGGCGTAGTCCTGCTCGACCCACTGACTGATCTGGTCGGGCACCTGACGCATCCAGTCGCTGACCGCCAGTACCGGGCCCCGCGCACCCGACAGTGCGCGCGTCACGTACGGGGTGCGCTCCGAGCCGTTCAGCCGCTCACGGTCCGCGCATAGGGCGTCGCGGCGCAGCTCCGTCCAAGACGTCACCGACCAGACGTCGGCGTGCACGTTCCACTGCGACCGCAGGAGTTCCTGGGCCTCCAGCGCCCAGTGGATCGCCGTGCCGGAGGACAGCAGCTGGATCCGCGGCCCGGCGTCAGGGAACTCGGCCTGCCGGAAGCGGTAGATGCCCCGCACGATGCCCTCTTCGATGTTCGGCACGGGCGGCATGGCGGGCTGTCGCTTCGGCTCGTTGTACACCGTCAGGTAGTAAAAGACGTTTTCGGGCTGCTCGCCGTACATGCGACGCAGCCCGTCCTTGACGATGACCGCGATCTCGTATGCGAAGGCCGGGTCGTAGCTGATCGCCGCCGGGTTCGTGGAGGCCAGCAGATGGGAGTGACCGTCGGCGTGCTGCAGCCCCTCACCGGTCATCGTCGTACGGCCCGCGGTCGCCCCGATGACGAAGCCGCGCCCCATCTGGTCGGCGAGCGCCCAGAACTGGTCGCCGGTCCTCTGAAAGCCGAACATGGCGTAGAAGATGTAGAACGGGATCATCGGCTCGCCGTGCGTGGCGTACGAGGTCGCCGCCGCGGTGAACTCGGCCATTGAACCGGCTTCGGTGATGCCCTCGTCGATGAGCTGGCCGTTCTTGGACTCCCGGTAGTACAGCAGCTGGTCGGCGTCGACCGGCTCGTAGGTCTGCCCGTCCGGCGAGTAGATCCCGGCCGTCGGGAACAGGGACTCCATGCCGAACGTGCGGGCCTCGTCGGGAATGATCGGTACCCAGCGCGGCCCCGTCTCCTTGCCCTTCATCAGGTCCCGGACCAGGCGGACGAGGGCCATCGTCGTGGCCACCTCCTGATTGCCGAAACCCTTCTCCAATGCTTCGAAGGGCTTGGCGGGCGGCTGTTCCAGCCGGCCCGCGACCACGCGGCGCACCGGGGCGGGACCGCCCAGGGCGGCACGCCGCGCGCGAAGGTAGCGCACCTCCGGCGCGTTCTCGCCCGGGTGCCAGTACGGCACCACGTCGTCACTCAACGCGCTGTCCGGAATAGGAAGTTCAAGCAGATCACGCATCTGTCGGAACTGCGCCAGAGTGAGCTTCTTCATCTGGTGGTTGGCGTTGCGCGACTCGAAATCCGGCCCCAGCGTGTGTCCCTTGACGGTCTGGGCGAGGATGACGGTCGGCGCTCCCTGGTGCTCGACGGCGGCCCGGTAGGCTGCGTACACCTTGAGTGGCTCGTGCCCGCCGCGTGACTTCTCGAACAACTCGGTCAGCTGCGCGTCGCTCAACCCGGCCGCAATGCCGGACAGCGCGTCGCCGGTGAAGAAGTCCTTGCGGATGTAGGCGGCGTCCCGCGCGGCGTATGTCTGCATCTGCGCGTCCGGCACCTCGCCCAGGCGGTGAACCAGCGCACCGGTGGCGTCCTGCGCGATCACCGGGTCCCAGGCCTCGCCCCACAGGGACTTCACCACGTTCCAGCCCGCCCCACGGAACCGCGCCTCCAGTTCCTGCACAATCTTCGAGTTCGACCGGACGGGACCGTCCAGGCGCTGGAGGTTGCAGTTGACGACGAAGGTGAGGTTGTCCAGCCCTTCGCGGGCGGCGAGCGCCAGCGCGGCCATCGACTCGGGCTCGTCCATCTCACCGTCTCCGAGGAAGGCCCACACCCGCGAACCCGAGGTGTCCTTGATGCCCCGGGCGTGCAGATACCGGTTAAAGCGGGCCTGGTAGATGGCAGCAAGCGGCCCGAGTCCCATGGACACGGTCGGAAATTCCCAGAGCCACGGCAGCCGCCGCGGGTGGGGGTAGGACGGCAGACCGTGACCGTCCGCCTCGCGTCGGAAGGCATCCAGCTGAGCCTCGCTCAGACGCCCTTCGAGGAACACACGGGCGTAGATCCCCGGCGACGCGTGCCCCTGCACATACAGCTGATCGCCAGAGCCGTCGCTGTCCTTGCCCTTGAAGAAGTGGTTGAAGCCGATCTCGTAGAGCCACGCGGCCGAGGCATACGTGGATATATGACCGCCGAGCCCCAGACGCGAGCCGCGCGTGACCATCGCGGCCGCGTTCCAACGGTTCAGGGCGGTGATCCTGGACTCCATGTCGAGGTCGCCGTCGAAGGATGGCTGGGCCGTCACCGGGATCGTGTTGATGTAGTCCGAGGAGAGCAGTCCGGGCAGTCGGACCCCGGACCTGGCTGCGTACTCGTGGACCCTTCGCAGCAGGTAACCCGCCCGATCCGGACCCGCGTTGCGCACCACGGCGTCCAGCGATGCCTGCCATTCGGCGGTCTCTTCGGCGTCGCGGTCGGGTAGCTGGTCGAGTTCACTTGTCGGTGCGGACTCAGCGGGCTGGGCCGGATCGCTCATGACGGCCTTCCTGTCACGGTGTCGGGAGGAAAGGGGCCGGACGCAGGACTGGACGGGGCGTTGGTGTCCGCGGCCGAGGGTTGGGGGTGGGATGGGGGCCGGCATAGCCAGGAGGAGTCACCGCCGGGCGAGCCACTGGTCGAGGGTGCCGTGACCCACGTGCGCGTCGGCACCCGGGAGCAAAGTCCGCTCCCCGAGCACCGCGCCGAAGAACGGGGCGTGCGGGTCGGTGACCACACCCCGCGGATCGCCATGCGCCGCCTGCACTTTCGCGGTGAGTTCGTCCAGGCGGTACTGGTCGGGCCCGGCGACCTCGCGGGTGCCGAACAGCGGTACGCCCACGGCGGCATGGGAGACCGCGGCGGCGACGTCGTCCGTGGACACAGGGCGTACCAGCGCGGGCGCCACGTGTACGCCGTCTGCGTGCTTGGTCGAGCGCGACAGTGCGTCCACGGACTCGAAGAACGGCGTGGCCCGTACGACGGAGTGGGGTATCGGGGAGTTCCGCACCTGCTGTTCCTGCAGCGCCTTCGCACGGAAGTAGCCGCCCTGGACCCGGTCGGCGCCCACCACGGACAGGGCCACGAAGTGCTCCGCGCCCGCCGCGGCGGCGGCCCGCAGCAGATTGGCTGTCGCGGTGTCGAAGAACTCGACACTCGCCCGTTCGCCGCGGGACGGCGCGTCGGTGACGTCCACGACCACCTCGACACCTCGCAGGGCGTCGGCGAGACCCTGCCCGGTGGTGACGTCGACGCCCTCGGAACGGGCCACGGGGACGGCCTCCACACCGTGGTCCCGGAGCCTGGCGACCGTCCTGGAGCCGATCAGCCCGCTGGCTCCTGCAACTACGACTCTCATCTGGGGTCTCTTCCGTCGGGGGGCCGATGACCCCGCTGATGCCTGTGTGGCGGTGATGGCGGGATCCACCGCTCACCACAGGTACGACCGGGCTCCCGGCGCTGTTGTGACATTGCGGACGGGGATCCGCCGGTGTCACAGATCCGCCCGGTGTCCGGTCATCACGGAAAGACCGTTGTGACATCCACGGAAGGTGCGACACAGTGTCCGAGAACCACGCAGCTCACACCCACGGAGCCGGCGAGCACGAGGAGGGGGCGAGCTGGATGACCGCGGCCAGGATGCTGCAGGACGCCTCCCCGATCAGCGTTCCCGAAGGCGCCTCGGCGATGACCATCGAGGTCGAGTGGGAGCCGGGCGACCCGGGTACCCCTCCGCACCGCCACTCCGGCCCGGCCTTCGGCTACGTCATCGAGGGCGCGGTCCGCTTCGAGCTGGAGGGCGAGCCCGAGCGCGTCGTCGAAGCCGGAGGCACGTTCTGGGAGCCCGGCGGCGACGTCATCCACTACCAGGACGGCAACGCGCTGACGGACGCGCGGACCCGGTTCGTGGTGACCATGATGTGTGCGCCCGGCAAGCCCATGCTGGAGCTGGTCAGCGAGGAGGAGCTGGCGCAGCGCACACACCTGCGCGCCCCCCGGCCCGCCGCCTGACGCGCGAGGCTGCCCGTACAGGCTGCGTGAGGCGCGAAGGTCATGAGTGCCATTGACACCGTGTACGGGATGCTGAGCGTCCTGTTCGCCGCCGCCGCGGTCCATGGCCTGCGGCGGACCGTGCTGTCCAAGGGCTCGGCGTGGCGCGAGCGCCTCGACCACCTTCTGCACACCGCCATGGCCCTGGCCATGGCGGTGATGCCGTGGAGCTGGGGACGTGTCCTCCCGGAGCCGCCGCAAACAGCCTTCTTCGCGGCGTCCGCCCTGTGGTTCCTGCTGTCCGCGCGGGACTCCCGACCGGGCACGATCGCCAGACGGCTGCCCCACGCGGCCGGCATGGCAGCGATGGCGTGGATGTCCCACTCCATGGCGGCTTCGTCGCACGAGACACTCGCCGGCGGGCTCTCGGCGGCACACCACGCCGCCGGTTCGGGCCACCACGCCGAGGAGACGACGGCCGGTGACGCCGTCGCCGCGACGCTGGCCCTGTTCCTGCTGGCGTACGCGCTGTGGTCACTGACCCGGGACATGCCGGCGCTGCGCACCCCGAGGCCCCCTGGGATGCACGGCACCGGTGCCTCGGGGACACGGCATCCCTACGCCCACTTCTGGGAGGGATCGATGGCCCTGGGGACAGCCGTCATGCTGCTGATGCCGCACTGAAACCGCCCGGCAGGGCCGTCACAGGGAGCCTATGACGGCCTTGCCGCGCATCAGGAAGTCGGACAGATAGCCGTCGTGAGGTACCCCCGGTGCCATCCAGTAGGTCGGATACCCGCCGAGATACACGTTGGCGATGGTGGGTTCGGCCAGCAGCTTGTCGACCAGCGTGCCGTCACTGGTCAGGGCCGACAGGACCAGCGTGTCACGCAGCGGAGCGATGCCGTCCGCCCGGCTCCACGGAGCCACCCACACACAGGGGAAGGGCAGTTCGGTCCGCAGCTGTACGGCATCCGCACGGGAGACCAGGTGGACGGCCGGCCGGAGCACAGCGCTGCCGTCCCCGAGGTCCTCGGCGATTCCCTCCCCACCCAGCAGCGCCTGCGTCCCCTCGGCCACGGCACGCAGGTGGGAGCTGAGGGCACGGGCCCGCTCCAGCGGCTGCACGGGAAGTACCGCACGCTCGTCCTGCGGAGGCAGGCCGGGCAGCGCGGACAGACGGGCCGCGAGGGCCTCGGCCAGCGGCACGGGGTCGCCCTCGACAAGCACCGCGGTGGCGTTGACGCACGCGGTGCCGCCCTCGTCGGCGACCGAAGCGACGATCACGTCCAGATACTCGCGCCAGTCCGTGTCCGCGGTGACCAGGATCTTGGTCCGGCCCGGCCCCTGCGGAAGGACTCGCGGGTCGTGCGCGTACCGGGCCACGACGTCGTCGCCGCCGTACACCACGGCGCGGTCGGCACCGCGCACCAGGGCATCGGCGCCGGCGTGGTCGGTGGGCAGCAGCACGAGCCGGTCGTCGGGCATACCGGCCCCGCGCAGGGCCGCGACCAGCCGGTGCGGGGTGAACGGCTCCCGCCGGGACGGGCGGACGGCGACACGGTAGCCCAGCGCCAGCGCCTCCAGCCACAGCCGGTGGACGCCAGGATGGTTACCGGATGCGTTCACGGCGAACACGTCCCCGCGCCGCGCCCAGACGGCGCCGCCCTGGCGGACGGCCGCATCGCGCCGATCGGTGACAGCACCCACCGGCCTGCCCTGCTCGGCGGACGAACGGGCCCGGCGCACGAATCGCGCCGTCCCCTCTGTCGAAGCCCGCACCACCGGCAGCGGGGTGCCCGAGGTGCGGCTCACGAGTGACTCGTACTCCCGCACGCCCAGACCGCCTGCCGTGTCCGAGGCGAACGCGTGGGCCGCCGCGGCCAGCATCGCGTCGAGGCCGGCGGCCGGAACCGGCTTGGCCCTGCGCAGGGCGGCCAGAGCCCGTGTGACGAACACCGGGGGCACCAGACTCAGCCGTGCCACCTCGGCGCCCGTCACATCCGTCACCGCCTGAGGAACGCGGGTCCGGTAGGCGCCCCGGGGACCCAGCGCGTCCAGGTGCGGCACACAGCCGTCCGGCAGGCCCGCCATCAGTACACGCCCTCAATCACCGCTTCGCCCCCAACCTTCGGCACCGGGGCGACGTCCGCGACGGCGTCGCCCGCGTGCCCCTCGACCGGCCGGACCCGCAGCGCGAGGTCCCGCTCGGCGTTGTTGGGTACGAGCATCGACTTGCTGACATGGCTGACCACGACCTGCCCCCGCTCGCCGACCTCCACCTTCTCCCCGGTGACCGGGTCCAGGACCGACAGGAAGACATATGGCGAGACCGGGTCGAAGACACAAGGGTCGGACGCCGACAGGCCGACCCGCTCGATCAGCGCGGTGAGCATCATCGTGTTGCCGTACATGCCGATCAGCCGCACGTCCGGGAAGACCTCGGTGCTCAGCAGATCGCGGGTGTCGGGATCCATGTGCGTACCGCCCCAGACGATCGCGTCGACCTTGCTGTTGATCACCTCCACCAGGTCGTCCTCGCGGGCAAACCGCTCCAGAAGCGGGGTGGTGGCCGCGAGGACGCCGATGTCCTGGGTGAGCAGGATGCGCCGGCACTGCTCGACGAGGTGGTCGGTGTAGGCCTCGGCCTCGTCGGCCCGGCCCGCAGCGACGAGTCCCCTCACCCACCGGGGGTCCATGTCGATGCTCAGTCCCGGGGCCCCGAGACCGGCTGCCGCGCGCTGCAGCACGTCGCCCACCAGGTGCGGGCCGGTGGGCGCGACGGTCAGCCAGTGGGCACCGACGGGCAGACCGTGCGCCCTCAGCCGGCGGTCCACCTGCTCGGAGCTGTGCCGCATCCAGTCCTCGAGCTGAACTACTCGTTTGGGGGCGCCGGTCGTTCCACCGCTGTCGAATACGTTGAGGACACGGGCCCCGGGCCCGTAGCCCCGGGGGACCAGGTCCGTCACCCGCACGTTCCGCAGCTCGTCCGTCAGGTCGGGGAAGAGCGCCAGGTCGTCCACCCCGCGGACGTCCTGACGCGGGTCGAAGCCGAGCCGTCCGGCCCGGCTCAGCCAGTACGGGGAACCGGTCTCGGGGTCGAAGTGCCACCGCATGGCGGCCCTGACGAACTCGTCGGGATCCACCCCGTCCGAGGGGCCGGCATCCAGGACGGCTGGAAGGTCGTGCGGCACGATGAAATCCCTTCTGCAGGCGGCCGGGTCAGTCCACGAAGTACGAGTCGTGCTTGTCGAAGAACCTCGAGCGTTCCTCGTCCGAGGCGTGGGCCAGCTGCGACACCTGCTCGAAGTACTCCTCGCGGGGCGCGCCGGGAGTGAAGAGCAGCAGCATCTCGGCCGGGGCGTCGGAGTCATTGCGGAACGCATGCAGCCCGCCCTGCGGTACATGCAGGAAGTCGCCCTTGCCCGCGTCGACCCACCGCTCGCCGTCGTAGAGGCGGACGGTGCCCTCCAGGATGTAGAAGGACTCCGAGATGGTCTTGTGGAAGTGGGTCCTGGGGCCGCCGGCCTTCGCGCTCATCTCGACCCGGTAGAGGCCGAACTCGCCGCGGGTGGTGGTCGTGGTCGCCAGGTAGTGGATTGCGTCCTTGCCCGTCTCACCCACGTCCGGCCCGGTGCCCGCAGGCCGGAAACCGGCGCTGACCTCGCCGTCGTCGCCCCGGTAGACCTGTTCCGGATAGGACATGGCTAGCCTTCCTTTCCTGTGGGCGACTCACCGGTCCGGGTCTCCGGACGCTCGGACTCCCCCCAGTGGGTGTGGAACGTGCCGGAGCGGTCGACGCGTCCGTAGGTATGCGCACCGAAGAAGTCGCGCTGCCCCTGGATGAGTGCGGTCGGCAGGTGCTCTGCCCGCAGGGTGTCGTACGAGGCCAGGGCCGCTGAGAAGGCCGGGACGGGGATGCCACGACGGGTGGCGGACGCGATGGTCTCGCGCCACGGCACCTGCGCCTGGGCAATCTCCTCGGCGAAGCCCTTCTCGACGAGCAGGCTGCTCATGGCCGGGTCGGCGGTGTACGCGGCGCGGACACGGTCGAGGAACGCGGCACGGATGATGCAGCCGTCACGCCAGATCCGGGCGACTGTCGCGAGGTCGATGTCCCAGCCGTACTCGGCGGCCGCGCTCTGGATCATCGTCCAACCCTGGTCGTAGGCGATGACCTTCGACGCGTACAGGGCACTCTCGACCCGGGAGGCGAACCTGGCCGCCTCCGTACCACTCAGCGGTACCGTGACGCCGCCCGGCAGTCCGCGGTAGGCCGCGCGCAGGGCGCGGCGTCCGGAAGCGGCCCGGGCGAAGGTGGCCTGTGCGATGGCCGTCACCGGCGCGGCCAGGTCCAGCGCTGTCTGCACGGTCCAGCGGCCGGTGCCCTTCTGGCCCGCCGCGTCGGCGACCACGTCCACGAACGGACCGCCGGTGTGCGCGTCGGTGTGAGCGAGGACCTCCGCGCTGATCTGGACCAGGTAGGAGTCGAGCCGTCCGCTGTTCCAGGTGCGGAAAACGTCCGCGATCTCGCCGGGGGAGTAGCCGGCGACCTGTCGCAGCAGGTCGTAGGCCTCGGCGAGCAACTGCATGTCGGCGTATTCGATGCCGTTGTGCACCATCTTCACGAAGTGCCCGGCGCCGTCGCTGCCGATGTGCGCACAGCACGGCTCGCCGTCGACCTTCGCGCTGATGTCCTCCAGCATCGGACCGAGGACGGCATACGCCTCCGCGGAGCCGCCGACCATGATCGACGGGCCGTTGAGCGCGCCTTCTTCGCCACCGGAGATTCCGGTGCCGACGAAGTGGATACCGCGCTCCTTGAGGGCGGCCTCACGACGGCGAGTGTCCGCGAAGTGGGCGTTGCCCCCGTCGATGATCATGTCTCCCGGTTCCAGGAGAGGGGCGAACTCCTCGATGACAGCGTCGGTGGCCGCCCCCGCCTGCACCATGATCATCAGCCGGCGGGGCCGCTCCAGTGCCGCGACGAACTCCTCGGCGGTCCGCGCGGGGACGAAGGCCCCCTCGTGACCGAACTCCTCGGTGAGCGCCCGGGTACGGAACGCAGAACGATTGTGGACAGCGACGGTGTAGCCGTGGCGGGCGAAGTTGCGGGCCAGGTTGCGGCCCATCACGCCGAGCCCGGTCACGCCGATGTGTGCGGTTGCCTGCATGGTGGTGCGGATCCTTGGGTTGTGGAGAGAGGTGAGGGAGGGCCGTCCTCGGACCGGACCGTCTGGTGCGACCTGCCGTTCGCCCGCCGACCGGCGGGGCGCGTGCCCTACAGGTGGCTGCTCTCTCGGCTCGCTGCCGTCACACCGACCTGGAACCGGTCGCCAGTCACAGATTCCGCAACGGGACCTGGCCATCCCAACGTTATTCGATGTTCATGATGCATCGAACAATGTACAGGGCCTCTGGCATCGGTTCCTGCCCACGCAACGGTGGCATATCACACACGGTGTTGCGAGTCCGTCTCCTCGCCGGAGGCCGGGGTGACGTGGAGACGGACCGTCTGTGTCCGGGCGGGCCGGACGGCTTCGTCAGCCGAACTGACCGGGCTGGTAGCTGCCGGCGGGCTGCTGGTTGATCACGTTGATGCGGTTGTATGCGTTGATGATGGCGATGAGCGAGAGGAGCGCGATGAGCTGGTCCTCGTCGTAGTACTTGGCCGCGTTCGCCCAGGCCTCGTCCGTGACACCGCCGGCCGCATCTGCGATACGGGTGCCCTGCTCGGACAGTTCCAGCGCGGCACGCTCAGCGTCGGTGAAGACCGTGGCCTCCCGCCATGCAGCGACCAGGTTCAGCCGCTGCTGCGTCTCACCGGCCGCAGCGGCGTCCTTGGTGTGCATGTCGGTGCAGAAGCCGCAGCCGTTGATCTGGCTGGCGCGGATCTTCACGAGTTCCTGCGTCGCCGTGGGCACGCCCGAATCCGAGGCGACCTTGGCCGCCGAGTTGATGTGCTTCAGCACCTTGCCCGCGAAGGGGTTGCCGAAGAAGTTGAGACGCGGTTCCATGACGTCCTCCTGGCCGAGTAGTGGTTACCTCCTCCTGACCGAGCAGACGGCGGATGTGTGACAGCGGGCAGGGCTGAGCGCGGCCTCTCCGGCAGGCCCAGCCTCGATCAGCACGTCGAGGTGCTGACCGAGGCGGGCACCACACGGACCGAGCGGGCAGGCGCCCAGTGCCCAGTGCTGCTTCAGCCTCAGGGGCGCGCATCTTCTCCAAGGACCGACAGCAGCCGGAGATTCACGTGGCTCTCCGTGCCGGGTACCGCGGTGAAGACCAGCAGCCGCTGCGCCTGATCGGGGTCGACCAACGTCTGACAGTGCAGTTCGAGCAAGCCGACCTGCGGGTGCTGGAAACGCTTTCGGAGCACAGGAGGAACCCAACACCGGATGCCCGTCCCACAGGGCCGCGAACTCGGCACTGGCGGTCCGCAGCTCCTCGACGAGTTCCCCCGCGCGTGAGTTCCTGCCGTCACGCGCGTACGCGCCATGCAGATCCGCGACCAGGAGACGGCTGTGCTCCGCACGGTCGCTCTCGGGGCGGATCAGCCGTGATGCGGGCTGGGTGAACCAGCGATAGTGCAGGCTGCGGTTCCAGCCGGTGAAAGCCCGCTCGTCCCCCAGCAGAGCCACCGCCGTCCGGGTCTGCCTGAGCGTTTCGCCGAGGTGGTTGACCACTTGTGCGGGGGTGTCCTCCAGCCGCTCGAGGATGCGCATCATGCCGGGATTGATGTGGTCGGCGCGCCGGATCCTGCGTGGAGCAACGTGCCCGCCGAGCCGGAACAGGTGATCCCGCTCCTCCAGGGAGAGGCGCATGCCGCGTGCGATCGCGGCCAGCATCTGTTCGGACGGATGCGGCCCTCTCGGTTGCTCCAGCCTGCTGTAGTAGTCCGCCGACATGTCGCACAGCGCCGCCACCTCCTCGCGGCGCAGGCCTCCGGTGCGCCGTCGGCGTCCACGGGGCAGGCCGACGTCCTCCGGCTGGAGGGCGTCGCGACGGGCTCTGAGAAACGCCGCCAGTGCGGCGCGGTCTCCTGTGTCCACTGTCCGTAGTCCTTTTCGTCCTGGCCGTATCAGACGGCAGGGAACGCGACGCCCGTGAGCCGTTCGGAGACCTGCCAGAGCCGGGCCGCGGTCGCCTCGCTGCGGGCTGATCTGTAGATCGCGAGCCGGGTGGGGCCTCCAGTGAACTGGCCCAGACCGTCGGGTCCGTACAACTGCCCGCCGCCTGCTCCCGGACTCGTGGCCGCGTGGAGGATCGGAAGCAGTCCCTCGTCCACGGACTGCACGAACAAGCCCCAGCGCGCGAGCCGTTTCACGACAGCCTCGTGCGGCGCGGGCCGGGCCCTGCCCAGGCTGGGCCCGGAGGCGTAGAGGTTGGTCAGCGTCGTGCCGGGATGCGCGGCGTTGCTGACGATGCCCCATTCGCCCGTCGTGCTGCGTCGGTCCAGTTCCAGTGCGAACAGCAGATTGGCCAGTTTGGAGAGACTGTACGCGCGCACCGGAGAGTACCGACGGCTGCTCTGGAGGTCGTCCCAGACCGGCTTGCCACTGCGCGCGGCGCTGCTGGTCACAGTGGTCACACGGGCTTCTCCGGCCCGCAGCAGTGGCAACAGCCGTCCCGTGAGCGCCATGTGCCCCAGATGGTTGGTGCCGAACTGCAGCTCATACCCGTCCGCCGTCGTATGCCTGGTCGGCGGGGCCATCACCCCGGCATTGTTGACCAGGAGATGGATGGCCCTTCCCTCAGCCTCCAGCGCGGCAGCCAGTTTCTCAACAGAGGCCAGGGAAGCCAGGTCGAGGGCACGGGTGGTGACCTTGGCGGCCGGCTCCGCCGCACGGATACGGGCGACAGCCGCGGCACCCTTGGCCTCGTTGCGCACCGGAAGGATCAGTTCGGCGCCGGCGGCCGCGAGCCGCGTGGCAAGCCCCAGGCCGACCCCGTCGCTTGCTCCGGTGACGACGGCGAGTTTCCCTCGCATACCCGTCACGGTCACTTTCTTCATCACAGACTCCTGATTGTGCGGTCGGCTGCTCGGACCATCAGGGTTGCTGCACCGGACGCCCTGATCCATGTGACGTCGGACCATGGTTCAAGGCCGCCACCCACTTACATCACAGTGTGACAAAGTGTTGCCTCTCGCTGTACGGTCAAGTGCGACGCTCCGCCACATGGTTGCATGATGCTTCCGTGGTTCTTCCTCCACGAAGGAACTCGTCCCCATGCCCGCAGTTCTCATCCATGGCATACCCGACACCCACCATCTGTGGGACCCCGTTCGTCAGTATTTGTCCCGGAGTGATGTCGAGGCATGGGACCTGCCCGGCTTCGGCGCGCCGAGACCGGCCGGATTCGGCTCCAGCAAGGAGGAGTACGTCGACTGGCTCGTCGAGCGGCTGGAGCGAATCGGTGAGCCGGTCGACCTGGTTGGCCACGACTGGGGATGCATTCTCACCGCCCGTGTGGCCTCGGTGCGGCCGGATCTGGTCCGCACCTGGGCCGGAGGGAACGGCCCCGTCAGCTCCGAGTACGTCTGGCATCCGCTCGCCAGGATCTGGCAGGACCCGGTTGAAGGCGGTCGATACATGGATCGACTGGAGGCAGCGTCCTTCGCGCGCGATCTGACGGAAGGCTTCGACGTGCCCGCCGGACCGGCGGCCAGGACAGCTGTCCGGGTCGATGCCCCGATGAAGGACAGCATCCTCAAGCTCTACCGTTCCGCCCTGACTGTGGGGGCGGAGTGGGAACCTGGACTCTCCCAGGTGTCGGCGCCGTGCATGGTGTTCTGGGGTGCGCTCGATCCAGCGTGCCAGGTCGAGTTCGGCCGGAAGCTGGGTGACGCTCTGCATGCGACCAAGGTCATCGAACTGGACTGCAACCACTGGACCGTGCTCCAGCGGCCGGCCGAGGTGGCGGCGGCTCTGGAAGCGCACTGGGGTCCGTCCGTCCGCGCTTGAGTCATGCGGCCGTGCACCGGACCGGAGGGTGCGGCTCAGCCGAAGGCGGACCGGACGACGTGACGGGTCTGCGGGATGCTGACCAGTTCGGCTCTGATCTCGGCGAGGGTCTGGGCGGCCAGGGCCTGGTGCCACGCCTGCTCAGCGCGCCGCATCGCCGCGTTCACAGCGCATGTTCCCGTGGGCGGCGGTGACAGTGCGCCGATCCGTCCGCAGGACCGGATCTCGGCACAGTTGAAGGCACGCGCCGTGCCCTCGATGGCTTCCACCACGTCGAGCAACGTGATGTCCTCGAGCGGTTTGGCCAGCCTGAAGCCTCCCCGTGGCCCCGGGACGGAGCTCAGAAGTCCGGCACGCGTCAACTGCTGCAACTGCTTGTTGAGGTAAGAGGCGGAAAGGTCGTGCGCTGCAGCGAGTTGCGCGCTGCCTGCGGGCCCCCCGCCGATCATGTCCAGGTTGAGAAGCGTGTGCAGGGCCCACTCGACCCCTTTGGCCATTCGCATATTACGGACACTACATGTCCGGGTTTCAGGGCGTTCCACCGGCGGCGCAGCACAGAAATCTTGTCGTTGAAGATCCTGGATATCTACTATCCAGAAATTGCGTCCGGTCAGGCGATCGCCACTTCGACCAGCGCCCCGGTTCATCGTCGGGCGCCCAGCGTGCTGTTCATCACTCGGTTCTTGAGGGAGACGTATATGAAAGACATCGTGATCATCGGCGGAGGCTTCGCCGGCGTGTGGAGCGCAGCGGGCGCCGTGCGAGCCGCCCGCGAGGCCGGTGAGGCCGGTGAGCAAGTGCGGGTGACGCTGGTGAACGGTGGTGACGACCTCGTCGTCCGTCCCCGTCTGTACGAGGACGCTCCGGAGACGATGCGCGTGCCGCTGGACCGCGTCCTCGGGCCGATCGGTGTGCGCCGGGTGGCGGCGACGGTGACCGGCATCGACACGGAAGCGCACACCGTCCGAGCCGTCGACCGGACGGGTGAGAACCTCGACCTGCCATACGAACGGCTCGTTCTGGCCAGCGGCAGTCAGCTGGTACGTCCCGACTTCCCCGGCTCTCAAGAGGTCTTCGACGTCGACACCCTGCCCGCGGCGGCACGGCTCGATGCCCATCTGCGGCGGCTGCCCGAACGCACCTCCTCACCGGGCCAGTACACGGCCGTCGTGGTCGGAGCCGGGTTCACCGGTCTGGAGATCGCCACCGCCCTGGTCGAGCGCCTGCGTACCGTCTCCGACGCCCAGAGCGATCCTGCGGAGGGCGTCCGCGTCGTGCTCGTCGACCGGGCCGACGTCGTCGGTCCTGAGCTCGGTCCCGGTCCCCGTCCGCAGATCGACAGCGTCATCGACGAGCTGAAGATCGAACGGCGGCTGGGGCGGACCGTGGCATCGGTCACGACGGAGGGCGTCACACTGTCGGACGGTGAAGTGATCCAGGCAGCGACCGTCGTATGGACGGCGGGCATGGCTGCCAGCCCGCTTACGTCGCAGATCCCCGGCGAGCGTGACCGGTGGGGCCGGCTGACCGTGGACGAGTACCTGCGGGTGACCGGCGTCGACGACGTCTACGCCGCCGGCGACACGGCACGCGGCCCGGCAGACGAGGGCCGAAGCACGGTCCAGAGCTGCCAGCATGCCCTGCCGATGGGGAAGTACGCGGGACACAACGTCGTGGCCGAACTGCTCGGCAACACTCTGATTCCTTTTACCCCGGACCCCTACTCCAACTGTCTGGACCTCGGTCCTGCCGGCGCCCTGACCACGGCCGGCTGGGACCGCCAGGTGGTGGCGACCGGCCCCGAGGCGAAGACGCTCAAGGAGAACATCAACACACTGTGGATCTATCCGCCGGTCGACGACCGTGAACTGATCCTTGCCCAGGCGGGCCGCTTCTCCAAGGGCTGACCACCAGCAAGGTTTCAGAGCCCCCTTCAGGCGCCGTTCACGCGTCCGGAGGGGGCCTTCTGCATGATGGCTCAAATAGTGTGAATACCTTGGTGGTAAGTACACACACACTGTCTACGGCTGGTACGGTCGCCCGTGCCGTGAGTGCCTCGGTTTGCCAACAATGTAGGGAGCAGGCGATCTTGGACGTCTATGAAGCGGTCACCAGCCGACGAGCAGTGCGCGGTTTCACCGACCGTGAAGTTCCGAGGGAGGCGCTCCAGCGCGTCGTGTCCGCCGCCGCCTGGACGCCGTCCGCGTCGAACCTCCAGCCATGGCATGCCTATGTGCTGACAGGCGAGCCCTTGTCCGAACTGAAGAAACACGTGCGCGAGCGCATAGCCGCAGGCGAACCGTGGGACGAGCCGGAGTACGTGCAGTATCCGGCCACTCTGAAGTCCCCGTATCGTGAGCGGCGGTCCGAGTTCGGCGCCCAGCGCTACGGCTCACTCGGGATCGCGCGCGAGGACTGGGAGGCCCGCCAGAGGGCCGCCACCGCGAACTGGGAGTGCTTTGGCGCCCCTGTCGCCCTGTTCTGCTACATCGACCGCGATCTCGGACCTGCCCAGTGGTCCGACGTCGGGATGTTCCTGCAGACCGTCATGCTGCTGCTGCGCGCCGAAGGGCTGCACAGTTGTGCGCAGATGGCGTGGGCGAAGTACCGCACGTCCGTCGCGGAGATCCTTTCGCCTCCGGACGAGCTCCTCCTCTTCTGCGGAATGTCCATCGGATACGAGGACCTGACGATCAGCCACCCACGTACGGGCCGGGCGCGGCTTGAAGAGACGGTCTCCTTCGTCGGCTCGTGACCTGGGCGCGCAGCCCGTGACCTGGGCGGAATGCTGAGGACGGCCCAGTGCTTGAACCACCGCGGTCGGCCCTCGACCGATGGTGAGTCCGGCGTCGTACGCCTGGCGGTGCGTGGCGGCGATGTCTTCCGCTCACCTATGGCTTCCCCGCCGCGTTCCGCCCAGGCATCGGAGCTGTTGCTGCGAGTCCCGAAACCCGGAAATGCCATCCTGCTGCACAGCAGGCTGAGTACAGGCTTGTGCCCGCGGTACCGGCAGGCACGAGACGAGTGATGCACTACGAATGCATGCGCTCCCTACCGTCCGCACCGGGAGCCGAATGACGCAGTTTGTGCAGGCTGTCCTTTACCACCCTGATACGCGTATCCACCTCGTGGAGGGCGTCGCTCAGCATGCTTAGGCGGGCCTCGAGCAGGGCAGCCTCGGCGGCCAGGGAGACGCTGGCGCCGGCCGGGTCTGCGTAGACATCGCCGTGATCGCGTGCCGTTGACATGTCTGTTTCCCTTCCTCGCTGAACAGGTGCGCGTAGGCGCCACGCACACCACCGAGGAACTGACAGGGCAGCCGTGGGATCTGTGACAGGTTCCGCCGAAGCGACGACCGGCAGGCTGCAGCCAGCTGGTGGAGCAGCGCCCTTGCCCTCACTCAGCCGGCTGGGAGTGGAGGCCGCCGGAGCGCGCCGAGGCAAGGCATGGTTCGTGGTGGCTGAGGTGGGCGCCGTCCCGCGTGAGGTCCGCGATCAGCTTCAGCCCGTGCTGGCTCGAAGGAGGAGACCCTGGCTGGTGACCGGCCTCGGCCAGGGGATCGGATGTCGAGCGGAGTGGCTACGGCACCGGTCCGAGGAATAGCACAGAGCTGCTCAAGCTCGTGAGCCCGGGGAGACGAAGAGGTGTAAGGCAGGCTCACCCCGCGCCGGAACAGCGATGTCACAACATCTCCGTCCGCCCGGTCTAGCTGTCGAGCCGACAGAGGAGGCGAGTGCGACGTGAACCCATACTGTGACGAGTTTTTCCTCACTGGAGCGATGGCACTCTGGCAGTTCCGTATGTCGGATGGAGGAGACAATGCATGCTGCCGTCGTGCCTAGGGGGAACTCTGTAAACCGCAGCACATTTGAACCAGACCGTCTGAATGACTGCCGCTCGGGCCGTGTGACGCGATGCCGGGGCGAGAGGAGGGAAGCCGCATGGACCATTCCGATGATGCGGTGCCGATTTCCGAGTTGCTCGATGAGCGGAAGCACCTGCTGGATGTCGCGTACTGGATGCTGGGCAGCAGTAGTGCGGCCGAGAGCGTGATCGACGAGACCTACCGGCAGTGGTACCAGCTGTCCGATGCCGAGCGGGCGGGCATCGTCGCTCCGCGAGCATGGCTGGCGAAGGCGGCCGGCGGCATCTGCCTGGCACGGTTGGCCATGCCGGAGCGCTCGGCCTCTGCGGGAGGCGGCCGGACGGCCGGGACCGCGGAGCGGAGCGCACTGGAGGAGGAGATCAGTGAGGTATTGCTCAATGCGCTGGACTCCCTCTCCCCGCAAGAGCGGGCGGCGTTCGTGCTCAACGGCGTCTTCGGTATGGAACCGGGCACAGTTGCCGACGTCGTGGGGCAGTCGGAGCCCGAGGTTGCCGAACTGACCCTGCGGGCTCGGGACAGTCTGCGTGCCCGCCGTGCGCGGCCCACGACCGCCGCGGAACACGACGCAGTGGCCGTTAGGATACGCCGGGCTTGTGTGACGCAGGACGAGGCGCTCCTGGCGTCACTGATGGCGCCCGATGTAACGGCGTTCTTCGACGGCGGTGGCAAGATCCGGGCAATGATCAAGCCGGTACACGGCACGGAGCGGGTTGCCCGCTGCCTCCTGGGGTTGCTGGACTCTGGCTCACGTACAACCCTACGGTCCCAGTCGGTCAACGGACGGACCGGTCTCGTGATGCGCTACGACCAACAAGTGGTCGCCGTCATCAGTCTTGACATCGCTGCTCACCGAGTTGTACAGGTATGGGTCGTCCTCAACCCTGACAAGCTCCGTTCCTGGAACCAGCCCTCTATTGCAAACCCGTGAACCGCACGCGTTGCCAGTGGCTCGACCGCCCGACGGATTTCCTCCCGGCGGGCGGTCCGACTGCTCCGCCCGCGTGGCCGTGCCCGTGTCTCAGACTGTGGCGGCTGCCACGGGGTGGGAACACGAGCCGGCGAACCCGGCAGCTCCGTTCGGACTCAGGGTTCTGCGGGCGCGCCTACCGGCAGCGCGGGATCTGCCGCCGCCCTCGGACGTCCTGACGGCCTCAGGTATGAGAACGGCCTCCAGCCGGGCGGTGTTTCCTGTCCGGGCGGCCGACAGGAAGGCGTCGAGGAGCTGCCGGTGCTCCTCCGCTCCGACGGTCGCCTGCTGATCCGCACAAAGATGCTTGCGGGCTCTGCTCACGATCTTCCGGACGTTGACCAGGCTCACCTGGAGGATCTCTGCGATGTCGGCGTATGCGTAGTCGAACGCCTCACGCAGGACGTAAGCAGCCCGTTCCACGGGCGTCAGCTTCTGCAGTACCAGGAGCAGTGCGATCGCCAGGTCTTCCTCACGTTCCGCACCCAGTTCGAGATCGTTGCTCGTGTCGACGGGTTCGGGCAGCCACGGACCGATGTAGCTTTCCCGGCGGACCCGGGCCGACTGCGCCACGTTGAGGGCCAGCCGGGTCGTGGTGCTGGACAGGAACGCTATCGGACTGTTGACCGCTGAACGGTCGGTCTTCTGCCACCGTAGCCAGACTTCCTGTACCACGTCCTCGGCTTCGACCACACTGCCGAGCACGCGGTACGCGATGCCGAAGAGCCGCGGACGGAGCTCCACGAAGACAGAAACGGCCTCGTCCAAGGTGCTGTCCGCAGGGGACGTCTCGAGGTGCATGTCCTGCTGTCTCCGTTCCTCCGAGTGCTGCCGCTCAGCGGTGTGAGCACACGCAGACACCTCGGTCGGTGCTCTGCCGAAAGGTGGGATAGATGGGGGTCTGCCACTGAACGCCACGGTTGTGATGACCGCTTCCGCTTCATTGACCTGCCAGCGTGGGGTTCTGTGACAGGTTTGACCCACAAGATTCCTGACATGTCGCCGGGGTGACCGCTTCGATGTCACAACTTCAACCGTGATCCGGTCTTGAGGCTGGCCGGGACGTACCGGCTGGAAACCGGCCCTTTGGAGATGCAGGAATGAGAGATAGTGCCCGGATAGTCCGTATTGGGGTCGCTGATGTAGAGCGAGCTGCCTCCATGCACACCAGGTGCTCCACATACACCTTGTGGCGCCGCTACCACCGGCCCATGGGGGATCCCCGCTTGTACCTGCACACACTGTTGGGCCGCCCGGGTTCGGTCCATCTGGCCGTGCGGGACACCTCCAGCCGTTTCATCGCCATGGCGCACCTGATGCCGGATGGGGACCATGCTGAGGCGGCACTCCTCGTGGAGGACGCCTGGCAGAACAGCGGGTTCGGTACCCAGTTGCTGCACCGTCTTGGCAGGGACGCCATACGTGCCGACCTGCGCGAGCTCTACGGCCTGGTCCTGTCGGGCGACCCACGGATACCGGCCATTCTGCGCCACGCAGCGGTGCCGGTGCGCTGTGTCCAGGAGCTCGGCGTGACGACTGTCTGGGCGAGGACCCGCGACATCGCCACCGCAGTCCGACCGCGGAAGCCTTGATATGAGGAGCGTGTTCTCAGTCGGCGACGTGAGGTTCCCCGGCCCTCGTGGACTCGGCTCCACCCTGCTCCTGATTTCGGAGGACGAGGTAGAGGCGTCCGCTGTCCGGCGCATGCTGCCGCGCGAGCTCGCCGATGTCTGGATCTGGTGCAGAACGACTGCCGAGGCGGCGCCTCTCCTGGCCCTGCGCCCTGCGCCGATGTGCGTGCTCGTGGGCCGCTCCTACTCAGGAGTAGAGCCGGCAGAGGTCGCCGCCCGGGTTCGGCAACTCGCCTCAGACGTTCCGGTGGTGGTCGTCGCCCACGACGCCGTATCGGCCATGCCGCCTGCTGCGGTCTGGAGACCAGGCCCCGGCCGCCCGGACCCGGCACGTGCCGACCGCAGGACACTCGGCCAGACCGTCCGGCTGGCGATGGAGCGACAGCACATGGAGCGGTTCCGAGTGGAGACCGGCTCGGTTCTTTCCTATGACAGCATCTCGCTGGAGCGCGGTCTGCTGCCCGCGCCGACGCTTCGGGACGACGGCTTCACTGCGGTCTCACGCTACGAGCCGGGCCGGTCCCACGCTCTCCTCAGCGGCGACTTCTACGACGTGGTCCAGACGGAGGACTCGAGGGTCCACGTCATTCTGGGCGACGTTTCCGGGCACGGACCCGCGGAGGCAGCCCTGGCCGTCCAGCTGCGGGTCGCCTGGCGGACGGCCGTCCTGTGCGGAACGACGCAGCTCGCACAGTTGGAAGTCCTCGAAAGGATCCTGACCGCAGAACGGTCGGACGACGACACGTACGCAACGGTTGTTTCGCTCGTGTTCCCGCCCGAAGCAACGTCGGCCACCGTGGTCAACGCAGGGCATCCCGGTATGCTCCACCGGCGGTCAGGACAAGTCCGATGGGTCGAACCGCCCCGGACCGGGATGGCCCTGGGGCTCTTCCCGGGGCTGGGGGACTGGTCGGTGACTGAGATGGAACTCGCGCCGCACGACAGCGTCGTCCTGTTCACCGATGGCCTCTTCGAAGGAAGGACCGAACGCTCCGCGAGGCTCGGCGAGGAGGGCCTCCTTCGACTCGCCACCCGGCACGCCCACCTGGGCTCACAGGAATTCGTCGACGCGCTGGTGGCCGGCGCCACGTCGATGGCGGCACCGTACGGAGGGCTGGTCGACGACGTGGCCGTCCTCCACCTGGGATGGAACCAGAACCCCTCACTGTCCTGACAGCCGGGCTGACCTGTGCTCGTTGCGGTACGCGCGCGGCGAGATGCCGGTGACCCGTCTGAAAGCGGAGCTGAGAGCGCTCTCCGATCCGTAACCGACGGCTCGCGCGATCGTGGCCAGTGTGTCGGTACCCCCGCGCAGGCGCTTGGAAGCCAGTTCGATGCGCCAATGAGTGAGGTAGTCCAGTGGCCCTTGGCCGACCGTGTCCTTGAACCGCGCCGCCAGGGTCGAACGGGAGACCGCGCCTGTCCGCGCCAACTCTGCAACGGTCCAGGGATGGCCGGGCGCGGTGTGCATCGACGTCAGAGCCGTGGCCACGACCGGGTCCGCGAGCCCGGCCGGCCAACCGGACAAGGCCTGCGGCGCGCGGGCGAAGTACAGGCGCAGTACGTGGACGAGCATGACAACCGCAAGATGCTGTGCCACCAGCGTCGACGCCATGGGGCGCTGCCGCAGCTCCTGGTCGATCTGTCCGAGCGCCCACTGGAGGGTGCCGGCTTCCTCGGAGCCGGCCGGTATGTGGATGACCGGGGGAAGCGTGTCGAGCAGGAGAGCATGCGCCCGGTCACCGAACGAGAAACGACCACCGACGAGGAGGACGTCCTCCCCCTCTCCGGTACGCGCGACGCCGTTCTCGGCGGCAGCAAACACCTGGCCGGCATCCACCGGCACCGCCTCGGCGTCGCTCGACAGCGTGAACGCGCGCGCCTGAGTGAGAAGGTAGCAATCTCCCTCGGCCAGCTGAACCGGCTCACCGGCGCCCTCCACGTCGAGGCGGCAGGAACCGCGGCGGACTGCGTTGAACTTCACGCCATCCGGAGCCTCGAAGTGCACCGCCCATCTGCCGCCGGCCACCAGGCTCGACGACAGGTGGCTTCGCGTGTCGAGAAGTGAGAGGACGTCTTCCAGCGGATCCATCAACACTCCGTTCTGGATGGTTGAGCAAGTTTTCTGGACTGTTCATTATAGAGACTCCGAAAGTGTCCTCGTATCTTGGTTGCGTGAGCATTGCCCGCCCAACAGAAAGGAACCGATCGTGAACCACGCGACTCGCCTCACCACTCCCTTCCATTCCCACGCCACCGCCACCGAGGTCCTCGACGGAGTAGACCTGGCCGGCCGGCGCATGATCGTCACCGGCGGTGCTTCCGGAATCGGTGTCGAGACGGTCCGGGCCCTGGCCGCCGCCGGTGCGGAGGTCACCGTCGCCACCCGCGATCCCGCGACGGCCGAACCCCTCGTCCGGGACTTCGCCGCCATGCCCGGGCCGGGCGCGGTGCGGGCGGAGGCGCTCGACCTCGCAGACCTCTCCTCGGTGGCCGCCTTCACCCGGGGATGGCAGGGGCCGCTCGATGTCCTCGTGGCCAACGCCGGCATCATGGCCCTCCCGCAACGGCACGTGACCGCCGAGGGCTGGGAACTCCAGCTGGCGACCAACTATCTCGGCCACTTCGCACTCGCCCTGGGACTGCACACCAACCTGCGCGCGGCCGGCGCCGCCCGCATCGTCGTCGTAAGCTCAGGCGCGCACCGCAACGCGGCGTTCGACTTCGAGGACCCGCACTTCGTACGTCGGCCGTACGACCGCTGGGCGGCCTACGCGCAGTCCAAGACCGCCGATGTCCTGTTCACCGTGGGCGCACGCCGGTGGGCCGCCGACGGCATTACCGCCAACGCACTCAACCCCGGTTGGATCAGCACCAACCTCCAGCGTCACATCGATGACGAGACCATGAAGGCCCTGGGTGCGATGGACGACGACGGGAACATCATCGAGCAGCCCTACTACAAAACACCCGCCCAGGGCGCCGCGACCTCCGCGCTGCTGGCCGGGTCACCCCTGGTCAACGGTGTCACCGGGCGCTACTTCGAAGACAATCAGCAGGCGGAAACGGTCGCCACCGACGACGAGCAGCACGTGGGCGGTGTAGCCCCCCATGCTCTCGACCCGCAGGCCGCGGACCGTTTGTGGGAATACGCCAGCGAGACCATCGGTCAGTGACCAGGCATGGGCCGGTCCTCGCCGACCGGCCGGCGCATGCCCGTCCCGCACCGAACCGTAGAGGTCGTCCGAGGAGGGCGTTGCCCCCGTCAGACAGGTTCGACCCCGCCTGACGGGCTCTCCAGCCTGCCAGGGCCGACACGCCCTGAGGGGCTCGCAAGCCCCGGTAAGGGGCCATGTGATGACTACCACGTCACAACCGACATGCCTACATTGTCAACACTGTGACGGACCATCAGCAACCGTCGTGGCAACGGGGGCAGCAGACGCTGATGCGTGAGTGAGTGACTTCCCTGACCGGTAGGTCACGGAGGTGCTGATGCCTGCGGCCGCCTCGCCGCCGTGGGCTCGGCACCGTTCTCGGCACTCGTGGCACGCAAGCAGCTGTGATCTGCGGTGGCCATCCATGTTCGCGAGGCCCTACGGAGGAAGAGTGCGCAACACATCGATGAGGTTCCGGTTGGCGGCAGTGG
The DNA here is from genome assembly GCF_044327745.1 of Streptomyces sp. NPDC018026. Taxonomy (NCBI): domain Bacteria; kingdom Bacillati; phylum Actinomycetota; class Actinomycetes; order Kitasatosporales; family Streptomycetaceae; genus Streptomyces; species Streptomyces sp. NPDC018026. The sequence goes on from NZ_JBIRFY010000005.1 coordinate 476,700, forward strand.
CGCTCGTAGCCGCGTCCGCCGCGGTCCCGGGAGCGGCTGTGCCCGCTATGGCCGGTGAAGCCTCGATCGCGGCCGACGGCCCTTCGGCCGCGGTCTGGGGGTTTCCCGGCGAAGGCAGCGACTGGAAGCCGGTGACCTATGGGGGCGGGGCGATCACCAGTAGGTCCACCCCGGGCGAGGCACGCGACGAGCGCGGCAACATCCTGCACGCCTGGCGCGGCGCCAGCAACGACTACATCTACATTGCGTTGAACAACGGCCCCTCCTACCGGCTGCCCGCGGGGGCCGGCACGTTCGCGCAGACCTGGACACCGCCGAAGGTGATCTGGACCGACGACGGGGGCCGCGGGAACTTCAGGATCTTCCACACCGGTACGGAAGGCCACGTCTACCAGCACCGCGTCCAGCTCGACTCGAGCTACCAGCTGCCCGGCGACCTGCCCGACCCGACCAAGATCCCCAACGACACCCGAACAAGCGCCACCCTGCCCGTGGGGGCGGCCGCGCTGCCCAACAACTCGTTCATGCTCGCTTGGAACAGCCAGTCCAACGACGCCATCTGGACGACGTACTACAACGGTGAGGCCGCCACCTACACCTCGCCCCGCGTGATTCCGGGTGCGCTGAGCAAGGACGCGCCGGCGCTGGCCGCCCAGGTGGACACCGGAAGCGACCCCGCACCCTGGAACCAGATCGTGCTGGCCTTCACCGGCACCGACAACAACATCTACATGTCGCGGCAGAGGTACGGGACATCCACGTGGACGAACCCGTTCAAGGTGTACGCCTCGGGCACCTCCGGCTACACCAGAAGCGGTCCGTCCGTCGCGCTTTCCCGCAACGGCTACGGCGTGATCAGCCTGACCGAGGACCGCGACAACACGATCGGCAGCTACATCATTTCGCGGGACGGTGGGTGGAGCGGGTACTACGAAGAGAACTCCTTCGCCAACACGTACGGCAAGACCCCGCTGGCCGTGATCGCCGGAACCAATCTCTACTACGTCATCAACGGCACGGGCGGGGGACAGAACGGCGTCCTGTGGAAGGAGGTCTACGACTTCGCGGCCATGCCCAAGCCCCCGGCTCCGCAGTGGTGATGGGGCCAAGGGACCGACTTCAGGCAGCCGGACGGAGCGCGTAGCAAAGCAGCCGCCCGACCACGAGGACGTGAGCCTTGACGGACGCGGGCGCAGACGACCTCAATCGCCTTCTGGCGAGAACGAGAGGACGCGGCCGCGCTGTCAGCCCTCTGCACCGCACGGAGTCTCACACACCAGTTGCCCCTCCCCGGCGACTCACTGCCTCGAAGACACACCAGTCTCCGACAACGGTCGCCGGGCGGAGGGGCCGCCCCGTTTCCCCCACGCAGACACGGATACAACGATGACGCTACATATCGAGGTCACGTGAAACACAGCCGAAGAGCGACGAGTCTTCTGCCCGGCTTGCTGTTGTCCCTCCTGGCTCCGGCATTCACTCCCGCGGCGTCGGCGCTTGCCCCCGCGGCGCCCATGACCGCTCCCGCGCAGGCCGCGCCAACGGCTGGACCCGGAGCCAGCGGACCGGACCTGAGCCAGACGAACCGCGCCGTCCCCCGCGCCGGCCTGCCCGACTGGTCGCGGACGGGATATCGCGGCGGCCTGGAGCTTCCGGGCAGCGGGGACCTGACCAGCGATGCCTCCTGCCGCATCACCAGGGACGAACTCGCCTCCACCTACAAGGTGATCGGGGACGACGGCGTCGACGACACCGCCGGGCTGCAGAAGGCGATCGACGACGTCAAGAGCAGATGCTCCCCGAACGCGAACTTCCACCGGCTCTCACTCATCGAGTTGCCGTACGGGCGGGTCGACATATCCCGCCAGATCTACGTCGACGCCAACTTCCTGACCATCAAGGGCATGGGCTCCGACGATGGGGGCACGAAGGTGGTGTTCCGCCCCGACCTCAGCACACGCTACGACCAGACGGTCAACGGCCGCTGGGACCAGGAAAGCATGACGGCCGGCAACGCACCCGACATGGGCAATGGCGGCTGGATATGGCCGGGACGGGGGATGTTCCGGGTCCAGACCCGGGATGTGGCGGCACGGTACCAGGACGAATGGGAGGTGCTCCCGCCGCTTCCCGGTCGTAAGGACCTCTTCGAGGGCAGCGTCAACCAGCACTGGGTCTCCGGCTTCAAGCTGGCCTCACTGCCCGACGCTCCGGGCTTCTCGGGCCGCCGCGGCGCCAACGTGGTGCGGCTGGACCCGAAGGCCGACACGGACAAGTTCAAACTGGGCGGCTACGTCTGGGTGGGGGCGGCCAACAGCAAGAAGTTCTACGCACAGCAGGGCATCACCGACTCGAGCATGATCGAGGCGCTCCACATGCGTCAGCAGATGTTCCGGGTCACCCACATCGACGCCACCACCAAGACGATCACGCTGGACGAGCCGCTTGAATGGGACCTGCCGGTCAACTCCGAATCGGACGGCTCCGAACCGCTGAACGGCAGCGGCAATCCGTACCCCAGCAAGATCACCCCGCTGAAGACCGTCGAAGGAGTGGGGTTCGAGGACTTCGCCTTCACTCAGGACATGAACGGCCTGCTCAAGATCGGCGGCCAGGAGACCTACTCTCTGAGCCCCGACCAGGCCAAGAACAACTATGGCAACATGGCCCCGGAGTACGCGATGCACGGCATCGTGTTCAAGTGGGCCGCCAACAGCTGGGCGCGAGGGCTCAGGGCCACGATGACCGGCTCGCACCCGATCGTCACCGAGGTGGCGCGCAACCTGCAGATCGAGCGCAACAGCTTCGACGGTGCATGGAACAAGGGCAAGGGCGGCAACGGCTACTTGCGCGGCAGCCGGGTCTGGGACTCGCTGTGGGCCTACAACCTCAGCCGCAACCTGCGCCACTTCACCTTCCAGTGGTCGGCCAGCGGCAACGTCGCCTTCCGTAACGACCTCGACTCGGACCTGAACCTGCACGGCGGTTGGGAACACAGCAACCTGTTCGAGCAGAACACGGTACGCATTCCCTACGACCACCGTTCGGCGAGCTGCCAGACCAACTGCGGCGGGGAAGGCGGCGAGATCGACGACGGGACCTGGTACCCGGTCTGGTGGGCGGCCGGCCCCAAGGCCGGCAAATGGGCTGGTTCCTCCGGTCCGCAGAACGTCTTCTACAACAACACGTTGATCAAGCAGACCACCCCGAACGGGCCCTTCGAGCCGTACGCGCCGTACGGCACGCGGCCCGGTGTCGCGTTCCAGTTCGGCTCCGACGGCACGCACCCCGGCGAGTTCCTGCCTCTGAGCCAGGACGGCCAGGCGATTGCCGACTGGACCGGCCGGGAGACGCTGGACTTCCAGGGCCAGGGAGTGGCAACCCTCGACCTCGGTAAACAGCACTCGTTGTTCCTGCGCGACACCGGCGGCGAGATCGACCCCCGTGAACAGAACCGCCGCAAGGTGATCACTTGGAACATGCAGGGCGCAGGCACCACCAACGACGTCGGCGAGTACGAATCCAAGTACGACGCGGGAGTACTCGGCATGATGGAGCGATACCAGGCCGACATCGTGCTTCTGCAAGAAGCAGGCTCTCCGCCCGGAGGCGAAACAGGCGACAGATGGCTGGGACAGGAGCACGACATCCAGCAGACGCAGTTCAGCCGAGGGCTCGACTACGTGGGCAATCACATATACCCCCCGGTCCGGCAGTACCGCATCAGCGGGACGCGCAGCCGACCGGCGGCATATCTGTACTGGCTGCACACGGACACCTCCACCGTTGGGGTCAACCGCGTCAACCTGGCCATCGCAACCTCCAGGCCGGTCGACCAGGACGACGTCTATGTGGTGCAGGGAACCGCCGACAGGTACGGTGCCACGAGCCGGCCCGCGCTCGGCGTCCGCGTCGACGGCGTCGTCTACTTCACGGTGCACGGGTGGTCGGGGACCGGCAACGACGCCCCCGAACTGCTGGCCAACATCCGGACCCGGATGGCCACCGCAGGCCCCAACAACACGCCGCTGCCCTGGGTGGCGCTCGGCGACTACAATCGCCTCCCACATCCTGGCGCCCGGAACTCCCTGTACGACCGACTCGCCCAGGACGCACCTGGACAGTGGCAGGTGATGGCCCCGTCCCTCGGGCAGCCGACCCATCCGACCGTGCCGGACCCTGAACCCTATGTTCCGGACCCCTTGGATCCAGAGCCCGCGGAGCCGCTGACCACCACGCCGAGAGTCCTCGACTACGCGGTCGCCCCGTCCGGCGCCAACGCGCCCCAGGCCACCGGCATAGCCCGGGTCGACGAAGAAGTCAGGTCGGACCACTATCCCGTCCTGTTCGAGATCGGCAACCTGCCGGAACCCCCGAGCGACAGGCCGCGACCGGTGAAGAAGCTGCCGGCACGGGCTGTGCTCCGCAACGCCAAGACCACGAACGTGGCCACCTACGGCGGCTACACCTCCCAGGTCACCGACGAGCCCCTCAACCGGGCCGATGTACCGATGCAGACCTTCAGCCTGGATGCGGTACCCGAGTTCCCCGGCTACTACCGCCTGGTCGCCGTCGACGGCAACAGCTACCTGGGACAGCCGGACGGTGCCCGTGACGCGCGGATCGTACTGAACCCGAACGAAGAGACCGACCAGCTCTGGCGCCCCGTTGACCAGGGCGACGGCACATGGATCCTGGAGAACATGGTCAGTCACCAGTTGCTCACCTCTCTGAACAGCGGTGAGGCTCTGATGGCTCGCGACTTCGACAACTCGGGCTCCCAGCGTTGGTTCCTCCAGGACCCCGCCACCGAGGCGACGAGAGTCGACGAGATCCTCCTCAAGGAGTCCACCCCACCCCTGATGATGACCGTGGCGGACGGCCGCACCGAAGAGGGCACCTCGGTGGACGTGCGCTACGACACCGAGGAGGGAAACGAAGGGTTCATCACGATCTACGCGGACAAAACCGGCGATGACCACTGCTATTACCTGGCCTACGGCGGCAAGTACGTCAACGCGACGGCGACTCAGACACTGCCGCAGGACGGCAACAGGGTCACGCTGAATACCTTCCGCCCCAACGACGACGGCTATCTGTGGTGTGCCACGTTCAACGAGACGACGATGTTCTTGAGTAACCACACCGCACCCGACGAGCGTCTGTACCTGGACGCTCACGGCGAGAACCAGCCGTTGACACTCCACACATACACCCCCGGGCTCCCAGTGGATCTCTGGGCCTTCGATCCAGTCACACAGTGACGGACAGGCCACGGCCGGCGTGACGACGGCAGCCGCCAGGCCATCATGTACTGGCTCTGCCCCACCGGTCACATGAAGTGACTGCGCGCCCGGCTCCCAAGGGAGCCGGGCGCGCACACTTTCGCACGCCGTGTGCAGGCGATGTCACAGCAGGCGGTTCTGATCGGTCAGTGGTGTGAAGCCGAGAAGAACTGAGGACACCGTGCGTGAGATCCTTATCGTGGGCGGCGGCTACGCGGGCTTCTACACCGCGTGGGGCCTGGAGAAGAAGCTGCGCCGGGGCGAGGCGCACGTCACCGTCGTCGACCCGCGTCCCTACATGACATACCAGCCGTTTCTGCCGGAGGTCGTGGCGGGCTCCGTGGAAGCCCGCCACGCCGCAGTGTCCCTCCGTCGGCACCTGCACCGCACCCGCCTGATCGCGGGATCCGTCACAGAGATCCGTAACCGTGACCGCACAGTCACGGTACGCCCGGAGAGCGGGCCGGACTACCAACTGACCTACGACATCCTTGTCATCACGGCAGGCGCGATCACCCGCACCTTTCCCATTCCGGGCATCAGCGACCAGGCCTTCGGCCTGAAGCACGTCGAGGAGGCGGTGGCCATCCGTGACCGGCTGCTGACTTCGTTCGACCGGGCGGCGACCCTGCCTAAGGGACCCGAACGCAAGAGGCTCCTGACCGCCACCTTCGTAGGCGGGGGCTTCTCGGGTGTTGAGGGCTTCGGCGAAGCGTTGTCCCTGGCTGCCGCACTGCTGAAGCACTACCCGGAGGTCAGTGCCCAGGAACTCGACTTCCACCTGGTCGAGGCACGGGGCCGGATCCTGCCCGAGGTCACTGACCAGCCGGGCGAGTGGGTGGTCCAGTCCCTGCAGAAGCGAGGTGCGCAGGTGCACCTCAACACCCAGCTCATCTCTGCCCAGGACGGACATGTCGTGCTCTCGGATGGGACGGAGTACGACTCCGGCCTGATCGTGTGGGCTGCAGGCAACGCGGCGAACCCCGTGGTGCACAACCACACGGATCTCCCAGTGGACGAACGGGGACTGCTCGTCGCACGGCCCGACCTGCGCGTCGGAACGGAGACGGACGCGGTGCCGGACGTCTGGGCCGCCGGCGACGACGCATCCGTGCCCGACCTTGCCTCAGGTCAGCCGGGAGCGCGGACGGTCCCCAACGCCCAGCACGCGGTACGACAGGGCAAACGCCTTGCGAAGAACATCCTGGCGTCACTGCGCGGAAGGCCCACCAAGGACTACGTTCACCACAGCCTGGGAGTGGTGGCCACCTTGGGCCTGGGCAGGGGCATCTTCCAGTATCGGCGTCTTGTCATCAAGGGCTTCCCAGCCTGGCTCATGCACCGCGGCTATCACGTGCTCGCCGTTCCGTCGTGGGAACGCAAGGTACGCGTGTTCGCAGTATGGGCCACCGCCGCCCTCTACGGCCGGGACGTTGTCTCCCTGGTCTCGGTGCAGCACCCTCGGGAGGCATTCCTGACCAAGGGCGACCCACACCGAGGCGAACAGCCGACCAGCGCTCCCGTCCGATGAACTGGTTCCCTTCGTTTACCGCAGAGTTCCGGTGTCGGCCGTCCGGAACCCTGTTCGGCGCTCCAAGGAACCATCATGAGTGAAGACGCATCCTTGATCACACGCTGGAGCGCGCTCGACCGGCTCCACCGCCGGATCGACGCCACCGTCGAACGGCGCCTTCACCAGCGGCTCGGTCTGGGCGTCAGCGAGTTTCGCGCACTGACGGCTCTGGACAGCGGCGAGGCCGAGGCCCGGACGCTGCAACTCCGGGACCTGGCCACGCAGGTCGGCCTGAGCCAATCCGCAACAAGCCGTCTGGTGATCCGGTTGCGGGATCGGGGCCTCATCACCACGAGCACTCCCGCGCACGACCACCGCGGCGTCGAACTCCGGCTTACCACCGTCGCACAGAAGGTGCTGCGGGTCGGTACGCCGGTGCTCACCGACGCCGTCTGTGACGCGGTGCGAGACCTTACCGAGAAGGACACCGACCGCGCCCTGCTGCGCTACCTCCACGAGGGCCCCGGCCATGGGGGCGACGCGCAGAGGTGAATTCGACCTTGCCGCAAGACGCCGTCAGCACGTCATCCCCGAGCCGAAGCCCAGCTCCCGGGGCAGGTACTCTCACTGGATGCCGGTGTGCAGGACGAAAGGAATCCCGCACAGCGCCTGCCGGTCCGGCACCCGCGGCCGGCCCTCGACCCCCTTCGGACCCAGCTTCGGCAACAACGCCGCGGGCCACGGAGATCGTAATGACCGCCGAGGAACTGTCAGAGCTGGAGGCTGCGGTTCAGCCTGGCGCCGTCAGCGGCGCCAGCTACACGCCGCAGCAACTGGCCTCACCCGGACCGCTGAGCCAGCGGCCTGGGCGACCGCCGTCCCGGCGTCCGCCAGTACGGATCCAGCCGCACCGGCCGGCCTCCACAGCAAGGTGAACCCGCTCCGGGCCGGGGCGCCACTGGGTGACCAGGCCAGGGCACCCCGTTCGAGGTGTGGGGCCGCCTGTGATGCCAACTCCTTATTCGGACTCACCAGGACGGCCCGCTCCACGGTCAACTCGGTCCGTGGGGTTCTGACCAGTGCTTGCGATGTGGGGGTCTCTCGCCGCGCGCCCTTCGAAATTTCACGCGTGCCCCTCTTCGGCCGCGCCCTTCCCGCGGTGGCCGTTGAGGAAGGCGGCGACGGCGGCGTCCAGGTCGCTGTCGCACGCGGTCACGGCGTACCCGGCCCGGTCCCAGAGCCCCGACGCCATCAGGGGCGCGATCAGCGTCAGCACCATGTGCATCGGATCGCCGGGAGCAATACGCCCTTGCTCTTGATGCGCCTTGATCACCTGTGCTGCGCTGCGCATGTTCGGCATGAGGGCCTCCATCGCGTCGCGCAGTTCGGGGTGGCGCGATACGTCGGTGAGGAGGCTGAGAATCGCGGCACCGTACTGCTCAACCGACTCGGCGTAGGCACGAGCCATGGCGACGAGGTCGGCGACCACGTCATCCGTGACCGTTAGCCGGGCGAATGACGAACGAGCCAGCGTGTGCGTGAGAGCCCTGTTGAGCAGGGCTGCCTTGCCACCGTAGCGGCGGAACAGTGTTGCCTCATTCACTCCGGATCTTCGCGCGATCTCCTGAGTGGTGCAGGCCGAGTACCCGCGCTCGGCGAAGACGGTGACGGTGGTCTCGAACAGCCTGTCCACGTCGATCTGCTTGGGCATATGTCTCCAGGTCGCCGCCTCTGCGGGGATTCTAGCCCCCGTCTATTGCAAGTGTTCACTTGCAATAGACGGGGCTGCGTGTCTAGCGTGCGGATGCGATGCGTCACAGGACTGACCGAAGGGGCTTCATGACTCATCTGCGACTGGGGCAACGGGCCAACCGCGGACTGCCTCCCCACAATCGCCGACACGGCTTCCTGAAACGGACCAAGCTGAGACTGCAGTTCACGGGATGGTTGCAGTACATCCCCACGGCTGCGGCCGCGGTCCTCCTTCTGGCCGCTGCGCTCGCGGGAAGCTGGATCGGAATCTGGCAGGTCCTGCTGGTCCGGCTACCGTTGGGCATCGGCATCCTGTTGCTCGGCGCACTCTTGGTCGATCTGGTCACCGTCAAGCTGGGAGTGCGGCACTTCGAACCGGTGCCCCGTCGCCTTGACGAACTCGACACCTTCGGTGTCATGCACAAACGGCGGTCCTGTCGGTCCTTCCAGAACCGCGACCTGACCGTGTCGGACCGGGAGGAGCTGATGCGCGCGGTCCACCGGCACACTCGACCGACGCATCTGATCGGCACCCGGCTGATCCGGCTGGAATATGTCGCCGCTCCTCTCAAGGTGTGGCCGACCGTAGGGGCACGCGAGTTCATTGTCGCCGTCGCTCCGCGTACCTACGACCGCCTGTCGGTCATCGACGTGGGCAGAAGCCTGCACAAGGTGGTTCTGCACGCCACCCGGATGGGCGTGGCAACGTGCTGGATCGGAGCAGGCGCCGACCAGACCAGCGTCGTCTCCCATCTGGGAGGCCGATTCGATCCTGCGGAGGAGCACGTCATCTGCGTCTGCGCCGTGGGCTACCGATCGAGATTCAAACCGATTGTGGTCCGAGCCATCGAGTTGGTACAACATCGGCGGTTGCCTTTGGCGTCGCTCTTCTTCGCTTCCCCCAGCTTCGACACGCCACTCAAGGTTGACCGACTACCCTTCTCGCCCTTCAGGCGGTGCTACGAGGCGTGCCGGTGGTCGCCCTCCTCCCTCAACACCCAGACCACCCGGTGCATCGGGACAACGGATGACAGTGGCCGAGCCATGGCACGGTTCGACTTCTGCACCACCACAGCATCCCGCTATTACGCCCCCCTGGGTCTGGGTATCTGGTGTGCGAACTGGGAAGTCGGCTGCGAAGCCCTCGGGCTGCCCGGGCACCTGCGGGTACTCACATCGGACGAACAAGGGGAGCTCGACACTCCGGAACCGCCCGGTTATGGCGTGAGTTGGATCGCTGACCCGCTCGGAGCCTCTATTGCGTGACACTTTCCCAAGTGGGGCGAGCGCCCGAGGTCGGAGCATGCCTGCGTCAACGCGTACGCCACGCCACATCATGTGCGTCCATCCACCCACCATGCTCAGGAACAGCCGAACCTCAGACCTAACGGAGGCCTGCTAGGGTCCCCGTCTTCAAAGATCATCCAGCTGGCAGAGCATGGTGTCGTGGTACGTCGTCATGAACTTACTGATCAGGAGTGGGAGTTACTCGCTCCGCCGATACCCCGGGCCGCGATGCGGCCCCGCGTGGAGGACCGGCAGTCGTCACGGGCCCTGCAGCAGATCCAAGCCCAGGCCGACGCGGCCGGCGACGTCGACTGGCTGGTCCAGATTGACGCCACCATCGTCCGCGCCCACCAGCACGCGCCGCCACCGGCCGCAAAGGGGGGCATCGGCAGGACGAACCGGACGATCACGCCCTCGTCCGGTCCCGAGGTGGCATGACGACCAAGATTCACCTCGCCTGCGACGGCAAGGACCGTCCGCTCGCGATTCTGGCGACTCCCGGCCAACGCCACGACAGTGTCTGCGCACGCCCTATGCTGGAAGGATCTGTGCTCCCGGCACCGGCCCGGGCCGACCTCGGTACAGGCCCGGCCAGGTCATCGCAGACAAGACTTACAGCTCCCGAGGCTTCCGTGTCTACCTGCGAAGACGCGGCATTGCGCACATCATCTCCGAGAAGACCGACCAGCGACGGCACCGGCTGAGGCGCGGAGGCCACGGCGGCCGACCGCCAGGGTTCGAGCGGGAAACCTACCGGCGGCGCAACATGATCGAGCGCTGCTTCAACCGGCTCAAGGGCTTCCGCGGGATCGCCACCAGATACGAGAAAACCGCACTTCCTACGAAGCGGCGGCCACTCTCGCATCGTTCCTGCTCTGGGCAAGATCCGTTTGAAGACGGACCCTAGTAGTGGGGACATACGCCCGGCGGTGAGCTGGCCCCGGTAATCTCGCGGTTGTCTCGTGGCCTGCGCAGTGTGATGCATGTGAGCCGAGGCTTCCCACCATACTGGCGTCCTGCACTGCCGTTCATGTCACACCGAGAGTCGGAGGCTGGTCACCGCAGACAACCTCCATGAACTCCAGCCGGTCGGACAAGCACGCCCCGCGGACCACTTCGGCGCCCTGAAGGCGCGCTGTGCCGCACATGGACCGAGGCTGGAAAGGTACGCGTGGATTGCATGAAGATGTTGACACCGTTCGAAGTTGGCGTGATCCCGACCTCGCGTGACACTGTTGAGGATCGATTTCGAGGGCCCGCCAGGTACAGCCGATAACATCGAGCCGTGAGGCATGACCGTGGGCCCCGGGGCTTTGCACCGGACAGAGCGACCACACAGCCGTCGAATCGATCAAGGTGATCACCATGGCAACCGAGAGTGTCCAGTACCCGAGCCTGATCGTGCCGGTCGGACATGTCGAACCCGCACCGCGCCGTATCCGGGGCATGATTGGCGGCCGTGTCGTCTTTGACACCCGACGGGCGCTGTACGTGTGGGAGTGGCAGGCCTACCCGCAGTACAGCATTCCGGTCGAGGATCTGGTGGACGGTGTGCTTCACGATGACGAGCACACGGAGCAACTCGGTGCCGGCCCTGCACACCGGCACACCCTCCAGGTCGGCTCGGAGATCCGCCCGGGTGCGGCCTGGGTCTGGGGTGAAGGCGCTCCGCGGTCTCTGCACGACACCGTACGCTTTGAGTGGGAGGCAGTGGACTCCTGGCTCGAGGAGGCCGAGCCGATCTTCGTCCACCCCAGGAGCCCCTATTCCCGCGTGGACGCCGTGCGCTCGGACAGCAGCGTCCGCGTGGAGGTAGACGGTGTCGTGCTGGCCGAGGCCCCCGGGTGCGTGAAGCTGTTCGAGACTGGGCTCCCGACCCGCTACTACCTCGATCGCACGCACATCAACTGGAGCCGGCTGCGGCACTCGGGCACGGTGACCCGATGCCCGTACAAGGGGACGACAAGCAGCTACTGGTCCTTCGACAGCGACATTGCCACTCACGAGGATGTCGCCTGGACCTATGACTTTCCGACCATCCACGCCAACCGCATCGCCGGGATGACTGCGTTCTACAATGAGCACGTCGACCTGTACATCGACGGCTCCCTGCTGCCGAAATCAGCCGACCCCACCCGGGCGGTCTCCTCCGAGTAAAACAAGAGCGGTGTGCCCGGGCAGGATACGGGGATCTTCAGAACATGTCCCAGACCGTCGCTGATATCCGTCAGTTTCGCTCGGTGCGTCACGCTTCGACCTCTGGCTCGGTCTTATTGGGTGCAAGCCCTTCTCCATGACCGACTCCGAGGACACACACCATGAGCGACATCACCCTCGAACCCGCCGCACAGGAATTCGCCAACGCGACCGCCAAGCCGCCGCTGCTGTACGAACTCGGCGTCGACGGTGCCCGCAAGCTGCTGGACGACGTCCAGGCACAGCCCGTCGAAAAGCTCGACGTGGACGAGAAGTGGACCACCGTCCCCGCCCAAGTCGGTGAGGTGAGGGTGCGCATCATCAAGCCGGTCGGCAGCACGGGCGCACTGCCCGTGATCCTCTACATGCACGGCGGCGGCTGGATCCTCGGCAACGCCGGTACCCACGACCGCCTGGTGCGCGAGCTGGCCGTGGGCGCGCAGGCCGCCCTGGTCTTCGTCGAGTACGACCGCTCCCCGGAGGCGAAGTACCCCGTCGCCATCGAGCAGGCGTACGCCACCGCTCAGTGGATCACAGCCAAGGGCGAGGAAGAGGGCCTCGACGGCTCCCGCATGGTCGTCGCTGGCGACTCCGTCGGTGGCAACATGAGTGCTGCCCTCACCCACATGGCCAAGCAGCGCGGTGACGTGACCTTCCTGCACCAGTCTCTGTACTACCCCGTCACCGATGCGGCTCAGGACACCGAGAGCTACAAGACCTTCGCCCACGGCCCCCACCTGACCGCCAAGGCGATGGAGTGGTTCTGGGACGCCTACACCACCGATCCGGCCGAACGCGCTCAGATCACCGCGTCTCCTCTGCGGGCGACCCTCGAAGACCTCCAGGCTCTGCCCCCGGCGTTCGTCGTCGTCGACCAGAACGACGTCCTGCGCGATGAGGGCGAGGCTTACGCCAGCAAGCTGGTCCAGGCCGGCGTGCCGACCGTCAGTGTGCGCTACAACGCCAGTCTGCACGACTTCATGATGCTGAACCCGGTGCGAGGTACCCAGGCCTCAAGCGCGGCAATCGAGCAAGCCGTCCACGTGCTGCGCAAGGCGCTGGGAACCGACTGATCCACCTCGGCGCGGCACCCCGGGAAGCCCCGAACACAGGCCGGGACTTCACTTCCCGGGCAGCAAAGCACGCGATACGCCAGAACAGCGAATCGGAGATCCGTTCCCGGCACTGCCGCAAGTCGGAACCGTGAAATTCGGCATGCAGCACCCCGTTCGATGACGCGCGTATTTCGCTAGTAAATGAAAGGTCTCTGCCATGAATGCGCAGAATCCCACCATCGTTCTCGTCCATGGTGCGTTCGCCGACTCCTCCAGCTGGAATGGCGTCGTCGAGAAACTGCAGTCCCACGACTATCCGGTCGTAGCCGCGAGCAACCCGCTGCGCGGACTTGCCGACGACGCCGAGTACGTCAGGCAACTGGTGGCCTCAATCGGCGGCCCCGTCGTGCTCGTCGGCCACTCCTACGGCGGCTCGGTCATCAGCAGCGCCGCTAAGGGGCTCACCAACGTCAAGGCGCTGGTCTTCGTCGCGGCCTTCCTGCCCGACGAGGGCGAGAGCGCGATCGCACTCTCCGGAAAGTTCCCAGGAAGCACCCTCGGTGAGGCGCTCCGTCCAGTACCGGTCACACTGCCCAACGGCAGTCAGGTCGCGGATCTCTACATCGAAACGAGCAAGTTCCACCAGCAGTTCGCCGCCGACGTGCCCATGGGAACAGCCGCGATCATGGCCGCCACGCAGCGGCCCGTGACCGACGCCGCGCTGGCGGAAGGCGGCGCTGCCCCGGCATGGAGGGACGTCCCGTCGTGGGCCCTCGTGGCCACCGAAGACCGGAACATCCCGCCTCGGACGCAGACCTTCATGGCCGAGCGGGCGCACGCCACTGTGATCAACGTTCCCGCCTCTCACGCGGTCAGTGTCTCCCGTCCCCAGGACGTCGCGCGCCTGATCAACGAGGCGGCCCAGGCCACCGTCTGAGCGGCCGGCACCCGCGCCGCGTCGGCGGGGCGGGTGCCCACTCGGATTCTCACTCGACCGCCCGACGTACGTCATAAGCCACGAGGCTGCCAGCGGGTTCAAGCTCGCCAAGGGGGCCGCGCTGTCAAGATATCGGTTGGGTGCAGGAACAACGGATGACGGGGATGCCCAATTTCAGGCATCAGACTGCCTCAGACAGCCGGGTCATCTTGTTGTACTCACGCCCGAATGGTGTGGTGGTGCCGCCTCGGCTCAGACACAGTTTGTCCGGCCGAGCGCGCCCCTCCTTCTCTTGGACAGCGTGTGGACATACGGATCGCAACTTGGGACGACCTACACAGGTAGGAGCCACTGCGCGATGTCTCATCCGGCAAGCCGGGCCCAAGGACGGAAACTGGTCACTGACTCTGGAGTACACCATGGGCACGGAGAAACAGGCCGCTCGTGGGCTGGTCGACATAGAAGCCTTTCTCTATCGGGAGGCTCAACTCAGGGCGGCTCGTCAACGCGTGGCGGACTTCACCGCGAGAGCGGAGGGACTGACCTTCGAACAGAGGCGACGCATCGAACTGTGGTATCTCGAGGAGCAGCAGTATGTGGCCCACATGGTGACGGAACACATCGCCGACAGCCTTAACGCTGCCGAGGAGGTACACCGCATCCGGTTCGGGCGATGGCTGCGCGGAACGTTGATCGGCATGGTCCTGATTACTGTGGCGGCGTGCGTGTGTACGGCCGTCGTGGTGGGGACGGTGCGCTGATCCCCGATCCCGCGGCGAACGCTGCCGACGGCGCTCGACGGCGGGTGTCCCCTCGCCGCCGCGTCCTGAACGATTCGGCAGACTCCACGCGGTCACGGTACTTGCTGCCTGAGCGGGATGGCGTACGGCTATGTGGTGTAGGGAGTCGCGGCGGCTCAGTGCGCGGGTTCCACTCCTCAGACCTTGCCCGTAACTGCTGGTCATGGGAGACCCACCTGATCGCTTGGGCTGGTTCAGCTGACGACGTGAACTGTTCCGCGAGTGTCTCGTGGCCCTCATTCGTCGGCCGCCAAGCGTTGTCAGCGCCTCGGGGTACGGTGCGAGCTTTCGGCCGGACGGAGGGCGAGAGTGACTCGCGGCCATGGGGGATGGACGGGTCCTCGGCATCCAGCCCCCGGGGCTGGACTGGTGTCCTCACCCCCCTCTGCCCACCTGCGCGTGCCATTTGAAGCACCGGACGCGGGGACGACCTTGTCGTGTGGTGTGATCGCGGCGTAGGAGCCTCCCTGGACAACGCCGTTTCACCGGGCCGAGCCCGTGGCAGTGCCGCAACTTTGATCACCTCGGCTCGGCGCTCGCTACGGCCCTCGACGCCGAGTGGGGCGAGCACACCGACGCCCGCACCACTTGGCGCAGAAAGGCACCGGGAGAAGGCGGTGACCACGCAGGTCAGCGACATGAATCGCGCCACCCCGGATGCGCGGGCCGGAAGCTTCTTTTCCAGCCTGTTGGAAATGCCGCGTCCCATGGCCCACTGAACCCTTTCAAACTTCACCTCGCGCTTCAGGGCGCGGCGCTCACCACGTTGGTGGCTGCCGAGGCTGTGACGGGCTATTCAGGGATCGCCGTCTTGAGAGGATTCACTCATGGAGGACAGTACGTTTGGGCCAGCCAGGGCGAACGTAGACCTTGAGTGCCAGATCTACGTCGCCGCTCCCAGCCGTGATCGGTTGATGGAGCGGCTGGCAGCGGCTCTGAACGTGTCGCTCGGACCAGATCGCGTGATCTCGTACGGGTGCGTCTAGGTGGAGTGGGAGCATAACGACTACGAAGGCACTGGCGCTCACATGGAGTTCCTGGACTGGCACTCGCTCCTTGGGTGCCGACCTCGTCGCGGCGTCTCAGCGACTGCTGTTGTGGCGGACACGGCAGCGGTTCTGGAAGCGGTCCGGGAGGCCGGCTACCGGGCCGTCCCTGTTTGCGACTACGAAGAGCTTCTACCTGAGCCGGGCACTGAACCTCGTCCAACCTGATGGGTGGTTGGATCGGCGTCCCCCGGCGGCGGCATGAAGGAAGCTTCTGGTAGACGGATTCACGATCAAGATCACCAGTCCGGCAAGAGCTCTCGTGCTTCTCTACCCGTCCGCCATCGGCCTGTCCAACTGTGCCCTGGAGCACCTCTCTTTTCGCAGGTCACCGCCTTCGCATCGGTTCCCGCTGGCGACGCCCTACTTGCGGTTGGCAGGCCCTGTTCGTCCTCGCTCACCTGCGCTGCGGCGACACTTACGTCCGCCTCGCGGCAAGTCTCCGGGTTGAGATCGCGACGGTCTACGGGTACATACGCGAGGCCGTAGACCTCCTGGGCGCCCTCGCGCCCACGCTTGAGTAGGCCATGCAGACCGTGCGGAAGAAGGCGCACGTGATCCTCGACGGTAGCGTGCTGCCGATCGACCGCATCGCCGCCGCCCGGCCGTACTACTCGGGGAAGAGAAGCACCACGGCATGAACGTGCAGGTCATCGTCGATCCTGCCGGGCGTTTGATTTGGGCATCGGACTCGCTGCCGGGAGCCATGCACGACCTGACCGCGGCCTGGCCCGTGGCATTCCCGCCGCTCTCGTCGCTGATGGCGTCAAGTGCTGGGCGGACAAGGCCTACCAAGATGCGGGTGCTGCCTTCCGCGTCCCGTTTAGGGGTAAGAGCCTTCGCGGCTGGCGCTGGCGTCACAACCGGAACCACTCCAAGATCCGCAGCCTCGGCGAACGTGCCATGGCGATCCTCAAGTGCTGGCGACTCCTGTGGAAGCTCCGCTAGAGCACCGCCCGAATCACCGCAGTCGTCCGAGCCGTCGTCATCCGCGAACTCGTCAGCTGATCAAGATGGAAAAGGCACTGTTGTCACGGAGGCATACGTCCAGGCGTCTCCACGCTAGGCCTCCTGGAACTGTGCGACCTGGTCAATCACCTGGGCGCCCTTTCGCTCCGTTCACTCGATCACATCCGGTTCCTCGACGCTACGTGAGCCAAGGCACCGACCGCCGCATCGTCTCTCGGCGAGCGATCGCCGTCGCCACGGATCACTCAGGACGGCAGCTGTGAAGTTGTCGGGCTGCTCGGCTTCGCCTGGTAGTGGCATGACGCCGATGGCGGCGGACGGGTACTCATGGCCTTGCCCGATATGCTGATGGTTCGACGCAGTCGGCGCTGTTTCTGGTCTACTCATGGATTGGTTACCGTCCCTCTTCCCAGGAACACGAGCGTTTGCAGTGTCGACCGACTGGTCGTGACGTCGCTATTGAGGTTGGTTCCTCTCAACGCAGCCTCTTGAAGGCCGGCTGACACCAGGTTCGCGCGAAGAGACAGTCCAGCGCGCCCTTGGCAATCCGTGGGCGAGTCCGTAGTCGCACTAGGGGATGGCTCTGGCGGAGGTACGGACACGTATGTGAAGCAAAGACGCGGCCTCGCAGGTCTGAACCTTGCTCCGGTGCGTCACCGCACTGCGCTGCGCGCCGGATCCAAGCGGGCGCGGTCAACCCAAGTCAGCCAGGCCGACGCGCCCAGTTTCGAAGACGTGCGAGGACGGTGCCTCGGGTACTCGTGGTATGGCCGCCAAAGATCAAGTGAGGGAAAGGGCATCTGATGGTCGACGCCCCCGGTCTACTGATGGGGCCGCCCTCGTCACAGCGCACGTGCACGACATCAGTAGGGTGCTCCAGCGTGCATCACGGCGCTGATCGGGATTGATGGCGCTTCCGGCGGCGCATCGAGGAAGGACGGACGGCGGAGCAGAAAGTGCTCGGCACAGGTCTACCGGTAGTCAGTCGGGCGGTGGCATGCGGCGACTGCAGGCTCGCCCTTGTTGGCCCCCAGCCTGCGACCCTCCGCGTTCACCAGCTGCGGAGTACGGGGAGAAACGCGCTTGCGCGGCTGACCTTGCCTCCGACACTGACGTGCTGAAGCTCGGACATCTACCCTGCGGAGACACCAGCAGTCGGACATGCTGCCGCCTCCGTCCGCGCCGTACGCGGACGGAGGCGGCAGCGTACGAGGAGCGGGCAGCGGGGACTTGGCCCGGCTCCTCGAGTCGGTGCGGTCTCAGGAGGAGGCTCAACCCATCTCTTCCAGGGCCTTGCCCTTGGTCTCCTTCACGAACTTCAGCACGAAGGGGATGGAGAGGGCGGCGAAGATCGTGTAGATCACGTAGGTGCCGGAGAGGTTCCAGTCGGCCAGCGACGGGAAGCTCGCGGTGATGGCCCAGTTGGCGATCCACTGCGCGGAGGCGGCCACACCCAGGGCGGCGGCGCGGATCCGGTTGGGGAACATCTCGCCGAGGAAGACCCAGACGACCACACCCCACGACAGGGCGAAGAAGAGGACGAAGACGTGGGCGGCGATCAGGGCGACCCAGCCCTGGGTGGCCGGGAGCTTGCCGTCGACCAGGTCGAAGGAGAAGGCCCAGGCCTCCAGCGCCAGGCCGATCACCATGCCGACGGAGCCGATCAGCGCGAGCGGCTTGCGGCCGACGCGGTCCACGAAGATCATCGCGATCACGGTGCCGATGATGTTGATGATCGACGTCGTGAACGAGTAGAAGAAGGAGTCCGTCGGGTCGACGCCGACCGACTGCCACAGCGTCGAGGAGTAGTAGAACGCGACGTTGATGCCGACGAACTGCTGGAAGACCGACAGGCCGATGCCGATCCAGACGATCGGCTTGAAGAAGAAGCTGCCGCCGAGCAGGTCCTTGAAGGAGGACTTCTCCTCGCGGTGCATGGCGTGTTCGATCTCGGTGATGCGGGCGTCGAAGTCGACGTCCTTGCCCTCGACCTCTTCGAGGATCTTCTTGGCGCGCTCGCGCTTGCCGACGGAGATCAGGAAGCGGGGGGACTCGGGGATGGCGAAGGACAGCAGTCCGTAGAGGACGGCCGGGATCACCATGACGCCGAGCATGACCTGCCAGGCCTCCAGGCCCATCAGCTCGCCGCGCTGGTCACCGCCGGCGGCGTTCAGCAGACCCCAGTTGACCAGCTGGGAGACGGCGATGCCGATGACGATCGCGGCCTGCTGGAAGGAGCCGAGCCGGCCGCGGTAGGCGGGCGGGGAGACCTCGGCGATGTAGGCGGGGCCGATCACCGAGGCCATGCCGATGGCGAAGCCGCCGATGACGCGCCACATGGCGAGGTCCCACAGCGCGAAGGGCAGTGCGGAGCCGACGGCGCTGACGGTGAAGAGGACCGCCGCGATCTGCATGCAGCGGATCCGGCCGATGCGGTCGGCGATGCGGCCCGCGGTCGCGGCGCCGATGGCGCAGCCGATCAGCGCGACGGCGATGACCTGGGCCAGCACCGCGGAGCCGACGTCGTAGCGGTCCCGGATGGCCTCGACGGCGCCGTTGATCACGGAACTGTCGTAGCCGAACAGGAAACCGCCCATCGCGGCCGCCGCCGCGATGAAGATGACGTGCCCGAGATGATCGGGGTGAGCCGTCCTGGCTCCTGGACTGGGTGCCTGCGATGTGCTGGCCACGTGTACTCCTTCGACTGCCGGCAACGCTGCCGGGGCGGTTCGCCTTCGACTGATGGGAACGGAAGGCCAAGGCAAGATCTCAACGAGAGCGCGGTGGTGTGTCGGCTCCTCAAGGAGACACGCGCGGCCAGCCAAGCTGTCGGCCTCTTGAGCCGATGTGCTGCCTGGGCATGACCCGACTCAAGCCCTTGAAATGGGGTTCTCACGCATAAGACCGTTTTCGAACACCTGGTGTGACACGGTCTTCCGACGACAAGAGGAGGATGAGACCCGTAGATGCCGCGATGGAGTCAATCAGCGAGATCAACGCGACGAGATGGCAACTACAGTGCCTCGTGTTCGGCAGGCTGAACGATGGCAGGCGTCCCGGGACAGGCCGTGCCCGATTCCACGGGGGTGAGCTGTGGCAGGGGGAGCGCCCTTGCCACGCTGCTGACCGACCGCCCCCTTCATCGGGCAGCCCCAACCAGGGGAGGGTCACGCAGAGAGGGGACCGGTGGAGGCCTCTTCCGGTTCTACCAACAGGGCGGGCACTGTGACGATGGTGGTCTGCCTGGTCAGCAGGCGGTGCACAGGGCAGCGTCCGGCAGCAGCCAGCAGCTGTTCGCGCTGGGTCGGTTCCAGATCGCCGGTCAGACCGATGTTCTTGATGATGCGTCCCTGCGCGCCGAAGCGCACGGCCACGTCGATGCGGTCGAGTGGCCAGCCGTGCCGGTCCGCCAGGGCCCGTACGGCCATGGAAGTGCAGGACCCGAGCGCGGCCAGGATCAGTTCTCCGGGGGTGGGACCCAGGTCGGCGCTCAGAGGTTCGGGTTCGTCGGCAGTCAGCGTGTGGGTGCCGATCGCGATGGAACGAGTGAGCCGCTTGCCATCGGCAACGGTCACGAGACGTGTGGTCATGGGCCTTCCTCTCTCTGGCAAGGTGAGGGAGGGCTGTTTGGCACCGTCCCTTCCTGAGCAGTGACCGGTCGGCGTGCATCGGTGTGACAGTTGACTCCCGGGCGTCAGGCCAAAACTCTTGCTCGTCGTGGCTGTGTCCCGCGTCCGGACTGGCCCGTTCTCGGGCTTCTTGGGCCCCGTGGCGTAGTGCGGCGCCACGGGATGCCCTACGGCATCACTACGTACTAGCCCACGGGTTCTCAGTGGTTCGGTCGCCGCGTATCGGCGCGAGGTTGGTCTCAGCAGCACTCCCAAGCTGCTGTCCCACCCAGCGGAGGAGCCGACCGTGGACACGTACCTGATGGAGACCAGGGACTCGTCGGTGGCGAGCGGTGCGGCGGCCCCGCTCATCGATGATCTGGAGGACGCGGCGTCCCTGTTCTTGCAGGACCGGCCGGCGCTGCTCAAGATCGCCTATCGCATTCTCGGCAACGCGAGCGAAGCCGAGGACGTGGTCCAAGAGGTGTGGCTGCGCCTGCAGCGCACCGACCGTGCAGTGGTGCATAGCCCGTCGGCGCTACTGCGAACGATTACCGTCCGGATGGCGATCAACGCGGGCCAGTCGGCTCGACGGCGCCGGGAGTGCTCCGCCACCCCGTGGCTGCCGGAATCGCCGGACCCCGAGAGCACACCGGAGGCGGTGGCCGAGCGGCAGGACGCGGTGGAGCGGGCCAGCGTCCTCATGCTGGAGACGCTGACACCTCGGCAGCGTGCTGCGTTCGTCCTCAGGGAAGGGTTCGGCTACCCGTACGATCAGATCGCCGGACTCCTGTGCCTCAGCGTTGTCAACGCGCGACAACAGGTCGCACGTGCACAGCAGCGTCTCGGCGCAGGGCGTCGGCGTCAGCCAGTGGACTCCGTCACGCACCGCCGGTTCGTACAGGCGCTGCTCGCCGCTGCACAGGCAGGTGACCTGAACCGTCTGGAACGCTTCCTCGTCAGCGACACCGGCGGACGGCCCGGAAGCCCGCCTACGTGACAACCGTGCTGGACGCACTCGTGTCACAGACAGAGCGCCTGTCCTGTCTGTTTGGCGGAGCCGGGACTCCCGGCGGGTACGAGGAGGAACCGCATGCAGGTGGCCGTAGCCGGAGGGACCGGCGTGGTCGGGAATCATGTTGTCGCCAAACTGCGGAATGCAGGGCATCAGCCCGTGATTCTCGCCCGCTCACACGGCGTGGATCTGACCACAGGTGTCGGGCTGGGGGAGAAGGTATCGGGCTGTGACGCTGTGATCGATGTCGTGAACATCGTCACGACACGTAGAAAGGCCGCCGTCAACTTCTTCTCCCGGACCACGAGCAACCTGCTTGAGGCCGCCCGGTCGAACAAAATACGGCATATGATCACGCTATCGATCGTTGGTAGCGAAGAGGTCGATTTCGGGTACTACTTCGGCAAGCGTGCGCAGGAGGGGCTGCTCCGCAGCGGAGGCGTTCCTTGGACACTGCTTCGGGCCACCCAGTTCTTCGAGTTCCCCCAACCCCTGCTGGACAACCGGTCCCCGGTGGTCCTGATGCCCAGGATGCTGTGCCGGCCTGTCGCGGCCCAGGATGTCGCTGAACAGCTTGTTGAACACGTGACCCGCACTCCCTCGGGAAGGACACGGGACCTTGCGGGACCCGAGCAGCTGAACATGGTGGACATGGCACGCCGTATCGCGCGCGTTCAAGGTCGGCACCGACTCGTTGTGCCGCTGTCATTGCCGGGCGAGGTGGGCAGAGCCATGTCGGGAGGGGGCTTGCTGCCACGTGGCGACTACTCCCAGGGCCGACGGACGTTCAGCGATTACCTTGCGACCCTGGGACGGTCAACCGGTCAGTGATCCTGTTCGTTCTGCCTTTGACGTAGGGCAGCGCCCGATGGCATCCAGTAGGCCGTGAGTGGGTGTGGACGTCGGGCGTGGCCGTACCTTTCGAACGCACGACTGCCTTGATCACGCCGGTGATGCCGTTGCTGCGGCTGTCCGACGCTGCAACCTGTACCAGTTAGAGTGCCGTGCGCAGGAGGCGGCGAGAGGCGATGCCGAGCTTGGCATACACCTTCCGCAGGTGCCATTCTACCGTGTGAGTACTGAGGAACAACTGGGCGCCGATCTCGGAGTTGGTGAGCCCGTCCCGGGCCAGATGCGCAATCTGGGTTTCCTGTGCGGTGAGGGTTGGGGCGGCGACGCTGGTGCGCGGTGCCACCGACTCGCCAGTGGCCTGCAGTTCCCGGATCGTGCGCTCCGTGAAGGCGTTGGCTCCGAACCGTGTGAACAGAGCATGCGCCTCACGCAGTTGTTTCCGGGCGTCAACGCGTCGGTTCTCCCGGCGCAGCCACTCTCCGTACAACAGATGGGCCCGGGCCAGTTCCGCTCCGACTCGGGTACGTTTGAGCCGCTCGACCGCCTCGCGGTACAGGTCATCGGCTTGGTCCCCGTGGCTGAGCAGCGCGCGGGAACGTGCCTGGACACCCAGCGACCAGTCCGTGGCCGCCGCGTCCGTCGTCCGGGCCAGCCGGACCATTGCAGCCTCGGCCGCCTCCTGCCGGCCGCTGCGCACTGCTGCCTCCACCAGTTCGACCAGCCCCCAGTTGGCCGCGACCAGGTCCTGCGGATACGCACTTGCCTGCTCAGCCGCAGCAAACGCCTCCTCGTAGCGGCCCATAGAGTTGTGGAGCACGGCTTTGGCCCGCTGTGCGATGGCCACACCGATGCCCTCGCCGCGGCCAACGGCTTCGTCCGTACTGGTCGCGATCAGTGAGGACGCCTCGGCCGCGTGCCCCTGCCAGGCGGCGAGGGTCATCGTGCCATAGGGCACGAAGCCGCTGCCGGCGGCTTCCTGGACCCTGCTGACCTCCGCGATGAGCAGCTCCGCCGCGTTCAGTTCTCCGGCGCACGTGTGGACGACCACCCGCGAGTTGAGCGCGAGCGGCAGCTCGGCTAGCGCGCCGACGTCGCGAGCCGTCCCCACATGACGAGTCGCCAGGTCCGTCCAGCCCTCGTCGTCCCACACCTCGGCCGCCAGCGCCGACGCCAGCCACGACCAGCGCAGAATCTCCTCCGAGTCGGTCTCCCGGCGGAGCGCGCGCACCGCGTCACGGGATACGACGACCGCCTCGCGGTATCCACTGGTGAACCGAGTGGCCAGGGCTTCCAGGAGCAGATCGGCGTTGCGCGGCGGCCTCGTACCGGACGGTGACGTCTTCTGCGCCGCCGCTGCCACCTCGTGCACCGTCGTACCAGTGGCGAGGCGCCCGGCGAACATGGCGGCTGACACGGTGTCCAGGAAGGTTTCGCGGGCCAGGCCGACGTCCAGCGGCACCAGGCGTCGCGCAGCATCCAGCAGAAGGGGGAGGGCCTCGTTGCCGCGGCTTCCGGTGAAGGCGATCTGCGCTTGGAGAAGGTCCACGCTGGCGTGACCCAGTTCGTCCAGGGCTCCGCTCCTGGCGAGGGCGAGCAGATCGCGTGCTGCGGCGGGCGCACCGGCGCGAAGCTTTGCCCGGGCCGCAGCGAGGGCACGTGTCGCTTTGCGCCGCGGCTGTGGGCTCAATACGGCTGCATGGGCGAGGAACGCCGCAGCTGCGGCGGTGCCGCCCCGTGCGAGTGCCCGCTCGGCCGATGTCTCCAGCTCAGCGGCGATCGTCTCGTCGGGGCGCACCGTTGCCCGCGCCAGATGCCATGCGCGGCGGTCGGGGTCAACGACGGGATCGGTTACTTCCGCAAGGACACGGTGGGTCTCCCGCAGGTCCGCGAGCCCGGCAGACCGGTAGACAGCGGAGCGCAGGAGCGGATGCCGAAAGCGCACCAGAGCGGCGATGTCGAGCAGTCCCGCCTTCACTGCGGGATCGGCCGCGCCGGGATCGATGTGCAGTTGCTCCGCTGCGCGCCACAGCAGGTGCACGTCGCCGATCGGCTCGGCGGCGGCGGTCAGCAGCAGTCGCTGTGTCGCCGACGGCAGTGCGCGGACCCGCTGCATATAACTCCGCTCGATGCTGCCGGTCACCGGTCCGGGGGCAGACCGCCCGAGCCCGTCAGCTGGTTCCGTCTCGCCACGGCCGTGGGGGAGTTCCAGCAGCGCCAAGGGGTTGCCGCGCGCTTCGGCGAGGATGCGGTCGCGGATGCGCTCGTCTGTCGGACCTCCAGCCGCCGAATCCAGCAGTGCCTGGGCATCGACGTCGTTCAGGCCGCCGAGTGTTAGTTGCGGCAGCCCGGCGAACTCGTCCCGTCCCCGGTGTTCACGGGAGGCGAAGACCAGCGCCAGCGGTTCGGCGAGCATCCGTCGCGCCACGAACGCCAGCGTCTGGGCGGATACTCGGTCGAGCCACTGTGCGTCGTCTACCAGGCAGAACAGCGGTCTCTCGTTGGCCACCTCGGTCAGCAGGCCGAGCACAGCCAGACCGACCAAGAACCGGTCCGGCGGAGGGCCTGCGCTCAGTCCGAAGGCCGTAGCCAGCGCTTCTCGCTGTGGTGGCGGAAGGGAAGGGGCGCGTCCGAGGAAGGGAGCACACAGCTGGTGCAGCCCCGCGAAGGGAAGCTCCATCTCCGACTCGGCGCCCGCCCCGCGGGCGACGCGATGCCTGATGACGCGTGCTGCCAGGTGATCGAGCAGCGCCGACTTGCCGATGCCAGCCTCACCGCGCAGGACGAGTACGGCGCTCCGCCCGGCCTCCACCCCCAAGACGAGCTCTTCGAGGGCATCGCACTCGTGGTGTCTGCCGCGCAGCCGCTCTCTACCGTCTCCGCTCACTTGCTCCCCCTCGGGCACGGGGGGAGCATAACAACACCGTGGGCGGATGGACCCGCGGAGTGAAGTAGGAGGACAGATTCCTTTTGGGGGCCCTCACCTGCATGTTTCCTTCGTTTGGCCCATGCGGGAGCGGCTCTCGTGCGGGCCGGAGACGGCTGTCCGACTACGTGGTGCACCCCCCACGGGGAAAAGGGCCAGGGCGTGCGCCACAAGCTGACGGGCTTGTGGCGGGTGGTCCGATCCCCTTTTGACTCCCGGAGACCGGGCTTGGCAGTCGCGTATTGCCGACAGGGTGCCCGCGACAGGGTTTCCTGGAGTAGACAGGGTATATCAGAACTATTCGGAACCAAGGCGGACACTGTGACTGGAAACGTGCCGCTGCGCGGTCGGCGACACGAGCTGGCGGAGCTGGATGCGCTGGTCAACCGCGCCCGCGCTGGCCATAGCGAGGCGCTGACCGTTTCCGGCGAGGCCGGCGTCGGCAAGACCGCCCTCCTCGATCACCTCACTGCGAGCGCTGCGCCGCACGTCCGCGTGGAACGCACGGTCGCCTCCCAGTCCGAGATGGAACTCGCCTACGCCGGCCTCCAGCAGCTCTGCGGGCCTATGCTGGGATCGGCCGTGCGGTTGCCGGCTCCGCAGCAAGAGGCGATCGAAGTAGCGTTCGGGTTGCGCAGCGCTCCCGCACCGAGTCCCTTCCTCGTCGGACTCGCAGTGCTCGGACTGCTCACCGAGGCCGCAGAGGAGCGAGGCTTGCTGTGCGTCATCGACGACGCACAGTGGCTCGACCAGGCATCGGCCCGCGCGATCGCGTTCGCCGCCCGGCGCATGGATGCGGAGGGCATCGCCCTGGTGCTCGCCATGCGTCGGACCGACGAGGCGTTCGCCAGTCTTCCGCACATGATCGTCGAAGGACTTGACTACGAGGATGCGAGCGCTCTGTTGCGTCTTGCGGTCCCCGGCGGCCTCGACCGGCGGGTGCGTGAACGGCTTCTGGCAGAGGCGCGCGGCAACCCGCTGGCCCTGCGGGAACTGCCTCGGGCTCTGAGCCCGGCCGAGATCGCCGGCGGCTTCGCTCTCACCGGCTCTCTGCCGCTGGAGAGCCGGATTGAGCAGAGCCTGATCGTGCAGCTCGCACCGCTACCCGCACCGGCGCGTCTACTGCTGTTGCTGGCCGCAGCCGACCCCACTGGCGACCCTGGCTTGCTGTGGCAGGCAAGTGAGCTGTTGGGACTGGGGCAGGAAGCCTTTGATGCCGCCAGGGACACTGAGGCGCTCGTCGTTGACACACGCGTCGGCTTCCGCCATCCGCTGGTGCGGTCGGCCGTGTATCGGGCTGCGTCACCGGAGGACCGGCGGCGCGTCCATGCCGCGCTGGCGGACGTCACCGATCTCAGTCAGGACCCGGACCGCCGGGCCTGGCACCGCGCCAGCGCGACGCTGCACCCGGACGAGGGGGTCGCCTCCGATCTGGAACGGTCTGCGGAACGTGCCAGGACCCGTGGCGGCGCGGCGGCGGCGGCCGCGTTCCTGGAACGAGCCGCGGAGCTGACGCCTGAGCCGGCGCGTCGGGTACAGCGGCTGATCGCCGCCGCGGAGGCCAAACACGATGCGGGCGCTCCTGAGGCGGTGCTGAGCCTGCTCGACACGGCCCATGACCTCCCGCTGACCGCTGCGCAGGAGGCGGTGACTGCCCGCCTACGTGCCCGCGCCGGGTATGCGCTGCGGCGCGACAGCAGCGGTCCGCAACTTCTCCTGGCCGCAGCGCAGGGCCTGGAGAGGCATGATCCGGTGCTGGCCCGCGACACCTACCTGGAAGCACTGGCGGCGGCGGTCTACGGAGGCAGGCTTGGCGACGCCGAACAGGTGGCTGTCGTCTCGAACGCGATCCTGGAAGCGACCGTCAGCGAGGGACCCGGCAATGCGCGGGACCTGATCCTGCGCGGTCAGGCGCTGCTAGCCGCCAAGGGACAGGAGGCCGCGATCGAAACCCTGCGTCGGGCGCAGCACGCGCTCCTGGAACAGGCCCCCGACTCGCTCGGACTGCACTGGTTGTGGTTCGCCTCGCGAGCGGCACAGGACCTCTGGGACGCTGATGCGCTGCGTGCTCTGGCCAACCGGCAGGTCAGACTCGCTCGTGCCGACGGTGTCGTCACTGTCCTTCCGATCGCTCTGAGCCTGCTGATGCTGGCGCAGACGGTCGACGGGGACCTCGACGCGGCCGAGGCTTCCTGCGACGAGATCGACGCGATCAAGGACGTTACGGGCAATCCGCTGCCGCCGTACGGACGGCTGTTCCTAGCCGCCTACCGGGGGAGGGCGAGTGAGGCGGCGCGCTGGGCTGAGCGCATCCGAGCGGACGCGTACGCACGCGGCGAGGGGTACGGACTGAGCGCGGTCAACTTCTCAGAGGCCATCCTCCACAACGGCCTGGGCGCCTTCACCGAGGCGGTGGTCTCCGCCAGCCGCGAGCTGCCCTACACGCACGAACTCAACCATGCGATGCGCACGCTGCTCGAACTGGTGGAGGCGGCCACCCACACCGGCGACCGGGCTCTCGCCGAGCACGCAGTGGACAAGCTGGCCGGTGTGACGCGTCCGGTCGGAAACACCTGGGCGACCGCCGTGCTGGCCATGGCAGAGGCGCAGCTGCATGAGGGCGACGAGGCCGAAAGGCGTTACCGGGACGCGATCGAAGGATTCGAGGCGGAACGCATTCCGATCATGGTGGGCCGGTGCCGCCTACTGTACGGAGAGGAGCTTAACCGCCAGAACCGGCATCTCGAGGCACGTGAGCAGCTCAGAGCAGCGCACGAACTGTTGACCGGTTTGGGTTTGGACGGCTTCGCCCAGCGGGCTGCGGACGAACTGCGAGTAAGCGGTGAGACCCCACAGGTCCGCGTGCGGGGATCAGCTGTGCAACTCACCAATCAGGAGCTCAATGTTGCGCGCCTGGCGCGGGAAGGGCTGACGAACCGGGACATTGGCGCCCGGTTGTTCATCAGCGTGCACACCGCGGAGTACCACCTGCGCAAAGTATTCGCGAAGCTCGGCATCAAGCGGCGCACCGAGTTGAAGACCGCACTCGCCGAACTCGACCAATCGCCTACGGACATCTGAGACTCGGGGTTCCTTGAGCGCGGTGTGCCCGCGGCTGCCTCGAGCGCGAGGCAGTAAGCATGCCAGCTCAGTACTTGCACACCGTGTGTTAGTCACGGCGGTGCGCCCTTCAGGTTCGGACTGGACTCGGCGACAGCCCCGGGGGCCAGGATCTGCCGCAGGCGTGCACGGCGCGGCCAGGGCGAATTGACCAGTCAGGCCCATGGGCGGCGGCGCGGTCCTCGTCCTGCTCCGCGTCCGGGGCCACAGCACCGGAGAGGAAAGCGTCCACCTCCGACAACGGGACCACGAAGGGCCGGGGCGGCCGCTCATCGCAGCATGCGCACCGCTGCGCCTTTCAGTCTCCCCGCCAAATCTGTCACAGACAGGACGGCTACCCAGTCAAACCGTATGAAACGGATATAAGCCACTTCGTGCTGATGGTCACAAGCCGCAGCCGGCAGACGCGCGGAGCCGAAAGGACCAGAAACATGCTGCTTGAGATGGACCGTCCCGGGCTCCAGCCCACCTCCGGCCCCGTACTCACCACCGGGGAGAGGAGCACGACCGCCTGCGGTCCTCCGAGAAGGGACGACCCAACGCTGGGCAACCCCGGGGCTTGGGTGTCCTCCGCCTTCCGACAGCCGGTCAAATGGATGGTGGGCGTTCCGTTCAACGCCTCCAACTCCCGGGTGATCTGGATGTACTACATCGTGGATGATGCCCGCGACAGTCTCCACGCGGTGCGCGCGGCACTGGAACGTGCCAACAGTATTCAGGAGAGGCAGGTGCGTGGCGGGGCGTCCGTGATGGCTGAGCACGTCGAGGTGCAGAAGATCCTGCAGGACGCCATAGGGCGCCTGAGCCTGGTCGACGAATGACCCGCCGGAAAAGCAGGGGCGTCCAGTCGAGGGACAGGGGCCTTGGCCGGCCAGTCTCAACACCACCCGCTCGGCATTGGCGGAAACAGCGGGGTGGAGCCACGCACCGACAGGTGGTGGTGCATTGCGTATCCCCGGCGTCACCCTTGGTGGGAATCTCGGCGCAGAAGCCCCAGCCGTTGTGCGGCTGGCGCTGCTCTTCTCCACCTGTGCGGTGATCGTGTGTCCTCAGCACCCGCGCCCGCGAGGTCCTTTGGCGAAGCAGGTGAGACGTGGCTCCGCGAGTCTCCCGGTGAAGGCGAGCGATGCGCGTGCGGCAGCCCACTGATGGAGTGGGCTGCAGAGAGAAATGAGCGATGCTCGCCCGTCGCAGGCAGTGGAAAGCTTTAAGTTCGACCCTTCCCGAACTTGCGATAGCATGGCTCCTATGCCCGACCACTCCTCCCCTGCTGACAGCGAGATCATCCTGCCGCGCTTGTTGGGAGTGCTCAGCGACCCGACTCGGCTGGGGATTGTCCGTATCCTGTCAGACGGCGCTGAACGAGGGTGGGGGCAGTTCAGTGCGCCCGTCGCCAAGTCAACGCTCAGCCACCACCTCAAGATGTTGCGCGAAGCGGGCGTCACTCAGACCCGTCAAGAGGGCACTCGCTGCTATGTGAAGCTGCGGGGGGATGCCCTCGACGCCCGATTCCCTGGGCTACTGTCGGCCCTGCTGTCGGCTGCGGTCGCAGACCATATCGGAGAACACGTGAGCGAACGGGATGATCACGGCTAGTCACCATCATGAACGTGGTGGAGCGTGCGGACGACACGTGATCGTGCTCTTTTTTCCGGCACACATGTGGGAGAAGGCGATGAGGACCTCGCTCCTGGCCCTCTGGTAGTGCCAGACGAGGGAGGTCGCTGGCGTAACGTGCAGCCGGTCTGGTCCAGGCAACGTGAGTGCAGGACAGAGTGGCAAAACGTCACGTCAGTCAGGTGCAGTGCCCGGGCTGCCGAAGAGACCCTCAAGAAAGGCATCCGGG
Organism: Streptomyces sp. NPDC018026; assembly: GCF_044327745.1. Classification (NCBI taxonomy): domain Bacteria; kingdom Bacillati; phylum Actinomycetota; class Actinomycetes; order Kitasatosporales; family Streptomycetaceae; genus Streptomyces; species Streptomyces sp. NPDC018026. Next base: position 506,904 of record NZ_JBIRFY010000005.1, read on the forward strand.
TCCAACCGTCTCATCTCCGTACCGGCCGGCACGATCTGGTAGGTCCGGTCCAACCACTCCGCCAGCGGCGGTGCGGGCATCTCGAACAAGGCGGTGACGTCGTAGGAGCTGAGCTGCAGCCAAGCCGACTCCTGTTCGCCCAGATACGACGGCCACACCTGAACATCGCCGATGCCGCTCATCGATCGGAGCCCTTGGTCCAAAAGATCGCGGCCCACCTGCCAGGTCACCTTGGGTCCGTCCTCGTCGATGAAGAAGGTGATGCTGACGAGGAGGGGAGCATCAGGAGTGAACTTGAATTCGGCCCGGATGGCCTCCCACGCCCGGCTGCCCACCATTCGGTGGAGCTTCAAGGACAGGCAGATACCCTGTGCAACCGTGGTCTGCGTCTGCACACGCTGATCATTACCACTCATGAGGCTGTGCTTCCTTCCTTGAGGACTGGCGACAGCACCACCCTCGCGCATGACATGATGCAGGCACATCAGTACTTCGACAGTGAGAAGTGGCAGGTCAGACCGCCAGACACCGCAATGGGACTCTGCTTGTAGGACAAGGAGCCCTGGGCATGGGAAGACGTTAGGTCGGGCGACTGCTTTCAGCACTGCTATCTAGTGGACGCGGCACACCCTGTGTTAAGAGACTGAGATTGACTCGACGGTCGCGCACAGCACCGTGTCGCTCACCGTCAGACACTGTGTCGAAGAGACGGGCACGCTATTTTTGCTCTGGGAAGTTGGTATTGCGCACCATGGGCTGTCCGCCATCGAGAGCCGCGAGTGCTGTGGCCAGCTTGCCTCGGCTGGTGATACCCAGACGCGGATAGATCCGGTAGAGGTGGGCTCCGACCGTGCGGTGGGAGATAAACAGACGCTGACCGATCTCTCGGTTGCTCAGCCCCTTCGCAGCCAGCATGGCGATCTGCATCTCCTGGGGAGACAACTGTTCACCGGAACTTGCAGGCCGTCGGACGCTTGACTCGCCAGCAGCACGCAACTGCTCACGGGCCATCTCAGCCCAGGGTTGCGCACCGACCCGGTCGAACTCGTCACGGGCGAGCCGCAAAGGTTCGCGGGCATCCACGTTGCGCCGCTGACGACGCAGTCGAAGCCCCTGGTGCAGATGCAACCGAGCCCGCGCCAGCGACCAGCTGGCTGGCATCGTCTCAAGTGCCGAGGAGTACCGCTTCTCCGCCGTGTCCTCCGGCGCCAACACCGCACTGGTATAGGCATGAGCCACGAGCATCATTTCCGAAGGCAATCGGCTTGCCAGCTCCGGTAGTTCAGCGAGCAAATTCCGGGCGTGCTCGACGGTTCCGGCGGCAACTGCGGCGTCGGCGAGATCCGGTGCCAGCAACCAGCGGCTCACTGAGTGGTAGTGGGGGTCGGCTGGATCGAAAGCCCGCACAAGAAGTTCGTACGCCTCGGACGCGCGACCATCGAAGAGAGCGAGCAGACTGTCGACCTGCTGTGCCATCACGGTGACGAAGGGGGCACCGGGGAAGAGGTTGTGGGAGCGCAACTCGCGGACTGCGGAGTCCGCCGTTTCCCTGTCACCACGCAATGCCGCCACCAGACCTGCAGTCGCCTTCAGGCCCAGCCAGACGAGCCACTCTCCGGTCTCCTCCGCCAGGCCGAGGCCCTCGTCGGATTCCTCGCGGGCACGGTCCACCTGACCGAGATAGACGCGGGGCCAACTGCCGGCCAGAGCGCGGGCGAGTAGCCCGAGCCTGCCTTGTGACCGCCACACGGCAGCAGTCACCGACAGATATCGGGCGGCGCGACTCATGTCGCCTACGACCATGGCTCCGCTGCCGAGGAAGTGCAGGATCCGACCGTCCCGAAAGTCCGGGCTGATCTCTCCGAGCCGAGCGATCACATCGGCACCGTGTTGGTAGGGCTGGGTGTATGCCCGGACGGCCAGCACATGCGGAGCGTCCGGGTCGGGGTTCCACCGGTCCAGTTCCGCGGCGGCCTCGGCGCGCACCTGTGCGTCGCCGTCCTGGAAGAAGCACCGTGCGGCGGCACGCCATAGCAGGTCCTCTGCGACGTTTTTGGCATCCGCGTCCATCGCTCCGGCCGCGGCAGCGACCATGTCCCTGATACGTCGGTGAGGCTCGTCCGCTTCGAAGCCTGCTCTGTCGGACACAACCAGGAGGCGCGCGCGCTCAACCGGTCCGAGTACGTCCATGTCAGCGCGGTTCAGGAATTCCTGTGTGGCAATCCGGTCGTTGATCCCACCGGCCAGTTCAGCCGCCCGCACCAAGATGCCTGTTCGCCGGCGCGGATCACGTACGAGGTCCGCCGCCTGTCGCAGGGCAGGAATGGCCGACGCCATCTTGCCCCGTGCCAGTGCCGCGTCGGCACTGTGCTCCAGTCGCTCAGCCAGTTCGTCGTCCGGGCCAATTGCGGCTGCGGCCTGATGAACGAGCTGGCGGTCCGGCATGTCGTCCAGCACCGCCGCAAGAGCAGCGTGTGTGGTGAGCCGGTCAGCGATCGGTGCGCGGGTGTAGACCGCCGAGCGCATCAGCGGATGTCGCCACTCCGGCGTGCGACCTGCCAAAACAATCAAGCCTGCATCGATCGCCTCCTGCAGAGCATCCAGGGTGACCGGGGCGTTACACATGCGGCCAGAAACGTCCAGTAGACGGTTCAAGGGAGTCGTCGGCTCGGCGGCCAACGTCAGCAACAGCGCACGGCACTCGCGGCTCGCGGAGTCGGTACGCGCCGCGAAGGCGGCCTCCAGACGTTGCGTCAGAGGCAGTTCGTCCACTGGTCCTGAGATGTGCTGCACCGCTTTGGGCAGTTCGACCAGCGCCAGCGGGTTGCCCGCAGCGCGGTCCAGAACCAGCGAGCGTAGCGGGTTCGGCAAATCTGGGGCCTCCGAGTCGAGCAATGCGACGGAGGCTTCCGCGTCAAGGGGGGACAGACAGAGATCCGGGTGAACGCCCAGACTGTACTCCTCGGGGGAGTGGACCCGGGCAGCAGTGATGAGAACTATCTGCAGGTCACCGGTTCGCCGCGCGATGAACCTGAGTACATCCCGACTGGAGGAATCGACCCATTGCAGGTCGTCGATGAGGAGGAGGAGCGGCTGCCGGTCGGCTACTTCTGCCAGGAGTTCCAGTGCGGCGAGGCCGACTTTGTAGAGGGGTGGTTCGTTCTCCGCGGCACCGAAAGCACCGTTGAGCGTCTGCTGGTGCAGTGCTGAGAGGCTCTTGGGCCCTCGCATGATTGGTTGCAGCAACATCTGCAGTGCAGCGAACGGCAACCACTGTTCGGTCTCTACCCCAGAAGCAGACAGCACCCGGAACCCACGTTGGGTGGCATCTTCCCCGACTGTGCTCAGCAGAGCCGACTTGCCGACACCAGCTGCCCCATGAACAAGCACCGCTGTTCCACATCCGACCGCCGCCTTGTCCAAAAGGGTACTCATGGTGCGTTGTTCCACGTCTCGGCCGATCACGAGACATCTCCTGACACCGGCATGTATCGCCTGACACAGTCCACCCATCGTGGCTGTTCAGCGCAGAGGCATGGGGTGCCGCTGATCATGCGAACAGGGTTCTTGGAGACGCGGAGAGGCTCCCGCGTCCTGAGGTAGTCATGGCCACCCATGCTCAACTTCTCCCGGTATCAGATCACAACGCCGGCGGAGGGAGACGAGATGGTGGGGATTCTCCTGGCCCCGCACGCTACCACAGCTGCATCAGTCAAACGACTCTCAAATGACTAGCTGTGACCAGTTGCGCCCGTATGACGGCCCCGCAGGTGAAGCGCTCCGCGTGCAAGGAAGCCCGACTTGTGAAGCCACGGAGATCAAGCGGATCAGGGTGGGGAACGCCGAGCTGCGCCGGACGCCGAGACCTGCAAGGCGGCCTCGGCGTCCTTCGCGCCGGAGCCCGTCCGGTCGCCGAAGCGCTAGTGGTGCACATCGAGGAGCGCCGGAAGGTGTCCGAATGCGATCCGATCTGCAGTAATACGACCAGCCGTCACGACATGGAGAACGACTCAGGCGCACCTACCAGGCCACCCAGAACCGCCTCCAGGTCGGCGAGCCCGTTCGGAGCGCCGATCCGCCGGCGCGCAACAGCCGCATTCACACCAACACCTTCAGCGTCTACGGAACACGGAGGCTCTGGCGGCAGCTGCACTGCGTTTATCCGCTGCCCGCTGCCCGCTGCCCGCTGCCCGTCGCTGGCTGATGTGTGTCCTCGGTGTCCAGAGCATCCGACGGGGCCTTAAGACCGCACGATCACCCACACGATGGCTACGAAGAGCCCACTGACCTGCTGGGGCGTGGACTTCACCGCGCTCCGTCGGAAGGTGCGGTGGGTCGCCGACATCACCTACATGGCGACTGGGCCCAGGTCCGCCTGCGCCGCCTTCATCGATCTAGGCTCCCGGGCCGACCGTCGGCTGGTCCGCTGCCGTCAGCAAACAGCCCCAGCTCGTCCTTCACGACCTCGACGTCGCCATGTCGAGCGGTGGCCAGGCACCCCAACGGAGCCCGGCCTCGCGCAGCCCTCGGACGCGGGCCATGCACGTTCTCGCGTCAGTCACCACCCACCTCCCTGAGGCGGGCATCGATGCCTTGATCGGCACCTCGGCGATGCACGCCCCAACGCCCTCACGCAGTTCCGGACCAGCTTCGCCAAAATGCAGCCGATCAATCCTTGCAGGCCCTGGCACGGCTTCACCGACGTCCGAATCTGCCACTGCAGACCGGTTGACTGGTTCTCTAATCAGCACCTCACCGGTACCGGAGCTGTCCCGCCCCACGAGCAGAGCGTCCACCGATTCCGGATGGCCTCGGCGCGTCCAAATCGGTCGACGCTCGTGGCATCAGATGAGTTCCAGACCTCCATCAACGGTGATGACCTGGCCGGTAGCATGCCGCCCTGCCGGCTCAGCCATCCGGAGGATCCAGTGGGCCATCTCATCAGCCGTCGCAATGCGATGGGTAGGGATGCGGTCGCGCTCGTAGGCGTACATGTCGTTGGCGGCCTCTGGGGTGAGACCGGCGTGCAGCATGACGTCGGTCCGGGTGGGACCCGGGGCAACAGAGTTCACACGGACGCCTTCGCCGGCGAGTTCCAGGGCCCAGCTTCTCGTCATCTGTTCGATAGCCGCCTTGGTGGCCGAGTAGTGGGCGCCTCCGGCCATGGGCCGATGGCCATAGGTGCTGGAAAGGTTGATGATCGTGCCGAACGTCCTGCGCAGGTGCGGCAAGGCTTCGTGGGCCAGGAGGCTCGGAGCGACAACGTTCAGTGCCAGAAGGTCGAGGATCACTTCCTTGTCCGTCTCGGCCAGAGGCATGACTGCCGTCGCGCCAGCATTGTTGACCAAGTAGTCGAGACGCCCCCATCGCTGCACAGCAGCATCGATGACGCTCGCAGGTGCCCCGTCCCCACAGACATCGATGGCCAGGACTTCAATGTTGTCGCTGGCTGCAGCTGTCTCCTTCAACGGCTCCTCTCGGCGTCCCACCCCGAGTACATGTGCGCCCGCATTGGCGAAGGCGACGGCCGTAGCCCGCCCGATACCGGACCCTGCGCCGGTCACAATCGCTACCTGCCCGGCGAAGGCGGGATTGATCGAGTTCTCGGTCACGAACACTCCTCGTTCGAAGTTCGTTGTACATAGAACACTATGTGTAGTCCGTAGGCTCGCGTCAAATGCACACGTGCATGTGTGGCGGCGAAGCACAAGGTGCACTGGTCGGGCAAGCTCGACCTTGACTACACAAGCCAGACAGGGTGGGCTGGCGACATGTGACACCTACAGGCACTCTGATGAACACTCACAGCCTTATGAAGACTGGCGGGGGAGACTGCGTAGTGCCAGACAGGCCAGACCGCCGTTGCGGCCACCTCAGCACTCATCGTGGCCACTTCCGCTCCCGCTGGCGGCCCCTTCGTGGCACGCAGCGTAGGGCCCTCGGCGGCGCGCGGTTGAGCCGCAGGCTGGCCGCGCGAGCGTCGGCGGCTCCGCCCCTTCCCCGCGGGTGTGCGTGCCGGTCGGGGAGGTTGCTTCCAGCCTCAGTAGAGAACCGGGGGCGGGGTCGGCCTCTCCGAGTTTGTCGAAGACATTGCGAACTGATTGCCGGCGTGCGGCCTCGTGAGCTTGGTCGCATGACCATCCGCAGTGCCGTCTGTGGCCGCCTCGCCCACGGGCTGGCGCGGGTGTCATCGGACAACGTGAGCAGGTGCAGACAGGCCAGGGTCCCAAAGCCCGAAGCCGAGATCGATGGCCGTGACGAACTGGGCAGAAGGTTGCGAAGGCGCGGCAGCGAAGCGGGTTTGACTAGGCGGAACTTTCGTTGCTGTAGGTGACCAGACGCTTCCTACGGGTGCTGGGCCCCGTGTGCTCACTGAGCCGTTCCATTCGCCGCGTGGCCTGCTCTCACGCAGCGTGCCGGGCTGATCTGAGAATCTGACGGGACAATCCAGGAGCCGGGGACGACGAGGACTGGCTCTGCCCTTGGGGGACAAGCACCCGTGTGAGACTCTCAAGATCACCTGTGTTGGCCGCGATCTGGAACGCATCGACCAGGCGGCGGTGCGCCTCAGCAGGGACTGGCCGTTGGCGACCAACTTTGACGAGGCGGGTCTGCGCACGGCGGACCAGTTGCCGCGCATTCGTGACGCTGATGCGAAGCAACTCCGCAAGATCGGCATAGCCGTAGCCGAACCCCTTCCGGAGCACGTAGGCAGCCAATCCATCCGGCGTGAGCCTCGCCATGAGCAGAGCCAGGGCTTCCTCGATCGACACCGTCTGCTCGGCGCGCAGGACGGGATCCTGGACGGTCAGATCGACGAGGTTGACCAACTGCGACTCGCTCGGGATTTCGTGGCGGTGCCGCGCGGACTGGATGACATTGAGAGCCAGACGGGTCGTCGTCGTCGTGAGGAACGCGGCCGGATTCTCAATCCGTGCGCGGTCTGCGCGTTGCCAGCGCAGCCATGTTTCCTGAACTGCGTCTTCGGCTCTCGCGACGTCGCCGAGAATCTGATGGGCGATGCGGAACAATCGTGTCCGCTGGGCCAGGAAGACGTCGAGGGCTAGGTCCAAGTGGTCCTGGGGCGACCACCGGGGCTCAGGGACTCCGGCCGTCGTCGTCTCCAGGCTGGGCGCGGACATCGGGAACTCCTCGTGGTGGACGGCGCCCGTCGAGGGCGATGGCACCACCCTCGGTCCGTGGCTGTGTTCACCGCGCCCTGGAAGTCCGTGGTGTCGTCCGTGGGGTCCCGCGCCGGTTCAGCCGGATTGCACCATGCCCACGTTCCTCGTGTCCGTGGTTGCAGCACTCGCGAGCGCACCCGGTAGCGCACGACGAGAGTTGATCCCGAGCTTCGTGTATACCTTCCGCAGGTGCCACTCCACGGTGTGAGGGCTGATGAATAGCTCCGCACCGATTTTTGGATTCGTCATGCCGCTGGCGGCGAGAACCGCAATCTGAGACTCCTGCGGGGTCAGGGCGGTCGCAAGCTCGGTTCTCCGTATCCGTACATGCTCGCCAGTGGCGAGCAGCTCCCGGCGAGCACGTTCGGCAAACGCGTTTGCTCCCATCCCTTCAAACATTTCGTGGGCCGTACGAAGGTGCTCTCGCGCCAGGGAACGGCGGCGGCCTCGGCGCAGCCACTCGCCGTACAGGAGGTGAGTACGTGCTACCTCTACGGCTACCCGGCCGCGGGTGAGCTCATCGATCGCGAGCCGGTACAGGTCGTCAGCTGCGTCATCTTCGGTGAGGAGAGCCTGACTGCGTGCGGTGACGCCCCCCGCCCATCCAGAATCGGTAGCGCGGGTGAATTCGACCAGCCGGGCGAGCGAGGCCTGGGCCTGGCCGTGCTCGCCGCAACGGGTTGCGGCCTCGATGTGTTCGACCAGCGACAGGCCGGCGAAGTTGAAGCCGTCGTGCTCAATGCCCGAGCGAGCAGCCGCAAGAGCGTCGTCGTAGCGTGCCAGTCCGTTGAACAGCACGCCTTGGATGTAACTCGTCGCACCCAGGAGGGATACCTCGCCACGTTGCGCGGCGCTGGCCCTGGCGTCCTCGATGAAGCCGGCGGCGATCTCCTCATCGCCTCGCCAGGCGGCAAGGACCAGCGTGGCGTACTTGTGCGGGGCATGGCCGGTCGCGGCCGCGATCGCGTCGGCCTCATCAATCATCCGAGCTGCACCAGCGAAGTCGCCGGTGTGGATGTGTACCCCGCTGGCGTAGATCAGTGCCGGTGGCAGCGTGCCGAGTGCTCCGATGTCGCGGGCAAGACGTACCGCACGAGTCGACAGCGTGTCCCACGCTGTCAGGTCCCAGGCATAGTGAATGATCGCTTCCAAGGCGACCGGAGCCAGGAGAAGCCAACGCATCGTAGCCTCCCGGGTGGCGAAGTTCTCGCGTGCGAAAAGCTCCAACGCGCGGCGCAGGGCTGGGCCGCCCATCTCGTAATCGCCCGCGAGGAGTGTAGCCACACCATCCAGCAAGAGGTCGGCGGCCTCGGATCCCGAAGGGGGTGCTCCTGAACTGCGGGCCGCGATCGCTGCAGCACGGGCGCCTGTCGGCCCGTGAACCCTGCCGGCGAATATGGTTGCGCTGATTGCTTCTAGGTAGGTTTCGCGCGCCAATGACGACCTGGCAGCAGCAAACTTTGCAGCGGCACCGAGCAATAGAGGCGCCGCCTCGTCGCTGCGGCTGCGGGCGAAGAGGATCCTGGCACGCAGGCGCGCCAGGCGGGCGCGATCCAGCGGACTGAGCGGACACAATTCCGCCAGCGTCGCCTGCTCCGTGGCCCGTTCCGGAGAGGCAGCCGAGAAGTGTGCTTCCGCGGCTGCGAGAGCTCGGCGCCCCCTCAGCCAAAGGTCCGGTGTCAACTCCGCTGCCCGCTGCAGTAGTACTGCCTCGGCGGCCACGCCGCCGCGCTGGCGAGCTCGGCCGGCCGCCTGCTCCAGCCCGATTGCAACCTCTTCATCGGCCTCATCGACAGCCTGCGCGGCATGCCAAGCGCGCCGGTCGGGGTCCAAGGACGGGTCCGTGGCTTCGGCAAGCGCCCGGTGCACCATTCGACGTTCTTCGGGCTCGGCCTGGTGGTAGACCGCCGAACGCACCAGAGGGTGTCGAAACCGAACGGACTCGCCGAACTCGATCAGACCGGCTGCTTTAGCGGGTGCGGCGTTGGGAGTGACCTGCAGAGAGGCTGCTGCGTGGAACAGCAGACGGGGGTCACCGACTGGTTCCGCCGCGGCGATCAGCAGCAGAGTCCGGGTCGACGCCGGCAGCGAGGCCAAACGGCTGGCGAAGTCCCGTTCGACACGGCTCGACACCGTCCCCTCGACAGTCGGGGAACCCGGATGCAGGCCGTACGCCAACTCGGCGGCGCTACGGCCGCGGGAGAACTCGAGCAACGCGAGGGGGTTGCCGTGCATCTCGGCGACGAACCGATCACGGACCCGCTTCTCCAGCCGTCCACCGACGGCAGTCATAAGAAGTTCCTCGGCCGCGCCGGCGTCGAGGCCGCCGATCAGCAGTTCCGGCAGGCCGGCGAGTGCGGCTTGCCCCTCAGGGTCCCGGACTGCGAACGCCATCGCGACCGCCTCAGCCAGTAGTCGCCGAGCCACGAACTCCAGCGTCTGCAGAGACACCCGGTCGAGCCATTGGGCGTCGTCGACCACGACGAGCACCGGTCGGGTTTCCGAGGCCCGGGTGAGCAGAGTCAGCACCGCGAGGCCGACGAGGAAGCGGTCGGGCGGCTCTCCGGCCGCCATTCCGAATGCGACGCGGAGGGCATCACGCTGGGGGGCGGGCAACGTCTCGATGTCGGCCAGAAACGGAGCGCACAACTGATGCAGACTGGCATAGGGCAGTTCCATGTCTGCTTCGATGCCCTGTGCTCTCGTCACGGTCACCCGTGACGCCTGCTGGGCCACATAGTCCAGCAGCACCGACTTTCCGATGCCTGCTTCGCCGCGGATCACGCATACACGAGACTCCCCCTTGCGCAGGCCGGCCAGCAAGTCGTCGAGCGCCGAGCACTCGAACTGTCGGCCAACCAGGATGGGAAGCGTGTTGGCGGCCATATGACATTGCTCCTAAGGTCTGTCGCCAATGGTTTCCGATCAGGGACCACGGCAGGGCTACTGCCATGAAACGTCCGATACGCAGTGGGTTTCGGCCAGCCGTCTGCTACCCCGTCCCACCTCGAGGCAGTAGACGGCTGGATAACCAGACAGACCTCAACGAGATCGTGTGGCTGGACACGTCCGATCGGGCCGGATCCTGGGTCAGACCTTGCCGCGCGGGCGAAGACCGATGCGACCGGTGAGACTGAGCGGCCGGCGCCAGGCGCCTCCACGTCACGCAGGCCCATCCGCATGCGGCCGGAGATCGAGAAACGGGCTTTGCACCGACTGGTCCAGCGGAGGCCGGACCCGCAAGGTTCACTTGGCCTGCGACCTCCTGGTGCATCCGTTCGGCTCTACTGTCGCCTGGGGGCACATTGATGCCGTCATGCGGTTCATCATTGGCTGCAAGGACCATAGCTCCCAGGCAACACGCAGTTGACTGTGCCGAGTGAACGTCCGACACAGCATGCCGGCACGGCTCAACCGAACATGTAGCCGGCGCCGGCGCGGCAGCCTGGGCCAGACTCCATCGGCCTTCGACAGGCAGGTGCACAAGCGGCACAGCATCGTCGAACGCTGCTTCGACAGCCTCCAGCGACGCGGCACCGTCATCCGCTACGACAAGGCCACCGAGGTCGACCAAGCAGCCGTCATCCTCGAACCACTCCCGGTACTGGCGGTGCATGCGGCAACTCCTAGAGATCCCAGGGGCCTCCCAGGATGTGGGGACTTTCCCTAGACGATACTAAGAGGTCACAACATGTGCTGTTAAAGATGTGGTCACTTGCTCGAGTGTGAGTGGGCACACGCTCGTGATGGTGGTCGTTACTCTCGAACCCGAACCGTGCAGGCAGCACGACCCCTCCATGCTGTGATGGACATCACATTCAGGAGAGTGCTTCGAAACTGTCACAGACGGCGTCGCTGTCCGGTCAAGCACTGCCTATCGGCCGTCTGCCGTCTCAGCCGTCGGGTCGGGATTCTCCCTATATGTCAGTGCACTTCAGTGAATCGGAGGGACGCTTGGTGGCCGAGCGTGTTGAGCTGGCTGACGAGGCGGCTTGCCTGCCGGGCTCCGCCGATCCGTTGGACGAGGTAGTCGCCTTCGAATTCGCAGTAGCCGAAGTCAACGGGGAGTATGTGCCCGGCAGATGCCGACCTGATGTGGCTGACGCTCGTCTGGTTCTGCTTCCTGATGTGGCGGACGGTGACGGGTGCGTAGCAAGGAATGGGGGAGGCGCCCTTGCTACGGGCCACCGCGGCGAATCAGCCCGAGTCCTTCATCCGGCTGCGAATTACTCGCACAGAATTTGCCGAGAGTCAATCTTCCAGCGGACTCGTGGGCGCGCGGAAATATCGTGGACCATGAGGTCGGACGGGGATGCTGGAGAAAATGCTCGTTCAACCGGGACCGCCAATGGCCTGTCGGCATCCGCCGCTAGTAGCGCCTCCTGGAGGATGGCAGGAGACCCAGGGGTATTCACTGCCAAGGGGAGGCCGGATCGCACTAGATCTATATCTACGCCGAGGACAGTTGAAGCTTCCGGCTTCGTATTGTCGGTCTCTTCGACCAGAGCGTGGCGGCGATTGTCTACCACCGCTACACAAAGGGAACCGTATGGGCGACGATACAGGCCCTAGTTTGGGTCCTCGGCTCGCTCGCTTGTCTTGCGCCGGGCGCCTGAAAAGGCGGTACCCCGAGAGCGCGACGGGGAGTCGAGTAATCCACTGACCAGAAGACCGGATGCCCTAAACCATCGGAGAGATCATGTCATTTCTTGGACACCAACTCGCCACATCCGTCCTCGTGGTGGGAGCCGGCCGGGCAGGCCTACGCGCAGCCATTGAGATCGCCGAGACAGGTATGTCGGTCATCGCGGTAGGCAGTCGAGCGAACGACCGCGCTCGAACAGCTATGGAACCGGCCGGTATCGAGGAGATGCTAGCCACCACTGAATTCGCAGGGGGTTGGCAGGAACGTGTGGCGGACCTGTTGCAGGACAATCACTTGCCAGCCGACACGAGCAGCGTTCATAGTACAGCTCGAAAAGCTCTGCAGGCAGTATATGATCTGGAGCGCTACGTAATGCGATTCGACTGTCAATGCCACAGTCGGAACAATTCGCGCTACGTCGCTGAGTCCACTTATGTCCGTAATGATGCATTCGATGGCGACCGTACTGGACGCGAGGTGCAAAGAATACTGCGAGAGCGTGCTGACAGGCTCGCTATTCCAATTTTGTCGGATGTATACATTACCCGACTATTGGTCGATGATGGGACAGTTTTCGGCGCCTACGGAATCGACCTTATCGATGGCTCCCGTTACATCATTCGCGCCGACGCTGTGATTATCGCGACAGGAGGACATACGCGTATCTGGCAACGTACGTCCTCGCGTCGTGGTGAGAACACTGGCGATTCTTTCCGCCTTGCCGTTGAAGCAGGTGCCCGGTTGCGTAGCGCCGAACTGGTCCAGTTCCATCCTTTTGGACTGATCAAGCCGGAAAATGCGGCTGGCGCGCTTGTCAGTGACACTGTACGCAGCGAAGGGGGAATTCTGCTCAATAACCTAGGTGAACGTTTCATGGCGCGCTATGATTCCGAGCGAATGGAACTCTCTAACCGAGATAACGTCTCGCTGGCGTCCTACAGCGAGATCAAGGAAGGTCGCGGCACCCAGGATGGAGGTGTCTGGCTCGACCTGTCTCACCTGCCCCGAGAGACCGTCATAACCAGGTTGCCGCGTGTGCACCAGATGCTGTTGGACCTGCAGATGCTCGATGTCACCCGCGATCCGATCGAAGTGGCACCGACTGCTCACTACTCCACGGGCGGAGTCTGGGTCCGGCCTGAGGATCACAGCACAGACGTCAATGGGCTATTTGCGATAGGAGAGGCCGCCAGCGGTCTCCACGGTGCGAATCGCTGGGAGCAAGATTCGCTGGTCGAACTACTGCGGCACAGCAAAGTTGCTGGCAGGGCCGCGGCAGAGTACTCGGCCAAGCTCACGGGCCAGCAACGGTCGCTAGCAGCGATTCGCGCAGCAGAAACGGACGTGAACCGACTTCTTGCTGCTGACGGGGACCAGAACGTCCGCGCTCTGCAAAGGTCAGTTCGCCGCCTGATGACAGAGCACGCGGGCATCCTGCGCAGCGAAGCAGGGCTCGTTGCCGGGATCACCGCACTTGATGAGATCGAGACCCGCATGGTGGACGTCGGTGTGCACATCGACATCAGCGGATTCCAGGACCTTGCGTACGCCTTCAACCTCAGATCTACCGTTCTCGCCGCTCGAGCGACGCTTGAGTCCGCGCTAGAACGGCGGGAGACCCGAGGCTGTCATATCCGCTCAGACTACCCGGATCCCAACCCGGCCCTGGCAGTCAACTTGGTGTGGTCGCCAGACACCGGGGTGCGCCGCGAACCGGTTCAGGCTGACGTCATCAAATTGACGCGTGGTGTGTCGCCCGACAGCGGGCTGACTGAGTAGGGGACAAATGGCACACATGGCCTCGAGCTGGGCATACCCGGGGGCGACTGGGGACATTGCGGGCTGAATGAGTGTGCGGGCGGAGACGTTCACACGGCTGCGGTTGGAGCAGTTCGAGCGGCTGCTGAAGGCGATCGATGACACAGCGGTGTTTTCAGTCGGATGAACGGGACTTGTGTGGCCGTGTACCACCGCACGGACCTGACTACGCGGCAGCTCGGGCCGCTGTTGGGGATCTCGTCCCCGACGCGGTGTGCCGGGCAATCCAGCGGCTCGATCTGATGCTCGCGCTGGACGGTCGCCCGACCAGGCGATGCGGCCGACTGAGTGTGGACCGCGGACGGCACCCTCATCCCGGTCCACGAAAGGAACGTCTGCAGTACGGTGACCTCTTGGGCGGCGGAACGGGTCCGGTGAGCGCCGAATGCTGCTGGACCGATACCCGCCAGCAATCGCCATGTGGTGGGAGTGGACGCGACCCCGGGCAACATTTTGGTCTGGTCCCACAGCAGAGCCAGGTCAGCGATCGCCTCCCCACCGTCGGCGAGCATCACTGCCAATTCGCTGGATCCCGCCGGCGACGTAACTCGTGCCGCGCAGCCGTCTGTGGTGCGGCACGTTTCTGAAGGCGTGGTCAGGTCAGTGGTTTCGGCGATATCGGACAGCAGACGGGGCCCGGCATGACTGACAGCTCACAACCGGCAGCTGATACGGCGAGCCTGGGAAGCGACCCGTTAGTGTTCACGCAGAGAGTGCTTTGCTGCTGGGGTGACAGGATCCCAGACAAGCCTCATCATTCCAGCTCGAAAGGAGCTTCCGCGTTCCCGCTCAAGAACTGACGCTTCCGAAGGTGAAAGCGGAGGTTAGCGCAACGGGTGCAGTACTCCTCCTGAGAAGGCCCTCGGGAGGAGTACTGCCATCCCTTTCAGCAGGCGGAGCCCGGAGGAGGCTGGGGGCCGCCGCCACCAAGAGGCGCCCAGGAAGAGATTACGTCGTTCATGCTGGAGGCACCCACATAAGTGCTGGCGAGGTTGGCAAGGCTACCGCCGGGTGGCACTGCAACACCGCGGCCCGTGTAGTTGTTGTGCTCGTAGAAGCAGATCGTCGCAGCACCGTTGTTGCGGATGGACGAGATGCTGTCCTGCAGGCCGGGGCTGACCTGTTTCAGAACGTCGCCCACGTAGCCGGGAACGTTTGTTGTGCAGTTCCTCCCGTAGGCGTCTTTGCAGACGGTGATACCGGTGGCCGCTGCTCCCGCGGTGGAGGCAGATGCAGTACCGGCAAGAGCGCTCATCGTGCCAATCGTCAGCACGAGACTTGCGGTGGCGCTGGCAAATCTTGTCTTGCGTACACTCATAAGGGGTTCCTCTGTGCTGAGTTCAACCGTGCGTAGTCGTTTGTCGAGCGTCTGTTTGTGCGCCCATGCCGAGGTGCCCTAGAGGGCCCGGGCCCTCGTCTGACGACGGGTCGTCAACCTTTTGACCGGGAAGGGACTTTCGATGTGACAGGGACACCTCTACGAGGTCCGCATACAGGGAGGTGGCCGTACCGCCTGCTCTGGCGGCGCAGTTCTTCGCCCGGACGCGCTGCTGGCTGGGACTCGGTTGTCTCTCTTCCGCCGCAGATCAGGTGTGTGGGCGAACCGAGCCCGGTTCTGACAGTGGAGCGGCGGACCGGGTGCCACTACGGGGCTGTGGTGGCGGCGGTTGACCGCAGTCGGGCATGGCGTGTTGAGGCCGTGTGCTGCCGCTCCTGCCGAGTACGCGTCCAATACGTTCGTTGCCACTCCGCGGACGCCGATGCCGCGGGGTTCGAGTGCCTGACGGCTGTGGGCATTGGTGGTGGAGATCTCGATCGAGAGCGGAAGACACTGTTGTGTTTGTCACGGCCGGTTGGATTGGCTTCGACAACTACCTACTTCAGTCGGCGGTGCTGATTGAGCCGACGCGCACGACTCCGGTCCAGCTCACTCAGGGCAAGGAGTCCGTCCGGGATAGGACGGTAGGGTTTGTCCAGACCCGGGCCCGACATGGTCGCGTCCGCCTGGTATTGCCCAGGAAGTGGTCAGGCAATGCACGGGGATGTGGGCTGCTGGATGAACGCTCAGTCGAAGTCGCGGCGCTCTGGTCGTTCGCAGACAACACGCTTTGTCGGCTCGGTGGACACCTGAGCACACCACACCTGAGCGCCTGTCTAGCCGCGGCAAGGCGTTCGAACCGATAACGGAGCCCCTAGTCGGCCGCCCCATCTCAGAACTTGATCGCTACAACCGGCCCATCACGGGATGATCCGGCTCCTGGGCCACTCTGCATCCGGCTTGTCCGTGTGCGTCCTCATCGCTGAAGCAGCCTTGCGCGCTCTGTCGGACCCGCTGTGGCATCGCCCGGCGTGTGACGGTTGACGTCACGGCGGCGTGCACCAGCAGTCCGGAAGGATCGGCCGCAGTGGCCAGTATGCGCGTCCCGCAGCCCGCGGACGGAACGCACGCTGGCGCATCAGCTGTCCACTCTCGGGACGAGATGACCGCAGCCGGGCCCGGGGGTGTGCCGGGTTGCGGGCGGACTACGTGCTTCAAATTCTACTTGGCCTCAGTGCCGGACTCCGGCGCCACCGACGGCTCGGACGCGCTAATC
The DNA here is from genome assembly GCF_044327745.1 of Streptomyces sp. NPDC018026. NCBI lineage: Bacteria > Bacillati > Actinomycetota > Actinomycetes > Kitasatosporales > Streptomycetaceae > Streptomyces > Streptomyces sp. NPDC018026. The sequence continues at coordinate 523,145 of NZ_JBIRFY010000005.1, forward strand.
GTGGTGTAGGAGACAGAGGAGCCCTGCTTGGTGCGTTGTGCCTGCTGCTTGGCCACGAGGCCTTCGAGTGTGTTGCGTACCACGGTGGTCTGGGCGGCGCGTTCGGGGTAGGCCTGGTTCAGCGCGGCAGAGATCTGTGCGGCGGACCGCGGCTCGTTCTGCGCGGTGAGGTGGCGCCGGACGAGTTCGACGAGGGTGGGAGCGGAGCTCTTCACGGCTGTGGTCCTGGGCGCAGCGTTGGCGGCAGGTGTCTTCTTGGCCGCCTTGCGGCTCCGGGGGGCCGTAGCGCCATTCTTGGCCCGCGTGCGTTTGCCCTCGGCCGGCTCAGCGGCCGCCTTCTTGCGAGGCGTAGGCACGATGTTGCTCTGGGCAGGTGACGCGGGCATGGCTCCGGCCAGCGCCTGCTGGATGTTCATCAGTACGTTGTGGTCGTGCTGCAGGACGGTGAGCTGTTCCTGCAGTGCGGCAATTTCCGTCCCGACGCGTTCCTGTTCCTTGGCATTGCGCTCGAGATCGGCGGTCACCTGGGCGGCGTACTGCGAGGCCACTTCGGTGGTGGTCGGGGTCTCAGACATGGCGCTGGTTCTCCTTGGCTAGGCGAGGCGTGCGCTGGGAGGCGGCTGCTGCGGGACAGTGGATGCCGGGTTGCGCCTGACACGAAGACAGCAGCCGTCGTGCGTTACCCGGGTCTAGAGATAATACGGGCCGGGAGATGAGGATAGGTCTTGTCTTCTGTCCTGCTCTGACTCACTGCCTGTCCGAAGGTGGTGGGTTGCGTGGTGGGCTGCCCTGACCCGGCGAGGACGCTGGTGGTCGCTGCGGGAATCGCCACAGCACTTGATCGGTGTCCCGGTGGTAGTGCCAGGACACCAGTGTGTGGACGGACACCAGCCGGTCGAGTAACTCCTTGGTCTGCTGTGGGTAGTGCCCGCATAGACGGGAGATGTTGGCCAGGTCTTCCGTGCCGTCGAGAGAGCTGGCGGAATGCGAGGCGAGGACGACCGCGGTCAGCTGCAGTGCCGCGGGCGCAGATGCCGGCAGGACCAGCGGTGTCGGGTGCAGCGCCCAGTGTGCGGCACGGCGTCGCACGCAGCGGCCGGGTACCTGGTCCAGCACGGTGGTATCCAGCAGGCGTGCGCTCATGGTCCCCGACTGCATGCCGGACGCTTGCAACCATCCGGCCTGGGTCAGCTCCAGCCACAGCTCCCAGCGTCGTTGCAGACGCATGCTGCGCAGCAGCCCGTTTGGCAAGGTGACATGCCCCCGGCTGTTCGAGCGCAGGGCGCACTGCAGAGCGAGCATGCGAGCTGCGGGCGAGGTGAACTGGGGGAGTGCGGCGGACAGATAAGTGAGCATCTCCCGTACCCGCGTCCGTTCGTCGGGCCCCGGCGTGACACCGTGCCGGGCAGGCCGCACGGCGTGGCCGATCGAACGGCGCCGGGGTGATCCGAGCAAGGTGTCCGGCACGAGGGCGGTACCGCTGGTCGCTGCCGCGCAGGCGGCGCAGGTGTCGGCCAGTCGCCAGGAGCGCCCGCCGGCGCGACGGGTGAGTGCCAGGAGTACCGGACCGCTGCAGCCACGGCTGCGGGGGTGCCAGGAGCAGCCCAGAGCCCGGCACTGGCACGTGCGCAGGTGTCCGGGCAGCGCGTCGGCGAGGGCGTGGCTGGCCAGATGTGTCAGGGCCGTGGACCGGGCTGAGGATGCATCCACCGGGTGGGTGTGGGCCTGGCACTGGAGGCAGAACAGCCTCGGTCCTCCCGCCTGCGGGCGCAGCTCGACTGTCCAGACGCGCCGCACCGCGGTCTGTGCACCGGCCAGCCTCATCGGCTCGTCGTCCTCCCGTTAACACAACTGATGGCGCAGGTGTCTTGGCAACAGGTGCCAGAACGCCCGCACGATAGTGCAGATTCCCGCACCGCGAGTGTCACCCGCATGAGCTCAGATAGTGCAGAAACCCGCACTGACAGGGCAGTGTTCTGCACCGTCGGATGGTGGAGTGACGATCTTGCCGCCCGACCCCGACTTCAGCGCACTGCGCGAGGAATTCGCACGCCTGCGGGGCGAACGCGGCTGGACCTTCGATGAACTCGCCAGCCGTAGTGGCCTGGCTCGCCGCACCCTCATCGACCTCGAGCACGGCCGCACTCCGGGCAACCTCACCACCTGGCACGTCCTCGCCCACACCTTCGACGTGCCCATCGAGCACCTGCTCGCGGTCCTCTGCACCAACCACACACCGCCGGGCGACAAGGGCACCTGACAGGCCGGCCGTATCCTGCACCCCGCGCCGCGGCGAACCACTCGAAAGGACGAGACGATGGCGCATCTATGTGCGATCTCTCGTGTCTTCGTTCGCACATGCTGGGCCGTTCGCGGGATCTCCGGCAGCCACTGCGTGGACTGAGGCGCGCCGTCTGGCACGGTCCGCGCATGTGTTCCCAACCCATCGGCCCTCACCATCACGGGGACGGCAGCGCTCGTCTCCCGTACACGCGGCCACCCCTGTGGGTATCCGCCGCCAGCCCACGACAGCCCCAAGGGGCCAGACAGACCCGACGCTGCAACGCCTGCGGCAACCGAATCGGCCACCACCTGTCCGCCGACCGCCAGCTCGTCGTTCTGTACTCCGCAGAACCAGCCGCAGACACATTCCCTGAAGAGTGTCGCTGGCACTCCAGGGGAGGCGTCGCCCACCCTCACGGTGACGGCATGGCAGTGCCTGGTGCTGTCACAAAACCGCCCCGCCAGCCAATTTCCCCCCACCGAGCAGCCACACCACAGGACGAGCCCCGTCTGGACTCCCTGCGCCTCGGGCACACACCGCAAACCCATCACCTGATCGACGTCAGCCTGCTTGCCCCCAGACCTTGCTCAGCACAGCCCGTCCGACTCTGTCCACCTGGTCGTCCGCACCTTGATGAACCACCACTCGGCCAGCGCCTCGGCAGGAGACTTCTGCTGCGCCGCCCAGCCCTCTCGCGGCGCCTGACCGGCCACACTCCCCAACAGGTGGTGGAACAAGCACCGCACCGAGCGCTGGCCCAGCACGACCGAATCGAAACCGACCGTCTCAGCCGAACGCTGTCCCACCATCTGCGGAACGACACCCGCCCGTCTTCTGGCAGCCTTCGGACAAGTCCTGGCCCGCACTCCCGGAGCAGCACCATGGTGTACGCCACCCACGAACAGACTGCCGCAGCCGACGCCTTCCGCAACGGCGACCACCTGTCTCTGCAAGCTGGCGCAGGAACCGGCAAGACCAGCACCCTGAACCTTCTCGCCCGCACCACCAGCCGCCGCGGCCGCTACCTCGCCTACAACCGCGCCATCGCCCAGGACGCTGCCGCCCGCTTCCCCGCACACGTCCGTTGCAAGACCGCCCACGCCCTGGCCTACGCCGCCCTCGGCCATCGCTACTCCCGCCGCCTGAACGCACCCCGCCGCCCCGCCTGGCAGACCGGCCAAGCCCTCGGCATCAGCAAAGCCCTTCACATCGCAGACCGCGAACTCACCCAAAGAACCCTCTCCAACGCCGCGCTCCGCACCGTCACCCGCTTCTGCCACACCGCCGACGAGACCATCACCAGCCACCACGTACCGCACCTGCGCGGCCTGGAAGACCCCGACCATCACACCGAACTCGCCCACCACATCGTGCCTTTCGCCCGCAAAGCATGGGCCGACCTGCAACACCCCGACGACGGCGCCGTCCGCTTCGACCACGACCACTACCTGAAAATCTGGGCACTCACCCGCCCTCGGCTCGACACCGATTTCCTCCTGCTGGACGAAGCGCAGGACACCAATCCGGTCGTCGAAGACGTCTTCCTCGCCCAGCGCGACCACGCCCAGCTCGTCATGGTCGGTGACTCTGCACAGGCCATCTACCACTGGCGCGGAGCCAAGGACATCATGGCCGGCTTCGACGGCACCCGCCTGGCCTTGTCGCAGTCCTTCCGTTTCGGCCCCGCCCTTGCCGCAGAGGCCAACCGCTGGCTCCACCTCGCCGACGCTCCGCTCCGCCTCACCGGCACCCCCGACATCCCCACAGAACTCGGGACCGTCACCCAGCCAGATGCCGTTTTGTGCCGCACCAACGTCGGTGCCATGGCGCAGGTGATGGCACTCATGGCCGCCGGCAGCCGAGTAGCTCTGGCCGGCGGAGGAGAGAGCCTGCAGACCCTTGCCCTGGCAGCCCGGGACCTCAAGGAAGGCCGGCGTACCCACCACCCGGAGCTGACCCTCTTCACTCACTGGGGCGAACTCCAGGACTACGCAGCCTATGACCCGGCGGGACGTGATCTGCAGCCGCTGGTCAACCTCGTCGACAGCCACGGCACAGATGCCATTCTCGACGCCGTAGCTCGGCTCGTCTCCGAGCCACAGGCGCAGGCGACTGTCTCCACCGCACACAAAGCAAAGGGACGGGAGTGGTCCCGCGTACTCATTGCCGACGACTTCACCCCAGAGGACAACGGCCCAGCCGACAGCGATGACGGAGCTCCGACGCCTCCTGAACCGATCGACGAGGCAGAAGCCCGTCTGGCGTACGTGGCCGTCACACGGGCACGCCAGTGTCTCGACCTCGGCGGACTGTCATGGGTCCGTGACCACCCCGACGGTACTGCGGCGCAGGACGCGTCATGAATGCCCGCGTACGTGTGAGGGTGCGGACGGGGCGACCGTCATCGCCAAGTCAGTGCGTGTGCGCGTTCAGCCGTGCCCAGACGGTCTTTCCGGGTGCTGCCTCGGCGTAACCCCATTGGCTGGTCAGGGCGTCCACGACGAGCAGGCCCCGGCCTGCGACGGCCATACCCCGAGGCGGGTGGGGCAGTGGGGGAGCCGGACTGGGGTCGGAGACAGCGCACAGCACCGTGCCCGCAGTCCGGGCGATACCCAGCCATGCCTTGGCTTCCCGCGGAGCGCTCGACCGCAGCGCATGCCGAACCGCGTTGGTGGTCAGCTCGTTGACCACGAGAGTCAGGTCTTCGGCCACAGCGCCGATGCCCCACGCCACGGCGGTGTCGCGGACGAAGCAGCGGATGCTTTTCAGACTACTCGGGTCCCGCGTGAATGCCCGAGCGGCAAAGTCGGATGTGCTGATGCCCAGGGCAAGTCCCCAGTCCGGTGCCGTGGGCGGCGTCAGCGGTGAACGGGAGTGGCAGCTCATGCTCCGAAGTGGCAAGAGGGCCTCCGAATTCGGCCCTTGGATTGGCGCCGTCGCCGCGTGAGCTGTCACTGTTCATCCCCCCGGAAGACGTCCAGTTGTATGGGCCGCGGTCCTCTGCCCTGACTGATAAGTATCCGCGTCGCCCCACTCCGGATGCAATTGCATCCGTGACTTGCATCCAAATGAGGAGGAGAGGGAAAGCATGTCCCCAGCAACCAGAGCAGCGTCACCCAAAAATGAAAGAAGTCGGAAACGATCGAAAGAGGTCGGACATGGCCCGTGCCTTCAACGGTGTCCCGGCGGACTCTCTTCCAGGAGTGACATGGGTCAAGAGCCGTCACAGCACAGCAGACGGCAACTGCGTCGAAGTGGCGCTACTGATAGGAGGTGAGGTGGCACTGCGCAACTCCCGGCACCCTGACGGACCGGCGCTGGTCTACACGAGGGCAGAGATCGCGGCCTTCATCGCGGGGGTCAAGGACGGCGAGTTCGACCCGATCGCCAGTTAACGCCAGCCCAAGACAGTCCAATTGACGCGCCCACCGCCTCGTCTCCTGGAAGACTGACGCTCGTCGTCCGGCCACTACAGGAGACATCATGCCCGTGCCCGTCCCTCCGGTCGATGCACCGACCCTGGAGTACTACCTCGACGCCTCCGCGCGCAGCCCCGTCGCGCTGCGGCTGGTCCTCGGGTACTACCTGCGTCACCTGCGCAAGGCTGCACACATCGACGCGGAGCCGGCGGGCAAGTCCATCAGAAGCTCGGAAGCCAAGATCTCCCGGATGGAACGAGCCCAGGTCACCTGCAAGCACGATGACGTGATGGACCTGCTCACCCTCTACGGTGTCGATGACAAGCACGTCCGCGCCTGCTTCGCCGAGATCGTACGCATCTCCCGTCAGCCCGGCTGGTGGCACCGATTCGACGGAGTCCTGCCGGACTGGTGCGGCAAGCTGATCGGACTGCAGGAGGCAGCCTCTGTCATCCGCACCTACGAAGTGCAGCTCGTTCCCGGACTGCTGCAGACACCCGCCTACACAGAAGCCCTGGTACACCAGGCCTACCCCGCCGCTCCTGCGGAAGAGGTCAAAGACCGGCTGGAACTCAGGGCCCTGCGCCAGAACGTCCTGATCCGCCAGGACCCGCCCCGCCTTTGGGCCGTCCTCGACGAAGCCGTGCTGCGCCGGCCCATGGGTGGCGATCTGGTCATGCGAGAGCAACTGCGCTATCTGATCAGCATGTCTCGCCTCAGCCACGTGACGATACAGATCGCGCCCTTCAACCGGCCGGGGTGCATCGCCGGAGGCTTCCCGATTACCCACCTGCGCTTCGACCTTCCGGCCTTGCCCGACGTCGTCTACCTGGAGCAACTGCAGGACGCGGAGTATTTGGACAAGCCAGACGAGACTCAGCATTACCGAAGCGTCCTGGACGGCTTGGCCCAGGCTGCTCTGTCCCCGCAGGAGAGTGTGGAGCTCCTGGACAGCATGATCAGCTGAACCCGGCCAGTCCGCACCTCAGTGCACCACGGCCACCGCTCCGCGCTCGGCCCACCTCAGACTGCCGCCACCCGCAGCACGGTCACCGCCCGGCCGCCACTGGTGCACGTCCACCAGCCCTGGAGTCAACTGCTGCAAGCCGCCGAAGAATGCGTCGACGTCCGCGCGCGGGCGCACGCGTCCCCACCGGCCCGCAGCGGCTTCCCGCAGCAATGCACCAGCCTTCCGGCGCACCTCGGCATCCTCACTCACGAGATGGCTTGCTGCGATGAAACTTCCCGATGCCAGTATTCTCGCTGCCTGCTGCAGCACGGTCGAAGGACCAGCGTCTTCGGGAACGCTGTGCAGTCCTGAGACAAGAAGCACGGCCACCGGCGACGAAAAGTCGATCATCTGGCGCACCGCTGCACTTTTCAGCAGAGCCAGTGATTCAGCCGGAGCAGCCCGCATGACCAGCGTGTACCGGTCCTCCCACAAAGCGCGGCCATGGACCAGCGCCAGCGGATCGTGATCGGCATAAACGGTGCGCGCACCCGCCTGGATGCGCCGCGCAACGTGGTGTACTCCGACAGAGGTCGGCAGTCCGGCGCCGAAAACCACGTATTGGCGCACCTGGTGATCACGGGCCAGATGGCTGGTTGCCCTCAAGAGGAACCGATGTGCAGCCTGAGCCACCCGAGGTGCTTCGGGAACGATCTGCGTCAGCCGCTCGCACGCCTCACGGTCGGCGCCGTAGTGGTCCTTGCCGCCCAACAGGTAGTTGTTCATCCGGGCAAGGTTCGGTGATTTGGAGTCGATTACATCCAGCCGCGGCGTCTGCCCGCGCTCCAAGGTGGCACCCCGCCCCGTGTTGGTACCCGCAGCACGCTGCGTGCTGCGGGTACCCATGGTAGGGAGGCCGCTTTCACCGCGGGTAGTTCTTCGCCGAATCAGCACGCGCGGGTCGAAGCGCGCTGCAGGATCCCTTCCGGAACCCTCTCACCGGCGCACGCGACCGGCCGGCGGATGCGCGGCCGCGGCGGAGGCCGTCAGCTTCCCGGGCAAGGCCCGCTGAGCCATCCGTAACCGGGTAGCGACAACCGGCGGCTCGACCCCCATCAGTTCCGCCGCCTGCGCCTCACTCAAATGCATCCGGCATCGCAGGACGACCGCGTCTGCCTGCGCGGGCGGCAGCACCTGGTGCACCGGATCCGGCCCCGTGACACCTGCATCACCGTTGCGCAGCACGGAGGAGATCAGGGCGTCCAGCAGCCGCCACGCCACCGCAGCAGGCCGCGGACTGCTGATGACCGTCGGCCAGATCGTGGCAAGGTTGCCCAGGAGCGCCCTGACCACCTGCTGGCTCATCAACGGGTCCCGTACCCGCTCCCGCGTGTAGTGCAGGTACCGCTCCTGATGCAGGAGGCAGAAGGCGGTGTACTCCAGCGGCAGAACCAGCTCGATAGACGGCGCAGTGGTCTCCACCGCGCCGTCTGCCTGCACCAGCCGGTCCGTCCGACGCAAACGCATGAACATGGCATCCCACTTCCTGCAGCACACAGGGCATCAGGCGGATTCGGACGGGTCAGCAGACTGCGACTGCGGATCCTTGGGCGGATCCATGCAGAGCAGGAAGGTGTAGTGGACCGCCTGCCACAGCGGCCGCACGTCGGCGGGCCAGCCGCCCAGCGCGGTCACCAGCGCCGACGTCTGCTCCCAGCCTGGAACCAAGACGCCCTCGAGGATGTCGTCGATCTCCTGGACACTCAGTGCGCCGTGGGAAGCGCTGCGGACCACGCCGACACGGGGACGTCCTGCCGCCAGGTGCAGACCGCGCAGTGCGGCGTGCAGCCGGTCCACCGCATCAGTGATCGCGTACTGCGCTGGCGGCACCTTCCCGTGTGCACTTTCGAACAGCACGCTCAGCTCGGCCGGGTCGCCTCCGAACAACTCGGTCAGCGCACCCACCACGGCCCAGGCCGGGGTTCGCTCTCCGGAAAGGATGCGCGAGACATACGAGGGAGACAAGGACGTCCGCTCGCCCACGTCCCTGATCGTCAAACCACTGGATCGGTGGAGATGCGACAGCGCCGATGCCAGCTTCGCCGACGCCCGCTCGGCCACCTTGGACAGCTGGCCGTCTGCCGCGGCGTTCGGTCCCTCCATCATCGGGGCAAGAGGCTCCTGCACTTCGGCACGCTCGGCAGCCCGCCTTCTCAGGCGTTCCCGCACCCGGTTCTCCGGCCACCGCGTACGGGCCGTGGTCACACTCAGCTGCGCCGCCTCGGCCACCTGCTCCCAACTCGAGCCCTGGGACCGCGCGTCCTGAACGGCGGCCGCCGTGTAGTAGTCCACTTCCCGGGCCACGCTGCTGGCGCAACGCAGGAGCTCCTGAAGAGGCCGCCCGTCGTACTCGGCCTCGAGGAGCGCGGCCGACAACGCCTGCAGGTCCTCTGCGATGCGCCGGCCCAAGGGGAGCGCCGTGGGCGCCTTGTGTTGGCCTGTCTTGCCGGACCGGTCGCGCTGTGCCTTGCTGCGGCAGCCGACGCTGCAGTACTCCCGCTTGCGGCCCGGACCGATCGTCTGAGCGAACCGCTCCTGGCAGTAGCGGCAGATGCCATAGCGGGGGCTTGAACCCGCCATCCTTTCCTCCCACGTGCTGTGACCGTTTCTCTCCCGTGCGCGCGGAGTTCTGCGCAAGCTGAAGAGGAATGGACTCTTCCCGTGTCCGTCCCGGCGGCAACCGCCGGGACCGCGGGTGGCGCGCTGTGCAGCGCGCCACCACGATCGAGCACGGCTCAGATCAGTCGAATTCGCTGGTAGCGGAGTTGCGACTGGCGCATCATCACCGAGAGGCCGGCCACCAGCGCTGTGGTGGCAGGTCCCGTCCACTGGTCTCGGATCAGGAGCACGGGGAGCACGGCCACTGCCAGGAACGCGCTCGCCTGCACCGTGACAGTCCAGGCACTCATGCCACGGGTTTCAGGCTGGGAGCGACGCGGAATGCTAGCGTCGTCGCGAGTTGCCGCCCTGGTTGCGGCAGCGGCGAAGTACGGGACAAGCATAGGTGGTTACCTGCCTTCCTTGGTCTCGTTGAGGAGGGGCCCCGGAGTCGGTAGCGAGCCTGCCCGGGGTTCCCTCGCGTCAACGGACGGTAGTCCCTCCGTCACAAGCGGCGCCATATAAACCGTTCATCGCGCAAAGTTCGAATCTCCTTGCGGTGAGCAATTGCGGTCCGTGGCCTGCGAAGGCGTCGAACATCGTCGCCTTCAGCCCATCCTTGATCGGTCTCGACCGCGAATGACAACCCCTCGCTGTGCTGCATAAATGCGACTGACCCAGGCGAGTGGACCGTCTTGCCTCCCTGGCGTACGCCGGGGCGCACTCTGCCGCCACAACGTTTGCGGACATGGTGCGCCCTGCCCTTACCGATACATTTGCGCAAATTTGCATATCCCGCTCTCGCGTGAGTGAATCCAGTCCTTCCAGAGAGCTGCCGCAACCGGGGTATGTCGTGGCGGCTATGGAAGAGATCGACGACGCTCACGTGTTCGACCGGGCTGCTCGTGATCGACGTCGGCTTTTAACGGTTCTGACTTTGCTGGTGACCGCGATGGGCGCCCCGATGCTGTCGAGGCTTTTGGCGTTCGCTCGCCGTCCAGGTGCCGGCGCCGGAGCTACCGTCGTATTCCGGCAATGGCCCGGGGTGCGGCCTCCGGTGGCTGACCAGTGTCCAGAGCCTGCACTGTCACCCCTGCTGCCGCATCAGAGTTTCTCGCACGGTGGCGAAAGCGATGCGTTCCTGCTCCAGGCGCAGGTGTGGCCCGTAGGTGGCGTTCCGCAGGTCCTGGTCGAGGTGTGCTTCCTCGGGGGTGAGGCGTGTCAGGTTGCCGTGCGCCTGTGTCTTCTCCTGGCTCCAGTGGGCCTCGTGGGCAAGGAGGGTGGTGCGGTCCATGAGGATTGACGTGGTATGCGGGAAGCGTCCCCGGACCTGGTCGAGGATGGCGAAGCCGTGGGTGTCGATGTCGCCCCAGTAGTAGAGGGCGACGTTGTCCAGCCAGGGGAGGTGACGCAGCAGGGCCGCGGCGTATCCGGAGCCGAGGATGGCGATGGCGTCGGCAACTGGTGGCAGTGAGAGGTAGGTGATCTCGTTCTCAAGGACGAAGACGGTGCGCACTGCAGGGGACCAGCGCGCCAGTTCATCGGCTCGGACGGTGAGTTCGCTGAAGGGCAGAGGAGAGGCACCAAGGTAGCGCAGGCGGATGTAGATGGGCTTGGTGCGGAAGCCGTAGCGGGTGGCGAGATCGCTTTTCGGGGCGTCCGTGTCAATACGGTCCTTGGGAAGAGTGTGGTCGAGGAGCTCGGCGAGGATCGCCTTGTGGCTCTCGATGAACTTGGTGTCCACGCCGGGGACGTCGATCTCGCGCAGGTAGACCTGCTTGGTTGTGTGGTCGCGTATCCAGCAGACCGTACGCACCAGCTGATGCCAGAGCTCAGCGTGGGGGAGGACCTTCATGGGGTGGTCGGCCATCCAGTCGACAAGTCCGGAGCCGTGGAGTGCGGTGCGTTCACACAGACTGTGGAAGTGGTCGACCTGGGCGGTGACGCCCAGCAGCGCCCACAGGGCGGGGCGGGTCTCGACCCAGGCTCGAGCCGGCACGGTGTGGGAGGGAAGGCCGTTGCGGCCGCCGATGCTCTTGGTCTGCAGGCGCAGCTGAGGGTGAAGACTGGGTGCCCAGGACTGCGACCAGGCGAGTGCCTGCTCGTAGTGGTGCAGGGCATCGGATGCGGTCGGGCCCTTGAGCGACACCGCGATGGGTTCGAAGGGGTAGCCGTGGGCGGCGTCGGTGAGGTAGCGGCCGCTAGCCCACTTGCGGCGCAGGGTCTCGACGACATCCTCAGGGCGGCTCCATGCGTCCGGTGTCATGACTGCTCCGCCGGCCGCTGGTGGGCCTTCCGGGCCGTCTGCTTGTGGGCGCGGAACTCCTCGATGGTGAGGTTGACCAGGCGGGAGCGGTTCCCGTCGGGTTTGTCGACGTAACCGACGCGGGTGACATGGGGCTCGATGACGTGCAGCTTCTGGAGTGGGGTGATCACGAGGAGTTGCAGGCCCAGCCGTTGGAACAGGTCGAGGGCGAAGTGGGCCGAGGAGTCGTCTCCGCGTCCGAAGGCCTCGTCGATGGTGACGAAGTGGAAGGTCTTGGCCTTGGCGGCAGTTGGGTCGATGCGGAACTGGTAGGCGAGGGAGGCCGCGAGGACGGTGTAGGCGAGCTTCTCCTTCTGGCCACCTGACTTGCCGCCGGAGTCGGGGTGGACCTCGTGCTCGGTTCCGGTGTCGCGGTCGAGTTCGCTGGCGGAGAAGGCGAACCAGCGGCGCACATCGGTGACCCGGGCGGTCCACCCGGCGTCGGCGCGGGTGTGGTCGGCGCGTCCCTTGAACCGGTCGAGGAGCGCTTTCACCTCGAGGAACTTCTCCTCGGTGTAGGCGTCGCCGGTGTCGTGGGAGAGCGCTTCGCTGCTGCAGGCCCGCAGGTCGTGCTGGAACTCGCGGATTTCCCTGCTCAGCGTGGGGGCGGCGTTCAGCCGGATGTAGCGGCCCGGGTTGTAGTCGATGCCGGCCAGCGAGTCGTTGATCACGTCGATGCGTTCGCGGATCTGCTGCTCCTGCGCGGTGAGCCGGCCCTGGAAGGAGGCAATGTCGCGGATGACATTGGTCCGCAGGTAGAGGAGGAACTGCTCCTCGAAACGCGGCAGGTCCTCGTCAATGAGGTGGCCGTGCAGCGACCTGTAGCCGGCGGCGGACTCGATGGAGTTGTCCAGGCCGGTGGTGTGGGCCAGGTACCTGCCGCGGAAGGCGGTCATCAGTTCGGTTGCCTGGTTGCTTGCCTGGCGCAGGGTGTCGTTGCGCCGGCCGATCGTGCGCCGCAGCTGTGCTTCGGCTTCGCGCTCGGCAGTCTCCAGTTCTTCCAGGCGTCTGTCGTCTCTGGTGATCGCAGGCAGGAATTTGCTCAGGGCCGTCTCGTGGTCCGCCAGGGCGTCGAGGTCGCACTCTTCCAGCAGACTCGTGGTCTTCTCCAGCAGTGTGGTGGTGCCCTCGGTGTCTCGGCGCAAGGCTCCCAGGTCTTCCTGCCCCTGGCCGAAGGCCTCTTCGCTCTGCTTGATGTCGTTCCTGGCCTGCTGGAGCTGCTCGGTGAGCGTGTCCAGGCCTGCTGCGGCCTCAAGGGCGCGCTTTTGCTGCTCGAGCTGTTCGATGTCCGCGACGGTGGCCGGCCAGTCGAGCTCCGTGTAGGTGGTGACGCTGGCCAGAAGGGTGAGGGCGCCGTTCATGCCGACGCGTGTCCTTCGCCGTTCTTCGAGCGCGCGGGCGGCGGCAGTTAGGGCGGCGCTCTCGCGGGTGAGGCGGTCGGCGTCGGCGAGGAGGGCGTCGAGCTTGGCCTGATTGCTCCAGCCCAGCACCCAGTTGCGCCGGTCGTCGATGCGGTGGGTGTCGTTCTTCTCGTGGCGGCCTCCACCGGCCTTGACCAGGCCCTGCCGGGTGACGGCGGGCCGGGTGGCGCGAGTGAAGGCGTCCAGGTCTTCGGCGCACAGGTAGTCGGCGTGCGAACGCAGTCGTGTGGCGAGCCAGTCATGGGCCCAGCTGTCGGTTTTGAGGTCGAGCTTGCCGGCCAGCAGGGTGGGGTCGTCGGGCAGGGCGGCGGGTGGTGTGTGGGCGGGAACCTGGAAATAGACGAGCCTGAGGCCCAGGTGACGGCCGTTGACCCAGGACGAGACCGCGTCGTAGTAGGTGTGCGGGACCAGCAGGGACAGGGCGAGCCCGCGCAGGACGCGTTCGGCGGCACCGGCCCAGCCGACCTCGTCGTCGCGGACCTGGATCAGTTCGCCAGCGAACGGCAGTACATCGTCACTGACGCCTGCGGCTGCGGCGAGTTCGCGGCGCAGGGCCAGCAGCTTGGCGGGGATGCTGGAGCGTTGTTGCTGCAGACTGGTGATCTCGCGCCGCATCGCCTCGGTCGCGGCGGTGTTGTCACGGCGTGCGACAGCGAGGCCGTCGAGTTCCTCACGGTCCTGCTGTTCCTGTTCTCCTGCCAGGGCGCGGGCGGAGCTGATCTGCTCCGTGCGCTCGCGGAAGGAGACGGAGTCGGTGACCGGGTCCATGCCCGCTTGCGCGAGCCAGCCGTTGTACTCGGTGGCGCGGCTGCGGCGCCGCTGGCGTTCACGGCCCAGTTCGTCGATGCGTCCGGTCAGCGCGACGAGCTGCTCGCCGCCGATGCCGTCGATGCGGCGCTGCAGGCCGTCGGCCGCGCCACGCAGCTGTTCCAGTCGCCGCGCGCGGGCGGACTGCTGCTCTTCCAGTTCGGTCGTGCGCGTACGCAGGTCGGCGTGGCGTGCGGTCAGAAGCTGGTGGCGGTGCCGGGCGAAGAATGCGGCGACGGCGTTGTGGCGTTCTTCCAGGACGGTGAGGTCCTCCTGGACGGTGTCGTACCGCGCGCACGCCTCCACGATCGGTGTCAGGCCCTCGATCATCTGGCGGGCCCGGACCACTTCGTTGTGGCTGGCGGTGAGCGCATCGAAGTGGGCGACGATCTTGTCGACGGCCGTCTGGGCGTCGAATGGCTCCAGCATCCGCTCGCGGACGAACTCGTCCAGGCTGCCCACGGCCTTCATCGACACCGTCTGGTGGAACAGGTCCAAGGCCTGCTGGCCGGGGATGCCCAGACCGCGGCGCAGTGCTTTGCCGTACTGGGTGTAGGTGCTGCCGTGGAGGGTGGCGCCCCGCTGTTTGAGCTGTCGGCGCAGGTCGGTGATGTCGGTGCCGAAGCCCGTGAAGTCGGTGTCGATGGACAGCGGGGTATCGGCGGTGAGATAGAAACGCTCCGGCTGTCCCGTGCTGGTCGGGGAGGTCCAGTAGAAGACCTGCGCGAGCGTGAGGTGGACACCCAGGACGTCGTTGGTGAAAACGCCCAGGATCACGCTGTAGGAGGTGTGGTCGCGCAACCCCACGGGGCGGGTGCTGCCCGTTGCTTCGACCCGTTCGTTCCTGTAGTGGCCCAGAACGTAGGAGCGCAGATCGCGTTCCTTGGCGTCAGCGCCCGCCGCCTTGTTGTAGTCGATCTTGTGGGCGGGCAGGAGCAGTGTCGTGATCGCGTCCACCAGGGTGGACTTGCCCGAGCCCACGCCGCCGGTGAGCAGCGCACTGTGTCCGTCGACCGTGAACGTGCGGGTGGTGCGGTGAAAGGTGCCCCAGTTCAGCACCTCAAGCCGGGCGAGCCGGAATCCGGGGCCGGCGCTGACGGTGGGTGTGGGGCCGGGAAGGGCTTGGCGGGGGAGGAGCGCCGCCGGGCCGGTGGTGAGAGTCATACGTCGTCCTTGGCCGCGGGGGAGGCGGCGCTTCGATAGGTGGCGAGGAGGTCGTTGAAGTCGTTCAGGACCTGGGCGTCGACCAGTGCTTTGAGGTGCCGCCGCACCTCGTAGGCTGCCGTGGTCTGCTTCGTCGGGCGTAGCACCTTGAGGTCGACGAGCTTCTTGATGTGGGCGTCGATCTGGTCGATGAGCTGTGCTTCGTTGCCGCGTGGGGGCAGGAAGCCGCGGACCATCTCGACCAGGTCCTCGCGGGTCAGCACCAGGCGCGGATCCCCGGAGCCGGCGTCGCTGTCGGCCAGCCGCCCGCGCAGCAGGACGAGCATCAGGCTGACGGGGAAGGAGAGCCGGTGGCGGGTGACCAGTCTCGGCACGGCGGTCCCGTCGTCCCGATCCTCGGTGTCCTGCTGCCGTACGTAGGCGTAGCCCTCGGCACGGTCGACGACGACGTCGAGACCTATGACGCCGAGGTAGTCTCCGATCGCCGCCTGCTGGGCGAGGATCTGCTCCCAAATCAGAGGGGCGTCGCCCTGGTAGAGCACGCCCGCCTTCAGCAGGTGGACCACGGGGGTGGTGAGGGCATCGCTCATCATGGTTCGGCCTTCCCGGCGGCCGTGCCGCCCTCGATGCGTACGAATGTCACGTGCGGCACTTCCGCCCGGGCGCGTCCCGGTGCCGCCACACGCGGGTACACCAGGACGTCGGTGCGCTCGGGGTCCACGCTCACGTCCAGGCCGGGATGCTGGATGCGGAAGTAGCTGAGCAGTTCGGCCAGTCCCAGGGTCAGCGGGTGGTCGTCGACGACGGCGGCCAGGGCCGCCTGGCCGTTCGGACTCGCGGCTACTGCGTCCAGGACATGGCCGGTCAGCACCTCGGTGTCGACGTGGACGCCGGTGAACAATTCCGTGAGGTCCGCCGTGGTGTCGTCAGATGGTTCCTGCGCGGTGGTGTCCAGTTCGACGCGTTCGACCGGCATGTACAGTCGGCGCTCCATCGGCAGTGCGATGCCCGCCCGGGGCATCTCCAGCTCCATGCCGGGCAGGTCCGCCGTGTCGCCCAGGGCGGTCACATGGCGCTGGAGGGAACGCACCAGCGTCAGCACGCGCTGGTCCTCCGCCCGGCTCCGGTCGGCGAGGAACCGGCGCAGTTGTTCGGTCAGTTGCCGGACCGTGTCCTGAGTGTTCTCGGCCGCCTCCAGCCAGGCGAACGGGATCTTCAGCAGTCTCCGGTCGGTTCTGCCTTCCAACTGTGGCAGTTGGGTGACCTGCTGCAGCAGTTCCCGCAGCTCCTGCTGGCGGCGAGGGGAGAGGAGGTAGTCGAAGAACGCCTGGAAGCTCTGCCCCTGGTCGGACTGGGCGATCTCGTCGCGCTCCAGCAGAAAGGCGGCCAGCTGCTCGCCCTTCCCGCCTTCCGTGGTGGCCACTTGCCGGCGCAGCCGCCGGTCCAGTTCCCGCAGGTTCGCCTCCACCTCGCGGAAGTCCCTCAGGAGCTCGATCGCGGTGCTCTCCACCTGCTGGTAGCGGTCCAGCAGCGCGAGCGGGGAGAGGAGTTCCACCTCTCCGGTCAGCAACCGGGCGATCTGCGCGTCGAGCGCGTCACGTTCCCGGCGCAGCTCGTCGATCCGCGCCTGCGGGTCGGTCTGCGTGCCGAAGGCCATCTGACGCAGGAGCGTGACGACGGTATTCAGGCGGGACTCTGTCCCGATGAACGAGCGTGCCCGCAGGTCCCGCACCCACGCCGTGGCCTTCTCCAAGGCGGTGGTCGCATCGAAATGCGCCTCGTCCTCACCGGGCGGGTAGTACTTGCGCAGCCAGCCGTTCTTCGTCCACTCCGTCAGGTAGGCGGCCGCGGTCCGCGGAAAGGAGCCGGCGTCGAGCTCGTTGAGGAGGTAGAGCTGGTCGTCCAGCCGGGACTCCAGCACGCTCTCAGGCATGCCCCGCGCGTTCTCCTCGACGAACACCGTGCCGCAGAAGGACAGCACCAAGGCGGCGTTGTCCGCGCGCAGCAGTACCCATGCCGGGTGGCTGGTAAGAGCCGTGACCTGATCGAATTGCATGCAACCCCCCGATCGCACACCTGCAGTTTGTGCGCCCGCCTGAAGGAGGCGGACGCGGAGTCTCTATGGACGAGCACTGACAAAAGCGGAAAGACAATTCAATTACGCGAAACCAGTGGAGAGGGCGGGCGTAGGAAGCGTCGTGTGGATCAGGCGGCGACGCGGTGCTGGGCGAGCTTGTCCAGCATGATCTGGTTGGCTTCCCAGCCGTCCGGGAACTTGGCGCGCACGGACAGGTGCACCGGGTCGGTCGAGGGATGGCTGTCCAGGAGGTCGGCGATGCCCTCACGGGCGACGACGATGCACGCCTGCCGGTGGCGGGAAGCCAGCACGCACAGCCGTCCGGCCTCGAGATGGAAGGCGGTGGCGTCACGGCGGCCGGACAACGGGTGCACGACGATGACGACTTCGAACTCGCGGCCCTGCAGCCGGTTCGCGGTGTCCACGGCCACCCCCGGCGCGTTGGGGTTGCCTGTGCGGGCGAGTGCGGCCCGGACCAGGTCGGCCTGGTCGCGGTGGGCGACGCCGATGGCGATGTCGTCCGGGCCCAGGGCGCGGCCGTTCTGGTGGCGCTCGCAGGTGGCGACCGCTCCGCGCTCCAGCAGTCGGCCGGCGAGGTCGGCGGCGGTCTGGAGGGTCTGGGTGTCGGTGCGCGGGACATGGCGGCGGGGCAGTTCGTGCAGGGCCCAGCCGGTGGTGAACGCCTGCACGAGGGTCTCGTCCAGGTCGGTTCGGGCGAGCCCGGCGGTGCGGAACTCGAGGGAACGGGTGTCCTTTTCGGTTCCGGCGGTGAAGCGGGTGAACGGGTAGAAGGCCTGGGCGATGGTGGGGGCGGCCGAGGGCGGCAGGCGCCAGGAGACCGGCAGCCGGTGCACGGGAATGTTCCGGTTGTGCTCCAGCATCACGCTGACGCCGTTCTGGGTGGGGTCGTGCGGCAGTCCGATCCAGCGCTCGGTGCCGACAATTGTGAACGGGTCCAGCTGACCGGGGTCGCCGACGAACAGCCCCTTCTCGAAGCGTTCGACAATCTGGAGCAGCATGTCCGAACGCATCTGGTAGGCCTCGTCCAGGATCGCCCAGCCGAATGTGGTGTCGCGGACGGTGGCCCACTTGGCGGCGGTGGCGACGATGATCCGGCAGCCGGACAGGTCGGCCAGGGTGCGGCCGACGGTGGCGTTCGTCAGGGCGCCCAGGGCCGGGGGAGGGGTGTAGCCGGTGGCGCTCAGTCGCCCGACGGAGCTGCCGGGGTGTTCCCTGGCCAGGCGTAGGACCAGGTCGTCGACCTGGTTGTTGGTCTGGGCGACGATGATCGGGTGTTCGCCGCCGTCGGTGAGCTCCTGGGCGGCGCGGGCCACCAGGGTGCTTTTGCCGGCGCCGGGTGGGGAGTCGACGACCACGGCCCTGTGGCGACCGTCGGCCATGTCCGCGAGGACCGCCTGGGTGGCAGCGGCGGCAGCCGTTGCCGGATCGGGCGCGGGCGGGTCGGGTGTCGTGCTGGCATCAGTCGTCATTGCCCCACTCCTCTGCGGCGGCGTCCTGGGGTACGGCGGGGTCGGCGTCGGCCCCGCCGGCGGCACTGTGCGTCCATGGGGTGGCATCGGAGGCCGGGAACTGCGGTGCCGGGCGCCATCCGGGATCGGGCAGGTAGGCGAGGCGCTGGCCCGGTTCCGGCACGCTGCCCTGCTTCGGGGTGCGGCCGCGTCCCATTCCGCCGGTGACCTCCACCATGACCCGTGTGAAGTCGCCGTCGGGGGCGACGGAGACGATTACGGCTTTGTGGCCGGCCGGCAGAGACGGGCTGATCAGCTTCGTGTCGGCGGCCAGCCGCACGGGGTCTTCGGTGCGGACGGTGATGCGCGGTCGCGGCACCCGCCTGTTCTTGTCCGTGGTGACCGTCCGGCCGGGGTCGGCTTCCACGACCGTCCCGGCGAACGCCTCCCCGGCACTGCGCCGGTCGGCTAGTACGAAGCGATCGTCGAAGGCCATGTCGGACTCGAAATCGGCCAGCGCGCGCTCAAGCCAGCCCAGCCGCCGGGCCGCACCGATCGCGTTGTCCCGTCTGCGCTGGGGGAGGCCGCCGGCGTCACGGTAGTCGGAGTAGTCCGTGAAGGCCCTGCAGTCGCCCTCGAAGCGCTTGGCGGTCCGCGGAGCCTCGGGCACGGAGCGCAGCAGCGATATGGCGTCCCACACCATGCGCCAGGTGGGTTGGATCTGGCCCGCGATCAGCTCCCGCAGCTCGGCCTCGGCGGCGGCCAGCATGCGCGGGTCGCCGAGTGCGCGCGCCGTGTCGAACCTCCTGATCGCCGGGGCCAGGTCGCGGTTGTCGAACTCGGGGGAGGTCGCCGGGCCCGCCGGCGGGCACACGTCCGGGTTCTCCGCCTCGGCCATGGCTTGCTCGACACTCAAGCCCGGCGGGGGAGCGATCCAGGCCATGAGGGAGGCGAGGTTCTGGTTCTCCAGCGTGCTCTGGCCGGTCGCCCAGTGCTCGGAGAGCAAGCCGGTGACGGGCAGCAGCGTGGAGGTGCCGGCCTGCTCGGCCCTGTCGACCAGGAAGGTCAGCCACATGCCGAACTCCGGTACGACGTCCGGGACCGCGTAGGGGCCCGACGTTTCACGGAAGCGGCACATGCGGCCCAGGTCGGCCAGGGCCTTGATTCCGCCGGGGCTGGGCACCAGGATCTGAGGCGCGTCGGTATACCGGGAGCGCTCGCCTTCCCCGCGGCGGTCCTGGCGGAAGGAGTCGATGTAGTCCATCACGATCCGGCCGAGGCCCGCGGCGAACTCGAACCGCTGGTCCCGGTTGCGGGGCTGGGACACGACGAGCAGGGTCCCGTTCCTCTTGGCGGAGCCGGCCATCGCGGCCAGGGGAGCACCGGCCTCTCCGGCCATGGCCAGCGGGACGATCACCAGCGGCCGGGCGGACAGGTGCCGGTGCCGGAACTCGGTCAGGGTCACCGCCTGCATCGACTCCATCGCCTGCACATGCGCCAGTGCCGACAGCGTGCTCATGCCGCACCCCCGAGGTCTTCCAGTTCTGCGCGCAGCCGGGCGGCGTGCCGCAGGGCCGCGGCCATCTCCACCTGATCCTCGCTCGGCGTCAGCTCCCCGCGGGCGAGCCCCATGACCATGGTCGTGGTGTCGATGCCGCCGAACTGCTCGCGCACGACCGGCCCGAGGACATCCAGTGAGGCCTCCGCGCGGGCGCGGGAGCGGCAGTAGAAGGCCATCTCGCAGTGGTTGAGGCAGTCCGGGCGGTAGGTCACGAGGACCTGGTCCAGCGCCTCGGTCAGCTCCTCGGCCGGGCGCCGGGGGCGATCGTCCGCATCCGGTGCCAGGTCGAACGTGAGGTCCTCGGGCAGCAGGTCCACCAGGTCCCCGATGCGCTCGATCCGGGACAGCTGCCGGCTCAGGGCCGCCACCTGCTTGCGTGCGTCGACGAACGCTCCGGTCGGGCGGTTGGTGAAGTCCTTCGGCGCGACCAGCACGATCGTGTCGGAGACGGCCTCCGCGCCGATACCGGCCCGCCCGAGCAGGTCACGCAGCGCGATGATGTACGCACACGCCTGCGTGGTCGCTGCCCGGACCTGTGCGGAGTCCGCCTGCTCGTCGATGATCGGGAAGCTCTTGATCTCCACGACGTGGAAGCGTCCGTCGATACGGAAGGCCACCAGGTCCGGCTCCAGGAACGCGGTGTGCCCACCGATGTGCAGGCGCAGCATCGGGTGGTCGAACAAGGTGCCCTCGCTCTCGCCGCGGGCTGCCCGCAGCAAGACCTCCTCGGTGCGTTCGTGGCGCTGCTTGGACCGGCCGTCGCCACCGACGTCGTTCAGGTCCTCGTAGCCCACCTCCGGCAGCGTCAGCCCCAAGGTTTCGCGCAATACGCGCAGGAGCTCCGCGCAGCCATGCTCCTTCACCATCGCCTCGAAGGCGTTGCCGCGGGCGAGAGCGAAGGAGGACTGGCCGAAGGACGGAGGATGGCCGACGTGTGTGGCGATCGCGGCCTTGTCAGATCCGGAGGCGTCCAACAGGGCGCGCAACGTGCAGCGCGGATTGTTCTCCAGGGCCGCCAGCGACCGGGCGTTGTAGTCCAGGCGCTTCGCGGAGCCGCGCAGTGCGGTAAGTCGGTCGTCGACTGGTTCTTTCACGGTCTCGTAGATCCTTGCGGGGAAGAAAAGGATGCAGGGAAGAGGAGAATCAGGCGCGGGCCGACCGAAGGTGCGTCACACCCCGCAAGGGCGCGCCGAACAACTGCTCGTCGTCTCCGAGCGACTTGCGTGCCCGCCGCGCGGCCGCCACTCGAGTGGCACGGTCGGCGTCCGTATGCACTTCCAGCTCGGCCACGGCCGCACCGATCACCCGCTGCGCATCCAGAGCACCCTCGTGACCGGAAGCGGTCTTCGGCATGGCATCGGGGATGTTGGCGGCGAAGCGCCACAGCAGCCGCTGGGCTTCGGGAGTAGGACCGTCCGCAGTGGACTCGGAGGAGGTCCGCACCGCTTCGGCGATGCCGATCGCGCTGGTGAGGAAGTCCACGCGTGGCGACAGCGGGCCGATGATGCGCTGCTCCAGAGTCCAGGTGCTGATGCTGATCAGTGCCCGCACCGGTGTCAGCAGATCGTGCGCCAGTGCGGGACACAGATAGTAGGGCCGGGCTCCCGGACTGGAGCGGTAGGAACGCTCCTCGTCCCGGCGCAGGCTGGACAGTTTGGACGCGGACAGCTCGCCCGGGAAGAACGCCTCGTGGACCCCCACGATCAGCTTGGGCGCGGCCGGAGCTCGGAGAAGCATGAGGGCACGGTGGACGTGTTCACGTGCCGGGAGTTGCGATCCCCGGGCGGTGGGAGCTGCCTGCGGTGCGGAGGGGGGCGGGGCGGCTGCCGGTCCATCGGTGTCGAGGAGGGCGTCCCAGGCCCGCTCGGCGCGGCGTAGCTGCATCCGCAGCTCGCCGGCGCGTTCGGTGTCACCGGCAGCGGTGGCGTCGCGGATCGCGCGGCGCAGGGTGCCGATGCTCTTCTCCAGGGCGTCCAGCGGATCACTCATGTACCAGACGCTACCAGAGTTCCAGGGTTTTCCAGACTTCTTCCAGTGATTCGGGGTACAGTCGAGGCCCTCGAACCTCCGGCCGCGGCGACGCAACCCGCGCCGCCCCGCAGGCCGTTCCTCTGGAGGCACCCGTGACGGGACGCGTATTCCACACCTCCGACTGGCACCTGGGCCGCCAGATCGGCCGACACCGGCGTGACGGCGAAGTCGACGCCGTCCTGGACGAAATCATCGCCATCGCCGAGGACTACGCCCCCGACCTGATCGTCCACAGCGGCGACCTCTTCGACAGCCCCCGCCCGAGCCTGGACGACATGCGCCGCGCGGCACAGGCACTGCGCCGCCTCGGCACGATCGCGCCCGTGGTCGTCGTCGCAGGAAACCACGACACCACGCACGTCCTGACGTTCCTGGAGTACGTCCTCAACGACATGGGCGCCCGCGAAAGAGACCAGACCCGGGTCCGCTTCGCCACCGACGCCCGCCCCGACAGACTGCTCCTCGCCGAATACCCGACCAGGAACGGGGAGCTCACCCTGCGCATCGGCGCACTGCCCTACCTGCACCCCAACCGCTTCACCTACGACTTCGCCGACCCCGCCCTGACCACCGCGACCTACGCCGAACGGATGCGCACCGTCCAAGCCGACGTCTACCGCCACCTGACCGCCGACCGCGGCCCCCGGGACGTCCTCGTCTACGCCGCCCACCTGTTCATCGAAGGCGCCACCCCGTCCTACTCGGAACGGCGGATCTCCCTGAACACCGAGTACGCCGCCCCAGCCGCGGACCTGCCCGACGTCGCCTACGGCGCCCTCGGCCACATCCACAAACCCCAGCCCGTCGGCCGTGCCGGATTCCCCGCCTACTACGCTGGCAGCCCCCTGCAGATGGACTTCGGCGAGACCGGCGACACCAAGAGCGTCGTACTCGCCGAGATCGGGCCGGACACCAATCCCCGCATCGAACTCGAACCGCTCACCGCAGGCCGCCGTCTGGTACGCCTCGAAGGAACCCTGGAACAGATCGCCCACCGCGCCGCCCGCGTGGGCGACGCCTGGGTGAAGGCAGTGGTGAACGTCGACACCTTCGACCCGTCCCTGCCGGACACCCTCGCCAAGATGCTGCCCCAGGCGACGCTCGTCGACATCGACGAGCGCCGTACCGGCGCAGGCCACCGCGTGCTGGACCGGCAGACCTCCACCACCGAGCTGCCCGACATCGACGACCTGCTGCACGACTACCTCGCCGACCGCGGCACCGGCGGCCCGGCCCTGGACCGCGCCATGACCGCCTTTGCCCACCTGCGTGCCGAACCCGACCCCGAGGACCCCGCACCGTGCTGCGAGGAGACGCTGCTGACCGCGGCCCTCTCCGGCCAACCCCTCGACAACCTTGACCGCTCCAGCATCCTGACCGCCATCGACACCACCGACGCGGAGACCACGCGATGAAACCGATGACACTCACCCTCACCGGATTCCGCAGCTACCCCGCCCAGGCCACCGTCGACTTCACCGGCAAGAGCCTGGTCGCGGTCCTCGGCGACACCGGCGCCGGCAAGAGCAGCCTGCTCGACGCCATCGCCTTCGCCCTGTTCCGCAAAAGCTCCTGGGACGCCAAGGAACCCCGGCAGCTCATCTCCGACGGCGCACAGGCCATGAGCGTCGAACTCACCTTCGTACACGACGGGCAGAACTGGCGTGTCCACCGCACCATGCACGCCACCAACCCGAACGCGGGCCGGCACCACCTGAAAAACCTGGACACCGGTGAGGAGACCGACGGCGCCACAGCCGTCGACAACCGCATCAAGACGGTGCTGCAGATGAGTTACGAGACCTTCCTGCGGGTCGGGCTGCTCCCACAGGGCAAGTTCGACCAGCTCCTCACCGCCGCTCCCAAAGAGCGCAGCGAACGGCTCCGCGAACTGTTCGGGGCCGAATCACTGGAAGCAGTGCGGAACCTGGCCGCCCGCCACGGCCGCACGCTCCAGCAACTCCTGGGCGATGCGAAAGCCAAACGGGCCCCCATGCCGGACAATCCGCAGGAGACGGCCGCCGCCGCCGGAGCCGCCGCCGATGCGGCCACAGCCCAGGCCGAACGCCTGAACACCGCCGTCGTCCGCATCACGGCACTGCAGGAAGAGATCTCGCAAGCCCGGGACACCGCGGCGGCCGCCACCAGCGCTTGTCAGAGCCTGGCAGCGCGGCAGGTGGCCGACGTCGGCACCGTCCTCGACACGCTCGAGTGCGCTGCCACCGACCTCACCACCCGGCGCGAACTCCTCGACCGGCGTGCCGAGCAGGCTGAGGCCAGGGAAGAGGAAATGACCGGAGCGATCACCGAGGCCGAGAGACAAGGAGAAGGCCGGGACGCCCTCGCCCAGTCCGCACTGCTCCTGAAGACCCTGGCAGAAACCGCCGAGGAACACCGAGGCGAACGCGAACGACTGGTCTCCCTCACCACACAACTCGACGACGAACGCGATGCCATCGCCACGGCGGAAGCGGAACTTGCCGAACGGGTCGCACACATCGAAGCGGCGGCAGAGGAAGCCCGTGCCGCCGCCGAGACCAGCGGGCAGATCCGTACGCACAGCACAACTGTCCGCACCGCGTTGGACGCGGCCCTCTCAGCGGCCCGGCGCGTCGCTGACACCACGCGCGCCCACGCCACCGCACTGGGCCGGCAGGAATCCGCCCACAAAGATCTCGGCCCGGTGGAGGCCGAGGCATCCGCGGCCCACAAAGATCTCATCGCGGCCGAGACCCACCTGGAGACGCTGCGGTTGCGGAAAAAGGCAGCCGCGATCGCCGCCGAACTTCACCCCGGCGACGACTGCCCTGTATGCCGCCGGCACCTACCCGTCGACTTCCACCCCGCACCGACCGACGCGGATGAGCTGGCCGAGGCGAACACGCAACGAGAGCAGGCCAAGAGCGCACACGACAGGGCCGTCGACCTGCGCGCCGAAGCCCGCGCCACCGTGACCGCAGCCGATAACGCGGTGCTCGAACGTAACCACGAGCACCAAGGCGCACAGCAGACGGCGCAGGAGATGACTCAGGCAGCGGAACGAGCCTTCCGAAGCCTGGAGGCCCTGGCCACCGAGGCAGGCACGGACTTCGACGCCCGGTCAGCCTCAGCAAGGCTGACCGCCGCTACCACTGCCCTGGCCGCCCCCGCCGCCAGCACCACCGCATCACCGCACCAGCACCACCCCGAGCAGGACACCGCAGTGATCACCCACGCCATCGCCGCATGCGAACACGCGGCCGCCGCACATGCCGAAAAGCTGCAGGCCGAGGAGCACCGCCGCACCGCTGGAATCGAAGCGGACCGCAAAACGCTGACAGAACGTAAGAAAGCACATGATCGCGGTAAAAGAAATGCATCCGCAGCTCAAGAGCGGCATGCCCGGGCCGTGACAAGGACCGCCACCGACATCGGCATCCTTCCCCCGCGGATCCAGGCGATGCTGTCGCACAACCCGATCGACATCGTCGTCGGACAGACGGACGCCGCCACCACAGCCGTCAACGCCCGGCAGGCCGAGCTCCAAGAGCTGCTCGACCAGAGGGAAGCAGCCCGAGCGGAGAAGACCGCGGTGCTCGCCGATCAGCGCACGCTCGACCACGACACCCACGCCCGCCTGGAACGTCCCCTTGGCAAATTGCGTGACAACCTCGACGCGTGGGCCCAGGCCGCAGACCAAGCTCGCACCCGACTCGAGGAGGCCGACCGGCCAGCGCTGCCAGAATCTCCCACCCAACCGACGATCCCCGAGGTCCGCCACTACGCCGCCGCCCTGTCGGCGATGACCTCAGTGCTCGGCGACAAGCTCATTGAGCGAGCCACCACGGCAACAGAACGCGCATCCGCCGCCGAAAGCCGCCTCGGCGAGCATGCAGCCGTGCTCGCCGACATCGACGACTTCGACGCCTCAGCCGACCTGACGACACCCACATCACTTCACCCCTTCGTTGCCGCAGCCGCGCAGGCAACCAAGGAAGCCCAAGACCAGCGCTGCAGACAGCGAGAAGCACAGGACCTGATC
The DNA here is from genome assembly GCF_044327745.1 of Streptomyces sp. NPDC018026. Lineage (NCBI taxonomy): Bacteria > Bacillati > Actinomycetota > Actinomycetes > Kitasatosporales > Streptomycetaceae > Streptomyces > Streptomyces sp. NPDC018026. Next base: position 549,311 of record NZ_JBIRFY010000005.1, read on the forward strand.
AAGCCGGCCGCTGACCTGGACTTCGCCATCACCGCAGGCGAAGCCCGCTATGAAGCCCTCGAAGTACTACGCCGCGAACTGGTCGACGCCAAGTTTCTGGGCCACCTCACCACACTGCGAACCCGCGCACTGCTCGGCGTCGCCAGCGACCTGCTCGGGCAGATGTCCGACGGCCGATTCGGTTTCGCAGACGACTTCGACATCATCAGCCGAAGCTCCGGGGTCGCCCACCACCCGAATCGCTTGTCAGGAGGGGAGAAGTTCATGGCGTCCCTCGCCCTGGCCCTGGCACTTGCCGAACTGCATTCCCGCAGTGGGCCGGCTCTCGGCTCCCTCTTCCTCGACGAGGGCTTTGCCGCCCTCGACACCACCGCCTTGGACCTGGCACTGGAGGTACTGCGCGACCAGGCCGGCGGCGACCGCCTGGTGATGGTGATCAGCCACCTGCACGCCGTCGCCGAGGCCGTCGATGATGTGCTGTGGGTGGAGCGGACCGCCGTCGGCTCGTCCGCCCGGTGGCTCACGCCAGCTGAGCGAGACGACATGGTCCAGGACGACCTCACCAGCGGACTGCACTCCCAGGCGCGATAACCACTACTGGGCACGCTATCCATCGCCGTTCCCGGAACCGGGCTTCACCCACTCCCGCTGGACACAGTGAGCGTCGTTGATCTGTGTCAGCGAAGGCTGAGCGGTTCTCACCGAAGGCTGAGTGCGTGGTCGGTGTGGTCGCTGGACTGTCGCCGGCAGCGCTGGCAGCGGCGCATGGACTGACATGTTAAAAGCTGGCGTCGAATGAATCGGCGACAACCAAATAGTCGAAGAGGGGTTGGGGATGACAGAAGACCCAGGCATGTTTGCTTTGGAGTGGATACAGGCAGTCGGCCGCGATGATGTCGAGCCGGTGTGGCCGAGGATGACGCCGGACTTCAGGCTGGCCATGGCGCAGGCATGGCTGTCCAGGAATCCGACGGCCCTAAAAGATTCGCAGGCCTCTGGCCTGGACCGCGACTCACTGGTTCGGGCCTTGGCGGTCGACAGCCCGGAGCACCCGCTCTTCCGACATCTCTCTCGAGTGTCTCTAAGGGAGATCAGGGACAGCTACGACAACCTGAGCACCGACCAGCTGGGGATCGCGTCGCGCCCCAGGCCCGTCGGTCCAGACATGGAGTTGATGCGCCTCTTCCACCTACCCGACCTCGACGTGGACGGCAGCGGCAACTACTCATTGGCACCAGGTGCTTCTGCCAGGACGGCGAACGTCATCCTCCGGCGAGACGGGCAAGCGTGGGCGGTCGCCGGAGTGGGCGACTACCTTCTTCACCCGGGCTGGCCTCCAGTACTTGAGCGGGTCGTGCAACCGGAGGACTGAACTCTGACCAACCTTCGGTGAGAATCACTCAGCCTCCGCTGCAACAGGTCAGTCGTGAACATTCCTCTCCCGCTCGGTTTCCTCCCAGCAGGCCAGATGGGTAAAAGAAAAGGTTAAATACTGGGGTAAGTCTGCTAGCGTTCGGGGCGGAGGTGAAGCCGTATGGCGACCGAGGAAGAGCTGTTCGCATCGGTTGACGCTCTGTTGGAGGAGGAGCCTCAGCTTCCGCCCCCGGCAGAGCGGGCCCGGCTGCGTGAGGCCGCTGGTATCACCCAGGCCCGTCTGGCAACAGCGATGAAGACGACGCCGCAGACGGTGAAGAACTGGGAGAACGGGCGGTCCGAGCCGCGGGAGCCGCGCCTGTCGGCGTACCAGCGGCTGCTGCAGGGCTGGGCGGCGAAGTACCCTGCACACGGCGCCCCCGCCGCCTCGGTTCCGGCCGGCGCGCCGCAGCCGAAGGTGCGGGAGACCTTCACAGGTGCCGCCCTCGAGCCGGAGACTGCCGCGCCTGTGGAGGCCCCGGCCGTCCAGGCCGCGCCGGAGCGTCCCGCCCGTCCGGCCGCGACGTCGTCCAGGCGCCCGGTGGCGAAGAAGGCCGTGAAGCCTGCGACCGATCCGCGGTTCCCGCACGGTCCACTCGCTGTGCTGGACAGCGACGGCTCCGCGTACAGCACGGACGGCATCGTGCTGGACTGCCCAGCGACCACGGTGATGGAGCTGGTGGAGTGGACGCTGCACGAGTCCGGGCTCGGTGCGCCGAAGCTGAACCGCTACGGCAAGGACTCCGACCCGCTGATCGTGCTCACCGCCGCGGCCGCTGTAAAGCTGGGTCTGCCGGAACGCCTGGAGGGTCACGAGCAACGCCGCTCCCTGCGCCTACCGGAGGACCACCCGGTCGTCAAGCAAGTGGCGAAGGCGAAGTGGCAGCTCACGCAGCGCGGATTCGGGCCGTGGGCTCGGATCTACCGTAAGGCCCAGGGGCGCGAGCGGCAGTGCGTGCAACTGGCGATCCTGTCCTGGGACGCCCTCGATGAGCGGTCCTGGCCCGGCGTGGCCGAGATGGAGCCGGCCGACATCGCCCGCGTCCTTGGCATCTACGCCCAGCGGGTCATCACCCCGCGCGGCTCCACCGCCGTCTCCGGCCTGGAGCTGATGACGGCGCTGCGCCCGCCCACGCGCGCCGTGCGGGACGAAACGACCGGGAACTGGGTGTCCGCCTACAACCCGGGCAGCCTCGGCACGGAGCCGATGGACCCGGCACCGCCCGAGGCCACCCCGGAACACCCGGTCGTCGTGAACAGCGGCTGGACCGGCGGCTTCCTCAACGAAGAGGCGTACCAGTGGGTGCGGTCGGTGAATCTGCTCACCGATGAGGAGTGCACGCTGCCCTTCGCGGTCGGCCTGGACCTCAACACCGCCTTCCTCGCCGCTGCGGCCCGCCTGGTCGTCGGCCTGTCCGGACCGGACCACTTCCACGCCCCGACGTTCAACCCGAAGATCCCCGGATCCTGGCTGGTCGACCTCTCCCACATTGAGCTGGACCCGCGCCTGCCCTCGCCGTTCACACCGGACGGCACCCGCCCGACGGGCCCGGCCTGGTATCAGACACACACCGTCGCCTACGCCCAGGAGCTCGGCCATGACGTGCACCCGATCGAGGCGTACCTGCGCCGCGAGACCGGCGCGTACCTGGACCCGTGGCACGATCGGCTCAAGAACGCGTACGTCGACACCCTCGCCGACCTCGGCGTCACCCGGGACCTGGACGACCGCCAGTTCCTTGCCGCGATGGAGCAGCACAAGCAGGCAGACCCGGCCCTGGCCGCCGTCCTGGCCGCGATCAAGGCGACCGTGAAGGGCGGCGTCGGTAAGCTCCGCGAACGCCCGCAGGGCAAGCACTACAAGGACGGCGAGCGCTGGCCGGCCCTGGAACGGCCGACCTGGCGCCCCGACATCCGCGCCGCCGTCATCAGCAAGGCCCGGATCAACATGCACCGCAAGCTGGGCAACATGGCGAAGATGACGGGCCTGTACCCGCTCGCCGTGCTGTCCGACTGCGTCGTTTACCCGAGCCCCGGCGACAGCCCGCTCGACTTCCTGCCGTACGCGGCCTCCGGTAGGCCGCAGCCTGGCGGCTTCCGGCTCGGTCCCACCCCGGGCCTGGCGAAGCTGGAGGGCGTCCAGTCGATGCTGTGGGCGGTCGATCTGATGGAGCAGGGCCTCAACCCGGCCCGGCACATCAAGGGCGGCGACGTGTAGGTACTCAGAATCCGCATCATGTTCTCGCGAGCGATGACCTCTGAATAGCACTTATGACGCGGAGCTGAGATTCTCGGCTCGGAATGATCACCCTTTCGAGTGATCGAAAACACGTGTGGCCGTTCGTACTCCAGTGCCCGTGTAACTGTCCTGCGATCAAGGTCAGTTACACGGGCACTGGGGGCGGATGGTGGATGTAGAGGTGTGTGTACGGCTCGCCGAGGACGAGGTGTCCGAGGGCCTCGCCTGGGAGTCGGCGCCGTTGGAGATGCTGTACGCGGCCGAGCCGTGGCGGACGTTCCGCTGGTACATGGGGCAGAAGCACTACTCGGGTTCGTACTGGTCGAGTACGCAGTCGGATCACGTGATCTACGAGTCGCGGCTGGAGCTCGCGCGGCTGCTCTACGCCGACTTCGACCGGGACGTGACGGCGATCGTGGCCCAGCCCTTCTTGCTGAGGGCCGGCGTGGACGGCGCGTTGCGCCGGCACATCCCGGACTACCTGATGGCCACCACCACGGGCCCGTTGGTCGTCGACGTCAAGCCGCGCCACCGGGAGGCCCGGCCGGAGCACGCGTTCACCTTCGCCTGGACCCGGGAGGCGGTCGAGTCCCGAGGCTGGCGCTACGAGGTGTGGAGTGAACCGCCGGACGCCGAGCTGGCCAACGTCCGGTTCCTCGCGGGCTACCGCCGCGACTGGCTGTTCGAGCCGGACTTGCCCGAGGAGATACCGGACCTGCCCGTGGACGAGGAGCCGCAGCCGGAGAGGCTTTTCGATCCGGTCATCCTCGACGAAGTACGCGACCGGGTCGTGGACGGGGACACGCTGGGAGAGGCGTTCGCCTGCCTGCCGGACCGTCCGGCTCCGCTGGTGCGGGCCGCGGCCCTGCATCTGCTGTGGAAACAGCAGTGGATGACCGACCTGAGCGTTCCGCTGAGCGCCCGCAGTGTGCTGAGGGTGGCGTCGTGAGCGGGGCCGCGGTGCGCGTGGGAGTAGGGAGTCGCTTCTCCTACGACGGCGAGATCGTCGAGGTGGTCGAGCTCGCCAGCACGCAGGCGGGCGGCGAAGTGGTCCTTAAGGACGGCCGGGGACGGCTGCTGCGCCTGGCCGTCAAGGAACTGCTGCTCTCCGACCGTGCCCGCATCATCCCGGACGGGCCCGGGCCTGCCTCCGACGACCCGCAGGAGACGGCGGCGGTCGTGCTGGCCCGCCTGGACGCCGGGGAGCGCGAGCTGGTGCTGGAGCGGGCCGCGCACGTGAGGGAGGTGCTCACCGGGTTCCGCAGCGGCAGCGAGGAATTGGCGGCCGTGGGGGAGCCTCGCGCCGCCTACACGGTGGGCGAGCCGTTGGAGAGCCGGTACGCGGCGAAGGCGGCCGAGCTGGGGGTGGCCGCGCGCACGGTCAAGCGGTGGGCGGCTGCCTTCCGCCAGGACGGCGAGGCGGGACTGGTACCGGCCCGCAGCGGGCCGCGGTCCGGGCACCGGAACGCGGAGCCGTGGTCGGAGGCGGCACTGGAGGTGATGATCGAGCACACGGGCCAGTCCAAGCCGTCGCGCAAGATGGTCATCGAGCGGACCCGGGCCCGGCTGCTGGCCCGGGGGTTCGAGGAGGAGGACCTGCCCAGCCGGGCGACGGCCTACCGTCTCCTTGAGGACCTCGAGCGGCGTCATCCGACGTTCCGGCTGAGCACGAAGCGGAACCGGGACATCGCCGCCCGGCCCGGCGGGGTCTACGGGAAGCTGCGGCCGACCCGGCCGGGCGAGTACCTGCTGATGGACACCAACCGCCTCGACGTGTTCGCCCTGGACCCGGTCACGCTGCAGTGGCTGCAGGCGGAGCTCACGGTCGCGATGGACTGGTACACACGCTGCGTCTGCGGGATCAGGATCACGCCGGTGTCGACGAAGGCCGTCGACGCCAGTGTCGCCCTCTACCAGGTGTTTCGACCCCGGCCCGCGGGCCAGGACTGGCCGGCGCACGCGGTCTGGCCCGAGCACGGCATCCCGAGGTCGGTCCTGGTGGAGGCCACCGCGCTGGAGGGGCCGATGCGCTCGGCGGCGTCGCCCGCGCTGGTGCCGGAGACGGTGCTGGTCGACCACGGCAAGGTGTTCGTCTCGGAGCATCTGACCAGCGTCTGCCGCCGGTTGGGGATCTCGGTGCAGCCGGCCCGGCTGCGGACGGGCCGGGACAAGGGCCCGCTGGAAAGGTTCTTTCTGACCCTGCGCGAGGACCTGCTGCAGGGCCTGCCCGGCTACAAGGGGCCCGATCTACACTCGCGCGGCGAGCGACCGGAGGGGGAGGCGTTCTTCTTCCTCCACGAGCTTGAGGCGATCATCCGCGAGTGGGTGGCCTGCGTGTATCACCACCGGCCGCACACCAGCCTGGTCGATCCAGGGGTGCCGGGGCTGCGGATGTCGCCAGCGGCGATGTTCGAGCACGGGCTGAACAGGGCCGGCTACATCGAGGTCCCGCGTGATCCGGACCTGGCGTTTGAGTTCCTGCGGGTGGAACGGCGCAGGATCCAGCACTACGGAATCGATCTGGACGCCCGCCGCTACAACGGCGCTGCCCTGGACCCCTACCGCGGGCTGCTCAGCGATGAGCGGGACGGCAAGTGGCCGATCGCGGTGAACCCGGATGACATCAACGCGGTCTACTTCCGTGATCCCGCCGATCGCCGGTGGCATGCGCTGGCCTGGGAGCACGCGCCGGGGCGGGACATGCCGGTGAGCGAGGAGGCACTGCAGTTCGCCCGCCGCCTGGCCGCGGTCCGTGACCGGTTCCCGGACGACAAGGCCGCGGTCCGTGACCTGTTCGAGCGGTGGAACCTCGGCCTGGGCACCTCGCTGGTCGAACGTCGCATGGCGCTGAGGCTCGCCCGGGAACAGGCGGCCCTGGACCTTCCCGAGGCCGAGGAGAGCGTCGCCACGCTGCCGAGCGTGAGGCGCCTGATGGAACTCCCCGACGCAGAGCCGCACCTCGCGGCGGAGGCCGTGCAGGAGACGGGCGACGACGACGTGGCCGACGATGCCGAGTTGGTGGAGCTGGAAGACGACAGCGACTTCTACACCGACGCCCTGGAGGACGCGTGAACAGCGAGGGCACCTGGACGCCGGGAGACGCCCACCGTCTGGACGCGCTGACGCTGTCCCGCAAGGAGGGCTGGGCGGCGTTCGCGGACGCGGAGGCGCGCATGCAGCCCGAACTGCTGCCGCGCAGCAAGTACTTGGCGCTGGGTGAGCGGGCGCGGGCCGAGTACGACCAGGCCCGGCGCGTGTGGCACGCGAACCTCGGGCCGTTGCGCACGCCGCAGCTGGCCGAGCTGCACGAGGACTTGTGGGACATCGTCGACAGCAACCAGCAGGACGGCGACAAGGCCAAGGGCGCCGTCGCGGTGGACGCCTTTCCGGGGCTGGGCAAGACGACCGCGGTGCTGGCCTTCGCCCGGGACTTTCACCGCCGGGAGATCGCCGAGAGCGGCGCGTTCACGGCCGGCGGGCACGAGCGGCTCCCGGTCTGCCGGGTGGGGCTGACCGGGAATACCGGGATGAAGGACTTCAACCGGGCGATGCTGGAGTTCTTCAGCCATCCCGGCCGCACCACCGGCACCACGGCACAGTTCGCCCAGCGTGCCCTGGACTGTGTGCTCTCCTGTGATGTCAGGCTCTTGATCGTCGACGATCTGCACTTCCTGCGGTGGAGGGCGAGCGGCGGTGTCGAGGTGAGCAACCACTTCAAGTACATCGCGAACGAGTTCCCGGTCACCTTGCTGTTCGTCGGCGTCGGCCTGGCCAAGCGCGGCCTGTTCTCCGAGGGCGAGACCTACGACAACGCGGTCCTGGCCCAGACGGGCCGGCGCACGACCCGCCTGGACATGCGGTCCTTCGAGCTCAAGACCGACCAGGGCCGCGCCGAGTGGCGGCAGCTGCTGCTGGCCCTGGAGAAGCGCCTGGTGCTGAGCGGCAAGTACCGGGGAATGCTCGCCGACGACCTGTTCGACTACCTGTTCATCCGCTCCAGCGGCCACATCGGCTCGTTGATGACGCTCATCAACCGCGGCTGCCAGCGAGCTGTTCGTACCGGCGCCGAGCGTCTCGATGAGGATCTCCTCAGCCGGGTCAAGATCGACCAGGCGGCCCACCTGGCCCAGGACGACGTACGCAATCTCCTGAAGGGCCAGCGGTCACGACGGACCGGTCGGAAGGCGGTTCGCCGGTGACGCACGCGCGGACTCTGCCGATCCGCCTCGCCCCGCATCCGGGCGAGGCACTCGATTCCTGGTGGGAGGCGATCGCCCACCGGCTGGGAACCACCACGGGCGACGTCCTGGCCTCGATCGGCCTGCTGCCCCGCAGCCCGTCCAAGCCGGTGAGCTCGGGCGTGCTGGGCCGCCTGGTCACCCTCCTCGGTACGGACCAGGCGGCGGCCTTCGCCTGGTCCGCCGGTGCCACAGAGACGGAGGTGCACGCCATGACCCTGGCCCGCTACGACGGCCGGGCCCACGTGGTCGACCCCCAGCGGCGCCGGGTCGCGGCGAGGCATGTTTGGGGACGGCCCCGCGGCTCCCGCTACTGCCCGGCCTGCCTGGCCGAGAACAGCGGCAGGTGGCTGCTGAGATGGAGACTCGGCTGGTCCTTCGCCTGCCTCGACCACCACATCCTGCTGGTCGACACCTGCCCGCGCTGCAGCCGCATGCCGCGGCACTTCCCGGCGACCACCCGGCACCCGATCACTCCGGGCCGCTGCCACAGCCCTTCGGAGAAGGACACTCCGCCGGCTCGCTGCGGCCAGCCGTTCGAGGAGGTTCCTGCGCTCACGCTCGCCGCACGGGGATCCGTGATCGCGGCCCAGAAGCTCATCGAGGAGGCCATCTCCCGCGGCCGGGCCGACTTCGGCGTCTACCAGGACCACCCCCAGCCCAGCCTTGCGCTGTTCGGCGACCTTCGGGCACTGGCCTGCATTCTCCTTCGCCGCGTCCCTGACCCCGACCGGCTGGCGGGCTTCGTCCCCCCGGAGATCTTGGCGCTGCACCAGCAGCCCGTACCGGACAAGCGGCGGTCCTTCGACCCCGTCGAGGAGACCCGTCCGGGACGCCTGGCCCCGCAGCGGGCCGCGGCCGCCGCCCTCGCCGTCAGCGCGGCCCTGCACATCCTCGAGCAGGGCGATGCCCACCGGGCCGGAGCCGCCCTTCGCCACCTGATCAGCGACGCCGACGGCACCATCCCGCTCAAGGTCGGGCTCCGGTGGGCCCACACCAGCCCGGTATTCGACGCGATCCACCTCGCGACGCTGGCTCCCCGGCTCAAACACAGTGATCAACTGCGCTACCGCACCGCGGACCGGCTGCCCTCAAGGCCCGGCCCTTCGGCGACCACTCGGACCACTCAGCGGGCCCGCAGGACCCCGACGCAGCTCTGGCCGGCATGGTCCGCGCGGCTGAGCCCTGTGAACGGGGCCCTCTCGCGCACCATCCGCCCGGCCCTGTCGTGCTACCTCCTGCTCATCGGCGGCACGGGAGACTTCACCACAGCGACCCGGCGCCTTCGATCCCCGGCAGAAGACAGGCTCGGGCCCCACATGGCGTTCCGGCTCACGAAGCAGGGGCACTGGAAGGCCATCAGTCTCGGCCTGTCCGCGCTGGCGGATTACCTCGACCAGGAGGGATCGCCGATCGACTACGACCGCCGCCGCGCGACCGACTACCGCGACCTGCTGCCCCTGGGCGCCTGGAGACAACTCTGCCGGGACATCGAATTCGAAGCCGGCGGCGTGCGGCGGAACCAATTCGCCCGAGCGCTGCTGTTCGAACAGATCAGCGGCCTCCCGGCAACCCTCGCTCCGGCCGCCTACGCGCCCGCCACTCAGGAGCTGCGGACCATGCTGCGAACCTTCGAAACGGACCTCACCCCCGCGCTGGTGAGCCAACTCGAAGGGCACGCACGAGAGTTCCTCGCCCGGCAGGGGATCCATGACGAGCCCCTCACCTGGCAACCGCCGACGGACATCATCGACGACCTCGACCTGCCCGGGTGCGACCTGGGGGACATCGACCTCGGCACGCTGCACCGCCTCATCCGGGACGAATCCCTGACGACAGCTCAAGCAGCCCGCCGCCTGGGCGTCAGCCATGACGCTGTCCGGTTCGTCCTGCAGGAGCAGCCGGCACCCCCCAAAAGATCCGCGAAGTGGGAGAGAGGAGCGACCGTTCGCCGTGCTCGCGCCGCGCTCCCTAGGGACAAGTTCGCCCGCCTCTACCTCGAGGAGTACCGCTCGCTCAAGTGGATCGCTAAGCACGCCGACGTGAACGAGGAGGCCATCAAGGTCCTGGTCCGCGAGTACGGCATGACGCGCGAGGGCAAAGCGACCCGGTGGCGCCAGATCGATCTCGACTGGCTCCGTGCCGAACGGGCCGCTGGACGCACCTGCCGCGAGCTCGCCGAGGAGACCGGCTTCTCACTCGGAATGATCAGCTACCTGGCCCGGCGCCACGACATGCCCGGTGGCCGGCCAAGGGCCAGCCGAGAGATGCACAAAGCTCCCGGCTAGTGCTGGTGTCGAGGGCTCCTTTGATCTCCATCGCGGCCCAGTCGTTCTCCCGGTGCGAGGCGAGGAACAGAGCCATGGTCCTCACTCTGCCGGGGCTGCAGTTCATGACCCGGATTCAGTTACTTCCATCAGCAAGTATTCACCGCGGAAGGTGCGGGGCTCCGCAAGGTGATCGCAGTGCTGCTCTCCGCTCGACCTCACCGGCGCTCCGACTGGTGACCGGTTCGCGATCGCCCTCCGGGAGCCGGAGGGCGATCGCGTACGGCCCCGCCGTTGGCGGGCTCCGCATCTTATCCGGCGTCGACGCGGAGCCCTCCTCGTGCTGCGGCCCGGCCCGTGGGTGTCAGTTCCTGTGCCTCAGGCGCGCGTACCAGGCCTGGACGCGTGCCCCGACCAGGGAGGCGACGACGAGCACGGTGAGCCGGAAGCCCTTGTCCAGCAGGAGGTCCGTCACCAGCTTGGCAACGGGGTGAGTCCACAGCTCGGCGAGGGCCGGAGCGTGGTCCAGCAGGTGGCGCAGAGCGGACGGCAGCGGCGAGCCGCAGACGGTGAGTCGACGGAGGCACCCCGCGCATGCGGAGAGGACGGATCGAAACGGACGGAACATGAGTACCTCACCAGGTGTCGATCGGCGAGGCGTGGCCACACCCCGGTGGAAGCCGGCGTGTGACCGATGCTGCTGAGGGCGTCGCCGCGGGCGAAGCGATCCGGGGTGAGCTTCTAAGGAGAAGAGAAACCCGCTGGTCAGGGCGAGGAGGACCGAATGGGATTGAGGTCCAGCGCAAACGGGAGGGCGCCGCGCGGCGGTTACGCTGCTCTACCCTGGCGTTCCGTATTGCATGGGGGGCTCGATGGCATCAGGGGGCACACGGCGTACACCGCGGTCGGCCGGCCGGGACAGCGGCCCCGGCACCGCACCCGGCGTCAGGGCGGCACGGCTGCTGAAGGAGCTGATCGGCCACCAGTTGCTGCTGTTGCGCACCAAGCAGCAACTGGACGAGCAACAGGCGTCGGACGCCTGGCGGGAACTGGTCCGCCGGCAGCTCAGGAAGGACCGCGAGGACCGCGAACGGAAGGGCCAGCCCCGGCTGCCCGGCCGGATGACGGTCGTCCACCCCGTGACGCTCCAGCGGCTGTACTCGGAACTCGAACAACCGGACGCGGAACTGGGCAGTGACCGTCAGGCACTCGTCGAAGCCGTGGCCCACCTGTGCGTGGAACCCCCCTTCCGCGGCTACATCCCGGGTTCCCTGGCCGGTGAGCTGAAGAAGGCCGGCCAGCTGCTGCCGCCGTCCCGCACCGCGGGTGGCGGCGGCTGGGCAGGCAAAAAGGAACTGGAGGCGGCCACTTCGGCGGCGCTGAGAGCGGCCGACCGGCTCAATGACGAAGCCGACGTCAGCCTGAGCCAGGTCTACATCACCCGGGGCTGTGAGGAGCGCCTCGCCCGGAGACTGCTCACCGGCCTGGCCCGAGCGAACCGGGCGCCCCGCGTGGAACTCGTGCTGGGCGAACCCGGCACCGGTAAGACCAGCCTGCTGTGGAACCTCACCACGCGGCTCACCGGTCGCTCTTCCCTTCCGGACCCTCAGGGCGGAGAGGACGGCGAGACCCGGGACGGCGCACCGCGCGTGCACTGTCACCCGCTGCTGCTCCGCGCCGACGACCTGCTGCTGCCCCGCGAGACGACGGACCTGCTGACCCTCTTCGACGGGCTACTGCACCAGCCGACGTACCGCGCCTCGGTGATCGTCCTCCTCGACAGCGCGGACGTGCTGCTGGCCGACGACCACGGGCGGGCCGTGTGCCGCGAACTGGTCGACTGCTGCGCGGAGCACGGGGTGCCGCTGGTGATCTCCTGCCGCACTCGTGACCAGGACCTCCTGTACGACGTCCTCGGCACGACACCGTCCGCCGTACAGGAGCTGGGCGACTTCCGTTTCGGCGGAGAGGCCGAACACGCCGTCGACGCGTACTGCGCGCACTACTACCGCGGTCAGACAGCGGCACGCCGCCGCGAGGCGTACGACGCGGTCATCGGTGCCGCCGTCCGTGGTCTGCCGATGCGGGAGGTCGTGGCCCGGCCACTGACCCTGCGCATGCTGTTCGAGGTCTACGCCCCCCAGGTACCCACCACGGAGATCGATGCCGCGGGCCTGTACGACGCCTACTGGACGAAACGCGTGGTCGGCGACCGTCGCCACGGCAGCGCCGGCATCGTCGACGCCGACGATCTGTCACCGGCGGCCGAGGGCGTGGCGAGGATCATGCTCCGTGACGGCGGTGTCGCTGTCGCCTCGGCGCACGCCGTCCGGCTGCTCGGCACCGCGGCCCCGCGTCCGCTGCCCGTCACCGCCCCCGCCGCTCTGACCGCCCTGCACCGCCGCAACGTCCTGACCGGCAGCGGCGGCCACGACGGTTCGAGCACCCGCTTCTTCCACCAGACGCTGTACGAGTACGCGGCCGCGCGCTGCCTGGTCTCCCTGGTGAATACCCGTCAGCAGCCGGAGATCTTCGAACAGCTGGGCCGGCGGCTGGAGGCCACCCCGGACGACTTCCTGCGTTCCGTGATCGCGGAGCAGGCGATCGTGCAAGGCGTCCGGGACGAACGGGCGGCCCGCCCGGCGGCCGCCGACTTCATCAAGCGGCTCGTCATCAGCGACAACCACTACCTCCGGTTCACCGCCCTGCGGGCCTACGCCCTGCTGCCCTCCGTACCGCACGCGGTCAAGGTGATGGTGCACCGTTTTCTGCCCGAGGCGCCGCTCGCCCTCGTCACCACCATGATGGAGCTGCTGCCCACTCACCATCACACCGATCCCCGGCGCGTCACCGAGGACCTCTTCGTCATCCTCCAGCACCATCGGCTTCCAAAGGTTCGGCGCAGGGCACTTGACCTGGTGTGCCGATTCGTGGGCATGGACGGGCAGGACGACGGAAGAGGAGCGGCCACAGCGGTCAGGGACCTGCTGCGGGACCTGTGCATCCGTCCCCAGGAGTGCGTCGACCGCGCACCCGGCGCGGGCGCGTCACGGGGCTGCTGCCCTGCGCAGACCTGCCTGTGGTCCTGGCTGCTGGGCCTGTCCGTGCAGGAGGCCACCAGTCACGGCAACCACGCCGTGCGCCTTGTCACGGCGATGGCTTCGGCCGAGCCGGACTGGGCTGCCGCGCGTATGGCCGAGCTGCTGGACCTCGCCGAGCACCACCGTTCCGCGCGCTGGCTGTGGCAGTGCATCCCGCCCATCAGCGCCCATCGCCACCTCAGCGGCTGGGGTGCGCTCATCGGGCGTGCCGCCGTGCTGGCGGAGAAGCTCGGCAATCCGGACCGGATCCGCCGCCAGAACCGCCCCGCGGCGTTCGTACGCAAGGCCGGGACCGCCTTCGGCACCGTGCTGGCGGGCCCCGGCGAGGACGCCGACGGCGAGAGCTACGAGAGCGAGGAGCGCGAGCAGCAGGAGGCCCATGTCCTGCTCGCCGCCCATTGGGCCGAGACCCTCGCTGATGCGCCGCCCATCACCGTGTTCGACCAACTCGTGGGCGTCGGCGGTGTCTTCAGTGGCCCGCAGATGCGGATCCGGGCGCGCGTCGCCGCTCTCGGCACCCGCCTGCGCACCGCCGAGAGCGGTGTGCCCGAGTTCCTGGACCATGCCGTGGCACGCTGCGGGGACAGCGACCAGATCGACGACGTCGCGGAGTCCCTGCTGCCCGCACTGCTCCGCGCACCGGGCGACGAGCCCGGGACCCGCTCCGCTCGGGACTGGTGCGCGCGGCAGCTGAAGAAAATGAGCATGCGGGCACCAGGCACGCGCCCGCACCGCGCGGCCCGTTTCGCCGCCAGCGGCCTGCACCCCCTGCCCGCCGCCGAGATCCGGGAAGTCGTCAAGGACGCGTGGGGCGGAGGCACAGGCTGGCAACCGGCCCGTCTCGACCGCGTGTTCCTCGTGCGTGACAGTGCCACCCGCCTCCTCGCGCCGATCGCGGCCACCGACACCACCGGTCGCGGGAGGGAGTCGAAGGCCCTACGACGATGGAGGGCCCTGGAACAGGAGCGCACCCGAGAGCTGTCCCGCGGGGCCAACGACTGGCCGTCCTACGGCGACGGCGGCACCTGGGGCAAGCCGGAGCGCAACGCGGTCAACTCCATCCTGCACGCCTCTCTGCGCGACCACGCCCCGGCCCACCCCGACCTCGTGGCGCACGCCCTGGACGAGGAAGTCGCTTTGGCCGACATTCCCTGGCTGGCCAAGCTGGTCAGCCAGGCCGCCGACCATCCCCACGTCGACATCGCCCACACCCTGCTGATGCGTCACGGTCTCAAGCTGGCCGACTGGTGCGAACGGTTGTGGACCGGGCAACAGGCCTTCCCCGACGACGAGACCAAGAAGGCGGCGCTCCGGCTGTGGAGTGGCCTGGTCTGGATGCGGGCTGCCGAGCGGCCGTCCCTCACCGCACAGGCCGGCCTGCTGACCGAGTACCTCAACCCGACGCAGTGGAGGTCCGGCCTGGAGACCCTGGCCCGGTGGAACGCCCACGGCGTCAGCGAACTCGCCGGCCCGGCGGGCGAGGACGGCTGGGACAAGCTGGACACCGCGCTGGCGCCGATCGCCCAGCTCCCCGCCGACCATCCCCAGGCCGGCCGCGCACCCACCGCCGCCGCGCTGCGCTTCCACTGCCTGTGCCGCTTCGCACCCATCGGCGAGACGGTCGAACGCGCACACACGATCGAGATGGCCACGGAAGCCGTCCGCGCCGCCGACACCACGACCGTGATCTCCACCACCGGCTTCCTCGTGGAACGCCTGTGCCTGGTGGAACCCTCCGCCGCGGTCACCCTGACCACTCTGGTCGCTGCCAGGATGGCGCAGCAGGGCAAGCACGAAGGTCACCACGTCAAGAGCATGGTGCATCGCTGGCCGCATCCCCTCAGACACCTGGTACGCGCCACCGGCTACGCCGACCTCGAGCGGCTCGTGCGGGGGCTGTCGGGGGGCCCGGAGCGCATGCTCCTCAACGTCCTCGACCGGGCCGTGGCCCTGCGCCGCCACGACCCCGTACGCGACGACGCGCTCCGGTGGCTCGCGGACAGCCCCTACCTTGCCCAGGCGACCATGCAGCTCCGTAACTCGGCCGTACGACACCGCCGGACCCCACTGTCCGACCCCGCCTGGCCCGAGGCACTGCCCGGCGCCGACGACCCGGAGTACGCGGATGGCACCCTCGACCGGTGAGGTCCGGCAGCACCCACGTGTCGGAGCGACGTCGGTTACTGCCCACTCGCCACGGACTCTGTGTACTGCAATTGGTGGTTCTGCCATGTGTGCTGGTAGGTGACTTCGTCACCGCTGGGGCAGCACACCGGGTCATCAGGGTTTGCCCACCGCACGCGTGAGGTGACCTGGGTGCCGTTCTGGCTGACCACTTCACGGAAGCTGTACGCCTTGCCCTCCTGCACCATGCCGACGTACCGGTTCCCGTAGAACAGCATGATGATTTGCGCGGACCCGTCACCGCCCTCGGGGCCGCAGTTCCCGCATGCCTGCACAGCACGCAATGGGCCACGGAGTGCCTTCAGGTCCGTGTCGGACAGTGTCGGAACGTACCCGCTGGACGCGAACACGTCCGCTGACACAGGGTTGAACGCGGCGGTCGCGGAGGTGCCGGTGCTGGTCGGGCACAGGAAGTCCAGCAAGCCAGCCGGCACCTTCATGCCCTTCACCTTGGTGCACGTCGCGTTGTGGCTACTGCCCGCAGGCCCGTCGACGCCCAGCATGGTGACCGTCGGCGTCAAACTGTCATCCTTGCGCTTGAACACGGTCGCCGACACCCGGTCCGCGTAGAGGTCAGGCACCCAGTCGACCACCGCCCAGTCCCTCCAGCACTTCCGGCCGGTCACCTGCAGGCCCACGGCGCCGGTCGTTTCCTCCAGGTCGGCCACTGCCGCCGTCGTGGTGGCGTTATCGGGGCAGTCGGTTGGGTTCTCCCTGGCCGCCCTGTCGGCCGGTGACTCGCGCAAGGTCTTCTCCCACAGCACCTTGTCGATGTGGAACAAGTCCGAGATCTCGACAGCGCTGTCTTTGAAGCCGAGCCATTCCAGATCGATCCCGGCAGTCGTATACAAGCCGCCGCGCAGCTCCGTCTTGATGGTTCCCTGCCGCCCGAAATTCTCCTTGTAGACAAGCTTCAGGCCCGGGGTGATGTCCAGGTAGGGGCCGACGTCCGTGCCGTACAGGTGGAACGAGAGCCGGCCGCCGATCTTGATGTTCCCTTCCACCTCGAAGGACGGCGGCTCTTTCAGGGTGAACTTGTTGTCGAACGTGGCGATGCCCTTCGCTTTGCCGCCGTCCGGAATCTCGATGCCCGCCTCGAAATGCGATTCCTGGTTGACTTTCACGGCAGCCTTGCCGCCGAAGCCAGCCACGCCGGTCAGGGCGCCCTTCACGGTGATCGCCACCGGCACGCTCCCCAGGGACACCGTGATGACGCCGAGACGAATCGGCTTCTTCGGGTACAGCCAGCGCACGTCGCACTTGGCTTCCACGTTGTTCGACTCGGCGCCGAACCCGGCCGTCTGGGAGGCATTCAGCGCCCACCTCACACCCTTCTGCCTACCGTGGTCCCAACTGGTGTCCAGGGTCATCCTTGGCGTCGTCGCCGTGAACGCCGCCTCCATCAGTAGCGGCAGCGAACCTCCGCCGGCGCACGCCAGACTGCCTTCCCCCCGCTTCGAGTCATCCTTGTCCGCCCCGGCATTGGAACTGCTGTCGGCGAAGTTATGCAGGAAGGAGAACCCTCCCTCGCCGTCCACCTCCAGCTCTGGGTCATCCTCGGTGACAGCGCCGGCGGCGAGGAGATTGGCCGTCCTGACCGGACCGGTAAAGGCGGCATGCCGAGCTGTTGCTGTTCCCTCCCGGCGCATCGCCTCCTCCAGCGACATCACGGGTGCGTCCACGATGTTGAGGCGTCCCTGCGGCACAGCCTCCCTCAGCGTCGCCGGCTGGGTGACAGCGGTTACCCCGCCGCCGCTCGTGCGGACCTCGGTGACCTTCCGCAGGAGCCCTTCCGGAGTGTCCGGGCCAACCCCGGCCACCAGCACATCACCGACGGCAAGCTTCCTCGCGGTGGCGCTGCCGGGTGCCAAGGTGACCGAATCGCCGTCGACCTCGCGGATCTCCACAGCGTCGACAGGCTTCGTCGTATGAGGAATGACCGTGTTGTAGTCGACCGTCACCGACGCTCTACCGCCAGCAGCCACCGTGGCGGTCTGCTCTACCGTCGGGGGGTACAGGTCATGGTCGGTGCCGCGCACCCTGCCCGCCGTGATGGTGTACCGGCCCGGCTTCACACCGGTGAGGGTGCTGGTTCGGGTGACATGCTCTGTCATGCCCTCCGGCCCCCGCACCGTCACGTCGCCGATCTTGCCGACGGGCAGGCTCCCGACACGCACTTGGAGCTGCCCCTCGGACTCTGACTGCCAGGGCATCCAGCCCTCGTTCACAGCGACGACGCTTCCGCCGACCATGCAGGCGACGACGCTGAAGATGACGCCGCGTCCCCATCGTGTCGAAGCCCAACTGGCCATCCCTCGTCCCTTCCTGGGCCACTTGTACACGGCGCACGATACGGTCGGCCGACTCCCCCGGCTCCAGAACCAGCCATCACGTTCCTCTGGAGCAACGGCAAGGCAGCGCAATGGTCCCTTCCCTGGATGTCGAGGTCGGCACCGCGGACGCAGCGCTCCCTAGCTCAGGGGAACCACCACCTCGCGGCAGTATCGCCCCTTCACGGTCAGCTCAGATTCGGCGCCGAGCGCAGCAAGTACCTCCTACCAACAGACGATGGGACTCCGGCTTAAGGGAGATTGATGGTCTAGCTTCGTTCGGCTACCTTAGACTCGTCGATTCCGTTAGAGACTGGTCTCTCAAGGAGGGCGGATGATCCAGATCACGCTGGGCAGACGCAGGTTGACTGACCCGCGGGAGGACGCCTTCGGGCGATCACAGATCGGATGGACCGAAGGACTCTCCGACCAGCAGCTGCACGACATCGCCCGGGGAACCTGGGTGATGCCCGGAGAGCGCGTCGAACGAGAGCGGTTCGCTGTCGTCAGCGGAGGGGTCATCATCAGGCAGGCCATGGAGATCGACCGGGTCGTCGACACCCCCGACGGCCGGCGGGCCTTCGAAGGACGCATCCTCGGCCCCGGGCATCCGGTGTACGACCACTACGTCGGCAAACCCGCGCCGAACGGCGCCCAGCAGAACCCCATCACCTACTTCAAGTCGCCGCTGGACAACCGGAAGTGCAACTGCGGCTGCGGCAAACCGATCGAACGCGGCGACTTCCTCCCCGGACACGACCAGCGAGCCATCCACGAGCGCATCGCCCGCGTCGGCACCGTGATGGACTTCATCACCTGGTTCGACCAGACCTGGAAGGCCGACGAGGACCAGCAGGACGATGCGGCATGAAGAAATGCCACCGTACTGAGACGGAACCCGCGGGACATCTGATGAGACAGCGGCACAAGCAGCAGGTCACCGCGGCCCGGAATGACAATGGCGGCGCGAACCTACACGACGCCGTCTTCGACGAAGGCGAGTAAGGCCGTGACCACCGACACTGGCATGATGCCGTCCCAGCTTGAGGCAGGCACGGACACAAATCGGAGTCGTACCTGATGAACACCCCCGACGGCCTGCCCTCACAGTGGCCCGTTCCCACAGCCCCGCCCACCCATAACCCGGCGCTGCCCTCGCGGACGATGCGGGACATGCGCTTGACCTGGCGCGCCCGCGGCACCCCGGCCGAACTCGCCACCGGCTACACCCCCGGCCAGGAGCCCACGGTCAGCGAACTGGTCTCCCTCACGCGCGACGAGCGCCTGGCCACCGAGGGCCGCGACGCCGTCCATAAAGCGGTTGGCGAGCTACGCAGCCTCGGCTGCCTCTCAACCGACGCCGCCACGGCCTCCGGCGTGAGCGAACGCCTGGTCGTGGGCCTCGCCCCGGCTGCAGGCGCCCGCCTGATCCCCCAGCGGTACGTCCACGGCCCGTTCACGGACGGGAGCTGACCAGTGGGGGAGATCGAGGACGCTATCGAGCGGGCCGACCAGGAGGCGTTCACCCGTCAGCCTCCCAAGGGCCTCAGAGCCCGCATCAACTTCCTGGTGGGGAAGTTGAAGACCACCAAGGCTGTCGCGGAGGAGATCGGGGTCAGCCAGCGGTCCGTGGAGCGCTACCGCACCGGCGAGCGCAAACACCCGCCCAAGGACATCGCCGACCGGATCGACGCGGCCGTACGGGCCCGCTGGCAGCCCCGCATCCGGGGACACCGCAGGAAGCAGGCCACCATCAGCACCGGGATCACCGTCGAGACCCGGGCCCGCTTCGGCTACACCGCGCCGATCGGCACCACCGACGACGGCCGGGTACGGCGGCTGACCGTCCACCTCCCCCCGGCCTACGCCCGCCGTCTGTTCGACGCCCAGCAACAGGGCGCCAGCGACCAGCAGATGCGTGACATCGTCGCCGAAGGGCTGCAGGAGGTCTACTTCAGGGACGGCGGACGCCGTGCCGCGGGCCTCGAGGTCGCCTTCACCGACATCGACTATTTCGATGTTTCCTTCTGAGAAGGACATGCGCTGCCTGCGTGCCGAAGGCCGGGCCGACTGACACAGCCCAACTCAGGAATCGACGTCGCCAGATTCCTGAGTTCCCGCTTCAGTCGGCACCTCCTACGAGGCGTACCACTCGTCCGCCTGGATCGCGGCTGCCCATCTCCAGCTTGAGCATGTGGTGTTCCCACGACTCGTTCGACAACTCACACGACGGCGGCCGCCCTGGGGCGTGACAGAAGAACCGCACGCCGGGCGGCGCCAATGTCACCTGACGAACTTGGTCCAGGACGACGGGTGAGACTGCGCAGTACTGGATCGGTGGGCAGCACGATCCTGGACTGGCACTCGCTCGGGTCTCTGGCAGATCGGTCGGACGGTGTCGTCACAGCCTCCACCGTCGGCGGGCCTCGCGGACGGCAGACGGAACCGACGGGTGGCCGATGAACGCCTTGTTCACCGCGAACCCCAGGCGAAAAGATCAGAGGTCAGTGATCTACAACCAAAGGGGATAAGCACGGTGGGCAACGCGCTGCTATCACCAGTGGGATGGCTCGTGCTGGGGCTGCCCTGGCCGACCGAGACCCGCGACGGCTGGGGAGAGTGCGCAGTCGCCATCGCGCCGACGATGATCCCCCGCTCTCTCGTCAGCAAGGGCGCCGGCATCGCGCTCGACCTCGCCACCGGCCTGGCCCGAGACCCGGGCGACGGTCCGGGCAAGGCCGTGTTCCTCTCCGACGTCACCCTGTGGCTCGACAAGCAGGGCAAGACCTGGCCTGATCTCGGCATCGACTACGAGGCCGTCATCGATGAACTCCTGAACGCGCAGGTCCCGCAGCTCTACCTCACGCTCACCCAGAAGGCCCACGCCATCCTGTGTGACGCCAGCCGCGAAGGGCTGCGCCTGCACTACCCGAACGGCGACGTCGAACACATCACTCCGCAGCTGCGCCAGGACGTCCAAGACGGCATCACCCAGAGCCTCACCCGCGACTGGCCGTCCTACATCCAGGGACTCATCGACAGCGGCGCCCTGCAGGCCCGGTGAACCTGATCCATGCGGGTCGCCCCATCCTGGCCTTCCAAAGTGATGACCCCCGGCTTCGGTGGCCTGCCTGCGGTTTCCCGGGCGAGCGCGGCGCCTGCTTCGGTGTGCCGTGGGAGTCGTACGACCGGTGCCTGGCTCACCTGGAGCCGGAGGAGCGGCGCCAGGCGCTCGCGGTGTTATCGCCCGGCGCCGCCGTGGACTGCCGCGGCGTGCCCTTCACCCGCGAACTGCTGGAAGAGCTCAAAGCGACGGTCGGCAACACCTTCGGCGAGGCAGACTTCGGCCGCGCCCGCTTCCTGGACCGGGCCGACTTCACGGGCGTCACATTCAACGGCGAGGCATTCTTCTGGTGTGTCCAGTTCTCGGACGACGCCCTGTTCTACGAGGTCACCTTCAACGGTGAGGCTGTCTTCGAGGAAGCCGTTTTCGAACAGGCCGGCGCTTTCGAGCATGCGGACTTCCTGAGCTCCGCCTGGTTCCAGGACACCCTCTTCGCCGGGGATGCTGACTTCGAGCACGCCAGGTTCGCCAGCGGGGCTCTGTTCTCCCGTGCCCAGATGTTCGGCGGAGCGGTCTTCAACGGAGTGACGTTCACTGACGGGATCGTCTTCGTCTCGGTACAGGTCGAAGAGACAGCATGGTTCACCGAGGCGACGTTCGGCCGTGACGCCGTCTTCGCCGGAGCCCGCTTTAAAGACAGCGCCCACCTGCCCGACACGATGTTCACCGGGCCCCTGGTGGGCCCCATCGTTTGCGGCGGGATACTGGACCTGAGCCGGGCGGTCCTGACCTGCCCGATCCGTATACGGATCGCCGCAGCGCAAGTTCTCCTGGAGGCGGCGCAGATCAACACGGCGCTCACCCTCGACGTCCGCTACGCCGACATCAACCTGCTGGACGCCGTGCTCTCCCAGCCCGTCGCCATCAACTTCCACCCACGGCCGTTCCCCTTCAACGACACCCTGGTCCCCGAAGACCCGCTGACTGGACAAGATCCTCAGCCGTCGGTTGCCATGCTGGCGGGCGTGGACGTCGCCTTCCTGGCGGTGTCCAGAGTAGACCTGTCCGCCTGCCTGTTCACCGGCGCCCATCACCTCGACCAGCTGCGCTTCGAAGGTCACATTCCGTTCGACGAGCCACCGGCTCCCTGGACCCGTCGCCGGACCGTCGCTGAGGAACACCACTGGCGCGCCCTGCCCCTCCCCGGCCGCCGCCCCGCCCACACCCGAGGCTGGCAGCCCGGCCCCGACCACCCTGACCCGGCTACGACCCCGGGGCCCAAGGAGTTGGCCGCCACCTACCGGCAGCTGCGCAAGGCCCTGGAGGACGGCAAAAACGAGCCCGGTGCCGCGGACTTCTACTACGGCGAGATGGAGATGCGCCGCCTGGACCACGACACTCCCTTCGGTGAACGCATCCTGCTGAACGCCTACTGGCTCGTCTCCGGCTACGGCCTGCGTGCCTCCCGAGCCATGGTCGCGCTCGGGGTTGCGATGGCCCTGACCGTGCTGCTGATGATGCTGTGGGGCCTGCCCAACCCGAAGCCGCAACAGACCGCGAGCGGTACCATGCCCGCCCCCGGCAGTCGGATCCATCTGGTGATCGACAAGAGCGACCCCACCCTCTCCGGACCGCTCAGCCAGCGCTGGACCGCTGACCGGGCGAAGAAGGCCGGGCGCGTCGTGCTGAACTCCGTCGTCTTCCGCTCCAGCGACCAGGACCTCACCACCGTCGGCACGTGGATCGAGATGTTCAGCCGCTTCAGCGAACCAGTCCTTCTCGGACTTGCCGCGCTGGCGGCACGCGGCAGGATCAAACGCTGACGACCTGGGACTGTCGACGGTCAGGCAGTTCCCCATGATTTGCATGATCAGCGTCAGGCAATTGCCCACCCCCGTGGTCACGATTCCCCACCGGGACGCTGAACCGCTCCGGGGCTGATGGAGGCTCGATCCCTGAGAGGATCGAGTCATGGCGCGTCCGTCCCCCTACCCTGCCGAGCTTCGTGAGCGCGCGGTGCGCCGTGAAGAGGCGAGGCCGGGGAGCGGGAGGCGCGGCGGCCGGTGTGTAACTGCGGGCAGAAGTTCACCGACGCCACGTGGGAGGCGATCGGCTACACCCGGGACTGGAGCAAGCGCCAGTCACACCCGCACCTGTGCGAGGACTGCCAGGACCGGGCCGTCGCAGCCGAGCAGCGGGGCGAAGCCGACGAACGGGAGCGCCAGGAGCAGGAGCGCTTGCGTCAGGAGGCAGAGGGAACACGGTTCCGGGCAGAAGACCAGGGGCTGGTTTCGCTCTTCCGTGACTGACCGGGCCTGGACTTGCAGGTCTGAACAGAACTGCTGCATGGACCGCGACCCAGCGCTGCCCCCGATCCCAGTGGAGTCGGGGGCAGCGGATGCTTACTTCTCGCACGGACCGCAGGTGCGGGTCAGGTGGCCCTGCTCATGGAGTTACCGGCGCAGGGCGCGGGCGAGGGCCCAGGCGGCCCCGGCGGCGGGGAACAGCGGGAGGGCCGAGGCGAGGCTGCCCATCGCGATCAGCGTGATGGCGATGCCGAAGACGATGGTGCCGATTAGGAGGAAGGAGTGGAAGCCGATGCGGGGCGCGGTCCGGATGAGCGCCATGCGCTGCTGACGACGGTGGTGACGCCGCCGCGCGCGGGCGACTTGGCGCACCCGGCCGGCTCGGCTGCGTCATCGGATGAGGGTGTCACGGTGTCCACCGTAAGCAGCCGCCGCGCTGCGCCCTTCTAGGCTCTCGGTGTCAGGCAGGCACGATCCGATGGAGGGGGCAGGGCGTGGCGACGTACAGCGCGGACTACTTGAAGCGGCTGATGGCCGCTGTGGAGCGGTTCGAGGAAGTCTTCGGGCGTTGGATGGAGACCCAGGAGGAGTCGGACCACATGCGGACGCGAGGGCTGTTCCCCACGGTGTGGACCAAGGAGGGGCAGGACCAGGCGGCGGTCCGCACGCTGGAGCTCGATGTGGCGGAGGCTGCGGGGGCCGCTGCGCGGGCGGTCGCCGTCACGGGGGCGAGTATGCGCGTCGCCGGGCTCGGTGTCGTGGATCCGATCGAGAACTGGGCGTTGATGTCGGCCCCGAAGGCGATCTTCACCCCCCAGGAGATCCGTGCCACGGCGGCCAGGGTCCGGGGTCGTCTGAGCACGATGATCAGCGAGGCGGAGGAGGCGGCGGAGTCAGCGATACCAGGGTTCGCCCCGTCCGAGCTCCATGAGGTGATCTGGACGGCGGCGGCCGCGCACTGGACGACCCATCAGTACCGGGTTGCGGTGCGGGAGGCGTCGGAGGCACTGACCGTGCACTGGAAGGAACGTCTGGGCCGCAACGACGTGACCGACACCTCGTTCTGGCAGCAGACTCTCTCCGGGGGCGACCCTGAGCCAGGCAAGCCCAAGCTCGCCTGGCCCGGCCCGGCGGAGGACCAGACAGCCAAGAGCATGCGCGGCGGGCTGGCACCGTTGGCTGGCGCGCTCAACAACCTCGCGACCGGGCTGAACCTCACCGTCAGGAACGTCGCGACGCACACCCGAGATGAGCTGACCGAGCAGGAGGGCATGGAACGGCTGGCCGCCTACAGCTACTTCGCCCGGCTGCTCGATCAGTGCGAGGTCCGCCGCGCGGAGGAGCCCGAGGGCACGTGAGTCGTTTCGATCTGTAGAGCGGGCTGCGGCACCTCCGGCCCTGGCTCCTAGGCTCTCGGTATGACGATGACACCGGCTGAACTCGAGGCGCAGAAGGAAACGCTGGAACTTCTCAACACCGAGGCGGCCTCGCGCTTGACGCGACAGTCGGAGTCGCTGGCGAAGATCGACACCAAGACGGTGTTCCTGATCGGGTTCGCGGCCACCGCCGCGCAGTTTCTGGCGACGCACAAGCACCACGATGTCCTCGCCTACGGAGCTTTCGCCGCGTACGCCGTCGCCCTGTTCATGGGAGTGCTGACAATCCGCGTGGCGGAGCACAAGGAGCTGGAGCCTCCTCAGATGATCGCTGACCACGTGCACTTGCCCAAGAGTCAGGTCCTGGCCGCACTGGCGGCCTCTCGGGCATCGATCTTCGAGGTCAACGCACGGCGCCAGAAGCTGAAGGCTCGGTACTGGGGGGTCAGCCTGTGGTCGCTGGTTGCGGGGCTTGGCCTGTCGACTGTCGCACTCCTGCTGCACACTTGAGCCCCATGAGCAACGGACAGAATCAGGGAAGCGGCCAGCCGGCTCCCGCACCCGCCTCTCCGCCCCCGGCTCCGGCCCCGGCGCCGCAGCCGGACTTCGTCGCCGCCTTCACCAACACAGCGATGATCGGTTCCGACAAGAAGAGCGACACCAACCCCACGCTGAACAAGGCGGTGCGGCCGCAGGGGAATACCGAGACCCGCTGAACAGCGCCTGCACGGTCGTCGGACCCGGCCCTCCTACCGGAGGACCGGGCCCGAGCTGTGACTGGTGACTGCGGCCTGTCTTGTCAGAGCAGGCGGGTGATGTGCTGCTCCCACCGATACAGCCAGTCGTTATGCCCTTCCTCGCCGGGGGCCGGGACGTTCTGCAGGCCCTCGGGCAGGGTGATCTCCTCCGGCGCGCACGTGCCGTCGTCGAAGTAGCACGCCCACACCACCTCGCGGGCGGTGTTGATGACGACGGCCCCCACGGCGCCGTCCTCAGTGAGAGCGCCTTCGTCCACGGCGGTGCGCCCGGTCTCGATCACCTTGCTGCTGCTGCGGAGCACCTGGACCGTACGGTTCGTGTCCGCTTCCGGGTGTGAGGTGCCGGGACGCACACCGAAAGGGCCCGGCCGATGGCACAGACGAAGTTCGACAAGCAGGTGGAGGAGACCGCCGAGTCCCTCATTTTCGGCATCGGCCGGTTCCTGGCCGGCCGCCCGATGGACGGGGTGAAGCGGACCGACGCGACGTTCTGGCGCTCGGGCGGGGTCTGGGAGCGCGCCATCCCGCACGAGAAGTACACCGTCCAGGCCCACTGAGTAGAGCACCGTGAGCACATCCCCATCGTCCAGCGCCCAGGCCGCCCGTGAGGCGCTGGCCGTGCGCTTGCAGCACCTGCGCAAGGACGCCGGCCTTTCCGGGAAGGACTTCTCCGCCCGGTGCGGCTGGCACCCGGCGAAGACCACCCGCATCCAGAAGGGCGACGCCCCGCCTTCGGACACCGACATCCGCGCCTGGTGCGCGGCGTGCGGCGCGGACGACCAGGCCGACGACCTCATCGCCACCGCCCGCGCCGTCGACTCCATGTATCTGGAGTGGCGCCGCCTGCACAAGGACGGGATGCGCAAGGTCCAGCAGAACTGGAACACCCTGCACGAACGGACCCGCGTCTGCCGGGTCTACGTCTCCAACGTCTTCCCGGGCTTCTTCCAGACCCCCGGCTTCGCCACCGCCCTGATGGGGCAGATCACGACGTTCCAGGGGACGCCGAACGACGTCTCCGAAGCCGTCGCCGCCCGGGTCGCGCGCTCCCGGTTCCTTTACGAGGGCGGGCACCGCTACGTCGTGCTCATGGAGGAGTCCGTCCTGCGGTTCCGCACCGCCGACCCCGAGGCGATGCGCGGGCAACTGCGCCACCTCCTGGCGGTGATGCCTCTCGCCTCGGTCTCGCTAGGCATCATCCCGTTCACCGCGCAGCGCACCGTCTGGCCGCTGGAGGCGTTCTACCTCCACGACGACACCGTGGCCGTGGTGGAGACGCTGACGGCGGAGATCAAGGTGACGCAGCCGCGCGAGCTCGCCGACTACGCCAAGGCGTTCGCCGGCCTCGCGGAGATGGCCGTCTACGGCGATGCTGCCCGCGACCGCATCGCGGCCGCGATCGACGCCCTGGGGTGAACTTCCGCAATTTCCCGCAATCTCGTTGAGGACGGAGCCGGAGCCTCCGTAGCGTCGAGCGACACCGACGCGACCACTCAGCACACGGAGGCGGTGCCCATGAGCGCACCCACACCCGCCGGCCCCGCACCCGACGGACCCGGCCTCCAGCGGCCCGACTTCGGCCGGCCTTCACCCGCGCTGCGGGAGCGCGCCGTACGCGGCTACGCCCGCTACCTCGCCGACCCGGACCCGGACGCCGACAGGGGCGACCACGGCCAGGCCGACGACGCGGCGGGCATGCGGTGAGCGGGGCCTACGCCGTGCTCCACGATCCCGAGGGCCTCTGGACGCCGAACTGCCCCTGGATTGTGCCCCGCACGAGGCCCTCGTCACCGCCGTCCTCGCGTGGAAGGACCCGGACCTCGCTCCCCGCGACTACGAGCAGATCGCTCTCCAGCTCACCGGCCACGCCCGCGCGGTCGCTGCCGACGTCCGGCGTCTCGCCGCCGCCCTGCCCAAGAGCGACGGCCGCGGCGCCCTCGCCGAAGTCATCCTCCGCGAAGCGGACGGCCGCCTGTCCGCCCCGCTCCAGGGCACCGCCCGCTGCGTCCAGAACCGCGCCCGCCTCGTACAGGCCCTCTACAGCCGGCTAGATCGCCTCACAGAAGCCGTGGCCGCTGCCAAGCCTCCGACAAGACCTCACCAGGGCGAGAACAGGGGGAACACTGTCAGCAATCTCCGGTAGATCTGGTGGCATGAACCTCAACGACCTCAGCTCGCTGATGGAGCGCCGTCAGGACGGCGGCCGCAGCTTCGAACGCTTCCGCACTGATCCGGCCCTGGCCAACCTGCGATGGCCGGGTGACGTGCTGCGGGACTTTCTCTTCGACCACGGCGACCACGGCCCCTTCGTCAACGACTACGGCCACCTCGAGCTGAGTGCGATCACCTGGACGCTTCAGACGATCCCGACCGCGGACTTCCACACCATGCCGACCGGTGAGAGCGAAGCCGGACTGATCGAGCACATCGCACAGCACCCGGTGCACTGGGTCACGGTGCGCCCTCCACAAGTCGGCCGACACTGGGAAGACCACGGGACGTGGCTGCGCCCGCCGCTCCTGATCGACCGGCGCCTTTTGGGCCCGTCGGACAGTGGGTTGCAGGTGGTGGAGGGAAGAACGCGCGTCGGCGTCCTGCGCGGCCGACAGCGCGAAGGGCTGTACGTCGCGTCTCACCATCAGGCCTGGGTCGGACGCTCTTGAGAACGCTTCGTCCGCAGTGCGTAGCCTGTGAGCGTTTGGCCGTCAGGTGGGCGAGCCGACCGCGTCGGCGACCAGCTAGGCGTGGAGCTGCACGGGATACCCCATGTCGTCGATATCGCGGAGCACGCTGACGGCAAGCATGATTCCGGTGACGGCGTTGACCAGGGTGTACTGCGTGGCCGCGGCAGCGTGAGCGGTGGCGTGCCGGTTGAACGTCTCAGGGACCGGGTCCGCCGCCCAGAACGGCTCCAGCGCCTTCGGGAACGGTAGGAAGGCCGCAGCTTCGCGGAGTTGGCGGATCGTCGCGTCGTCGTCCTCAACGGCCGGAATGCTCTCCAGGACCTTGGCGTAGCCCGGCCACTGACCATTGGGCTTGAGCCAGCCGGGATTTGCGTAGGTCAGACCACGGATCAGGGTGTCCAACACGTTCGCAGCCAGTGCCTGGGCACCGCTGAACATGCCGCGGTCAGCCATGTGCACGCATTCTTCGAGGAGTGTGGTCTGCTCGCTCAACTGGATGTCAGACACTGCTGCGAGGGTCGCCTTGCAGGAGGACAGGATGGCCGGACGGCAGTCGTCAAGGACCTGTGCACGGGCAGCTGCGTCGTCGGCGGCGAGGAGCTGGCGGATGACGTCGGCCGGTGGAACCCAGACCAACGGAATGCCTTCCCTCATCAGCATGATCATGTCCGAGTAGTCGAGACGGGCGCCCCGCCAGTTGGCGGGCATCATCGCGTCCAGTCGTTCCAGCGCCGGCTGAAGCGGAGCGATCACCTCGGCCAGGTGATCCAGAGCGGGTATCCGGATCTCCAGCGGTGGCACGACCGCCGCCGCGACGGCTTCCTGGATACCTTTGGTAGCCGCAGCCAATGCCCTCGACAGGTCCGGCCCGAAGCTGATGTTCATCCTGAGGTCCTTCCTCGCACGTGGTGAGCATCATCAGGCACGCACACACCGAGGAGCCTCCGCTTTTCTGCCCTCGGCCGTACCGTCCTCGCAACCCTCAACGGCTGCGCGTCTCCCTGTTGTCGGTCCCCCTCCGTATCATTGACGCTCAGCCGCTGGGCCTCACGGTCCCGCCGAGCCTCGGATCAACGGGAAGCGGGACCGCACAGTGACATCGATCTACCTCTCCTCCGACAATCCCCGGTGGACACCGAAGACTGAGGCCAACCTGGAGGCCGCCGTCACCGGCGGCCTGCTCGAGGAAAGCCATCACCTGGACCTGAAAAGGGCCCCGCACAGCAAGGGCGACAACAAGGAACTGGCGCGAGATCTGTCCTCGTTCGCCGTCGACGGCGGAACACTGATCATCGGCGTGCAGGAGAACAAGGAGAGCCGCACCTTCGAACTCGCCCCCCAGTCTCTGAACGGGTTGGCGGAAAAGATCGAGCAGGTGGCACGGACAATTCCCGACCCACCGCTGACCATCCTCACCGAGGAGATCAGCGCTGCGGCCAACGACGGGACCGGCTACCTCGTCGTACACATCCCGGCCAGCCCCGTCGCGCCGCACATGGTGGACAACCGGTACTTCGGCCGCGGTGACAAGACGAAATACCAGATGGGTGACGCCCAGGTCGTCGCACTGCACGCAAAGCGGCGGAACGCCGAAGCGGACACGCTCCTGCTTCTGCAGAAGCAGATGGAAGAAGACCCACTGCGCGACGTCGGCGTCCAGTCCCACTTGTTTCTCGTTGCGCAGCCCACGGCCGGCCGCCGGGACATGTGCCTGTCCATCACCGGTGCTCAGGACTGGAACTTGCGCATGGCTACGCTGATCAAGCGCGTCCAAGAGTCTCAGGACCTGCGATCGGCACTCGCCGGGCGGGGATTCAGTCCTGATCTAGGCGACGCCCACCAGGGGAACCGGCGAGCTAGGGGAGTGGCTCGCACCTCCTCAGGTCTCGGACCCGACCGTACGTACATCCCTGAAGGGCGCTGGGGCGATGAGGACGTCATCGAACTCCAGCTCTTCGAGGACGGCGGCCTGAAGCTGCTCATGACCCGTCTCTCCGACAATCTGTCCAAGCCGCACACTGCGACAGATGACACGGAACAGGTCATCTTCGACTCCGCGGCCGTTGTCCTTACCCGGCAAGTACTGGAACTTCTGCGCCTGATCTCCGAAGACGTCGGATACCACGGCAACTGGGCGATGGCGGTCGGAGCCAACCGGCTCCGCGGTCGGCGCAGGTACTCCGGTCAGTCGGTCTTTCCGAGCAGCCAGAGATACAGCGAAGACAGGTACGAGGAGACCACCGGCATCACACTGGCCGAACTTCGTGAAGCACAAGGGGCGGTCACCAGGCGCCTGCTCGGCCCGCTGCTGCGTTCCCTGGACTCCCAAGAAGTGTTCACCGAGGCGTTGATCGATAAGGAATGACGCGACCTGCGGGTTCCTCTCGTAGCGACCAGCCGCCAAAGGACAGCGGGTCTCCGAAGTGCTCGCCGATGCCGTAGAACCGTGCCTGACTCGTACGGGCCCTCTACACCCGGCTGGACCGCCTCACCGAACCCGCCCCGGCAACCGCGTAGTTCACCAAGCGAAAATCGAGGACCGAGGGGTGAACCGGTCTCTACGATCGACAGACGATCCACACGAATAGCGCAAGGAGCAACCAGTGGGGGAAGTCGTCCTTCATCCGGCGAGCGATCTGATCTCGGACAGCGAGGTCCCCGCGATCATGGGGCAGATCCGGCCGCAGTGGCAGTCCAAAGGACTGATCGAACGTGTTCGGCGCCTGCTGCCGGTGGATCCGAGCAGCGCGTGCCAGCGACTGCTGAACGCCGCCGTCCAGGATCTCCGCGAGAAGGTTCAGATCGCCGGTATCGACATCGCCTCCGAAGTCGCCGCGGCGCACAAGCTGCCGCCGATCAACCGTGGCGACCGCGGGGCCGAGGACATCGAGAACTACTCCACCGCCAAGCTCATCGACCTCTCGTACAGGATGGGACTGCTCAGCCGGCCCGAGTGGCGCAAGATGACCCGCGCCTACGACATCCGCCGCGACCTGGAGCACGAGGACGCCGAGTACGAGGCTGGCATCGAGGACTGCATCTACATCTTCAAGACCTGCGTCGACGCGGTCCTCTCCCGCGACCCCATCACGCTCATCCACGTCTCGGAGGTCAAGCAGATCGTCCAGGCGTCGGGCCCCGTCGCCGCGGACCCAGATCTCCTGACCGACTACGAGCACGCCCCCGACACCCGGCAGCTGGAGATCCTCAAGTTCCTGCTGAGCATGGCCCTGAGCGACTCGGAACCCGAACTGATCCGAGGAAACTGCTACACCCTCATCACGGAAATCTCCCCTTGCACCCGTGACGGCGTACGCGTTGACCTGGCCAAGTATCAGATGGACAAGGTCGGACGCGTGCCGCTGACAGAGCTTCAGGTCCGCGTCGCCCACGCGGCCGGCATCCTGCCGTATTTCCGGAAATCTCAGCGAACCGCCTTCTTCCGTAGCCAGCTTGAGGCCCTGCAGAAGATCGGCCACAGCTGGAGGGCCAACGCCTCCCACGGCCCCGCCCTCCGGCTGTTCCCCGAGTTCGGCGGGTTGGCCGCGGTGCCCGCCGACGTGCGGGTGGACATCGTCCGTTGGATGACCCTCTGCTACATCGGCGAGGAGGGCGGCTACGGCACGATGGGCCGCAACCGCAAGGTCTTCTACAGCAACAGCGCCGCGCCGCTGATCGAGCAGATGTTCAAGGACCACCGCGAGATCATCCGTGATGATGTCAGCGGCCTGCAGAAGGACCGCAGCGTGAAGCTTGCCTGCCGTGATGAGTACGTTGCCCGACGCTTCCAAGACCTCCTGGACCTGGTCGGTGCTTGACACAACAGCTCGGGCGCCAGAGAGACGACTCCCTGACGCCCGAAGTGGTAAGTGGTGCGCCGACGCACTCAGTCTGTGGCACCCTACGTTCCATTAGGGGGATCAATTGATGACCGAGTACGTGTGTACCGCATGCCCCTTCCAGGCTGACGGCCTCGAAGAACTGCAGCGGCACTCACTGGAGACCGGCCACGTCGGCATCTGCAAGAGCGGAGCTCCACCAACTGGAGGCAAGCTCACCAAGCGTCTGGTAGTAACTCAGGGCGTGACCCTTGCCGCCCTTGGAGCTTCCCTTTCCGCGTGCACGTACCTCTACGCCAAGTGGCAGAGTGCAGAGGCGGAGAACACCTACTTGAAGTCACCTAGCGGCGCAGGTCGCAACCTCAAGAGCCATGACAAGAGCCGTGACAAGGAATGAGCTGAGTGCGGGCGATGCCTGCGCCGTCGATCGGTGAATCTGCTGACGTGGGGGAGCGCTGACCGGCTGCTGCCCCGCGTCCTGGCCACACGTGGACATCACGCCGCTCCTTCCATGGCTGCCCACTCCAGTCCGAGGCCGGCGAGCACGAGTTTGTCGGCGGGGGGGCTTGGCGCGCCTGTACGTGGTGCGGAACGGGGCACGGATGGTGTGAACCACATCACAGTACGTTGAACCCCTTCCTTCGTACCATCCGGCCGCCCGGTCACCCCGGCACGACGAACATGGTGCAGTGCCAACCAGGTTCACGTGTTGGCGCTCAGGTAGGTGAAACCCTGGCCACTCGGCCGGCCGTGGCGGACTGAACTGCCCCTGCGCAAAAGGCCAATGAGCGGCCCTGACACCGCGTAAGGTGGTGCGTGCTTCCTAGAAGAAGCCTCGGAGGGGGACCGCACGGGCGGGTTCTCGGGCCCGGGATCCGGCAACAAGGTGTCGGTCCCACTGTCCCGAGGAGGTCTCGATGGGGAAGCATGCGCGGCCAAAGTCGGTGCGCTGGAAGCGGGTGTTGAGAAACATCCGGCTCTGGATGGCTCCGGTGATGGCGACCGTGTTCTGGGTGGGTCAGATGCTCCGCACGTGGTGCTGGGGCTTGAACTGACACCGCCCCCAGCTCAATGCGAGTGAGCTGGGGACGGCACCCGATGCGGTGCGGGGCCCTTGCCGTGACAGCGGCGGGGCCCCGTCGCTCGTAGTTCGCGACTTAATTGACAACTAAGTCGGTAACCCCACCCTAGCGCACCCATGGATGCGCAAGGGTGGGGTTTTGTGGTTTCGTGCGATCGCACCTGCGATCGCAGATTACCCGGAATCATGAGGTCAACACCGGTTTAGAGCTGCTACACCTCAGCCCACTCCAGCCCGAGGCCGGCGAGCGCGGCGAGCTTGTCGACGGTCAGCTTGGCCCGGCGGCTCTTGCTGTTGGACAGGAACACCCCGAGCTTCACCTCCGACCCATCCGGCAACGCCTCTACGTGGCCCCTGGGGACCTTCACAGAGCCCGTGCGGGCCTTGTACTGCGCCAGGGCCGCAACGCCCCTCTCGAAGGCGCTCACGGGCGTCGTGGACGGCTCCGCGGACACGTCCGGCTCCACCGGGGCCGGAGCGGCGAGCGGGGTGACGCCGACGGCCTCCAGGCGCTCGCGCTGCCCGTCGGCCAGGGCCTCCCACACCTCGGGCTTGCGCTGCCGGGCCAGCCACTTCCCCACGTCCATGCCGTGCACGGTGAAGCCGGGCATGACCTCCGCCGGGCCTTCCTCGTCACGCACCAGCTCACGCAGCGCGGCGTAGTGCCTCTGCCACTCCGCCGGCCACTCGGGGTTCCAGTCCTCGTCCACGGTCGCCAACGCCGCCTCCCACTCCGGGTGTTCGGCCAGCGCACCCGGACGACGCAAATTGCTCAACCACTGCCCCACGGGCTTGTCGAGCGCGGCCGTGGACCGGGGAGCGCACAGCGTCCAGTGCTCCTGGTAGTACACCCGGGCGGCTGCTAGGTTCTCCTGGAACCGCGCATCGGCCGCCGACCAGGCCATGCCCAGCTTCTCCAGCCGCGCCGCGCGCCGGCCGTTCATCTGCCCCGCCCCGTACGCCCGTCGCTGCTCCGCGACCCAGGTCCCCAGCGGGAACGCGCCCTCCTTGTGCTCGTACGGCACCCGGGCGTGGCCCTCACGCTCCGTATACTCCTTGAGCTTCGCCCAGCCCCTCGCCCAGTCCTGCCGCTCCGTGTCGATCACGTTGAAGGACACCCAGTTCGCGACCATCACCGGATCACGCGGAGCAGCAAAACGGAGCAGCAGACGGGTTTCTTCCTCGTTATCACCGGGCGCGGCACCGATGTATTCGGAGGGCTGCGCGACGTCCTTCTGAGGCTCCTGCGGGATCGCCAGCAATTCGACGGCCTCTTCGTCGTGAGCCCGCAGACCTTCCAATACCTTCACCAACGGCTTGTACGAACCCGAGGTGAACATGTCCTCCGGGCTTTCGTCAGGCTGGAGGAAAACCGGCACGATCAGAGAGGCGAGCTTTCCTTCTCCGGGCTTCTGGCGCAGCGCGCGGCCGATCGCCTGCACGATGTCGTGCGGCGCGCCCTTGGGGTCCAGCAGGGCCACCGAGTCCACGGCCCGGATGTCCACGCCCTCCCCCAGGACGCGGCAGTTCGAGAGCACCGCGCGCCGGGCGGTGGAGCCGAACTTGCCCAGCACCTCCCGCCGGCGCTCCGGGACGTGCTCGCCGCACAGCCAGTCCGCCCAGATCTCGGACGGGTACTTCTCCGGCTGGTCGGCGTGCAGCCGCTTGGCCACGCGCTGAAGGCCATCCGCGTACGCCGCGGCCTCTATGGTCCGATGGTGGAAGGTGATGCAGGTCTGGAGGTTGTGCTGCTCCATCGTGTGCAGCAGCGCGGCCTGGAGGGTGCCCAGGCGCTGCCCGCGGACCTCCTCGGTGTGCCGCTCCTCGCCCATCAGCCGCTCGGGCGTCACGACCGGGTCCTGGAGCTCCAGGACGATGATCTGGTACCGCGCCAGCAGCTTCCGCGACACCGCCGACGCCAGCGAGAGCTTGTAGAGGACCGGCCCGAAGACCTTCTCATCGTCCATGGAGGCCGCTATCTCGCGCGGCAGCGGGTCGCGTACCCCTTCGGCGACCTCGCGGTTCAGCCGCTCCTCCCAGATCCGCGGCGTCGCCGTCAGATACAGCCGGCGGTGCGCCGGGATCTTCGCCTGATCGTGGATGTCCGCCCACGCCTTACCCATCGACCCACTGGTCCGGTGCGCCTCATCGACCACCGCCAGGTCCACCGGCGCGAGCTTCTGCCCGTAGGCGCTGTGAGGTTCGGCTGTGATGTCGCTGGGATGTTCGGCGTTGTATGTCACTGACGTGTAGATGTATTCGTGCTGCTCAGGAGTAGTTGAGTCGC